>JBEUOG010000001.1:0-536114 GCA_040544055.1 Paenibacillus sp. PvR008
CACTCGACGGACTGATCCAACTGAAAACGAACAGGATTCATGGAAACACCTCCAGGGTGAAGATGAGAAGCAAGGCAATTCTACCGTTTTCTTCAGTTTACTTCACTGGAGTCTACTTTTCTAACCTTTTCAATATTTTGTTTCACGGATTCAGGTCCGTTCTTCAATCGTTATTTTCTGCGCGGACGCGAAGGGGCGGATTTCTTTTTAGGAGCAGCAGGTTCGCCACTCGTCGAGATTTTGTCTTCGTCGATAACAGCCTGACGCTCTTGGTTGGATTCAATTTGCGCCTTCATGATGTAAGTCGCTACTTCCTCCTGGATGCTGGCGATCATGGCATGGAACATTTCAAAACCTTCAAACTGGTATTCACGCAATGGATCAGTACCGCCATAAGCACGCAAGTGAATACCTTGACGCAGCTGATCCATAGCATCGATATGATCCATCCATTTGCTATCCACTGCACGCAATACGATAACTTTCTCGAACTCGCGTACCATGTCTTCACCAATCGTCTCTTCACGTCTGTGGTATCTTTCCGTAACTTTCTCGAAGATCATTTTAACGATCTCTTCTTTTTCTTTACCCCACAGGTCATCACGACTGATTGCATTTTCATCAAGCAGATTGCTGTTCACATATTCTGCCACTTCTTCAAGTTCCCAGTTTTCAGGAATGTCATCGCCGCAATGAGCTTCCACTACACGATCAATGACAGGCTTGATCATGTCGAACACAACTTCTTTAATGTTCTCGGATTCCAGCACTTCACGACGCTGTTTGTAAATAATAGTACGCTGCTGGTTCATCACGTCATCATACTGGAGAACGACTTTACGCTGGTCAAAGTTGTTGCCCTCAACACGTTTTTGCGCCGATTCGATAGCACGTGTAATCATGCGGCTTTCAATCGGTTGGTCTTCCTCGAAGCCCAAGCGCTCCATCATATTCAGCACGTTGTCTGCACCAAAACGCTTCATTAACTCATCGCCCAGCGATAAGTAAAATTGAGTGGAGCCCGGATCACCCTGACGTCCTGCACGTCCACGAAGCTGATTATCAATACGACGAGATTCGTGACGCTCTGTACCGATGATGTGTAAACCACCAATACCCGATACGCCTTCGCCCAACACGATGTCTGTACCCCGCCCTGCCATGTTCGTGGCAATGGTTACTGAACCCGCTTCACCTGCGCGGGAAATGATTTCGGCTTCCTCGGCATGATACTTGGCGTTAAGCACTTTATGCCGGACGCCCTTGCGTTTCAGCATTTCGGAAAGAAGCTCCGAATTTTCAATGGAAATCGTACCTACCAATATCGGCTGGTTGTTTTTGTGGCGCTCCACAATTTCATCCACTACCGCATGGAATTTACCTTTTACGCTCTTGTATACTACGTCAGGCATATCCAAACGCTGATTCGCCCGGTTCGTAGGGATCTGGAGAACTTCCAGCCCATATATTTTTTTGAATTCTTCTTCTTCTGTTTTAGCTGTACCCGTCATACCCGCCAATTTACGATACATACGGAAATAGTTTTGGAAGGTAATCGTCGCCAGCGTCATGCTCTCGTTCTGTACAACGATGTTTTCCTTCGCTTCAATCGCCTGATGCAAACCATCGCTGTAGCGACGTCCAGCCATCAGACGGCCTGTGAACTCATCGACAATTAGAACTTCGCCGTCAGCTACGACATAATCCACATCCAGACGCATAATAGCGTTAGCCTTCAATGCCTGTACGATGTGGTGATTAATTGTAACACTTTCCTGATCGTACAGGTTCTCCAGTCCGAAGAAATTCTCAGCTTTGGATACACCGTTCTCAGTCAAAGCAACCGACTTCACTTTGATATCCAAGGTGAAATCTTCTTCAACATTCAGGCTCTTCACAAAACGGTCAGCCGCAAAATACAGCTCCGTGGATTTCTGAGCTTGTCCAGAGATAATCAGCGGCGTACGGGCTTCATCGACGAGAATGGAATCCACTTCATCAATGATACAGAAATACAACGGACGTTGTACCATCTGTTCTTTGTAGAGCACCATGTTGTCACGCAGGTAATCGAATCCAAACTCATTGTTCGTGCCGTACGTGATGTCGCAAGCATATGCAGCTTGCTTTTCTCCATGACCCAGACCGGACAAATTCAGCCCGACCGACATGCCCAGGAAGTTATAGACTTGTCCCATTTCTCCGCTGTCACGCTGCGCCAAATAGTCATTGACCGTAACCACGTGTACACCTTTGCCCAACAGTGCATTCAAATAAACCGGCAGTGTTCCCACCAGTGTTTTACCTTCGCCAGTTTTCATTTCGGCAATTTTACCTTCATGCAGCGCAATACCGCCAAGCATCTGCACGTCATAATGACGTTTGCCCAGCACCCGCTTGGACGCCTCACGAACGGTTGCGAAAGCATCCGGCAAAATCTCTTCCGCCGTAGTTCCCTGCTCAATCCGGGCTTTAAACTCCGCCGTTTTCGCTTGCAACTCCTCATCCGATAGCTTCTCGAAATCCGGCTCTAATTTATTGATCAGCTCAACCGTCTTCATTAAACGCTTGACGTCACGTTCGTTTGTATCTCCAAAAATTTTCTTTACAATTCCTAGCATGGTTTACCCCTTTCACGCAAAACAATTAATAGAATCAATTTCACAATAAGAAAGGGTCCATGATGAAATTGATTCCCGATATGTTTGACAGGCCCGGCTATACCAGCCCATCGTGCGATGTTCTTTGCATAAATTGTAACAGTTTGTAGGACATGCCGCAACACAAGCCGCTCCCTGATTTGCATCCGGTTAAAGATACCAAAACAATTGACGTATGAAATACACATTTGGTTACGCTTATTTGCATTAAAATTTACATTTCATTTTCAGAAAAACATATAAAAGAGCCCTACCCCGCCAGGTTCGCAAGGATAAGGCTCGTCGTTATTTTCATTCTTCCCAATCTCCAATGAAGCATGCTTTCAATCGGGAACCCTCTATTCATTTTAAAACATGATAAGTTCCTGCCTTACAGATTATTCCCGTTCGATCAGGCCGTATTTGCCGTCATTGCGCTTGTAAACCACGCTGACTTCTTCGTTATCAATATTGGCAAATACGAAGAAATTATGTCCAACCATGTTCATTTGAAGAATGGCCTCTTCCACATCCATCGGTTTCAATAAGAAACGCTTGGTGCGGACGACTTCCAGCTCATCCAATTCTGCATCCTCATCTTCAGCAACAGCCACGCCACCTGCCGTCCCTTCTACAAAAAGGGTTTTCAAACTGCCTTCCTGACGGAATTTACGGTTCAGCTTGGTTTTATGCTTGCGAATCTGCCGCTCAAGCTTGTCTACCACGGCATCAATGGACGCATACATGTCGTCGCTTTCGTCTTCGGCACGGAGTACAAGCCCCGGCAAAGGAATGGTTACTTCTACAGTGTGCAAATCTCTGGTTGTGCTTAACGTTACACTTCCGTCAGACGTCGGGGGTGCATCGAAATACTTTTCAAGTCTGCTGAATTTCTTATCAACGTATTCCTTCAAAGCGTCGGTAACCTCGATCTGTTGACCTCGTACTGTTAAGTTCATAGGGCACGCCTCCTTTGCCCCTTCAGTATAGCACATATGTTAACGCCAAGTAAAAAAACACCCAACATTTCGGAGCTATTTTACAAAAATCTTCTTTTTTCGATAAAACCCTTGGCGACTATCTCATCTTTTGAAAAAGATCATGTTTTAAAGAGACCTGCATACACATGTGAATAATGAACGCATATAAAAATAGTTGATCTGCTGCATCGTGACATTTTATGTATTCCCAGCTTTACGCTCAGCTACTTTAACGAAAAAGGAAGGAGGCTTTTTCACACTGAATCCGATGCAGGCCTGTGGTGCATGCACGACTTAGTTACCCTGCGTGACAATTTTATATGAAAGGATTATTACGTTCAGCCTAGCTGGCTCTTCCCAAACGACGATCCTCCAAACGGCAAATATTGGAAGAGATAGAAAGTAGGAAGCTATCCATGGCTTTTATTCAGCGTTATGAAACGAACCAGACGGGGGCTGTTACCTTTATAGGGAATACGCTCGGATTGGCCCATTCCGCTTCGGTAGGAGTACCGGGAACTGTAACCAGCATTGGCGCTTTCATCACAACCAATACAGCCTCTCGCTTTGGCACGTATCCATTGGGCACAACCTCTGCAATTACAAGTAACTCATCGACAGCATTTCTTGTGCTTCCTGCGGGCAGTACGGTGCTGTATGCTGAGCTTATTTGGGGAGGAAGTTATGCTAACGGCAGCACCAATGTGTTGTCCAGCGCCAGCAATCCGGTCACATTTCAAACCCCCGCCTTGTCCACTACCATCAGCCCTGAATCTGCAACCTCGGTCAATGTAACCAGTCTCAGCACCTATGTGAGAACGGCGAATGTGACCAATCTGGTCATTCAAGGCGGCGCAGGGGCATATACGGTCGGAAATGTAACAGGCACCATCACGGTTCCAGATTCGACCAACACGAACCATGCGGGCTGGACGCTGGCTGTGGTGTACAATAACCCGTCTCTGCCCTTCCGCAATCTGTCGCTGCGCGTAGGTGGTGAAGGGGTGAGTAGCGCCACAGGCGCCGTTAACGCTGTGGTGAGCGGCTTTGCCACGCCTGTACAGGGGACCTTGCGCGGCAGGGCACTGATTAGCGCCCAAGAGGGTGATGTAGACATCACTGGAGACCGTGCGCTGTTTGGACCTACCACAGCCAGTTTGACGGCGCTGTCGGGGCCCAACAATTTTTCAACTAACTTTTTCGCTTCCCAAATTAACGGGGATGACGGCACATTGGTCACGACGGGGACATTCGGTACAACCAATGCCCTGAATGGGGCACCCGGAACGCAGGTCACGGGTGGACGGCAGGGTTGGGACATTACTAACGTAGATATTTCCTCCACGCTGCTTAACAGCCAAACCAGCGGTGTCCTCCAACTGACAACAAATGGCGATATTTACACAGTGAATGCCAATGCAATTCAGATTGATATCAACGCCCCGTTGGTAACCCTGACCAAAACAGCCAGCGCTACAGGCTCGGTTATCGGCGATACACTTACGTATACAATCAACATATCGAATACTGGCCTGGTTAGCGCCTCCAGCACAGTGCTCACCGATACCATCCCGGTCGGGGCTACCTTCGTAGCCGGCAGCGTTGTCGTCGCAGGTACGGCCCAGCCGACAGCCAATCCCGCAACAGGGATTACCGTAGGTACGGTGGCTCCTGCTTCGACCGTGACCATTACGTTCCGAGCAACGGTCACTTCATTGCCAGCAAACACTCAACTGGGCAATCAGGCATCGGCAGCCTTCTCCTTCCAGACCGTGCCTGGCGGGCCTGTCATTTCCGGTAGCGTCCCGTCCAACACAGCGAGCACACCGATCTACCAGCCTGTTATCGGGATTGTTAAAAGTGCCAACACAACGGCCGTTACGGTTGGAGATACGATTACGTATACATTCCAAGTCTCCAACACGGGCAGCATTGCTGCAAATCTCAGCTTTTTGGAGAGCATTCCCGCCGGATCATCCTTCATACCTGGCAGCGTGACCATTGGCGGTTCTTCCGTACCTGCCGCCAATCCCGCCACAGGCTTCTCGGTAGGAACGATCAATACGGGTGCTACTATACCGGTCACTTTCCAGACCCTCGTCAATTCCGTTCCCGCCTCCGGAAGCTTGACTGATCAGGCAACGTACACGTATACCTTTACACCGCCTGACGGGCGTGTATTGAACGGAAGCGGTACATCCAACACCCTCACCATACCCGTATCCTCACCGAATGTAACTGTGACAAAAGCTTCTTTACTGGCGGCTGCCGCAGTCGGTGAAACCGTTCAGTTTACGATAACCGCTACGAACAACGGAATAGCCAATGTGACCAATGTAGTGGTTACTGATCCGTTACCTGCCGGAGTTGCCTTCGTAACTGGCAGCGTCACCGTGAACGGTACGGCATCGGCGTCTGCTACGCCCGTCAGCGGCATTCCGATTGGCACTTTGGCTCCGGGTGCATCGATTACCGTGGTGTTTCGGGCAGCTATTAACTCATTACCGTCTCCTGCACAGATCAACAACCGTGCAATCGTCAGCTTCACTTCCGGTGCCTTTACAGGATCATCCCTGTCTAATCTGGTGACCATTCCTGTCGTTATTGCAGCTCCGACGATTACCAAAAGCGCAAGCTCCAACCGTGCCAGCGTAGGCGGCACAATCACTTACTCATTTCTGATTGCCAATACAGGAACTGCTGTATTAACCACAACCTTGACGGAAACTGTTCCAGCAGGCTCTACCTTTATTCCGGGAAGTGTCATTGTCGGAGGGTCCTCAGTGCCGGGGGCCAACCCCAATACGGGAATTTCGGTGGGTACTGTAAATCCCGGTGCACAAATCACCGTCTCGTTCCGTACTACTGTTGATTCCATACCATCCGGAGGGGGATTGAACGATCAGGGGCTGCTCCAATACACGTATCAGTTGCAAGACGGAAGAACCTTGTCCGGCACGCTGCTATCCAATATCGTCTCCGTATCCATCTCCTTGCCCAGCGTAGCGGTTACAAAATCTTCCGGATTCACATCCGTTAGTGTAGGTGAAACGCTGACCTACAGCGTGACCGCTACAAACAACGGAATTGACCCGATCACCAGCACCGTGATTACCGATCCACTTCCCAGCAGCGTGTCCTTTGTCCCCGGCAGCGTCACCGTTGGCGGCTCGCCTGTGAGTGCTGCTGACCCCAGAAATGGCATTCCAGTCGGCACGATTGGGGCAGGTGCATCTGTTCAGGTAGCCTACGCTGTGCTGGTCAATGCCGTCCCGGCTGTACAGCCGCTGCAAAATACAGCCAGGGTCAGCTTTACGAGCGGCGCTTTTACTGGAACATCCCAGACGAATACCGTCTCTGTGCCGGTCTATCAGCCCCGCATCAGTGTGGTCAAGTCCGCAAACACAACGGCCGCTACGATAGGCGATACGATTCTCTATACGTTATTAGTCACGAACAGCGGCAACTATAACGCTTCGGTGACGCTGACAGATGCTATTCCCGCCGGATCGACATTTATGGAAAACAGTGTGGTTATCAATGGCGTCAGTCATCCTGGAGCCAGTCCGGCAGCTGGTATTTTCATCGGAACCGTGTCGCCGCAAAGTCCTATCACACTGACATTTCAAACGGTGGTCACCTCTCTTCCGTCACCGTCCCAGCTAACAGATCAGGCGACCGCCGCTATTTCTTTCGCTTTGCCCGACGGCCGGGTACGAACAGATAGTGCATCGTCCAACGTGTTATCCATTCCTGTGTCTGCGCCAAATGTATCCATATCAAAGACTGCAAACCGTTCCACTGCCATTCCGGGTGATTCGGTGCTGTACACCCTGACCGTACTCAACAACGGAATCGAGGCAGTGAACAATATAGTAGTTTCCGATCCCATCCCTGTGGGCTCTTCGTTTACAGCAGGCAGTGTAACGCTCAATGGTTCACCGATAACCGCTGGTGATCCATCTCTGGGCATTGCAATCGGCAGCATTGCCCCAGGAGGAGGCGCTACGATCACCTTCAGAGTGGTGGTATCCTCTCCATTGCCGAGTCCACCGCAACTCACCAATCAAGCGCGTGTCAGCTACACCAGCGGTGCTTTTTCAGGTGTATCTGTGTCCAATGCGGTGACGGTGACCGCAAATGCTCCAGTGCTAACCGTGAGCAAAACCGCCGGGCCTGTACGGGCAACGGTTGGTGATATCGTAACGTATTCCGTGGCAGTAGAAAACAGCGGTAATATTGCTACTGCTGCCACTTTGACAGACAATATTCCCGCAGGCTCAACACTGGTACCGAACAGCGTAGTCGTCAACGGTGCTCCTGTTCCGGGTGCCAGTCCCGCAACAGGTCTATCTATCGGCTCCATCGCACCCGGAGCCGTGGTTCAAACAACTTTTCAGGTGGTGATTACTTCCGTGCCTTTGCCTCCCCAACTCACCGACCAGGCGAATATCAGCTTTTCCTTTCAACCGCCGGATGGCCGGATTGTCAACGGCAATGTTTCGTCCAATATTGTCACGATTCCCGTATCGTCGCCGAATGTACAGGTTACCAAAAGCGCCTCGGCGGCTGATGCTGTTCCCGGTGATACGATAACCTACTCCATTACAGCTACGAATAGCGGAATTGAAACGGTCACTGATGTTCGCGTAACAGATACGATTTCAGCAGGCTCTACTTTTATTTCTGGCTCCGTAACCGTCAATGGAACGACACTAGCTTCAGCCAGTCCCCTAACAGGAATTCCGATCGGTTCACTGGCTGCCGGAGTATCTACGACTGTCACCTTTTCCGTATCTGTCAACAGTCTGCCTCAACCGCCGCAACTGAGCGATCAGGCTTCCGCTTCTTTTACCAGCGGCACACTGAATTTCACATCACTCTCCAACACAGTCACCGTTCCCGTTTATCAACCGATTATCAGCCTTGTTAAAACCTCTGGTACGAGTCAAGCGACTGTGGGCGATACGGTGGTTTATACTTTGACTGCGCAAAATACAGGCAATTTAGCGGCAACTGCCACCTTCACCGACGTCATACCGTCAGGCTCCTCATTTGTACCCAACAGCGTCACTGTAAACGGTCTGCCCGTTGCCGGAACTGCGCCCCAAGCGGGTGTAGCGGTCGGAAGCATTGCTGCGGGTGCATCTGTCTCCCTTACTTTCCAGGTTGTCATTAACTCTGTTCCTGACAGCTTGGGCTTGTTAAATCAAGGATCGGCTACATTTACCTTCCAACCGCCTGACGGTCGGACACTGAACGGAAGTGTTCAATCGAATGCGGTGTTTATTCCGGTATCCAATCCGAATGTCGCCGTGACCAAAACGGCCAACCAAACCTCCGTCACTTTCGGCGATACTATTACGTATACGATTACCGCAACGAACAACGACATTACACCCGTGACAGGGACCGTTTTTATCGACCCGATTGCCGACGGCACTACTTTTATACCTAACTCCGTACAGGTAGGCGGTGTAACGATACCGGGGGCCAACATCGCTTCAGGAGTCTCTGTAGGCTCGATCCCTGCATCCAGCTCTGTAACCGTCACCTTCCAGTCTACCGTAACGTCACTGCCTGCCTCAGGCGTGTCAACAGATCAGGCGATCGTCTCCTTCAACTCCGGGGCATTCGCAGGGCAATCTGTCTCTAATCCGGTCAATTTGCCTGTCTTGCAGCCGATTTTGAACGTGACCAATACCATTAGCGCGGACCGTGCAACCGTTGGGAATACACTGGCTTTTGTCATTACTGTAACCAACACGGGAAACGCCCCTGCACAAACGGTTGTGCTGGATCTGTTGTCCAGCTCGCTCAGCCTGAATCAAAACAGCGTATTGGTTAACGGCTCACCCCTCCCCGGAGCAGACCCGATTACAGGGGTGAATATCGGGAGCGTTGGACCTGGCGCTACGGTAACGGTCTCGTTTAGCGCCGTGGTTATATCTGTACCGCCCGGTTCTATACTGACCAATCAGGCAAGTGTGAACTATACATTCCAATTGCCGGATGGACGAACGTTGACCGGAAGCAGCTCGGCCTTACCCGTGTCCATTCCGATCTCGTCACCTAACGTCACCGTCACCAAGGTGGCTAATGTTGCCGACGCTGTCGTGGGTGATTCGGTTCCTTACGTCATTACCGTCTTCAATAATGGGCTTGATCCCGTTACTAGCGTCATCGCTACCGATACAATCCCTGTCGGAACTGCGTTTGTGCCTGGCAGCATTACAATCAATGGTGTACCTGTTGTTTCCGCAAATCCGCAAAACGGCATTCCTGTAGGGACCCTCGGTCCTAGCGGAGGCGCTACAATTCGCTTTTTGCTGAATGTACAGTCTCTGCCGACACCTGCTGTCATTACCAATGAAGCAACCGTCAGCTTCACCTCAGGTGTCTTTAATGGATTTTCCGTATCTAGTCCCGTTACTATCCCTGTGTATCAACCGATCGTCACGGTAGCCAAAAGCGCAGGAACGGGAAAAGCGACGGTTGGGGATACCATAACCTACACGCTTTCAGTTACTAACGGTGGAAATATCGGTGTAGATACCGTGCTTAGTGATCCGATTCCAGCCGGATCAGCCTTTATTCCCAACAGCGTGGTTATCAATGGCACAGCAGCCCCTGGCTCTGACCCAACGGTCGGAGTTGCACTGGGTATTATAGGAGGGAACACAACCGTTACCCTGACATTCCAGGTAGTCATTACCTCGCTACCCGCATCAGGTACATTAGTCAATCAGGCAACCGCTGCTTTCAGCTACCAACCACCGGATGGTCGTGTGCTGAGCGGAAGTGCGGCATCTCCATCTGTGACTGTCTCCGTCTCTTCGCCAGATGTGGATGTGGTCAAAACGGCCTCCGCTACAGATGCCGTGGTGGGGGATACGATTACGTATACCGTGATTGCTACGAATAACGGGATCAGCCCAGTCGTCAATGCCGTCGTCTCTGATCCACTGCCGCCCGGGACCAGCTTTGTCTCTAGTAGCGTAACAGTGAATGGAGCACCTGTGCCTGCTGCCTCACCAAGCTCAGGTATCCCTGTAGGCACCATTGCGGTAGGCGGCTCAGCAGCAGTCACTTTCCAGGTCTCTGTCATCAGTCTGCCTCAGCCGCCGCAAATTACCAATCAGGCGACCGTCAGCTTCACTTCAGGCGCTCTGACCTCGTCTTCGCAGTCCGATCCTGTCACCTTGCCAGTTTATCAGCCGATCATCAGCCTGACCAAGACCGTTAATACGGTCAACACGCAAATCGGATCGACGCTGGTCTACACGCTGACGCTTGCCAATACGGGAAATATCGCTGTTATTCCTGTGCTGTCGGATAACATTCCCGCAGGCTCAGAGCTACTGCCTAACAGTGTCGTCGTTAATGGCGTCCTTGTACCGGGAGCCTCACCAGTTGCAGGAATCACACTTGGTTCCCTTGCTCCTTCGGGCAGTATCGTGGTGAGCTTCCAAACTGTCGTTTCGTCCCTGCCTAACCCGCCGGTACTGACCGATCAAGGGCAAGCGAACTTTACTTACTCACCGCCTGATGGCAGAGTTCTAAGTGGTTCCGTCACATCAAATACGGTCAATGTCACTGTATCCGCTCCTAATATTCAGGTAGCCAAAACGTCCAGTCTCACAGCCGCTGTAGTCGGAGATACGATCAGGTATACACTGAGCATCACCAACAGCGGTGTGGATACAGTCACAGATACCGTGGTAACCGATACGATTCCGTCTGGTACCTCCTTTGTTCCGGGTAGTGTTCTTATCGACGGAGTAGCCTTCCCTAATGCTTCGCCAGTTGCAGGAATTGCCATTGGAAACGTCGCGCCTGGAAATACATTTATCGTAAGTTTCCAGACTTCCGTCCAAACCTTACCGCAGCCCCCCCTACTCACAGATATCGCGGCCGTCACGTTTACCAGTGGACCGTTCACCGGAACTGCCTTTTCCGTCCCGCTCATCGTGCCGGTGTTCCAGCCGTTGATTGCACTTACCAAAACATCCAGCACCCTTAACGCATCCGTCGGTGACACACTAACCTACATGATTACAGCCGTGAATAACGGAAACATTGCAGCAGCCCTTACGATCAGCGATAACATTCCTGCCGGATCATCTTTTCTTGCCAACAGTGTCAGTATTGCAGGCAGTCCGCAGCCCGGATTATCCATTGAAACAGGCGTTCCAATTGGCTCCATATTGCCAGGCGGAACTGTATCTGTGACTTTCCAAACCATTATCAACTCGCTGCCTAACCCACAGGTGTTGATCGACCAGGCATCTGGAACGTTCACGTTTCAGCCGCCGGATGGCAGAACCATATCTGGATCAGCCGTCTCCAACTCACTCAGCATCTCCGTATCCTCACCAGATGTCAGCATCGTCAAAGGTACAGCGGCTACAGATGCCATTGTCGGAGACATCATCACCTATACACTAGCTGTCTCCAATAATGGGATTAGCACAGCCAATAACGTTGTCGTTTCAGATATGATTGCAGCAGGAAGCTCCTTTGTAAATGGCAGTGTGACCGTAGGCGGAACCTCCTTCCCTAGTGGAAATCCGGGATTTGGTATTGCTATCGGTTCACTCGCTCCTGGAGCCGTTACGACCGTCACGTTCCAGGTTCAAGTTAATTCCTTGCCTACACCGACACAACTATCCAACCAGGCTTCAGTCAGCTTTACAAGCGGCGTTTTCACTGGCAGCTCTACATCCAATATCGTGACCATTCCAGTGTTCCAACCGGTCCTGACAGCAGCCAAAACAAGCAGTACCAACAATGCTACGATAGGAGACGTCATTACCTACACCATCGTTGTAACCAACACCGGGAACATCGCAGCCTCGACCACTGTAACCGACAATATTCCGGACGGCTCCGTTTTCCTGCCAAACACCGTGTCGATTAACGGCATTGCCGCTCCCGGCGCAAGTCCGGTTTCTGGCATCCCGACTCCAGCCGTATTCCCAGGCCAATCGGCGACCATTACTTTCCAAGTGCTGGTATCTTCCATCCCTGTAACTGTACTGCTGGTGGATCAGGCCGAGGTAGACTATCGCTTTAGTGCTCCAGACGGACGGGAGGCGGGAGGCTTCCATTTATCCAACATCGTCCAGGTTGCCGTTTCACCGCTGAACATCACATTAAGCAAAAGCGTAAGCTCACCTTTCGCCACTGCTGAAGATACCTTGACTTATGAGCTCGTTATCCTTAACGAGGACGGGGACACTGTGCAAAACGCTCGTTTGCTGGACGCTCTACCAGAAGATATCGAATTTGTTACAGGTTCCGTTAAAATCAATGGGACAACAGTCGCAGGAAGCAATCCCGAAAATGGTATTTCTTTGCCGCCGCTAGAGCCGAAAACGACCACAGTGGTTTCCTTTGAAGCCCATATCGCGGCAACAGGAAAACCGGGACCACGTACGAATCAGGCCCGCTTGCTGCTTACGGAGGGAGAAGAAGCGAGTGCGATCCTGTCCAATGCTGTAACCATTGCCGTACTCCAGCCTGTTCTGAAGCTCACCAAATCTGCCGATACAGACAGTGTGCTGCCAGGACAGAGTATCATTTATACCATAACCGCAGAAAACACTGGAAACATCGGTGCCTTCGGATTGCTGAGTGACTCACTGCCGCCGGAGCTCTCTTTTGTACCTGATTCCGTCTCAGTGAACGGAGTTGCTCAGTATGGTGTCAGTCCGGGGCAAAGCATCGCCCTCGGTACAATCGCGCCGGGAGAAAAGGC
The DNA here is from genome assembly GCA_040544055.1 of Paenibacillus sp. PvR008. GTDB lineage: Bacteria > Bacillota > Bacilli > Paenibacillales > Paenibacillaceae > Paenibacillus. The sequence continues at coordinate 13,380 of JBEUOG010000001.1, forward strand.
TACTGCCGTCTTCTCTGCTCTCGTACTCCGGGCCTCCGAATCAGGCACACTCGTGAATGAAGCTTCATTGGCCTACTCCTACCAATTGCCGGATGGACGCAGTTTACATTTGGAAACTGTCTCTTCCCCTGTCACAGTGAAGGCAACCCGATCTGTAGAAGGAGACTTATCAGCCGTGTTAAGCACAACCGTATCAGCTGTCGTATTGGGCGATACGGTACCTTACCAGTTAGCTCTTGCGAACGACGAGGCCTCGGTTAGTACCGATGTGGTGTTAGCCGATTATGTACCTGCTGGAACCGTTATTAATCCAGACAGCTTAAGAGTTAATGATTCACCTGCCTTGATCAAACCAGGTGAGCCATTATTCATCGGCAGCCTTCAACCGGGGCAAAAAGTGAATGTATCCTACACCGTGAACGTTCAGTCACTGCCTGCCGGAGGCCGTCTAAACAATAGCGTGCAGCTCCGGTATGCTGATAGCAACGGTACGAGCGAGGTCACCAGCAACATCGTGACTGTAGCCGTCTTTGACCCGCAGCTTGATGTAAGTATCTCCACAGAAAATGCTGAGGCCGTAGCAGGAGAGCCCCTTACCTACACAGTGCAGCTTAACAACTTTGGCAACGTAACTACCGAAGTTACCCTGCAAAACTTTATTCCTGCTGGAACTCTGTTCGTTCCCGGCACCATCCAGTTGAACGGTCAATCCTTGTTGGGGACCGATCCTGCTGTTGGTGTTGGTCTCGGATCTGCGGAACCCGGACAGTCCTTAACGCTGACTTATCAAGTGACCGTGGCCGAAACACCTCCATCCGGCTACATCGTCAATCAGGCTACGCTTACCTATTCGTTCACACTACCTGGAGGAAGATCCGTATCAGGCTCTCTGGCCACAAATGCCATCAACACTCCAGTCGTATATCCACTGCTTGAATTAGTCAAAAATGTGAATACCGCCGATGCCTCCGTAGGCGATACGCTTACATTTACCGTACAAATCACGAACAAAGGCGGTATCCCGGCGCTATATCCATTGTTCACAGACCCGTTGCCGCAAGGACTGATTTACGTACCTAACAGCCTGACGATCCAGAAGGAAGCTCAGTCAGGCGCTAATCCGGGCACAGGAACCAATCTCCCGGATATTGCTCCAGGTGAGACCGTCATCCTTACGCTACAAGCCCAAATCCGCGAAGCACCCGTGGATGGAACCTTCAGCAACCAAGCCACCGTCGCGTATACCTCACGTCGTAGCGGAGGTGAAACTGTTCAAGAGACTGCTCAATCCAACTCCGTCGGCGTGACCGTCATCGCAGCTATTCCTAAACTCACACTTAGCTCCAGCGCTCTACGTGTCGGGCAAGAAGATACCTTGTCCTTTACCGTCAACGTGGAAAACATCGGTAACACTCCGCTGGAGGAGCTATTACTCACTGCACCATTCGCAGCCGAAGATTTCCTTTTACTGCGAACGGTCACTGTGAACTCTGTGCCACTTCCATATCCTAAATTGCTCCAAGGTATCCCGTTGGGCCGTCTTGACCCAGACCATAAGGCCGTCATCGTCTTTTCCTTGGACATTGAATCCGCACTTCGTGCTTATCTAATCGCTCAAGTCATCCTGTGCTATCAATTCCGCTATCCAAACGGACGCGTAGAGAAGCAGTCTGCCTCCTCCAACACCATTTTCGTGGAGATGGCTGACTTCGACGGTTCTGTAGAGTAACTTTTCACCGTGCTGTGTATCGCCTAGCTCCTTACCATCGTGTAAGGGGCTTTTTTATGTTTTTATGAACATCTGCTCATCTAGAAAACATAAAAAAGCCCTGGAATATATTCCAGGGCAGTTGCTAGCGCGTTATCCATTGCTAACCATCTTACCAATTATGTAGGTCGGCTATGCCGGGGATGATTATAATTTGGTTACGTTAGCGGCTTGTGGTCCACGTGCGCCTTCGACAATGTCGAATTCCACGTCTTGTCCTTCTTCAAGTGTTTTGAAGCCTTCTGTTTGAATTGCGGAAAAATGAACGAATACGTCGCCGCCATCGGCAGTTTCAATGAAACCATAACCTTTTTCTGCGTTAAACCATTTAACTTTACCTTGCATGCACTAACATTCCCTTCGTCATCAAATGAAGTGAGGCTCTCGCCTACAATTCCGACTATACCACCCAAGGTTATCCATTGTCAATTGGAATTGATAATGTTTTCATGTATAGTTATTCCATATATAACACAATGGATAAATAGTCAATAACTTTATTCCTAGGTCTAATAGAAATTGAACTAAAGAACACTTATCTAATTATAGATTAAACTACTTTTTAGTGCCTGAAACGAGGAATTGATAGATTTTTTTGCGCGCTTCTTCTTTTCATTTAAATTCAATAGAACTATACAAATGTTAAAAAGCTCTCTCCCACACAAAGCGTGCTTAGGAGAGAGCTTTTTAACTTATTTCCTACGATCCATTAGAAAGCTATCGGGCGTATAGTTAGATTCGTAAGCACTGCGTTGCGATTTAGCCTTATTTCGCTGGACAAGCCAATTTTGGGCTTCCAGCTTTAGCGATTGCATATGCTGATCAATTATTGCATCATGGCTTAGAATAGACTCTAATTTCTGTTTTTGCTCCGCTGTCATGGGTGTATTCTCCAAGGCACTCAGCAGTTGATCTACCTTCATTTGACGAACTTCGACAAAAATCTCAACTTCCTCGTAATTTGTCTCATTCAGTCGAAGTATGAATTGTTGGGTTAGTTGCTCCAATTGGGATAAAGCTTCATTAATCATAGCTTACTGTTCCGAAGATAATGACATACCTGCTGTCAGCTTGTTCACTGCAACCCAAGTTTCACGCAACTCTTGCAAGTATCCCAAAACCTCTTCACCTGATTCAACCTTTTTCTTGATGTTCGTTTGAATCAGTAGATAGTTCATATACTCATATAAAGCATATAAATTTTTGGAGATATCATAAGAATGGTTCAACGTAGACATTAACTCACTGATAATCGTCTGCGCTTTGCCGAGATTCATGTTCGCTTTTGGAATATCGTTCGATGTAATTCCATCGAGACCCGCCTTTACAAAGCGAATGGCACCATCGTATAACATAACCACTAATTGAGCCGGGGTCGAGGTTTGCACCGAAGACTGTTTATATTTTTCATAAGGAGATGAAATCAAAACGGATCACCCTTTTCTTTACTATTTTAAAAGGTTTGTCAAACTAGACGATTGTGATTGATACTTACTCATAGCTTCTTCCATTGCCGAAAATTGCTTGTAATAACGGTTTTCAGTATCAGTAAGGTTTTTGGTCAATTCTGTAATACTGCTGTTGTAGCTTTTAAGTTGCTTTCCTATTATACTATCAGCTTTTAAGGTCATACTTGCATCAGTGTCAAATTTTGATGTACCTACTTTTTTGACTAACATGTCTAACGTAGTATCAAGCTTACTTCTTAGTTCGCTATAGACTGGCTTGCTGTTTAAATCAACAGAAGACCCAATGAATATATTCAAAACCTTATCCGGATTTGTCGTCAAAGCTGCCTTCAGCTTTTCTTCATTAATTTGTAGTTTACCATTTTCGTAGTATTGGCCTGTCGTAATACCAACCGAACTCAGATCGCCCAGTTTACTGGAAATAATCGTGCGCATAGAAGACACAGCAGAACTTAAAATGGTATCATTTTTGAGAAGACCGCTTTTGGCCTTTTCTTCCCACTGCTTAATTTCATCTTCCTTCATATCTTTCTTCTGGTCTGCCGTCAATGGTGGAAAACCGCTGTACTTTTGTTCGCTTACTTTTTTATTAAATGTACTTAATAGGTCATTATAAGTATCTACAAAAGATTTAATCGTCTCCAAAGCTTTTGCAGGATCGGATTGGGTTGTTATTTTAGCCGGTCCCGCGGCCCCTGTAGTTTCTAGCAGGGTGAGAGTTACTCCATTTACAGTGAGAGTACTCCCATCAGGATTATAAGTTTTAGAACTTGAATCCGCAGTATTCGTTACTATAACTTCTCCTTTTTCAGCCATCTTTACGTCTGTAGAACTAATTTGGAATAAATCCATGAGTGTACTGCTCTTAACCTGCTTATCCGCACCTGTTAATTTAATATTATTGCTATCTCCATAGTCTTTAGCTGTAATAGAGAATTTGCCACTGATTTCATCAAAGGCTGCTGTTACGTTCGCCCCTTCTGAATTAATTCGACCGATGACCGCTGAAATTTTATCCGTTTTAAGGAATGTAATTGTTTTATCATTGATGTTTAACTCATAAGTATCTGACGCACCGCTACCTGCAATTTGCTCCAAAGTTGTGTCTTTAGTAACGTCAGCCGTACTGCTTCCAGCAGTACGTAGACCTGTAGCAGTTTGCATATTGGACTTTGTTGCCAACTTGTTAACGACCACTGACATAGGTGTGGAGCTGGCAGTGGCACTAGCTTCAGCTTTAATTGCCGTAGTATTGCCTGTTACTGTGGATAGTTGTGTGTTCATTGCACCCGATTTGTTCATAGTTCCAACTTTATCTCTAAACTGAATAATTTTACTATTCAGTTCACGATAACTATCACGTGTCCATTCCAGTGTCTGTTTTTGTTGATTCAGCTTGTTTAACGGTGCTCTTTTGGCAGTCATCATTGATGTGACCATACTATCTATATCCATTCCTGAGAAGCCGTTTATACGCATCGTAATACCCCCTTATATTTTTTCATCTATGAGAATTCCTGCAATTTCCATCATTTTTGCAACTAAATCAAGAGTCTTTTCAGGTGGGATTTCCCGAATCAATTCTCCGGTGTCTTTGTTGAGAACCTTAACCAAGATCTGATGTGTCTTCTCATGCACACTCATTTCCAAAGTTGTCGTAGGACCCTGAAGAGCTTTGACTGCGCGGTCTATAGCACGAATGAGCTGCTCTTCTCCAAGAGGAATAGCAACCCCTTGCTGCTCCAATTCAGTTAAAGCTGATCCACTTTTAATGGCAGTTACTAATAATTCAGTTGTTTTGTTTCCAGCAGTGGAACCTTCACTAATTTGAGACACACCGTTCGCCTGTCCATTTATCTGGTTCGTTGAAACCGAAATTTGCAGATTCATTCTTCCAACCTCCGATGGCCTATTTATTATTTTATCGGTTGTTTAGAGTATATTGTGAAGAATATAAAACTATAATAGTATATTAAAGACTATCTAATACTATATTCAGCATATTAGTAACCTTAATAGCACCCTTTTCATTAAGATGGTCCATATCTAAAAAATCAGATTCAACAAAGTCATCTGAATCAAATAAATCGACTAACTTAAATATCTGCGTATTAGCCAGACTATTCATAACTTCATAGAAAACAGCCTTAAATTCGGGATCAAAAGAGTTTTGGTAATATTCCGTCGCAGGGAACGCCACAACGATAGGAGTTATCCTTTCTTCGTTTAAATAATTGATAAGATTTTTCAAAACATTAGTATTCTCTTTTACAGTTTCATTATGGACTAATAATTGATTATGTTGTTCTGCTCTTTGTTGACCTACTGCTACCTTTTGCGACAGATCCATGTCCTCCAATCTAATATTCCCGAGCAAGCTGAAAAATTCTCTGTTAATATTATTATTAAAGTATGAATTGTGTACAACTAAAGCATCAACAATAGATTGGTCTAATTTTATTTTATTGAATATAATATGACATAAAAAGCTTAAATTATGATCAAAATTCATATCAGATGAGGTAACACTTTCGTTTACTTCAAAATGGTGGGAATCCTTGAAAATAGGATAATAGACCTTGTTAATCCTCTTCTCAGCTTCTTTTTTACTTCTGGATAGATCATAATGAAAACTGTAGTAGGACATACCTATAATACAGTATTTAATATTTCGACTATACTTCAAGGCCTCTTTCACGATTTTACGACTGTAGTAAAGATCCTGAGAAGCAAGAGACAAATTCAAAATACTTTTACCAAAACTGCGTTCACTAAGTCCAAACATTGAATAAGACGATCCTGCTGCTAAAATTTCTGAATCAGTATTTCCCTTAATATTTTTGGATAAATAGTAGTAGTCATAATTGCTATAATATTTCTGTTTCACAAAATTACCAATCAATTCCTGAACCAATTTTTTATAGCTAATGACTTCATCAAAACTAGTTAGCAAACCAGCTAATTCTTCACTTACATCATCCACATTTTGAATCAAAACATGATATTTTGCCTCTGGTTTCTCAACCATTCCCTTTAAAAAAAGTAATGAACTTTTATCATTTAAGAAAAACCCTTTGAATACTGTATTTTCTTCATGGAAACATTTGCTTATAATATTTTGATTATCTTGTCCTAAAAAATAAACATTGATTCGATGTTCATTTTTTAGAACTTGATAAAACTCACTGCATTTAAATATAACTCCTTGATAGAGTGAAATCATTTCTTCTCGTGTATACTCACCATTACAATACTCAATAAATGTAGTGACCCTCTCGGTTAGTTGTTCGAACTCTTGGTACATTAAATATTTTTGGCTTCCAATAATGAATTCAACCAAGATGTTAACACAACTAAATATTTCTTCATCACTACTCAGTCCAACCATTTCATTTCTAAGTACATTTAGCTTCTCAATATCGCTATAGTAATCGATTATATCTATTCCATTTTTTGTATTAATAGTCCTTCATCTCCTTAAGACTTATCCTATTCTTTAACTTGCAGGTTCTATTGTTTATTCATATTTCCACTATCATTTAACATATAGTGACTTTCACACTGGGGACAAATCCAGACTGAAGGTTCTTTTGCTGGATATAAATCATTTCCACAAGTACATAGCCATCCGATTGCTCTTGCTGGAACACCAACTATCTTCTGATGAGCTCTCACTGACCTCACTATAGCTGCATGAGCTCCTGCATAGCTATAATCTGCAATAGTCAAAAGTTGGTTTACTGAAACCTGTATCCCCAACCATACATTTGAACCTATGGATACCCCTCCTGCTACCACTACTCCCCCAGCAATCATCGTTCTCTTACCAATACAAGTAGAATGCGCTATATATACATGATTATCTATTTTTACTTCACTACCAATTGTTGTGAACTCTCCAAATAGACCTTTATCGATCGTCACACATGATCCAATTTCAACATCATCAGAGATATAGACACCACCCACATGCGGAATAACTTTCCTCTTTCCACCTATATCTTTCACTTGAAACCCATTTCCACCTATAACTGTATTGGGTTTTATAACGACCCGATCACCCAAAATAGTGTTAGGCATGATAACTACGTTATCCATTATTACGCAATCATTCCCAATAGCGACTGATTCTCCAATCACCGCTGTCTTTGCTAAAAAAATATTAGCTCCTCTTCGTTCTTCTACAACTTGAAATGTATTTTCATGAACAAAATACATGAAAATACGATAGAACAACTGCTCAGGATTTTCATCAGTTACTAAATAACTTTTTACTGAACTGCATGATTTCAACTTTACAAAGGAGCTATGAACAATGCAGGCTCCAATATTAGATTTATTAAATTGTTCTGCATACACTTCTGAATTAGTATAGCTTAGCTGCATTTGAGGCATATTTGTCCTACTGGTTAAATTACCAAATCTCGAGATAAGGATATCGTCTCCTAAAACTTTGCAATTAAATTGTTCCGCTATAGAAGATAACAATATGGGGTTCATGCGTAATTCAATTTCCATTTAAGATCACCCTACCATACTAAATTTCAGTTATACAGAAAAGTTATTAATTGTCTGAACCACATACTCAAGGTCTTCCATGGACAGCGCAGGATTCACAGGAATAGACAGAACCTGCTCTGATAGTTTTTCTGCTGTAGGACATGAATACTGCTTTTGTTTAACAGATGCCAAGTACTCTTTTATGTGCAATTGCTTATGGACTGGTAATTGATAATGAATGCCCGTCCCAATTCCTTTTTCGGTTAAATAGCTTACGAGTTGATCTCTATAAGTAGTCGTTATTGTGAATTGATGAAACACATGATGTGAATACTCATGGACAAATGGTAACGTAACCAGATTGTTGTGTATATTGGAGAAATAATATTCCGCATTTTTTCTGCGGGCAGTATTCATTTGATCAATTTTTTTGAGTTGCTCAATACCGATAGCTGCCGCAATATTAGTCATTCTATAATTATAGCCAAGTACTTCATGTACATATCTTTGTTTTGAACCATGATTGATTAGCAATTTACTAGTATCCAAGAACTGCGTATCCTGAGAAACAATCATTCCCCCTTCCCCAGTAGACATGTTCTTGGTAGGATAAAAGCTAAACGTGCCGCCACATCCGAATGTCCCTACTGGCTTTGATTGATAGGTTGCACCATGGGCTTGGGCACAATCTTCAATAATAGTTAAATTAAATTCTTTAGCTATTTCAGCTATTTTGTCCATTTCGCAAGATTGTCCAAACAAATGAACAAGCAGAAGATATCTTGCCTCAGGGAAATCATTGGCTGCCTTACGTATAGCTTCCGGTGATATATTAAAACTGGCCTCGTCTACATCTACAAAAACAGGGACTGCGTTGCAATATAATATAGCATTACTAGTCGCTACAAAGGTGAATGGAGTAGTTAGAACCTTATCTCCTGGCTTTACGCCTGCAGCCAACAGGGCAACGTGCAAAGCTGCAGTACCATTGGCAACGGCTGCTGATCCTGTATAGCCAAAATGCTCTGAAAACTCTCTCTCAAATTGGTAAACCGTCTCTCCCTGAGCTAACTGTCCACTTTCCAAAACTCGAGTTACGGCTTCAATTTCTTCTGTTCCTATCGATGGCTTTGCTATGGAAATATGTCTCATATCGTTATATTCAGCTCCTGTTCTTGTAATTCCCACGATTTCGAAACCCCTGTTGTTGCTTTTTGAATTTCTTTTACTATTTTTAAGGCTTGAAGACCTTCAGTTCCACCAGTTTGGGGGGCAACCCCGGTTTGTATAGACTTAATAAAATCATTTATTTCCATATGCAACGGCTCATGATTAGCAACTAAAACTTTCGCAGTAATCTGCTCCTGTGTATATTTATGATCAAAACCTGTTTGAAATAAGTCCACTCCTACTGATGTTCTACGGGTTAGATAGAGCTTACGCTCTAAAAGATCTGCCTCAATTAACTTCTCGGGCATAATGATTCTCCATGACCTTATTTTTTGCTCAGTAGCGCGGCTTGTAGTTATGCTAATAAGAACACCGCTTCGACTTATAAGTTGTGCATTTACTAAATCATTCCTATCAGAATGAACACATACGCCCTGGGCAGATATAACCTGTACAGGTTCATTGAGCAAATAATATATTAAGTCAATGTCATGAATCATAAGGTCAGATATCACATCTGTGTCAAAGATTCGAGGATCAAAAGGGCTCTCCCGATGAATATCTATATAAACTGGCTTTTTATCATTAAGTAGCTGCTTCAATTCTGTCATAACAGGATTAAAACGCTCAATATGCCCAATAGCCAGTCGACTTCCCGTTTTCTCTGATATTTCAATAAGCATCTCAGCATCGCGAATCTCTTGAGTAATGGGCTTTTCCAAAAGAACATTTACATGATTTTCGAGAAAAAACTTAGCAATCTCATAATGCGTACTTGTTGGGGTTACTATACTTACTGCATCAACTTTTCCTAGGAGTTCTCTGTATTCTTTAAACCCTTCCACACTAAACAATTTTTGCGCCTGCTTTATTCGTTCTTCATCAATATCTACCACGCCAACTAAATCCACATTAGGATTATGGTATAAATTCCTTATATGATGAAGACCCATATTACCTGTACCAATGACAGCAACTCTAACCTTCATTTCCCTCACCTTCCTTAGTTAGCTATTTCATGAACCCACAAACAAAGTGGAAATTTATTTTTGATACTATCAACAATATTCTTCATCATTTCCTTATCTTCTAATTGCTCGTACAAACGATAGCTTCTTTCATAAGAGCTATATTCCGGGGAAAGATCTAATAACTTTGTATAAAGAAGCTGTGCATCTTCCAGATAACCAGAATTCAAACAAGCATCTCCCAATAATCTTATTATTTTCTCATCAGCAGGATTAACCTCGAATAATTTAACTAAAAGGTCAATAGCTACTTCATTAAAACCATACCTCATCATTTTTTCTAAAGTATTATATTTAAGTTCTAAAGAACCAAACCAAATATACTCTAACATACATTGGAAGATTTCATACTCTTGGAGTACCAACAAGCGATCAACTAGTTTTTCTAATGTATTTTCCAAGTATGTTGTAAATTTCGGTGTATCTATTTCATGGTTCATAATAATGCTTCGAAGCACCTTTGCTTCTTTTACACTTAAATTCAAATAAGATCTGGATAATTCGAAAAGCTCAGAATCCTTGAGAATTAGTGCAAGTAGCAAAATATCTTCACCATTCTCCGCATCAATATTTTCCATTCCTAACCACATTAATTTCGCTTTGTCATATTGCTTATCGTACTGAGTTGCTACCACCAGGACATTATTTTCCGGATTAATTTTATAGTCACTGAGATATCTGTTCAATATAGGATGCCGTAAAGCATAAAGCACTTCAAGTAAAACCTTAAGCTCTTTAATGGCTGAGATACGATATATCTGATTAAAATTCTGATAAACATCAGTCAGTGGGATACTGGCCATGGTCACAATCTCAAAATACTTTGCAATTCCAGCCAAAAAGTCTCTTTTTATTCGAACGCATTCAATGATATGCTCATAGCTTAGCGAAAGGCGATAATTTTTCTCATGCAATTCTGCCAATCTATAATATGCCATGAATCCCCCATTGCCCTCAGTTATTGTTATTCCTTGATCACCGAGTTGTAAACAAGTTTCTAGTGTTGCTATAGCATCTTTATAGTAATGAACCTCCGAGAACACAAGCGCTTGCGTGTGACGTAAATCTGTTTCATTGGGATACAGAGCAGTAGCATCATTAAGTATCTGTAAAGCCTCAAACTCTCTTTTTAAAGAAACTAAGCAGTGGCTTAAATTGGTCAAAAGATCAGACACAATAATTAAATTTGTACTTAATGGATACGCCTTTTTAAAATACTGTATAGCCTTTTCATGCTCCCCAACCCACTTATAGGTTCTGCCCATATTAAACAAATTATAAGCATTGGGATTTTCCTTTACTTCCTGTAGCATTAAAGGTAAATTTCTTTTTTGTTTATCTCTGTCTTGCATCATTTCATCTGTGTACCCTGTATGAAAAAGATACGATTTTCCAAAATCGCTTGTAAATCCCTTCTTATCCTCGTCTAAATTATTTAAATGCTCATGCAGCCGATTGCGATAAAACAATCCCTTAAAATTAGCAAAAAGTCGTATAGAGGTATGCTCTATTTTTTGACCCTGAGAAAAAAAGTTATGAACCTTCAGGAAATAATAATCACATTCTGAACTTACATCCGCTTTTAGGTCTGAGCTCTCATCCAAATATTCATCTGCATCCATAATCAAAATATAATCTGATGTCGCATATTTAATCGCTTCATTTCTCGCAGCAGAAAAGTCATTAACCCATTTAAAGTTATAAACTTCATTTGTATATTCTTTCGCTATATCCACCGTCGCATCGGTCGAACCTGTATCTACGATTATGATTTGATCCACTTTGTCCTTCACACTATCTAGGCATCTTCTTAAATACTGTTCCTCATTTTTTACAATCATACATAATGCAATTGTTTTATACATATATCAGAATTTCCTCTCACTAAAGAATAGTTATCGTTACTCCTTATATCGGTCATATTTAGATGAGTAATTAGTTTAGAAGGCATAAAAAAAAGAAAAACCCTCATCTAAAAAAGATGAAGGTTCTCGATAGTTCTAAGGATATTATAGCCTTTTTCAATTGTTCTATTAATCTTAACGAAGCAATTGAAGAACTGCTTGCGGTTGTTGGTTTGCTTGAGCCAACATTGCTTGGGAAGCTTGAGCAAGAATATTGTTTTTCGTTTGGTTCATCATTTCTTTAGCCATGTCTACGTCACGAACACGGGATTCAGCAGCAGACAGGTTCTCGGAAGTGGTTCCCAAGTTGTTGATTGTGTGCTCCAAACGGTTTTGGTTTGCACCCAATTTAGCACGCTCAGAAGATACTGTGGCAATAGCTGTGTCCAAAGACGCAAGTGCAGCATTCGCACCTGTTTGAGTAGAAATATTAACAGTATCAATTGCTAAAGATACAGCACCCATGTTTCCAATTGACAATGTAATTGCTTGGCCTGTGTTAGCACCAATGTGGAACACTGCGCCACTAACACCAGCTCCATCCAACAATTTCTTAGTATTGAACTCAGTATCTGTGGAGATACGTGTTACTTCTTTAGTCAGCTCATCTACTTCTTTTTGAAGTTCAGTACGGTCAGCATTAGTATTCGTATCATTCGCAGATTGTACAGCCAATTCACGAACACGTTGCAGAATGCTGTGTGTTTCGTTCAGTGCGCCTTCAGCTGTTTGGATCAAGGAAATGCCATCTTGAGCGTTTTTGGAAGCCATATCCAAACCGCGGATTTGACCACGCATTTTTTCGGAAATTGCCAAACCAGCAGCATCGTCACCGGCACGGTTGATACGAAGACCGGAAGACAGTTTTTCAATGGCTTTGTTTGTGTTAGCAGTGTTTGCATTCAATTGACGAGCAGTGTTCATTGCAGCGATATTGTGATTGATAATCATTGTAAATTTCCTCCCTGAAGGTAAATGTCCCACATCCATGTGGTTTATTGTTGTTAAAGCTATCCGTTGAAGTCGGCCGCCCCTCCGCAATAGCTTGTACTATATATATCGACATTCTCGTCGATCTTTTAATAGCATTTTAGGTTTTTTTTTATTTTTCGTTATTTTTATTTATCATCTTGCGCAAAGCATCCAAATTTGACTGCGTATGGGCAGCAGATTCACGGTTGGATTCTTGAATGGATAAATAGATCTCCTTGCGAAAGATGTCCATCTGTTTGGGCGCTGAAATCCCTATACGGACGGTATCTCCCTCTACTCCGAGCACCGTGACCTCAATGTGATCCTGAATGATAATGGACTCGCCTTTCTTACGCGAAAGTACTAGCACGATTATTCACCTTCCTTTGAACGGATGGTTTCGTCTTCCTTCATGGGCTGCAGTGAATGCTTGGTCTGATATGAAGACTGATGCAAAACAACCTGCTTGGCCTGTCTATTATCAGGATTGAACACCAGTGGTGCCAATAGATTAATCGTTGAGTTCTCAATCTGCTCATGTAACGTTAGTATACTGCGAACGACTAAATTAGATTCAATCTCCAGTTCTTCCGTATCACTATCAGGGAGCTCGAATTCATATTCAGGATAAAAAATAAAAGGGTCTACTAAAACAAAAGAGAGTTCCTTTTGCTGAAGGGACTGGAGATAGTAAAAGGGGGCCTCGTCTTGATCAAGCAACACAAATTCGGTCGTCTCTTCAAACCCCGGAATTCCTTTTTCAAAACGATATATTTCTTTTTCATTAACTTCAATGTTACCCCAAATAGATGTCGAGATAATCACAGATATTCCTCCAATATTTAATCAGATATATACACTTCACTACAAAAAAAAGGCTATAGACGGCTTAAACAACTCCTCTATAACCTTAACTTATTTCACATCGTGACATCAATTTCTGGCGGTATATAGGCCACCGATGGATACTGCTGCATATAAATTTCCAGTTTACCTGGAGTATACTCAATCTCGGGACGATTAACGGTCACATGCATTTCCGATACTGCAGGTGTATATGTAATATCAGGTGCACGCGTTTCGACATGAATACCCACATTATCCATGGATGCAGCCCCCCTAAATTCAGGAAGGACATGCGTTTCTGTATCCGTTCCAAAGACATTAGCTATAGTATTCCCTGGAATGTGAATCGCCGCCATCCGGTTGCCTTGCTCCACCTTATGGGCAATGGCTTGTAAAAAAATTTGCGGCAACCCTGAATAAATTCGATTATTCATCTCCAGATAGTTGCCTCCGTTATATGCAGAATAGGCGGCACTTTGATCTATTGTAAGCTGTGGCTTGTACTGGTGAATTTCCAGTTGAGCACGTCGTGTCGTTAATTCCACATCGGCTGAAGGCTGTCGAATCGAATACTGCCCGGGGTCTGCGTCAATATGCAGAATAGCCGGAGTTTGCCGGATCTGAAGCGTCGGAATGATAGCCATCTATCCCCCTCCTTAGCCTATCTTAAGAAATCCATTAATGATGGGGATACTATTTTCGCTCCCGCTGACAAGGAAGCATTATATATATTCTCTTGAATTTTGGAATTCATTAAAAGCTCGGAGTAATCCGCATCTTCCGTTTTAGACTGCAAATCCGTTAGGTTCACTTTCAGATCGCTTAAACGGCTTTGCATTAGCTCCACCCGATTGGATTTAGCCCCCATTTCCGACCGGACCGTCAGCATTTTATCCACACGTGAATCAATATTAGCTAATTGATCCCCACTCACTTTAATATCGCCACTTGCCAAGGCTGCAGATAGCTGATTAAAAATAGTAAATAAATTATCAGCATCCGTACTTGTTCCTACGACTTCATTACCAGTAACATTAATGGGCAAAGCAACATTTTCACCCACAATAAAATTTACATTCCCTGTATCCGTAACAATGGACGCTGCTCCAGACGTATCATGCGTATTATCAGCATTCAAAGGAAGATCGTATGGTTTCTTGTCATAGGTTTGACCATTAAATATATATTTACCGTTCAGTTGGCTGTTCACAACATCAATCATCTGTTCCTTAAGCTGACCAATTTCCTTGTTAATGCTATCCAAAGCAGACTGTGGATTGGTTCCTGTAGAAGCCTGGACCGTCAGCTCCCGTACTCTCTGCATAATTTGGCCCGCCTGATCCATCATCGTATCATTGAAATCAAGCCACGACACGGCGCCGTCTACATTCCGTTGGTATTGTTCATTTGAAGATAGTTCAGACCGGTACCTCAAGGAGTACGTAATACCTACAGGATCATCAGAGGGCTTGTTCAGCTTACGCCCGGTCGCCAGCTGATTCTGCGTATTATTCATACGCTCAGAATTTCGATTTAAATTCAGCAAAAGCTGTGAGCTTAGCATATTGTTAGTCACTCGCATAATTATATCCCCCCGTAATTAAATATCCACTTTATATAAAAGCACAAGATATTTAATGGCCTTCTTATCTTCCCACTACACCTGTGGAATTAATTAATTTATCCAATAATTGATCGAATGTGGTCATGAACCGAGCAGCGGCGCTGTAGGCATGCTGAAACTTGATCATATTAGACATTTCTTCATCCAGTGAAACACCGCTCACAGACTGGCGCATAGTTTCTACCTGAGATACGAGAGCTGTAGAGTTTTGCGTCTGTCTTGATGCCTCTTGAGCCTCTATACCCAACTGACCAACCATAGAACTGAAAAAGCTATCAATAGTAGCGGTATTCCCCGTAGAAACAGAAGTGAAATTATTTAATTTCAGATTGGACATCAGGGAAGCCAAGGTATTATTACCTTTAACCAATTCCTCGGTGGGTGCAGTCCCCGTTATACGAAGGGAAGCTGCAATAGCGTTAGGATCATCCGCTATGGCGGTATTCAACGTAATGTTTCCTGCTGTAATCGTTCCGCCAGTTCCGGATGCCACAAAAAAAGGTTTTCCTGCAGCCATATTACCATTAGCATCCTTGCTCTCCTGAGTGTAGCCAAGCTGATGTAGGCCATTAAGCCCTTTAACGGTAACTGTCAAATCCGATTGAAGCGTTCGATTGGTACCTGTATAAGTTACTCCGTTTAGCACCGTTCCCTCGGGTAGCACTGAGCCTTTAGGGAGTGTGACAGAAACGTCCCCATTGGCTAATGTATTCGCCAGATTATCCAGCTGAGCGGTATAATCTGCTACAAACCGATCTCTGGAAATGATCATGCCATGCACTTCGCCACCTTGCAAATCGTTAGAGGCAAAAGCCGCTTGCAAAAACGCACCGTTAATTCCGGTAGTGGGCGTAAACCCAGCAACTAAAGCTTGGCCTCCCATATTTACATTGTAGCCCTGCTCCGTATCAGTCACCGTCACATTCACGATTTTCGAAATTTTATCAACGATCAAATCACGTTGGTCACGAAGGTCGTTGGCGTTATCCCCCAGACCTTCAATTTTAGTAATTGATTGGTTTAGGTCCGCTATGGAGTTTACATAGCTTTGCAGCTCACTAGACTTAGCTTCCACATTTGAGGTTAAATCCGCAGATAAATTACTTAGTTGCTTACTCATATGATTCATTGCATCGGTCAAAGCAAGTGCATTTTCTTTAACGATAGTACGTGCAGTTACACTTTCCGGGTCTTTGCTCAAATCAGACCAGGATTTATAAAAGTTATCCAAAACTTTTCGGATACCCGTATCTGATGGCTCATTAACAATCTGTTGTAATTTATCAAGCGTATTGCTTCGGATGGTCCAGCTTCCTAATTCTGTATTTTCTCCACGATACTGGCTGTCCAAAAACTTCTCACGTATACGTTCAATAGCATCAAATTCGACACCTGTTCCCAATTGACCAGGGACGTTGGAACGGTTAATACCGTAAGCCTCCATCGGTATAGAAGCCCTCATTTTAACCGTTTGCCGTGTATAGCCCTCTGTGTTGGCATTAGCAATGTTGTGTCCTGTTGTATTCAAAGCTGCCGTTTGTGTAAAAAGGCTCCTTTTCGCTGTTTCTATGGAATGAAATGTAGATACCACTCTATTTTCCCCCTTGGCTCAAGCCTTCGTGTCGAACAATCCGGGTCGTGCCACTTGATTACTTTTCTGATCCGGGTGCATATAAGTCATTTCCTGGTTAGGGCGACCTACAAGTAGATCTAACGAGTAATCAATAAACACCAACGATTGCTCGATGAGCTTTTGATTGATTTCATTAATTCCCTTTAATTCTGCAAGAGTTTGGGATAAGCGGCTCTGGACACTGAGGAGTTTCTTCTTATCTTCAGGATCAAAGACAAGGCGTGCCAGCTCGGTTATAGTCAAATTAAGTTGAGACTTAATTCCACGTTCACGAAGAAGCTCATATGAAACCTCCATACGAGTCTCTTCCAGCTGCTCAACCTGTTTAAGGAGTCTGGACTCTTGGCTCAAATGCTGAACCAGGCTGTCCATATCATTTTCCATGACAATCTTTTTTTTACTATGCGCCAGTTCCAACAAGATAAGATGTTGTTGTTCAAGCTGCTCTAGCACATCAATCAGGCGCTCTAAAGGCATATTCCTTCACCTAGCTTTCGGAAGACTGCTTGAAGTAAGGTAACAGCTTCTCTGCAATTTTGTCTGCATCCACACGGTAAGTTCCCGAAGCCACTTGCTGCTTAAGCTCCTGAATCTTTTTAACGCGGTCTGCATCACTGCTGCGGTTCAGCATTTCCATTGCTTCCGGAGAAATGGAAACCTCGTCCTTGCGGCGGGATTTCTTTTGCTCCTCTTGGCGTCCTGTTTCAATATTTCGCTGATATGGATTAATAGCTCCGATGCGGTTGGTCTCGTTAATTTTCATAACTTCCACCTTCCTTAGTTATTTGAAATGGTCAGAATGTATCAGACGACATAGCGTCGAACATGGTTCGTATTATGTCTTACTTCTTTATTTTGTGCATGGTTGCTAAAAATAAAAAAACCGATAAGCTCTATAAAGATTATCGGCGGTATTTGAAACTTTTTGAATAGCTGAATGCGTTTTTAATTCCCCTGTACTACTTTCCACGAAGTTTATCAATCGCACTGTAGGTACCTGAGCCCATATTATTACTTTGATCCTGATTACTGCTTTCGCGTACAGCCTGATGCAGGTCTTTGGTCAGGCGCGTTCGACAAGAATCGCACATATGCCCTTCCCGAATGGGTGTTCCACATACCTCGCAAGGATACGTCATATTGGGAGCGTTAGCAATGGAAATACGTCCCTCACGTATAAAGGTCGTAATTTGCTTCACGGATATCCCAGTAGCCTCCGAAAGCTCATGCATATGGATCCCCTTATTTTCACGTATATATTTGACGCATTGCTCGTATTCAAGCTCAATTTCTTTAATACAGTTCTGACAGATTCCCCTGACATTCATAATAAACAGCTTTCCACACCGAGGACAGTTATCCAAGTTCATCCTCTGCAGCGCCCCTTTCCTGTTTCCGGTCTCGTATTAGTGTATCCTTACATTACCTTATACCTAAGAGCCTCGTCTAGCGAATATTTTAAAAAAAGATTTATAGATTTTACACAATTGCACATTTTGTACGATATCATAATAAAGGTACAATATGCTTAACGTACTCAATATTAGGAAGTGCAACGAAAAATCCAAACGTTTAAATCCCACACCAGCTAACGAGGCCATAAAATCTTTCCTTACATCTACATATAATGATATGCAAATCGTATGTAACCTAAGGAGACAAATGATTCCTCCCAGATCAATCTTTTGCATGTGTCTATTTATCGTCATGCAACGCTCAGGTTTTTAGATTAAAATAAGCGCCATTCCGGTTATTTTGGGAATAGCGCTTTACTATAATTAAAATAGCTATATATGGTTATAATTGGATATATATACGGATCAACAAAATGAGGGAAAAACCGGGCGAAACAATCCTCAGAAGAATTCATGTTCACCTGTGCCCCGAATACTGCCAAGTAACTGCTACAAATCCGGGGGAACGGCGTCCATACGAATGCTCCGCACATGGAGTGTGGGTATTCACTATATCAATACGAATAACATCATCCCAGCTTAAAATCTATCTGAAGATAGGATAGACGCACCATTGGAAATTTGCAGCCCAAAAAAACAAGCTATTTCACAAATAATTATTCAAAAAAGCATTGTTTTAATAGAGGCCTTCCCGTATACTGTAGTCAAACACTTGGTTTAATAAAAACATTTTATTATGAATCTATAATGAATTATTTATTAGTGTTGGCTTGCGGAACTTGCAGTTCTTGGCCTACTTTAATCAAGTTGTTGATTTTAACCAGTTCTTCAACAGTTACACCGTATTTTTTAGCAATGGAAGCCAATGTGTCGCCATCTTGAACGCTTACTGTGATTGTATTTACAGTAGCTGGTGCTACAGTTGTATTTGTTGGTGCTGTAGTTGCTGCTTGATTGTTGTTCTCAGTAGCTGGTTGAGCTGGTGTTGTAGTTGTAGCATTTTCAGTTGTTTTAGTTCCAAAAACTCTAGCTTCAAATGCTTTTTGTGCTGCTGCTTGTTGTTCTCTTACAAGTTGGTCTTCTGCTTGTTGCTTTTCATAATCAGAACCAGACTGTGCGAATACGCTACTTGTAGCCAAAGGTCCTACCAAAGATACTGCACCTAAACTAACTGCCAACATGCTAGATACTGCTACTTTTTTCATTACGTTTTTCATGATTTTTTTCTCTCCTCTTTTTAAGTTGAATTTTAATTAACTGCTTTACTACTGAGCGAGACACTCCCAATGTCCGCTCTGTTGTCGTTAGCTAATCATTTATTACCAAACCATGTTAGCTATCAACAGTTAGAAATTGTACTCCTCTTTTCCAAAAAAATCAACCTCTAAATTAAAATGTTCTGTTTTCATTCCTCACTGTCTTACTTTTTGTGTGTCTCTATATTTTTATTATATACCTCTCTCTATCTCGTTGTCAAATCTTGCTTATTGTGCGGTTTAAAAGGCTTCTCTGCTCTAGCATTTTGGCTTTTCTCGTAACGATATGAACCTTTTTTTCCTAGTTCCAAACCAAAACTCTCGTAATGGGGACATGAAATTCAGGCTTATGACCTTGCCAAAGTCAGACAAAAAATGGTCATATGTATCCCCTCTTCGGATGCCTTTTCCCCTAAAACACGCGCACACGCTTGTAAAGTACTACCAGTTGTATAAATATCGTCCACCAGCAAAACAGTAACACATTTCTGATTTCCCATTTTAGTTTGAGACTCAGCGTTTAAAATAAAAGACTTAATTAACTCCGTCATACCCGGCACAGCAGAGAACGCATTGTACATCGTGTCTGTGCGTTCTTTTTTTGTTTTAAAGCTTTGTTTACCCGTATCTTGTGGACGAGCAAGTAAAGGTAAAAAGGGCAGCTTATTCCGCCTGGCAAGCTCCTCAGCCAAAATTTGAGCCTGATTGAAACCTCGATCTGTCAATCGTGTCTCGCTTACCGGAACACATGTCACCAAATTCACGCTCCGCAGAGACCGATTGAAACGAAAATATTCCGGACCAGCAAACTCATGCCTCATAGCCTGATAAGCCCGATGCATCATCTCGCCGAGCGGAGGACTGTACTTTTCATTTCCGCGATACTTAAACTGCCCAATCCATTCTCTCATGATAGGCGTATAGCTAGTCGCACTCCGATTACACACATAGTAGCGCGCTGCCCGGTCAGGCCTTACACAATCAGGACAAAATGTCGGGCGTCCACAATGAACACATCGAATGTTGTGGATCCAAGGAATTTGAGCCGAACAAGAAGTACAAATCCCGGGAAACTTGGAAAAACTCCCAGTATGAATTCCACAAGTGATACATGTTTCTGACTGACGCTGAAGTAGCCAATTCAAAAAAAGTTGGGCTCTGCGCATTATTTTCATACAGAATGCACCTTTCCTGGTAGTTTACGTGTCAACATTGTATCAGGTTTCACATTTCCAAAAATTTTTTTTTTTTATTTTGTGCATTTAATGTTTCACCTCCTGTAGATAGCCCTTTTTTCGCGCTAGTGTATTCATGCGCTTAATTTGTCTAATCGCCCTCTTTTGGCCGCGAGTCCATTGGGGAGATGTGAAAACGACGCTTCCACACGGGTCATCCTTCGACCTTCCTGCTCGACCAGCCATTTGTACCAGAGAGGCTTCATCAAAAAGACTACTATCCGCGTCCAGTACATACACATCACTCCGTGGAACCGTCACACCGCGCTCCAAAATAGTGGTTGTGACCAGTGCACGTATTTCAGTTGCCCGAAAGGAACGTACCTTAGCGCTTCGTTCTTCATCCTGGGATGAAGTGCCCGCAATTGGGATATCAGGCAGGCGTTTGATCAACAATTCTACTAGAGATTGAATATGTGAGATTCGTGTCACAAACAGGAAGACCTGAGCACCGCGATGTATGGATGCGACCAAGCGTTGAATCAGGCATGCAGGAAGCCGTCCCTTTTGCAGCCAGTGCTTCACTGGGGCAGTCTCCAGACGGAATGGGACAGGCAGTGGATGGCGATGAAAACGAACGGGAACCTTGGCATGCGGTAATAGGCCGTGTGCAGCCTCTTTTTGCAATAGTAGCGGTGGAGTAGCAGACAAATAAATGAATTTCCCCTCCGGCTTACATACAGCCTGTGCGGCAAAGGCGAGCATTGGATCATTGTGATAAGGAAACGCGTCAATTTCGTCAATAACAACCAGATCAAAGGCCTGACGATAACGCAGAAGCTGATGAGTCGTTGCGAGTGTCAACTGCCCCCTTTGCCAGCGTTCATCGCTGCCTCCATAGAGCGTCACCATGCTTACATGAGGAAAGGCGATTGCCAAACGGGGCGCCAATTCCAGTACTACATCCCGGCGCGGTGTCGCTACAAGCGCCGTTCCTCCATGCTCCAGCACATGTTGCAGGAGTGGAAATATCATTTCCGTCTTGCCTGCGCCAGTCACGGCCCAAAGCAAAAACCGCTCTGCCACGGCATCGGCAGTTGTTGGCGAAGGATGCCCGCTGTCGCGGGCAAGGGCACTGCCCTGCGACGCAGCAGCAGGGCTTATCCCCCGGCGTGTAGCCATGCCACGCCGCAGCAGTTCGCCCGCCCGGAGCCAGAGGCTTCCCGGGCGAAAGCGCCCCCGCACCCCAACGGGCGGTGCGGCCAAAAAGCGCAGCGCCGCTTCGGCGGCGGCGCGTTGCGCAGGGCTCAGCCCCCAGCGGTCGAGCTCCGCGGCCGGGGCTGTGTCCGCCGTGCGCGGGACGGCGGGTTTCGCTGCGCCGCGCAGCAGCAGCGAGCACTCACGGCTGCGCCCCAGTGCGAGACATGTCTCGCAGTAAGCGCACGCCTTTCGTCCGCACGATGCGCAGCCCGTGCGGTACACCGCCCCGCTGCCGCAACGGTTGCAGCGGAGATCACGCGTAGCGGACCGGCGTGCATGTGGCGCAAGGCCAGCAGCAAAGCTGAGCCGGCCTTGCAGGTACGCGAGCTGCGCAGCTGAGCGCCAAACGCGCTCCAAGCCTGGCGCCGCCTCAGCCAGCAGCGCTTCAGCTTCCAGAACGAGCAACTGGCGTCCCGACAGCAAATTAGCCAGCACATCCGCTTGTCGTGCCACACACTCCATATCCAGTTTTTCAATTTCACTGTTGGAATGCCTTGTTTGCCTGAGGTACGATACTCCTGCTATTCTCCGTTCCTCAACTCTCCCATACATCATGCTGCTGCTTGGATAAAACAGTTGCCCATCCCAAATGCATATAGCATTGATCCCTCCGGTCAAATTCTGCTCTGCGTCAAAAGGCTCTGAATTCAGCTCATCCTTTAGCTGTGCGAGAACGTATTGCCACCATTGCTCCCTTGTCCATCGCTTCATGTCCGTTGATCCCTTGAACACTTCACACAATTTTACGCCCCAAGGCAACGGAAGCTCTCGCCCCAGTATTACCCATTTTTCGACAGCATTCTCCTGTCCCTTGTTCCCTTTCAACCACCATGTCATATCTACTCGAATATCCACGGATAAGCGGATATCCCATTTCCCCCTATACCTGACCACATATACCGCAATTTTCATTTGGCACCCTTCCACTTCTCAAGTGTTTATTTTTCCTCTTTCTAACAACAAAAAAAGCAAAAAAGCACACTTCCATGGCCCATAGCCTGAAGTGTGCTTCACATCATTCGGATTTCAGCGAAATCCCTTTTATCTTGCATATGCAATTCCTTATAAACATTTATATCCGGTTTCGACCGTAATGTCCACAATACTTTGTCATTAACGAACAAGTGGAGCATCCACCAACGGATTGGCTGTTCTGAGGTCAATAACAACCTGCTTCTCACCGCCTGACTTCGGTAAAACCGGGTTTCCCGGTGAAAAACGATATGAAATGACTGAAACATCCATATGGCTGTAACGCACCATCCGTGTAAGGATCGGCAGCGTATCGTCCACGGATTCATCATCCAGTACCGTCACATGCAGCGGCCTCCGACGTAACCAGGCAAGTATGCTCAATGAACGCATCACCCACTCCACACGTTCTCCGTCATTAGAAGTAATGACAATATAACGGGTCGGCCGTTGATCCGAAGATAACGCACGCACATCGTCGCCATTGCGATAGGCTTGAACCGCCTGCCGTATATACATAAGATGCACGACTGCGGCTCCCAGACCATATATAAGCAATATCCAAACCAAATGAGCCATCACGAAGGTTCCACCTCCTCCTATAGCGACAATATATGCCGTATAACAGGAAGAGGTGTCACGGTTATGTACTGGGTTTCAAAGACTACACTTTACAGCGTAACCCATCCGTATTTGATGGAGTTAATAACTGCTTGTGTCCGGTCATCAACCTCCATTTTTTGCAAAATACTGCTGACATGGTTTTTGACCGTTTTTTCACTAATGAATAAATATTCACCGATCATCTTGTTGCTCTTGCCTTCAGCCATTAAGCGCAGCACTTCAGCCTCACGACGGGTCAGCGGGTTATTTTCGCCTGCGACGAACTTCACGCCAGCTTCCTTGGTATGGCCTTCAGCCATAGCCCCGGTTTCATTCAGGTACGTCATGCGACGGAGCTGCTGAATGAGTTTACCCGTTACCTTCGGATGAATAAACGCATACCCTTCATGTACAGAGCGAATCGCGTTAATGAGGGACTCAGCCTCCATATCTTTTAACAGGTAGCCATTAGCTCCCTTGCGTAACGTCTCGAATACATAACTTTCATCATCATGAATGGACAGAATGATAACTTTGACATCCGGGAACATCTCACGCAGTTTTTCGGTTGCCTCCACACCGTTTTCAATAGGCATATTAATGTCCATCAGAACGATATCCGGCTTCTCTACATTACAGAATTCCAACACCTGAATACCATCGCCACATTCTCCGATGACCTCAATGTCGTCCTCCATATTCAAAATACGTTTAAGCCCTTCACGGAACAACTGATGATCGTCCGCCAAGAGAACTTTAATGGGTGCATTACTAATTTCCTGATTTTCCATGTTGTTACTCCTTTCCCTTCTCCACGTTGGTTGGGATATGAATCACTATCTTGGTGCCTTGATTCTCAGCTGATTCGATCTCCATTCTCCCCTCGAGCAGTTCAACCCTTTCCCGCATACCAATCAGACCAAAATGCCCATGATCTTTGCTTTTCTGCTGAAAAAGCTCTGGCTTAAAGCCCAGACCATTATCATGCACCACGATTTTTACAAGCTGCGCCTGATAGGTAATCTCAACAAGCACATAGGTAGGATAAGCATGCTTGGCAGCGTTGGTCAAAGCTTCTTGGATCAGACGGTAAATGGCTGCTTCCATCGCGGAAGAGAGACGGTGTTCCTTGCCCCTTGTTTCAAAAAGCGCCCTAATCTTCGTTTTCTCTTCAAAATCCTGCACATATTTCCGGAGCGTCGGAATAAGTCCCAAGTCATCCAGTGCCATAGGACGCAGATTGAAAATAACCTTTCGCATTTCCTCAAGACTGGAGCGAACCTGTTTCTTCAAGTCTACTATTTCGTCCTGAACCATCTTAAATTCCTGCTTGGCGATCATTCTTTCCACAATTTCCGTCCTAAGCACTAGATGCGCAAGAAGCTGTGCAGGTCCGTCGTGAATTTCACGGGATATCCGCTTGCGCTCCTCTTCCTGGGCTAAAATAATTTTCAGACCAAAAAACTGCCGGTTTTTGGCCGATTCGATGATCCGCGTCACTTGTCCCAACTCACCTGACAAGTATTCCAGTACGACGCCCATCTGCGAACCGATGGTTTCGGCCCGCTCGACAGAGTCCTCGACACTTTTAGCCCGCTTTTGAAGATCATCTCTTCTGGCCTTGAGATACATTTCCTTCTCGCGAAAGATCATCACATCGAGCTGAAGCTGTGTTGCTTTCTCGTAAGCCTGCTTGATATCCTCTTCCGAATAGCGGACAAAGTCACGGCTGACCTCAGTCAGCCGAATACGGGACCGCCGATAGTTCATTTCCAGCTGGTCCACCTTTTCAATTGTTTCCGCCGTTTCCTTCAGGACGCTCTGGAGTTCCTGATTTAACGTGACCAGCTCGGTCTGGGCCGTGTCCAAAATTTCGAACATCTGATATTTGCTGTTCTCCATCACCTGGATGGCATTCTTAATGACTCGGTCTATGATATCGGCTTGAAAGTCCACAAATGTTCTACTCCAATCCTAGCATTTCAAGTATATATCATACCATATCATGACTGGAGGGTGATGGTCTTCGTTTCTTGTTCCCATTTTACAGTCATTCCTAGCTGCTCTGACACGAGTCTTAATGGGACTAAAGTCCTGCCATCTAGCACAATGGGTGCTACATCAGTGCTTTGACGCTTGCCATTCAGGACGACTTCTTTTTTACCCACCGTCAAATCCATCAGCACACCGCCACGCATAATCGTAATCCGCTGATCGCCTGCGTTCCACTTGGCTTGCCCGCCAACAGCGTCCAGCACGTACTTGATCGGCACATACGTTGAGCCGTTGCGAGTCATCGGAGCCGCATCAATTGTTGTTGGCGTCCCGTTCACGGTCATTGACTTTTGTCCGATTGTCATTTGAGCCGTTCCTTTTTTGAGTCCTTCGGTTCCGACCGTTCCCGGTGTATTAAAAGAAATATTGTCAAAAGCGACATTGCCCGTTTTAGCACGCTCATCCTGACCTTCGGCCACATTGACTACGTACAGGCGCTTGAGCTTCGCCGGATATGAAATATTCAAACCACTCATGTCTACGTTAATTGTTTTCCAGCCGTTCCAGTCGATTACTTTGGCCAGGTCTATATATGCCGTTTTTCCTTGGGCATCTTCCAACTCCGCACGCAACCAGTTCAGGCTTTTATCTCCTCTAACATCAATCGAGATGGATGTAGCCGCTTGTTCAAGCGTTTTGCCAGAGGTACCGTTCAGCTGGGCGTAGGCATACATTTTACCACTTCCATTCGTCATGTCGTAGTTCAGCTCAAGTACTTTGGAATTGGCATGGTCGCCATCTCCTTGTACAATAGCCGCTGTGCCGGTAACGCCTTCCACGTTTGAAGTAAAATCAACCGGATACGAAACATTTTCGAAGTTCTCCCAGTTGTTTGTGCTTGCCCCGCCAGCGGACAGGAAGACGACTGCGCTGAAACCATCATAGCGACCGATGGCATAGCCCGTTTTCACACCTGCATCCACTGTATTTACCGTAAGCTCATTGTCCTTAACACTTCCCTTAAAGCCGATGAATTCCCATTTGAGCTCATCTGACGAAATGCTGACGCTCTGGCCGTCTTTCGTCTTTGCAGTTACCGGTACCGGAATTTTAGCTCCTGCCGTAAGCGATCCTGTCCCACTGCCTGCGGTAAGTGATGAAATTTCATCTGCTCCCAGCACAGTAACCTTGGTCGTAGCACTAGCTGAGCCACTGGACGCCGTCAACGTAGCTGTTCCTGGTCTCGATCCCTTCACAACCCCGCCACTCACCGACACCACGGACGGGTTGCTCGATTTCCACGTCACTTGTACATTTGAGGTATCGAACGGATTGTAGTAGGTGTCATAGCCTTTAAAAGAATAGCTTCCAGTCTGACCGATAAGCAGCGTTTTATTGCCTTTAATCGTGAAGCCTTTGAGCGTCCCTTTAGGCGCACTGGTGTACACACCCACACCGTTTACGACGCTCCGTTGCTCCGTACCGTATTCCGTATTGAACGTAAGCCCTGCTGTCGTATCTCCCAAATCACGGGTCACCATCGTGGTGGAGCCACCACCATCCAGGTTCATACCCTTCCAGACACCAATATCTTTCATCAGCGTTTGCAGTTCACTCAGGGATACGCCAACGCTGTTCCCGTTCTTCTCAACGGCAATGACATAAGCGTAACGCTTGTCACGGGAATATCCCAAAGCTGTGCGCGCCCGCGTTCCGCCTATGCTCGTTGTACTGCGGGAAAACGAAGTTTTCTGACCGTCATTCACCAATATGGTGTGTCCGCCAATCATCATCTGGAGATTGGAAGGGTCCACCTCACTCCCTGTCGATTTGACACGAAGATGATAGCTGGTTTCTACCGTTTGTCCCACTGTCAGATGGGCTTTGACATAATCGGCCGCTTTGCCGTGAGTACGTAAAATATAGCCGTCCTGCGGCACAGTCATATTCAACGTAGCATTGTTGGAAATTTGCGTAACCACACCATTTTGCACCAACACCTCGGTAGGCGTTGTTGAGCTGTTTTTCGGCCGCTCAATTGCTTTCCAGGCAGATGTATAAATATACATAGCATTGGAATGGCTGTAGCTGCTTCCACTCGTTTCAGGCGAATACGAAGCCTTATTCATCCCCGCTAAAGGGAAAGTTGATCCATCCCCGGCTTTTACGGTGCCTTCAAAGGTGAACTGCTCCACCATTGGGGAACCGTCCTTGGTTACTGCAAAAGCATACATCCCCGTTAAATCGGACGGAGTAGACATCAATACCCCCTTCGATACTTGTCCACCAATCGGGGCACCCTCGCTGGAGGTATTAAAATAATCTCCGTTCACACCTGCGACTGCTCCAGTTTCTTTTACCATACCGCCTGTGCTTTGACGGGTTGTAAACTGCCCATTTTTCCCGGTCATAACATCCAGCTTGACGTATGGATTTTGTAAGTCCACCCGGACGATATCAGCTAATGCTGTTCCTTTGGAGCCTTTAAAACGATATTTCATCAATGTTGCACCGGAAGTAATAATTTCTTCCCCCAACTTTACAGTTGAACCGGAAGCTGCACTCGCAATCGGCGCAGATATCCAGCCGTTTAACGGAATTAGAGCGCCTGTTCCGGCAACGGGTCCAACCCACAATACTCCTGCCAGTGTCAAAACAGCCCATCTTTTAACGATCCCTCTGCCATCTACTTTCTCATTGCCTTGTTTCCTATTACCTAAAAACATATGGATGATAGCTCTCCCATCTTCATTGTATTCAAACGGACTTTTCCGATCATGTACTTTAAACTCTATCAAATAAACAAAAAAAGTCTTCCTATTATTAATAGACTTATTATAAAGGCAAAAGTTACGAAAATCCTGTCAACTATTTCATACAACACAAACTATAAATTGACGAATGCATAATTAGCACACTATAATACACATGAACTAATAAGTTCAAATAATACTAATTAGTTCAGACCTAGTGTTATGAACCCATCAGGAGGATCGATAGTCATGAATAAAAAACGAACAATCAGCATACTTACCCTATCCCTGAGCATCGCGATCGCTGGATGTTCCAGCGCGGAGAAAGATGCTACTCTAGGCTCAGCTGCACAGCCAACCGTTGTGCGTACTACAGTTGTCAAATCCTCTCCGCTCCATACTGCCTATAACTTGTCAGGCACTCTTCAGGCTTATGAGGAAAACACACTGGCTTTTCAAAATGGAGGCACCGTAGCCAGTGCAGAGATAGCTACCGGTACCCCTGTACAGAAAGGCGCGATCGTTGCTCGTCTGGATGATGCAGACTACAGGCTTCAGGTTGAGCAGGCCACAGCATCGATTCAAGAGGCTCAGGCTGGTATAGATAACGCACAGGCTAACCTGCAGGCTGCTGCCTCCGCGATCCAATCCGCCGATGCAGGTATTGCCAGCGCGGACGCGAATGTCAGCAAGGTCAACAAGGGGGCGCGTGCCCAAGAAAAACAGCAAGCCCAAGCGACAGTAGATAAGGCCCAAAGCGCTTATACCAAGGCCAAGACAGATAGCGAGCGCACACAAAAGCTATTTGAAGCAGGTGCCGCCACTGCGTCAGACAACGAAAGTGCCCGTCTGAATGCTACCGCAGCCCTGAAAGATCTGGAACAGGCCAAAGACTCCCTTTCCCTCCTACTGGAAGGAGCAACGACAGAAGACCACCAATCCGCTCAGGCTGCCTTTCAGGATGCACTTGCTGGAAGATCCAAAGCCCTTGCAGCCAGTGAACAGGCTGAGGCCTCAAAAAAACAGGCCAGTGCCAATTACGAAAAGGCGCTTGTCGCCAAGGGTCAGGCTGAACTCGCCCTCTCCCGTACCCGTTTAACCTCCCCTGTTAACGGCGTCATTTTAGATAAGATCGTGAATACAGGTGATTTAGTCGCTTCAGGCCAAGCAGTCTATCGCATAGGCTCCATTGATCGACTCAAGGTTCTGCTTCCGGTACCGGACAGTGAAATCAGGGATTGGAAGAAGGGGCAACAGGTCAGTGTCATGTTGTACGAGGAAACCCGTCAAGGCACAGTATCCAACGTTTATCCGTCAACGAGTACCAATACAGGTAGGGTTAATGTAGAGATTGTCATTTCTAATCCGCAAAGAGACTGGTTACCCGGTCAGGTCATTAAAGCTGCTCATCAGGTAACAGACAAAAACGGCATTCTCATTCCGGCCGAAGCGGTCATTAACACGGGAAGCAAGCCTTTTATTTTCAAAGATGTCCAAGGAAAAGCTGTTAAAACTCCAGTGGAGCTTGGCAATCAGGTCGTAGAAAATCAGCTTCAAATCGTATCCGGCCTTCGTGAAGGCGAACGTATTGTCATTAAAGGGGCGGAAACCCTATTTGATGGAAATGCGATTCAGTCGGAGGAAGGCGGACGCCCATGATTGAGTATATCGTAAAAAAACGAAAAATTACGTTGCTGTTTTTTGTCATGCTGATTTTAGTCGGAATCTTCAGCTTTTTCCAGTTACCGCAGCAGGAGATGCCGGATGTCACAATACAGAATGCTATGGTAACAACAGTCTACCCTGGTGCTTCACCACAAAAAGTAGAACAAACCGTAACCAAAGAATTGGAGAAACGCATCAAGGAAGTGGAAGGCGTTAAAACGATCAATTCGACTTCTGGTAACGGATTCTCCTCTATTTTAATCGAATCCAAAAATGGAGTTGATCCCCAAACGGTTTGGGATAATATGCGTAAAAAGGTGCAGGATGCACAAGCCGACCTCCCTGATGGCGCTGAAACACCTGTTGTGAATGATAAGCTGACAAGCTCGTTTATCGGCTCCTATGCCTTGGTCGCTGACTCTGTCGCACCGCTGTATCAACTAAATGATATGACTACAACCTGGAAAGACCAGCTCAATACCATATCTGGCGTATCCAGTGTCAAATTCAGAGGTCTTCCTGATCAAGAGGTACGAGTCCATATCGACAATCAGAAGCTTCAGCAATACCAACTGTCCTGGGGGCAAGTTGCGCAGGCGATCCAGTCTCAGATTGACCGGGTCCCTACCGGGGATATTGAATACAACGGGCGCAGCTATCAGCTCATTGTCCGGGAAACAGAAAAAGCCAACGAGTTAGGCCAGGTCATTCTGACACGCACCAAGGAAGGGAACCCTGTTTACCTACGAGATGTGGGTACGACTGAGCTGGCACATTCCAAAGCAGGCTACTTTGCTTACATAGATGGTAAACCAGCCATTACACTAAGCATTGGAGCAGAAACAGGCACCGATATCCCGTCTATGAGCGAGAAGGTCAATACCAAGCTGAAAGAGTTGGAGAAGACACTCCCCGCAGGCGTTCACTTTGAAGCTCTTTTTGCACAAAAAGATCAGGTAACTCATATCTTCGACGATTTAAAACGTGAAACGATTCTTGCGATTGCGGCTGTTATTCTCGTTTGTATGCTGGGCTTGAATTTGCTCACCTCTGCTTTTGTCGCGCTGGCGATTCCTATTTCGGTTTCGATCGCCATTATCTTTTTGCCCATGCTCGGCATTACACTCAATCAAATTTCCGTTGTCGGCCTGATTATCGTGCTTGGTATACTCGTCGATGACGCCGTAGTCGTAAATGACAATATCGAACGCAGACTTACGGAATTAGGAGAATCTCCCTCCGTTGCGGCGGTAAAAGGCACCAAAGAGGTGATGCTTTCCATTTTAGTTGCCACGATGGCTACCATCTCAGCCTTCGCTCCACTGTTATTTCTTCCTGGGAATATAGGTGCATTTATTAAACCGATTCCAGCCATTGTTTCCCTGACCATGCTTGTCTCCATGATCATGTCGCTGACCATTATTCCTATTTTTCGAGAATGGTATGAGAAACGCAGACAGGCTCGTCACCCTCAGGGAAAACCTAAACCACCTGGCTTGTTAGGTCATCAGATACAATCCTTAAATAAGCTCTACTCACAAAAGTTAATGCCCAAAGTAATTCAGCGTCCTGTGCTGACCGCAATGGTTGGGCTCATGCTCGGGACGGCTGCTTATGGACTGGTCGCTTTCACAAGGGTTGAATTGTTTCCCGAATCGGAAGATCCTCACGTCGCATTAAATGTAAAAATGCCTGTGGGCACTTCGATCGCGGAAACAGACCGGGTAGTTAAAGACATTGCAGGTTGGGTAAGAAAACAACCCGAAACCTCTAATGTATCTTACAGCGCTGGAGGAACAGCTCCGCAATTGTTTAGTGACATTAACAGCGGCGGCGGTGATAGTAGCGACAACGAGATTGTCGGTCAGATCGCTGTTGTGGGCAAAGAGGATGTATTTGATCTCAATACGACAGTCGATGCCTGGGAACAGCACGTTAAAAAGACCTACCCTGGAGTCACAGTTACGATGTATGTTCCCCGTATGGGAATTCCTGTGGGTAAGCCCGTCTCTATCCGTATTTCAGGCCAGGACCTGAATGAGCTGCAAACCCTTGCCCAAAAAGCAAAGGAACAAATCGCCACAGTAGATGGTACAACGGGTATCGTGGATGATATAGGGATTGAGCGATATGCGCTGGAACTTGAGGTCAACAAGCAAGCCATGGATCAATACCTGGTAAGCTACACAGATCTGACCCGTACTCTTCTTCTATTAAAAGAAGGGGCTGAAGTTAGCCAATTTGATACAGGAAACGATCTGGTAGATATTAAATTGTATTTGAATCATAGCAACGAGGAGCCCAGCACGCTTTTCCAGCAATTAAGCGTAATCAATTCAGCCGGCGTACAGATTCCATTAAACCAGCTCGTACAAATTAAGCCAACATTTGCTATTCAGCAAATCAAGCATTACAATATGGAGCGAACGATTACAGTGGAAGCCGACTTGAACGGGCGAACTGCAAGCGAAGCGATGGTGGATGTAGAAAGCAAATTGGCACAAATGAAGTTCCCTGACGGCTATAAATGGGCGGTGGGCGGAGAAACCTCCGATCAGTCCACCATATTCGCGGATTTAGGGAAGCTGGCGATCGTTGTAGTCCTGCTCATTTTACTCTTGATCACCATGCAGTTTTATTCGCTGTCCATTCCTATTATCATTATGACGACCGTATACCTGGCAGCAGCAGGTGGAATTATCGGTATTTTTCTGACAGGTATGCCTATCGGTTTTATGAGCATCATGGGAATTATCGCGCTGTCGGGAATTGTAGTGCGGAACGGAATTGTGTTAATCGAGTTCATCGAGGATGCCCGGCATGAGGGAATGGAGCTGAAAGAAGCTGTGATACAAGCAGCCGCTGCCCGTTTCAGACCCATTTTATTGACTTCTCTGGCTGCAATTGTAGGTATGATTCCATTAGCCCTACTGGGTAGTCTGCTCTTTAAGCCACTGGCGTTTACCGTCATTTTTGGATTGTTATTCTCGACGTTGTTAACCCTGTTTGTAGTGCCGTCATTGTATATGATCATGGCCAAGTACAAAATGCGCCGTCAACTCAAAAAACAGCAACACACTGGTTTCACACACGATCAACCTTTGTAGTTACATGCAGTGAAGTACACACTGTCGGATTGAACCCTAGGGGGAAGTATGTATGGAAAGCAAAAAAAATGATATTTTACAGGCAGCTATTCGGCTGTTCTCCAGAAAAGGCTACTATTCAACATCTGTTGAAGAGATCGCCAAAGAAAGCGGGATGGCGAAGGCATCCTTTTATAAATATTTTCAAGGAAAAGAAGAGCTTCCTCTGGAAATATGTATCATTCTGGAGAATAATATTGAACAAGACATCCGGGCACTTTACAGCAAGCCTGACCTTACTAAAGAAGCTAAGTTCCACGATTTTGTCGTACTCTATTTGAAAAACCTCGTTGAAAACAAAGTGTATCTCATGATGGATCTTCCTGAGCCGTCCATGCTTATTTTTCAGAATGAGCAACTCAATGGTGCCTTCGAGAAACATGAATACAAGCTGTACAAATGGGTACGTGACTGCCTGATTGATGTTTTTGGACCGGAGATTGAAGATCACGCATGGGATATGACCTTTGTGCTCAAGAGTGTTGTATTTGAATACATTCGCTTCTTTGCGGATCGGATGAATGATAAAACGGTTGAGCAGCTTGCGCAATTCATCATCTTCTTATCCCATTCCTTCGTAGCCAACCTGAATAGTGGTGAATCCGCCCCTCATTTGATATGGAGCAAGCAGGGCTGGTTACCTGAAAGTACTCTAAGCAATCCCTTTGATCAAGGCCGCCGGATTAACGGCCTTCTCCACTCTCTGGAGGACAGTATTCTACTGTCTTCATGGAGTTCAAAGGAAGAAAAGCAGGAGTACCTGCAAATTGCGGCTCTATTAAAGGAAGAAGCTTTGAAGGCGAATCCCCAAATGGGTCTTTTAAAAGCTCTGTTTTCATATTTGGAGCAGCGTAAGGAGCTGCAAAAAGTTTGTCATTTGCTCGAAAAGCTGTTGAATCTTGCACCCCCAACGGAGTAAAAGCTTAGCAATACGTCACAGAAATTTTCAACTTAACTTGTAACATCAAAAAAAGACTGCTCATGTAAATCATGAGACAGTCTTTTTTGGGTTATTTTATTGGCTGCATTGGATAACATATGAGAAATTACAGACCCGCTTGCGATCTCAGAGCTTCAGCTTTGTCTACGTTCTCCCATGGCACATCCAGATCTGTACGGCCAAAGTGACCGTAAGCAGCCGTTTGCTTGTAGATTGGACGACGCAGGTTCAGCATTCGAATGATGCCTGTTGGGCGAAGATCAAAATTGTTACGAATCAGTTCAACGATTTTCTCATCGCTTACTTTACCCGTACCGTATGTATCGACGCTAATCGAAACCGGCGTAGCTACACCAATAGCATAGGCAAGCTGAATTTCTACTTTATCTGCCAATCCGGCTGCAACGAGGTTTTTCGCTACATAACGGGCAGCGTAAGCAGCGGAACGGTCCACTTTGGTCGGATCCTTACCGGAGAATGCTCCCCCGCCATGACGTGCATAACCGCC
Organism: Paenibacillus sp. PvR008; assembly: GCA_040544055.1. Classification (GTDB taxonomy): domain Bacteria; phylum Bacillota; class Bacilli; order Paenibacillales; family Paenibacillaceae; genus Paenibacillus. The sequence continues at coordinate 47,982 of JBEUOG010000001.1, forward strand.
ATACGTATCTACAATAATTTTGCGGCCCGTCAGACCAGCATCCCCTTGAGGTCCGCCAATAACAAAGCGGCCTGTAGGATTAATGTAATACTTGGTTTGCTCGTCCAGTAATTCCGCAGGAACAACTGGCAAAATAACCTTTTCCTTGATGTCTGCTTGAATTTGCTCCAACGTAGTATCTTCTGCATGCTGCGTAGAAACCACAATGGCATCGATACGAATTGGTTTGCCATTTTCATACTCTACCGTTACCTGCGTTTTACCATCCGGGCGAAGGTACTTTAATGTTCCATCCTTGCGGACTTCGGCCAAACGGCGTGCAATACGGTGAGACATGGCGATAGGTAATGGCATCAACTCAGGTGTTTCGTTCGTAGCAAAACCGAACATCAATCCTTGATCGCCTGCACCAATGTTTTCCGTTTCTTTATCTACTTCAGAAGGATCACGGCTTTCTAGGGCAGCGTTAACCCCTTGAGCGATGTCCGGCGATTGTTCATTCAAAGAAGTCAATACAGCGCAAGTATTATAATCAAAGCCGTATTTCGCACGTGTATAGCCAATTTCTTTAATCGTATTGCGTACAATGGATGGAATATCCACGTATTCCGATTTGGAGCTGATTTCACCAATGACGAGAACAAGACCAGTAGCTACCGATACTTCACACGCTACCCTTGCATTAGGGTCATTAGCCAAAAAGGCGTCCAATACGGCGTCAGAAATCTGATCACAGATTTTATCCGGATGACCTTCTGTTACAGACTCAGACGTAAACAAATGACGGCCTTTTACAGACATGAATTTCAACCTCCCACAATTAAAATACATGAGGATTTATATAAAATCCTGACATGGCAATGGTATTATTCAGACACTCTCACGTCAAAATGTGACGGAAAATGACTTCTATACCTGGTTAACAAAAAATGAACCTTTTCCGGTAGGAAAAGGTTGCGTACAAGCCTCAAATGCCATGATATCCTATTTAAAACGAGGTGTCAATTCATATCGCCCAATTACAAAAAGCGAAGCTAAGGCACATGAACAAGAACTAATTTCTGATCAGAATAAAAATAGCCTTATTTTTAAAAACGACTGCACTTCAAAATCAGTAAAATTATTGCAGCTTACAAAGTATCAAATTCAGACAAGCTGCGTTCGGCAGATTGTACCAATCGCTTGGTAATTTCGCCGCCCACAGAGCCATTCTGTCTTGAAGTCAAATCGCGCCACTCCACATTTGCGCTTCCTTTAAATTCGCCCAACTCCGCAGCAAACTCACTGTCTGCACTAGGATTTATATGCGCATATTGGGGATTATAAACAGGAAGCCCAAACTCAGCAGCAATTTCATATTTCAAATCATGTAATCTGGCACGGCTTTCGGGAATCAATCGTCTCTGACCTCTTGACGCCATCGTACACACCTCCATCAATTGTATTTTCTATATGAGGTTAGTGTGCAACGTTTGGAGCCTGCTTAGCCAAGAACAATTTGCTATCCCAAGCAGTATTTACGAAAAAGAACATTCCGGCATACAACCTATTGGAGAGTGTAACCGCCACGTACCAAGACGACCAGGCCAAACTTCTGGCCTTCTTTTACCTGAATACCTCTTCCCTCTCTAGGAAAGGATAGTAAATGATTTTTCTCAACCGCCTGATTATGAACAATTTCCGTTCCAGAAGTGATATCAATAGCTCCACTGGCATCCATGCTATAAACAACAGCATACCCGTTACGTAAAATAAATTCCGATCCAGCTTTGGCAATCAGTTTTTGACCAGGCTTTACATCAACCACCTTCAAATCCTCTGTCTGTTCCGCTGCGGAAGCTTTTCCTGAGCTAGAGGCTCCTGACGTCGTTGCGTTAGATGTAGAATTTGTGGTGGAAGAAGCTGCCGAACTAGTTATCTTACTACTACTAGTATTGGTTGTCGTTCCACCTTTGAGAGCCTGAGCAATTTTTTGATCAACATAGCTTTTAGTTACAACTGGATCGTCAGCTGTTCCAGGTTGCCCAGAGCTGGAAGCTCCATTAACCGAGTTGTTCATTAAGGAGCCTGCAACTATCCCTCCTCCAAGCAAAACTGCTGCCAGCGATACTTTGTAGCGTGATTTCATGTAAATCCTCCTACAGCAGGTTAATGCATCTGTAAAAAATAATTTTATATTAGCATTATTATTGGCTTGCTCCAGAAGAAGCGCCTTGCATAGCCCAAGGCTTATCATAGGCCAGCTTCAACGTATCAATACTTGTAACTAAATCTTCCGCTTGTTGTTCTGCGGTAATCACTTTCAGATTGGCTTCATAAACCTGAAGCTCTGTAGCCAGACCTACATCAAATTGTTTTTTGGTCATATCTGCGGCACTTCGCGCACTAACTAAACCAGCTTGAATCTGAGAGTACTGACTTTCTAAACCCTTGATGTTGTTATAAATCGTTCTTACAAGTTCTTCGAGCTGTCTCTTTGTACCTTCTGTAGCATACTGAGCTTTATCGACATTAAGTTGTTCAGCTTCGTAAGGCGTATTTCCTGGAGTATTAAAATTATAGAGCTTCAAGCTCAATTCAGCCAAATCCACTTTTTGCTCACTTAACCAAATGGCAGTGCTGCTGGTAAGTACTTGGCTTACTTTTGTCTCTACATTATCTTTAAATTCAGAATAGACAGGCTTATCCTTCAATTCATAACGTTGCTCTGGTTTATAGCCAATCACTTGATTCAAAGCCACATAAGCACTATCCAGATCTTTTTTAGCTTTTTCTAGAGAAGCTTGATTTTGAGTCACCTGATTGGTTGCTTGGGTAACCTCATAATCACTCGACATTTGGTTATCTCTTTTAATTTGGGTAACTTTAAGTTTGCGCTCCGAATCTTCAATATTCAAAGCAGCCAGCTTAACAGCATTTTTCTTTTGAAGAAGCTTATTATAAAGGTCCTTCACGTTGTATTGAATGTTCTCCTTAGTCATATCTAAATTCTTCTTTGCAGCCTCATAGTTAAGGTTGGTTTGGGCATATCCTTTAAAAGCTTTATCTTGTCCTTCATCACCGGCTTCTGCAGGAACAAAATTAATATCCTTTCCTGTCTCTTTCATAATTTTACCAGTTTGATCAATATTCGTTTCCGCTGTTTTAACTGAAGTACTATCAGCTACAGCCAGTTTAACTGCATCATCATAACCCAAAGTGTCATTATAGTAGGTATCATAAGTTACTTTAGTCACAGGAGCTGCCAGAGGCTTACTGGACAAACTATTGGCTTGATCACCAGTAGTACTTCCATCAGCCTGATTCGTAATGGTCACCGTCCGTGTAGTCTTATCCCAATTTACTTTGGCGCCTAATGATTGGCTCACAAAGCGTAAAGGAACGAGTACTTGGCCCTTCTGGATTTGAGTAGCTGCATCCAGTTGTACAGGATTACTATTTTTATAAGCAAGCTTAGAACCCACATTCAAAGTCAACCTATCCTCATTTTTAGATGCCGTTACTTTTTTAGCTTTGCTATCCCAATCCACTTGCGCTCCCAAGCTTTCGAAAACTCCACGAAGAGGCACCAAGGTTGTATTTTGACTAACCACAGGAGCTTGCGTATATTGCTGGGTTGCACCGTTAATAATAACTTTTATATCACCTGCTTGAGCTCCCGCAAGATTGGCAAATGCAGAAGAAAGAGCCAATGTGGAAAGTACCGCCACTCCAAAACGTTTCATATTTTCTCTCCTTTGTCAATATGGCTAATAAAAGAAAAGGGCTCCAAAAGGAACCCTCTTCTCATCTAATTCAGTTAACTCAAAAGAGTTGCTCTTAAATTAGTTGTTGTTTTCAACAGTTACTGTTTTCGCAGTAGCATCATAGTTGATGGATGCATCCAGCGCTCTGCTTACCCAGAAGATAGGCAGTACAGTACGGTTTTTGTTTGTTACAGCTTTAACGTCCATACGAATCACAGAACCGTTAACAGTCAACAGGTTAGTATTCAGTTTGATTTGAGCAACACGGTCGCCTTTAATCAGGGTAACTGTGGAAGTTGCTTTATCAAACATGATATTTTGTGCAGATACACCCAGAGCTTCAGCTGCATAACGTACTGGCAAGTAAGTGCGTCCATTTTGAGCATAAGCAGCTATGTCAGCTGTTTTAGATTGGCCGTTCACTGTGTAAGCAGTGCTTCCCAGTGTGAATACAGCCTTGGATTTAGTAGCACCTGGAGCTGGAGTTCCAACAGTTGCGATTGCTACTTCAGCAGCTGCAGTGTTGTTGTCTTTCCAGTTTTGAGTGTTGTCAGTTGCGCCTTTGTATGCAGTGTAAGAAACAGCGCTACCTTTCAGCTTAGCTACGATGTCGCCTTGAGCTACAGTACGGTCAACAGTCAGCTTAGGAGCGGAGATTGTGATTGTACTTGGAGTAGCACTTTCGCTATCGATGTAGAAGCTCAGACGGCCTTTGTTGCTGTCGCCGTAAGTATCAGTAGATACGCTCTTCACTTTAACGTCACCAGCTGTAACTTTTACTTCTGGAGTAGAAGCAAAGCGTACGCCTGTTGGCAATTCCAAGATTACTTCACGGCTACCATCTTTCTTAACGAAAGCTTCTTTAGCTGCTTCAGTAATTGTGATATCGCCAACTTGTTGGTCACCCAGACCGATTGTCAGGGTTGGTTTGGATGCAGCAGCCAAAGTAACAGCTTGCTTCACAGTTGCAACCTTAACAGTACCGCTCAGACCTTGGCTACCAGCAACATCAACGTTCAGATCGCCGGAGAAACCTGGTTGCGTTGCAACTTCAACGTTTTTCAGTTTCAAAGTACCTGGATCTTTAGAAGTGTGAGCGTTTTTGAAAGTCAATCTCAAAGTACGCTTGTCGGAATCTGTGTAAGATACGTCTGCTCCACCCAAGCCGTTAGTGTTTTCGAAAGAGCCAGCAAAGTTGCTTCCTGGAGTGTTACTATCGAAAGTAGACTGCCAACGAGCACCTTCAGGCAAACGCAATGTTACAGTGCGGTTGTTAACGAAAGAGCCAGCAACTTTCTCTTTAATTACGATGTCACCGATTTTTTGCTCGTCATGACCAGCAAGGATTGTCGTTGGAGAAGCTACGGTAACACCGCCACCGATTTGACCATAGTTACCAACTACGAGAGAGCTAACGTCAGTAGTTGTGTTACCGGTGATGCTAGCAGTAACATCGCCTTCTTTAGCGTTAGTTTCATCGTCAACGTAGAAACTCAAAGGCAGTTGAAAAGTAGTTTCTTTACTACTTGCTTTGTTCAAAGACAAAGTAAGAGTGTCCCCATCCACTTTAGAAACTACATTACCCGCTGCGATATCACCAAAGAGAATAGTAGCACTCCCTGAAGCGTTCCATTTAAAACCGCTAGGCAATTTCAGTTTGATGTTATTGTTATTAGCCAAAGAACCTGCTGTTTGTTCTTTCACTTTCAACGTTGCAGTGAAATTGTCTGTGTTAGAAACGGTATCCGCAGCAGACAAAGATACTTGACCGGAAGATACTACGTTTGCAATTGTAACTTCACCGCTAGTCAAACCACTTCCGGAAGAAGCATCAATTGTAGCTTTTACAGGTCCATTGCTAGGTCCACTTACATTGATGTTGGAAAAGTTCAGATATACATCAGCGGTATCTTTAGAGTTATCAAAGTCGAGTGTTACTTTTGCAGAGTTACTAGTCAATTTCTCAACTTTCATTGCAGTAGCTTCATTGTAGCCAGTAGTTGCAATGTTTTTATCAAGCGAGTTATCTTGTGGATCAAGATATACACCCAAACCATAAGTAGCGTCAGTAGAAGAAGTAGTACGGCCAACCTGAAAATCTCCAGATTTACCAAAATCAAAACCTTTAGGCAAAGTAACAGTGAAGGAAGCACTGCCACCTCTAGCAATAGAAGCTTGACTAATACTCACTTTAGTTCTACCCAAAGTAGCATTGTCTTGTTGGTTTGAGTTAATACTAGGACTAGTCAGTATAGTGTAGCTGGATGATGCATGAACTGCAGTTGGTGCAGTCAATGCTGCGATTGGAGCTGCAACACCAGCAACCAATGTTGCTGTTGCCAGCACGTTGATCATTTTTTTATTAAACTTTGTCATAACCTTTTTTTCTCCTCCTTGAATATAACCAGAAATATTATTTTTGTCTTTTTGTCGGATCTTGTCACTCATCAGTCGTTACACCTCCTTTCCGAGCTTTATGAGAACCCTTATAAAATGATATCTGTGACAATATCACAGAAGCTTGGAATCTAGTTGAAAGAAAGCGTCCATTTATGACGTACTCCAGTATTATACAATGTGATAACAATGCAGTAAAGATTTTTTTTAGCGAATTTTGTCTTTACGCTTTTGTACCCCTTTGTTTCATACTCACCCAATTAGACGTAGCATGGGTTCAAAAAGTTGCGTCCGTTTCAAAAAAAAAAAAAAATTTTTGAATTATGTATTCCGCTTCCCTACAGACATAATTATACTATTAAACCTATTCCTCCGCCACCCTACAAACTTTACCTTTTCCAGACTTAAATGCTCAAGGTTTATCCTGGCAGTTATGACAGTCCTCATTGAGTATATTCCTTGTACACTATCCATAGAATATAACGAGAGCATAAATTCCAAAGATACGTTCAGGATAGCACTCGGTTTTGTTTAAGTACAGGTGTGACGGAGGAACAGCAGCTTGTACAACAAATGTCAGAACAAATTACTTCACTATATTAACTTTCGCACCGTCCGTAAGCAGATTCGCCCCCTTGACGACGATGCTTTGGCCCTCGGCAAGCCCCTTGGTCACTTCAACCTGCTTGGCGCTTTCCGCGCCTGTTTGTACTTCTACCCGCTTGGCCTTGCCACCTTCAATCACGTATGCATACTTTCTTCCGACCTGCTCCGTAATCGCATCCTGCGATACCAGCATATTTTTTGAAGTTTCCGATTTCATATATACATACACAACCATACCGGATTTTAATTCACCGGAAGCATTGGGGACTGATATCTCGACAGGATATGCCTTGAGATCATTATCCATAACCGGATTGATGGCAGTCACCTTGGCCTCAATACGCTTGTCTAAGGAGTCAACCCCAACGGTTACAGAGGAACCCACCTGCATCTTAAGAAGCTCTGATTCAGATACGTTGACCTTGGCAACAATGGGATTGGTATTAGCGATCGTAACGACCGCAGATTGGGCACTGACCATTTGGCCCTGTGTTCCTGTTACTACCGATATTGTGCCTGAGATCGGAGCTTTGACTACAGTATCCACTAGCTGGCTACGTGCTGTGTCTAAAATGGACTTGGACTGGTTCACTGAGGCGCGCGCTACGTCAATGCCCGTTTTCTGTTGTGAGAGACGTAACGATTTTTGAGCGTTATTATAAGTCGTTTGAGAACTTTCCTTGGTGGCTTGTGCATTTTGGAGTGTGAGTTGTGCTTTTTCCAGCTCAGTCTGTGCCTTTCTATGTTCCGTTTGTGCCTTCTCCAGCTCCGACTGCGAAACAGCCCCCACTCCAAACAATTGCTGGCTACGGTTTAAGGTATTTTGAGCATCCTGCAAGGAGCTTTGGGCATCTACCACGGTGCTTTGAGCCTGGGTAATTAAGTTGTCCTGCTGCACAAGCACACTCTTGGCCTGGTCTAAGCTGGATTCGGCTTGCTGCACAGACTGGCTTGCACTGCTTTCAGCCTGTTTTAAGTTGGCCAAAGAAACCTGGTAGGATTCTTGATTTTCCCTAATCTTGTCTTGCAAATCTTTCTGGTCAATTGTAAACAAAACATCGCCTTTGTTTACTTTTTGACCCACGGTCAGATTAATGGTTTGTATTTTTCCACTGATTTTAGGAGATACCTGTGCGGTCTCTTTGGGAGCGAAGCTTCCCACAATACCGGTTGAATCATTAATACTGCCTTTGGTCACCTGTGCCACTTGTACAGGGATCGCCTTCTGCTGCGTAACTGGGGCGGCAGCGGGAGCCTCTCCCCCGCCACAGCCTGCCAATGCAACCGACAAAAGCAATGTCGTAGCCATCAAAGCACTTTTTTTATTCATTATTTCTCTCCACCTCACCTTATATATGAACATTCTTTCGTTGCAGCTTTGCTTCTTTTTTCATCTGTCTTTTCATTTGTCTTTTTAATTTGCGATCCTTAATCTTCTGTATAATGTTATCGAGAATAACATAAACCACCGGAATGAGAATCAATGTAACAAGAGCCGCGAAGGACAAACCAAACACGACCACGATTGCCATCGACGCCTGTATCTCAGTCCCGTTTCCCGTAGCAAATGCCATAGGAAACATTGCCATTACAGTCGCCAGCGTTGTCATCAAAATTGGACGGAGACGTTCGGAAGCTCCAAAGATAATAGCCTCATCCCGATCCTGTCCTGCTTTTCGAAGCTGAATAATGAAATCAATCATAACAATCGCGTTGTTAACGACCAGACCGACGAGCATAATATAACCGACCATAGACATTAAAGTAAGTTTAGTTCCCGTGACGACCACACCGATGAGTACCCCAATTAAAGTAGGAGGAATCGAAAACATAATAACAAACGGTGTAAGCAGCGACTCAAACTGTCCGGCCATAACCATATAAATCAGAACAACAGATAACAATATGGCTACTGCCAAGCCTGTAGCGCCCTCGTCCAACTCCTCTTTCTGTTCATCCCCCATACCTACGCTATAACCATCTGGAAAATGCGTGTTTTTCAGGAGATTGTCTACGCTCTGGTGAACGCTATCACTATTTCCTTTTCCTTCAATGCCAGCTGTAATCTTCACTTCACGCACTTGGTTATTACGAATAACCTGTACAGGAGCCTCGTATTTATCAATGCTGGCTACCGAAGACAACGGTACATCAATGCCCTGCGGGGTTGTAATTCGCAAGGTTTGTAAATAGGACAAATCATGACGATACTGATCCGGCAGTGATATTCTCACATCAATTTGATCTTCTCCGGTACGATAGCTAGTAGCCACCGATCCGTTAAAGGAGGTGTTTACAGCAGACAGAACTTGAGACGCTGACAAGCCATATTTGCTGGCAAGCTCACGATTAATGGTAACCTCAAATTCCTCGCGGGCGTTACTCAGGTCACTTTTAACATTGACCAACCCTGGTATGTTCTTCAACTCTGTAACGAGTTGGTCTGAGAGTTCTCTCAGCACGTCCGTATCGTCACCTTTCAAACTAAAACTCACATCTGCCCCACTTGACATACTTTGCTCAGCGTTCATAGTAATTTCAGCATCAGGAATACTGTCAAACTTCTTCCGAAGCTCAGCGATCACATCATCAGTTGTGCGGGTGTGTCCATCCTTTAGTGTTACAGAAAGACTTGCCGAACCGCCAGAATAGGTGTTTGCCGTCATTTTATCAAGCTCAGGAACTTTCAAAATTTCTTTTTCTATACCCTGAACGACCTTCTCAGTTTCTTCCAGTACCGTTCCGTTAGGTAATTTCATATTAATATCAAACTTTCCTTGATCCCCTTGGGGAAAGGACTCAAACCCAACTATTCTAACCAAGGGATATGCGGACGCAAATATGAGCAAAGTAATCAGCAGAACGGATTTTCTGTGATTGATCCCCCATTTCAGCACACGGCGGTAGCCACCCTTGAACTTGTCAAAGCCGATATTAAACCAAACCATAGGATTAATGCCTTTGTAGGTGCCCGAAGAATATACCGATTCATCAGGAACTGTAGGCAGCCAGCGCGAACTAAGCATCGGTACGATCAGAAGTGATACCAACAAAGCTGCAATATGGGAAAAGATGACAGTCAGTGCCAACGGTTTAAACAATACGCCCATGAGTCCGTCAACAAATACGACAGGCAAAAATACCACAATCTGCGCAAGAGCAGATGCCATAACCGCGTTACCCACCTGCTTGGAGCCGTCAATAGCCCCTTGCAGCATGCTTTTTCCTTCATGCCGTTGTCTGAAAATGTTTTCGATAATAACGACGGCAAAGTCTACAAAGGAACCCAGTCCAAGCAGCAAACCGCTCAATGAAATAATGTTAATGGTTTGTCCACTGAAATACATCATCATAAATGTCGCTACGAAAGAAATCGGAATAACGATGGCTGCAATAATCATAGCACGCGTACTGTTCAAAAACAGCAGCAAGACGATGGCCGCAATCACGAGCCCTATAACAGCATGCTCCCGCACCGAGTTCACAGAATCGCTAATATACTTGGAATTGTCGGTAACGAGCACGAGTTGGGCTCCCGGAGGAAAATCCTTCTGGATTGAATCCATCCTTTTCTTAACGGAATTGGCAATCGAAAGGGTATTACCTCCCGAAGTCTTCATAATTGCAATATTAATACTAGGCTTACCATTGTATGTGGAAATGTACGTGACATCCTCCAGCGAATCTTGAATGTTTGCAATGTCCTTTAATTTCACACTCCCCTTGCCTGCAGGAATCGGTGTTTCTCCCATTTCCGAAACAGCTTGATATTCACCTTGAACACGGATCTGAATTTCCGTATTACCACGATCAACAGAACCGCCAGAGCCTGATTTGTTGTTATTTGCCAAAGCCTCACTGATCTGATCCAGCGTAATTCCATAGCTTTGGAGTTTGGACTGATCCACGGTAATCCGAACAAGCCGGTCTTGTCCCCCATACATATTAACCGAAGCGACTCCCGGAATTGCCTTAAGCCGCGGCTCAATGATATCTTTCGCAATAGGCTTCAGCTTGTTAACATCCTGATCACCAATGAATGCAAGAGTCATAATCGGGATTGCAGTAGTATCAAATTTCGAAACACTCGGTGATTTCACCGATTTGGGAAATGACCCTCTAATATCATCAAGCTTATCCCGTATGTCGAGTGATGCCTGATTCAAATCCGTTCCCCATGTAAAAGAAATTGTCACTTGGGATGTTCCCTCCGAGGACGTAGAACTAATGTTTTTCACGCCATGAATAGAAGATAACCCTTTCTCAATAGGTTTGGTAACCAATTCTTCCACTTCTGTTGGCGTTGAATTCGGGAAGCTGGTATCCACGCTGAGGATCGGTTGCTTAATCTCCGGATACAGCTCGACAGGAAGCCTTACTGCAAAAATACCGCCCCCAATTAATAAAGCAATAACTAACATAAAAACCGTTACAGGACGCCGTATTGAAAACTGAGACATCTCATCACTCCCCACTCACTTCTCTATGTAATATATTTAAGCACACTAATCCTCTACTACGATAAATCAGGCGTAAAGTTTCAGATAAATGCGCAAAAAAAAACACCCGCTTTATAAGCCATAACCGCGTCGAACAACATGAACACATCAGAGCAAGCCTCACCTGCAATTTCTATTCATTGACATTATGACATAGTTAGACAATTCCAGTCAAATAGCAGATTTACAAAAAACATCCCTCCATGTATATGAAAGGAAATTGCCAATTCCACATGGAGGGATGTTTTTAATAAATTCAGCTTTTTAAGGATTAAATTTTAGGAAGCAGCTTTTTATCAGCCATAACTTTAGCTACAATAATGGCTGCATCTCCACGCAAGGTCAGTGATATAGGGTTAAACATATACCCTTTTTTCAGATCACTTGCATCAACAGGTGTTCCTGTGATGAAGCCCTTCTTGGCAATAGCCAACACAGATGCTTGTGCGTAGTAATCAATCTTGTCTGCATCTTTGAACGTTTTAGACAGATTTTTCATGATCTTGTCGTGATCTGTTTCCAGCTTCAAATCCAATGCCTTGGCGATCATGACTGCTGCATCTTGGCGCGTGATTACATCTTCCGGCATAAAGATTCTTGGTTGCGAGCCTTTTACAATACCGGCGCGTGCAGCCGTTTCAATATAACGATAATCATAGAGAGCATCTGCTGATATCGTATTTGGAATAGACACGTCGTCAAAATGCTTCGCTCCACTGAAATTAAGGGGAATTTGCAGGCCTTTGACAATCATGGACGTGAATTCGCCTCTTTTAATGTAGCTGTCAGGTCCAAAACTATTAATTGGATCCATTGGGTTCATGACACCCTTAGCTAAAATGGCCTCGATATAGTCTCTAGCGTATTTGTGCTTAATAACATCACTATACGTTTCTCCAACCTTAGCAACTACATAGTAACCGAAACGATCAAACGGTACTTTAATGGTATGTTTCTTCGGATCTACGACACCGCCAATGTTCTGCCAGTCTTTGAGATCAGGGTCAAAATAGAATACCGTCATTTGTTTCCCTGCATCCTGAGCGATACTGCTATCATACGCCAGCGTTAATGTAGCACGCTTGGAAGGCACCAATTCATTAGATGGATCGCGCCAGTAGAAGTTTTTGATCTTGCTACTGTCGTTTTGTGACTTATTAGCCAGTTGGTACGGATCGGCACCGTTAGTCACAGGATCATACGCATCTGTTTTGATATCATCTGCTACACCTGGGTCAATCCAAAATACAGGACTTGATTTGGTATAACGATCTGGAAAATCTCTATTAAAATATTTACTTCCATCTGCAATCAAGCTCCGCATATCCGACAATGCTTTTTCGGTTTCAAATTCATGACGATCCACTACACCATCTTCGCTATTTGCTATCGCAAAGTACAATGTATGACCGGAGAAAACCTGGTTTTTGAATTGCTGAGGTTGATCGTAATCCCGACGAATCAGACTAGTTCCCTTAGCAAAAGCAAGTGTAAGATTACCATCAAACACTTTGTGCGATGTTTTCATAGCTTCCATGTACTGCTCGCCAGGAATGTTCGTAGGCACATATTTTACAGTAATGGTTTGCTTCAGTTTATCTTTACCTTTCGTAACCACTACATCAATTTTATTGTCTTTATTAGGTTTCAGCCCTGTAACGATGGCTTTGTATGTTGAAGGATAATCAATGGTGCCATCATAGTCAGAGTCAAATCCCTCTTGAACCGCTGTTTCCTTACCCACCATAACACTATCTGCATTACCTGCGTTCACTACAACTTGCACAAAGTTTTGATTCACGATTCTCTTTTCAGGGAGTGGACGCAAAATATCAAAAGATGTGGATTGGCCGGATACTTGCAATCGGAACGTTGCAAATGGTCCGCTTTTACCACTGTTGTACAAGGTAATATTGTAGGCTACTGCTGTTCCATCTTGTGGAATCGTTTGGTTTTTCAGTACAAAGCTGAAATACTTCTTATCCGGATGATAATAAACCAGCAGATCCTTTAAATCTTTGCTGTTGAATTTATCCGTAGTAGAACCAGAATTGTACACTGTCTTGGCATCTTCGGCTGAGTAGAACTGATTATTCAGAGTCCAGTTGACCTCACTGCCGTCAGATCCTTTAATCTCCAGAATATACTGGTCTTTATTGGTAATGTCACTTAACGCACTCGGTACCTGGTTTGCAGTTCCCAAATCAGCAATGCTAAAGGTACCAAAAACATTGATGTCTTTCAGGGATGTAGTGTAATTCGTGTCATCCACTTTTTTAAAATTAGCATCTTTGGATTTTGGTGCAATTTCGCTGTATTTCGGCGCACTGCTTAGTCCGCTAACTGGAGTAAACGGAATAACACCTTGCGTGTTTGCAACAGGAATTACCGGTATATTCGTTTGTGTAAAGTTTACTTTTACTGTATTGGCGTACTCAATACCCGGTTTGTATACAAACTTGATTTCATTATTCCCATTCGCCAGTGCATTAGCTGCCGCATTATCGGAGGATGAAGCGAGCTTAAAGTCCACTCCTGTGCCATCCAGATCAACCAATACATTGTTTACATACAGGAATACATTTCGGTTACTGCCTGTGTAATGAATATCTGATGCATTACTTACGTCGAGCAATTTACCTTTAAAGTAGCCCAATTGGGTCAATTTATAGGTATTCAAGTTTGCGCTAGATGTATTCAACGGAATTTGTTGTCCGTCATAAATCGTATCGTATTTCATGAATGGACCCTGCAACAGATTCACTGTCGCTTTGATCAATTTGGTCGAGTCTCCATTCAGGTAAAAATTCAGTACGTTTGTGCCCTCTTTAGGCAGGGAGTCAATGTAAGCAACAATTTTCTTTACCTGTGTTGACTTACCATTAATCGTTCTAACCACATCTTGAGAACCTACCGTGTGTACAGTTACGCCAGAAAGCTCACTAATCGAAGTTGGAGCCCCGTTAACCACGATAAATTCTAAACCTACAGGAACAGACGGCGCATCTGTGGTTTTATTTTTCATAGAATTACCGGACAACTTTTGGGCTTCTGCTATAGCTGCCGTTTGATCTGATCCAGACCCATTGATTCTGTTCAACAATTGAACATTAAAATCGGAAAGGTAATTAACATCATCAATGTAAGGTTGTGTGCTGCTGCGCAATGTAAATTGCACAGGATATGCTGCTGGAGGTGTACTACTATCATCAAAAGTTAACCCCAGAAACGCTCCAGTTACATGATCAATGACAGCATCTGTAGGTACATTCACCTGAAATGGATACACTCTATAGCCATTTGAAGTTGTCACATTAGCCATATCAATCGTAGCATCTACACCGCTGGTACTACCAACAGCGCTACCGTTGTTGCTTACATCAATAAACCGTGCATTAATGGTAGCCACCTTCGGATCGGAAGCCCCCCCTGGGACTAACACTTTACCTTTTAAAACAATTCCACTGGTGTCTGCCACCGTAAAGTCTGGTGAAGTGGTCAGATCCGTAGACACGTTGCCATCCTTATTCAGATTCAAATCGGAAAATTCAGGTTTTCCTGTATAAATTGTAATTTCGCGTGTAACCGTAAGGGCCTGAGTGCCATTACCTACTTTGATAGTCACTACGTTTTTACCAGGGCTGAGTACGACACTACCTGTTAATTTATAGCCTGTGTAGCTATTAACAGTATATGTGTTACTACTTTTTGCAGACGTCAGCGTTACATTGTCAGCATTGGGCGCTGTACCTTGAATAACTACTTTGACGTCATCCGTACCACTATTCTTTGCATCAGTCAAAACAGTTGTTTGGTTCTCAATCAATTGCTCTGTTTCGCCATTTAACGTTGCAGACAAATCGTAGAGCTTGGGTCCGTCCTGATACTCAATATAAATGGAATCCTTCATATCAGCCGAATTTTGGCTGCTTTGGAACGTAATTCGGTTCAAACCAGGAAAGAGTTTAATGTCTGTAATTTTAAGCGTGGAGCCGGTGACCGTAATTCCGCCCTTTTGGCTTTCATTTTTATTAACCTCGGTGTAGGTCGTTCCATTTTTAGAGAGCTGGAATACACTATACGAAATGGTGCTTCCGTTCACTCCATTAATCGTACCATTAACTGTAACACGGTCGGTGTTCACCACTCTGGCCGAATCCGCATCATATTTTTCATTTGGAAAAATAAAATAAGTTCCCGTCGCAGCATGAGCCGTACCTACCAGGGCCGCCGGCACCAAGCCAATGATGAGACCAACCGTCAGCAACATGGATAGCAATCGTTTCAAATCATTGTCCTCCTTTGATTCTGTCGCACCTTGGGGCACGTAATCATTCGATACCTTTTTTATCGGTAGCGAACATACAAAAAATTAGTAAATACGCAAAAAAGGAGGGAGTTTTTCATAGCGAAGAACAAAAAAACCCTCAAACCCGCGGTATACCGCCAAGCTTGAAGGATTACTTTTTTTTAAAAAAAATTATAATTTCGAACGAGTCTGAGAATCTGGCTTAGCCAGCAACCGAATCAAGGTGTTAAGCACCGGACGTTTGGTTTTGCCGACAAGACCAATCACCTCGGCGCCGATCTGTAAGAAGAACATCATAATACATATCACGACAAAGGTGACCCAGTTCGCTTCATAAAGCGCAGCAGACGATTGGATAACGGCTAATATGCCAAAGAATGCGGCTATACAGTAAATAATCAATACGGTCTGTCTGTGGCTAAAGCCCAATTCACGCAGGCAGTGATGTAAATGACCTTTGTCTGGTGAGAAAATCGGTTTTTTCTGCAACTTGCGACGAATGATTGCAAAGAATGTATCTGACAAAGGCACGCCGATAATGATCAATGGCGTAATAAACGATACAATAGCGATCTGTTTGAATCCAAGCATCGACAGCATCGCCAGACAGAAGCCCAAAAATAGAGATCCTGTATCACCCATAAATATTTTTGCAGGATGAAAGTTAAAAAACAGAAATCCGATAATGCTACCCAGCAGCACCAGGCAAAGCATAGCAACCATATAGTTGCCCATCAGAAGAGACATTACAAAAATCGTTCCGATTGCGATTCCCGAAACACCAGCAGCCAGTCCATCCAGACCGTCAATCAAATTGATGGCATTCGTTACACCTACAATCCAGAAAATCGTAAGCGGGATGGAGATCCAGCTTTCCAAAGAAGAGTATGCATCCTGAAAAGGCACATTCACAAAATCAACACGAATATCAAAAGCAAATACAACCATACACGCAACGGCAATTTGAGCCAAAAATTTCAATTTTGCATTAAGATCAAAACGATCATCGAGAGCACCAATCAGTGTAATCAGCGTTCCGCCAATCAGAAAGGCTGCGATAAAATTAATATCCCGTGAGGACAGCATTCCTTCAGGCACAAAAGGTAAAATTGCCAATAAGGACAAAAGAAATGCCAGGAAAATCCCCAGACCGCCAAGACGCGGCATAATTCGGGTATGTACCTTTCGGGCATTCGGCACATCAACGGCTCCAACCTTCACAGCAAATTTCTTGACGAGCGGTGTCAATAACAGCGCAAGTCCCAGTGCCATGATGAAACCAATAATATAGATCAATAACATTTGATCATTCGACCCCCAATTTTAAAGCAATCCCTTTTCAGATGTAACCGCATTGAATTATACTCTGATCGAAAATAAATACCAAGCTTCATATTCTGGCAAATTAGCGGGTTTTGAAGGCAGATTCAAGCTATTTATCACACTTTTGTGACGTTTTCTTTTTCACGCATCACTTTCACGGCGAATTTCGGCAGCGCAAGCATTCTTTTGTAGCGACTTGGCTCTTTCAATAGCCTATACAACCACTCAGCTCTGAGCTTTTGGAACAATTTAGGAGCGCGTTTGGCTTTACCGGATATAATATCGAAGCTGCCGCCCACCCCCATCATCACAGGAACACCCAATTGCTCTTTAAATTTACCAATCCAGGGCTCCTGCGTGTCAGCTCCACGTGCTACAAACAGCAAGTCAGGATTTGCTTCACGAATAGCTGCAATCACCGCTTCATCCTCTTCCGGTCCGAAAAATCCGTCACGCTTGCCGCAAACCGTAATTCCAGGATAAAGCTCATGTACCCGTTGTGCAGTCGCTTGAATCACCTCAGATGTCGATCCGAGCAAATAAACTTTCCAATGATAGTTTTCTCCAGCTCCAAGTAATTCATGTAACAAGTCAAAACCCGCCACACGTTCTGGTACTGGATGCCCTACATAATTTGCGGCCCAAACCACGCCAGTCCCATCCGGGACGATGAGCTCCGCCTGCTTCATCACTGACATGTACATAGGGTCTTCCAACGCTGCCATAACCATAATCGGATTAGCAGTGATTACTTGATGGGGTCGGCGAGACTCCACCGCTTGAATTAATACATTTAATGTATCTTTCATATTAAGCCTTGATACCGGAACACCGAAAATCGGGACGGTAGGCACATTCGTAACCTTATCAACTGTCACTGTATCCATCATCCTTTGCGACACAAGTAATTAACGATATGCTGTGCCGGTAAGCGAGCCTCGCTTTTTAACAAAGCAATTGCCGCTCCCTGGCTCTCGATCCATTGACTTCGCTGATCCAGCAGTCGTACAGCCTCAGCAGCCAGCTTTTGACCATTCAGCGCTTCTGTGGTGCCTACAGGCTGGCTACCGACGCGGCCGAGAAAATGGTCAATTTTAGGATCATAGGATATCCCCAACGGGGGCACTTGATGGGACGCTGCATAAATCAGGCTGTGTAATCTCATCCCAATCATCAAACTGCAACGGCTGACTTCCAGCAGCATCTGTTGAGGATCGATAACCTGCTCACACATGCTGACACGGCTGCCCGTTTCCCTAATATCCCCTAACAAATCCATTACCATCCTAGAAGCCTGCTCGTCGTCCGGCAGATGGAAAGGGAAAAAGCGCAAATGCACGCGGCGCCCAGCAGCTAATTTCTTCAAACCATCTGCAATCGCGGTTAATTCACGACGCTCCTTGTCCCAATAACGTACGGACACACCAACGATCGGAAGTTCATTCTCCCCTTCAGCAGCCACTCTGTTCAAACCTTCGGAATTGGAGGGCAATGGAAGCCCCATCACGGGATCGGGAACGACCTCAACAACAGGGCGTTTTAATTTCATGGTGCCCAGTAGCGCCGCAGACTGTTCATCTCTTACAGATACATATTCGCAGCGCTGAAACACAGACCGGATCATAGGATAAAATATCTTCCGTTGCACCGGACCAATGCCTTGAGCATACACAAACGTCGGCTTTCCGGCCCACTGAGCCAGTTTGAGAATCGCCAGATAATAAGGAATGCTTTTGGGACTTGTTGCGTCCTGAAGCAAACTTCCGCCGCCGCTGATTAACCCGTCACTGTTTTTAATCGCTCTCCGAACTTCTCCCAGACTCATACGTGGTACGGCTTCTACTCCGTACATCTGCTGTGTCCAATCGGGGTCCGAAGATAGCACAACAGGCTTAACCGTAATACCCGCCTGACGGCTTTCCTCTTCTAATGCTGTCAAAATCGACTTGAGCACTGCCTCGTCTCCACTATTGCGAAAGCCGTAATAACCCGAGATTATTATCGTTTGAGCTGTGGTGACCATTTCTTCCAACATCCTTCCAGCACTTGCCACACGACAATTGCGATAATTCCCAGAATCAGACCCAATCCCAATCCTAACAGTCCACGACTAAGCGAGAGTGCCGCTGGAGAATGAATATGAGCAAAGGTATCGACCATAGAGGCTTGGCCAATAGCAGCTATAATCAGCAAATAGATCGCTTTGCGATATTTCAACGCAAGGAACGCACCTGCAATAAACAGTGGGTGTGCCATCAAGAATTCCTTATTACGCGGACGTACACCAAATGCATTCTCAAGGAAATTTCGGAAAACCAGTTCTGTGTTCGACACGGTACCCGCATTCCCGGTACGGCTCAAATAGTACACTCCTGCGGCTCCGATCACAGCCAGTGCGATGACCCATAATACAGTAATCGGCGTGCGCAACAGTTTTGAAATTTCTTCGCGTATAGAAACGCCCCGATAAAAGAAAATATATATCGCCGCCAAAAAAATCGGCAGAATGTGAAGCAAGCTTACGCCTCTAAATTGGTTCAGCACTAGACTGTACGCAATACTGTTCAACAGCGCAATAACAAACGGTACAGCTGCCAGCGACAAAACTGCTGTCTGAACGTACAATACAAGTGTTTGAACGAGACGACGACCTATTGAAAGCTCAGGCTCCTGTTCGCGTTTGATTCTAATCGTACGCACAGCAATGACCATTGCAACCGTGGGTCCACTAATCGCTCCGAGCAGTGCCAAACCTTGCTCCATCAAGCTGGAGTTCAGAACGTAAAGACCTGCTGAGCTAACCAATCCCAATCCAAACACTAACAAGGTCAACGCTGGGACAAAATACGACACCATAATAGAGAAGAAAGCCAGTGCACCCAGTACAACCACCAATTTCAGGTAACGTTGGTAGGATGAATCAACCACTTGAAATGGTTCAGCCTGTCCAAGCTCAAATCCCTTTTTCTCCATCCGTTGAACAGCATTGCCCGGGTTGTCCAAACTGTGGATCAAGTTGTCTACAGAATCCTCTACTTTGGCCTCAGCCACACTGCGGGTTGGAGCAGTATTAAGATACAACATGCGAATGTTGCGGTCTTTGGTCGCCAATGCAAAACGATCAGCCAACGTCTCCACATCAAGCGTTGAATCTTTGTCGCTCAGTGAGTACAAGCGCACAACGTTATATTTTATATCGTAAGCCAGCTTGTTGAAGCCTGCCTGCGGTTTTTTCAAATTTTCAATAGCGGCCAGGCCAATATTGTATTTGTTCAGCAATTCAGCAAATGCTGCCAAGCTACGCTTTTTCTCATTATCTGTAAACCCTTTGACAGAATCTCCTTCAAACAAAATGCGTTTTACGCCATTCTCCTGAAAGGAGGCCAACATCTCTTCCGTCAATTCCTGATTGTAAGGAAGGCTGTCGCTCATCCGCGGAACAATAAAAAAACCTTTATTCCGAAGCTGTTTCATAGCAATTGGATCAGGCTGCATGGGCTTGAGATATGCATCCTCGGGAGAAGTTTCTACAACGAGTCCTTCATGGCCCTGATAAGTCCATGGTTTGACGTTAATGTCTAGACTGGTAAAAGTACGTTCAATTAACGGCTTCAAAGCCGCAGCGTTTTCCTGATCAGTGAAAACAACGTACGTAAAATTCTCGTTTGCGGGTGATACCCGTTTTTCCATATCAGCAATGTTCTGAGTCGTATAGGTTACCACATGGCCTGCTTTACGGAAATCATCCAGCGTGCTTTCATACATTGCCATACTGTTCACACCGGCCTGCTTTAAGCGGTCAAGCTGCTCATTCAGGTAATCCTGTGGGTGAGCCTGATACGAAGCTGCCTCCGTCAAATCCCGATAGTCGAATACGATCTCTACTTTTTTACTTGATGATTCTGTCTTCACACGATCGGCAATTACAGGAATGGAAGCCAGCAAGCCAAGTGCAACCAGAATCCATAACCATTTTCGAGAAGCCGTATTCCAATACTGCCATTTCTGATACACCAAAAGAACCTCCTTAATATTCGGGATTTTGCAAAATTCAATGCTGCCCACCTTGCCCTTACTCAGTCCTTGGTAGGCCATTCATTGGATTCTGCAAAATCCTCCGCTGCCGGAATAAGCTTATTTTCCCAAAGCCTCTTCCAGATTATTCTGCAACACAGAAATGACCTCCACGGCGTACTGCCCTTTGCCGTGAGAGGTCACCGATTTCTTAATTCGTATCCAATTACCTTAACCCTATTCTATTATAAATGGATTTGTCTCAAGCGTCTACGCGTGCCATAACAGCTTCCACCAGACGGCTGATTCTTTGCTCAGCATCTGCCAGTGAGGAACCGCGTACCGCAAAGTACACTTTAATCTTCGGCTCGGTACCGGAAGGGCGCAAGCAGAACCACGAACCGTCCTCCAGTAAGAACTTAAGCACATTCTCTTGCGGAAGTCCGTCCAAACCCTGTGAGTAATCCAGCACTTTTTCCACCTTCACACCTGCAATTTCCAGAGGCGGAGTAGTGCGCCAATCCGTCATTTTTCCCTGAATCTGCGCCACTCCATCCTTGCCCTTGAGCGTGCGGGACTCCAGCTTCTCCAGGAAGTAACCAAACTGCTCGTACAGCTCCTGTAAAACATCATACAGCGTCTTGCCTTGGGTACTGTAATAAGCAGCAGCTTCAGCGATCAGCATAGCCGCCAAGACCGCATCCTTGTCACGGGCATAATTGCCTGCCAAATAGCCGTAGCTCTCCTCATAGCCAAACAGGTAGGTATAATCGCCCGTTTGGTCGAACTGATTCATTTTCTCACCAATGTACTTGAAGCCCGTAAGCGTGTTAAATACGGTTGCTCCAAAATGCTCAGCAATCACTGCGCCCATTTCACTCGTTACGATGGTTTTAATGACCGCTCCGTTATTTGGAAGCTTACCCATTTCTTTTAGCTGGTTCAACAAGTAGTAGACCATGATCGCGCCAGACTGATTACCGGACAATACCACATACTCGCCGTCACGGTTTTTCACAACCGCTCCCATGCGATCCGCATCCGGGTCTGTACCGATCAACAGGTCCGCACCAATCTTTTCACCCAGCGCAATCGCCAGCTTGAAGGCATCACGTTCTTCTGGGTTGGGTGACTTGACAGTGGAAAATTCAGCATCTGGCTGTTCTTGCTCAGGCACAATATGTACCTGCTCAAAACCGATTTTCTCCAACACGCGACGAATCGGTACGTTGCCTGAGCCATGAAGAGGTGTAAACACAACTTTGAAGTTTTTGCCCGGTCCGGCTGCAATCAGCTCACGATTAACACTCACACTGGCTACCGTATCCACAAACGCTTCATCTTCTTGCTCTCCGAGCCAAACCAACAGGCCCTGTGCCTCTGCTTCTTCACGCGTCAGACGGTGAATATCAGCAAAAGAAGGAACCTCATGGATATAACCAATCACCTGCTCGGCCTGATCAGGAACAAGCTGACCGCCTTCATCGTTGTATACCTTGTATCCATTATATTCAGGAGGGTTATGGCTTGCTGTTACGACAATCCCACCACTGGCTCCCAAATGACGCACGCTAAAAGAAAGCTGTGGCGTTGGACGCAAGGAAGGGAACAGCTTAGCAACGATGCCGTTGCCTGCCAGCACCAAAGCCGCATCCAAAGCAAACTCTGGCGAGAAATGACGCGAATCATGCGCGATTACAACCGAAGGCTTCCCTTCTTTTCCCGCATGCTGCTCCAAAATATAACGAGCCAGTCCCTGAGTCGCACGTCCAATGACGTAACGATTCATCCGGTTGCTACCCGCCCCGATCACTCCGCGCAGGCCGCCTGTACCGAATTCCAGCTCTTTGTAAAAGCGATCCTCCAACTCCTGCTCGTTGCCTTCCAATGCGCGCAACTCCTGTTTGGTTTCTTCATCAATATAAGGGTCATGCAGCCAGCTCTCAATGCTTTCCAATGCTTTTTTACTCAACTGCGTCATGCCAATTTCCCCTCTCCGTTTTTGGTTGGTCAAAACAGGATTTCTATGTACACATGCACTCGGTTCAGACGTCGTGCTTATGTCAGCAGAGCTTGCTTATTGGGGAGGATCGGACAATGCAAACATAATCTCGCCCTCAGCTACTACCGTATCGCCTACCTTAGCCGTAGCCTTCCCTTTGCCAAATGCTCCTTTGGAACGGGTAATTTCCACTTCAAGCGTCAGTGTATCCCCAGGGACCACCTGTCCGCGGAAACGGAAGCCATCCAGTCCTGCCAAGAAACCAATTTTGCCGCGATTTTTCTCTAGATGCAGTAATGCGAAAGCCCCAACCTGAGCCAGTGCTTCGGTAATCAGCACACCAGGCATGACCGGATACCCCGGAAAATGTCCGATGAAATGAGGCTCAGTCATCGTTACATTTTTAATACCTACTGCTCTTTTCCCTTCCTCCAGCTCAATAATGCGGTCCACCAACAAGAACGGCGGCCGATGCGGGATAATCTCCTGAATTTGATTCACATCCAATTGTAATTTGTCCATTTACCTTAATAACTCCTCCCGCTTGCAGGGTTCGGGCCCTATAACAAAATAGAGCCGCTGCAAGCATAATATTACCCCGCCTGCGCTGCATAAAAACAGCTCAAAGCGGTAACAATGTTAGATATCCTTCACCTACTGCAGAAGTGAAGGTTGAGATAAGGGGCTTTTTCCGCCGGTTATGCAACCAGAGGCGCGAAGAGGCCCTTTTGCCCGTGCTTGGTCTTACCCCGCAGTGTTTAAACTTCCCCATCATTATACAGTTATCAGATGTAAAAAGAAAATTACGCGGAAGTACCATATTGGTTGCTCGTTTTAGGGGGTAAGCGGAGCTTCAATTTGAGCCAAAGGGGGAGGGGGCTACGGGGATGGATCATTCTTCCGATCGCTGTTAACCCCGGATTTTTTCATTGTACAGGAGATTTAAAGGGTAAAATCCGGGGTTAAAGGCGAACGCTGACGCTTCTTCAGAACGATTCCATCCCCTCCGCCAAGTTACTTTTGGCTCAAAATGAAAGCCTCGCTTCAATAATACTCGCTTGGCGTGAAGGGGCGGAACAACACCGAAGGCCCCTTCGTTGGCCTTCATTGGTGTTTCAAACGATGTGCTGCGTTGGGGCACGGTTTAGGCATAACAAAACCCTGCGCCGCTTGGCACAGGGTTTTGTTGTTTTTATATACTAACCACACAAATTGCAGGTTGATTTACCTTAACAAGAGTGGGCTCGATGGCGGGTAGCAGCGGAGCGAAGGATTTGAATCTGGAGAAGCGTGAGCGTTCTTTGCAACGGGATTTTTACATCTGAATAACTTATAAAATAAGAAAATCCCGCTGCAACAGCGATCGTAAGATCAAATCATTCGCGGAGCGAGCTTCTCCCGCCACCCCACTCATTTAAAGTAAACTAAGGCGCAAATATAAGATCAATGACATGCTGCCAGGTTTTCCATTCAAATACGTCTGCCAGCCCTTGCTTGCCTACGATCACATATCCTGCAATCAAACCACCCAATAGCGAGAAGAGGAGCAGCAACGGGATTACGAAATAACGGGCGGTACGCCAGCGGGACTTCGCCTGTTCAGGCACCGGACGGGAATTGGGTTGTTCTTCTTTCATCACCAAATCCCTATGCCCTCAGATTGTTGGCCAGGTTCATCATTGTATCGCTAGAAGTCAGCGCCCGTGCTGCCAATTGATACATCCGCTGAACTTGCATCATGTCCGTCATTTCACCCGCTAAGTCCACATTAGACTGTTCCAAATAGCCAGAACGTACAGATACATCCGCTGGAACAGCGCCCGCTACACCTGCTGCACCAAATACATTCGCTTCTGTCACACCATTCGCTAACACGAACAGGTTATCGTCCCGTTGTTCCAATCCTTCTGGACGTTGCACATCCATCAGCTTGATCCGCTGACCAACTGTCGGATTTCCCGTTCCATTCGGGCGAATGAGCAATTCACCGTCCGAGTTAATCGCTACCTTGGAGTCAGATGGAGCGGTCACAGGAACATCATTGTTATCTAACACTTGATAGCCTTCGGAAGTTGTCAGCATCATCGTTGCGCCGTCATTCGGATCTGGAACAAAATGAAAGCTGCCGTCACGCGTCCAAGCCTTCTGTCCATTCCCCTGAACTTCGAACATAGCATTGCCCTGGATGGCCAGATCGGTAGGAAGCCCCGTCTCTTTAAGCGGTCCCTGCTCCATATTCTTCATAGCCGAGGCTACTTTCACACCGTAGCCCAAATTATAGCCGAGCGGCATAGCCCGTCCATTTTGGAGATACGTTGAAGGCTGCTGCTGCACATTGGCCAGCACATCTTCAAAAGAACCCTGTTTACTCTTATAACCAACCGTATTGACATTGGCGATATTATCGGCAATCAAATCCAAGCGCTGCTGCACACTGGCCATAGATACCATTGCGCCGATCATGGAGTTGTTCATCACTTACCCCCTGTTATACACGGCCTACTTCATTAACGGCCTTGTCCAAGCTTTTATCATAAAACTGAATGACCTTCTGATTCGCTTCATACGCTCTTAACGCAGCCATCATATCCACCATCGACTGCGAAGCGTCCACATTGGATACTTCCAAATAGCCTTGACGAACAGATACCACATCATTCGCAGTCATCGTTCTGGCCGTAGCACCGTCCGTATCATTCAGACGAAAATTCCCGTTACCTTCACGAACAAGCTGGTATGGACGGTCAACGACACTGATTCCGAGCGTCGTTCCCAACGTCTGATTGGAGTCTTTGTCCACCAATTCGCCTCGCTCATTTACTTTAAGCGCTGAAACAGCCCCCGTCAATTGAATCGGGTTTCCATTCGTATCCAGCACTGCTGAACCAGTCGACGAGAGCAACGCTCCCGTTCCATTTACCTGAAAATGTCCATCACGAGTATAGCGTACATTACCGTTGCTGTCCCGAACCGTAAAAAACGCTTCCGGACGATAAGTGACTTCACCGTTAGCATTGATGAATTTCCCCGTCTCATCAAAAGCCATAGGCTTACCGGTTGCCGGGTCGTTCACGTTAATATTGGACTGTATCGCGAAATCCGTAGCTTGTCCGCTGTCCTTCAATGCCCCCTGAATGTAAGGGGAGAGGCTTTCCTCAGCAAAAACACCAGTATTGAGCTTGCCGACCGTACGGTCCGGGTTATCCGGATTGCCCCCAGTCATCGAAATAAGCATTTCGGGAAAAGAACGCTGAACACTATTCTCCTGCTTGTATCCCGGTGTGTTCATATTGGCAATATTTTGCGTCACGGTGTCATGGCGTCGTTGTTGCGTTGTCATTCCGGCGGCCGCAGTATATAAACCTCTCAACATGTATCGTGCACCCCAATCCTGAACTCTCCTGATCAAACATCTGCTCGTACGGAGGCATGGAAGCCAAAACCTAGATAGCCTGCCTGACCACACACGAGTCTCTTATAATCACTATCGGCAGATTAGAATCTTTTCTTAACGACATGATCCAAATTATCCAGCATAATTCCTGTGCCCTTGACGACACAATGCATCGGATCTTCAGCAACCAGCACCGGAACACGCAGTTCCTCGGCAAGCAGCTCGTCCAATCCACTCAGCAACGCGCCGCCGCCGGTCAAAATAACACCGCGGTCAATAATGTCGGCTGACAGTTCCGGTGGGGTCTGCTCCAATACAAACTTGGCCGCAGCAACAATCGCTGACACAGGATCTCTGAGCGCATCCTGCACTTCAGCCGCAGAAATGCTTAACGTTTTGGGCAATCCGGATACCATATCCCGTCCCCGGATGTCCATCTCTGCCTGTCGTCCGCTCAGATGCACGGTGCCGATGGCGATTTTAATATCTTCCGCCGTACGTTCCCCGATCAAAAGCTTGTACTTTGTTTTCACATATTTCATGATGGCGGAATCAAACTTGTCTCCTGCCATTTTAATGGAGGAAGCTGTCACCACATCCCCCATGGACAGGACTGCAACGTCTGTAGTTCCGCCACCTATATCCACAATCATATTCCCGCTAGGCTGGAAAATATCCATTCCTGCTCCGATGGCAGCCGCTTTCGGCTCTTCCTCCAAAAATACTTCTCTGGCCCCGCTACGCTCCGCCGCTTCACGAATTGCTTTTTGCTCCACTGAGGTAATGTTCGTCGGCGCGCAAATCAGAATACGGGGATGGCTGTACCAGCTTTTTCCACCCACCCGATTGATAAAGTATTTCAACATCGCTTCCGTCACTTCAAAGTCGGCTATGACACCGTCACGCAGTGGACGTATTGCCACGATGTTACCGGGAGTACGTCCGACCATACGGCGCGCTTCCTCCCCGACAGCCAGAACTCTTTTTGTATCGATTTCTATGGCAACAACGGAAGGTTCGTCAAGAACTACCCCCTTCCCTTTGACGTGGATGAGCACGTTGGCCGTACCGAGGTCGATACCGATATCATTACTGAACATATTAAAAAGGCCCCCAAAGTGATATTTTAAAAAGCTGAGATTCGACAAGAAGCGGCAAATATATGTATAAACCTACGATTACATGTCATTTTACGATCTTGTACCATCTTTTAACATATCATACTTCAGGGGGTTGATTCAATGGCTTTGCCAGCCAATTCACTATATATTTTTAGGACTTGCCTGAAACGAGGATCTCCCTTCTTTTGCCGCTCGTTTTTTTGTACTTGATTTTCGTCGCTTCCCCTCCCCGCAGATGGCGGATGGATTTATGGTATTCGAGAATGTGCTTCACCTGATCTGCAAGGTCCGGGTTGATTTCAGGCAGCCGTTCGGTCAGATCTTTATGCACCGTGCTCTTGGAGACACCAAATTCCTTGGCAATCGTACGGACCGTATTCCTTGTTTCCACGATACAGCGACCGATTTTGATGGTCCGTTCCTTGATGTAATCGTGCACGCTCCCGCCTCCCTACTGTGGATAGTTTGGTACATTATATGAGGAGTGTGCCTATATATTCGCGGTTTGGCGGGAAGACATGCTTCGGAAGGCCTATTTATTTGGCAAAAGCAACTTATGTTTCCCCAATGAGCTACAAAAGCACAAGAAATAAGCGAGGGATGATGTTCCCCCGCTTTGCATGAAAAGCTATTGCCGAATTTATTTTTTAGGAAGCAGACCGGTTGGATTCACTGGCTTGGCATCCTGATACACTTCAAAATGCAGATGTGTTTTCAAATCCTTTTCAAGTTCATTACGACCCGCCGAAGCGATGACATCGTTCTGTTTTACTTGATCGCCTTCTTTTACTTTCAGATCGTTCAAGCTTTGGTACACGGTTCTGAGATTGTTATCATGCGTAATTTCCACAACATTGCCTACCAGCGGGTGTTGTTCCACACGGGTCACTTTACCACTGAGGGCGGCTCTCACTTCGAACGTTTGATCATCGGCGCGAGAAAGATCAATCCCGGTGTTGGCGGTAAAGGTTTTATCGTACTCTACCATAGCAGCCGCCTGTTCGGCAGCTGTCGCGTTTTCGTCAAAGAATGGCTTTACGACCTGTACTGCGGTAGCATCCGCCACCGGCCATGCGAGATTTTCCGACTGGGCAACGACTTCCATACTTTCAGGCTGTTGTCCGGTGACATCGGTATTGATCGTTGTTGTATTCTGTACCGATGAATTAGCTGGGTCAGGTTTGAAAGACTTCTGGCTGGCATCCTGATAGACCCACACTAAAGTTAGTATAATGGCTGCTGCGGCAATGTAGGCTGCCGGGTATGCCCACCTTTTGGACAACAGCTTTTTCCACGAAGACGGCCGTGAAGCCCTTCCACCCTGAAAGGTTTTGGGTGTTTCTTCATGATTTTGGTTCTGGTTTTTATTTTGTTCACTCATTTGCTCATCACCTCAGTAACCAGTGTTACCGGGTGCAACTCTTTTATACTTCAAAGTTTTGAAAAATTTACTAACTTAGAATACGAGAGGCTTGGGCAAAAGAAACGCCCGTGTAATAGTGAAGGAGAATTTGAGTGGCGGTATGTCCTTCCTTGGCCATTCCGTTAGCTCCCCATTGACTCATACCGACACCATGCCCGTAGCCGTAGGTTGTAATGGCGATCCGATCCCCTTCGGCCTTCCACGTAAATTCAGCAGAACGCAGCCCCAGCTTGTTTCGGATTTCCGGTCCTGTAAAAACAGTGCCTCCTACCTCGATCTGCTTGATCCGATGCCCCTTTGTCTTGGAAAGTACCCGAATTTCCGGCATACTCCCTCCTTCAGTAGAAGCGGCTATCGCCGTATGGCTCAATCCCAATCTATCAAGCACATTCTGACGGCTCAGCGTGACGGTTTCTGCATAACGGGGCGCCAGCTGCTTGTCCCATGGACTTGACACACTCCGTAAATAGGGCACAGCCTTGGCCCATACATCCTCTGAATTTTCAGTATACCCGTTACTGGTAGAAAAAAAGGAAGCGGTAATCGGCTTGCCCTCATATACCATGATCGTATCTTTGGTGTCGCGTACAGCCTGCCGGATTTTGGCCAGTTCTGCGGATTTGCCAGAATACCCCCACTCTCTATTAAGTTTGGCTTTGGAAATGTAGGCTTGGTGCTTAACCGTATCGGTCACATCCGCCCCCGCCGGAGCACCGCTGGTGTCATCAGCCAGCAAGCGCCGGGCGATGAAGGTACGCGCGGCAATGGCCTGCGCCTTCAGCGCCTCGCCCTCGAAGCTGGGCGGCATTTCGGCGGCTACTACGCCGACAATGTATTGCTCCAGCGGCAGCGTCTCCGTACGGCCGGTGGACGTGACGTACACGCGCACGTCCGGCTCTGCCGCCGCTGGTATACTGCGTGCTGGCGCGGCGGGCACCGCAGGTATGGGCGGGACGCCTGGCAGGCGTGTAACAAGCGCCTCGCCCTTCGCAACCGCAGGCGTGGCCGTACGGTCGCCAGGCGGCAACGGCTGCGCCGTGTGGCGTGGCCACGCCAGCAGTGCGGGCACCGCCAGCGCTAGCGCCAACAGGCCCGCCATAGCCGCAGCGGGCAGCCATGGGCTGCGGCTGCCCCAGCGCGGGACACGCCCGGCGGCAGGCCGCAGATGTGGCAGCAGTGCGGGCGGCAGGCTGCTGCGGGTCGTAGCTGCCCCAGGGACGGGCGGCGACGCGGGGATAGGGCGCTGCGCGGGAGTGACCGCCGCCGCACGCCGGGCGGTGAGGGTCACTCTGTCAGGAGCTGACGCGCCCGGCGGAACGATCTGCTGTTGCATAGGACGCCCTGCCTGTGCAACAGCTATAGAACCTTGGCTGCTTCCCGCAGGTGAAGCCCGGCGATGTTCCTTGGGATGATGAATCGGTATACGAATGCGTACCTGTGAATCTTTCATAAGCTGAAACCTCCATCAAAGGGCTAGAGTCCGGCTGGAAGCAGCGATATGCTCCAGCAGATATTTTCAATCATATGAGGTCGTCCACTTTGATAGAACCCTTTTAAGAGAACTGAAAGAATGAAAAAGACAGGCTGAAAACATAAAAAAACCAAGCCCTTTATGGACTTGGTTTCTCACTTGTTCGTAGATGTTACAACATGTAGCCGCATGAGGCTATATACGCTAAAGCTTAGGCCAGGGAAGGCTGAATCTTGAACAGATTCCCTGATGCCGCTTCTGGTATAACGCGCTCTGCACTAGAAGCATCCAGCTTGGGCTCTTCTACCGTTACTCTGTAAATGTCCGCGCCTAATCCGGTCAGCTTCTCAGCCAGATGAACATAACCACGGTCGATGTGATGTACGCCGGAAACCTCCGTTGTACCTTCCGCAATCAGTCCAGTCAGAATCAAGGCAGCACCTGCACGCAGATCTGTCGAGGTCACTTTTGCACCTGTCAATTTAGCATTGCCGGTTACAATCGCGGAGCGGCCTTCAACTTTAATCTCCGCATTCATCAGATGAAATTCATCCACATGCATAAACCGATTTTCAAACACGGTTTCCGTGATAATGCTGGTTCCTTCAGCCGCAAGTTGAAGTGCCATCATCTGAGACTGCATATCCGTAGGGAAACCAGGATAAGGCAGCGTTTTAACATCAACGGTCTTTAACGGTTTATCCGAAATCACGCGAATCCCATTTTCATCCGGTTGAATGGTTACACCCATTTCTTCCATCTTGGAGATAACCGGTCCCAAATGGTCCGATATCGCGCCCTCTACATATACGTTCCCGCCTGTGATCGCAGCAGCAACCATGTAAGTACCTGCTTCTACCCGGTCGGGAATGACCGTATGCTTCACACCGTGCAGCTTTTCAACGCCTTCGATGCGAATAACGCCTGTACCTGCACCGCGCACCTTGGCACCCATACCATTCAGGAAATTCGCAAGATCGACGATCTCAGGTTCCTTGGCAGCATTTTCAATGGTGGTAATGCCCTCCGCAAGAGTAGCGGCCATCATAATATTTTCGGTCGCACCTACGCTGGCTACATCCAAATAAACTTTTGCTCCACGCAGACGTCCGTTACTTTTAGCTTCAATAAATCCTTGGCCCAGACTAATCTCGGCACCCAATGCTTCAAAACCCTTCAAATGCTGATCAATCGGTCTCGTACCAATTGCACATCCGCCCGGAAGCGAAATTCTTGTGTGTCCCAAACGTGTAAGCAACGGCCCCATAACCAAAAACGATGCGCGCATTTTCCTAACCCACTCGTAAGGGGCTTCACAGGAAATTATCTTCCGCGCGTCAACACGAATGACCTCGTCTTGGTATGTAACGCCTGCTCCTAAGGACTCCAGCACTTTGTTAATGGTCATCACATCGTCTAGAGGAGGTGCATCAATAATAACACTTTCTCCTTCTTCTCCTAAAAGAGAAGCAGCGATGATCGGCAGAACTGAGTTTTTGGCTCCGCTGACTTTGACACTCCCGGTCAATCTGTTGCCACCGCGGACGATAAATTTGCTCATCTATGGTTCCCTCCGCGCGTCATTTCCCTTTTCCATGATGGAAAAAAAGAACATATTCCGCTATTTTCATGCCTTGCTTTTTCATTACATAAAAAAACAAGATTTTACTAATACCCTAACTGCCATCATAACACTGATTAAATCAAGTATACAAGCGTTTTTTACACATAACGACTATCGTGTATCCGACCTGTACGGCCAGTTATACACGTATAGTTCTTTTGTTTACCATTGTTGACAATATGGCACGATGTTATTCGACAATTCCCGCAGATACGCGGCCACAAAGTCATATAACCCGCCCACTTCATGTTAAAACACATTCTAGAGCATCTGGCTCCATGAGATATAGCTCAACAGGAACCCGGACACTAGCTGTCCCAAAATTATAGCAAGAAACAAGTGCAGCAATCTGCCCTGTGGTCCCTTAGGATGCCTGATGAACAAATCCAGCTTTAAGCTCTGTAAGGCCCACCAAGCCAGCGCTATACAAATGAGCGACACGATCATGGAGACCAGTGCGGTCATACTCGCCGATTGACTTAACTGTTCAGCCAATTGCTGCTTCCCGTTCATCCGTAATCCCTCCCATCTGCGTCACAGACTTCTTTATAATACTCGGCGAACGCCTAATATGCCAGTGCTAATTCTATTTTCAGGACAATTTTTTCGACAAAATACGAACATTCCCTTCTGTTTCGTGAATTTAAAAGGTACTATGTACCTAGCTATTAAGCAAGAAATAGGACTGTATTTTTGGAAATCATAACTAAAAAAGGGCTCGATCACAGTAATCGAAGGAAGGAAAAGGCTACCTCCTCTTCTTCTGCCGGAACATCATTTGGCAAAAATTATGAAGCGGTCTCCCTGTCATCCCATTCGTATACCATGCCGAACCCTTTTACAATTCAGTTAAAACCCAATATTAATTCTTATTGGTTCTCATGCTCGTTGCATTCAAACGGTTAAGTGCCCGTTGCAGGGCTACCTCCGCCCGATGATGGTCTACTTTCTCCTGCTTGCTCTGGAGCCGCAGCTCAGCCCGCTCCCTTGCCGCACGGGCACGCTCCACATCAATGTCCTCGGAACGCTCCGCACTTTCAGCCAAAATGACCACTTTATCCTTGCGGACTTCGACAAAGCCCCCATTGACCGCAATCACTTCTGTCTGACCGCCAGTTTTAATACGTACCGGCGCAATCTTCAAGGGAGTGACCAAGGGAAGGTGTCCGGGTAAAATTCCAAGATCACCTTCCGAGCCGCGAACACTGATGCTGTTTACCTGTTCTGCAAAGACCAGGCGCTCCGGCGTCACAATCTCCAACAAATACGTGCTCACTTGAATCCCTCCTGAAAGCTGCCCGCAGACAGCTCACTTCGTAAGGCTCGGCTATTCTTCGCCTATATGCTTACAGCGTTTTGGCTTTTTCTACCGCTTCTTCGATGGCCCCTACAAAAAGGAAAGCCGCTTCTGGAAGATGATCATACTTGCCTTCCAGAATTTCTTTGAAGCTTCGTACAGTTTCTTTAACCGGTACATATTTACCCGGGAAGCCGTTGAACGTTTCGGCAACGTGGAAAGGTTGGGACAGGAAACGCTGGATTTTGCGCGCACGAGCTACCAGCATTTTATCTTCTTCACTCAGCTCGTCCATACCCAAGATAGCAATGATATCCTGAAGCTCGTTATAACGGGCCAAAATTTGTTTTACACCTTGTGCTACATTATAATGCTCTTCACCCACAACTTCCGGAGCCAAAATCCGGGAGCTTGACGCGAGTGGATCAACCGCCGGGTAAATACCCATTTCGGAAATTTTACGCTCCAGGTTCGTCGTTGCATCCAAGTGGGCAAACGTTGTAGCAGGAGCAGGGTCAGTGTAGTCATCCGCAGGCACATAGATCGCCTGAATGGAAGTAACAGACCCTTTTTTAGTAGAAGTAATCCGTTCTTGCAATTGACCCATCTCAGTTGCCAGCGTAGGCTGGTAACCTACTGCCGAAGGCATACGTCCCAACAGCGCGGAAACCTCGGAACCAGCTTGGGTAAAGCGGAAGATGTTATCAATAAAGAGCAACACGTCACGGCCTTCCTGATCACGGAAATACTCCGCCATCGTCAGACCCGTAAGGGCAACACGCAAACGCGCGCCTGGAGGCTCGTTCATTTGTCCGAACACCATCGCTGTTTTGTTGATAACGCCGGAATCTCTCATTTCATGGTACAAGTCATTTCCTTCACGTGTGCGTTCACCAACACCCGCAAATACAGAAATACCACCATGTTCCTGAGCGATATTGTTAATCAGTTCCTGAATCGTTACCGTTTTACCTACACCGGCACCACCAAACAATCCGACTTTACCACCTTTGGCATAAGGAGCCAGTAGGTCGATAACTTTAATACCCGTTTCAAGCATTTCTGCTTGAGTTGTCAGTTCATCGAAAGAAGGAGCCTGACGGTGAATCGGGTTTCTAGCTGCTTCACTCAAATCAGCACCATTATCAATTGGCGTTCCAAGTACGTTAAATACGCGTCCCAGAGTTGCTTCACCGACAGGTACCGAAATAGGTGCTCCCTGATCTATTGCTTCAACTCCACGAACCAGACCATCTGTGGAAGACATGGCAATACAACGCACACGGTTGTCACCAAGGTGTTTCGATGCTTCGAGCGTCAGGTCAACTTTGACTCCGTTCTCCAGCACAGTCCCAATATGAATGGCATTCAGGATTTCCGGAAGCTGTCCGCGTTCAAACTCAACGTCGACAACCGGACCCATGATGCTCACTACGCGTCCTTTGTTCATCTTTTGGTTTCCCTCCTACAAGCTTGCACAGCCGCAAATCCGAACTACACGATTTGTTTTGCGCCCGCAAATTATCATATTAGTATAGGACCAGCTATACAGCAGTCCGCAAAAAAATCCCATTAAGACTGGGCGCTTGCCCCTGCCACGATTTCCGTAATTTCCTGGGTAATAGCCGCTTGACGAGCACGGTTATAGGTCAGCGACAGCTCACCAATCAGCTTCGTAGCATTTTTAGTGGCAGATCCCATTGCTGTCATTTTCGCTCCTAGCTCACTCGCCTTACCGTTCAGCAAAGCACCATAGATGAGTGTTTCCGCGTACCGCGGCAACAGCACTTCCAACACTCCTTCCGGTGACGGCTCATACTCATAGTTAATCGAGGATGATGCAGCAGCGGAATCCGGCGTCGCCATAGGCAACAGACGGTCAACGGTCGGAATCTGAGTCAATGCATTAACAAAGCGGTTATAGCATAGATACAGCTCATCAAATTCTTTGAGCTCAAAACCCTGCACAGCTTTGTTCGCAATCGTCTTGATATCTGCAAAAGCAGGTGTATCCGACAGGTCTGTTACCGACTCGGCAATAGGAAACTCGCGGCGTCTGAAATAGTCCCGTCCTTTTCGTCCAATAATAAAAATTGTAAATTCATCCTGTGAACGGTGACGTTCCGCAATTGTCTGTGTAACCTGCCGCAAAATGTTGGCATTATAACCACCAGCCAGACCACGATCAGATGTAATGATGAGATATGCCGTCTTTTTGACCGGACGCGATTCCAGCATCGGGTGCTTAACGTTGTTTGACCCCGCAGCAATACTGGTCACAACTTCCCTAAGCTTTTCAGAATAAGGACGAGCCGCTTCAGCCTTCTCCTGAGCTTTTCTAAGCTTGGATGCAGCTACCATCTCCATCGCTTTCGTAATCTGCTTCGTACTCTGCACACTTTTGATCTGACGTTTAATCTCGCGCATACCTTTTGCCATGATTTCACCACCTTCAAGCTTCGGCAAAGCCAAAGCTACTTCGTAAGCATTCAAGTCCAGCCGGACTTATCATAAAGAGCCTGTTATTGAGGATAAAACATGCCAAGGAAGCCACAGCCCGGAGGGCACGCTTCCTTAGGACACTTCTCGTCATAAACTGGCAAATTCCAATGGTTTAAACCGACGTGGCAAATGATTTTTTGAATTTCTCGATAGCTGCTTTGAGAGCCGCATCGTTATCAGGTACCAAGTCTTTTGTATCGCGAATAGATTGAAGAATATCTTGATGATCAGACTCCATATAAGAAAGGAAGTCTTTCTCAAAACGTTTCACGTCTGCTACAGGAATATCATCCAGGAAGCCTTTTACCGCAGTGTACAAGCTCACAACCTGTTGCTCTACAGCCAGAGGCTGGTTAACACCCTGTTTCAAAATCTCCATCATACGCGCGCCGCGATCCAGACGAGCTTTGGTGGACTTGTCCAAATCGGAACCGAATTGGGAGAACGCTTGAAGCTCACGATATTGGGCGAGATCCAGACGCAGGGAACCTGCTACCTTTTTCATCGCTTTGATCTGAGCCGAACCACCTACACGGGATACAGAAATACCTACGTTAATCGCCGGACGTTGTCCTGCATAGAACAAGTCAGCTTCGAGGAAGATTTGTCCGTCTGTGATGGAAATAACGTTCGTTGGAATATAGGCAGATACGTCGGAAGCCTGTGTTTCGATGAATGGCAACGCAGTTAGCGATCCGCCCCCTAACTCATCATTCAGCTTCGCTGCACGTTCCAGCAAGCGGGAATGCAGATAGAAAACGTCACCTGGGTATGCCTCACGGCCCGGTGGACGACGCAGCAACAGGGAAAGTTCCCGGTAAGCTGACGCTTGTTTGGTCAAGTCATCGTATACAACCAATACGTGCTCGCCTTTGTACATAAAGTACTCACCCATAGCGCAGCCAGAGTAAGGTGCGATATAGAGCAATGGTGATGGCTCGGAAGCTGCTGCTGTAACGACAATCGTATATTCCAAAGCACCATGACGACGCAAGGTTTCAACGACTTGAGCTACCGTAGATTGCTTTTGGCCGATGGCAACATAAATACATTTCATGCCGCTGCCTTTTTGATTCAAAATCGCGTCAATCGCGATAGAGGTTTTACCTGTTTGACGGTCACCGATGATCAGCTCACGTTGACCGCGACCAATCGGAACCATCGCATCAATAGCTTTAATCCCCGTCTGCATTGGCTCATGTACCGATTTACGGGCCATAACGCCAGGAGCCTGGCTTTCTACCGGACGGAATTCCGTTGTAGCAATCGGGCCTTTACCGTCAACTGGTTGTCCCAGCGGATTAACGACACGTCCGATCAATGCTTCCCCTACAGGAACCTGCATGATCTGACCTGTACGTTTCACTTGACCGCCTTCACGGATATCGGAGAATTGACCGAGAATAACAACACCGACATTGCTTTCTTCCACGTTGAGCGCTAAGCCCAAAACGCCGTTTTCGAATTCAACCAATTCACCGGACATGACTTTTTCCAGTCCGTAGACGCGGGCAATACCGTCGCCGACTTCAACAACAGTGCCGACTTCAACGACCTCGATATCATTTTTATATTGTTCAATCTGACTTTTAATCAATGAACTGATTTCTTCAGGTTTGATACTCAAGTGTGTTCACCCCTATCTTCTATACTCGTCTGTTAAAGGATTTCTCAAGACGATCCAGCTTGCCGGCCAGACTACCGTCGTACAGCGTATCGCCGATAACCACTTTCAATCCGCCCAGCAGACTCGGGTCTACTATATTTTCCACACGGATTGTTTTATGTTCACGGGCTCCGAATTGCTCGGCTACCGCTGTTTTTTCCTGCTCACTGAGCGCATAAGTGGAATACACCTTTGCATGGGCAAGTCCCAGCTTGTACTCCTGAATATCGAGGTATCCGGCGAGAAGAGATTCGAACAAATCCGCTCTGCTGCGCTGGATCAACAGCTTAATTGTGTTGAGCAGCGTGGCAGACAGCTTGCCCTCAAAACTGTTAGCCAGAACCTGAAGCTTGACCGCTTCCGTAATGTTAGGAGAGTTGATGAACTTACGGATTTCAGCATCCCCGGAGACAGCTTCTACAAAAGCACGCAGCTCTTGCTCGGTCTCCATAATGGTTTGCTCTTGCTCCGCCACTTCAAACAAGGCTTTCGCATACCGTTTGGCAACTACCGTATCCCGGCTCATGCTTTGCCTCCTACCTCTTTAAGGTACTGGTCGACAAGCTCTCCCTGGACTTGGTCTTCCTTGATTTCTTTTTGAATCAGCTTGGAAGCGATTTTTACCGAAGCCCGGCCCACTTCGCTGCGCAGCTCGGCAACTGCCTTATTACGCTCGCTGCTGATCTCACGAACAGCTTCGTCTTTCAGGCGAACAGCTTCGTCTTTAGCCTGAAAGATAATTTGCTCCGCTTGCTTGCTACCTGTTTGTTTCGACTGCTCAATAATATCGTAGGCTTCTTTGCGTGCCTGTTGGAGAGCCTGCTTTTGCTCCTCAACATAGGCAGCAGCCTGTTCACGCGTCTGTGCTGCTTCATTCATTTGCTTCAAAACAAGCTCACGCCGCTTCTCCATGACAGAAAAGAGGGGACCGAAAGCATAACGGCTCAGCAGCCAGTACAAGATCAAAAATGCAATCACAGTAAAAACGATGTTTGTCCATTCAAAATGCAATTGAAGTCACTCCTTTCCGGTGAACGTCAGTCCTAGACCTTTCATGTTCAAACCAACAAAGAAGGCGTGGATGGCTGTGGCCTTCCCCGCCAAACCTTGTTTCCATTCAATTAAGCATTTGCGTAGAAAATGAATGCCAAAACGACCCCGATGATTGGCAGGGCTTCGACCAGACCTACACCGATAAACATTACCGTTTGCAGCGTGGATTTTGCTTCCGGCTGACGAGCGATACCTTCAACTGTTTTACTTACGATCAGACCGTTACCAATACCAGCGCCCAGCGCGCCCAGACCTACTGCGATTGCAGCTGCGACATATGCCAAAACTCCCATTTTAAAAATCCTCCTTAGAGATGTGTATTTGTGTAGTACATGTATTTGCAGTTAAGAGCGAAGCGTACTCCTGAACTTAACTAAAAATCAGAAAACTGAACTTGCCTAATGCTCTTCTTCATGCGTATCGATTGCCTGTGAAATGTACACAAACGTCAGAATGGTAAAGACGAACGCCTGGATGCTGCCGATAAAAATACTGAATCCTTGCCAGACAACCAGCCCCAATACGGAAGCAATCCATCCTCCAACGCCAATCGTCGTCATTTTCAGCAAGACACTAATCAAAACCTCGCCGGCAAAAATATTACCGAATAGACGCATACCATGCGTTAGCAGTTTTGAGAACTGCTCAATCAGGTTAATCGGCAGAAAGAAAGGATATGGCTGAATGTAATGCTTGAAGTATGCCTTAGTGTTACGGAAGATCCCCAGAAAATGAACCAATAAGAAGATCATACCCGCCAATCCCATGGATACACCCGCATCTGCGGTAGGTGATTTCCACCAGTTGACACCCACATAGGCAGGTTCACCCGGATGAGACGCTTGTGCCTGTTCTAATGCTTCCTTGACTGGAACGATTTCATGTCCAAATACTTGTGCGCTTTGCACATTATCGAATTTAGTCACGATTCCGAACGGCAGCCCAAGCATATTCCCAATGAAGATGAACATGATCAGCGTTATCCCCAATGTGAGGAATGGCTTCCCTTTCTTCAAATCCATCGTGCTGGCTATCAGTCCTTGAACGAATTCCACAACCCATTCCATAAAGTTTTGCAGCTTCCCGGGATTGTCCACGGACAAATTACGCGTCGCGGCAAAAGCAAGTCCAAACACAATCGTACAGGTTACAACTAACATAATAATGATGGACAAGTCAATATTGAACCCGCCCAATTGAATAACCGGTGATTCATGCAACATGTTTTCTCACCCCTTTCTCAGTTGAGCCATCATTTTTCCTGAAGCGCGAATATGATGCCTATAAATAAAAGAAGAAATTGTCCAGTCACCAAGCTTGCCGCTACAGCGATCTCATGGAAATAGGCCGGAAATTTCAATGCCAGTCCCATTGCCAGAATAGAAGTCGCTATGCGAACACCAAAGCCGATGCCCATCGCTCTCTTCTTGCCTTCAGCGGCGGCCGCACTCGCAACCTGTCGAATTTTGTAGGCCATATACAGCACATTAAGACAGCTTACTCCCGTTCCCAGAACAAGTCCGTGAGCAATATCACGATGTTGGGGCATGAAAACGGAGACCAGGAAACACAGAGCCATAATAAAAAGCGCTACGATCCATAGCATTCTTTGCATTTGGGTCATCTTATTCATGGTTATCCCTCAATACCTTTCCGATCACAAGGGCAATACTCAATGCGCCTACAACCAAGCCTGCGATAACGCTTACGCCAATCCAAATTCCGGAGCCACCAAGTTTGGCGTCAAGCCACTTTCCGGCATGAAAACCACCCAGTGTGCATACCGCCAAATCAATGCCGATAGCACTCACCAGTCCAATTGCCTTGAAGGCATTTCCGGTGTTATTTCGGTTGTTGTTTTGCTTGGAAGGTTTGACCACTTTTCCATGTCACCCCTGCAATTCCAGTCCATTTTACTTAAATATAAGATGCTTTGTCAATTGAGATATTTTAGCGCCCTAAAGTTTAAAAATCAGTCGATAACGCATCTTAAAACACCGTATCCCTTGGTAACCGTACAGTTTAACTGTATACTTTCCTTGTAAAGGATTATTATGTTGTGCGAACACCTTTTGTGAACATTGTGTGAAATTCTTCAGGGCGTTCGGATTGAACACCATAATGGTGCAAAATTGCATTGACAATTCTTACCGAAGCTTGTCCATCACCATAAGGGTTTGCTGCCTGACTCATAGACTCATATAAAGCAGAATCCATCAAAAGAGCCTTGGTTCGATTGTAGACGTTCTCTTCATTCGTACCCACCAGTTCCAGTGTGCCAGCTTCAATTCCTTCCGGTCTTTCAGTCGTATCGCGCAGTACCAGTACAGGCACGCCGAATGAAGGTGCTTCCTCCTGAAGACCACCGGAATCGGTAAGAATGAGATGAGTGTGCGGATAAAAATTGTGTAAATCCACCACATCCAGCGGATCAATCAGCTTAATACGCGGATGGTTGCCTAAAATCTCAAATGCAGGCTCCTTCACAGCCGGACTCGGATGAACCGGATACACGATAGCGATATCCTCAAACTCGTCCGCGATCCGTTTGACCGCACTAAAAATTTGGCGATGTGGTTCCCCCTGGGACTCCCGACGGTGTGCCGTCATCAGAATCAGGCGCTTGCCTTTAGCCCATTCCAGCACCGGATGCTCGTAATCCTGGCGAACCGTATACTGAAATACGTCAGTCACTGTATTGCCCGTTACATATATTCGCGATTCAGGTTTATTTTCCTTCCGCAAATTCCCAGCTGATAAAGATGTAGGAGAAAAATGAAGATCAGACAGCACTCCTGTCAGCTGACGATTCATTTCCTCAGGGTACGGAGAAAGCTTGTTCCACGTTCGCAAGCCGGCTTCCACATGCCCTACTTCGATCTGTTGCATAAAGGCCGCATAGCTAGCCAGGAAAGTCGTCAGCGTATCACCGTGAACGAGCACGATATCAGGCTTCGCCTCACGTAACACGGGTTCCAGACCTTGAAGTACACGGATGGAAATTTCGTTAAGCGTCTGACGATCCTTCATCACATCCAGATCATAGTCAGGGTGAATATTAAATACTTCCAGAACCTGATCGAGCATTTGGCGATGTTGAGCCGTTACGCATACTACGGACTCGATATGCTCGGGGTGACGTTGAAGCTCCAAAATAAGAGGAGCCATCTTAATCGCTTCTGGACGCACGCCAAAAATAGTCATCACTTTGATTTTGGACATTTTCAGTTGAACCCCTTTTCAAAATAAACGTCCGGTTCCAAGATCGTTCTCCTATGAAAAACGGCTTGTCCGTAACGCCCATATATTATGCCGAACCAGTGGCCGTTTACTTGGTTCCGTACAGACGGTCTCCCGCGTCACCAAGACCCGGAATAATGTAGCCGTGATCATCCAGACGCTCGTCCAGTGCAGCAACATAAATATCTACATCAGGATGGGCATCCTGAACGGCCTTGACTCCCTCGGGAGCAGCAATCAAATTCATCATTTTAATTTGGGTGCAGCCTCTCTTTTTCAGCACATCAATAGCCGCGATCGCCGAGCCGCCCGTTGCAAGCATCGGATCAATCACGATCAATTCACGCTCTGTCACGTCTGTAGGCAGCTTCGTGTAGTATTCCACAGGCTGCAATGTCTCGGGATCACGGAACAGTCCCACATGCCCTACCTTTGCTGCCGGCAGCAGTTTGACAACGCCATCCAGCATACCCAAGCCTGCACGTAAAATCGGAATGAGGCCCAGCATACGTCCGGAAATCACTTTACCTTCCGTCTCAGCAACCGGTGTCTGCACTGTAATGCTTTCCAGCGGGATATCCCGCGTAATTTCATAAGCCATCAAAGTTGCTACTTCATCCACCAGTTCGCGGAAATCCTTGGTGTTGGTCCGCACATCGCGGATAAATGTAAGTTTGTGTTGGATCAAAGGGTGATCACAAACCACCAGTTTTGCCATGATATATTCCCTCCGTTGCTTCATCAGATACCGTATTGTTTTTATTTAGATTAGCAAGTACCCTTTATAAATCTTAATCATTATATCATTCTAACTGTGCTTTTACACTAAAGGCTGTATATGTACAAAGAACAGGAAACTAAAATTAACTTTCATTAAAGATGTACTGCATCATTTATTGGAAATTACCAAGTCATTCTATAAGCTATATATTTTGCAGTGTTAATAAACAAGAGACTGCCTCTCGACAGTCCCTTGCCCGAGTTGTTAATTAATTAGAAGATCTGTACGTGCAATTATTAGAGCAGAAATAAGTACATGAGTCTTTACATGATAATACGCACGTCCAGCCACAGTACGTATCATTACTACTATAACCTTTTACATCTTCTCTATTTTTAATATTTCTTTTAGAAAAAAGGTTTCTCATATTTTTTCACCTCCTTTCAGATGTAAATATCAAGCCACTAAGAATTCACTTCACTCATTACCAAGTTTATTTCATTAGTATTAAAATCTATGGTCCAGTTAGAATTAGGGTGTCTCTTCCATTGATACTTTCTAGAAGTACAAACCCACCAGTTTTCCATAGCTACCATAGTCTGACCGAGATCTTTCACAATCCTTTCATATAAATCATTTTGAATCATTGCAGGATCGTTAAAAGTATTTATTAGCTCTTGCAATGCTGTTTTTCGTTCATACATTTGTAAAATTTCCTTTTTTTCAGATTCCAAAACGACTCCTACCATTTCATTTTTCATAATCGCACCCCTTAGTTAAATAAAATTAATAAATCAATTGCTTTGACTTTGTTTTATAAAACTTATGAATTGGGTCTAAATAGTCTATACTGTTTAAACTATTTCTAAATATTATCCCTTCTTTTTCCAGACAATTTTTAATTTGAACTGAACATTCCCTCTCAACGTGACTAATTAAGCATTGAATTTCAGAAGGTACGTTGATTTGACTAGTCAGCTTGTGATTTAAATATTTACATCTGCTACAATGATATGCATCACATTCTTTGCATAATGGCGATTGTCCTAAGCTCACTAATTCATTTGTTAGCAATTTTGTATTTGACTCAAGATTGCACATGTATTTTTCAGAGTCATCAAAGTAAAAAGCAGGGCACATATAAACCTTTCCATTAGGAGCAAGTGTAAATGTAGTCTCTCCAGCACCACAGTTGCACATTTTTTCCAACTCTAAAATATCAGTCAGTACATTAATTTCAAAGGGTTTACCCTCTTTGTAAGAATCAATTATCAATATTGAAAGTTTAGTTAACTCTTTCTCATAACTCTCCAAATTTTCTTTCTTCCAAAATTCAATATCATCTAAAACAAGATTAATTCTATTAAAGTTACACTTTAAAACTTTTATATAGCTTTCGATATTGGATATATTTCCTTGATTAATTTTAAGAATGCATAATTGATTGTTATTCTCTTCTAATTTTATA
Source organism: Paenibacillus sp. PvR008 (assembly GCA_040544055.1). Lineage (GTDB taxonomy): Bacteria > Bacillota > Bacilli > Paenibacillales > Paenibacillaceae > Paenibacillus. Next base: position 91,858 of record JBEUOG010000001.1, read on the forward strand.
TTTCGAACTTGATATACATCATTATCGAAAATTTGTATAGACTTGTTATCATTGTGATAATTCGCTTCATTTATTCGTATTATCGAACTATCAGCGTAGGGAAAATCCCCTAATAATATAGGAGTTAAATTATGATTCTTACAAAACTCCATTCCAAGCTTATAAGTCTCCTCATCCATATATTCATTTTCTGAGCGAACTTTATTTTTATATGAACAATGCGTTGTTATATGATCGGATTCTAAGAACATCAAATACTTCTCTTTGTCATCCGGTATTGATACCAATGGTTTTATTCCCGTTTTTTTCTCGAGCTCTCCCCAAAAATAATCATTCGCATTACAATTTGCCTTGTGCATCTTACATATAAATGTTGCTCGTTGGAATATGGTATCAGTAGATGCCGTATCGTAATTATGTCCCCCACACCATGCACATCCAGTTGCAACTTCACAATTAATACATTCTTCTGTACTTTGATTTTGAAGATTAAGTAACATAAATGGTCTTAAACGATTTTTGTCAACGCCAGTGTGTATATTACCGATAGAATATCCAGGTCTATTACTCAAAGAATAATCAACGAATCTGACACATGGGAAAAAGTCACCTTTATAATCTATAGCAAGCATTTTCCCAACTCCACAAAAATTCTGAGTAAGCTTCTCCTCATCAAGTGGTTTTCCTAAATTTTCCTGAAAAAATCTTACGTTATGCTCTTTCCATAATTCGTGTTCTAAAATATAATCTGCTAGTTCTTTGAGTTGGTTCTCAAAAATTTGGTCATCTCCTTCTTCCCATACATCTTCAAATATTACATTTGCTGAAACATCATTTATTCCTAATTCCCACAAACTAATAATGCTATCTTTAAGATGTGGCAAATCATCATGTGAAAAAGTAGCTTTAGTGGGACTATTCGGAAACTGTTGTTGCCATAACGAAATATTATTTTTTACAAGTTCGTATGAACCACTACCATCAGGAAAAACTCTTTGCATATCATGCTTTGTCTTATTCCCATCTACACTAATCCCAATACTCAACTTACTATGGTTCTTCTTAATAAATCTTTGAACCTTAGGTGTATGGTATAGAAGACCATTCGATGAGAAATTAAAACGATAATTGTTAAACCAGGGATGGTTCAATTGGTACATCTGAATTTTGATATAATCACAAATTTTATCAATTAAATCAATTTCCAGGAATGGCTCACCTCCAATAAAGTCCCAGATTACCGCTTCTTCTGGAAAATCGTTTGGGTGACTGAGTATATAATCAACTGCCTTTTTGGCAATATCAAATGTCATTTTATTTTTATGATTTTTGCCCACAATATAACAATACTTACAAACTAAGTTACAGTCCTCTGTAACACAAAATGTAATTTGTTTCCCTTCGTTTGCTCTCCACTCTTTTGCGGTTTTACCCAGCATATAATTTAGAGTACTCATATTTTCCCCCCAAGAATTCCCCTTTTTAATAATGAATTTATTTCATCATACCTAAGATTTGTTCTGCTAATTAATCTCGCTATATGACCACTAATGAAAGCTGCTGCTATACTGGAACCGACTAGATACTCATAATTCGGAATTTCATGAATTTTTTCCACATTATTAACATGATCACAAGCATAAAAATACTTGTTAGTAAAACAATAATTTTCAGGATTCAAATTTGATAGACCCAAAACCCCAATAACATTCTTTAATCTAGCGGGCAGAGATCTAACTTTATCATTATTAGCAGCAGCTACCACAAAAGTTTCATTGTCTTGAGCTTCACAAGACAATTTTCTCAACGGCTTTGAATATCTAAAACTTTTGGTTCCCAGACTCATATGAATAATGTCAGGATTACATTCTATAGCCCTCTTAAAAGCATGCAGTAATACTCTTCCGTCAGACCTTAATTCTTTGTTTAGTATGTTCATACTTATAAATTCAATATCAGGTGCGATATGCTTTATTGCCATTGCAACTGCTGTTCCATGATCGTTACTATATGAAAATTCATTTTTCTCCAACACAATACCATTTTTATCTATTCTAAATTGTATAGAATCCTTTACATGTTCTATGAGTCCTCCTTTATCTACATCAATTCCACTATCCAACACAACAATCCTGACAGGTTTACAACCACAAGCGTTGTTTTGAATCATCCTCCCCCTCCTTATAATTAGTTCGACATTTTATGACATTAAAATTTCTAAATAAATAATAATACAATTCATTCCATTTTAATGTGATCTTTCTCTCAAATGATTATTTTTTTGAATAAAAGCAATTTATATACAATAAGATGCAAATAAAAAAGCTTACCCGATAAAAGAATTCGGAAAAGCTTTTTCACCCAAGTTTATCTATACTTCAAATTGTCCCACGCTCCCTGAAATTGCTGGAGCATTTCATCCTTCGTAATGACCCCCGTTATATAGGCCTGCATGCTACTGCTCAGATCCTGATTCAGCCCCTTCGAGAAACGTTGAAAGTTCCAGCTCCATATCTTGCCTTCCTTCACATGCCTTGATATCTCAGCACCCAGATCGCCTGTCGTCTTCGTCACTGGAGGGGATGCTTCTAAAGGCGGGTACGAATTTGACTCCTTGGTGATTAATGCTTGCTCGTTTCCGAAGTGACCAGCCAGTTGAGAAAATCCTTTGCTCCCTGCTTCACAGGCTAATTTTTATTCACCACCCAATTTGGTGCGACACTCACAGCGAGTCTCCCCCCCTTTGGACGGAATCATTATCAATGGGCGTGCTGGTAATGATTGCAACGATAACAAAGAAAATCATAGCTTTGGCAGTGCCCAATCCAAGGCGGTTATTTGTAAACGCTTCATCATATATGTCTAACGCAACGGACTCCGTCGACTTGAATGGTCCGCCCTTTGTCAGCGCCAAATTCAACTCAAATACTTTAAAGGGCCAGGATATCGCCAGAAACAGGCAGACGGTTACGCTGGCATAATCAACGGCGCCACCACATGGCGCAAAATCTGTCTTCGACTCGCACCGTCGATCTGGACCGATTCGATAAGAGCATGAGGGGCATTATTTAACGAGGATATGTAAATAACCATGAGATAGCAAGCATATTGCCATACAAATACAATGACGGTTCCCCAGAAAGCGGTTGACCCGTCACCAAGCCATGGCAGATTGAAGAAGGACAGTCCTTGTAGCCTCTCCCACCGCAGAAAAGCCGCGCACAAAGATAAACTGCCCAAATGAAGCCCAGCAGCAAACCGCCGATTATATTAGGCATAAAAAATACAGTACCAGCAGGAACGCAATGACCATAATCAAGACGAAAAACAACGCCATCGGTCCTACAAATATAAGCTGCTGTAACAACTGCGCGGATTTTCTTTGACTCAATGCAATCACTCCTTTGTTGTAGATCATGAAGGAAAGCGCAGACAAATCCTTACCGTAATCGCTTATTTCCCAAAAATGTAAGTTTCGAGTCGTTAGAAAGCAAAAAAAGACTGTTTCCCCTCCGGCTTACGGAAGAAAAACAGCCTTATCAAACAAGTAGATTGATTAGTATTGAGTACCTGGGTAGATCGGGAATTTGTCTGTCAGTTCGCCAACAGCTTGGCTGGCTTTAGACAATACCGTATCATCCTTCGGATTTTTGAGGGTTTCAGCAATGATTTTACCGATTTTGACCATAGCCTCTTCATCCATACCACGGGATGTTGCAGCAGGTGTACCAATGCGGATTCCGCTGGTAACGAATGGACTGGTCGGGTCGAAAGGAATTGCGTTTTTGTTCACCGTGATGCCCACGGAATCCAGCACATGCTCCGCTTCTTTTCCAGTGATGTTCAAGTTACGCGTGTCCAGCAGCATCAGGTGATTATCCGTACCGCCGGATACAATGTTAATGCCTTCAGCCAGCAATGTCTCAGCCAGCACCTGGGCGTTGCGAACTACGTTTTGCGCATAGGTTTTGAAGGAAGGCTGGAGCGCTTCACCCAAGGCAACGGCTTTGGATGCGATCACATGCATCAACGGCCCCCCTTGAGTACCTGGGAAAATCGCTTTATCAATCGCTTGCGCCCACACTTTGCGAGTCAAAATCAGACCTCCACGCGGACCACGAAGCGTTTTGTGTGTCGTTGTTGTTACAAATTGAGCATGCGGAACCGGGCTTGGATGAATACCCGCTGCCACAAGACCCGCGATATGTGCCATATCGACCATGAACAGAGCGCCCACATCGTTGGCAATGGAAGCGAAGGCTTCAAAATCAATGGTACGCGGATACGCGCTCGCTCCGGCTACAATCAGACGAGGGCGATGCTTGAAGGCTGCCTTGCGCACTTCATCATAGTCGATGCGGAAGTTGTCTTCGCGTACGCCGTAAGCGGCAAAGTTATACAGCAAGCCGGAGGCATTAACCGGACTCCCGTGTGTAAGATGGCCGCCGTGCGCCAGGTTCATACCCAGTACGGTATCTCCAGGTTTAAGAGCTGCCAGATATACCGCCATGTTCGCTTGCGCTCCAGAGTGAGCCTGTACGTTAGCATGCTCTGCACCGAACAGTTCTTTGGCACGGTCGCGTGCAATGTCCTCGACGATATCTACATGCTCACAGCCACCGTAGTAGCGTTTGCTCGGATAACCTTCAGCATATTTATTTGTCAGTACAGAGCCCATTGCTTCCATTACCGCTTCGCTGACGATATTTTCGGATGCGATCAGCTCGATATTGTGGCGTTGTCGTTTCAATTCAAGTCCCATTGCTTCCAGCACTGCCGGGTCACTTTTACGCAGATGTTCCATCATGATTTGATTACTCCCTCTCCATGGTCAATTGTCAGGTATACAGGCAAGCGCCTGCTCCTCTGTTGGGTACCTCATCATCAATGCAAAAAAGATCAGTACAAACATGCAGTCCAAGCCAAAATACAAATGCTAGTCACAGCTTCCGCCGCCTTCTTGCTCCAGACTGTACACCGCTCGTTGTCCGCCAATGAGCGGAGGACGAGTGAACGCCGCCGTAACACGCGCTTCGCCAATCCAGCGAAGGCCTGGACGAAACGGAACAGCAATCGGCCGTAAATGCATACCGATCAGCGTCTCACCAATGTCTACCCCCGCATGCGCCTGTACATTCGCCGCCAGACACGCATCTTCCAGCGAACGATAGGCGGCGGTAGCCATAGATCCGCCTGCCGTACGAACGGGAACGGCAGCAACCTCCGTCAGTCCCAGCCGCTCCAGTACGGCTCGTTCAACCACCAGCGCACGGTTCAAATGCTCGCAGCATTGAAACGCCACATCAAAGCCGTATGCCCTGCGAACGGACTCCACTCCAGCCAGCAATTGCTGCGCCACATCAAGCACTCCCGCCGTGCCAATCCGGCTTCCCGCCACCTCACTGGTGCTTACGCCGATAACCAACAGGCGACCAGCCTTGAGACTGGCTGCTTCTGCTATTTCCTTCACGACAGAAGCGGTCTGTGCTTCAAGCGTAACCTCATGATCCAATTGTCCTACCATTGGAACCTCCTTTGGTTGAACAGCCCCACAGAGACTGGACACGGGCTTATGCCCACGTTCAACACACTCTCTCCTGATATCACAATCTTGACTATATTATAGCCGATAAATCGGATTTCGAGCAGGAAAAATGGAAGAACCGCTTAAAGTACCCTTCTCGGTTTGGATACTCGAAGTAACAGCATGCGGAAGTAATAATGGCCATTCGTCCGAACGGAAGGCCACTGGAGGGGGCCGGACCTAGCTCATATACGAAAAAAGAGCAGTCCACAGCCTATGTGGATTTGCTCTTTTGCCCAGGCGACCGGCCGTATATCCGGTGCTCCATCGTGGTTAACCCCACTTTTGTCGCCAGTTACACCGGATTCTTGTTTTTCCACCTTATCTTAACGGATTAACCGTCGAAAATCAACAGATCCCGTACAAAATAGATAGGTAATCCAAACTTTATTCGGACAAGGACTGTAGCTTGCCCACCAGCTTGTCCAGCGCTGTTCGGATTTCCGCAGCCGTGATATCGTAATCTTCACGCGAACCGCCGAACGGATCGGAAATATCAAAGCCCGGAATACGTTGACGCAGTTCAATCATCCGCTCACGCTCCCGTGCCGATAGCTCCTGACCCAGCGAACCCATTAGTTGTTGTGAAGCGTACAGGCCATCCAGCTCCTGCACATCATTCAGCACCGAATCCCGGTCCTCCACATATTCCTTGAGCGTAAACACTTTGCCCACCGTTTGGGGAAAGCGCTGAATGACGTGCTGCTTATGCCCTTGGGTCAAGGTTAAAATCAGATGTGCCCACTCGGCAAGCCCACCGTTCAAAGGAGTTGAGGTGATTTGATCCGAGATATTGTGGTCACGTAGCACCGCCTCTGCATGTCGGGAAATGGGTGTGCCTTCCATCGCGGCTACTCCCGCCGAACGTACTTCCAACCCTAGCCCGTGCTCAGTAGCCAACTTGCGCAGCATCCCTTCAGCCATCGGACTGCGACAGGTGTTCCCTGTGCATACGAATAAGATATGTTTCAACGTCTTCACCCCCCGTATGTTGAAATAATATATAATCAAAACATAAACATAAAGCCGAACGCCAGTAAAATGGCACCGCCCACCGCTTCTCCATAGTCTCCCAGATTGCGGCTGACCTTGCGGCCTAATAGCAGTCCCAGCATCGCCATCGCTCCCCCGCAAAAGCCAAACGCCAGAACGGTCAGTACCAAATCACTCTGGAACATGCCAAGTGACACCCCGACAGAAAAGGAGTCGACGCTCACTCCAAGCGCAAATAGCAAGAGGCCCAAGGACGAACGATGGTCCAGCACCTGTACCCCGTCCCCTTTGAAGGAATTATAAACCATATGCCCGCCCAAAAGGATGAGTAATCCTCCTGCAAAGTAGGTCGTCACATGCCCCAGTAAAGAACTCATATAATGGCCTGTGAACATACCCAGCAATGGCATCAGAATGTGAAAAAAGCCAATGACCGTGCTGATCCGCAGCACGTCCCGCAGGCGTATCCCTTTCATGCCGATCCCTACGCCCAGCGATAACGCATCCATCCCCAGCGCTAAAGCCATAACCAGAATCGTTACAATCTGCCCGGCATGGGCAGAGGCTGCCAGCATACTCCATCCCCCCAGTATCCGTCCGCTCTTGTACACGTTATGCGGACAAGAGGCAAAACAGTACAAGCATACGGTGAACGTGCCCGTACCGGGATAAGGCGAGAGGATAACTATGCCGAAAAGGTCAATCCATGCAAACGTGAGGACTGCATGTATGGGAAATGTTTGGATAGTGTCCGGATCGTCCTAGAGACGGACGACCCGATGGCCTGCTGCTTTGAGCAGGCGGTTCATGACGGCGTCTCCCAGCCCTTTCGGCGGACAAGCTTCCGCCAAGATGTAGGTGACGCCTTCCTCGTCGCAGCGGCGCAGCACGCCGTACAGGCGCTGCGCCGCCTCATGGAGCGCGTCCAGCTTGCCCAGCGCGTAAACGCGCTCTCCGGCATAGCCAGAGGCATGCTCGTCGAACGCGAGCACCGCCGTCCGCTCCCCGCGCGCGGACGCCTCCGCCAGCGCGGCGCGAATCCAGCCCGTCACCTCAGCGGATGACGGGCCTTGCACTACGCTCAAGCGGCCTCGCGGCGCGTAGTGCGTGTACTTCATGCCCGGCGAACGCGGTGCCGGGCTATCGGCGTCCTCGCCGGGCGAAGCCACGGCCAACGCCGGGTCCAGCTCGACGGCGCGAGCGACCGCAGCGAGCTGCTCGGCCGTCACGCCGCCGGGGCGCAGGATGGTGACGGTTCCGTCGTCACTGGCCTGCACCACCGTGGACTCCAGCCCCACACCCGTGGGGCCACCGTCCAAAATGCCGCCGATGCGGCCCTCCAGGTCCTCTCGCACATGGTGTGCAAGGGTCGGACTGGGCCTGCCCGAGCGATTGGCGCTTGGCGCAGCCAGCGGACAGCCTGCTTCTGCGATCAGACGCAGCGCTACCGGATGATCCGGCATGCGCACGCCGACCGTGTCCAGCCCCGCCGTCACACGAGGCGACAGTGCTTGAGGCATCACGGGCAGCACCAGCGTCAGCGGTCCTGGCCAGAACGCATTCATCAGCGCCCGCGCCGTATCATTCACTTCCGTTACCATGCCGTCCAGCTGGGCAGGGTCGGAAACATGCACGATCAGCGGATTATCGGAAGGACGCCCTTTGGCGGCGAATACCAATTCTACCGCTCTCGTGCTACGCGCATCCGCGCCCAAGCCGTACACCGTCTCGGTAGGGAACGCTACCGTCTCTCCTGCTTGCAACAGTACAGCGGCCTCACGAATGCCTTTTTCCGCCGAAATACAGGCTTGTCTGGATAACATTTCACCAGAGAATTCCCCTTCAACAACCAAGCCTCTTACGTCCCACCATTTCGTATGGGAATCCGCCAACGGCGGCTTTAGCTCATGAAGCCCCTGTTCATCCAGTACAAGCTCACATTTTTCCTTCTGCACAGACTCTCCGCGCATACCTTGTATTTGATTCGATTTATCACTCATATCAGATCATCCCATACCTTATTGTCATACAGTCCTGTTCAGTTTGCTCTATCCCCAAAGAACTTACTTTGGCGGCTTATCTGAACTGAATCTGTCCATGTCTCATAGCTGTAAACCCTATATCCCATTATAACATACCAGGGGCATGCACCCGTTGTTCTCTTTTCTACAACTTACGACGATTAGGCAAAAAGACCACTCACCCATCCCCACAACCCCGTTAACGCATCCCATAGAAAAAACCGTACTTTTGGCTCCTTGTCAGCGGCATTCGTCCGTCCGCCTCCTTGGTCCGCTTTTGCCGAGACGGTTTGTGCCGCCGCTTCCCCGCTGCCTGCATCAATGAAGCATAACGGAGGAAACAGCACGCACCACCAATTTTGCCCTTTACCTTGTCCCAGCGTAACCCGAAGCGCTTCATAATCTCCTGCCGGATAAACAAGCCCACCGTACATCTTGGTCGGAAAAGGTACGTTTGCCAATTCCACCTGATGGTCGTACGAAATGCCCCGTCGAGCCAGTTCCGCGCCTACTAAACGGTCAATTTCGGGTAAATGAGCAGCAATCAGCACTCTGGCTTGCTCCAAACTTTGCGGGTTTTCCAGCTTGCCCACCCACGCATTCATCTGTTGTACGATGGAATCCCTTATTTCACGTTTTACCAACTGATCCTCCGGACGATCCGAATTGGCCAAAATGCGCAATCGGATGGAATCATGAGGAATCACGCCCGCTCCTGTCGTTGCCATCCCTACCACTACAGGCCCTCTTGTCCCTGGTGTCATGGCGGCATCTGTTTTTTGACCTTCCCACGACATCATTAATATTGAAATACAAAATAGTATCATTGCAGCTTGCTTGGTCCAGCTTCTCATCCCAATCCCCCCCAAACTCTATCATGTCTATCAGTCTGTCCGGTTTGGGAGAAGCTAAACCTATGAATCTCGTAAAATGTTCAAGGCCATTTTAAAACACCCAATACACCCTACATCGAGCACATGGATCTGGGCCGAAGCTTCGGAGTAACCCGCGAATACGAAAAAGCCCAGATTTCACAATCTGGGCCCTTCGTATCTCACTATTTTTCCTCACCATAAATATCAATTTGCATCCATTTAGAAGCATGGCATTAAGCTTTTTTCGCCTTCATCAAGTTCACTCGGGATGGCTGTGGCAGATCGTCCTCCAGCTCCTGACCGTGGACCTTAATACTCATAACCAAGCCAATGCTAGCCATGTTAATGAGCAACGACGTCCCCCCATAGCTTATAAAAGGGAGCGTAATCCCCGTCAGTGGCATGATGCCTAAAAACGCGCCGATATTCTCAAAAATCTGATACAGCAACATGGACACAATGCCGACGATAAGATAAGGTCCGGCCCGATCACGGCATTCCAGCGAGATCAGGATCATGCGGTGAATCAAAATAAAGTATAGCAGCAGCAACACCGACGAGCCAACAAAGCCAAATTCCTCCGCTACGACCACAAAAATAGAATCCGCATAGGTGTAAGGCACACGACCGGATTGCACCGAAGTCCCCTTCAAAAAGCCTTTGCCCATCATTCCACCAGAGGCAATGGCCAACTTGGCATTTTTGGTATGATAAGATGCCTTCGCAGTCGCTTCTTCCGGTACCAGCCAAGGGTCCAGACGCTCTACCCAGTGACTACGGCCAATGCCCTTCATAAAGGTATCAATCTGATCGTGGAAGGAAATATACGCTTTGATCCCGCCACCAACGGTGACTGCAAATATTATGAATCCGATTAACGCATGGGATGCCTTCACATTACCAATCCATAGCATACCGATGACGATGACAATGTACCCGAGCGCATTACCCAAGTCATTTTGCGCCATTACCATAGCGAACGGGACAAAGGTCACTAAAGCAACTGGAAGTACATCCTGTATAAAATAAAGCTTGCTCTTGCGCTTCTTTATCAGCATATAAGTCAGAAAAATGATAAGAACCAGCTTGAATACCTCAGCAGGCTGAAGATTCAAGCCACCAATTTTCAAAAAGCCCTGAGAGTTGTTAACCGTCCCGCCAAAAAAGCCGAGACCCAACAGGAATATTCCGCCGCCATATACATACAGCGCTTTTTTAATAAAAATACGAAAATCAACCAACGCTAAACCCAAAATAGCCACAAAACCCAATATATAATACCCAATCATCTTCTGGTAGTCGTTACCGTGCTCCGCAATGTTGGTTGGACCTCTACCGGCGCTATACACCGTTATGATACTAATCGCCATCAGCAAAACCAGAATAAAGATAACTGGACCGTCAATTTTTTTCAATTTCTGAAGCATGATTTCCCCCTGAGCCGTTTCTCGGTCATACTCCTTTTATTCTAAAGGAAAGACTCGCAAAAAGAAAATGCAGCATTATTCCGCAACGCCCAGGACATGGCGTTCGATTCCAGCAAGGTCCGGAACGATCAGAATCGTATTCCAATGACCTGCCTGCTCCAGCAGTCCAGCCACGTCTCTGGCCTGTCCCATGCCCAGCTCGAACCCGATCAGCCGCGGCGGGGTCTGAAGCAGCCCAAGCTGCTCCAGCATCGCTCGATACGGGCCAAGCCCATCAGGCCCGCCATCCAGCGCCATACGCGGCTCATGGTCGCGCACCTCCGGCTGCAAGCCTGCGATGTCGGCGGCCGGGATGTACGGCGGATTAGACACCAGGATGTCCACCGCCTCTCCAGCAAACGGCGCCAGCAGATCGCCTTCGCGCAGCTCCACGGCTGCGCCGTTGGCAGCGGCGTTATGCGCCGCCATCTCCAGCGCTGCGGCGGAGATATCCCCCGCCGCCACGCGCCAGCGGGGCCGCTCAGCCGCCAGCGTGACGGCAATCGCCCCGCTGCCCGCGCCGATATCGAGCGCCTGCGGAGCGCCGTCCGGCCACAGCCGGTCGCCGTGCTGAAGTATAGCCTCGACGAGCAGCTCTGTCTCAGGACGCGGAATCAGCACCGACGGCGAAACCGCGAACGGACGGCCATAAAACTCCTGCCGTCCGATAATATACTGCGCCGGTTCACCCGCTGCTTTTCGGGCTATGACCGCTTCCCACGCCTCTTTGCCTGAGGCTGGGAACGGATCGCCCAGCGCAGCGTAAAACGCCGTGCCTTCCAGCCTGAGCACATGCTCCAGCAGCAGGCGAGCGTTATGCTGCGGCTCCAGCAAGCCGCAGCTTCCTAAAAAAGAAGAAGCCTCAACTAAGGCTTCTCTGATACTCATGCTCCGTTCCGGCGACATCCGATACACAAAATCGCGTTCGTGTCCCAAAACTTAAACCTCTTGTTCCATCAAATCAGCCTGTTCTGCAATCGTGAGCGCCGATACGATTTCTTCGATCTCCCCGTTCATCACCTGATCCAGCTTGTGCATGGTCAGCCCGATGCGGTGATCTGTTACACGGCTTTGCGGGAAGTTGTAGGTACGAATGCGCTCACTGCGATCCCCGGTACCTACTTTGCTCTTACGCTCGCCTGCATATTTGGCTTCCTCTTCCTGACGAAGCATATCCGAAATACGGGCACGCAAAACCTGGAGTGCCTTCTCCTTGTTGGAGTTTTGGGATTTACCGTCCTGACAGGTTGCCATAATGCCTGTTGGCATATGCGTTACACGCACCGCCGACTTGGTCGTATTAACGGACTGACCGCCAGCACCGCTGGAACAGAACGTATCAACGCGGATATCCTTGTCGGAAATTTCAACATCCACTTCTTCTGCCTCAGGCATAACGGATACCGTAGATGTAGACGTATGAATACGTCCGCCGGATTCCGTCGTCGGAATCCGCTGTACGCGGTGTGCTCCGCTTTCGAATTTCATTTTGCTGTATGCGCCGCGTCCGTTAATCATGAAAATAACCTCTTTGAAGCCTCCAAGGTCATTCATGTTCGCGTCCATCAGCTCTACACGCCAGCCTTGGGTATCGGCATAACGAGTGTACATCCGGTACAGATCCGCCGCGAACAATGCCGCTTCGTCACCACCCGCTGCACCACGAATCTCGATAATCACATTTTTATCATCGTTCGGGTCCTTCGGCAGCAGCAAAATGCGGATTTTCTCGTCCAGCTCCCGTTTGCGGGCACTGAGCTCATCAATCTCCATTTTCACCATTTCACGCATCTCGTCGTCCAGCTTTTCGGCCTGCATTGCTTTAGCAGCGTCCAGCTCTTCAACGACAGTTTTATATTCGGTATATGCTTCATAAGCAGGCTGTAAATCAGACTGTTCTTTGGAATAATCTCTAAGTTTCTTGCTATCGTTCGCTACATCCGGATCGCAGAGCAGTTCGCTCAGTTTATCGTAGCGGTCCGCCAATGATTGCAATCGGTCCAACAAGCGATTCACCTCTTCAGTTAAATTAATATGAAGCCAGATTCAAATTCACTGGCTACAGCTCTTTATTATACCAACTAATTAACTAATTAGCTACTAAAAATACTTCTAATTCATGAATTGAATAACAACTATAATTTAATAATAAAAAGCCGCCACCCAACACTGGAAGCGACTACTTTATTTAGAACATTTTTTTATACTGCAAACCTAATGTTATACATTAAAACGGAAATGCATAACGTCTCCGTCTTGTACCACATATTCCTTGCCTTCCAAACGAAGCTGACCACGTTCCTTAGCCCCGTTCATAGAGCCAGCAGCGACCAAATCGTTGTAGGATACAACCTCGGCACGAATAAATCCGCGTTCAAAATCCGTATGGATTACGCCTGCAGCGCCCGGTGCCTTTGTTCCTTTGTGAATGGTCCATGCGCGTACTTCCTGCACACCCGCTGTGAAATACGTATACAGACCCAACAAGCGGTAAGCTGCTTTGATCAGACGATTCAGACCGGATTCAGCCAGTCCCAGTTCCTCCAGGAACATCGCCTTGTCTTCGCCTTCCAGCTCGGCAATTTCAGATTCTACTTTGGCGCTAATCGGTACCACTTCTGCATTTTCCGCTACAGCAAAATCACGTACCTTTTGCACATATGGATTGCTGTCGGCTTCCGTTACGCCGTCTTCGCTGACATTAGCTGCGTACAGTACAGGCTTCATCGTAAGCAAATGAAGATCACGTACAATCAGTTGCTCTTCATCCGACAATTCCACGCTGCGCGCAGGCTTATCAGCATACAGTGATTCCTTGATCCGCTCCAGCACTTCAACTTCCTGGGTGTATTGCTTGTTGCCACCCTTCATGTTTTTGCGGGAACGCTCAATGCGCTTGTCTACGCTTTCGATATCCGCCAGAATCAGTTCCAGATTAATGGTCTGAATGTCACTGATCGGGTCGATTTTGCCGTCCACATGGGTGATGTTCTCATCCTCAAAACAACGCACCACATGTACAATCGCATCCACTTCACGAATATGAGCCAGAAACTTATTACCCAAACCCTCGCCCTTGCTCGCGCCGCGTACAAGTCCTGCAATATCAACAAATTCAAAAGCCGTCGGCACTGTTTTGTTCGGCACAACCAGTTCAGTCAGCTTATCCAGCCGCTCGTCCGGTACTTCAACGACTCCCACATTCGGGTCAATCGTACAAAATGGATAGTTTGCGGATTCCGCACCCGCCTGCGTTATTGCGTTAAACAGTGTCGATTTTCCAACATTCGGAAGACCCACAATCCCCGCTTTTAAAGCCATAATCAGAACAACTCCCGTTTATATAAAATGTGCGTTATGCCATCCGTTAGTTTACCAACCCACATTATATATGAGAACCTATACATGCGGCAAGCATATGGCTGTGACTTTCAGAATTTTGCTACAACCTCTACTTCTTCATTTAAATCTCTTTGCTCATCTGAATATCCGTAACCCGATAGCCGGACTTGCGATACACATGCAAAGCCCGCTCATTATGCCCAAATACATGCAAACCGATGCGGACAGCTCCCAGCCTGCGAGCTTCCTGTTCCAAAGCCCCCATCGCCAGCGTACCTAACCCCCGCCCCTGATATGAATCGTAGACGAGAATATCCAGCAGAAAAGCTTCTTTTCCTTGTACGCTATCCGTAATATTGAACCAGATATAGCCCGCTTCCTCTTGGCTCTCCACATCATCAGTATCCGAATACATCAGCATGTAAAGGTGAGCATGGGGAGTATCCAGTCTCTGTGGCAGGTATCGGGCAAAGCTTTCTGCCGCGCGTTCCGGCGCTTCTTCCACCGTCCATGTGCCTGCCTGAATTTTTTCGTCCGCGTAGTCCGCAAGCGAGCGCTGCTCAAACCGTTCATATTGCTCTGCGTCCATCGGTACCAGAGTTACAATGCTGCTCATGCATTCGCCTTCTTCCTCAACCGAGTTGTGCCTTTAAGTTCCTTAATATCAGCTACACCAATTCCGAACATGACTGTTCGCAGTTCCAGCTCCACCTGCTCCAGCCGCACTTCCAGCGCCTCTGTGGAGGCGACCGCCGATCCGAGCAGCGACCGTCCGAAACCCGCCATATCAGCGCCCAAAGCAAGCGCCTTGGCTGCATCGACACCGTCTCTCAGTCCGCCACTGCCGATCACTGCGCCATTCGGCTGCGCCGCCCTGACTTCTACGATACAATCAGCGGTGGAGTTCCCCCAATCCGCAAATGCTTCCGCCGCTGCACGGCGCACAGGATCAGAACTGCGGAATTTTTCCACCTGACTCCAGCTTGTACCGCCTGCGCCAGCGACATCAATAAAAGCTGCTCCCGCATCGTACAATCTCGAAGCCGTCTCGCCATCTATGCCCCAGCCTACTTCCTTCACGCCTACGGGCACTGAAAGCTGGCGGCACAGCTCTTCAATGCGTCCAAGCAATCCGCTAAAATCCAGATTCCCTTCGGGTTGGAAAATCTCCTGCAATCCGTTCAAATGCAGTACCAGCATGTCCGCTCCGGCAATCTCCACCGCACGGCGACATTCGTCCACGCCAAATCCGTAGTTCAACTGCACTGCTCCCAGATTGGCAAGGATCGGAATACTTGGTGCCAGACGACGAACCGCAAAGGTCGGAGCCAGTTCTTCTTTTTCCACCGCAGCCCGCACCGAGCCTACCCCCAGCGCCCAGCCGCGTTTCTCCGCTGTTTCTGCCAAGCGCCCATTAATCGCTCCCGTCTCGGCGCTGCCGCCTGTCATGGAACTAATCAACAGTGGCGTTCGCACAGCTCGTCCCAGAAAAGTAGTGTCCAGACGTACTTCATCAAATTGCAGCTCAGGCAGCGCACAGTGTTTAAAGGCATAGCGCTCCAGTCCATTCGTGATGCCTTGACCTGCCACGTCCTCTTGCAAACAAAGACGGACATGCTCTATCTTCCGTTCACCTGTCCGCGCAGCAGGCAGCAAAGAACCGGATCTGCCAGAACTCTCAGGTGTTTCAGATTTATTTTCCACATTACTCATCTATGTCCCACCTCATTCAGGTCACTTCATGTATTTACATTGGTCTGAAAACACAAATAAGACCGCTCCCGCACAAACAAGGTAACCGATCTATTAATGATATCCTTTTTGCTAGCCCTTAGAAGCGGCTATTTTAAGATACATTCATTGTATCATGAATGGAAAAATATATACACGATCAGTGAACATTTCTCCGTCCATATGGACCTGTTTTAAGCTACGTAATGAACCATGAAAATGTTATAATGGAAGGGAAACGGAGTTGGTAAAAATGGAATTTCTTGATCCACGAAACGATTTTCTGTTTAAACGTATTTTTGGTAGTGCAGAGAATCGTGATGTTCTACTGGCGTTTCTCAATCGTACGTTTGCGGAGGCTGAAAAACCCCCACTTAGTGAAATTATCCTGCTCAATCCCTATACGGATAAAGACTCTCCACGCGACAAGCAGTCGATCCTGGACATCCGCACCAGAACGACAGAAGGTGAAATTATCAATGTAGAAATGCAGCTTTTTAATAAATACGATACCGAAAAAAGAACGCTATTTTACTGGAGTAAGCAGTATTAAGGAAATTACAGGAAGGACAGCCATACAGCAGCTTAAAAAGATGTGTGACCATTAACATTTTAAATTACTCCTTTTTGCCCAATGAGTTATACCACAATGTGTTTCACTTGCGAGAGGATCGCACTGGAATTTCCTTGATTGACGATATTGAAGTACACTTTCTGGAGTTGCCAAAACTGGATGAGCAAGCTGTGTCTATGGAAGAGGGGGGCCTTGTCAATTGGCTGTTGTTTCTAAAAGGTACGGATCAATCCAAGTGGGAGGTACTGACGATGAAAGAGCCTGTTTTAAAGAAAGCGATGGATATCCTGGAGTTCCTAAGTCAAAACGAAGAGGCACGCAGACAGTATGAAGCACGGCAAAAATATCTCCACGATGAAGCTTCCATGATTGAAGGGGCCACAATAAGAGGCATTGCCGAGGGGAAGAAAATAGGACAAGAAATAGGGCAAAAGGAAGGAAAGGAGGAAATGGCCCGAAATCTTCTCGTTCTTGGTATTGAATTGCCTATTATCGCACAGGCATCTGGCCTTACCGTGGAGGAGATCAAGGTTTTAAAGCCCCTTCAATGAGCAAAATATAAAAAAATTCCCGACCGCAAGTAGTTGGGATTTTTTATCTGCATAGATTTTTTTATAAGCAAATTTCGTCAATAGAGCAATTCCATGACCCTTACCCTGTCAAGATAAGGATCATCATAACGTCCTTTATCCCTTCATCGAATCAGGCACATGTGAAATGCTTTCTTGCTGCTCGTTCGTACGCCCGTTGCCAAACTTGAATATCAGAATGCCTCCGATAATGACCAGCACACCGATCAGCTTGGTGAAGGTGAACGGAATCTTTTCCAGTCCCAGCCACCCTAACGAATCCCACAGCAAAGCAGTACTCAATTGTGCCGTTAACACGATAGAGATCGCATAAGTCGGGCCAAGCAGCTTCACTCCTTGTACCAGACAGAACACCACGCCGACACCAATCATTCCGCTAAACCAGTACCATGGCTGCATATGCTGTAACGTAAATGTATTTTTCCCTGCAAAAAGAAGACTGGCGAGCAAGGAGGCCAAAAATCCCGTTCCCAGCACAAGTGTAGTTGTGGCCCATGAACCCGTTCGTTCGTTCACCTTATTATTGAATATCGTTTGCAGGCTAACAAAGGCCCCTGCGATAACAGCCAGTATAATTCCTGATAGCATGATTTCCAGCTCTCCCCACTAATTCTTTTATGAATGATTATGCTTCATAAATATTATGGCCTGCCAGTTGGCCCAAACCTTCTCTGTCACGAATCACAATATAGCCCCCTGTTCGTTCCACCAATCCATCTGCGCTCATCTTGCGAATCACACGGTTGAGATGCCTGTAGCTGGTTCCGATCAAATTCGCCACATCTACGAGACTGGATGCCCGCAATTCCTCATGAAAAGAAGAATCACCTTCATCAAAAGAAACGGATAGCAGGTAACTGGCCAGCCTGACTTCCACGGGATACATTAAGTTAAAGCTGGAGAAGTCGGAATCCATGCAAAACTTCCGGGTAACGATATCCAGCAAAAATTGCAGCATTGGAGCGTAGTCTCTGCCATATTTATTCATCCACTGGTGGTGAATACCGATTACATATATAGGAGACACAGCCTCCACCGTATTGATCACGTTGCTGCTGCGAATATATTCAACATCCCCAATGACCTCAATCGGTGTTTTGAAGCAGAGAACCAGTGTTTTGCCTTCCGTTGAACTGGTATAAATCTTGACCTTGCCCTGTACCAATATGTACAGATGTTCAATGGAATCCCCTTGTGAGCACAGCTTTTCCCCTTGCTCCAAACGATGCAGTGACAAATAAGGCCGCAGCGGCTCATGTAGTATGGATTCTAACTGATGCAATTGTAAAAAATGCTTCAGTTGCTCTTGATCCTGAATTTCTTTCATGCTTGGGCTCACCTTCGTTTTCTACGTTCTGGGTTCCTTCTCCGAATGAAGTTCTATTTAGAGCTTCAAAATGATCACACCCGCAATCATCATGCCAATGCCTATAAATTGCGGGAGCTTCATCTTCTGCTTCACTACACCGAACCATCCGTTAATATCAACCAGGAAGGTCAGGCACAACTGGGCAATCAACAGCGCCGAGATCGTGAACGTAATCCCAATATGCTGAATAGCGGTGACTTCACTGAATATAATGATAGCTGCAAAAGCTCCACCCCAGAGATACATGGGCTTCACCTGCTTCATCTCTGCCAAACTGCCATCTCGTGTAAACATCCAGACCAATGCCGCCAAAATAACACCCGTCAACTGAGTAACTGTTGCCGCCTGCCATGTACCGATATCCTGACTAATCCGTGTATTCGCCACCCCTTGCAGCGTAATACAAGCGCCTCCCAGAAAAGCAAACAAAATTCCTCTCATGAATCGTTATTCTCCCTATCTAAGTGACTTTTCTATTTATTAAAGTATAGGTTAGTCTCACCATAAAGGACATATGTCCTGAAACAATAGAAAAATCCCCTCATTATAAAAAAGGAGATTAGCAAATGTCCCATCTGTTCTGTATATGATCCAATCCGATTCCATATAATCTATAATTGATCTCCATTCCAACCATCCATACCTTTCCTTCCGACCATTACGCTTCAATCCTGTACACTTGCGTTAATAACTAGACAGTATCCCATCATAAACTGCATGTTCCGGCACGATGAAACGGAATGCAGCATTCAATTGAGGAGTTGACCGCCGTATGGCTAAACATGATCCGCTGCATCGAAAAAGCCGTACTATTAAAATCATCATTCTGGTGCTCATCCTGTGGCTGATTGCCGTCATGATCTACCAGACCCACAAACCATTGCCTCCTTTCGTTTCCTATGAAAGTCAGGAGTATTCAACCGACGAGGTAAACTTCTGGACGGATTTGACTTATCCCTCCGGGGATGGAAGTACCGCACAGCATGAAGGGCAAATTTTGAACCGTATGCTTGGGATCATTGATGAAGCCAAACAATTTATCGTCATCGACCTGTTTCTGTTCAACGATTATAAATATAAGGGCCAGCGCTTCCCCCAAGTCAGCGCACAGATGACCGAGCGTCTTATTGCCAAAAAGAAGGCTAATCCAGATATGCCTATCTTTTTCATTACGGATGAAGTTAATACCAATTACAATTCATCCCCCAATCATTTGCTGGAGAATATGAAGCGAGCGGGAATTCAGGTCGTGCAGACCGATGTGGACCCGCTGCGGGATTCCACGCCGAGCTATTCTGCGGTGTGGCGTACCTTTTTCCAATGGTTCGGACAACAAGGCACAGGCTGGATTCCCAACCTGATGGCCAGTGACGGACCTGACGTTACGGCACGCTCTTATCTCAAGCTGTTAAACGTCAAGGCCAATCATCGAAAATTGGTTGCCAGCGAACAAACAGCGCTCATTTCTACAGGGAATGTTCACGATGCGAGTGCATATCACTCCAATGTGGCGCTGGAGGTGCTCGACTTCTCCGGCGGAGGGCAGCTTCCTGACTTTATGCCACAAGCGGAAGCCTCTGCTCAACCGGGAAAGGACAGCTACCGGATCAAATACCTAACTGAAGGCAAAGTATACACCTCGGTTCTGGATGCCATCGGGCAGACCAAACAAGGCGACAGCATTCATATGGGCATGTTTTATTTGGCTGACCGCAAAGTGCTGAACAGCCTGCTGGATGCCTCTTCGCGCGGTGTAAACATCCAATTGCTGCTGGACCCGAATCAAAACGCGTTTGGACAGGAAAAAATCGGCATTCCCAATCGTCCGGTTGCCAAAGAGCTGTCCGACAAATCGGGCGGCAAAATCCAAATCCGCTGGTACAATACCACCCATGAGCAATACCATACCAAGCTGATTTATATTGCCAAGGGACAAGGGGATCACATCATTTGGGGCGGCTCCACGAATTTGACACCACGTAATCTGGACGATCTGAATTTGGAAAATGAATTATGGGTGGCCGCTCCAGCAGACAGCAAGCTGACCCAACAGATTGCGGTCTATTTTGATACATTGTGGAATAGCCGGGGAGCTGAATACAGTCTGGATCTGGAGGCTTACGAGGACAAATCTACATTTTGGAAAGGTATACTATATCGTTTACAAGACATCTTGGGCTTTACCACATTTTAAAATTAGGAGGGCACTGTAGCGTGCTTACTTTATTCATTCAACCTACAGCAGTGGTGAAAGCAGCCGGGCGAGTGATTCCATCAAACGCTTGAACAGACGCTTTTTCATAAATTCCTCGCGTACGATCAGGCTGGCAGACTGCAAATCCCGCTCGTAATCCGCCACCATCTGCTGTACACTATGCGTTCGGATCAACAGAGCGTTCACTTCAAAATTCAGGTGGAAGCTACGCATGTCCATATTAGCCGTCCCGATGGTCGCAACCTCCCCGTCAACAATGAGAAGCTTGGAGTGGAGAAAGCCTTTTTCATACTCATATACCTTGACCCCAACCTCCAGCAACGTTTGGAAGTACGAATGGGACGCGAGGAACGGCAGCCACTTGTCCGGTTTCGCAGGAAACAGAATCCGCACGTCCAAACCGGACAGAGCCGCCATCCGCAGCGCAGTCAAAATATCTTCATCCGGGATAAAGTAAGGCGTGGCAATCCATACCGATTTGCGGGCGGATGTTATCATGGAGAAGAACAGATTTTTGAGCACTCTCCGCTCATTATCCGGGCCGCTGGCAATAATCTGCACGCCTCCGTCCGTAATTGGCTCGATTTTTGGGGACAGATATTCCTTATCCAGCACCGATTCACCCGTCATATGAAGCCAGTCCTGCAAAAATATAAGTTGCAGCGTCCACACAGCCTCGCCCTTCACAATCATGTGCGTGTCACGCCAAAAGCCGTAGGCTTTGTTGCGGCTGAGGTACTCATCCCCTACATTCAGACCGCCGATCAATCCAATATTGCCGTCGATAACCACAATTTTACGGTGATTACGGTAGTTTACCCGGCTGGAAAAGAACAAGATCCGTGCGCCGCCATAAGCGACGACTTCTACCCCCGCATCCCGCATTTCCTTCAAAAAAGCCTTCGACAGCTGAATGCTGCCCACCGCATCGTACATAAACCGCACCTTCACGCCAGCTTTGGCCTTTTCGATCAAGATTTTCTGAATGCTGGTGCCGATATCATCCGACCGGAAAATGTAGTATTCCATGTGGATATGATGCTCTGCCTTGCGCAGTTCCGCTAATAGTGTGGAGAAGGTTTCATCTCCGTTGTTCAAGATTTGGGTTTCCGCCGCAAAATAAATCGGGGAACGGGCCAGCCTGCGCGCCAAACGCATCAACTGCTGCTGCTCATCGGTAAAACAGGTCAAGTCCCGTTTGACGTGCATGGCATCCTTCTCAATACGCTCGTAAGCCTGCTGGTCACGCAATGCCTTTTTGTCATACTTGCGGCGTTTGAACACATTTTGCCCGAACAAAAAATAAAGAGGAAGTCCAACCACCGGCAGCAAGGCCAGCAGCAGAATCCAGGACATCGTAGTGGAGGGATTCCGATTCTCTGTAAAAATAATCAGACTGATGGAAATGACCGTCAGCGTGGAGAAAATACTGATGACCGTTCCTTCATTTCTGCCGATGTAATTAAATAAACCAAAATAATAAATAACAAAAACCATAGCCGCAATTAACACAGCCAGTAAGCTTCGCCTCATAATTTACCTCATTTCCAATGGACTGCATCCTCATCAAACAGCAAGAAAACAGACACTGTATATATGAACTAGATGATTCATCGCTAAAATATAGACATCTCCATTATATATTGTACATGAGCACCTTATTTCTTCCCACTTTTTTGTTAAGGTTTATGAAGAAAAAGAATCCGGGGAAAAACTCAAAACAAAACCGGATAAGGACGGGTTGACACTTACTTTTTTTCATGAGTTAATTAACGAACGAACGTTAGGTAGGTGATGAATATTGGGTATGGAAGATATCCGAAAGGCTGCTCTTTGTCAATTTGCCGCCAATGGGTATGAGGGAGCATCCTTGAGTAGTATTGCCGATGAGGTCGGTATTCGAAAACCGTCCATTTATGCTCATTTTCACGGCAAGGACGATCTGTTTTTGCAGGTAGTGAAGTACGCTTATCATGAGCAGACTTTACGCATCTTTAAATATTTTTCGGATCGCAGAGATGAGCCGCTGGAACATACGCTGCATGGCTTTTTGATGTGGATGGGACAGGAGTATGAGAACAACAGCACGGCCAAGTTTATGCTGCGCGTTTCTTTCTTTCCGCCTGTGTCTTTGTACAACGAGGTTCTGGATATCGTTAATCCTTTTCTGGAAAGTATGAAGCAGAAATTAACCCGCATCCTGCGGAAGGCGCGTGATACGGAACCCTTCGGTCACATGGAGCCAGTGGATGTGGCTTTATCCTTCATAACACTGCTGGACGGAATCATGGTAGAACTGCTCTACAGTGGAAGTCTGAACTACCACCGAAGACTGAACGCTGCGTGGCCTATTTTTTGGCGTGGAATTACGTTAACCCCGCCTCATGAAGCGTGAAGGAACAAGAATGTAACGAGTGATTAATTTCAACTAATCTATATTTAGAGGGGAACGCTCATCATGAATCGTAGCTGGATTTATGTTTTTATTGGTGGCCTTATTGAGGTCGTATGGGTCTCGGGTCTGAAGCACGCAGATTCTGCACTCGCCTGGATTGTAACCGCGCTGGCTATAATAGCCAGCTTTTATTTGATCATGAAAGCTGCCAGTCGTTTGCCTGTAGGCACAGTGTACGCTGTATTTACCGGGCTTGGGACAGGCGGGACGGTTGTATGTGAAATGCTGCTATTCGGGGAACCGTTTCAATGGTCCAAAACGCTATTAATCGCCCTTTTGCTGGCAGGCGTGGTCGGCCTGAAATTAGTTACTGACCGTGATCCTCAGGAAGGGAGTGACGCATAATGTCTTGGATTGCATTGGTTATCGCGGGATGCTCGGAAGTGTTCGGGGTCATCGGGATGAAGGGAGTATCGGTTGGAAAGAGCTGGAAGGCATTCATGCTCATGGTTGTATCTTTTGTCATTAGTTTCTCGCTGCTCAACTACGCAATGAAGAGCTTGCCTATGGGAACTTCCTACGCGGTGTGGACAGGCATCGGAACGGTCGGCAGCACGATTACGGGCATGTTCTTATATGGTGAACAAAAAAGCGTATTGCGTGTCCTGTTTATCGCTATGATTCTTGCCGCAGCACTGGGATTAAAGCTGATTTCTTAGCATTTTGCATAAATCCAAAGAGCGGCTTTCAATCAGCAATATATAGATCGGAATGATCCTGTCCGTCTATATATTGTACCCAAGAGCGAATGGAATCGAATGATGCAAAATGCTGATCTTAAAGGGGGGATGCCTTGTGATTACCACCGTAACGCTTAACGCGGCTGTCGATAAAATCTACACGGTTGCAGGCTTCGGTCTGAATGCCGTCCACCGTATCGAGGGCGGCCTGACGGTGCCGGGCGGTAAGGGCGTCAATGCCGCCCGCGTCATTCGCACGCTGGGTGAGCCTGTGCGGGCGACCGGGTTTGCCGCCGGACACACCGGGCGGTTGCTCATCGACGGGTTGAGCGTGGAAGGCGTAAGCGTCGATTTCATCGAAACGGCGCACGGGGAAACCCGTCTCGCCATTACCGTGCTCGACCCGTCCACGCGCACGCAGACCGAGCTGATTGAAAGCGGCCCGACCATTGGGCCTCTTGAGCTGGCCGCGCTACGGCGCAAAATCACAACCCTTGCCGCGGACTCGGCTTGGGTCGTGTTCTCTGGCAGCCTGCCTCCAGGCTGCCCGCCGGATCTGTACGCCGAGCTGTGCACGCTGGCGAAGGCGCGCGGCGCGCGAGTGGCGCTGGACGCGAGCGGCGAGGCGCTGCGCTTGGGGCTACGCGGAAGGCCCGACCTCGTGAAGCCTAACGAGGACGAGGCCGCCCGCTTCGCCGGCATCGACGCGGCGCGCCCGGATGCTGGCGAAGCGGCGGCAGCGCAGCTGCTTGAGGCCGGAGCGCAGCTGGCCGTCATCTCGCTCGGTGCGCGCGGAGCGCTGGCGGTGACGCGCGATGCGCGCTACCGCGTGAGCCTGCCGAACGCGGACATTGTCAGCGCGCTCGGCAGCGGTGACGCCATGGTCGCCGGGCTGGTCACCAGCGCGGCGGCGGGACTGGAGCTCCCGGCCATGCTACGGCGGGGAGCGGCCTGCGGCACGGCGGCGGCGTTGCACGCCATGGCCGGAAAGATTGAGCTCCAGGACGTGAAGCGTCTGGAGCAGGGCATTACAGTGACGCTGTTGTAATCGGCGTCACTTTTTTTATCCGTCCAAATATTCGTTTGTTCGATGTTGTGAATATTGGATGCTCCGAATGTCCTGTTCTCCGACTGACTTACAGTAAAACCCTGTTTTCCAGTATATTTTTCATACAAATATGTGACTTCGAAGGACCTAATTTCACCAGTGAATCCTGAAACTCTGCAATTTCCTCTACCGACGCGGTTTGTACCTTGATGAGATAGTTAAATTCCCCGCTGATGCGAAATAAATCGGTGACCTCCTTCGCTTCTCTACAAAAATCAGCCAGCTCCTGGCAATACTCTGTCTTTAATAGAATAAACGTGGTCGTTCCCCGATTCAGCTCCCGTAAATTAAATACGGTGCTATACCCGGAAATAATCCCTCGATCCTCCAGCTTGATGATTCTTTCTTTAACGGACGGTTGAGACATGGAGATTTCTTTACTGATCTGGGAAATAGATATCCGGGCGTCATGCTGAAGCAACTGCATAATTTTGTGATCAATATCGTCTATGTGATGATGCATATCAAGCACCTCCTATTTTAATTTTAAAAAATAATATTATTTGTGCAAATTAACTTATATTTAATCACTAATATAGGTTAAAATCCTCATTTTTCATATATATGAACCGAATTATTATCCATATAATAAGGTGAAATTATATATAAGGAGAGATTCTAAGTGAGCGTGAAAGGTCTTGCACATGTGGCGATCCAAGCCCAGGATTATCAAGCAACCATTGCATTTTATACTGAGGTGTTGGGTTTTAAAAGAGGACATCATTGGAGTCTGCCGTCCTTTCAAATTCGGGAAGCTTCCATGCTCATTTCACCGGATCAAAGAACCTGTCTTGAAATTTTTGATAACGATGCAGTCATTCCTGCTCAGGGAAAAAAAGCTTCCTCGGAGGATGAAATTGCCCACGGTGCTTTGCTGCACTTCGCATTTTACGTGGATAATGTAAACGAAATATACCAAAAAGCCCTTGCTCATGGAGCAAGAACTTTTGTAGAACCGGATCAGCTCACGCTTGGTGAGCCCCCTCTGGTGGTAAAAAACGCTGTGATCTGCAGCCCCAATGGCGAGGTCATCGAATTTATCGAGGATGTAGATTTTGATATGTCCTTGTCCAGCAAGAAATAGTCAGCATCGTTATAAGCTCATGATTTCAAATTTCACTTAACCCCGATCTATGATCAATCTGGAAGAATCAAAACGATTCTAATCGGTATTCCCTTTGCTTTAAGCGGGGTATTCGCGTTACTGAAGTTTTTCTTTTAACAAGGATTGGATCACATACTGTTCATGAAATTTACCGCCATATAAATAGCCAAGCCTAAAATAATCAAGGCCGATATTTTATTGAGCACGATGCCGAATCTTCCTTCTGAATCCATACGTCCTACAAGACGTCCAGCCGTCGCCAGACCGATAAACCATATCCACGATACCGACACGGCGGCCAGTCCGAAAGCCCAGCGTTCCCCTCCGTCATATTGAAGAGAACTGGTTCCAATCACGCCGACGGTATCCAGAATGGCATGAGGATTCAGTAAGGATACTGAAGCTGCAAAAATCATCTGCCGCTTCGGCGGCATAGGCTGGCTTTCTCCCGAGGAAGCTGCCTTCGACTTCCAAAGGGTCCAAGCCATATAGAGCAGAAACAAACAGCCTGCTGCATAGAGCACATTCGTAAGCCATAGGAAACGCTGCAGAATAAGGGATACGCCCCCAACAGCGAGCGCAATCAGGACCGTGTCACAGACACCCGCCGTAATAACGGCAGGCAGTGCATTGCGAAACCGGGACTGCGATGCCCCCTGATTAAACACAAATACATTTTGTACTCCCAAGGGCAGAATCAGCCCTAATGCCAATAAAACGGCATGGATAATAGCTTCTAGCATAAATATATTCCCCCAAATTTATTCCATCATATTCTCTCTGGTATTTTCTCTCTTAAACAGTTCTCGAACAGGAAGCATGTACGTTACTAATCCTCCCGTATTTTCTTTAAGTTCTTCACGCTCTTCGCGTCCCTTACGGCCTGCATGGTCTGCATGGTCTGCATGGTCTGCATGGTCTGCATGGCCTGCGTGTTCTGTTGTACGCTATGCTTCAACTGCTCTATAGCAAGCTGGTAATCCTGCGGATTGTTCATGTTGAATACGGCCTTATGCCAAATGTCTTCACTCACCCCCGACAAATCCTCTACCGTCGCATAACGAACGTTCAGCTTTTCTAACCAATCGGTGAGACGAAGTCGTCCACTGCGCAAACATTCCTCGGCAGACGGCAGCACACTCCGATGGTACACAGCCAGCAACGGGTGTATACGTCCGTCCACAGAAGAGATTACAGCTTGCAATGCTGGTTCTGTCGTTCCTTGCAACTCCGCCCACTTCTCAGTTACAGCGAGCAGGACATGCAGCACCTCTGGCTGTACAAAAGGCATATCACAAGCGATAACGATGCCCCACTCCGTTCTAGAAGCAAACAACCCTGCGTGGATGCCGCTCAAAGGCCCCATGCCCGGATATACATCAGGCACATTCTCCAAACCAATCGGCCCATACCCTTGGCTGTCACGAGTGACGACAATAACCCGCTCGGTCACCTGCTCTAAAGCGGCAACCGTCCGTTCGAGCATAGTAGCTCCTTGAATTTCAAGCAGCGCCTTATCCTGTCCCATCCGGCTGGAGCGTCCTCCAGCAACAATAATACCAGTCACATTCACGAGCACATCCCCTTTTCTCAATGAAATAAATTCACAAATAACCCTTGAACTATTGGACAAAATTTAATTTTACATAATTGTTAATTTATTGGTTTGTTAACCCTTTCAACACATGATACATTGGATAGAGAACCTTCCCATAGATCGGCATTCTATGCTTTATTCTCTACCGGGCTAAGAAAGGAATGGCTTGCCTTGCAAAATAGAGAAATTCAAGAGACTCCTCTATACTCCTTAAAGCTGTATAATTTTTTTCTGTATGGAGCCATGGTCATTTTCTCCAGCTTCTTCCCGTTGTATCTGCAAGAGATCGGCATGGACAAGCTTGAGATCGGGAGCCTGATGGCGATTGGGCCTTTTGTATCGGTATTCGCAAATCCCTTCTGGGGCTATACCAGTGACCAGAGCCGTAACCTACGGCGTATTTTACTGTTTATGATTGCAGGTACATTGCTGCTGCTGCAAGCTTTATTTCATGTCCATACGTATGTCATGATTTATGTGTCGATGATTGGCTTTTATTTCTTCCAAAGTCCTTTGTTCGCCCAAAGTAACAGTCTCATTCTCAGCTACATTGAGGGCACGGACCGAAAATTCGGCTCCTTCCGCATCTGGGGCTCCTTCGGCTGGGCTGTGACGGCGGCCGTCGCCGGCCTGATCATTGACCAAACGGGGGTATCCAGCATATCCAACATCTTTACGGTGCTGCTTCTGGCTGCCCTGATCTGTACCCTGGCGATTCCACCGCTGAAAAGCACCGTCGAAACGGCAACCATTCATTTACGTGGCTTTGGTAGCATTTTAATGAACGGATACTTTATATCTTTCATTTTGTTGGGTATCTTGGTATCCATCCCGAATTCGATCAACAGCGCCTTTATGTCCCTGTACATCACCGAGCTGGGCGGGTCCAAGCTGCTGCTGGGTTTCGCCGTCTTTATGTCATCGGTATTCGAAATTATTGTCTTTTTGCTGTTCGACCGCTTCTTGAAGAAAAAAATGACGGTGATGTTCGGCTGTCTGGCCCTCGTCAGTTTGCTGTTTGCTCTACGTTGGGAGCTGATGGCCTTGGCCACAGACCCGATTCAGATCGTGTTCATTCAGGCACTTCATTGCGTCACCTTCGGTGGATATTTTTATGTAGGAACCCAGTTGACCGTCCTGTTCACACCGATAGCTTACCGCTCATCCGGGCAGGCCGTGTATACGTTGACGTGGAGTGGTATATCTGGCATCGTAGCAGGCTTTGCAGGAGGCTGGCTGTTCCAGAACTTCGGTGGCGAAATGATGTACAATGTAGGGGTCTTCTTCGCCTTGCTCGGCTTTGCGGGATTCGCCATCATGTGGTACATGCTGTACAAGAACGGTTATCAGCCCTGTCATGCCGAAGAATGCAAACGAGCAGAAGAAGCTCCTTAACAACACCCTGAGAATGTGACACCCTTTTCTTCTCTTGCTTGCCCGTTACGGACAGGAGGATGTCTAGATATCCCTAATTATCTTATATATAGCCCGTGAGCGTAAAGTAAAGGAGTCTGCCGATGGCAGACTCCTTTTTGACTTGGTCGCACGAGGCTACCATCCGTCCCACGCTGTCCAATAACCTATTGCTTGGGCAATTGGAAAGAGCTTTTCAGTGATACTACACGGTTAAATACAGGCTCACCCGGCTTGGAAAGCTTCGGATCGACACTGAAATAACCATGACGGAAAAATTGGAACTTGTCCTGCGATTGTGCTTCTTTCATATTCGGCTCGACAAAGCCATGGGCAATTTCCAGAGAGTTAGGGTTCAATTGGTCGAGGAAGGTTTTTTCCGTTGCATCCTCTTCAATCGCTTCCGGGTCTTCTGCATTAATCAAAGGCTCATACAGGCGGAATTCAGCAGGAACGGCCTGTGTAGCCTCCACCCAATGGATTGTGCCTTTCACTTTACGTCCGGTAAAGCCGGATCCGCTCTTGGTTTCTATATCATAGGTACAATGGATTTCCGTTACATGACCGTCCGCATCCTTAATGACATCGTTGCATTTGATGAAATAAGCATGCTTGAGGCGTACTTCATTGCCAGGGAACAGGCGGAAGTATTTGCTCGGCGGATTCTCCATGAAATCCTCACGCTCGATATAAATCTCACGTGAAAACGGAATTTGGCGTGTGCCCAGCTCCGGATTTTCCGTGTTGTTTTCCGCTTCCAGCATTTCAACTTGTCCTTCAGGATAGTTCGTAATGACCACCTTCAACGGATCAATGACCGCCATTGTACGAGGTGCCTGTAGCTTCAAGTCCTCACGTGCAAAATGCTCTAGTACTTGCAGGTCGATCACGCCGTAGGCTTTGGAAATGCCCGTCTCATATACAAAGCTGCGGATCGCTTCCGGCGTATAGCCACGGCGGCGCAAGCCAGAAATCGTCGGCATACGCGGATCATCCCAGCCGTCTACATGCTTCTCATCTACCAGAAGCTTGAGTTTACGCTTGCTGGTTACGGTTTGAGCCAGGTTCAGCCGTCCAAATTCGTATTGGTGCGGTACCTTTTCCATCTCACATTCAGCTACAACCCAATCGTACAGCGGCCGCTGATCCTCAAACTCCAGCGAACAGAGCGAGTGCGTTACACCCTCGATGGCATCCTCCAGCGGATGAGCGTAGGAATACATCGGGTAAATGCACCATTTGTCACCCGTGTTGTGATGCTCGGTATGCGAAATACGGTAAATTACCGGATCACGCAAATTAATGTTCGGCGAAGCCATATCAATTTTGGCACGCAGTACTTTTTCACCGTTTTGGTATTTCCCTGCACCCATTTCTTCGAACAGCTTGAAATTTTCCTCCACGCTGCGGTCGCGGTAAGGGCTGTTTTGCCCCGGTTCGGTCAGTGTGCCACGAGTTTCACGAATTTGGTCCGCGCTTTGATCGTCCACGTAGGCTTTACCCTTTTGGATCAACAGAACGGCGCGTTGGTACATTTCGTCAAAATAGTTGGAGGCAAAATGTTTTTCCTCCCATTCATAACCGAGCCACTTCACGTCCTCCTGAATGGAGTTTACGTATTCCGTGTCTTCTTTCGCCGGATTCGTATCGTCAAAACGCAGGTTGGTGCGTCCTCCGAATTCATCTCCCAACGAGAAATTGATCCAGATGGCTTTGGCATGTCCAATGTGCAAATATCCGTTCGGCTCCGGTGGAAAGCGTGTAACAACTTCCTTTACCTTACCCGTACGTAAGT
Organism: Paenibacillus sp. PvR008; assembly: GCA_040544055.1. Classification (GTDB taxonomy): domain Bacteria; phylum Bacillota; class Bacilli; order Paenibacillales; family Paenibacillaceae; genus Paenibacillus. Next base: position 122,771 of record JBEUOG010000001.1, read on the forward strand.
CCTCTTCAATGACACTCTTAATAAAATTGGGGGGAGTGATCGGCTTCTCCACGCTAATCAACCTTTCTTCCGTGTAATCTGTACAAAATCTGTTCCCTTAAATATACCCTTTCACACCGCATAACTCAATAAAATGAAAGACCTTATGCTCTCTTCATTCAAAAAAGTAACAAGTTATGAAAAAGAGTTAACATTTCTGACAAATAAATTCGTTATAGTGTATATATCTTTTTATTTTACCCGGAAAAGGAGAACCCGCCCGTGTTTAAGCTACTCATCGTGATCCTGCTGTCCATGCCGTTGTCCTCCTCCGGTATGATTTCCGGTCATCCTTCACCGGACCCGGTGCCTGAACCCGTACAATCTCGTCCGTTAGCCGTCGCTCCTGAAGACTCATCTGTTAAATTGTATGTTGAGGAGTCTTCCCAGGGGCTATTCCGCACAGCCATGCTGGAAATCGGCCAGCAGCGCCGTGCATTCGCATGGTCAGGCTCGGCAGATATCGCCACCGCACCGCAGTTGTACTATACGGATATAAACGGCGATGGCGTTCGCGAAGCCGTGGTCATCCTGACCCGCGCTTCAGGCACGGGTGTCGAATTGCAAGAACTTCATATCGTCAACACCCAGACAATGGACGAGTATGCGGTTGAATCGGCGGCAGATGCCGTCTCCCGGCGCGTCCACAGCAGTGTGGAACTGCGTGACCACAATCAGCAGGTGCATATTGCAGTTACGATTGATGGCATCACACACACGCTCGACCCAAAAGCATCGGCGTTTTACGATGATCCAGCCCATTTTACAGACCGTCTCGATTTCAGCTCTGTTGTCATGTATGATACCGAACAACGTCCTCTACGCGCCACCGTATCCGGCAGCGTGTCCCCGACTGAATTTGTAGGGGATTTGGAGCTGAAGTATGTATATGAGCATGGACAGTTCCGGGTGGGACCTATTGAGTTTGCAGCTTCCTCTCCGTTTTGACGACTCTCTCAGAATAAGGTAGCATGGGATTAAATGCTAGACTGGCTGGTTTAGCGATTTTCCGAGTGAAAGAGGGGATCCATCATGTTTACATACGCGTTGGACGAACGCACAGTCCTTCGTCCGCTCACCAAGGAGCATGTGCAGCCTCTGTTTGAGCTGATCGAAATGTCCCGTGATCGCCTGCGTCAGTGGCTTCCATGGGTGGATTCCACCACGGAGATCAGCCACACAGAGCAGTTCGTGCAGAGCGCCTTGAAGCAAGCCGCAGAGAACGGCAGCGTGACCGCCGGAATCTGGCTGGATAATGAGTTGGCTGGCATTATCAGCTACCATGAAATCAATTGGAATCACCGTTCGGTCAGTATTGGATACTGGCTTGGACACGGTTACGAAGGACAAGGTCTCATGACCAGCGCATGCCGCGTATTCATCGAATATGCGCTGATAGAGCTGGACCTGCACCGGATCGAAATCCGTTGCGCCACCACCAACCGCCGTAGCCGGGGTATCCCGGAACGTCTGGGCTTCGTGCTCGAAGGTATTATCCGCGAAGCGGAACTGCTGCCCGACGGCTATATAAACCATGCTGTGTACGGCATGCTCCAGAGCGAGTGGAAACAGCTTCGGTAACCTTGCACCATAAAACAGCGCCGCAACCCGTTTAGGGTCTGCGGCGCTGTTCCTTATGAACGGCTTATAGGAGGCTATAAGAAGCTGATTGTGCTGTAGAATCCATGTCTATTTTAAGAAATAGGCCATTAACACATCGTCCACGAATTGGCCCGCTATGTAAAACTCCTCATGCAAACGTCCTTCGGTCGAGAATCCACATTTTTCATAAAACATTAGGGCCTCCGTGTTGCACGAGAGTACCCGCAAGCTTAATTTGCGAATGCCCTCAGCGGCTGCAATATCCTTCATGGCGTTCATAAGCGTCGTCCCAATACCTTTGCGGTGATAGGCTGGATGCACGGCTATATTTATTTCCAACACATGGCAATTACTAGCCAACAGTGTTGGAGAACGAAATCCGATATAACCGCAGAGCACTCCCTGTTCGATAGCGACCAGTTGAGAGCCCGGAGGCGTATTGCGCAAAAACTCCCCACGCGACTTCCATGACAGCGAGGCGGGGGCCGTTCGTTCATTCCATACCAATTCATCCAGCGCAATCAGATCAGGAGCATCCTTCATCTCCGAATGACGTATCGTCAGGGGTTGACTTGTAAGCAATTTCTTTCAATCCTTCCTGTGAAGGCTTTCCTGAAGCCATAGGCAGCAACCATTCGTCATTTATTGTACCATAATCACGGGCTTGTCACAGTCTTTATTAGGACTTAAGAACTGGAAACGTCTGCCTTGGACGTAGTAGTCTCAAAAGCATCCTGTTTTTCAATCCGCTATGCAGAATGAAAAACAGGATGGACAAAACCGCCACGCCCGATGCCAGCAAAGTGTGGGTGGAAGCCCACCTACATCATATAGCTTCCCCATAATATAAGGCCCCATCACCCGTCCGGCTGCGTCAATCCCCCTACTAACCCGATGTAAAAGGGTGCCCCCGACCTCCGTGAACCGACAAAAACGCCGGAACCGCAGGTGCGATCAGCATCTCTCCCAGGGTCGCCAAAACCATGGCGAATATCATCCCCGTATAGTTCTGTGTGCCTAGCATGACGATATAGACTGCCAAATAAAATCCTCCGGCCCACGTCATTTGAGCCGAAGCGTGCCAGGCATAAAGACGCTTGAGCCAGAAATAATCGGCTGTGCAGCAAAAATAAGCACACCGTTCAGTGTCCATCCACATCTCCCATACTGCGGTACAGCTCGTCAAACACATACATGCTAACCAACGGCCACATTAGAGAGCTTCCGGCGGAATTATCAGGCTGGCGACGAGAAACACTTTCACTTCTTTTGGATAAGAATCCGACCATTTCATCTATTTGGTTTCTCCTTTAGCATCTGACACCATAAAAAGACATTATCTCATTGGCGCTTCACATTCACCACCGTTGAAAAGAAAGTAGCCCCCCGCCCCATATCCGACAGCCGATCAGAGGTCAACGCATTAGCACGCTGTCTTCGTCCTTTACCTTCCCACCATAACCCTTGGCTAATCACTGTACCGGGCAGCATCAGATCCGTGACTTTGGCTTTCAGCTCATACGTTCCCCGTTCGTTCCATACCGTAACCGGATCGCCGTCCGCGATGTCTCTTGCCTGAGCATCCTCCGGGTGAATTTGCAGCAAAGGCTCTCGTTCCAGCCGCTGATGCTTGGGCAAATTCGCGAACGTTGAATTCAGAAAATTATGATTCGGTGGCGAAATAAACATCAGCGGGAACCGCTCGTCCGCTTGCGGTCGATGCTCTCCGTCATATCCTTCGATCAGCGGCACATACGAAGGCATCGCGGGCAGACCCGCTTGCTTCATCTTTTCCGAATACAGCTCAATCTTGCCCGAAGGCGTAGTCAGACGATCCAGATAGGTAGCCTTCGGCGTCATGTCCAGTTTGACAAAAGGTGACTTTTTCAAGGCTTCCAAAGTCACACCGTTGAGATAAGGATTCGTCGGGTTATTGAGCGCGCCCGTAATCATGTCCTCTTCACTTTCCGTGAAAGCAACCTCGTCAAAGCCCATAGCCTGTCCGAGCAGGCTAAACAGCTCATAGTTGCTTTTGCTTTCCCCGAGTGGAGCAATGACCGGCTCCTGCATCTGGATATAATGATGCCAATACGATTTATACAGGTCTGTGCTTTCAAAAGAAGACGCCGCAGGCAGTACAATATCCGCATAGCGGGCCGTATCGGTGAGGAACAGGTCGTGAACGACCGTGAACAGATCCTCCCGTTCAAACCCCTGCGTCACCCGATCGGCATCCGGTGCTACGACAACCGGATTGCTGCAATACACGAACAGCGCCTTGATCGGCTCGTCCTTCTGTAGCAGCGCTTCGCCGATTTGGTTCATGTTGATCACCCGGGCATCCGGGTTCTTACGCAGATCAGGACGCGCCAGATTGGCGCCGTTGAATTTGCCGTAAGCGCCGTTGGAACGCGATGCTCCCCCGCCGTGCTTCAGCCATTGCCCAGTGAGCGCAGGCAAGCATGTAACCGCGCGTACGTTCATGCCGCCATTATCGTGATGCTGAAGCCCGTTGCCAATGTTGATATATGCTGCTCGCGCCTGCCCGTACATCTCCGCCAGACGGATAATATCTGCCTCCGGCACACCTGTAATACGTGCGACCCGCTGCGGGGTATATGCCTTCACATGCTCGCGCAGCTCCTCATGACCAACTGTATAGCGGCGCAAAAATTCATCGTCCGTCAGCCCTTGCTCGAACAGTACGTGCATAACACCCAGCGCGAGCGCGGTATCCGTTCCCGGGTAGAGCGGAATGAACCAATCCGCCCATTGCGCTGTCCGGTTGCGGTGGACATCAATGACGATCACCTTGGCACCTTTTTTACGTGCCTTCTCGGCCAATACCACCTGATGCATATTGGTGCTAATGATATTTCCACCCCATACAATAATGAGGTCAGCATCCTCTGTATCCTCCGGACTGGTGCCGCCCTTAAAACCCATGACGGATGCCCAGCCTTCATTCCCAGCCACGCTGCAAATCGTCTGGTCCAGTTGGCTTGAACCCAGCGCATTGAAAAAACGGCGATCCATCCCGTCCACATTCAACACGCCCATATTGCCATAAAAGCTGTAGGGGAGAATAGATTCCGGGCCGTCCGTGCGAATCAGTTCCTTGAAGCGGCCTGTAATGGTATCGATAGCCTCCTCCCAACTAATTCGTTCGAACTTCCCTTGCCCCTTAGGACCCACTCGCTTCAACGGATAGAGCAACCGCTCGGGGTCATACACTCGCTCCGTCATATTGCGTACTTTGTTGCAAATAGCCCCTTTTGTAATGGGATGATCCGGGTTACCGGTCACCTTGACGATCTTTCCATCTTCCTTGTGAAGCAGAAGCCCACACGTATCCGGGCAATCCAGCGGACATACAGCCGGAAAAATACCGTCCGTACGCTCCGTCATTCGCTGCCCCCTTTGCAAGTCTTGCTGAAGCACAGCCTCAGGAGGCGCGATGTTGCGATGATCCATGGTATTGATGCTCCTTTCCGTTACCTTTTCCAAAATTTACACTGTTCTTATCATATATACAAGCTATGTCCTATGGCAAGAGAAGGATTTTGCCAACCCAAATCCATCCAAAAAGATCAAAAATCCGCTTGCTGCTCACAGCAAAACGGATTTCTAATATTCTATATTATATTTTGATAATACCTGTTTCATTATTGAATACCAAGGGTAAAAGAGATCAAGGCATTATGGACGAGAGCACACTCATCCTCCATGCCAATCATGGACCACTCCCAAAAAAATCCGCCATGACAGGTTTCGTTCCCCCGGACCTGTCATGGCGGATTTGCTTTATTCCCATTTTCTAAGCCCAGCTTAATCAGGCATGGTCACTCAACGGAGTTATTGCAGTAGACGAGGGTTCCTGAGATGATTCATTCACAGGATGCGCAGCGGTATGAGGCTTTTTCAAATATGCCAACCAGTAAGCCCCAGCTACAAACAGGCTTCCTCCCACCAAATTCCCCAGCCAAACCGGAATGAAGTTCATAATATAATCTGCCCATGAAAAATGACCTGCGAAAATAGCGGCCGGAATAAGAAACATGTTGGCTACAACGTGCTGGAATCCGATAGCTACAAAGGCCATTGTCGGGAACCAGATCCCCATAATTTTGCCGCCGATCGAATCCGTACTATACGCCAACCATACAGCCAGCGCTACCAGCCAGTTACATCCAATACCGGATATAAATGATTGCAAAAAGCTTTCATGCAGCTTGTGTCCCGCCATATCCACCACTTTGTCCAAATAAGGTCCTGTCTCGGTTAGACCCAGCACATGACCAAAGAAAAAGGCAACAAACAACGCACCCGCAAAATTACTAAGCGTAATAATCGCCAAATTACGGAACATCGCCCCGGTCTTGATCCGTCCTGCCCATCTCGCCAAAGGTACAGCCATCATATTGCCGGTCAGCAATTCTCCGCCGGCGGTCAATACTAATACCAGCCCTACAGGGAACACGGCAGCTCCAATAAAGGTAGCAATACTTCCCCATTCTTTGGGCGCGCTTGCGATAACACGTATATCCAGCAAAAAACCAAGCGCAATAAATGCACCTGCCAAAAATCCCAATACCACTGCCACAGTCCATGGATTGTTCGCTTTGGCCACTCCTGTTTCCACCGTCTTTTCGGCAATCTGCCCCGGTTTATAACTTGCCATATATTCCACTCCTTTAACATCTTTCTATTCAAATATTCTTCTCTCACATTTTATTTAAAATCAGTGATTTTGTTTGTGAAAAAAATCACTTTGTTGAACATTAAAAAAACAGCCCTTGGATAAAGGACTGTTTTTTGTGTATTATTACGTCTACTGCGCTACTACGCGCTTTACATTTAGTTGTATTCTTCCTTTTCAACTGCTCTCAAGAACCAAATAACTCCACCGAGACCTACCAGCGCTACGACTACAAGAAAAAGGATATAAAACAAATCCATAAGCTACTTACCCCCTAATCCTTATGCTCTCTACATTGTACTATAAGGATTCGTTCATACGTCTCAGATTGTTGACAAACTTATGAACAATGTCACAGACAAATCAAATTATACGGTAACTGGTTTTCGTTCAGATAGCGAAGGCAATGCTTGCAAGCCTGCTGCATTCAGGAAATTCCAAGGCTTGTTATAATGCGGCTGGAAGAAGAAATCGACAAAGGCCAATTGGTCAATGGTCATATGATTTTGAATAGCCACAGATAGAGTATTAATGGATTGTGTCAAATCCACCTTCGACATAATTTGGGCGCCAATAATTCTCCGTGTCTCCCGCTCATATACAACTTTCAGCAGCACCTTTTCAGAGGTAGGCATGAATTCTGGGCGATAGCTGTCCTCAATGGTTACGGCCTCTACGCTCATTCCTTCATCTACTGCCGCTGCTTCCGTCATGCCTGTTCCCGCAATATTGTCTTCATAAATTTTAATACCCGAAGTTCCCTGTGTTCCCATGTAGGCAATCGTCGGTTGTACCAGATTGCGCGCCACCAGCGTACCCATACGAACCGCGTTCGTCGCCAGTGGGATATAAGCCGTTTTGCCTGTCGGGTTGTAGCGGATTGCACAGCTATCGCCTGCTGCGAATACGTCCGGGCAACTGCTTTGCATATAATTGTCCACAATGATTGCACCGTTAGGCAGCATGTCTACCTGACCTTTAAGCAGATCCGTTTGAGGACGGAAGCCAATGCAGAGAATAACAAGCTCTGTTTCATATTCTCCTTTGGATGTCACCACTTTATTCACCTTACCGTTATTTCCTTCAAAACGGCTCACTGTTTCTCCCAGCACCAGCTTGATGCCATGTTCCTTCAAGGAATCTTCAATCCGGTCTGTATATTCCGGGTCCAAATATTTATTCAAAATACGATCAGCGCTGTCAATCAGCGTTACGTTCTTACCGTTCATTTGAAAAGCTTCCACCAGCTCAACACCGATATATCCCGCTCCGACAACTGTAATGTTCTGTACATGCTTGGCTTTCTCAATGATTTCATTCGAATGATTATAGTTTTTACAGAGCAAAATATGATCAAGCTCAATACCTTCCAGCTTCGGAATAATAGGCCACGAGCCCGTAGTTACAATCAATTTATCAAAGGTGTCCGTAAATTCTTCTCCTGTTTGGAGATTGCGTGCTTGCAGCGTTTTGCCTGCTGTATCGACACTCGTTACCTCATGAAGCATCTTGGTCTTGACACCCAGCTCAGCCAATTGGTCCGGGGAAGAATAAAACAAGCCGTGCGGATCTTTGACGACACCACCTACGTACAGCGCAATACCACAGGATAAAAACGAAATATTGTCATTACGCTCGTAAACGGTAATTTCGGCATCTGGATAACATTTGGCTGTATTGACGATGGCTGCCGTACCTGCGTGTGTACATCCGATAACTGCTACTTTCATGTTGAATTCCTCCTTGGTGTGTGGGCATACAATGTATGATAATTGTGAATTGTTTCACGTAAATACGTTGTTGATTGTGATTTATTTCACTTCATACGCTTATTATAATGTGACATTTTTCACATTGCAATAGATTTCTATGATATTCACAATTTGTCCACATTTTTAAAGTCAGGAAGATACAAAGTCAGCCTTTTGTTGAAACGCCCCTTTGCTTCATTCAGTTTTTCCCGTATGGGGTTTGATTATGCCTTTTTATCAGGCTTCCAAATGCTACTGCAACGATCAACCAAATGTGAAATGCAGAAAGCAAAAAAGGCCGAATCCCGGAAAAACACCGGAAATTCGACCTTATCTAAACGTATATTTCTGATGAAGCAGAAGCTATTATAGCAATTGCTCGATGGCCACTTTCATGGCCTCAGGCGATTCCTTGGGTTCAAAGCGACCCACAGGAACACCTTCACGATTCACAATGAATTTCGTAAAATTCCATTGAATCGTACCGTCTTCCTGCTCTCCAGGCTGCTGCTTTTTCAAATATTCAAACAGAGGTGCTGTATCCGGGCCGTTAACGTCCACTTTAGCGAATACCGGGAAATTAACCCCGTAATTCAGTTGGCAAAATTCAGCCGCTTCCTCGCTGCTGCCCGGCTCCTGACCGCCGAATTGGTTGCAAGGGAAGCCTAATACAACCAGTCCCTGATCCTTATATTCATCATATAGCTTTTGCAAATCCCCATATTGCGGGGTAAGTCCACATTTGCTTGCAGTATTCGCGATGACCAGCACCTTACCAGTGTAGGTTTCCAGAGGAATCTCCTGATTCGCTGGTGTTACGGCATGATGTGAATAGACAGACATATAGCATCCTCCTTTATTTCGCTTGGTTTAAGTTTCATCACCTATTTTACCCAAAACGAGACGGACATGCCAACACCCCTCGATACTTTAGCGAGACGCCACCACTTCGAGTCTGCGTTCTTCACGTTCTGAAGCGGACATCCTTGGACAAGCAAAATAACAATACCGCTGGCCTCCACCTGCTTGTAATATTGGCAGCAGGACGGTTTCATATATGCCTTCTCACCGGGACGGTAAGGGTTATTCAGCTCCCGCGTCACATAATACCGATTCAAGCCATTCTGCCACGGGCCCGGAGTATACCGCATCTTCTGGTGTGTCTGTCACTATTCGCGCCAATTGCTCAAGCTGATTATAATCCAGTGGTTTCATTAGGTCTCCTTTATCCTCTTGCCGCTACCTGTAGTCTGGCTTCACGCCGCTCGGAAACGGAGCCCACTAATTGATTCTCTTCCAGATTCAATCCCTTTACGGCTTGGCTTACCGCTGGTTGTCCGGCTAAAGCATATGGAAGGCACAGCGGAACACCGGTACGAGGATCTGTTACGATATCCGCTTCAATACCGAACACCTCGCGCAGCACGTCAGGGGACATGACCTCGGTTGGCGTTCCTACAGCCTCGGCCTTCCCTTTTTTGATCGCGATCATATGCTGGGCGTACCGGGCTGCATGGTTCAAATCATGCACCACCATGACAATGGTGCGTTCGACCGAAGTGTTCAAATACTCTAGCAAATGTAGCACTTCCAGTTGATGCGCCATATCCAAAAAGGTAGTCGGCTCATCCAGAAACAGAATATCCGTATCCTGCGCAAGCGCCATGGCAATCCATGCACGCTGGCGCTGCCCACCAGAAAGCTGGTCGATCGGGCGGTCGTGGAACTCGCTCATTCCTGTCACCTGAATGGCCCACTCTACCATTTTGCGATCATCTGCTTTCATGGAGCCAAAGCCTTTTTGATAAGGAAAACGTCCGTAAGATACCAGCTCCGTCACAGTCAATCCTTCCGGGGCAGTCGGATTTTGCGGCAAAATAGCCAACTGCTTCGCTACCTCTCGGGTGGATTGCTTATGAATGGATTTACCGTCGAGCAGAACGCTGCCGCCTTTAGGATTCATGATGCGAGCCATCGTCTTCAGAATGGTGGACTTGCCGGAGCCATTTGCGCCCACCAATGCTGTGATTTTCCCTTGCGGTATTTCAACGTTCAGATCCTCCACAATCAACCGATCTTCATAAGCAATATCCAGATTAGCCGTTTTCAGACGAAACATTCGGAATCATTCCTTTCCCTTATCTAATATATAGTCACGGGCTTAACCCACGATATTCATCAAAACTTCATTCTATCTTTATATAATAAAGATATTGATAATCATTATCAAGTGTCAACTGGCACATTTACCTTAGCATACGAATCATTTCACCAAAAATGCCCCCGAAAATTCACAAAAAAAAGACCACAGCTCCTCAAGGCTGTGATCTTCTAATATCTGGAAGACAACATCAAGGCTGTACAGAACGCAGCCCAAATGCTTCAGCCATGAGACGTATGGATTTCAACTTGGCGTCAAAGTCGTGAATAATGCTTGCGACCATGATTTCCTGTGTATGATAAGCCTCACTCAATTGCTCAATTTGGTGCTTCACCTGCTCGGGCGAGCCAACCACCATGCGCTTGCGATTCTCGCGGATGCGCATCCGATCATATGGCGTATAAGGATAAGCCAGTGCTTTTTCCACCGAAGGTGTGCCTCCGGAACGCATTCCCTGCTCCAGCAGCACCAGAGACAGATCCATGCTCGAAGCCAGTCGGTTGGCTTCCTCTTCGGTATCCGCACAGATAGCAAATACGGCAACAAGTGAACGCGGGCGATCACTATGCTGCGAGGGCTTAAAATGCTCCTGATACTCCTGCATAGCTTTTGTGCCGCCTGCGCCGTTGATGAACTGCGCGAATGCAAAACCCACGCCGCGTTTGGCTGCAAGCCCTGCACTGTCGCCGCTGGAGCCAAGCAGCCACATTTCCGGCACGGTTTCTACGAGCGGCATGGCCTGTAACGAGCCGAAGCGATGCTCACTGCCCGTACTGTCATGCAGATAGGCCAGCAGATCATCCAGTTGCTCGGGGTACAGATCAATACCGCCCCTGATTTTGCCCTCCTGCAAGGCTTTGGTGGCGACTGGCATTCCTCCCGGGGCCCGTCCCAAACCCAAATCCATACGCCCTGGATATAACCCTTCCAGCACACGAAAGTTTTCCGCTACTTTATAAGCACTGTAATGCGGCAGCATCACACCGCCCGAGCCGACGCGAATGGTCGATGTACGAGCCGCCAGATGCGAAATTAATACCTCCGGGCTGGAGCCTGCAAGATAGGAGGCCGAATGATGCTCCGACACCCAGAAACGGCGATAACCCAGGCGTTCCGCCTCTATAGCAAGTTCGGCGGTCTTGTGTAACGCTTGCGCATGCGTCATGCCTTCCGATACCGGAGATTGGTCAAGAATGCTGAGTTGTATCATAAAAGTCTGACCTTTCTGTTATGGAATAAGAATAGGCATTAATTATAGCACGTAGAGCCACAGTTACCCAAGAGGTGCCTTGATCGACCGGAAAGCTCTATTTTTCGTAGAGACTCTCTCTGGCTTTATCTGCTTCATAAAGGTGTGAACGTTTCTTAAAGAAATTGAACAGATGTGTGACGATAACCTTCAATACTGCATAGCCTGGAACCGCCAGTATAATTCCTACCACTCCAAACAGATTGCCTGCCGTCAGAATGACAAAGATAATCGTGATCGGATGCACCCGGAGAGACTTGCCCATAATTTGCGGAGAAATAAATTTACCCTCAATGAGCTGCACGACTGTCCATACGATGACCATCTTGAGCAGCATAACCGGAGATGTTACCAAAGCTACAATTAATGCAGGCGTAATGGCAATCACGGGTCCCAAATAAGGAACAATGCTTGTAAAGGACGCAATGACGGCAAGCGTCAGAGAATAGTCCAGTCCGATGATCAGATAGCCGATATACAACAGCCCCCCGATACAGAAGCTGACAATAATCTGCCCCCGGATATACGAGCTGACTTGATGATTCATTTCGGTCATAATGCGATCAGTCTCTTTACGAAACATAGGCGGGAACATCTTCAGGATCGACTGTGGCAGCTTACGTCCGTCTTTCAGCAAGTAAAACAAAATGAATGGAACCGTGGCAATTGCAAGCACCGTTTCCGTGAGCACGCCCAAGAAGCTACCCACACCCGTCCATGCATTGTTGATGAAAGCAGATATCTTTTCCGAAGCCTTGGAGGCCAGCTCAGATGGATTAATTTGAACAGTATTCTGGAACTGGTTCACAAAATCGCTGCCGATCAGCTTCTCGAATTGTTGCTGTACTTGTTCGGTGTATGCAGGCACATTTTGAATCAACCCCTGAATCTGATCGCGGATCACAGGCACTACCGATGTAATCACGACGGTAATAATCCCCATGATGAGCAAATACAGCACAATAATGGAGTATATCCGTTTGACCTTGTTGCGCTCCAGTACATTAACCAGCGGATTGAACAGATAGTACAAAACACCGGACAAAATGACAGGGAGAATGATCGTTTTCAGCAGCACAATAACGGGGGTAAATATGTATGAAATTTTGGTGAGTACCAATACATTCAAACCGATGAGCAGCAGTACCAGCAGGAATAACACAAACTTGTTGTTCAGAAAAAACTTTTTAAATCGGTCTTTCCATGCCGGAGTTATTTCCACATGACATTCCCCTTCTCTTTAAGCAAATGAGTGTAATGACCCTTCATATTGTTAAGATATATTCTTAGATCAAAATATACAAGGTTATACCCGAATAAACACAAAAGCAAACAAAGTTGTACGACGACATACAAACTTTGCTTGCTTTGGAATGTTATGGAGTATCCGTTGTCTCTCGCACCAGCTCATTCGGTGGAATTTGCTGTTTCGCGATCATTTTGGCATCGATATTAAAGCCCAATGAAGCCAATTGCAGCATTTCCGTTGTGCTCAGGTTCGTTTCAATATAAGGAGAAATACCCAGCCATTTTAATAATTTTCGCATATTTTCGGGTCGCTTTTATTCAGCATCCTTTAGCTTATAAAAGCATACCCTCCCTGCAAGTTATCTGTCAATTCGCGTCGTCTGTTCAGCATATCACGATTGACCTGTGGCTAATGGTTGTTTTTCCTTGTCTGTCACGCTGTTATTCTTATGTTCTTGCGGCGCCAGATTAGTATGGTCAGGGGTGTCCGCGTACCATGGATTAAGATGCACAAGCACCTCGTAAACCCTCGGTTCCTGCTTCATCACAGCCCCTTTGATCAGCCGGATAATATCATGTCCCTGCTGAATCGTCAGAGATGCATCCACAGAAGCGCGGATGTCCACAATAATGTAATGACCGTGCTCACGGGCACGGATGCGGTCAATTCTCTGAACCTCGGCTACACTTAAAGCTGCTTCAGCATAGCTTTCGATTTCCTCAGTTGCAATAGCCTTTTCCATCAGTACATCTATGGATTCACGGCCCATTTCCCACGCCAGCTTCAGAACCAGCAGTGCGACCACAAACCCGGCAATCGGGTCACCGTACGATAAAATCGAAATGCTCCAGTGCTCCCCGATCAGGCCCAAACCGATACCTAGCACAGCAGCAGCCGAGGCGTACACATCAGCCAGATGATCCTTGGCCGTAGCAATGAGGCCCTGGCTATTGGCTGCCCTTCCGATACGGATCGTATATATATACAGCCATTGCTTCCAGAGCAGGGAGATGATCGCCGCCACCAATGCCAGTATATGCTCCTTCGGTATCGGTTCAAACAGCGCCATAATGGAATGGTAGCCGATAAATATGCCGGCTGCGAACAAAATGACCGCCACCACGCTGGCCCCAATGACCTCTGCCTTGCCGTGACCATAAGGATGATCCTCATCCGGCGGAAGACTCGAAATACGCATCGCCCCCAGCGCCGTTGCCGAGGCGATTACGTCCCCGGCGTTATGCACACCGTCAGCAACCAGCACCTTGCTGTTGAACATGACGCCTGTAATAATCTTAATGCCGGTTAATAGGATGTTGCTGATCAGGCTGATCCACGCTGACACCATAGCGCGTTTGCCCATATCCTGTTCCTGCATGATGTTTAACCTCCGTATCTATCTTGAAAACAACTGTTATCGCCAAGTTAATCGGTTGTTTTCAAGGCAGCTATGCTGCTGGTTTTCTTTGTTTGCTCAGCGCTGTAATGCTGCTTATGTCATCCTATGATGCTGCCGCATCGGCGGCATAGGTGGAGATTACAATAGCCCCGGAAGATGAGCCTCTCCGGGGCTATTATCATAACCATAGTTGAGCGTTCTATGAGAACACTCTTGCTTTATTTGGACCGTCCGCGACGGCCTCCCTGCCCTTGAGGCCCGCGCAGTCCGCCTTTGGCCTGTCCACCGCGACCACCTTGACCTCCGCGCGCGGAACCGCTGCTGCTGCGGTCATACCCGCCGCGTTCGCTGCTTTGCCCTGCGGAGCGACCTTGGCCTCCGCGCTCAGAGCCAACGCTGCTGCGGTCATATCCGCTGCGTTCGCTGCTTTGCCCTGCGGAACGGCCTTGGCCTCCGCGCGTGGAACCGCTGCTGCTGCGGTCATATCCGCCGCGTTCGTTGCTGCTGCGGCTGGAGCGACGCTCACCGCCTGCGGAAGCTGCGCGCCCTTCGCGCGGCTGTTCCCGCTCGGTGCGACCACGGCCTGCGCCGTCACGACGGCCCGTCTGTTCGCGGCCGCTGCCCCGGCGTCCGCCGCCGGAACCGTTGCCGCCGAAGGAACGGCGGTCGTTTCTGCCTGAGCGGCGTTCTCCGCCCTGCCGCTCAGCTGTATCGGCAGCAGGTCTACGCTGCCCGCCGCCCTCGCTGCTGGTGAATGTGACACCAGCAACCTTCTGGATGTTCCGAAGCTCTGGAACATCCCGTGGCGTGGCGAGCGTTACCGCCACACCTTTGCCTCCGGCACGGCCAGTTCGCCCGATGCGGTGAATGTAGCTTTCGGCATCCTGCGGCATGTCATAGTTGAAGACATGCGTTACGCCTTCCACATCCAGGCCGCGTGCGGCTACATCGGTCGCTACAAGCAATTGAAGCTTCGCTTCACGGAACGCCTTCATTACTTGCTCACGCTTGTTCTGGGACAAATCCCCGTGAAGCTCGCCGCTCTCGAAGCCCATCTCTTGCAACTGCTCATTTAACGCAGCAGCGCGGCGCTTCGTACGGCAGAAAATAACAGCCAAATACGGACGATCCGCATTCAGCATATCCACTAATGCCTGCTGCTTGCCCCGATCCGTCGTCTGTACAACGACCTGACGGATTTGGCTCACCGGAACGGAAGAAGCAGACTTCACTTTTACATCCACGGGTTCGTCCATATATACACGAGCCAGTTTGCGGATACCTGCTGGCATTGTAGCGGAGAACAGCATCGTCTGTCTCCGGTACGGAACTTCCTGAAGAATCGTCTCTACATCGTTCAGGAAGCCCATGTGCAGCATTTGGTCGGCCTCATCCAGCACCAGCATTTTAACACCGCTCAAATCCAGTGTGCCGCGTCTCAGATGATCCAGCAGTCGTCCGGGTGTACCGATAATCAACTGTGCGCCGCCCTTCAGCTTGCGAAGCTGACGCTCTACATCCTGTCCTCCGTAAACAGCCAGCAACGACAAGCTTGGCTCCGTAGCAGCCAACAAGTTCGCTTCCTGTGTAATCTGGAGCGCCAGCTCACGCGTCGGAGCAATCACGAGCGCTTGCGGATGACGCTTGTCCAGATTCATTTTTTGTAAAATCGGCAGTAAAAACGCAAGCGTTTTACCCGTTCCCGTATGCGCCTCGGCAATAACGTCCTGACCTTCCATCAACAGCAGAATGGATTCCTGCTGTACAGGTGTTGGTGTTGTAATTCCCTGCTCTTTCAAGGCGTCTACCCAATGCTGCTCTACGCCTAATGCTGCAAAATTCTTCAAGTGATATTCACTTCCCTTGTCCGTATTCAATATGTGTCACGTAAAATAGGTTCATGTGCCATATGACATCCATCGTTCCATAGTTCAGAATTCCCATTTTTGTATCGGTTCTCTTTCAACCCTTTTCAGGAAGGGAGCTTATCCGTTATCGTTGATTCTGTTCATGTAACCAAAACATACGGCCGCAATGCGGCTCAGGCCGTTCCATATATGACTTTCCTAGTATACGCGAATATGAACGGGTTTCCAAACCATTTTAATGAACAGTTGCAAAAGGTGAATTTAGTTGCCCTGTCATATATTATGATAGTAGAAACGGTAATTCATGAAAAAAGGAATGATGCCCGTGGTCAACAACCTGCATTACAACTTTATTATGACAGGCCGGCTGTCCGAAGAGCGCACTGTATTTGCTGAAGAGCGTTTTTCCAACCTGTTCGATGTATTCGAAACGCTCCTGAATTGGTCTGGAATCCGCAACACACGTGTTCCATCTACCAATCCGGAACGAAAAAGACCAAACACGGCAGAATTCGCTGGGACAAAGAGGGGCTACTCCGCATAGTAACAGAAGAAGATTCCACCCCACTTATGCTTATCATCGAGGCCCCCAGCAGCAAAGCTCGCTCCACCATGGATATTCATCCGTTTATGCTTGAACAGGATACCCCCGATATGAATTATGTTTTCCAATCATGGACTCGCTTTTCTTTACCACAACCTTGAAAAATCCATTATACTAAACATCAGGAGGTTGAAACTTATGCATATTCAAGTTCAAGTTCAAAACGTTGAAAAAAAAGAACACGATTATCTCATTCATTACAAAGCCGGGGGCGCACTGCCGTTCGTTCCGCATGATATTGTTCTGATTCATGGCAAGCAGTATTTTATCGGCACGATTGTGGAGGTAGAGTCGGAACAGGCTCTTCTACGGATCAATCCGGAATATGAGGACCAATTGGCAGGCTCCATCGGGCTTGAACTGGCTTTCTCACCGACCGTCTCCATTCAAGGAGCAGATAAAATCGTGGAAAAGCTCGGATATTTCCCTCCCTTTCATTATGACCAAATTACAGCAGCAGATATCACAAAAGACCAGATATCATTAACGATTGAACTATCACCCGCTACCATACTGATACCCAAATCACCCGATCTGACTCCTTCGGCTGAACAGCCCTCGCTTTCCACGTCTTCAACGGCAACTGTACCCCGTTACGCGGTGAACTTTACTTTTTTAGAGACAAAGGAACACGAGCTGACCGCTATGGAAACGGAAAATATCATTTTACAGCTTGATTTCCGTTATGAGGAGGCGGACATGGTCATTGATATTGATGCATTAACCGGACTGTCAGGCAGCTTCCTGTGCAGAGGCATCCGTGCGGAGATTGCAGAGTTGAATGAATAAACAGGAGGCTCGGGAGCTGACCGCAGAGCAAATTAACACACTCGACAACTGGGTGGATACCATTTCCTATACGGTGATGGTGCTTCTGGAGGGGGTGAGATCGAAGAAGCTTTCTGTTTCTACAGAGAAAAGGTATCCGGAAATGACGAGCAGAAAGATACCTGAAAGCCCTCCTCAGGAAAGGAGAATGTTGTATCACTTAATCGGGGTAATATGTGTTCCCGCCTATTTCATCATGAGCAGCTTCGGGTTATTTCAAAATGAAAAGGTACTTGTACAGTACATCATTCATCAAATCCGCAATTCCACTCGGTATGTCTCGTATAAAGACTTGAAAAAGGTGACAGCGGATCTCAAACCGATCTACAAAGCCATAACCGAAGAAGCCGCTCTGGCTGAATGGGATCGGTTTGAAGAAGCCTGGGGCACGAAATATCCACTCATTGTTCAATCGTGGCGCAAGAATTGGGATGAGCTGGCGACCTTTTTCAAGTATCCACCGGAGCTTCGGAAGCTCATTTACACCACGAACATCATCGAGAGTTACCATCGCCAGCTTCGAAAAGTCACGAAGGGCAAGAGTATTTTCCCGAGCGATGAAGCCCTGCTCAAGATGCTTTACCTGGCTACGATGGATGTCGTTCGCAAATGGACAGGTCGGGTTCAAAACTGGGGACAAATGCTGCTTCAATTGTCTATTTTCTTTCCAGACCGTGTCGGTCAGCACCTGCGAGAAGGGGTATTCCCCCACTGGTAACGTATTCCAAATAAGTTTACACAAAATTATTGACAGACCCACTTTTCCAGTCAAGTAGGCGACTTTGTATCTTTAAATTAAATTTATAAATGAATTTATCGCCCTAGACATAGGTCTTATCCCTCGGGCTTCTTGGATGAAAAGTAGTCGAAAAGCTGCAAGTGCAAGCCTGCAGCTTTTTTGTTCAATATCACGTTGTCCTCATTTTCCACTTTCCAACTTTGGTTAGTATCTGTTTAAAGCTTACTGGTAAAAAAACATTAAAAAATCTAAAAATCAGTTATGCATAATTTAGATCTGACACGTATTTAAAAGGAATAGAGAGTCCATTTTTCCTAATTAACGAAGTAATCGGAGCGCTCTTCCACGCTCCACAGCCTCCACTCGGTTCGATACATGGAGCTTCGTGTAAATATTGATGACGTGAGATTTGACTGTGGCTAATGAAATGCACAGCGTCACTCCGATTTCCTTGTTACTACGTCCCGTAGCCAATACTTGAAGTACCTCTAGCTCACGCTCACTGAGAATAGCTTTTTCACGCTCTTTACAATGCACTGACAGGGATGTTTGCATTTTCGATTGTTCCATGAGTGATTGTATAAGCTGTGCAAAGTGTTTTTCTTTGGAATTTAACTCCTGCTCCGGATCTTCCAAAAATAGGCTGAAATAAGGACGAAGCTCCTCCAACTCTAAACAAAATGGAGACAGATGTTCGTGCTCATATCCGTAATGAACCGCTTCTCGGAGCACGTGAAACAATTCTTTACCCATCACGTTTGGTACAGAGGCTATCAGAGCCATCTTCAGCAATAGCCCTTCTACTAGAATGGTACGAATTCCATGTTTTCTTGCATAGGGTAGCAGTACGTCAAGGTGCCGATACGCAAGCTCTGATTCCCCTCTTGCTACACGAATTCGAGCGCACGCCAAACGATCATCCAAGCGTATGGAAGCTGTAGAGTGTTGTTCTTCAACCCTTTCTAATAACTCGTTTTCCATTTCAATGTTGCTCAAGCCATACCTTAGCATGTATTTTAATATGGAGGTAAAATAGGTAGGGCTCTGATAAAGAGGGAATTTTTGTAGTTCCTCCAGCAGTTCAATCGCGCCTGCGTTATCGTTACGAAGTACTCGAAGTTCCATTTCGTTATATAAGTACGCACTTTGCAACTGACTCTCATCGTCGAATAATAATTGTTTAGCCGCAGTTATTGCCTCTTCAGCCAGTTCAAGCTGCATCGTCTTCAAACGGATGCCGGTAAGCCCGATCCAAGTGATAGCTTTCATTGGATGTAGCATGGGATAATCCTCGCATAGACCAAACATGCTTTCATACAATGGCAGGCAGGCTGAAAATTCACCTAACGATTCTAGTACTTGAGCTTGGCTGCTCAAAACAGAAAAACGCAAATATGGATTTGGCGACAATTCTTCCAGCTGTTTTGCTTGATCGAACCAATTCATGGCTGTCGCAAATTGATCTTTGAGCGACAACATCGTTCCTCCGGTCACCAAAATAATGGCACGTGTAACGGCATCGATTTCTAACGATTCCCAGTTTCCGAGCCATTCCATACCGGCAGGTAGATCAAAAACTTCATCTCCCAGCATAAAACGGCACAGCTGAAACAAGCTCCATAAGCCATCTCCCTCTCGCTGTGGAGTCAAATTTACGATTTGTCTCATACTATCAATCTCTAAGTTACAAAAGTGATAAAATAACCGCTGGAACATGAGTGGACGGCTGCAAGATAAAATGTCCAATGGAATTTGCCGCAGGTACGTCCAGTTTTGGAAGTGATGTCCGCTTGCCGACAATAAACGCACTGCTTCTTCATAAGTCTCGGCCCACAAATAATGCTGCAGGCTCTCTTCACAGCTGCCCATTTCCTCGTAAGCTTCTGCCGCTCTAAAATGGAGTGACCGCACAGTATTCGTACCCTGTTCCCGAAGCTTCGCCCTTAAAAAATCCCCAAATACCTGATGATAGCGATATAAACCTTCTTCCTCATCCACGGTAATTACGAAAAAATGCTTTTCTACCAACCTTGTGATCATCATCGTCGCATTATTAATGCCTAGCATCCGATTACATATCTTTTCATTGAAATACGTGAGCACAGACGTCTGAAGCATGAACTGCTGCTCCAACTCCGATACCGACCTCAAAATCTCATTCGATAAATAATCAACCATGTATCTGTTTAAGGTTCCGACTGGCTCCATCAAAGTATGCGTACGTTGACCAAGCGCAAGAGCAGACAGTTGTAAGCCCCCCACCCATCCTTCAGCCCATTGATACAACTTGTAAGCAGCCGAAGGTTCGAGTGTTAACCCAAGCGTTTGCGTCAAAAATAAATCCGCTTCTTCGCGGGTAAATGCAAGTTCGCGTTCGTCGATCTCAAAATATTTTCCCGACATGGCGAGATCTCCCAAATATAGATTTGGAGTCTCTCTGGTCAGCAGAACAATGCGGATCGATTCGGGGCTGTAACGGAGAAAAAATGTCAGACTTTGAAGCAAGGTAGTGTCATTGAGAACGTGAAAATCATCCAGTACAAGCGTTCCTACGGCATCACATTCTTCCAACCGATTGACTAGCAGCACGAGTAGGTGATCTAAATTAGGCTTTTGGGAAAGCGCGTCGAACATTGTAAGCAAGTGCTCTGGTTCTTGACCGAGCAGCCCCTTCAACACTTCTAAGACGTAATACCAGAAAGAACGTACGTCGTTGTTCGCTTCGTCAAGCGTAATCCAATGCCACCCCAGATCTGGCCGCTCCCTCATGTATGAGGTCATAAGCGTAGTTTTTCCGCTTCCTGCGGAGCCCTGCACGACCAAAACCTTGTGGTCGGAGAGCCTATCCAGTTTCCGGTACAATTCGGGACGCGGGACGATTTGCTTACGTAACGCGGGTGCTTTCAATTTGGCGGAAAGCAGCTGAAAACTGCCCATCTTTTCTTCTCACCTGCCTCAATTCGCGTGAATATCTCTAGTTCTACTATAACACGAATACCAAAGTTACCCGTACCATCCTTTGCGAAAACGATTCTTGCAAATGAACCAGCCTGCCGCCGCCAAAGCTGCCGATGCTGCAAGCACATAAAGCGCGTGCCCCCCATACAGTCCGATACTTTCTTTTAATTCCATTCCCTGAACGAGCGCTATAAAATGCTGCTGCGGGAATACACTTGTAATAGCCTTCATAATACCGTTCTCATGAGCAATAGTGTAAAAGCTGCCGGAAAGCAGCGAACTAAGCAGGATAATGGCTGAAGATAATGATAGCCCATTATCAGCATTCTCGATCCACGCTGCCATAAACAGAGCAAAAGATACCGCTAACAGTGCAGGTAGGACAAGAAGTAAAGAGTATGTGCCAAGGCCAAATCCGATATTGATTCCTACAGCTTTCGCAAGGGCTAACACTAGCCATGTCGGCACATAAACAGCCATAAATCCAAACAGACTTTGTGCGGTCAGATAGGGAACTATTCCTGCAGGAGACACGGCAGTCCGTCGAAACGTGCCTGTTTTTTTGTCATCCGAAAACAACTGTAAATAAAACAAAGCTTGAATAAGCAGGAACATCGTAAGGTAACCCAATATGTTGGTCCCAATTCCCCGTTGAGGCATGACAGGCAATGACGTATGCGGACGGACAATCGCGTGCTCTAGTTGCTGTTTGAACTCATCCGATTTCAATGTATCAATACGATGAGAACCGTCGCTGGCGAAAGTAACCACTGCATCATATCTATTTCTTACCAGCTCGGATTTAGGAGGCGACTGCTGCAAATATTGAACCCGATACTGCTCTGAATTGAGGCTCAAATTCACTCTATGGCTCGTCACCACTGCCAAGGTGCCATTCATTTCTGATTGAGCCGTAAAGTAGATTGCCAACGCCATCGATACCACCGTCATCAACAGGGTAATCACAATAACATTCCTGCGGTTCCACATACGAAGGGAATGATTGCAAAAAATACGAAAGGTCGTCTTCATGTGTAGTCCTCCGTTTTAAAAGTTCGTTTACAGCCCCATAAGAGTACTAGGGAGGCTATAACAAAGCTCGACAGTGTTGGCAGAAACAAGCTGAAATCCCCGTCGTAAACGATACGTAGTACAGTTTCAACCACCCATTTGACCGGGGAGAAATAAGATATGACTTCCGCCGTCCTACCGAGGCCATCTAATTGGAAAAACAAACCACCCAGTATCGCCAGCACGCTGTTTATCATCGAAAGAATTTTGTTTGTTAATTCCTCACCTTTAAAGAGGCAGCAGAACAGGACGCCGAGTGCCGATGAAAACAAATCGAAACAGAGAAGTACAATAGTTGTATAAACTGCGGAGGTTCCACCTAGCCGAATGCCAAACACTAATTGTAGTAGTGCTACAAGAACAATTGAGCAAAGGCCCGTAAATAGGAACGAAGCCGCAGTTTTGGACAAGTAAACGAACGACTTGGGTATCGGGGCGTACAATATGCGAAGATTACTACGTTTCACATTTTGATCCATAAAACTATTTGCAGCCGTCATGGATACGTTTAAAGCGCTGTAAATTAGAATCGTCACGCCATAGTAATCGTAAGCGGTAACGTTACTTCCACCATACAGCCCACCACCCAAATAACCAAGCACTAAGATTAACAGTAGCGGAAAAAGAGTGTTACTCAGGATCAGTGAAACATTAGTGGCCAGGTTGATAAAATCCCGCTTAAGAATAATCAAAAATGGAAATAGCAGTCCCGTTTTTTTTCTTGAATCGGTCATCGTCTCTTTCCCCCCTCAATCCCGAAGCGTACGGCCAGTTAAATTGAGAAATACCATCTCCAAGCTGGGCGAAAAACCGGTCAGATTAATAATTTTAAGGCCACTTGAAGTTAAATTCACAATGATTTGATCCAAATTTTCGATCCCTTTTAGCGTTGAGATGTGAATCCGATTGCCGACGATCTCCACTCGCTTAACACCATCGATCCGGTATAGATCAATATCAGGCATTTCACTTGTTTCTTCAACCTCTACTTCATAACGCTTCTCGTCCGCAAGTCGTTCTTTCAATTCTTCTTTAGTTCCAGATGCGATAACCTCGCCGTGATCAATAATCAAAATTCGAGTGGATATTTCCTCTACTTCTTCCATGTAGTGTGTCGTGTAGATAATTGTTGCTCCATCGTCCCTCAGCTTGCGGATTGATCGGAGAATATGATTCCGAGACTGTGGATCGATGCCTACTGTCGGTTCGTCCATAATAATCATTTTAGGCCGATGAGCGATGGCACAAGCCATGTTTAGCCTCCGCTTCATTCCGCCTGAGAATGTCTTGGGTTTATCTTTACGCCGATCCGCCAAGCCGACGAATTCAAGCGCATCATTCGTACCTTGCTCCAATTCCTTGCCACTTAAACCATATAGCGAGGCAAAAAAACGTACGTTAGCCTCGGCTGATATGTCCTCATAGACCGCCAAATCCTGCGGAACGATTCCAAGTTCGCGTTTGTATCGGCTCATCTGCCGTTCCACCGGCTCGCCGCAGTAACGAATATTGCCCTGGTCACCGCGCAGCGCGGTAGACAAAATATTGATTGTCGTTGTCTTTCCTGCCCCATTAGGGCCAAGAAAACATAAAATTTCACCCTGATGCACATCGAACGTTACATTTTTCAGTGCCGTGCGGCTATCAAAGCTTTTGCTTAGCTCGCTTACTTCGATGATAGGCGAATTAGGGATCATAACAGCACCACTCCTCTTATTTTATGTCCTCATCTTACCGCGCAGGCCAGTATAATAAATCAACCAAAAGGTCGATTCATAAGGTTGATTTTCCCATATAAAACTGTTTCATCCGCTCCTTTTTATCGACCCATTTTTCACCAATATTTCATAACAAACCGTTTGATGCATGCCATCAACTCCTTACGTTTTCGCCCAGTTCCGTGCATCCAACAGAATATATCTGGGAATTTTTTTGTACGCCTTACGAAAGGGTCACCTCAAATTTCCATCCATGTATACCTTTCAGAGTGATATTCAATTCTTCGATTCCAGCCTTCACTTCCTTGGACTTCCAATGGCTTGTTGTACCTAACACGGCTAGATTAAAGGCGTATAAATGTAAAAGGAGCTTGCCGTTGCAAGCTCCTTCAATAAGTCATACCTACTGCCAACGTTTGATGTCAAACGTACCTAGACCCATAACTGCCGAAATTTCAGATCCGGTGTGTGTTGTAATCCGTTTGGCGCGGGGGAGTAAGCCCTGATCGAGAACCGTAGTTTCTATAGCCGGTAAGAGTATGTCAATCCCTCCGGTCCCGCAGTGGACATTAATACGTTCCCTGCCTGTCAGTTCAGTCCAGCCCAATGTAGCGCTTCCTCCCATCAGCCGGATATCCGCATCACCCCGAAGCTCATCCAATGAGACATCTCCGGTACTTAACTTTATCTGTACGTTGGAGGATTCTGTAATCCCGGCCACCTCACCGAATGTCCCATCAATATTGATGGTGCCCCGTCCTCCATCTAGAATTAGAACTCCCGCCGTGAATTTAGCTTGTATATTCGTTTCTGGAGGCACATGAGCTTCAATGAAGATTTTTTGATTCTGTCCCTGCTTCAAATATGATACGAAGCTTCCTCCCTCGAACAGTAATGTGCCGCCAGAACAAACTAACCGTTGAGGTAGCAGATGTATTTCGCCGATAGTGAGCTTCATCAGAAAATCACAACCGAAGCTCTTTATATCATGATTCAGCGGGATCTTCTTCCCACTCTGGAAGCAGACGCTTGGGCTAACATCTCAGACCTGCTTCATACTTCTTTGCAGCTTGTTGTGCTCAAAAAAGATAAACGCCGTATTGAAGCAGTGCTGGAGCAGCTTTCTGATTTGGAGCTTTGCTAGCCTTTTGGAGCCGCTGCATCAGCGGCTTAACCCCCGGAAAAAGGTATCAATAGTAGATGAAATTAATTCATCAGTTGATTTTCCTACGGCAAAATCAAAATTCAGGAGCAGGGAAGTCAATCCGTGCAGCATGCTCCACACGGATGTGGCGATCAGGCGCTCATCCCCTTGAGTTATGCTGCCATCATCCATAGCGGCTTTTAGTCCGGATTCAAGCAGCTCAAAGCCTTTAAAGCGTCCACTGTCAATAAGGCTGATTAAGCTTACAGATTCCAGGTTGCTGATAAACAGGATATTGTAATATTCCGGATTAGCCGTTCCAAAACGGACATAAGAGTCGGACACCGTTTTCAGCACGTCCAGGGCATTCAATCCTGCTGTCTGTGCTTCTTCCGTACGCTGCTGAAGAGACTGAAAAAACATGGAATTTCCTTCTATCAGCAGTTCACGGACAATCGCTTCCTTATTGGAAAAATAATGATAAATGGTCGTTGGCGAATATTCGATCTGATCCGCAATTTTGCGCATGGAAACTTCGGCATACCCTTGGTTCAGGAAAAGCGAGCGGGCGGCCTCAATTATTTTCCGGCGGATCTCATTGCTTTCACGTTCTCGGCGTTTGATATGTTTCATAAGTAGATGTACTTGCCCTTTCTGCCTGCCCCAATTTGGCGGCGATACGATCAGCTTCCATTATACCTGAGTTTATAGCCCCTTGAAACCCGCTCCCCGGCTGTGTCCATGCCCCCACCAATGGCAGGCGATTCACCGCTGTTTTGCGTTTCAGTCTTTTCATGCCAGACTGCCGGACAGTTTGCGCGTAGCCGTAGACAGCCCCGTCGGGATTGGCAGTATAACGCTGCATCGTCCGCGGTGTGTCCAACTCGGCTACCACCACTTTACTGCCAACCCCCGGATACAGCCGTTCAAGGCGCTCCAGTATCTGCCGTGTTACGGCTTCTTTTTTGGCTCTATATTCGGGACGCGCCGCAGGCCAGTTTTCCAATCTGTCTTAATAATAAAAAGCGCCGGGTTCATTCCCCCAACGCTCCCTTAATGCCTTCATGTATGAAACAACGATTACTCCACTTTGCCGCCTTCTACGACCAATTGGTTTGTGAAGCCTTCTCCGTAAACGGAGGTCAGTGTGTTCTTGTAGGCTTGATGAACAAAGTTTTCCTTACCCAGCGTATTCAGCTCATTGTTGATCCAGTCCGCTAGCTCTTTATTTCCCTTCGCTACCGCAGGAGCAATCGTGTCCTGGCCGCCAAAGGCGGGAATGGTTACGGTGAAGCCAGGATTGGCTTTCGCCCATGCGATCAGCTCTGTATTATCGTTAGCGATGGCAGCGCCGCGCTTGTCTTTGAGAGCTGAGAAAATTTCTGTGTACTGATCGAATTTGAGCAGCTTGATGTCAGGATAATTTTTCGTAAAATAGGTCTCAGCCGTCGTTCCTTTTGCGACAATCAGCTTCTGATCCGAATTCTTCAATTGATCAATCGTAGTGATCGGAGCACTGTCCGGTGATACAATACCAAAGGATAATTTCATGTATGGATTAGCAAAATCGACCTTTTCTTTGCGCTCGTCCGTCACGGTAAAGTTAGCCATGATGATGTCTACCTTGTTGGATTGCAAATAAGCGACCCGGCTGGCGGCATCCACCAGAACGAACTCTACCTTGGACTCATCGCCCAGAAGGTCCTTGGCAAATCGTTTCGCAATATAGACGTCAAAACCCTGATTTTTCCCTTCCGAATCCACGTAACCAAACGGAGGCTTATCCGCGAAAACACCAATTCGGATTTTGCCGTTCTTTTTAATGTCCTCAATGGAGGAAAATTTTGCCGAGCCTGAACTGCCGTTGGCATTGCCGCCTGCTCCCGCACAGCCCATCATTCCAATGAGCAACAAGCCTACAGCCAGCAACAACGCCGTTAACTTCAACCCTTTTTTCATCGTATTATCCCCCTGTTTATATCGTTTCGTACTGAAATATATCCAGAAAGTGCTGGGCACGCTCTGTTTCCGGTTGGGTGAAAAATTGCTGCGGCGTGGTCATTTCGCATATTTGTCCTTGATCCATAAAAACGATGCGATCCCCCACCGACTTGGCGAATCCCATCTCATGCGTCACGATAATCATCGTCATCCCCTGTCGTGCCAGCTCCCGCATCACATCCAGCACCTCCCTGACCATTTCCGGGTCCAAGGATGCCGTGACTTCGTCAAAAAGCATTATTTCAGGGTTCATACACAGTGCGCGTACAATGGCAATCCGCTGCTTTTGTCCGCCTGATAACTCTCTCGGATACGCATCTTTGCGATCCAATAGACCGACCCGTTCCAATAATTGCTCCGCTTGCTTGAGCGCTTCCTGCTTGTTTCTTCGCTGCACTTTAAGCGGGCCTAGCAATATATTTTCCAAGACTGTCATATGGGGAAACAGCTCATAGTTCTGGAATACCATCCCGATATGCTGCCGTATCTCCCGCCAATTCACTTTTTTGTCCGTAAGATCCTGCCCTCTATATCGGATTTCTCCGCCTTGGACTGGTTCCAGACCATTGAGGCATCGCAGAAGTGTGCTTTTTCCACAGCCCGAAGGGCCAAGAACAACCACGACCTCCCCCTTCGTTACCTCCAGATCAATCTGTTGAAGTACCTTTCGATCACCGAAGCTTTTGTCCAGCCCTCGAATCTCCAGCAAAACCTCCACAGCCTCTGCCATTACGTCCACCCCATCCTGCTAATTTTGCCATTTGCGTTCGAATCTTTTGGAAAGTCTGGACAACGGATAACATACGAGAAAATAGAGTATAAAAATAAAGCCGTACACCCAAAAGGATGCCGCCGGCGCTTTAATCACGCCAAGCTCAATAATCTGTTGTCCGACCTTTACCACCTCTACCACGCCAATCAGCACCACCAATGACGTCGTTTTGATCATCCGTGTTGCCAGATTGATAGAACCCGGCAGCATTCGGCGTATCGCCTGGGGAATGAGCACATGACGGTACAATTGTCCATACGTCAGACCGAGCGCTTGCCCGGATTCCACCTGATGCTTGGGCAACGATTCGAGCGCACCACGAACGATGTCACCGATCTCCGCCGCACCCCATAAGCTAAACACGATAATTGCCGTTAGCTCCCCGCTAATGTTCACATTCAGCAAAGGCGTGAGGCCGAAGTACACGACATACAGCCAAACCAAAATCGGAATAATGCGAAACGTCTCCAGATAAAGCCGTAATACAAATCGAATGGGTCCCGACTTTAAAGTGCGCAATAGCCCCATCACGATGCCCAGCATTGTGCCGATCACAATTGAAATAAACGCAATTTCCATCGTAACAAGTAATCCACCTAACAGACGCTCAAAATTGGAACCTTCAAAAAGCACATTAATCCCCGAATTCTGCATATCGCACCTTCCTTTCCACCCATGTCAGCAGCATCGACAAAGGCAAAAGCAGGATGAGATAAGCCAGCACCAGCAGAATCAGCGATTCCGCCGTTTTGTAGTACATGCCGATCAGGTCTTTTGCCACATTCATAATATCTAGCAAAGCAATGGCGCCAACAATGGAGGTTTCTTTGAGCAGAAAAATCGCATTCGCACCCAATGATGGAACACTGATAGCAAAGGCTTGTGGCAAAATAACATATCGCGCCAGTTGCACCTTGGACAGTCCCAAGCTAAGCCCGGATTCCGTCTGAGTTTTACTCACCGCCTCAATCCCGCCACGGAACGCCTCTGCCATATACCCTCCGCCCAAAAAGGTCATACCGATGATGGCGCACGTCATTTCGCTCATATGCAGACCAATTTTTGTGAACCCATAGTACAGAAAATACAACTGTACCAGCAGCGGTGTATTTCGGGAAAGCTCGATATACGCTACAATAATGCCGCTGATACCCTTCACTTTGTAATACAACACGATGCTGCACAGCAAACCGACGATCAGCGAAAAGAGAATGGCCCAAAAAGCAATCTTCAGTGTAAGCCACATCGCCTCGCCATACAGCGGTAAACTCTCTACGATAAACTCCCAGTCTAAATTCATATGTACATACCTTTCAATTTTCAATTAATCCTATGCATTTTGTAAGTTTAATAACATTGATTGTATTCCAGCGCAATTATTACGTCAATACTTTGACGAAAATTTGTCATATTTATCTATGATTCAGGAAGGAAACCTTTGTTTTATTTCAAAATGCATACAAAAAAACCTGGAATGGCTAAATTCTATTCCAGGCTTTGATCTATTCTATACGATTTATCACACCAGTGGCTCCGTAACTACAGGACCGCCGAGCTTTTCCACAATCAAGCGGCTTTCCTCGTTCAGTCCCCGCAGGGTAATCAATTTACCGGATTTCGTGTACTTTTGCAGCACCTTCCCAATAGCAGTTACCGCAGAATGATCCCAAATATGCGATTGGCTGAAATCCACCACAACGCGCCTCGGATCATCCGAAGGTTCAAAATGGTCGACAAAATGAGTCGTCGAAGCGAAAAACATCGGACCTCTAACATGGTACACCTTTTCATCGTTGTCCTCTGTCGCGCTGATGCGAATTTTAGCCATTTTCCAGCCAAAATGCAGGGCACTCAGCAGTACGCCCATAATAACACCCTTGGACAAATCATGCGTAGCCACCACAATGACGACCGTCGTAACCATGATAAATGTGTCCGCCTTGGGAACCTTGGCGATATTTCGGAGCGAATTCCAGTCCACTGTCCCGATACACACCATGAACATGACTCCCACCAGTGCGCCCATCGGTACTTCCTTCACAACCCCGCCGAGCACCAGCAGCAGAAAGGCCAGAAACACCCCTGCCGTGAAGGTGGACAAACGCCCTCTAGCTCCCGAGCTAACATTAATAACGGATTGTCCGATCATGGCACACCCCCCCATACCGCCGAAAAAACCATTTACAAAGTTGGCAATCCCTTGCCCACGAGCTTCCCGGTTTTTATTGCTTTTCGTTTCGGTCATTTCATCCAAAATACTGGCTGTTAGCAGCGATTCCAGCAATCCAACCAGCGCCATCGTAAAAGAATACGGCAGCAAAATCCACAAAGTATGCAACGACCACTCAATTTGCGGCAAATGGAATGAGGGCAGTGAGCTAGTCAGCGTACCGATATCGCCTACGGTTTTGACATTTAACCCGAACACATACGTGATGATCGTCATGATGACGATTGCCGTCAATGGAGCG
Source organism: Paenibacillus sp. PvR008 (assembly GCA_040544055.1). Taxonomy (GTDB): domain Bacteria; phylum Bacillota; class Bacilli; order Paenibacillales; family Paenibacillaceae; genus Paenibacillus. The sequence continues at coordinate 153,094 of JBEUOG010000001.1, forward strand.
GGAATGCTTTTTACAAACTTTGGCAAAATATACACAATGAGCAGCGTACCCGCCACCATCGCGTACATGATCCAATTGGCTCCGTGAAAGTGGGTGAGCTGTGCCATAAAGACGAGAATAGCCAGCGCATTCACAAACCCGGTCATGACCGGCTGCGAAATAAAGCTTATAAAGCGCCCTATTTTCAAAACACCCAGCAGCACCTGAATAATACCTGCTAAAATAGTAGCCGCGAACAGATATTCCACGCCATGATCCTTCACCAAACCCACGACTAGCACCGCTACAGCCCCGGTTGCTGCCGAGATCATCGCCGGACGTCCGCCTGCAAAAGAAATGACAATGGCCATTGAAATGGAGGCGTACAGTCCGACCATCGGATTGACACCCGCAATGATCGAGAAGGCAATCGCCTCTGGGATCAGCGCCAGCGCCACGGTCATGCCCGCAAGTATATCGGCCCGGATGTTACCGAACCATTGTTGTCTAAGATTCATACGGTTTCTTTCCAGCCTCCTATATTAACGGAGAACCGCGTGTTGACTCGCAGCCCGGTGTCGTTCCGGGTCTCCGTCCAGCGGCCAATCGCATAGGCTCTCCTATTATTCGATTCGTTTCTCTCACACGAACCCGCCCGTTACATTCAGTCCATCATTATAACGTAAGGAGTTCGCAGAAACGAGTCAGGTAAGGGGCTGTTTAGAAAAAGAAAACAGGCGTTTCCTTGGAATATCGCCTGTTTTCTTCGTTTGATTCGTTTTCTTATATTTAAAATTTTCGCAATTCCTGTACAAGCTCCAATAGGGCGTCAGAGATGTGTATTTTGGTACCCCTGCCATATGGAGTCGTCAGACGGTGCCACGGCACATCAGTGATTTGGAGACTATGAATAGGGATGTTGTTGATCTCATGAGTATCCATGGCTCATCCTTTCCGATCGGTACCTAAAATCTTCCCGATTTAAAAATAGAATACAGCAAAAAAGCAACCATTAAGAGAGCGACGACAAAGCCAATCTCAATCGCAGGCACATTCCACAGCACAGTCGCCTGATGATTCAGCGATGAACCGATAATCAGGCCGACCATAATAATGCTAAACGCCAGCAGCACAATGCTGAATGACAGGCGATTGCTGATTTGATCCAGCCTGCGCAGGAGCATCTCCAGCTCCGGCACGGTGACCTCCAGCTTGAGCTTGCCTTTGCTGATAATCGAAGCCAGGTGCCTTGCCTGCCCTGGAAGCTCCATCAGCGTCTCGACCAGCTCGGTCGCACCGCCCAGCAGCTTGCCCCGGATACGGCGACCGCTAAAGCGCTCCTTTAACAGCTTGTTGCCAAAAGGCTCCGCCAGAGCAAGAATGCTAAGATCAGGGTCGAGATACTCAACGACCCCTTCCAGCGTCAGCAGCGACTTGCCGAGCAGCAAGACATCTGAAGGCAGGCCGATCCGGTGCCGCTGTGCTGCGCCGAACAGGTCGTTCAGGGCATCCCCGATGCTGACCTGCGAGAACGGAACGTCCGAGTAATCTTCGCGCATCTTATCCAGATCGGCACGCAGCGCGTTCATATCGGTATCTGGATCAACCAGCCCCAGCCGTTCGATTGCCCGAACCATGGCATCGGTATTTTTGCGCATCAGCGCGATAATGAGCGAAGCAAGATGATTCTTCATCTCTTCGCTCAGCCGTCCGGTCATGCCGAAGTCCAAATAAGCAAGACTGCCATTTTTCAGGACAAGCAAATTTCCCGGATGAGGATCGGCTTGAAAAAAACCTTCAATAAATATTTGATGCAGCATACTGTTTACCAGCCGCTGCGCCAGATCTTTCAAATCATATCCACGACGTAATAGCTCTTCGCGATTGCCCAGATGGGTACCATCCAAAAACTCCATTGTTAACACACGCGAAGAGGTATGGTCCCAATATATTTTCGGAATTTGGATATGCGGGTCCTGCTCGAACTGGAGCGAGATTTTCTCCGTATTGCGGGCTTCATGGTTGTAATCCAGTTCCTGAATGAGCGATCTGCCCAGCTCCTCCACCATCTGGCTAAGCTGATAGCGTTCCACCCATTCCCAGCGTTTGACCGCCATTGCAGTCAGTTCCCGCAAAATGTCCAGATCCCGCCGAATGATGCGGTTAACGCCGGGACGTTGGATTTTAATGGCGACCAGTTCTCCGGTGTGCAGCTTACCCAGATGCACCTGACCAATAGAGGCGGCAGCCAGCGGAACATCGTCAAAACGGGCCATGATATCCTCCAATGACGTGTCCAGCTCCTGTTCCAGAATGCCACGTGCTGTTTCGTGGGAAAAAGGCGGCACCTGATCCTGAAGCTTGACCAGCTCACGGATAATCGGCTCCGGCAACAGGTCTGCGCGCGTGCTTGCCAACTGTCCAAGCTTAATGAATGCAGGCCCCAGATCCTCCAGCACCAGCCGAATCCGTTCGCCCAGCGTTTTGGACTCTGGCGTTTCTCTCGTCAGCCACTTACGGGGCAGCGATAATAGCTGGAACAGGCCCATTTCCTCCACCATATAGCCAAAGCCATGACGCGCCAGCGCCATGGCAATTTCCCGGTAACGACCGGCGTGCTTTATACGGACCGCCATTTTAATCCAGTCGGTTCCCTTCTTCAGCATCGCTCGAACCCGTAAGCGCCGCCTTTTCTTTTTCCAGCTCCGCTACCTGTTTTTCCAGGGATGCCACACGTTGCTCCAAACTTGCGACATCATTTTCGGTAGGTACATCCAGCTCCTGCAAAATGCGGCTAACCTGCTCGCGGATCACCGTTTTGAACTGTCCCTGTTCCTCTGCGCCCCGTTCGATCAGACGATCCACCAGCGCTTTGGATTCCGAGGGTGCAAGTTCTCCCCGGTTCACAAGATCCTCGACGGCTTTTTCCACCTTTTCTTTGCTGACAATGGTGAGGCCCCATCCCAATGAGATGGCTTTTTTGAACAAATCGCTCATGATATATCCTCCCCTACCTGTGATTACCTATAGTATAACCTGAAAAGGGGAACCGCATAAAGTCTGCAGCTCCCCTCCCTAGTTTTACGACATCAGCTATGTTAACCCGGCAAGCGTCCAGCCCACTTGGCAGCCTGAAGAATCAACTTACGATATCCTTCATGCTGAAAGCTTGGCTGATTGTGTCCAGGCATCAAGTAGACGACCCGACCCAAGCCATAGGACAACGACCAAGCTGCTGGCCACCGTTGGCCCTCGTGTTCGTATTCCATCAACAGTGTTTTTTCAGTAAACGGATCAAAATCAAACCGATACGGCTCTTCCTCGATCTCAAATGGTTCAATCCCTTCCATAATCGGATGGTCCGGCTCCGTCACCTTGAAGGACAACTGACCCGCAGCAGGATGCCGCAAAAAACGCGCCCCGATGAGCTGTGCAATTTCATACCGACCTTGCAACGTAATTCCGTTGTGCAGTACGAGCAGTCCACCTCCGCCACTGACGTAGGATAGCAGCCCTGCTGTTTGCTGGGGAGACAGAACCTCCTTGCGGCTGTCGCAGTACGAGATGCATAAATCAAATGAGGCCAGGTTTTCCTTGAGCAGCATTTTACGATTTTCGCTGCATTGTACCGTCATCCAATCCTGTAAAATATGACTAATCTCTCCGTCCACCCCTTGTAGCGGGTGAAACTCCGGATACGTATAATCTCCTAACAACAATGCTTTTCTTCTTTCCATGATGAATCCTCCTTGCCTAATCTGTATATAAGGACTTTAAAGGCGATGCCCCGTGTCATTTGTTCTTATTTGTGTGGGTCGGGCGCTCCAAAATTTCAATTAGCCCTCACCTGTTGCGCATAACACCGCCATCATCGTCCGAGCTACGGCATATATAAATAATTCTACAGGCGGGCTATTAAATCCTTTAGCTGAAGATTATAGCATATATATTCGATCGGAATAAACATATTCAAAAATTTATATGCGTGAACGCTGGCGAATTCATCGGTTTATGGTATACTCGTAAGAAAAAAAGCGTGTCCATGTGTTTTCTAAAAAGGCTGGATTGCTTTTTATGTAGAAGTTTATGCTTGCGGTTATAGAATTGTTAAGCTTTGCTTAATACTTATACATTCTATGAATCTTAAAAACCGGGGAGGTTGCATAAATGAAGAGGACTGGAATGACCCGGCCCTTGGATAGCTTGGGACGCATTGTGCTTCCTAAGGAGTTGCGCATGACGATGGAGATTGACATCGGCGATCCATTAGAGTTTTTTATTGAAGACAAGACACTCATGCTCCGTAAGTACAAATCAACCAATTGCATATTTTGCGGTGCGGTTGATACGAACACCTATTTTAAGGACCAGTTTATTTGCGACGAATGTGCAGCCGCGATGAAAACGGAAGATTTGCTTCCGGTCACGGCAGCAGAAACCAATTCGGCTCCAATCAAGGAAAATATGCATATGAAAAAAATGTATCAGCGTACAGATGTTATTCTGGAAAAAATGAGAGAACTTATGGAAGAGCATCCAGCATCCTCACAAAAACAACTCGCTTCTATGCTAGGCGTGAGTCAGGGAAGGATTTCCCAGTTGAAGAAGCTCATGTAAGCGAATCATCAAAAAGTAATGAATACGCTTCCGTGTAATGTAAGGTTGAATCTTACCTAAGTTTAGAAAAGCCGGACCCTTGTCATCAAGGGACCCGGCCTTTTTGGCGTACACACGAAGTCGTTCATTCATCCTGTCATGAACTACAGTTGCGATGGACGCTATATATAGCGGATTACTGACCGTATGCCCTGCACTTTTCCACCCAGCGTACTGCCGCCTTGGGAAAAGAAGCGAGGTGGATATGCGTGTAGGCTGCCAACAGGTTCCCCTTCGCATAGCCTTCGCTCTGGAGCCCGCGCATCCCCTTGGTTTGATAGGCGTAAGGGTACGGGGAGGCTGATTCATCATAGGCCATCACGGAATAATGAAACTCATGTCCCCGAATTGTCTCTCCAGCCTCCAGCAACAGACAATCCTGTAATGCGGTCGCTTCCCGGTATCCGAGTGCGGCCCGCTTCTCCTGCATTCGCACATCGGACGGGATCACTCCCGCCATGCCATGTACGGCACCGGAACGATCTGTAAGCGTACGCGCCAGCACCATGTAACCACCGCATTCGGCGAATACAGGCATATCCCGACTCACCGCGTTGCGGATATCTTCTAAAAAGCCCGTATTCGCAGCAATGGCAGCGGCGAACTCCTCGGGGAAACCGCCGCCCAGATATAGGCCGCTTGCACGCTCAGGTACGCGTTCTCCCGCCAGCGGACTGAAAAAGGAAAGTTCAGCTCCCGACTGACGCAGCAAATCCAAATTTTCCGGGTAGTAAAAATTGAACGCCGCATCTCTGGCGACGGCAATGACCGGACGTTCCCCGGCGTCGGCTTGCTTCTCCGACGAAAGCCGATCCGGAGCAAATAACGGCTGCGCTGGCAAAGATAGCGGCGGAGCTGAGTCCGCCAGTGCACGCAGCGCGTCCAAATCCGTACCCGTGCGGATCAGCTCTGCCGCCCGTTGGAAGAGCGGTTCCAGCTCGCCGCGCTCGACAGCCGGGACCAAGCCCAGATGACGCTCGGGAATATCCAGCCTGTCGTCGCGTTGGAGCCAGCCGAGCACGGGGATGCCGCACTCCTGCTCGATCGCCTTTTTGACGATGCCATAATGCCCTTGACTTCCGCAGCGGTTCACGATCACACCCGCAATGTGCAGCTTCGGCTCCAGACGCTGGAAGCCGAGTACAATAGCGGCTGCGCTTCGTGCCATGCTGCGCACATCAACCACCAGCAGTACTGGGCTATCCGTCAGCATAGCGATTTCGGCGGTCGACCCGGTATTGCTGAGCGGGTCCTTGCCGTCATACAGCCCCATGACGCCTTCGATCACGGAAATATCCGCACCTTCGGAGGCGCGGATAAAGGTTTCACGCACCGTATCCGGCGAGGTCATCCATGAATCGAGATTACGCGAAGGCGTTCCAGTCGCGGCAGTATGATAGGTCGGATCAATATAATCCGGCCCGCACTTAAAGCCCTGCACCCGCAGGCCGCCGTCGGCAAAAGCCCTCATCAGCCCCAGGGTAACGGTCGTCTTGCCCGCGCCGCTGCCCGTTCCAGCCACGACGATGCGGCTTCTGCGTGCGCCAGCGGCCTGATCTGTACGCACATCCTGTTTATTGCGATCAGTCATAAGAAACCCGTGCTACGGATATGGTCATGTTGCCGCTTTTTTTCTTCTCCAGCAGCCAATGATCTGCACCGGAGGATAACAGGGCCGAAGGTTCGCTGACACCGTACGCTCCTGTGTACTTGAAGACCGTTTCCGATGGATTGGGAAGCTGTACGGTGTTTAGCTCTGATGGCGTGTACGTCACCAGCTCCCAGCCGTATTTGGCGCAAAGGGCAAGCAAGCCCTCTTCATCCTTTTTCAGATCAATGGTCGCAATATTGCGCACGCTTTTCACAGACAAGCGAAGCTCATTCAAGGTGTCCAGCACGCCAGCCTCCAGCTCCTCCACAGCAGTACCCCGATTACAGCCGATACCCAGCACCAGACTTTTCGGACGATACAGCACGCCATTCATTAGGAACTGTTCCTCTTCCTCCAGCTCCAGCATACGATCACTGACGACCAACGCGGCATTGAACGGCTCTTGTGACGCTTCTGCCATCGAAGCATATACCTTGATATGTGCAGGTACAGGCTTGTCATAACGCCACCAGTTCCGTTCGCCTGTCTCTTGCACGAGCGCCACAGGCTCCTCATTCACAACAGCCGCGCTCACCGGAGTAGCCTTGTCGAAGCTGTCGACCACCCAACCCAATTCCCGACCGAACATGTCCACCGGAATCGTGCCTTGCACATCCGATGCGGTCGTAATCACCGGGCGCGCGCCGAGTACCGAAGCCACATGACGGGTCAGTTCATTGGCACCGCCCAAATGCCCGGACAGTACGCTAATGACATGCTCCCCACGATCATCAATGACGACCACCGCCGGGTCTACCTTTTTATCCACCAAAATCGGCGCAATCATACGGACGACCGCACCGAGGGAAATAAATAAAATAATACCGTTATATTGTTTAAATAAATCCGGCAAAATCAGCTTGACCGAGCCTTCGAACAATTGAATGCCGCGCTCCTGCTCGTCGCCGCGCTCAAACTTGGACATGTAATACACATCCGTGCCCGGAAAGCTGGCTCCTAAATGACGAACCATCTCCACTCCGTGCTTCGTGATCGCCACAGCGGCAAATGGATTACTCACCGGGCTTCACTCCCTTCCGGTAGCCGTGGGTGAACGACTTATCATACAACTTGGAACGATGTGCGTCCTTGTCCACCAGCCCTGGATCGAGCGCCCAGCCTGCCAAAATCATGGCATGCATCGTAATTCCTGCTGCGCGCAGATCGGCAGGCAATTGAGCGAGCGTCGTGCGCACGATCTTTTGGTCCGGCCAGGTTGCACGCTGCACAACCGCTACAGGTGTGTCCTCACTCCAGCCCGCCGCCAGAAACTCAACAACAACCTTCTTCGCCAACGTTGCGCTAAGGAACAACGCCACTGTACAGTGATGGGATGCCAGGTCGCGCAGCTTTTCCCGATCCGGTACAGGTGTGCGGCCCTCCGCACGCGTCAGGATGACAGTCTGTGTCAGGTCAGGCACAGTCAGCTCTGCGCCAAGTACGGCGGCAGAAGCGAAGACCGAGCTGACACCCGGCACGATTTCGTAAGCGACTCCGTGCTGCTTCAGCAGCACCATTTGCTCCAAAATCGCGCCGTACACTGCCGGGTCCCCCGTATGTACACGAGCTACACTGCGTCCTGCCTGCACAGCCTCGCTCATAATTTCGACCTGCCGCTCCAGATCCATGCCTGAGCTTTGCAGTACCTGAGCCTCCGGCTTGGCCGTGGCAATCAGCTCGTCGTTCACAAGTGAATCCGTGTACAATACAACATCGGCTGTACGCAAAATCCGAGAGCCTTTGACGGTAATCAGCTCCGGGTCTCCGGGACCCGCTCCTACGATATATACTTTCGGCTCCAAACTCATTTGCTCACCACCATCAGACTCAGATATTCAAGCTCCTGTCCGCGCAGCTCGCGCGCGTTACTCCATACCATTTCATAAGGAGAAGTGACCTTGGTAATAACAGACGCCCGCTCCCCCAGATTCAGTTCATCCAGCACATCCAAAATCAGATCCAGCACCTTGGCAACCTTGATGAACACGATCGTATCGTGATTTTCAATCGCCCGCTTCATCGCTTCCTTATCATTTGTAGCCGGAATAATACCGACCTGCTGATCTCCGTCTGCTAAAGGCAATTCCAGTGCCGCCGCTGCTCCCAAAACGGAGGAAATGCCCGGAATAGATACAATCGGCACCTCGGGATGAAGCTCCTTCATGAGACGCGCCAAGTGAATAAAGGTACTGTACAGATTCGGGTCCCCCTCGGTGACAAAGGCTACATCCTTGCCTTGACTCAGAGCCTCCCAGCAGGCAACCACCGTTTTGTTCCACTCCCGTTCCAGTACGACCGGGTCCTTGGTCATCGGGAAAATGAGCCCCAGCATCTCTTTTTCCTCCGGGTTTACGTACAGCTCCACGATTTCATGGGCATACGATTTGCCTCCACGACGTTTCTTCGGATAAGCCACAACTGCGCATTCCTGAATCATGCGGTACGCCTTAACCGTAATCAGCTCGGGATCACCCGGCCCCACGCCTACGCCGTAAAGTGTTCCTGTTGCTGCCGTATTCATGCTGTCTCTCTCCCCCTCTTGATCTACCAAATTACTCCCCTGCTACCTCGTCAGCCGCTTCCATCGACGGCCGTCCCGTAATGACATATATGGGATTCAGCCCCTCAAAACGCGTCATATTCAAAATCGGCTTGCTACGCGCTGTTTGCAGTAACGTCACCGAGGCTTCCAGCCCCTCTGCTTGCATCGCCTTCATGCCGTCATGCAGCGTCTCAATCGTTGCGGCATTCACTACGATTCGTCCATCCGTACGCAGACGGGAAGCGCACAGCCGAATCAGCTCCGCCAGCTCTCCCCCACTCCCGCCAATAAACACCGCATCCGGGTCTGGTAGCTCGTCCAGTCCGGCAGGCGCTTTGGCGTGAATGACCGGAAAATCGGTGCGGAATTTGATCTTGTTCGCTTCCACATTGGTGAGATCGCCTTCATTCTTCTCAATGGCAAACACTTGCCCGTACTTCGCCAGCCGCGCACACTCCACAGCTACAGAGCCGGACCCTGCGCCAATGTCCCATACGATGCTTCGCTCCGTCAGACGCAGCTCGGACAAACTGAACACGCGCACTTCACGCTTCGTAATCAGCCCTTTTTCCGGCTTGCGCTGGTGAAATTCTGCGTCCTCGAAACCAAACCCTCGACGAATCGCAGGCACGTCCGCACCCTTGCGGCGGCGCAAAACAACCACATTCAGGGGTTGGAACGTTCCCTGCGCCATCTCTTCCAGCGTATAATGCCGATACGTCTCATCCGGTCCGCCCAAATACTCGCCGACAAAGGCATCGTATTCCGTCATGCCATAATGCAGCAGATAGGCAGCGACTGCGGCGGGATGATTCCGGTCGTCCGTCAGCAGCGCGACCTTGTTCTGTCCGTCGATTCGCTGTGCCAGTCCGGTCATCGGACGGCCGTGTACGCTTTCCAGTACCGCATCCTGCCAGCTCTCGCCCAAACGTGCGAACGCCAACTGAACCGAGCTGAGATGCGGCAGAATATCCAGATGCTCACTCCCCAGCCTGGCGGATAAATACCCTGCGATGCCAAAAAAAAGCGGATCGCCTGACGCAAGCACGACAATATCCTTGTCCTCACGCAAACGTCCCAATTCTTCCACCACGGCGGAGAAGCCGCTCTTTAATGTTCGTTTTTCCCCTGTGGCTGCCTTGAAAAAGGCCAATTGGCGCTCTCCACCAACCAGCACGTCCGCACGCTCGATTCGCTCCAGCGTCTCCTGCGACAGACCTGCCGCTCCATTTTCACCGATACCAATGACACGGATCACTCTACTCACCGACTCTCGCCCTCCCCAGCACATTCCCTTTCAACGTTACCAGTACCATTTCTACAACGATTCCACCACCTGCATGCTCCAGACAATGCTGACAGCCATAGGTGCACAGCTTTTCAAAAAAGCTCAGCGCATTCGCTTCGGTCATCATATCTGCCACCTGCGTAGCTGTATTCGCCTCGGCCACCGCCGCTGCAAGCGACTCTTCCACACCCGCTTCACGCGCGACCTCGGCCAAAAAACCAAAATCCACCGGGGCGCTCTTGGAATGAACCATCATGACACCTTGAGCGACCTTCGACAGCTTGCCGGGCATGCCGACGAGAATAATTTTCTTCATTCCCAGGCGTTTTCCATGCTTGATCGCAAAGCCGACAAAATCACCCATCTGAATAAAGGCTTCTTCCGTGAGCTGATCGTACATTTGCATTGCATATTTTTCACTGCTACCGCCTGTGGTCAGGACAATTTCCTGGCAATCCATCGCTTGCGCAACCGATATGGCCTGCACGACACTGGCTTTATAAGCTGATGTGGAAAATGGAACCACCACACCTCGCGTACCCAGTATGGAGATACCGCCAAGAATACCAAGTCGCCCATTCAGCGTCTTCTTGGCGATTTCTTCGCCGTCCGGTACGCTGATGACGACACGGACACCTTTGGCCGATCCATGCTCTTCAAGCACGCCTGTGACGGCCTCCGTAATCATCCGGCGAGGCACAGGATTGATCGCTGCTTCCCCGACAGACACAGGCAGGCCGGGCTTCGTCACCCGCCCCACGCCGATGCCCCCGTCCAGCTCAATGCCCGGTTCCTCCCGCCAGCTAACAGACGCGATAATTCTCGCCTGATGCGTCGCATCCGGGTCATCGCCGCCGTCCTTGATCGTCGTGCAGGAAGCCTCGTCCGCGTTCAGCACAGGCTCGATCAGCTCAAACGCATGATCGAATCCCGCTGGCAGCGATATCACCGCTTCCTTCGGCGGAATGCCCGTGATGAGCAGTTGCACTGCTCCTTTGGCAACCGCAGCCGCGCAGGCTCCAGTCGTAAAGCCTGACCGCATCGGCTTGTCCGGCGCGGGAGCTTCACCACTTTTCATCCGTTTGGGCCTGTCGGCGGACGCCGCTTCCTTTTCCATGCCAATTCCTCCTTAACCTCTTATGCTGATCATGCTCCAATTCATTTCATGATACAGCAAACGGACAACCGCATCTAGCGGACAGCCATTAAGGAGATCGCATTCAATGCCGCCACGACAATCGTACTGCCGCCCTTACGCCCAATATTCGTAATGAACGGAATATCCAGCTTGCGCAGCTCGTCCTTCGATTCTGCCGCCGATACGAAGCCGACTGGCATCCCGATAATCAGGCCGGGCTTGGCCGCACCTTCTTTCACCAGACGAATCAGCTCCAGCAGCGCTGTCGGCGCATTACCAATCGCATAAATACCGCCTTCGCCTGCCTGAATCGCTTTGCGCATTGAAATGATGGCGCGTGTCGTATTCAGCCTTTTCGCTTCCTCCATCACGTCCGGGTCCGAAATATAGACATGCACATCCCCGCCAAATTGACGGATACGATCCTTGCTCAGACCCGCCTGAATCATTTGCACATCCGCAACAACCTGTTGCCCTGCGCGAATGGCTGCAACCCCGGCTTCAATCGCTTTCGGATGAAACACCATGCTGCGGCCCAGCTCAAAATCAGCAGACGCGTGAATAACGCGCTGTACGACTGGATATTGCGCTTCTGTAAAAGGATGCTCTCCCAGTTCTTCCGTGATCATCTCGAAGCTTTTACCCTCAATCTCCTGCGGCTGCACCGTTAGCGGTTTGAAATCTGTTTTAAAATCCATCGTCTCGACCACTCCTTTATGGAAAATTAGTTTATATACGCATTTTAAGATGACTATATTTTAAATACACGCCGGAAAAAGTTCTGGATTTATCGAATTGAGTGGACTGGATCGATCAGATTCACAGGGTCATCGTTCAGATCGAAGGGCCTACTTTGGTTGTACGCAGTGCGTCGATCACTCCGTCGAAATGATCAAATACGGTGCCAAATTCCACTTCCGGTCTGGAAATCAAAATAACATGAATGCCCAGCTCCAGTGCAGATTGAACCTTTTCATCCACCGCTCCTGTGCGTCCGCTTTCCTTCGTCACCATTACCGTCGTACCGAAGTGCTTGTACAATGCTTCGTTCATCTCGCGGGAAAAAGGACCCTGCATGGCGATAATATTTTTTTGCTCCATGCCCAGTTCGCCACATTTCTCCATATTGTCCAGACGCGGGAGCATTCGAGCAACCAGACGAATCTCCGGGTCTCCGAGCAAATGCTTGGTGAACGTGCCGAGCGTCTTGCTGCCTGTCGTAAGCATTACGGAGCCTTTGAGCTGCTTCGCTTCCAATGCGGCCTCCTCATAGGAGGGTACGATGTGAAGCAGCGGATGATTGTCATACACCAGCCCCGCACGCTCGTAGCGAATATAAGGAACCCCGGACTCGCGGGCGGCTGTCATGGCATTCGCATGTGCTTCTTCTGCAAAAGGATGACTGGCATCCACGATGGCCTGCACTCCCTGTTCCCGAACCACTGCTGCCATTTCATCAGCTGTCATTCGACCTGTACGTACGTCCAGCCCCACTTCGGACAAGCTGGTTGCCGCGCTTTCTGTTACGACGGAGGTCAGCACTTTGAAGCCATTGTCACGGATTTGCAGCGCCAATTCCCGAGCATCGCTCGTTCCGCATAGCATGAAAATCATGAGTCCTTCACCTGCCCGCTACCTGAAATCCCGCTTCCGTTCACAACAGACGGCGTATGTACATGATCGTGGTGGTGTTCATGATCATGGTCATCATGGCTGTGCGCATGTACATGCTCGTGCTTGTGATCATGTGAGTGATCCTCATGATGATGCTCGTGTCCATGCTCATGTGCATGGTGGTCATGGTCGTGATGATCATGATGGTGATCGTGATGATCGTGGTCATGTCCGTGATCGTGATCATGGTCGTGGTGATGATGGTGATGCTCCTGCGCCTCCAAACGGAACTGGCAGTTATCGCAATTGGCCATGACCTTGCCGACTAATCCTTCGTTGACGCGTTCCAGCACCAGCTCGACCAGTTGCGGATGGAAGCCAAAATATCCACCCATTTCCACTTGTAATGCAGGATGTGACTCAGCAAATTCCTCCGTCATTTCTCCAATGCGCTTAATCAGCACACCCGTGAATAGAAAGTATGGAAGCACGATGATTTTTTTGGCACCCAGACGCAGACAACGCTCCAAACCATCTGGAAAAGAGGGCTGCGTCACACCGATAAAGCTGCTCTCCACCCACGTATACGGGAGTTTTTCCCACAGCATACGGGTAATTTTGAAAAAGTCGCTGTTCGCATCCGGATCGCTGCTTCCGCGTCCCAGCACCAGCACAGCCGTTTCTTCATCCGTCACCTCGGTAGAAGCCGCCAAAGCGCTATCCATACCCGCTGGAACCGCAACCGGACGGGCCTCTTTCAAGCGACTTTGCAGAATACTGACAATTTTTTCGTGAACGCCAATCGGACGTCCATATACAAATTCCACCTGAGGATATTTAGCCTTCGCACGATCAATCGCCATCGGAATATCAATTTTGGCATGTCCCGCTGCGAACAAAATAATCGGAACAAGCACGACACGCGTCGCCCCTTGCTCCACACATGCCTGCACACCTTCAGCAATGCTGGGCCGTGTCAGCTCCAAAAAACAGGTTTCCACACACATATCCGGCACGCGATCTGCCACCGCCTGTGCAAATTCTAGCAGCTCCCGGTTCCCCTCCGGGTCCCGACTTCCATGTCCAACCAACAATATTGCATTCACTGCTGTATTTCCCTCCTCATCAAAATAGGAATGACCTGCAAGATACCCTATTTTATCTATATGCTTACATCTATAAAAACAGGCTTTCTAGCCCATTAATCACCACAGACGGCATTCACTTCTACTGTTGCAGGTGCATCTTCATGCCGAAAACCCGCTACCACGCCCACACGCTTGAAAAATTTATGAAAACGCTCGTTCGGATGCCCTTTTTCCTTATATTCAGCGATGACGTTCTCAACGATATCCGTAATCTGATCTCCCGGAATGCCCTCTGCCACAGGTTGAGCGGCATGGGCGTTGCGGCCAAATTTTTTGCCGCCGAGGAACAGATCGTATCCTCCCTTGCGGTACACGATTCCGATATCCTCCAGCACCGCTCCATAGCAGGCCATGCCGCAGCCGTTCAAAGCAATGCTCGTTTCCTTGGGCGCCTGCAATCCGCCCAGCACAACCTGTAGATGCTCAGCCACAGGCACAGCGTCATCCTTCTCCATATTGCAGAAGTCGCACGCCTTCACCTTAAACACATCGCCAATCGGCATCACGATGAATCGTTCATCCCGCAGCCGCCCTACCAGCTCCTCCGGGTCTGCGCACGGCACGCGCAGCACGATCTGGTGATCTGGCGTATACTCCAGCTCGCCTTCATCGCCCGCTACCTCCGCGAGCAGCGCCATCTGGCGAGCGGTGAACTTCTTGTTTCCCACGCCGGGGGAAACGCCTACCTCAAACAGCGCAGGCTTGCCAAATCTGCCTGTCGCTGTCCCGGCCGTAGCCACCGCTCCGGCCACGGCTGCCGTTCTGGCGGCGCTCACGGCGGGCGCTTGCCCGCTCCAGCGCGCGCTGGCTGCGCCCGGCAGCTTGCCGCCCGCAGCGAGGCGGCTCAGCGCCTCCGCTGCCAGCGATGCCGGGGCCGTCCCGGCTTGCGCCGCAGGCGCGGCCTGCACGGCAGCCACCGCTTGCGGGCGTGCCTGCGTGGCAACCGCAGCAGCAGCACCGCTCGCGGAAGGCGCGGGCGCGGTCCCGCCAGCTCCCGCAGGGGCTGGCACTGCGGGAGCCGCGCCTGCCTGCGACGCATTCAGCGCGCGATCCTCTTGCGCGCCCAGCGACCACGGCTCCGCTTCCGTGCGAAGCCGCTGATGCGGCTTGAGCGCCTGCTCGGACGCATCCAGCGTATACTTGCGCTGATACCCGCGCGGCGTCACGATCAGACCGTCATACACCATCGTCGAGGAATTGCCGATGATGACGGTCGTCAGCATACCGATGTCATGGTTGAGCATGTCCTCCAGCGTCGTCACAATTACTTGCTGACGGTCACGGTAAGCACTCTTGACCAGCCCGACCGGAGTCTGCGGATCACGGTAACGCAGCAAAATAGACTGCGTCTCAACAATCTGGCGTGTACGCCGACCACTGCGCGGATTGTACAGTGCAATTACAAAATCCGCCGAAGCTGCCGCCTCTACACGCTTCACAATCGTTTCCCAAGGGGTCAAATGGTCACTCAGACTGATCGTGCATGCATCATGCATGACTGGCGCACCCAACAGCGAAGCACAGGACTGAATCGCCGATATTCCCGGCACGACTTCTACCTCAACCCCGTCCTCACGGCGCCAGCCCTTTTGCATCAGCACTTCGTACACTAGCCCTGCCATACCATATACGCCTGCGTCTCCACTGGAAATGACGGCCACCTTCTTGCCCATCTCCGCCTGTCGAACCGCCTCCTGTGCACGGCTCACTTCCTCCGTCATCCCTGTGCGCACAATCTCCTGTCCGTTCAACAACGGACGGATCAGATCCACATAGGTGTTGTAGCCGATAATAACCTCACTCTCGGCCAGCGCATCCAGCGCCCGTTTTGTGATATGTTCCATATCCCCCGGTCCGAATCCAATCACGAGCAATTTTCCTAATGGGCTCATCGTTATCCTCCTTCTTAAATCTGTGCTATGTTTTCCACACTTCTATCTATTTCACTTATATATGGACATCCTGTAACTCAAAAAAACCCATCCTGCCCGGATGGGTTTCCTATGTACGCATCGTATCATCAGGCGGACACAGCATAAGAAGACACTTCTTGTCTTCCGCCATCGTGCCGTTGCTTTCCATCTGCCTGTTCACGCTTGAAACGCTTCTGCACGTTCCAGATCCACGCAAACCTGTAACCAGCATGGAAAAAAACGTGCGCCTGATTTCCTGATTTCGTACACCCATCCTCTCCGCGAAGGTTAACGGTGTATACAGATCAAGGTAGGTCTCCTGGCTCGGCATCAACAGATTTTTTCGTCTTCCCCGGTTTCTCACGAGTGACGTCTGAAAAAATCCTCTTCCTTACAGTGGCGGGACCGCTCGGGACTTGCACCCGATTCCCTGTTACCCTTCGCTATCACAAAGGCACCTTGTCTGTCCGCTATTTGATTATGGGTCTTATCATAACCTTGCCTCAATCAGTTGTGCAAGCATGAAAAACGCTTTATTTCAAGTTATCCGCCTTGTTTTTTAGCAAATGCAACAATTCGTCTGGGTCCGCAGAGATACTTAGCAGCTCTGGATGGTCAGCCCCGGCAAAGCCCTCCCGCACACTATGACGCACCATTTCCGCCAACGGGTCAAAATATCCGTTCACATTCAGCAGCCCGATAGGCTTGCGATGAATGCCGATTTGCGCCCAGCACAGTACCTCGAAGAGCTCTTCAAATGTTCCCAAGCCACCCGGAAGGGCAATAAACGCATCGGCCATTTCGCTCATGACCGCTTTGCGTTCATGCATGCTTGCCACCTCAATAAATTCGGTGACTCCCCGGTGAATAATCTCTGCATCGAATAACAGGGTCGGCATAATCCCGGAGACCTGACCGCCCCCGGCCAGCATCGCATCCGCGACCTCACCCATCAGCCCCTTGCTGGAGCCTCCATAGATCAGACGAACATGATGTCGGGCCATAGCCTCTCCAAGCTTGCCTGCCTCCTGAAGATATATCGATGAATGTCCGGGTCTGGACCCAGCAAAAACACAAATGGAATTCATAACGTCTCAGCTCCTGTTCTGGTATCCCGCATCGAGGCTTTTTCATTATATTAAATAAATATTTTCGCTATAACAAAAACTTCTGTCGATGCATTCCAACAAAAAAAGATAAAGACCTTGTAGGCCCTTATCTTCATTTTACCCTTTATCACAAGGATCTGGGTTAGTTTTCAGTTCACTACTTCCAGACCCCAGCCGTGCGCCGAAGCGCTATGCTCAAAATATCTTCCCAGCTCCACCATCATTGCACCCATGCGTTCCTCCACTGGAAACACAATCCGTTCAATCCCTTCCTCCAAAATGGACTGCGCCGTCACCTTGCCTACCGACACAGCGATCACATCCTGGCGAAAAGCTTCCAGCACGTCTTCCATCTGCTTCTGTTCCCTCGCATATTGAGCCAAAAAGCGGATTTGCGGACCGCTGGTGAACGTAACTGCATCCACATTGCGGTTCACGATATCCTGTAGTAATGCTTGTAAATTGCCTTCCTCCGGCGGAATATGCTTATAGGGAAGCACCTGCCGGGTAACGGCCCCTTGCTCGTCCAGCCACTTCACCAGCCGGGGAGCCGGATCACCATGTAGCTGCAAAAACACTTCCTTCCCCTTCAGATCATATGGAGCAAAGGCCTGCGTCAACCCGGTCAAGCTTCCGTCCTCGTCCCGTACAGCGGGCGTGAAGCCGCGCTTTTTGAGTGCATTGACCGTTTTGTAGCCCCGCGCTGCAATGTTCGAGGAATGTAATAGCTCCATAATCTGTTCTACCACACCCATATCCTCCGCCATGTCGAACAGCGCGTCCAACCCCATGCCTGTCGTGAAAATGTTCCAGTCCGGCGGCTGCTTCACCCACGATACAATAGCATTACGCAGCTCGATATCGTCCAGAAAAACCGTGCCCTGGGCCGGACGCAGCACCGGCTCGCCTCCCATTTTTGCAACCAGCAGCGCCATTTCATCTGCTTTACGGGAACTGGCAAGGGCGACTCTCTTGCCTGCCATACGTTGAGCCACCCTGTTTCCCCCCCCTTGTAGAAGTCGTACTCCTTTCTACCAAGTATACAATCAAGGGGCTAAAAGACAAATAAGAATTGCTTTTCCGATGGATATAGTAAGCTTATAAGTCGGCTTGTCTTTCTCCACTTCCCTGCTGGCTCTCCTGTTTCCTCTTATCCTGCTCACCACCAGATGGCTGGTCACCGTCATTTTTTTCTTTACGTTTAGGCCTGATCACCAGCCATAGCATCAAGGGCATGAAAACAAAGAAAATAATCATAACCACGGTCCATTCCCGGCTAAAGTCATATATTTGGATAATGTTGGAGAACAGCATAAAAGAACAGACATAACCCAACAAACCGACTGGCCATACAATCAAACTCCCCCAGGCAGGAGCAAACATGCGCTTTACAGTTAAACTGATAACGTACAGATCGAACCCTATCTTTGTAAGCAGGGTTGGCACAGTAAGAGCGGCTACGAATAAATCGAACCGATCCAGAAAATCTGTTAGCTGTAACTGACGCGCCAACTCATACGAAGGATAAAATAGTCGTGACAAAATGGGAATCCCGGTGACCAGCTCTGTCAGCATCACAATCATGATCATAAAAATGGTTCCTGTCAGATGTCCAAGCCACGCACTGTGGGGATTATAATTTTTCCCGGAAATCACAAAGGGTAACATCATGATGTCCGCCATATACCCCAACATGCGCCAGCTTCCTTTGGCAACTCCGCCTACATCCGGATGTAAAAACGGTCTCAGCACCGAAAAATCCATATTACGCCCGAAAAATAGTGGCATGGTCAACAGGATCAGGATCAACACCGGCACGAAAATTTCCCCCATATTTACGATAGTGCTAATCCCCCCTTTAGCCATAAACACTAAAGTTAGCAGCAGAATCAGGGAAATCACAACAAGCGGGGTCAGCGGCAAAAGGACAACCTCCACCATATCCGTAATAATTCTCAAATCCCGCGCAAAAATGATCAGGAACAGGATAAGATACACCGAGAGCAGCATACGCCCCAACACGGGGTGAGAGCTCACTATGGCCTGAAGCAGATCCTGATCGGGAAACCGCTGCCCGAGCTTCAGCATCGCCCAGATCGGCAGGCATAACACGATGGCGGCAATCGCACAGGTCCAATAGGCATCCTGATGTGCGTAATCCGCTGCCTGCGCCGGAGCATGTACAGTGGTGATACTGACCTCCATCAATACACCAAGCAGCACGATTTGTCTGGTTGTGAACTGTTTCATGAGGTGCGCCTCCTTTTTCCCACAGGCATCTTGCACTCGTTACAACGAAGAGGGCAGCCACATATCAATGAACCGGGTCAGCCATGTAGCCACATAGACATTACTCTTTGTCGACGTTCCGTAGATCCAGATGCCGATGCTAAGAGCGTACAATACACGTGAGATCCAGCGGTTGACAGCAGGTGCGGCGTTCAGGCTTTTACGGTCAATCAGATACATGAAGATGATCGCCAGCACCAAAGGCAGCAGAAACACTTTATTCATCCTGGATTTGCTCCTTCTTGATCCCGAATGGCTTGGTAACTGCACCGATATTTTCAATATGCACAACCGGATTTATGGTTACTTCCACCTTGGGGTACAGCTGTTCCCAACGGGGTTTAATCCGTTTCCATTCATCTGGGAGGTTCGTAATGATAACCCGGCCCAAACCAAGCACATCAGAACGATATTTTTGCTGAATAACCCGGACAGCCTTACCCAAATCCTCCTTGATCTGACGTTCTACCTGCTGCTCCAACCACTTCAAGTTTGCTCCATTGGAAATATCGAAAGTTGTCTCATTCTCCTTCACATTCCCATTGCAGTTCATTTGAATAGTCATCCGGATATCATCTCCCCGAACATAGGGTTTGATATGAACGCTGTTTTCGATGAGATGTACAGACAAATAACCACTGCCCTTGGGAGGGCTTATAAATACTTCCGTATCCTTGGCCTGGTCCATACCCAGCAGCAAAAACCGACTTAAATGGTTATCTATAATGCCGGTTACTCTGTCCTTGCGAAATACAGCCAGCCCATCGACCTGAATATTCGTCTTCTTGTCCTTCAAATTAGAGGGGCCGTTCTTCACCACGGACATCACTGGTACAGCCGGGTCAATGCCCTCCAGCAGGATGGAATTCATCAGCAGCTTAATAGAACGGGGCTTTTTCATATAGGAATAATTCAGCTCGCGCACCATTTCTGCCGGAAATTGTTCAATCGGTGCATCCGCCTGAAGCACATCCAGCGCCGATCCCTTCGTGATGACTACCAGAGAAGACAGACGGTTCTGCGGAATACGTGCCAATACATCCATAATATTGCTGATCCCTTCCCGCGCCAGTGCCTCGCCGAATAACAACACCCGGCGATGGGAGTAATTCAGCGTTCGTGAAATCCCCCGCTGTTCCTCGGTACTTGCTCCCCGAAAGCTTGGGCCCGTTCTGGACTCCAGATAGTAGGATTTAGTTCCACTTGTACCTCCCCCGCCCCCTGTGCTTCCCGAAGAACCGAGCTGTCCGGGAAGTGCAATCTCCATCGTTACCCGGTATTGATCGCCTTCCTTATCCAGCCCGGTTCCCATCACAAAGGCCACATCGTTCACCTCACGACGATCCCAACATCCCCCCAAAAGAACAGAACAGAGCAACAGACAGCCAATCGCAGCTGCTTTACGTATTTTCCCTGCATTAGACCCTCGGGGCTTCATCACCATCCCTCCTCAGTTGTGGGCGATCCATTCATCTTTTCTTTCGCCCGCTTGTTGTCTTTCCCAATCCATGAAGGGCGTTTGGTCATTTTCCACCAAGGTGCACGAACGACGATATCCTTTTGATCCATATGGTTGTACGGGCTATATCCGCTCATATAAGGCACGCCAAACGACGTTAGCTTGGTTAAATGCGTAGCAATCAGCGTTGTCGCGATAATGATTCCAAACAATCCGAACGCCCCCGCCATCATCATGATCGGAAACCGCAGCAGACGAACTGTAATCGCAAAGTTAAAACGCGGAATGGTAAACGAAGCAATACCTGTAAGCGACACGATAATGACCATCGGCGCCGATACGATCCCCGCCTGTACGGATGCCTGCCCGATGACGAGTGCGCCGAGGATACTGACAGCCTGACCGACCGTTTTGGGGAGACGAATCCCCGCTTCTCGCAATGCCTCAAAGGAAATCTCCATCATCAATGCTTCCACCAAGGCGGGGAAAGGGATGGATTCACGTGCTGCGGCAATGCTCAAAATGAGCGCCGTCGGCAGCATATCATGATGATAGGTCGTGACCGCTACATATAATGCAGGCAGGAAGAGAGCCAGGATGAGAAAAAGATAACGAATCCAGCGCACCATATTACTGATAAAAAAACGCTCGTAATAGTCTTCGCTGGCCTGAAGCATCTGCCACATCGTCACTGGCCCAATCAGGGCAAAGGGTGTCCCATCCACAAAAATGGCAAAATGCCCCTCCAGCAATTGCGCAGTGACGGTATCCGGCCGTTCCGTATATTCCATTTGCGGAAACGGCGAAAACGGATGATCTTCAATCAGTTCCTCGATATATCCAGTCTCCAATAAACCATCAATCTTAATATCAGTAAGCCTGTTCTTTACATCCTCTACCAGCTTCGGATCTATAATGCCTTCAATATAGGTAAGCACTACGCTTGTTTTAGTCTCTGTACCGAGCGTCATGCTGTACATTTTGAGCATCGGCGTCTTTAGCTTGAAACGTAGCAGCGCCGTATTAACACGAATCGTTTCCGTGAAACCTTCACGTGGACCACGAATAACCGACTCGGTCTGCGGCTCCTCCACTCCACGACGAACGCCTCCCTTGGCGCTGAATATATAAGCACGGGGCGTACCCTCCACGAACAGAGCTGCATTGGCATCCAATATGGCTTCCGATACCTTATTCCATTGATCCATCGTTTTGGTCTGGGACATGGAAATACGAGTTTCATCCAGCGGCTCCAATTGGCCGTTCACTTCAGGGTCCTTGAGCATCATGCCCAAAATGACGGGCCGCAGGATATGATCCTGCAAGTCTTCCGATTTCACCGTGCCTTCCAAATAAGCCAACAGCCCTTTGCGGTCATGGGAAATCATCAGCTCGCGATAGACAATATCAGAGCAATCCTTGAAAATATCGCGCAATGCGGTCAAATTGTCTTCCAGACTGCTCCGCAACGGCTGCTCCAGCCACGGCGGTTCAGGCAGGCCCTTGGGAAGACGGGAATCTCGCGCCTTGCGGTCCGGGGCCGGAACCGCTCTTCGGCTCCATGGCAATCTCGGCAACTTGGGAAAGCGTCCTTTCTTCATCGGTATCCCCCCTTTACGAATGAGCCGGATAGGTAATATAACATGTAGGATGTACCAGCCTGCACAGGATTATGTATCCAACAGGCTCAGCATGTTGAATAGATGACAAAAAGACCCTTCAATCATGGAGGCCACTGAAAAACTGTTGATTTCCGAAAATACAAAGATTTTTGGGGTACAAATATGTCTCCCTGAACGCGAAACGAGCCTTAGAAGCGATTCTAGAGGCTCGTTTTTTTGACGTTTTTTATTAAAGAGACTTTTTCAGTGGCCTTGTTACTTGGGGACCTTTTATGTACTTGCAGAAATAATATCCTCTAACTTAACCCAACTAAAATCATCTTCCCCCCGAAACAGTTTTACTTCTCTTCTGCTGGTGTTAATGGATGTTACTACACCAGTCATAACCATATCGTCGAACGGGCTAAAAACCACCAGCGTGACGGCTGTACGTGAGTTGTAAGAGTCTATAAGCGCCTACTCGATCAATCGCACCTCTTGGTCGTCGAGTTATGGTTTGCCGCGCCGCTGACGGTCTTTCATTAGACGCAAATAAGCCTCTTTATGCTCCGGTATAATGATGCGCGAGCTTTCCCAAATTCCATTGCCTTCAAGTTTTTTAGACATGTATGTAGCCTCCTGATGTGGTATGCACAATTATATTCCGAACACACGTTCCTATGAAAGGTATATCTTTTCCAGAACATAAAAATAAACCTCAGATCAATCCGAGGCTTAATATTCCGTATAGTATCTATTTGCAGCCCCTGGGGGCGTGACGATCTTCTGTTCCCTGTCCCAGCCCTATGACGATATCCCGCAGCATGGACTTATCCGCCCACGTAATATAGTTATCATGTTCCAGAGACAGCAGACCCGCTCGTATGTCTTCTATTCTCCTGCCTGTCTTGATAACAAGCTCAATCATCATCGGCATACGAGGGTGCTAAACTTGTGAACAATTTGAAGATAGGCCCCAATAGATACAGTTTATAGAAAGACAAGAGAGGAGCGACCGAATGCCCCTCTTCTCTTGCGGTAATTAAAGAATACCCACTTTTTTAGCCGCCTCAGTACTGTTTCGTGCAAACGTGGCAGGGTCCCCTACTTTTTCCCAGTGAATATATTTGAAGCATACATTCTGGAATAACCAGTGGTTGTGAATAGCAGTAACAATGATTCCATGTTTCCGGAGCTGCGATACAAAAGGATTAATCTCACGCTCCAGGATTACTGTTTCTCCCAAATTCAAAGTTCTCCCTTTGCTGTCTTTGGATTCAAAAGAAAGCAAGAATGGTATGGTCAAAGGCGATTTACTTCGGCGTCCCAAAATTCTTAAATTGAGGTTATTCCGCAGACGCTGCACCACACATACCCCATTCACCACCATACCAGTGCCTCCGACGATTTTGGCCAAACGGTCACATAAACATTTCTTGATCATTTTCAAAATCATCCCTCTCCTCCCCTCATAATATGTCCGCAGAGGAGCTTTGTAAGGGCGAATGCCATATGAAATTAAAAATATTAGTTAACCAGCCGATCTAGGAAATGGAACTAGGGATTTCTTCGAACCTAAGCAAACCATAGCGTGGAAATCCTTTCAATGAAATATTCCTCCGCTGACAAAAACCAATAAGCGCAACAACTATTATGACAGGAATCCACCAAGTATACGCCAAAAGAGAAACGAATACTGTCCGGCTCCTCCAGCTAATTTCCCGCAGATCCCTTTTTACCGAGGAAATCTATCTATTAGGTAATAGTTTCTTTTTGCTGTTAATAGATTCATGCTGATACATCGCTATCGCCACTGACATATAAATAAAGCAGACCTAAGCAAAGGGGACATGCAGATGATCAGAACAAGAGTAAAAACGTTCAAACACCGTGTCGGTAAAAACAAATTCCTGGTCGTTAAAGTTTTTCAATCCGCAGATGCCAGAACAAGAAGTGGTAATGCGCTGGCAACCAATGCACTGAACATCAAAATTTCCAAACGCAAAAAGCACCACTAAGACCATCCGTATCTTCATTTCCTGTGAAGGGAGGTGATATCCATGAGTAGAAGACATTTCAAACACCATGTGAAAAGAAAAAGCTTATCTATCTGGTCAAAACAAAAAGCGTTTGCACGTGCACGAGGCAATGCGCTGGCTGCCAATCTGTTCAACGTAAATGCCAAAAAGAAAAAACATTAATAATGTTTTCAGCGGGGAGGATTCTCTTCCCGCTTTTTTTGTTACATAGTTTCTATCGCCAAATGAAAAAGAACTCCAAACCGGCTATTTTCCATTGGAGTCCTTCTTACATCTACTCTAAATTCAAACTGTTCCAGAAAAAGAAAAAAGCTCTGCCAGCATTACGCCAGCAGAGCCCAGTCCACTTACACCAGGAATGCTTTTGATATAATTACCAACAGGATAAACAACACCAAGATTGCACCCATAGAATGAAATCCACCGTATCCACCATAACCTGCTCCACCTTCATATCCACTCATGGCTTGAACCTCCTTTATTTGTAGTACAACATAATATATGCACAAAGACTTCAGAGTACAGGGTATACAGGTAATAATTACAAAAGCTCATCGATCACATATCAATAGAGCCTTTTTACCGAAACAATGATTGGGCATTACCGTGACATTGCTTTAAAAATTAAATCCAAAATGCTTTAGTGATGATAACCAACAGAATAAAGAGCACCAAAATTGCAGCTGGCGATGTGAAAGCACCAAAACATTCCCTACGCTCTTCCCTACGCTCTTCCCTACGCTCAACTCCTCCAACACATTCGCTCACATGAACTCCTCCTCTCATTTAGACACCATACACCATATGTGTCACTCAATAAATTTGGCAAGGCTAAGTGGAAATGACTTCAACGAAAAAAATCCCCGCCGACCAGTTAAGGTTAGCGGGGATTGTTGTTCCTATCCGTTTAGTATCCTCCAATTTGTTCTTGAAGTTGTATTCTCTGATTATGGCTGTGCGGCTGAACAGGCATAGCTAAGATAAACAAAAAGCTAGTTGCGACGATCAGAAGAACCATTTTTCTCAACATTGTCTAACCAGACTTTATCAATAATATTTACATACAGGATTTGAATCTATATATAATATGAATAAAACAGTAGTTACTACCAAGAATAAAATAATCTTTCTCTTTTTCCTTCACTCACTAAACTTTCGTACTTCACATGAGCCTTAACGTCTGCAAACTTTTTAAACTGTTCAAATAATGCTATACACCTAATGAAAAAAGCTTCTTTATTAATGGCTAATGATTTAGATAAAACGTCTAGCAAGTATTCAAAGCCATGTGAGTATCTTCCTTTATTCAAGTAATATTTGGCCAGTTCATATTTAAAACGCGTTGATTGTTCTGGTATAACTTGCTCAGTATACATATCAGCAGATGGGTTCTGTTGTACAAAAGAGTCAATAACCGTTTCAAACCGCTGGAGTATTTCATTCACATCTATCTGGTATTGGTTAGCCGCAATCATAACGTTCATCAACTTAGCAACCATTTCCTTTTCCGACTTATCAGGTGAAGTACAAATATACTCCACGTAATCAGGGAGCACGCTTACATCTCCAGACAGGAGTTTATTTACATAGGTATTACCTTCTGCCCAATGTCGGAACAAACCTATCCAATGCCGCGTATCTTCATCCGTCTCTTTGACCCAATCTAAATTAGCGTAGGCGTATGTGTATTGTAGAGCTTGTTGATAATCGCCTTGAGCCTCACAGACACCCGAACATAACAGGTCAGCATAAGCAACGTAACCAAATAATGGACTCTTTGTTTTCTTTTCATGCTTTCTTTCCTTGCGTTTCTCATTATGAATAAGCGAATATTGGATTTCCGCTTTCTCCTTCATTTTTCTCGCTGTTTCATCAACATCATCCCATAGACGCAAAGACCTATACACGTTAGCCAAATTCTTCAATGCGTCAAGCTGGTCTATCTCATCCAGACGTTCGACAAAGGGTTCAAATCGTGTAACAGCTTTGAGGTTTCGACTTTGATCGTCTCCAATCTGAATCGTGAATATACGATATTGACAGATTGCCAAGCGTTCAGAGTGCTGGTACTTCTCGGCCTCTGCAACCCCGTTATAGAGGAGCAGCGCAGCAGCATGTCGATCTTGTGCGAATAGCTTTTCTGCCACATCAAATAACTTTGGGGAATACAGCAGATTGTCCATGATATGCCCAACTATACGCTGAATCGCTTCCAGCTTATCCAGTTCAGCACACCGATACAATACTGGCTCGATTCGTCGCCAATCCGGGGAAAGGCCGATGATGTAATGTTCTATGTATCGTTCGTAAAAATAACCTTCCGGTAATCCCATAGCCAGCGTCATTCGATCAAGCTGATGTATAGCAACAGGTCGATGCTTAAGAATCCAATTATTAAGTGTTCTTTGATGAACACCTGAACACTCCGCAAATTCTGCCAATGTCATGCCATTTTGTTTTAGATATTCTTCCAACTCCGCTAAAATCTCAGGTGTATGCTTCATATCATAGCCACCCTTCACATAGAAATGCCATTATTTTATATTTCATCCTCTATTGTTGCCCATAATTTAACAGCTGTCAATAACTTTTGTAACTTTTGTGAGGTATTCGCTTTTGGTCAGTACATCTATTGCACAATATAAAACAAAAAAAGCCCCACCAGCATAAAGCGAGGCCACTGAAAAACTGTTGATTTCCAAAAATACAAAGATTTTTGGGGTATAAATATGTCTCCCAGAACGCGAAACGAGCCTTAGAAGCGATTCTAGAAGCTCGTTTTTCTTTAGATATTCTCTTACGCTCAACAATGGGGACTTTTTCAGTGGCCCCCAATCATGCAGAGTCTCCGAAAACATCATTATAAAATGGTGAATAAAATAGTGATTAATCTCCCCAATATTCGTCAGGATGGTACTCAATCTCAGAACCGGCTTCGAACGTAAGCTCCCCGGTTTGATCATCGTATTGTACGCTTTCCGGGGTGACGTAATACCAATGCTTCACAACGGCTCCGTTCTCCGGCGTTACAAAACGGAATACATTCAGTTCCCCGCTATAACGCACAATCACCTCCGCCGCCTCACGCGGCAGCTCTTGAAGCGTGAAGCGAAACACGCCGTCTGCCGATGCCAAACGGCAATCGAAAGTCTGCTTGCGGCTGTCAGCAAAGCTGCGACCCGTGACGGCATGCTTGATCAGCCATGTTTCCTGCTGCGCCATTGCGCGCACCTCCTTTTAGGGCAAATCAATCAGCATATAAAAGACAGGCTCCTGTGCCTCCAGCGACAGCTTCGGCTCCTGCTCAATACGGGCCGAATCGCGCCCGTTCAGCATATGTTCACCGTTCACACGCAGCGAGCCTTCGATAACAAACAAGAACACGCGTCGCCCTTCAGACTGTGCGAATTCCACACGCTCTCCGGGCTGAAGCTTGCTTAAATAAATCGTCAAATCCTGATGAATGGCCGCTATTTCGCCCTCTGTGCCCGGAACACGCTTCCCGGCAACGACGGGCAGAAGCTGACCGTGCAGACGCTCAGGGTTGAATGCTGTAGCTTCATACGAGGGTTCCAGCCCTCTCGTATGCGGGCTAAACCACAATTGCAGCAGACTGACATCCTCCGTTTGCGAAGCGTTGTGCTCCGTATGGATGATCCCGTGACCCGCGGACATCCGCTGGATACCTCCAAAATTCGTCACCGCCACATGTCCACGGTTGTCCTCATGACGCAGCTCGCCGTACAGCACGATGGAGACAATCTCCACCCAACGATAAAGCTATGCCTCTGTCTGAGCGATAATTTCATCCATAAAAGACTGCAAGGTACTGGTCACATAGGCTTCCTTGCGGCGGATAAACACCGTTGTCACTTCGTTGTACGGCTCAGGCATTGCATGACAATGCACCAGACCCTGAGCCGCCAGCCCGCTGATCGAAGATTCAGGAAAAACCGTCATTCCAATGCCAGCCGCCACACTGCCGATGATCGTCTCGAAAGTCCCAAACTCCATAATCTGCTTGGGAATAATACCCTCCATCTTGAGCCAGGTTTCCAGCCGCCCGCGATAGCCGCAGCCTTTTTTATATAAAAGGAGCGGACGAGTTGTTACATCCTCAACGGAAAAGTCATCTCCTTGGGAAACAAGGACCAGCTTTTCCTGAAACACATCCAACTGTTCAATGAGGGGATGCTTCACCGGCCCGGTCACAAAGGCTCCATCCAGCCTCATCTCCGCAACCTCCTGTACTAAGTGCTCGGTAACCCCGGCCTTGAGGGACAGCTCGACATCCGGGTACTTGCTGTAGTAAGCATGTAAAATCGCCGGGAGGGCGATCACCGTTTCCACAATGCCAATCTCCAGCACCCCCGAAGGCGCAGAGGTACTCTGAAACGCATGTTTCATTTCCTCGAATTGTGACAAAATGCTTTTCGTATATTGCAGCAGACGCTTTCCCTCCGCATTGAGGATCATGCCCCGCTTATGTCTATAAAATAAAGGCGTTTGCAATTCTTTTTCCAGCAGCTTGATTCTGGCCGTTACATTGGACTGGACATAGCTAAGCTCGGTTGCCGCCTTGCTGACACTGCCATGAGCAGCCACCGTCTGGAAAATGTTTAAGTCGTTCAGATCCACTACTGCTCCCACCCCTTATCGTGAAGGGCAAGGCCATCAAAATTGACGTGCCTTGTCACTTATTATCATTTTAAATGATGATAACGTTTATTTTCAATCATTTTACCAACAGTTCTCTATCCATTATGATGTGTCCATAAGATATGTCCGCTGATGCCGGCAAGGAGGAGCTTTTTTTCACCATGAATAGACAAATCATGACCGGATCTTTATTGTGCCTGATCGCCAGTATGTCCTGGGGAGCCATGTTTCCGGTTTCGCACATTGCATTGCAACAAGTCAATCCGCTGTACTTTTCATTTTTACGTTATTTTTCGGTTACGCTCATATTAATTGTGCTGTTGTGGCTCAAAGAGGGACGGGCTGCTTTTCGCTTTGAGGGCAAGGGCAAGACATTGCTGTTCTTCGGTACGATGGGATTTACCATCTACAACATGGCCGTTTTCCAGGGACAGTACGCGATGGGTGCAGCAGGCACGATTGTTGCGTCTATTATGGAAGTGCTGATGCCGATGATCTCCATTGCGCTGGTATGGGTCATGACCCGCAAAATGCCGCCAAAATACACACTGATCAGTATGATGATCGCGCTGGCTGGAGCTGTACTCGTGATTACGAACGGAAAATGGACCTTCTTCACACTCGCCGGACAGCATTTGCTGCCGCTGCTACTCATTTTTGCAGGGGTGATTGGATGGGTCGTGTATTCCATGGGAGGCAGCCATTTTGCAGGGTGGTCCACTCTTCGATACTCTACCCTAACCTGCCTGCTCGGAACCCTGGTTTCCTTCGTAGTCGTCACGACCGCCTCCGCCTTCAACTGGGTTGCGGTACCGGATTGGCAGCATGTATGGTCGGTCAAATACGAAATGAGCTTTATGATCCTGCTTCCGGGGCTGGCAGCCTTGCTGAGCTGGAATGCCGGAATCCGAATGCTATCACCACTGAACGGAATTTTATTTATTAATTTTGTACCGATTACCACGCTGGTACTCATGTACTTCCAAGGTTATACCATTAGCCGTTTTGAACTGTACGGGACAGTACTGGTCATCTTCGCACTGGTTCTGAACAATATGTTTCAGAGAAGTTCGCTACGTCCTTCCAACAGCTCACGGGGTGTCCGTTTCCGGCTGGATCGCCGCAAGTCGTTCCAACGATGATTTCTAACCCTGCAAACCAGAAGTTATGGTAAAAAAACATCAAAAAAAGCGCCTGGATACAGAGTACAACCTCCTGTATCCGGGCGCTTTTTATCATTTATGATTTTCCTTCAACCTGGAAACGTCCAACCAGTTCGCGTAGTTCCTCTGCCATTTGGCTCAGGTCCGCTGAGGAAGAAGCAATTTCCTCGATGGAAGCGAGCTGTTGCTCAGCGGCCGCTGAGATCGACTCGGTGTTGCTCGCCGCCTCGTCCGAAATATGGGAAATATCGCTCATAATACCCACGACATCCGCCGCACCACGGGCCATTTTCTGAGTCACTCCGGTAATGTCATTGATATGCTCCGTCGCTCGTTCCACGGCCTGTCTGATTTCCGCAAAGGATTGCTCGGACGTGCTTACCGAATCAATGCCTTCCGTCACCCGTGTCCGCGCTTGATGCATAGCGCCCAGAGCATGATTCATATCCACCTGCATCGCTTCAATACGCTCCGAGATCAAGGTAGCCGATTTCGCAGATTCCTCAGCCAGCTTACGTACCTCTGTAGCGACCACGGCAAATCCTTTACCATGATCCCCGGCGCGTGCGGCCTCAATAGACGCATTCAGTGCCAACAGATTGGTCTGTTTGGCAATACCGGATATAACGCTGATAATATTCACAATTTCACTGGAGCGCTGATTGAGGGAGTCCATGGCCTGTCCGAGATCGTTAACAGTCTCGTCGATGTCATGCATCTTCTGTACAGCCTGCGTAGCAGCCTTGCTGCCCTCCTGAGCAGACTCGGCGTTTCTCTTCACATTTTCAGATACGCTCACCATGCGCTTGGATACGTTCGCTGCTTGCTGAGCCAGCTCCTTCATACTTACGGAGCCATGCTTAACGCTTTGCACCTGACGTTCGCTGCCTACAGCTACTTCCTGGATAGCAATGGTGACATGCTCAATGGCTTGGGTCGTCTGATCTGCACCCGCAGCCAATTCCTCCGCTGAAGAGCTTACCCAGTCTGTCGTTTCGTGTACGCTTCGAATCATCGTGCGCAAACTGTCGACCATTGTTTGAAAGTGAGAAGACAATTCGCCTACCTCATCCGTTCTTCCGGTTTCCAAGTCGCCCGTCAAATCTCCTTCACTAATTTGTTCTGCTGATTTTTGCAACTTACGAATCGGTATCAGAACAGAACGGGTAATCAGGAAAATCGCAATAAGCGCAATCACCAATGAGGCTGCCAGCACGAAAATGGTTACATAACGCATGGCAGCGGTGGCATCGCTAATCTCGGATTGATAGAAGGTACCTGCAATTTTCCAGCCGGTATCCTCATTCGTTACATAGGTCAAATATTTTTCACGATCTTGATGCATATAGTTAAAACTCCCGCTCGGCGCAGTATACATCGTATTGATAAAACTTTCCTGAGAAGATGAACCCGGTTTAGCCGTAGGGTGGACTACAAATTTCTTCGTATGATCTAAAATGATAATATACCCCTCCTGGCCCACTTTGATAGAGGCCAGTTTACGTACACTTTCCAGATTTAGAGAGATCCCGATAACCCCGGACTGGTCGGAAAGCGTCTGAGATACCACCACAACAGGAATACCCGATGAATTAATGATGACAGGGGTGATCGCTACCTTACCGGGTTGCTTCATCGCTTCGATGTACCATGGTCGTTTGCGAGGATCAAATGTCCCTTCGTCCTCCTTAGGCACCCCCCGGATCATCAAGCCCTCTGTTGTACCGACAAAAATATCGTTCGCATCTTCGTGCAAGCCTTTGTATTGGATCAGTTTGGGCTGAATCAAAGGGCTATTTCGACCATCAATCATCGATCTGTCGAGGCGCTCCGCCAAATAACTCGTATCTTTAATTTTACTGGCGATTGCATATTCAATAATCGAGTTAGCCGTGGCTACCCCCTGATTTGCACTGCTGTAGAGCTGTTTTTCCATAGCATTAAATGATGATTTATAGGTCGCAATGGAAATACTTAAGCTCGGAATCAGCAAAATAAGCAAAAAACCTAAACTTAGCTTGTTCCTGAGTGTCCATATAGTCTTTCTCTTTCGCGTTGTTTCCATGTGTTTTTCCCCTTTGCTTGAAAAGCTATGTATTTGAAATACACTCATGAAAACTATATCGGTTAGAGGAAGCAAATAATTTACAGTAAATTTTCACAAATGAGCAAAATAAAAACGCGTCCTATGAGACTAAGGACGCGGTTTTATGATCTTTTAGACCTGTTCGCTATTACTTTCAGGCTTTTTACGGCTGAACAACTGATCCAGCGAAAGAAAACGTGCGCCGACCAACGCTTGCTGAAGACTGGCGAACAGAACCAAAAGATCGAATTCAATAGAGCCAAAAGGTTGTCCTTTTTTAGCAGTTAACAGAACACCGATCATGACGATCGTCAATGCTGCTCCGGCGATTCTTGTTCCGATACCCAGAACCAGTGCAATACCTCCAACCAGCTCAACCGTAGCGACCACAGGGGCCAACCAGCCGGGAAGCCCGATACTTTGGAAGAAACCCGAGGTTCCGTCTAATCCCTGAAATTTTTGTGACCCGTGAACAATGAAAATGACCCCTGTAAAAATGCGTACCAGCAACAATCCAATATTCGTAAGTGTTTGATTCATAAACTCATCTCCTTCTAAGGTTGTAGTATGACCATGCAATAAACTACACACTGTAGTGTATTACATATGAAGAATCGGGAGCGCAGAGCGCGCCACCCGTTAGGACATATCTTGCCAGAACTAGACTATAGCCAGTCCAAACATAAGCGTCAGCATCACAAGCACATAACCGGAAAACATAATCGAACGCCAGGGCAGTTGGATTACCGGCTCTTGCTGAGGGTCCAGAATACGTGAGATCCGATAATTAATGGACGTTTCTGCAAAAGAGGAACAAGCGGCGGAATTCACCAGATGGGCATTGGAGGGCGTCATACTCAGCAGTTTGAGCAATGCACTTCCAATTCCCATCGGTGAACCTGTTCGGTTAATGGCTTCATTGTCAGCCAAAATTTCGCGGGCTGTCTTGTAAAGCTTTGTAATATGACGCAGCACAGGCAAGTAAAACAGCAATGTAGCACACATTTGCAGCAGCCAGGTCTTCAACGGATCATAATGCTTCATATGATACGCCTCATGGTATACAACTGCCTCCTCCTCATGCTTGTCCAGTACAGACAGCAATGCGGAGGACAGCACAATGCGCGGCTTCCATAAGCCCATGGTGAATGCGGCAGGCTTAGCGTAATTAATGACCCAAATTCGGTCAGCTCCAAGGTCACGATATCGTGCACCCAGAACTTCCGTAAGCATCGAATCACGCATCCGGCGCAGTCTGCGGAAAGCCGCCCTTGTGGCCATACACTGTCGTATCGCTTCTACCCCGGCAATCCCAAAGGTGAGAAAGACGAGTCCATTGAGCGCATCCACCATGTAGCCAATTCCGTAGTTCTGCAACAGACTTCTACAAATCTGAAACACGTTAAAATCCAATTTCCAGCCGAAAATATGCTGCCCGGCGTACATACCCATCTGTATAAGGGCGAAACCCGAAATAAAGGCGCCTGCTGTAAACAGTAATTTAGAACGTGTTTTCAACATCGTCTATATATCCTTTTTCCATTGTTTAATTTTTTGTTCCAGACGTTCGATCAGCATAGGATCGGCCACCTCCAGAGCATCAATCATATGATTTACAGCGAGTGGACCGAATTCATCCACCAGTTCGTGGCTTAACTCCTTGGACTGTTCATCCCTGAATTCTTCCCTGCTCAAAACCGGTCGATACAAAGACGTTCTCCCGCGTATACTCTTGCTCAGTATTCCCTTTTCCACCAGTCGGTTCATCACGGTCATCACCGTATTGAAATTAAAGTCCCGATCCCCCTCCAACGCGGTCTGCACTTCTTTGATGCTCCGATCCGAAGTGGACCATAAAATATCCATAATTTTGGCTTCCAGAGGTCCGAAAAAACGGTTGAGTCCGGTTTCGCCAGTTTTAAAATTCAGTCGTTTCATAAGAAGCACCTCGCACTACCGATTGTAGTGTATACATCCTGATAAAGTCAACCGTCACGCCGAATGTCTCCATCCGACGGAAATTCATCGGCTTTGATGACCTTCAGTTCAATCTGCCAATCTGTAGCCTACACCTCTTACAGTCGCAATATATTCAGGCTCCGCAGGTCGGTCGTCCAGCTTCTTGCGCAAACTTTTGACATGGACGTCCACAACGTTGCTGCCGCCTACAAAATCCGTCTCCCAGATATCGTGCATCATTTGCTCGCGGGAGATCACTTTGCCTTGAGCATCAATCAGCTTCAATAGCAAGTCGTATTCTGTTTTGGTTAAGTTCAATTGTTTTTCTTCTTTATATATCAGCATTTTATCACGGTCAATCCAGATATCCTTGAACACCATACGGCGGCTGCCTTGCGTTACCTGACGGGATGCTGCCGGATGGCGCACAATCATCCGTTCAATATCATGCACCATATGATTGGAAGCCAGCGGCCATACCAGCACCTCTTCCGAAGGAAGCAGCTCATGCGCACGTACAGCCATCCGATCCTGAACCACATACATGACGGGTGTGTCTTTCATCTGTTCTGCCTCAAGACGATTACGGATATCCAGTAATTCACTCCGTGTATCGGTAGCGGTCAAATCGTAAATCAACAGATCGCTTCCCAGATGACGTTGTACTTCAGGCTCCCAGCGGTGGAAAACCATCACGTCAAAGCATGCATCTGACAGCGTACGCACCAAGCCGTGAACCACACCCGGAACTGAACTGATCAGAACGATGCGACGCGTCGTTGGACAGTACAACGGCTCATTGGAAGGAACCGTCTGGAGGACAGGAACAGAGGGAGCTGACAGCATGGATGTCCAGATGCCCTTCACCCGTCTGGGCATATCTGCCGCTTTGAGCCGATTTGTTACCTGATTCGCTTGCTTTGGCATTCCTTACACACTCCTCCGAATACGACATGGGCATGGGCTATAGTGTACCCCGTTTCATGCGCAACCGTCTCTATCCAATCGTGTGGAACCTCGCTCATCACTTCATCTACCCGTCCACACACCTGACAAATAATATGCTGGTGGTCGTCCATCCGTCCATCATAACGGCTGGCGGCCTCCCCCAGCTTTAATTCGCGGATTAATTCCTTATCCGTCAAATAACGCAGTGAATTATAGACCGTTCCATAGGCAAGATTATATCCGCGCTCCATCAACCGG
Source organism: Paenibacillus sp. PvR008 (assembly GCA_040544055.1). Classification (GTDB taxonomy): domain Bacteria; phylum Bacillota; class Bacilli; order Paenibacillales; family Paenibacillaceae; genus Paenibacillus. The sequence continues at coordinate 188,593 of JBEUOG010000001.1, forward strand.
TTCATAACGTCAGCCGCAGTGGGATGATCGTGAGCCTCACGGACCACATCGTACACCGCTTGGCGCTGTGAAGTTAAATTCAAAGTTCTCATACCGCATCTCCCTTAACGAACGCAGATAATATTTATTCTCAACTTATAATCATAATAAAAATTAATTTAGAATAAGTATAAATCTTATTTCATGCTAAGTCAATGGGGCCGGATAAATTGAGCCCTTTTGCACCACAATGTATACAGATACATTGCTCAGACCATACACATGGAGGGATGCTCAATGAAAGTACTTTGGATATTTACGCTTTTTACGCTGCTTATGCTAGGAACCAGTATGGCTATAAACTGGCTGTTTGGTGTCTACCATCCTTGGGAGCTTATCTCATTGGCTTTTCGAATCATGCGACCATCCGAATATATCGTCTTGGCAGGAATGCTGCTATTGCTCTTTGTAACTGTGGGCAAAAAGCCAATCGGAAACGCACTTCGCATTCTTTTCTTACAATGGTTACGTTTCCTCAAAGTTTCCACTTCCTCCTCAGCTTCTTCTACGCAGGAGAGCCATCAAAAAGAACAAACAGGGGAAAATGTAAACAAATAATATGAATATAGATGAGAGACTGTCGTCCAAATTCAAAATGCCTGCTATATTCCCTACAATTGGCGTGCATAGGTCGTCAACATTTGGCTGAAAACCTCTCTGCCGTGGAGGTGTACATCCGGAACAATACGATCCCGACCAGCATAGTAATACTCTGGGCCATCTATGTATTCCGTTCATATTCATTATCCATATTAAGTAATGACCACATTTCCCAGAAGAAAATGGAACATCAGAATGAGCATTTGCCCGGTGCTGTTATATGTTTTGTCGGCAAAACGTTGACTCACGACGCATTCTTCTCTCCTTTTTTGTTCCGGGTCTTTTTCAGCCATGACACGATAAGTAGTAAGAAAGGGAAAAACACGGCAAATATCGGAAACAGCCATTTCAGCACATACTCGCCTATTACAAGATGATATTGATACCCCAGAGACATCAATACGCAAGAAACGAGCATGATCAGCCCAAATGGCAGGATCAGTTTACGGTAGGATATTCTCAATACATCCTCCGCAGCCTTAACCGCCGCATAATAGAAGATGAAGATTTTGAAAAAATCAAAAATAATAACGGTCATGACTCCAATTACATCGATCCTGTCGATTAAATCGGATATTTGTACCTTGCTGATCATCGAGAGCAGCGGGTAAGTCGCCCGCTTGAATACATCCTCTCCCAGTACAAGTACATTAGAGAGCGTAACAAAGGACAGGAGCAGCCCCCCCAACAATACAGCGGTCACCCCTACCCCATTGGCACGGTAGTCTTTTCTTAAAGTGGGAAGGATCATCGCAAACGTCACCATCTCACCGTATGGCAGCATCAGAGCTTGCGAATAAACAACTTGCCATATCGGTTGCCATCCGTGCTGGGCTATAGGCAATACATTGCCCAGATCAACAATGCCTGACAACAAAATCATAATATTCGTAGCCAGGCCCAGCAGCAGCAACAAGATCAACATTGTAATGGCCGTCCGGCCCGCAGCCTCGATTCCCAGATGCATCATATACATCACAAGTCCAATCATCAAGGCACAGATGACTGTCAACGGCGTATGCTGAAGTGTCCGGTCGGCAATCAGGACCCCCGTATCCCGAAGATCCCGTGCTCCGCCGTAAAGAAAAAACACAATATATAAAAAAGCAAGCACACTCCCTGTTTTCTTGCCCAAGAGGACCTTGCAATACTGGGTCATGAGCAAGTCGGGAAAGCGCCGGTGAAGGCTTCCGTAGCATAGAAAAAGCAATGCCCCAAAAGCCGTGGCGATAAGGATAGAGAGCCATGCATCCTTGCCCGCATCCCTTCCGGGAATGGACATCATGGACGTACCCAATTCAAATAGCACCATGAGAGAGATCATCTCTATTGCGTCCATCTGTGTCTTTTTCATTGCCTTGCCTCCTTTCCCGCTTTCACTGATCGGAGTCCCCCCTTGGGTACGGGTTAGTCCGCGATTGCGTATGCCTCAGTACCGAAGTCACCTGAATACGAACGGTGCTTTCCGCAAAATAACGGCTCCATTCGGAAGAGAGCCTTTTCCATTGCTTGGGATGGCTCCTCTCCAGCGCAAGGCCCAAGCCGAGCACATCGCTACGGATCCGCTGAACCTCCCTGACTGTTGAAGTGATCACTTTTTTCGTTTCCTCTGTCCATTGCTCCTGCAATCTTTTTATCGCCTCTGGACTTTTCAAGTTAATCGGGCACTCCGCTTCCTGTACCGCCCCGGCCTGTTTTAAGTTAATCACAAAAACAGGCTCCCCTTGCTCCATCTGAGTGTGTATATTGGTTGCAGAGAACAAGGTTTCGATGCCAATGGTTTCCCTATTCTTACCGCAGCTTAATGTTGTTTGAGCACTTTTCACCTTGTTGTTGATCATAGACAGTCCAATGGCCTGGTCATCGTCCAACCAGCGAACAAGCCGATCCCTTCGGAACACCCCCATCCCGTTAATATGAACAATTGCTTTCGGTAAAATACCGTCCACATTTTGCTTACTTGGGGCCTGCTCCAAATTGCCATCGACCTCTATGCCCGTCAGCACAGGACCGCCACCCTTATTGGACATACTGCGAATGACATCGTCGATAGTCACCGCGTAATCCCCGGCATACAAACGCTCCGATGTTTCCAGCTTTCCTGAAATATCATTGGCGGGAATACGGCCGATCGCGGTCATGATTGCCAGCACATCCTTCCCAGTATTACTGCGTGCCACCATCATTTTCACCGGCAGCCGGATTTCTGTAGACCTTTCCAGAAAATCGAGCGTATCGCCGATTCCACCCCGTGCCAGCTTTTCTCCAATAACGACCAGTCTGACATGCGCCAGAGAAATGACCCGCGCAATCTTTTGTGAAGCTTTGCGGATCGCTTGAAACAGATTCTTGCCCTTTTCCTGATACAGGACGACAGGGGTATCTCCCCTCGCTTTGGCTCCGGCAATTTCATCGGCCACGATTACCTGCAGGGAAACCGCATAACCTGACTCCCCATCCTCATCAATACCTATAGCCGCTACTACTGCCCTCTGATTAAGCTCCACGGAATCCCAACAGCCAGATAGAAGTGGCGTCAATAATAGCCCCGTCAAACTCAGAACCCATATTCTCCACTTAAGGGCTACTCTACGTTCACTCCCCTTCCCCTGATGCACCCTGAACGCCCCCCTCCTGCATCGGTGAAGTTGTATTGGAAGGGGAAATTTCGCTTCCATCCTTCATTCGTTTCTGATTCGTAGATGCGATACTTTTAGGACGTTTCCGCATCATCCAAAATGGGAGCCGCAATACGGCGTCCTTTTGACTCTGCAGCACGAAGGGACTGAAAGGGGCCATGTAGGGCACCCCAAAAGAACGCAGGCTGTTCATATGGGCGATCAGCGCAATCAACCCCAATGTAATACCATACAGCCCCATAAACGCCGACAATATCATAAAAACAAACCTGCACAGTCTCCCGGCCACCGCCATGTTATAAACCGGAATCGCGAAGCTGGCAATCCCTGTAAGTGCTACTACTATCGTGAGCAGCGGGGTGACGATTCCTGCCTCCACAGCCGCTTGTCCCAATACAAGCGCACCAATGACAGATACGGTCTGTCCACCCACACGCGGCATTCGAATACCTGCTTCACGCAGGATTTCAAAGGTGGTCTCCAAAATAAGCGCCTCCAGAAAAGCCGGAAAAGGAACGGATTCCCGCTGTGCCAGTATGCTGATGAGTAGTGGGGTCGGTATCATTTCATAATGATACGTCGTTAAGGCAATGTAGAGTGAAGGTCCCAAAATCAGAATAATAAAGCTGATATACCGGATGAGTCGGACGACAGTCGCCATATCATAACGCTCCGAATAATCCGAAGAACTCTGAAAAAATTGGGAAAATACGGTAGGCATCACCAGTACGAATGGATTTCCATCCACAATGAGTGCCACCCGTCCCTCCATGATGTTGCTGCTGATCGTATCCGGTCTTTCCGAGTTATAGATCGTTGGAAATGGTGTAAGATTGTTGTCCTCCATCATCTCTACCACCATGCCGGCTTCGAATATTGCGTCAATATTGATGGATTTTACCCGTTGACGAACTTCATCTACGACACTTGCATCTGCAATATTCTTCATATACAGCATAGCCACATTCGTGAGAGACGTACTTCCCACTTTGAACATCTCCATCGTAAGATCGGAGCTTTTAATCCGCCGGCGTACAAGAGAGATATTCGTGAACAGGGTTTCCACAAATCCGTCCTTCGGCCCCTGAACGACAGACTGTGTGGAGGGTTCGTTGACCGCTCGCGCCTCCCCTCCGCGTGTCCCGCACGCAATCGCCTTTTTACAACCCTCTAGTAAAATAATCGTATCTCCCATCAAGAGCTGTTCCATCATGGAATTCCAATCTTCGCATTCCTTCACTTCACCAAGTTCAAGTGCATGGCCCTGTATCTGACTGTAGAGCCCTTCCGCACTTTCTGTCTCAGCAGCCACCTCGGCGGATGGGCGGCTAAGCAATGATTTCATAACGAGTTCATTCACTGTGTCCGTCTTGGCCATACTACCCAAAAATACAATTGCGGCGGGAATGTCCGCTTTCAATCCCAGACTAAAGCGACGAATCAGAAAATCCGGGCTGTCTGACGTCAACTCCTTAATTTGCTGCAAGTTGGTTTCCAAATCAGCTTCAATCCTTAAAAAACGCGGGGAATTTCCATTATTGTTGTCCGCATCCGACTTTTTGTTATGCTTGCGATAGGGATAGCGAATCATGAGCAAACCTCATTTCGAAAGTGGCAGTAATATATTCCATCTTTTATTCCTAATTATTTCATATTTGGAGTATGCTCAATCCATTCCCATTTATGCATTAAACGCAGGAACGAAACGTTATAAGCCCCGTCAGCGTAATAAATTTCAATAAAGTTCTTCATTTTCAAGCTTAATGACATTTTTTTTGGTAAAATGAAGGAATATGCCTCTCGGGAGGGTTAGCATCTTGTTTAGTACGTTTTTTGTAAATACCTGTATCCTTGTCACCTTTCTGTACATAACCGGTCTCATATCGCAAAGATATAAAATACGTCTCCAAAATTTAAAACGTAAGGTTCATTGGATCGGTGGCGCTCTATTCGGTGGCTACGGCATTGTGATCATGTACTACTCGATTCCAGTCGGATTTAATACCATTGCCGATCTTCGCCATCTGGCCGTTATAGCTACCGCAACATACATTGGCGGTCCGGCAGCACTTATAGCTACCCTTTGTTTGTGTGTGGGCAGATTATTGCTGTTTGGTGTAACTACGCAAGCCATCGTCAGCGCGTTTTTCATGATACTTATTGGTCTGGGATGCGCTCTGCTGTCACGTCTATCCTGGTCACGTTTACCGAAGCTTATAACCATGAATGTTTTTGCCTTGGGGATAATCTTCTGCTCTCTCCTGATCAATTTGGACGATATCTATGATGTTCTGCGCGTTTATCCGCTTCAGTTCTTCATTTCCATGGTCGGCGGATGTCTCCTGTACCTCATTGCCGAGTCCATCAACACGTCCAATGAGCTGTTACTTCGTCTGGAGCATACCTCCTTTACAGACCATCTCACGAATCTGAGCAACCGGAGACAGCTTGAATTTTCACTGGAAGAGAAGCTTCCCCAAGCTCGTCAACGCCATGAGCATCTATCTGTACTTGTATTGGATATTGATCATTTTAAGGAAGTGAACGATACCTACGGTCATGCGGCCGGGGATGCGGTGCTGCGTCAGCTAGGTCAGATTTTGATGGAAAAATGTCGCTCCTCTGATGTGGTAACCCGCAGCGGTGGGGAGGAATTCACCGTACTTCTGCCAAATTGTGCTCTCCGGCAAGCGGTACGCATAGCGAATCAGCTCCTTGGCGGGGTAGAACAGTACGAGTTCGTTTTGTCGGACGGGCTTGTAATCAAAGTCACGGTGTCTATCGGCGTAACGACCTTTCCCGATACCGGGGAGGATATGTCCGGGGCGGCTCTGCTGGAGCAGGCGGATAAAGCACTATACGAAGCTAAAAATGCAGGGCGTAATCGGGTCTGCTCCTATGAGGTATAAAGCCGGGGCATTCTTTTCATTTATGATTTCGCACAATATGAGCACCCTACAAAAATAGCCGATACAACCTTCTCTCGGAAGAGTCGTATCGGCTATTATCTGTTTTGAAAAAAATGTGTTAATCCCCTTTGGAAGAAGCCTTGGCATCCTTGCCTTCACTATGGCTGCTGCCGCCCACCACCAGCGTGGTACGCTTGGCAAGCGAAGCCAGGGTATGGGATTCCCATACTTCCAGCATCCGGCGTTCGCTCTCGGCTACAATTTCCGATACGGCTGTCGCCAAATCCTCGCAAAAAGGGCTGCTCTGCGGCTCATGCATCATGCCGGGAAAAATCGGATCGCATATTTCAATAGCGTGGTATATATCGGCGAGTGTAATATGAGCTGCCGAGCGGGTAAGTACATAGCCCCCCTCACGGCCTTCGCGTGCCGCAATTAAATCTGCCTGTACAAGTCGCGTCAGCACCCTGCGCACCAAGGTTACTTCGCAGTCAATGGAGCGGGCAATAGAACCGCTGGCACAGAGCTCTCCATGCTTTTCCAAATAGACAAGCGACTTGACCGCAACTCCAAGCCATTTGGGCGTTGCGGTGCGTAGTCTTTTCTCACTATTCAAATGAAATGACACCCCTAAGCTGTAGAAACTTCGTTGAATGCATTGTACGTGAAGTAAGAAGCAAGTTCAAGCCTGAAGGCCGGAATCCGCTGTAATAGAAGCGCTCAAAGTAAAGTGACTCAGTCGCACTTCACCACTCAACCACAGGTACAAATCACGTGTACCGGAGACTGTACCCAAGGGATGGCAAACGGATAGCTGCCCGTCAGAACCACGATTGTATTGGGGTTAACCCGATACACTTCCTCGATGAGCCGCTGCTGGGAAGCTGCCAGCTCCAAGCCCGGACGGTCGTTCTCTTCCTCGCCGTTAATCAGCGGGTGATTGCCGACGAATACGATCGCCGTATCTGCCGCTTGGGCGGCGGCTATCGCTTCCGCTAAACCGTCCGACACTGTATCTACCTGTTCCGGGGCTGCCGAAGCCATCGGCCCGTTCCCGTCTACAGCGTTAGGTACGGAACTCGCAGCTTCGGCTACCTTCAATGAACCCTCTGCCCCTGTGATCACAGGCTTGCCGTTCCATGTCGTCCACAGACTGCCTTCGTTTTCGGTGGAAGTCAGCCCGAAGACTTCCTTAACATACCAGCCATACGCTTCCTTAGCCGTCACACGAAGCGTCTCCTCGTCGCACTCCACAAGGTATATGAAAGCGCTTTAATATATTATAACGAAAAAGGAGGACCCCGGCAACAACGCCGAAGCACTCCTTCTATCACTCATATCATTACTTGATCTTGATCTCCATTAAGTTGTCTGTCTTTCCACCAAACTAACTGGCAACAATTGCTGCTGCTCACCATTTGGCGTCTTCCCTTCAATCATCTCCAGCAAAATGCCGCTGGCCTTATCCGCCAAAGCAGCCTTATCCTGATTGATGGTCGTCAAAGGAGGATTGCAGTACTTGGAAATCGTGTCATTGTCAAAGCCCACAATTTTAACCTCGTCGGGAACTTGTATCCCGTTTTCCTGCAAAGCAAGCAAGGCACCCAGTCCTAGCCAGTCATTGGTAGCAAAAATACCGTCAAACTTCATCTTGTTTTCAATCAACTGCTGCACCTTTTGTTTAGCTGCATCCAGGTTGTTATGATCGCTATGAATCGCAACATATTGCTCTTTACCTAGCATGAGATTGTGCTTTAACATCGCATCACTAAACCCGTTCAAACGTTCATTCACGGATGAAAGGTTTTGCTGTTTAGTGAGTACCAAAATACGACGACACCCTTTTTGAATGAGCTTTTCGGTTGCCATAAATCCGCCAGCATAATGATCAGATGCTATACAAGCAACATTAGAGTCAATCTTTGGACGGCGGTCAATACATACAATAGGTACCTTCCGTTTTAATACATCTGTCAGCACTTCCTCCTGACCAGATATACAAACCAGACCATCGACCATTTTACTGTCCAATATTTTCAAATATTCTTTTTCTTTTTCGGCGCTCTTGGCTGTGTTACAAATAATCGTCGAATAGCCCAGATCGAAAAAAAATCTTTCAATTTCCTGTACGATCACCGAAAAGAATTCGTTGTTAGTGTCAGGCACCAGCACACCGATTGTCTGTGATTTGTTCATACGCAAGCTTTTCGCAATACTGTTTGTCTCGTATTGATACTTACTTATAATGTCCATCACTCTTTGACGGGTTTCATCCGAATAACGTCCGTTCTCATTGATGATCCTGGAAACGGTTGCTATAGAAACTCCACTTAATTGTGCAATTTCCTTCATTGAAATTTTGTTGCTTTTCATAGTCATCTTCCTTACAAGTTGAGATCATTTCAAAGAATTCTATAATCCTGAAAAATGTTCAACTGTAGGCGGTAAAGCACTTACCAGATTAGAGAGAGGCCGCGATACTTCGCAGGCTCTTACTCCAACAGTCGATACATATATTATAAACCATCTTCTGCCCCCGGCAATACGTGTAAAGGTCAAACGGCGACCTTTTGTAGTAATAGACATTTGGTGTCATAAAAAAAATTGTATATTTTCTTCAATAAACAAAGCAAAAAATAATATTTTTTGGTATAATCAGGATATATAATTGAAGGAGGAACGAATTATGAAAAATACCGGAATGACACGGCCTCTGGATCAATTGGGGCGAATCGTGCTTCCCAAGGAAATGCGCACCACGATGGATATCAATATCGGTGATTCGCTCGAATTTTTCGTGAATGAAGAAGGTTTTGTATTAAGGAAATATACAGGTGTAGCCTGCAAATTTTGTGGCGCAGTTGATCATTTGACTTATTTTCGTGATAGCTTTATTTGCGCCGATTGCATTCAGGTATTAAAGACAGAGGAAAATGTACATCCCACCAGCACCGAAGCCATCCAGGCTCAAGAATATAGCAAGCCGGTTCATAACCATACAACCTGGCAGCCCAAACAATCCAGAGTGCAGCAAGGAGAAATGGTAAAAAAACTCCGAAAGCTGATTCAGGAACATCCCAACCTGCCGCAAAAGATATATGCCGAAATGCTCAATATCTCACAAGGCCGAGTGTCCCAGTTGAAAAAGCTGCTTTAAAGATCCAGTAATTTATTACAAAACATACTCAGATCCAATGGATCTGCCCTCATATTGTTTTCCGTCAAATATTCGATCGTCAGGTGTAGAGTAAGGAGCGTATTCGTTGATGTGTTCCTGACTTTTCACCTGGCTTTTTTGTGCGTTCTCCCCCTACCGACGTGACAATAATCACATACTCTCTAGCCATCCATATATACAATATATAGACTTAAACAATTGGTTTGTACACGATATCGTCAATATATTGTTTTGGGAGAATAATATATATCTTACTATATGGAGGGTTTTGCGATGAAAGTGTTGGAGGAACATCAATTATACAACATCGGCGAGCGGGTCATTGGGGCACAAGACTTGGACATGTTGCGGGAGAATGCAAATTTGAATGGAGAATCGTTCAGCGGCAAAATGAGCAAGCTCGGCTCCGAGTACGCCAAGTGGTATGCGCGACTGCGTGTGCTTCCGCCTGAACTGACAGACGCTATCGATCACGGATATGTGTATGTTCACGATTTGGACCAATATGCGCTCGGGACTACGAACTGTATCTTTATTCCTTTTGGTCGCTTGTTGCGAGATGGTTTTAATACAGGCAACGGCTCTGTACGTACACCACAAACTATTATGTCTGCTATGGCACTGGTGGCTATCATATTCCAGTCTCAGCAAAACAGCCAATTTGGAGGTGTCTCTGCCAATAAAATAGACTGGGACCTTGCTCCTTTCGTGGCCCGGTCCTTCCGCAAGCATCTGCGCAAGGGACTCCGTCTGTTCGGAGAAGAAGTAGACCCCACCTTGCCTGATGACGAATTACATATAGCCAGCAGCCTATTACATGAGGTCTGCCCTCGTTCATACGCATTCGCATGCGAAGAAACGGAGTCGGAAACCAGACAGGCCGCCGAATCACTTATTCACAACCTGAACACCATGAGCAGTCGGGCAGGCGGACAAATTCCGTTCACATCACTGAATTACGGCATGTGTACTTCTGCTGAGGGGCGGCTTGTTACGCAATCGTTGCTGGAGGCCACTATTCGTGGCTTGGGCAGCGGGGAAACTCCTATTTTTCCACAGCATATTTTCCAATGCAAAAAAGGGATCAATCAGGCCGAAGGCGATATTAACTATGACTTGTTCTTGCGGGCAGTAGAATGCTCCAGCAAACGTATGTATCCCAATTTTGTCAATGTGGATGCTACCTTCAACCTGCCCTATTACCGCGCAGATGATCCGGATACCATTATTGCGACGATGGGCTGCCGTACCCGCACCCTTGCTGACCGTTTTGGAAGAAACTGTCAGAGTGGAAAGGGTAACCTCTCATTCAATACAATTAATCTGGTGCGTCTTGGCATTGAGTACGGCATTTGCACAGGCAAGCGCAAGGCACCTGACCGGGATGGCTTTGATACCAGACTGGAGGAGGTTATGCGCATTGCCGTGGACGGACTGATCCATCGCTATCATATACAGACCAGCCAGCCGGCTAAAGCCTCAGACTTTATGATGCGCGAAGGAGTATGGGAAGGCGGAGAAAAGCTGGAGCCGGATGAAAAGGTGGGGAGCATACTAAAGCACGGTACGCTTTCCATCGGATTCATCGGGTTAGCTGAGTGTATGAAGGCACTGTACGGCAAACACCACGGGGAGGATGATGCTGTATACCGCGAGGCACAACGAATCATAGCTTCCATGCGTGTCTACTGCGACCGGATGAGTGAATTGCATAACCTTAATATTACGCTATTCGCTACGCCTGCCGAGGGTCTATCCGGCAAATTCACGTTGCTGGATCAGCGTGATTTCGGAGTCATTCCCGGTGTGAATGACCGTGAATATTACACGAATTCTTTTCATATTCCCGTGTACTATACGCTTCCGGCTGCCCGTAAAATCAGCCTCGAAGCCCCATTTCATAATCTGTGCAACGCTGGTGCGATCTCGTACATCGAGCTGGATGGTAATGCGCGGAATAACCGGGAGGCGTTTCTTAAAATTGTACAATACGCACTCCACCAAAACATTGGTTACTTCTCCATCAATCATCCGGTAGATCGCTGCACGGAATGCGGCTACGAGGGCATTATTGGGACAAGCTGTCCCCAATGCGGTGCTGATGAAAAACATACGCATTTTCAGCGCTTGCGCCGGGTAACCGGATATCTGACAGGTGATTATACCGTCCGCTTCAACGCCGCGAAACAGGCCGAGGTACGCGACCGGGTGAAGCATCGGTGAATTTATGCGGCTACATTCCGGAATCTCTGAACGAAGGGTACGGCTTGCGCACCGTCGTGTTTATTAGCGGTTGCCGCCATGCCTGCCCCGGCTGCTTCAATCCGGCGTCATGGAGCTTCCGCGCAGGCGAACCGTTCACACCTGAACGGCAGCAGGAGGTTATCCGTGACATCGCAGATAATCCATTGCTGGACGGGCTAACCCTTTGCGGCGGAGACCCCTTTTTCTCGGCAGCGGAATGCTCACAGTTTGTGCGCGACTTCCGCGCAACCTGCCCTGACCGAACCGTGTGGGCCTATACGGGCTTTGTCTATGAGGAGCTGCTTACCGATCAGGCCCGGCGGGAGCTGGCGCTGCTGTGCGATGTGATTGTAGACGGCCCTTTTGTAGAACAGCAAAAGGACCTGACCCTTCCCTTCCGGGGCAGCCGCAATCAACGACTGGTGGATGTGAAGGCCAGCATTCAGGCAGGATCTATAGTTACATTAGCCTAAGGCGATGTTGTACTCGCATGAGCTGCTACTCCCTAAGACAAGTCCTTTCCTTATGGAGAGGGCTTGTCTTTTTTTGCATGTAGTTGGAAAGGGTGGTGCTTTAGATCGGGAACATGAGGAGTTTCTATTGCGCATCCTGCAAGTTTCACTTATGATGGTGAACAAGTATACGAGTGCATAATTATTCGTCATACCATAATCGCATAGCTTGGAGATAGGTGTCTGTTCTATTCAGTTCAGACTTAAAAGGGAAGCCGGTGCAAGTCCGGCGCGGTCCCGCCACTGTAAACGGGGAATTTTCAGCTGTTGATACACCCACTGGTCCACAGACCGGGAAGGAGCGCTGAAAGTCATGATCCGTAAGTCAGGAGACCTGCCTATTTCAACAACATCGCAAGTACCTACGGGAGATAGGGAGGTGTTAAGAGCAGTCGCCGAATTTTTATTTTCTAAATAACGGAGGCATTCTTTCCCGTACTCATTTTTAACTCCGGGGAGGAATGTCTTTTTTTGTACGCAAAAAATAAGCTGGCTACCAGCCTGGGAGGAAAAGTACATGTCATTTACTGGATTGCCTGGATTGCCCGACTTGATCAGCAGTAACCTGGGATATCCACGTATCGGTGGGAACCGCGAATGGAAAAAAGCACTGGAACGCTTCTGGAACGGCGGCATCGATGAAAGCGAGCTGCATACCGAGATGAAACGATTGCGGTTGGAGCATCTGAGCAAGCAGCGTGACAAGGGAATTGATCGAATTCCGGTCGGAGACTTTTCCTATTATGATCACATGCTGGATACATCCGTGATGTTCGGTCTGGTGCCGGAACGCTTCAACTACCGTCCCGATGGGCCTGTTCCTCTATCCGTCTATTTCGGGATAGCCCGTGGACAAAAGGGCGCCACCGCCAGCGAAATGACCAAATGGCTGAATACCAATTACCACTACATCGTACCGGAATTGGCGAATGCAACCCCGATGTTCACCGAGAATAAGCCGTTGCAGGCTTATCGTGAAGCGAAACAGGAGCTGGGCATTGAAGGTAAACCCGTCATTATCGGTCCTTACTCGTTCGTTGCCTTGTCCAAAGGCTATGACCGTAAGGATTTGGCCGCCATCGTACGACGCTTCCTGCCACTGTACGCCCGCGTCCTGTCTGAGCTGGCTGCGGAAGGCGTTCAGTGGGTGCAGGTGGATGAGCCTGTCCTGACCACCTCATTCCCGGCAGAGGATTTGGACATTATTCAGGAAGCCTATGAAACTTTGGCCCAAGCTGCTCCATCCTTAAATATCGTGCTGCAAACCTACTTTGGCAGTCTGGACCATTATGAGCGTCTATCTACGCTCCCGGTACAGGGATTAGGTCTTGATTTTGTGCATGATGATGGCGAAAACCTGCAGCATGTGCTCCGGCATGGCTTCCCCGCAGGGAAAACGCTGGCCGCTGGTGTTATTGACGGACGCAATATATGGCGCTCCGATCTGAACGCCGTGGGTGCGCTGCTTGGACAACTGGCGGAACAGACAACCGCTGCACAGCTCATCGTGCAGCCATCATGCAGTCTGCTGCATGTGCCAGTCAGTCTGGAAGCAGAGCACAAGCTGGACACCGAGCTGGTGCAAGCGCTGGCCTTTGCCGATGAAAAGCTGGAAGAAATCGCAGCTTTGACCGCTGCGCTTGGCAAACGCGATATCTCGGCACTTGCCAAGCTTGAGCAGAGTACGGACGCGGTAGCCCGCTTCAACAGCTCGGCGGCACGAGCACAGACCGCTGCTGATATGGCGGCTCTACTGGCGAAAGAGCCGCAGTCACGCAGCGTTCCCTTCGCCGAGCGTCATGTGATTCAGCAGGACAAGCTGAATCTGCCTCCACTGCCTACGACGACGATTGGCAGCTTCCCGCAAACCGCCGAGGTTCGCAAAGCCCGTCTGCACTATCGCAGAGGGGAATGGTCTGCCGTGCAGTACCGAACATTCATTCAGCAGCAAATCAAGGAATGGATTGATATTCAGGAGGACATTGGCATAGATGTACTCGTACACGGGGAGTTTGAGCGGACCGACATGGTTGAGTTTTTTGGCGAAAAGCTGAAAGGCTTTGCCTTTACACAAAACGGGTGGGTGCAGTCCTACGGCTCCCGCTGTGTCAAACCGCCGATTATATACGGAGACGTGTCGTTCGATCAACCTATGACCGTGGAAGAAACGACCTTCGCCCAATCATTGACCTCCAAACCGGTCAAAGGGATGCTGACAGGTCCGGTAACGATTTTGAATTGGTCCTTCGAACGTAATGATATTCCTCGCAGTCAGGTTGCTTTACAGTTAGCACTGGCCCTGCGGGCTGAGGTAGAAGCACTGGAAAAAGCGGGGATTGGCATGATTCAGGTCGATGAACCCGCGATCCGTGAAGGGCTTCCGCTGAAAAAAGAACAGCAGCAGGTCTATCTGGAGTGGGCGGTTCAAGCCTTCCTTGTTACAACAGCAACCGTTGAACCCGCCACCCAAATCCATACGCATATGTGCTATTCCGAATTTCAGGATATGATCCAATCCATCTCCGATATGGATGCGGACGTCATTTCTATTGAAACCTCGCGAAGCCACGGAGAACTGATTGTCAGCTTTGAGGATGAGGTGTATGACAAAGGCATCGGCCTTGGCGTATACGATATTCACAGCCCGCGTATTCCCGATGTGTCGGAAATGCTGGGTATGATCCAGCGTGCCTTACGCGTACTGCCTTCTGATTTATTCTGGGTCAATCCAGACTGCGGCCTGAAAACCCGCACCAAGGATGAATCCGTCGCCGCATTGCGGCAAATGGTGCTGGCTGCTCAAGCTGCCAGAAATTCATTGGCTGTATCCAGCTAATTTCTATACCCGCCCCCTTCCCGGCCCTTTTTATCCCTACAAGCCGGAAAGGGGGTTCTATTCCAAATCATATAATGTGTATGCCCCTTGAATATGCTCGGGTGTTCCCTGCTTCAGATGCACACCCAAGCCATGCTCTCTATCCCATGAACAGCAAAAATTCAAATACAGTTCATCCTCTTCTGATGAGTCAGGAACCAGTATAGACACAGGCTGTAACCGTGCCAATAGTTGCTCTGGCTGCTCCGCGTATGGCGCGTATTCATCCGGATTCTCTCCCCATGAGGTATAAACGTTTCGGTACTTTTCCACTATACTTACATAGTAATGGTGTATCGCTTCCAGCACATGAGGATGAATGTCTGACCCATGTGCCATATATTGCTCCCATGTCTTTTTTTGCTCCTGTTTAGGCTCTCTTATGGCCTGCGCTTCTTCCTCGGAATCGGCGGACACAATAAATTCTATCTCTACCTCCGAGTCCTGTCCGCAAAAATGGAGTTGTACCGTGCCCCGAAGCACGATTTCCTCCGATACATCCCAAGTCTCATCATCCTGATCCAGCTTCATATACCAACGTTCCCAATTCATACTTTGCCCACCCTTTTCATAAGAAATGATCTTCAACTCTATGGATCCTTTTATTTTACAATTTAACATCCTAATGAATGAAATTAAAGCGGACCCCTTTCCGCAAATTCCCCCAAGATTCGGCGTTTTTCTAAATAGAAATACTTTTTTCAACAACATTCGCCATCTCATTGACTCTAAAAGCAAAAGAAAACTCCTAAAATGAGCCCGTACATTTATTTTTAAAAATTTTAGTACCTTGCATTAATCAGTGCATGATGTTAAATTATACCTGACTACTGATTTATGATTAGTACCTGAACTAATTTATGCTCAAGCATACATTTCTCCCTCATACTCCAAACGGCACCTATGAAGCAACGATAACATCCAAGAAAGGAGCAACGCTCGTGAATGTGAACATCCAGTTCAAAAAAGGGGTGCTGGAACTGTGCGTTCTTGTTTTAATTGGGCGCAGGGACCGTTACGGCTACGAACTGGCTCAGGCCGTCTCCCGTCATATCGAAGTAGCCGAAGGAGCTTTATATCCGCTGCTTCGCCGTCTGGTATCAGAGGGATACTGTACAACTTATTTACAGGAATCGACCGAGGGACCCCCGCGTAAATATTATCGACTAACTGATGCAGGCAGCAATTACACGAGAATACTTACACGGGAATGGAATGAATTTGTCCATCATGTCGCAAACCTACTGGAGGAAGGAAATCCCGATGAATAAAAAACAGTTTCTTACAGAGGTGGAGCAACGTCTCTCCCCTCTCCCCGCAGAGGAACGTAATGAGCTGCTTGGTGATTTAAGTCAGCATTTTGACTATGGGTTGGTGAATGGAAAAAGTGAGTCCGAAATTGCCAGTGAACTGGGCAACCCCGAGGATATCGCTCGCGAAGCGCTGGATGATCCCAACGCAACCTGGAATGCTTCCCCTTCTCCGCTTCGCCAGGGAAGCTTCGCACGCAATCTATTTACTTTCTTAGGGCTGCTGTTTCTCAATTTGCTAATCTCTATTCCTGTCTTAGCCTCTTTATGGGCGGTATGGGTTTCGTTGGCCGCAGCAGTGGTCAGCTTCATAGCGGCCCCGCTTCTCGCTGTCGCGGATTATGCACTAAACGGCAATTTTTATCCCGCTAAATTCTTTTTTTCCATCACGTTGACCGGGATTGGCCTATTGCTGCTGCCTGGAGTACGCTACCTTCTGAACCTTCTGGTCAGAGGTTCGGTTCGGTACTGGAAATGGAATCAGACTACCCTGAGGGGAGCTAACGAGTAACATGAATAAAAAATGGTTTGTTGCAGCGGGTCTATGTATCATCATCGGTGTGGCCGGGATGGTGGCCTACGGTGCTCCATGGAATAAACAAGCGATGCAGAAAATAACAGCTATTGATAAAAAATGGACGTTCACACGTGGACAGCTACAGGATCTTAATGTGAATAGCTCCGATGATGTCTCTATTGTGTTTACTCCCGGTTCCGGCGAGCAGGGCACGATACGCATGAGCGGAGAAGTTCAGACGCAAGTAGCCGACCAGATTCACAATGCCCGCATTGAGAACGGTAAGCTTTCCATTCAATCTGAGCCACCCCTTTCCCTGGCATTCTTAATCTCTCCTGAGTTGAAACAAACGATCACAGTAGAAATGCCCGCTGGTGAAACCCTAAAAGGGTTACAGGCAGATGTACATTCGGGGAACGTAAAACTACAGGATGCCTCCATTCAAAACACAAGCATCACAGCCACTTCAGGCAATGCTGAGATTTCAAACCTCCAAGGTACCCGCTTGGTCGCCAAGTTAACATCCGGCAATTTTACGGCTAGTCAGATTACAGCAGATATGGAATTGCGCCTCACTTCAGGGGATGCCAAAATTCGCGATTATAGCGGCAATGGTCAAGTTTCCCTGACCTCCGGTAGTACGAATATCACACAACGTACCACAGCTAACTTGAAAGTCGATTCAGACTTCGGTGATGTAAGGATTAAGCAGGCTCCTGATTTTAAAGGTATTTATAATGTCCACTCCGACTCAGGAAGTATAGATACTCCCGAATCCATTCCCGGCAGTGTGAACGTTATAAAGGTCAAAACGACTTCAGGCGATATTCATATTTCCAAATAGGCCATCATGACCATTGTCAGAAGCCTTCCACTCCAGGTCGCAACAAAGCGAAATAAGCGACCTGGAGTGGAAGTTTGGTTCAGGGAAATGAAAACAGTATAATATAACCATGTGCCCTAAATGCACAACTATGATATGTAGCCATAAGGAGGAGACTGGATGAAACTTAAAAATAAAACAGCCATTATTACAGGCGCCACCAAAGGCATTGGTAAAGCCATTGCCGAGGCCTTGGCCAAGGAAGGCGTCAACTTGGGATTAATCTCACGCACACTACCTGACCTGCAAAAGCTGCAAGATTCGCTGGGGAGTACATACGGCGTGAAGGTGGTTAGCGCTGTCGCGGATATATCCGATCGCGCACAGGCCGCTGCGGCTGTAGCCTCGCTGGAGCATGAGCTGGGCGCTGTCGATATTTTGATCAACAATGCAGGAATTGCTACGTTTGGCACAGTCGCAGACATGGATTCCGAAGAGTGGGAACGCATTATCCGCGTGAATCTGCTGGGAACCTATTATGTCACACACGCGGTTCTTCCGAGCATGCTTGCTCAGCAGAGCGGCAACATTATTAATGTGTCCTCCACAGCAGGGGAGCGGGGCTTTGCGACAGGCTCGGCGTATTGCGCCTCCAAGTTTGCTTTGATGGGCTTCACGGAAGCGCTGATGCAGGAGGTTCGCAAATCCAACATTCGCGTCACCGCGCTGACTCCAAGCACAGTCAATACGGAACTGGCGGCAAATGCAGGTTTGCCGATTGGCGACGAGGACCGCATGCTTCAGCCACAAGATATGGCCGATCTGACATTGGCGGCGTTGAAGCTGCCTTCGCGGGTTCAATTAAAAGTAGCCGGTATTTGGACAACCAACCCACAATAATTTAACTCGACATCTTAGATTCATTGGGCTGTACCACGCTCCGGCAGACGTCATTGTTCGTCATGCTGGAGCTTCTTTTTTGTTCATAGCTAATACAATTCAAACTGCAATATACGCGCTTTGTACTTTACAACATACATAACCTACGACTTTTGCACCGATAAGCGCATTTATGAAAGGGGAAATGAATAATGAAAAATACAGGAATGACACGACCATTAGACCATCTGGGCCGCATCGTGCTCCCCAAGGAGCTGCGCAATTCTATGAATATCAATATTGGAGATGCCCTTGATTTTTTTATTACACCAGAGGGCCTGATGATCCGTAAATACACAGGGGTATCTTGTTATTTTTGCGGTACCGTAGATAACCTGAGCTACTTCAGAGATCATCTGATATGCAGCGACTGCATTGAGAAAATAAAGAGCGATAATCCCTCCAGTCATTCAGGCGAAACACGTTCTGCTCAGCCCAAGAAAAGAAGGAATTACAGAAATCAGACTGAGCTCCTGCATAAACTAAAACAGCTCATGGAAAAGCACCCTAATGTTTCACAAAAAGAATTGGCCGAGATGCTCGAATTGTCTCAGGGACGCGTGTCACAACTTAAAAAACTTCTGCTTTGAATCGTTCCAATGACCCATGTTTGATCTCGCCACACAAAAAAGAGCCTGTCGGCTCTCGGATCATAATCCTTATGCAATGTCAGACTGCTCCATAACCGGGACCCGATAGGCCAACAAGGACTCGACAATAACGGCGGAAATAAACGTTGCCTCAATCTCCGGCACCAATTTGAGCGCATAGTTCCATGCGTTTTCTTCAATTTGCAGCGCAAGCCGTTGTCGAGTCTCTAACCCACTCTCCTGCTCCATAGCATCGGAAAGGTCAAGTAGCTCAGAATCAGCGGCGTGAGCATTCATGGCATATTTGCCCCCAATCAGCCGCCCGTCGGGAAACCGTTTCTCCAGCTTGACCGTCACACCTATATCAGCCCGTTGCAAAAGCTCAGCGACGATGCGCTCTGCCTGATTTCTTTCCAACTCCGCCTCGCTCCTCAAACTGATGATATGAAAAAGCTGGATTTACTCTAATCCTATAGAAGAGGAACCCGAATCCGATACTTAAAGCTTTCCATGATCAAGAATGAAAAGGACAGCCTTGGAGCTTCTTCGGCATATACGGCTTCTCTTGTACTCCGAAATTTGGCTTCACAAGTCGATTATCGTAGGAACTATGAAAAATATGCGTGGTCGCCGGAGATAACGGCGGGATCAGCCATGTCCAATCGCCTGTGAGCGCACGCCCCGCCTGGGCTTCCCGTTCCTCAAACAGCTGGAATTGTGCAGCTGCCGTATGGTGATCGACAATGCTGACTCCCGCTTTTTTAAAAGAATACAGCACCGCACTGTTCAACTCCACCAGCGCCCGATCACGCCATAATGTCGTTTCGCTGGTAGTATCCAGTCCCATCAGCTCAGCTACCTGCGGCAGCATGTCATAACGGAAGGTATCCGCAAAATTACGCGCTCCAATCTCTGTCCCCATATACCAGCCGTTAAAAGGAGCTGCTGTGTAGAGGATACCGCCAATCTCCAGCGCCATGTCCGAAATCATAGGCACGGCATACCAGCGCAATCCCAACGAAGCCAAGCCCGGAAGTTCCGGGTGCTCAATAGATACCTCATGTACCAGATGTTCAGGAATATCAACCAGCTCAGGAGGCTGTCCACCTGCTTCCACAACCAGCGGCAATACATCAAAAGGAGTCATGGCTCCTTGCCAGCCCATATGGCGGCACGCATTTGTGAATTCCACCGAGATCGGGTCCCCGATCACTCCTTCAGCGGTCTCATAGCCGGCATATCGAATCAGTTGATGATTCCAAATGCGAATATCCGGTTGCCCCGGCTTGGACGAGCGAAACACGGTAAGCGTCGGCTTGATTTTGCCGTCATTTGTGCCTATGCGTATATGCTCCAGCAGCTCATGAACTACTTCCACTGTACTTGAAGCCTCGCGGGCATCTCTTACCAGAAGCTTGTCCCAAAACAAACGACCGATACAACGATTGCTGTTACGCCAAGCCATCTGTGCCCCATGCTCCAGCTCATCAGAGGTATGATCGTACGTTCCCGTAGTATCTATGTCATGACGAATATCAAGAAGCCGGGCCTCCGCTTCATTGCGGCTTCGGCCCAGCTCCTCATAACATGTATATATAAACTGCTCCGCTTCACGCAAAAGCTGTTGCTTCACTTCCATACGTACACCCCATCCCGGCAGCACTCAATACTTATGAGCCCGTTGTCTTTCACGCCTATCCGTCATTATACTCCAGTGGCGGTCTGGAACCAACGGGATGAGTGTCTTGTTCACCTGATCTCCATATCCGTGGGAATCCCCCCCAAAAGCTTATCCCAAATATGCGCTAAGCATCCAGATATGTTTATCTATCGTTTCTCTCAGACCATTAAAAAGATCCTCTGTCGCTTTGTCATGTGCGGCATCTGCTGCTTCCATGCCATTAGCCAGCTCAGTAGTGATGGTTTTAAAATCCGCAACCACGGATTTTACCATAGCGTCGGCTGCCTGCTCACCTGCGGACTCCTGAATGGCTGACAGTTGCAAATGCTCCTTCAAGGTAGCAGTCGGACGGCCGCCAATAGCCAGCAAACGTTCAGCAATGGTGTCCAGATTAGCTGTCGCTTCATTATAAAGCTCCTCAAATTTAGCATGCAGTGTGAAGAAATGAGGTCCTTTTACGTACCAGTGGAAATAATGCAGCTTCGTGTACAGCACCGACCAGGTAGCTACCTGACGGTTCAAAGCCTTATGCAATTCTTGAATAGCCTCTTGTGTAGGTTGAACGTTCGTGTGATTTAATGTACTCATGTGTAATTCCCCTCTCATGTTCACCAATAGTATAGTTGGAGTGAAGCCTGAATTCCCGTTGACATTAGTGTTTGATTAACCTGCAAATCGCATACGTGATTCCAATAAATACTCAGTAATTAATTTAGACTTAATCTAAATCCTGTTTTAATTATAACACTAGGTTAGTTAATTGCAAGAGCTTATTAGGCCTTAATCATGAAGATTACGTGAAGTGTCAAATCCTTTGAAAATTCATTGGCTGTTCGCTTCATTTAGTGATTGCAAGGCAAACTCTACTCATAGGTTACATCAATAAGGGTATAGAAGATGTTAATTTTGTCTGCAGAATCATTAATATTGGACGAATCCTATCTGACTCGTGATATGCTAATGTAAAAAAGCAACCTAATAAGAAGGAGGCTGATCGCTGATGGTGTCAAATCATGAGGACAAATTGGCGTGATTGCCCGACTCAACGGTTTCCCCGGCCCCGGCTTTTGAATTCATAGCCTAAATCACGACAAAAAAGAGCAGACCCGCAAGAGGGTCTGCTCTACTATTATTCTTTTATCTCCGAAGGGTCCACAATCAAAGGTACAACCTTGCCTGCGTTTACATCAATCAGGCCGTGATCCGTAATTTTCAAAGCCGGGCTGACAGGTAAAGAATGAGTGCTCAGCGACATAATCGGATTGTAATGGCGATAGCCGAGCGACAGCAAGGCAGAACGCAGCTCCTTCACGTGGGCCGCTACCATTTCCAGCGGTCCTTCTGTTAAAATCCCGCCTACGGTTAACGGCAGATGGGACAGCACCTTGCCATTTTCAACTACGCAAAAGCCGCCTTGACTGGAAAGAACTGCATTCGCCGCCAATATCATATCCTGCTTGTTATGCCCCACGACCAGCAAGTTATGGTTATCGTGCGAATACGTGGTTGCTACCGCCCCGCGCTTAATTGTGTCTCCCCCGATCAAACCGTAGGCCCGGTTGCCGTTTTTGCCATACCGCTCAAAAGTAGCGATGAGTCCGTGTTCACTCTGTTCCCACATCAACTCACCCTTCGACACTTGCTCAGGTGCAATTCGTTCGCTCGTAAATGTCGATCCGTCCTTCACCATCATAATACGGCAATGATGCGTACCATCTGCTACATCCAGCTCTACGGTGAAATCCTGCTCTGCGAGCGGCTTCAGCTTTACACTTTGGTAAAAATGAGGTGGAAAACGGTAGATTAACGACTCTTGATGATATTCCTCAAATTTATCGAATACCTTTTGCCCATCCTTGTACACCCGTTCTACTTCAAAATCGCTCAGGTCGGACAACAATACAAAATCAGCTATTTTCCCCGGCGCTATCGTGCCCCGATCGTGCATACGCATCCGTGTCGCAGGCGTAAACGTAGCTGCATAGATCGCATCCTCAGGCTTCATGCCCATCCCGATTGCTTTGCTTACAATATGGTTCAGATGCCCACGCTCTACGAAGGAATCCGGCATCACATCATCCGTTATGAAACAAAAATGCTGCGCCACATCTTCCTGAATCAAATACTCCATTACTTCAGGGGTCATGGATTTTTCCTGAATCTCGATGAACATCCCCGCAGCCATACGCGCCTTCATGCCTTCAATGCTTTGGAGGGTATGGTCCGAGCCAATTCCCGCGTAGATCAACTGATGCAGGTCCAGATCAAGCAACTGCGGCGTATGCCCTTCAATGATCAGCTCCGGGTAATGCTCACGAACATGGCGCAAAATGCGGTTGGTCTTGCTTTCCGGATCACGAATCACATCCACATAGTTCATAATTTCACCCAGGCAGATCATCTCACCGGTTTGCAACAGTACATCAATCTCAGGAATATCAATCTCCCCACCCGAGGTCTCCAGAGATGTTGCCGGGACGGAGCTTGGAATGCCATAGAACATATCAGCTACGCACTCCTTGCTAGCCGTCATCATTTCCTGAATGCCTTCCAATCCGAAAACATTCGCCATTTCGTGCGGTTCCGGTACAATCGTCGTTACACCGTTGCGAATGAGTCCATAGGAAAAGGTTGCTGGTGTCACCATTGTGCTTTCAATATGCAGATGGATGTCGATCAGGCCGGGAATCATATATTTCCCCCGTCCTTCCACAATTTCATTCACTTCAAACGACTCCAGGCCACGCTGACCGATATACATAAACTTGCCGTCAAGTATAGCAACATTGCCTTCCTCGAACGTCTTGTAATAGCTGTTATACACTTTTACTTGTAAAATCATTTTGTCTGCACGCATGATGTATCTCCTTCATTGAACCCGCTGATTATTGGACCAGCACCATTTTATCCACCGGAAAATGCAGGGTAACCCGTTGACCGCTCAGGTACGGCGTGTCCATCTCCTGATTGGCGGTGAAGCTTCCTTTCGCCGTTTCTACCACATACTGATAGCTGCGCCCCAGGTAAGTGCTCACTTTAATGATACCGGGAAGCTCATTTTCTCCCGTCTCATTGCCTGCTGTGCGGATAACCAAATCATCCGGACGAATAGCCCCCTGACGGGCACCCGGCTGGACTGTACCCTGATTACGGGCCACACTGAACGAAAGATCGCTTGTACTCAGACGAATTCGTTCCCCCTCCTCAGCACGCTCGTCAAAGGACAGGAAATTATTGAATCCAATAAAACGGGCGACAAATTCGGTGGTTGGATATTTAAAAATCGTCGATGGCGCATCCAACTGCTCGATATTCCCCTTGTTCATAATCGCAACCCGGTCAGAAATCGAAAAACATTCCTCCTGATCATGCGATACGTATACAGTGGTAATCCCCAATTCCTGTTGAATACGGCGAATTTCCACACGCATATTCACACGCAGGTTTGCATCCAGATTACTCAGCGGTTCATCGAACAGCAACAGGTCGGGTTCAATCACAAGCGCCCGCGCAATCGCAACACGCTGACGCTGTCCACCGGACAGTTCGCCGGGGAACCGCTTTTCAAAGCCCCCCAGACTGACTGTATCCAGCATAGCCATAACACGGCGTTTTATATCATCTTCCTTCACCTTGCGCAGCCGCAGTCCAAAGGCAACATTATCAAAAACAGACAAATGCGGGAAAAGCGCATAGCTTTGGAATACAAAACCGAAATTCCGTTTGTTCACCGGAACCCGAGTGTAATCCTTATCGCCAAACCAAAACGTTCCTTGTTTAGCTTCGAGAAATCCTGCAATCAGACGAAGCGTGGTCGTTTTGCCACATCCACTCGGCCCGAGCAACGAGAGCAGTTGCCCCCGTTCGAGCTGCAAATCGAGATCCTGCAAGATCAGTTGGTTGTCATAAGCGACCGATACACGATCCAGAGTAAGCAGTGCCATATGGTTGAAGCCTCCATTACCTTTTAGTGAAGTAAGACAATCCCATCAGTCGTTCAATCAAGAACATCAGAATACCGGTCAAAATCATCAGCATTACCGAAATCGCTGCAATCGTCGGGTCAAAATAATTTTCGACATAGGTCAGCATTTGAATAGGCAGGGTACTGAATCCCGGTCCTGTCATAAAGACGGAAATGTCGACATTGTTGAATGATTCCAGAAAGGCAATCAGGATAGCCGCAATAATACCCGAACGAATGTTGGGCAGAACCACCTTGAAAAAGGTTTCCAGCCGTCCGGCTCCCAAGCTGAGCGCTGCTTCCTCAATCGCAAAATCAAAGTTGGACAAGCTGGACGCAATGACCCGTATAATGAACGGCAGCATAATCACCGTATGTCCGATCAACAATCCTGCGTATACCGGCAAATGATAAACAATGATCAGATAACGCAGCAGTGTAAAGCCCAGCACAATACCCGGTATGAGCAGCGGGGAGAGGAACAAGGCATTCAGCGCATCCTTCCCGCGAAACGAAAAACGACTAAGCGCATAAGCAGCAGGCATACCGATCAGCAGCGCCAAAATGTTACCTAGCAGAGAGACGACAATCGACGTTTTGAACGTGGACAAAAATAGGTCCACCTCAAAAATATTTTGATACCAGCGCAAAGAAAAGCCCTGCGGAGGAAATTTTAGTACCGTGCCCGGCTCGAAAGAAGTGACCGATATGATCAACAGCGGACCGAGCAGAAAGATGAAGACCAGCAGGCTAAAGAAGCCTAGTCCGTAATGTTTCTCCCGCATATCCACCTACCCCTTCGGATTGAGTTTATGGGCCGCCTTATTTAAGAGACCGACCACGATAAATGTAATGGCAATCATAATCGTTGCAATAACGGAGGCGAGAAACCAGTCATTCAACGTCATCGCGTTCTGGTACAAGAATGTAGCAATGACGCGCTGTTTTCCTCCAAGTAGTGCTGGTGTCGTATAAGCCGTCAGGCTGCCCACGAAAACGAGAATGCTTCCGATAATCAGACCTGGCACAGACAGCGGAAACACAATTTTACGGAATGCGCTGAAACGTGATGCACCGAGGCTCTGAGCCGCATGGACGAGATCACCGTCGATATTTTCAAGCACACCGATCAGTGAAATAATCATCAGCGGTAGAAACAAATGAACCAGACCAATAATCATCGCCGTCGGGGTATACAAAATATTGAGCGGCTCATCAACGAGTCCTAGACCGATAAGCGCATGATTCAACAGCCCTTTGCGACCTAAAATGACCATCCAGCTAAATGACCGAACCACCGGGCTGGTCAGCAAGGGAAAGATAGCCAAGGCCAGCAAAATCCCTTTACGACGCGGGGACTTTTGGGAAATATAATAAGCCGTCGGGAAGCCAAGCAATACGCATACGAGCGTCGTAACGACACTGACTTCCAGCGTAGTCAGCAATATTTTCAGAAAATAGGGGTCCTTGAAGAAATGGAGATAGCCTTCCAGGGTGAATGAGCTGTTCTGTACGAAGGTCGTACCGATCGTCAACATAATCGGAATGACCATGAACACCGCCAGAAAGAGCAGACCTGGCAGCAGCAGCCAATACAAGTATGTTTTCTTCATGGATAGCTCCTTGCGGTCAAAATGTTATTCCTTGTTCAGCACCTGAATAAATAGCTCCAGAAATGCCTCGCTGTCCACCTGTTCGCACACGTTCATGTTTGGGCTATGATTGAGACGGTTCTGCACATCGCCCACCGTTTGTCCGTCACATATACGGCTGGAGGTTTCCACATCGACATACATAAGCGAAGTTTCCACCAGCCTCGAATTCAGCGCCACGCCTACGGCAAGTGGATCATGAAGCGCACACGCTTTTACTCCGTTACGTTCCTCATAACGCTTGGTATAAATGGCGGTGCTTTCAGCCACATAGCTGCGAATCGCCGGATCGGTGAGACGGGCAATATGGTCCGTCGTCAGCAGTGCCTTCCGTGTTACATCCAGTCCCACCTGTATCAACCACCCAAATCCGGCATGAAATACGATCCGCGCCGCTTCCGGGTCAGCATACATGTTATATTCCGCTACAGGCGTAATATTGCCGCACCCGTGAATAACACCGCCCATAAAAATGACCTCATTGACGTATTGCGTCAACTCCGGACATTTCAGAAGCGCCAACGCCAGATTCGTGAGCGGACCGGTGCAAACCAGCGTCAGTTCTCCTGGATGAGCCATGACTGCATCAATGATGATGTCCGGCGCAAAACCTTCGGACGCAGAAATGGCAGGGACAACCCCACTCAATGCGCCTCCAATACCGTCTTCTCCATGAATACGATGCTCATGCAATCCTTTACGGATCAAGGGGGCATCGGCCCCCCGATAAACCGGAATATCCGGTCTATTCAAAAGGTCGAGGATTTTGCATGTGTTCAATGTTGCCTGTTTAAGCGATACATTACCGCATACGGTAGTAATCGCTTGGATTTCCAGCTGACCGCTTTTGGCCGCCAGTAAAATACCTAACGCATCATCAATGCCTGTATCTACATCTAATATGACTTTTTTCATTATTGTGTAACTTCCCGGTTCCAGCGGTCCGTCCATTCCTTGATATGGTCATTGACGAATTTCATATCCAGCTTGGTCAGCTTGTTTACCACATCTGTACCATACGTAATTCCTTCTGTATCCGCACCGGACAGCACCACCTGGGTATTCACCGGAGAATCAACCTTTGCCTTGGCAGACTTCTCTTGAACTTCCTTACTCAGCTGCCAGTTGATAAATTCCTCAGCCAACTCCTTTTGGTCGGAGCCTTTCACTACATTAATCGTGTTCATTACTGCATAAGCACCTTCACTTGGAGATACAAATTTCGCTTCTGGCACAGCCGCCTGCAAATCTTTGAAGTACATTTCCATAATCGGCCCGCCCGCGATTTCCTGCTGACTGAACATGTTGACGAACTCGGAGGTTTTGCTATAAAACTTAACGATATTTGGACTCAGCTCTTTCAGTTTCCCGAATGCCTGGTCTTCATTAAACTCTTTACTACCCGCTACCTTGGAGGCCGCATCTACGACCATCGGTCCAGCCGTAGCCGTAATGTTCGGCAGAGTCACGTTTCCTTTGAACTCACTGCCCCACAGGTCAGCCCAAGAGGTCACATTCTTTTTAACTAGCTCCGGGTTGTAAGCAATACCGAGGCGGCCAATCGTATAAGCAGGGCCATATTCCTCACCCAGCGGTGCTTTGGCAATATCATAAATTTGATTCAGGTTCGGCATTTTGCTGCGATCCAGCTTTTCAAACAAACCCTGTTGAACCCCCTGTTGGGCATAATAATCAGACAGATAAATCAGATCGACGTCTGTGCTTCCTTGACTAATTTTGTTCAACCGTTCTGCGTTATTCCCGATCTCCACTACAATATCAACGTTATGTTCCTTCTCAAAAGGCTCGTACACTTCTTTGTTAAAGAAGTCTTCGGAGAAGCCCCATGTGGAAATGATTAGCTTCTTCTTGCCATCAGCCGAGCTGCTTTTTCCATCTTCCTGACCTCCGGTAGCATTGCTGCCGCAACCTGCAAGCACAACAGATGCCAGGGTCAAAACCATGAACCCTTTAAACCATTTTTTCATTTGAAACTCCCCCTATTTATTCATTTTGCGAACCTGATGACACAAAAAAGAAAAGTACTCTTGTAAAAACAAGAATACTTTTCTTCGTAAACAAAGAATAAGTTGATCCCGCTGTGCGTTATAACAGGTTCTCCCCTCAGATAGATCCGAAGCGAAAAGCCGATATCCAATTGTATTAGGATGCTTTCAGTATGATGTTCGTGATTGCCCACTGCGTTGCTGAATCATAGTCACGCAGTAAAGCTTCAATATCGAGCCCCATATCCTCAATCAGCTTTTCGCGAAGTCTCTTCTTATACAGCATGGACATTCGGAAATCCACCTCCAGCTTCAAGCTGGGGGCTTCCACTTCCAATGCCGCCGAGCGTGGAGAACGCCGGTGCTTCGCCACAAAGGTAACAATGTTGTTCTCAACGGTGGCCCGCAGTAGCGTGGTCCCGAAGCCGAACAGTTCCTTTGAAATTTCGTTGTAAATCTGACACATTCGCTTCTTGCCTTCATTACTGTCGAGCAGCGTCATGGACCCACCCTCATCAGCATATTACGTACAATCAACCTTTCAACACGTTCGATTATACATAAATATATTCCAAATAGCAAACAAAATCCCTGATTCAATAGAATATGGTGAGAAAAAGCGAACAATATGTCGAACTTTGTAGCTTTTCAATATTTTTACACTTTTTTCGTCTCATCCTAAAGCTGCCGGTGTCCAAGGAGAACGATCAATTATCAACTTACGAATTCTTCTGGCAAATCCCTTACCGAAGGTTCCAAAGAACTGGATAAGAAAGCTGCAGACTACAAAGGCGTTATCGTCGCTATTCCGTGAGAATAATTTTTTTCTTCTACTATATACGTAATTTTATTCAAACACTTTTAACCGTACCCGCTGTAGTACCCTCACGGTGTACGGTTTTTTAAATTATGTAGCTAACTGTAATGGTTTGGGCTTTATATTACCATTGCGCTGCCCGTTTGCATCTCTCTTCCCGCCGATCAGCTTCTTCCATTTTGCGAATGTAACGCTTTAACTGCTCTTTATGCTCATCCAACTCTTGAATCCGTACCGTGGTTCCTTGGAGAAATGTCTCCATTTTACGTGTTAATTCAGTAGCGGATTCACCCCTCCAGTCTTGCAGACGACCATATATATTTTTCATCTGCTGCTCCTGATGCTGAAGTCTTTGCTTTAGCTGTTCACACTGCTGTACAGCTCTCCGCAGATCCCCCAGGCTCAAAGATATTCTGCCCATCTCTTTAGCCCCCTGTTGTGTTCTTCCTGCTGATCTATTACTGATCCACCATCGTAAATTCCTGGCCCTTGCGATCTATATACTCCGCTATCTCCGTAATCGATTCCTGATACCAGCGATTAATCCGATCTAACGTTGCCGTTGCACTATGCGCAAGCGGGGTCAAAGACTGACTTTCACTTGTTCCGATATGAGCCTGAAATAATTGGATGGATGCTCGGGTATCGCTAGAGAACCCATGCAAGCTGGAACGCATTTGACTAGCTGCGTGCTTTAGCTCCTCAGGTGTTAATTGAATTGTGCCCCCATTTTTGTTGCCCACAAAATATGCCCCACCATTGGAGCGACCATTCTGCTGTCCTTCTCCCATCCAATTCACTCCCAGTGCAGTAGCAGCAAACTGCCCAAAGGCACCCATTTGTCCACCGTAGCGTTCGACCAGATCGCCCATGACTTCCTTAAATTCTGCCTGCGCCGCCTGCATTTGTTCGTATGCTTGCAGCCGCGGATTACCTTCCACCAATTGTCCGTCCATGGTGTATAATGGATTGCTGATATTGCCGTTTTTATCAAATGTAAAGTGTTCCATTGCATGAGTGTGCTCTCCACCTAATACTGAATTATAGAATTTGGTGAATGCATCTTGCTGCATCATAGGCAGTGTGACTGGAAGATATACAATTGGGGACCATTTTGGGCCAAAAATAAGTCTTTCCAATTCGGTTTTTCTTTCCATGGGAATTAAAACAGGAATAGTAAACTTGGCTACATTGGCAGTTTTATAATCGTTTCCAATATGATACGTTTCTCCCACATGTTGATTAGCTTTAGTAGCTCCCCCACCAACGGTATCTCCTGGATGGGCTAAAGCCACATTTGTCTTCTTGAACTCTCCTGCTTCTACCCTCTTTTGAAGTTCTTCGGGCAGTAATTGTACAATACTAGGAGCATTAAAACTCGCAGATGGCAAGCCATTCATTACTGCGACATATTCCGCTTCCGCTCCGCCAAGAGAATGTCCTGTTGTAGAGATTTCAGCGGTCGGATATTTTTTCTTCACTTCATCGTACAGTGTTTGAGCTTTTGTAAACTGATTGTTCTGATACTGTGCCTCATACTGCTGAAATGAACTTTGTACCTGTGGGGGGAAAGTTTTAACCTCTTCCGGATTATGTACATAATAATCATGAATTTGATTCAGCGTTTTTGCACGTCCACCTACAACATCACTTACATCGGTTCCTATATCCATCATTCGACTCCATATAGGTCGCCCTCCTGGTTCTGTTCCCCTGTATCCTATAATCACCTGATTGCTATTCTCATTATGGAAAACTGTTGCATCAAATCCGGAGCCATTCGTGTCATGTAATAATTTATTATCTAAATCAACAACATTCCAACTAGGAATCTTATCATTTTTATAAGTCTTCGGATCAATATTCAACTCGTAAGCTTCATTTGATATGATCCAATAGGTTTCGTCTTTAATATATTGCAATTCATCCACAACCTTGTCTAATTAGCTGATATATTATAGAGTTATAAAAAGTCATTATTTCCATTAAAGGAGAATAGAAAAATGAAAAAGAAAATTTGGATTACTACTTTTACCTTGGTAGCCATATTTGTAGGAATCTTTTATTACATGCAATATACGTCGAACGCAGAAAAAGAAGAATACGTACAAACTGGTATACCTATTGGAAAAGAATACATTAAAAAATACTATAGGACCGAGTTTATATATAGAGATCACGACTTTATTGGCAGCTACGTTAACTCTACTGTTTATCTTCGTGGCTATATAAAAGGGCATGAGGGTCAGACAATTTCAATAGCTTACGACTATGAAAAAAAAGAGGTGCTCTACGTGACCGGGCCCGATTGGTTCATAGACAGCCGATATCCCAAAAAGGACGTCCCCTCCTCTTAAAAGGGTTCTACATTTAGAATAGGAACTCCTGATACATTCCAAATACTCGAAATTAATATTCCAATATTAGGAAGTAAAATCATTATAATGCATCCTGTCTACTTCCGGTATAGCTGGAAAAGAAAATAAGAACAAAGTCATTGGTCACTGCATTTATGGTAATAGTTCACACCTAATAACGATTAGGACTTTATAACTGTATGTTAGGAGAAGAATACATAAATGAGCATATTTTTTAAGTTGAGTCTAATACTTTTTATGACGCTACTTATTATAGCAGGGTGCGGTTTCTCAGTAGCTCAAGAAAAAGAACTAATAGAAATCGCCACTCCCATCGGCGTGGAATTTATTAAAGAACACTATAACGCCGATTTCATATTAAAGGATTATGCTGTGGATGATCCAGCTATCCACTCAAGGATATATCTGTATGGTTACATTAAAGGTCACGAAGACAGCAAAATTACCATTTACTATAATTATAAAACTAAAGAAGTGATCGACGTCTCTGGGCCGGATTGGTTTATCGACAGCGAAGTTCCCAAATACAAGACCCCTTCTTCCTGAGAAGGGCTACTCACAGAACATTTCATTTTTAAAAATAGTTGCAGCCTATGTTAACGTCTAATTTTTCCCAGATTAAGAAGTAGTATAATTATAGTGCATCCTATTTACGAGCGATATAGCCGAGAAGAAAAATAAGTATAAAGTCATTGGATACAGTATATCTGGTCATAGTACATAGTTTCTGTTGAATAGGTCTTTGTAACTGTATGTTAGGGGAAAATTGCATAGATGAACACACTCTTATGGAATTTACCTTTACGGCTATGTAACAGGACCAAAAGGGTATAGATCATCAAACTGCAAATAAGGCTCCTTAGGAGCCCCATCCAGTTATCGCTAACACATTTAACTCTCTTCACTTTTGGCGCTATGCTTAGTTACATGAATAAAAGGATATTCGCCCTTACTTATTTTACGTTTCCATTCTTGAATCATATCTTCTTGGGTTGACGGTTTCTCATTCACGATTGCTCCAGTAGTTACTTTAGCCATACTCTTTACCCTCTCACGATGGATTTAGTTATTGCGTATTTACCTTTTCTCCAGTCATTTTTATGTTACCATCCATTTCCACCAAACTCGTTTTGCATTTTAAACCAATAGCATCTTTCGCTGTGACTTGTATAGTGTTACCCGCATTGAGTACCAGGTTTCCATCGGCCTTAACCCGGATGTCCTTTTTACTCCGCAATTCAATTCCATGGTCATCCAGCAGTCGAATCACCACTTCATCGTCGTTCCCCGTAATTAAAATTTCATTTTTCTCAAAAATAATGGCTTTGCGGTACTTGGTCATAAATATCTTCGTCGACGGGTCCTTAATAAAGTCGCCGCCTTTGGACTTCTTTCGGATTGAGTGGGTTACAATGGCGTCTTTTTCGTTATGGGTCGGAAAGTAGATATCTACAAAGTCAAAAAGCTCCGGCATGCAGTACCACCCCGTATTTCCTTCCGATGTATAAAATGTAGCATGTGGAAAAGCACAGGTTTCCTTCACATTCGGCTTGACCTTATCCATTTCATAAAAGAATACCTTCACATGATCCTCTTCAATTCCAATCACCTTCGACTTCAATGACATGCCTCGAATATTCTCGTTTAAGATCAATTCCTGCTTCATTCCATCTGATGTAGTTAGCACATATTCATGCCACAAGGCACTGTGTCGAATAAAGGCAACAGATTGCAAGACGTATAAGGCTTTCCCTTTGAATTTGACCTCATCCCCAATTTGTAGCACATCTTTCGCTCCCGTCGTTTGCACTTTATAATACAAAAGATTGTCATCCTTGCTTGCCCCTGGTTTGGTTTTTCTGGTCATGGAGTAGTTATACTGTTTCAGCTCACCTCTATTGACACCATCGGGTAATCCAAAATAAAACTGAGGGTTTTCTCCTACCGGATCAGGTATCAGTCCCCAACCAAGCCGAGACGCTATACGTTTCAGAAACGACCAGTCCGTCTCATCGAATTGCATCGTAAATTCCTGTAAAAGCTGATCTTTTAAGCGACTCGTACAATTGGCTTTAGGATATGATTTGAGTACATGTTCGAGCAATGTCTGTACCTTCATTTTCACATTTTGAAAAGATTGTCTATGAATTACCTCATCCAGCTGGCTTGTACAGGATAGGGCTTCGACGACTAAATAGGCTACATTGGACACCGACTTGATTCTGAACTGCGTGACTAATCCTCTGAACAATACCATCTGTGTCTGATCATCATTTAGATAAGAAAGGGAATTCATCAACTCTACCAGGTCCATGAATCCCGTTATCAACATTGGCAATGACGATAACATCCTTCAATCCATCCTTATTTACATCCTTGAAGGCCACCGCTTCTACGCCTCCGTAACGTGCGACCCACTCACCATTACCGTAGAAATCAGGGAATCGATATAAAATATGTCCTTGATCATCTAATAAAAAGAAAAAAAATTTACGAAGACCTTCCGGATATCCATATGTGGATACAAACTTCACTGTTCCAAAATCTTCGACAGTGGTTCGAAAAGACTGTGATTCTTCAACTTCATATTGATCGGTATCCAATTTCCCACCGCTAACTGTGGAAACAGACTGATCCTCAACAGAACTTAGCTCACTCCATAGTTCCTCATTCTGCCTGATATTCTCTGGAATCTGTGCAAAACGAATTTCATACTCCGCATGGTCACCTACTACATGAGCCATAGGTACACTCATCCCCAACGAATCATTTGTGAGATAACTAAACGATTCCATTTCTGCTTCCGAAGGCGAACCTTTGGTTACATCCGCGTTTGCTAACAATTGAATCAAATCATCTTTTGTAAAATCACCGATTAATCCTTTTTGCTCGGGCTGTACAGCTGTGATCTTCCCGCTTTTTATAAGCTCAATAAAAGGTTTCTCGACCTTTACCAGATCCCTCAATCTTATTCTTGAAGCCTGCTTCATATCCAGGTTCGTCGTATAAAACATATGACTAGGATAGGCTGCGTCCTTCATATAACGAATACCCGTATATTGAACGCTCAAGAATCGTTCACTTTGTCGTTTGATCTCATAATCAATTTCGACATGGACTCCAGAATTGGAATCCGCATAATCGTGTAATCCTTCTAAAGCTTCGGTCTTAAGAATTTGGTTTAAAGACTTTTGTTTTTCAGCATCCTCAAGCTTCGTAATTTGAGGATATTTAATAACGATTCCTTTTTCCGAATATTTCTCTTGAATGAGTTCATAGCTTTGCTGCCCAGTATCAGTATCTGAGTTGATGCTCTGTTCAGAATTAATACGGACCTCTCCGCTCTTGGAGAACTCAATGGTAATGCCCTTGTCGGAATTATCCTTGCTTATTAAAAATCCATCGCGGTGATCTTCGATACTCATGCTATCATGTTGTCGATTTTCTAAAATAAACTCATCCACATCCTTGTTCAATTCCCACGAATCCGGGAGCTTCATCTTATCTATTGCTATTTTTTTCTCCGTCCACTTTTGCCCAGATAATTCCCACAAATCAACAAATATGGGGTCTGGATGATATATTGAAACATATCCCCCTAACAGCAACTGTGTTCCATGGTCTGAATTCCGAACGATAAAATCTGTAGCTAATTCTGGCCCGCCATCCTCAATCATCTGGGCATGCACAAGCTGCTTCGTACTCCACCACTGAATAAATGTGTATTTATCTCCGATCGTACCTGTCACCGTTTTAGGTGCTCTATAATTCATAACCCTAACGTTTAGCTGTCTACTTTTTAACTGAAACGATTTTGTTAAGATAGTGAGATTATTATCGAACTTTTCTACTAATTCTCCATCCTTCATCTCTACACTTTCTGGTTCGTTTAACAACAAATGAAGACCCTGTGTGAACTCATCAATCTTTTTTTGTCTGACTTCAGAATCTATATTCTCATTGTTGATTATACGAAGTGTCCCAACCAACGCATTCAGCCTTTTCGAATAGGAAATCATTTTGGCTTCATTTTGAGGAGGAAGCGCATGATTTGTTTCTACTTTTGAAGAATCATTCCCCTTTGTACATCCGTTCAGTACTACACAGGAAATTAGTAATAACAACATGCAGCAAATACGACCGCCCTTTAAGTGATTCATGCTGGATATCACGCTCTCTACAATTTATCTTTTAACTCTATGCTTATAGTCTTCCACTTGCCCGACTGTTTTTCCAACGTAAAAATAAGTCCTTTGTCTGTTTTCTCTTCATTTGAATTACTTCTTACTAAAAAGGTCTGCTGATTACCCTCATAAGCGATCTCTTTTATATCTAGATCTAATCCCGTATAGTCCATAGCGGAGAAATCTATGATATTCTCAAAATCATATTTGGGGTTTTCTGACAAAGCAGTGAATTCCTCCATCTCAGGCAAGGGTATGAAGAAGCGATTCTTAAGATAATGATCCTCCAAATAATTTAGGATAATATCTTTAGGAATCAGGGGATATACAAATTTTTTGTTTTTATTCTCATAAAGAACTTTTGATTTTTCTTGTCCAGTCTTATCGAATTTCTGATACGTCATTATTGTATGCTGTTGAGTATCCTGAAAACGGTAATAACTCACATCCTCAAAAACACCATCTTTATTAATATCCTCCAGCTTCCTGATTCCTTGCCCTGTTGCTTCTGGATAATTGTAATTCAGGTTGTTAATTCGGTTATGGTCTAAAGAAAATATAGAGAATCCTTCGGCCTCATCCACTTCGCTAGTGGAATATACAACGATAAATTTCTTATCTGTTTGATCCAACTTCATGATCTTTACATCTGTATTTAGATGCACAACTATAACCTGGTCCTTTAATTTATCAATGATGTGATAGCCGGCATCCTCCCGGATTACAAATATGTTGTCAATGTCCTCTTTTTCTAACCCAAAAGCAAGCACGTATTCCGGCTTTCCATCACGGTCCAAATCTTCTTTTAATATTTTTTGTAGATGCTCATCCTGAGGTTGGATTCTCTTTATAAACTGATCTAATGTGTTAGAATCTGTAGCGTGAGCGCTATTTTTTTTATTTATTGGAGTAACAATATTGCTATTTCGATCTTGATTAGCAGACTCTGGTTCCGACACAGCTGTTTGCTCTATCACTTTAGTGTCAGGTTTCATAGGTTCAATTGTGCGTTGCTTTTCGTTCGTTTGTTTTTCCACACATCCATTCAATAACATGCTAATTAACACTGCTAACAATAGTATTGTATTCTGTTTTACAAAGTTGATTTCACAAAACTCCCTTCTTACATTACTTATTGCACGTTTATTCGTTGATTGTTTACGTATTGAATGACATTTTGAAGCGTTCGATTATGGCCTGTTTGATTAATATTCTTATCCAGTTCAGGCAGGGTAGTGTACGTATTGTCCTTTTTCTGAAAGTAAATCCCCGCAACAGGGTGAGTCTCTATTCCATGTGCATTAACCCCGGTGATATAATCCGCAATTATGACAATGTCCGTACGCCCATCCTGATTTAAATCCTTGAAGCTTACTGCCTTGATCCTGTCGATCATCCTACCGTTGTTACCATAAAATTCAGGAAACTCGTATTGAACCTTGTTTTCCGCATGCTTCCCGCTGTTAGCTTCCAAAAAAAACTTTGCTTGTATCAGATCATTCGTATCCTCACCTTTTAAAGTGGAGATAAACTTTACTTCTCCCCATCCATTAAGAGTGGTGGTAAATGATTGTTCCCTTTGAATAGTATATGGTTCCAGATCAGGGTCGGGCTGAGCATCTTCATCTACATAATCAGCGCTGCGTTGCTGCTTTATGGATTTCTCCATGTTATATTCAATGAAAATATTATCTACTTTCTCTGTTTTATTATCCCAATGAATACTCAAATGCAGGCCATTTTTGGAGTAAAGCAGACCTCCATTTGTTATGACACTGGGTTGGCCGTAGAGCTGCAGTACTTTGCCAAGTGTATCACCGATTTTCAATCCTCTTTTAGTTTTAAACTTGGGATTTTCCAAGCTCACGGCTACTAGATAG
This sequence comes from Paenibacillus sp. PvR008, assembly GCA_040544055.1. Taxonomy (GTDB): domain Bacteria; phylum Bacillota; class Bacilli; order Paenibacillales; family Paenibacillaceae; genus Paenibacillus. The sequence goes on from JBEUOG010000001.1 coordinate 226,330, forward strand.
CTTTCACCATCAACCGGTTCCTCCCCTTCAAATTCGATCTTAGATAGAACTACAAATCGAATTTCTGAATCTTTATAGTTAGGATAAGAAAAGTTCCATCTTCTGTAGGTTCCATTCCCACTAATATATCCCCGATTGAAGCTATCGTATCCCTCACTGTAACCCCACTTATGGATAAGTTCTTTAATATCCGTATTCTTATCAATTTTGTGCGACCGATATGATATTGTGAAGTCCTCATCCTGAAGGGGTTTAGGATCGGCAGATACAACATTCTTGGCTTTGTCTGTTCTTTTCTCTGGATAGTAGCCAGTGCTTTCTTGCTTAACTTTAGCAGTAGCTGTTTTCCCATTGTTATAAGTATTGATGTCTGAAAGACTACATGCGGTTACTCCTAAAGCCAAAAAAATCAATATAATAAAATAACCGTAACTTGGTTTGTACACTTCTTTTCCCCTTTCCGAATTTTAACTTATCGTTCGCCCGTTACCGTCCACTCATAATTTGCTTTACCACGACTATCTTGTGCATTTTGTAGTGCCTTGAAGGTAACAGCAGGAAGTTTTATACCTTCTGCGCTAGCAATATTTTGAGCTGTGCTTTTACTAATACTTGATAGATATAAGTCATAATTATCAGACTCTTTATTACTTAGTTTGTCATAAATGGATTTTACATCTCCGCCCCATGTACCATGGCCAGCATACGGCCCATAATCTACTCTCTTCGAATTCATTCTTACAATCGGGGTTTTCCAACTACAGTATTGATATATATCACCTTTACCTTTAATCCCCTTCAAGTTGTTGTTTTTAATTACAACTTGTCTAAATTCCTCACCATAATAAATATATCCCAACATTTTACCAAATATTAAATTATGTGCCTTCACCAAATCCTTTGCATAATTAGTCTCGACACCATGCTGACCGTCGGCTGCTCGATTCGTACTGCTCGTATTAAAGCTCCCCGTTCCTTCCTGAATAATAATAGCTAACAAAAGGCGTGGATCAAGCTGAATATGATACGTTTTTTCTATACTTTTTGTAGCTTCCCACAAACTGTGCAGCTTTTCTTGATTCCATTTCTGTTTAATAAATTTTTTTGAATGCTTTCTGAAATATTTCTCAGCTTCAGAACTACCGTTATACTGGAACTCAGCAGGTATCCATTTCCCAGCCGGGGTCTTTACATTTTTTGTAGGTTCATCCTTCGGTTCGTTGGTAACTGGTTCTTCTAGTGGTACTTTAGTGCTCGTATTAACCAGACCCAACTTCTCTCGTATAGCTCGTCCCGCTTCCTCAGCAGCTAGCTTTTGCTTGATATTCCCGCTTGCCTCAGCAGTCATCCAGCGAACGGTTTCTTTTTGCATTTGCTCTTGGGCCCACTTGGGCATCGTAGCCATTTCGCGGAGCTTGCTACGAAGGCCTTCTGCCAGCTTTTGCGCTTTACGCATACCTACCTCGTCACCGTTGGCTTGAGCGATATACCAATCTTCTTTGTATTTACGCATCCAAGTCTGAGCCCAATCAGGATAATTCAGTTTTTGTTTCTTTTGTTCTGCCGCCAGATCAAAAGCCTTTGCTTTCCTTTGCGCATTAGCGGTTGTTAAAGCTTTCAACATAGGTGTTGCACCAAACGTTGGTTCTTTCCACTTCATATGCCTTCTCCTTTGTTAGGAATGCTTAGAAGAATCGTATCTCCGACATACACGTATCGTGATATTTGCTTCCTTTCTCTACTGCCTCAATCGTTATTTTCACAAATGAGGTATGAACGGCACCATCAGGAAATTCATTACTTAAAAAATTATTATCTACCATCATGGTCTGCCCATTCGAGAACTCCAGTTTCATTCGTTTAACTCTATTATTTGCTTGGAAAGCATTAGATGACTTAGCTAGGCCATTGATGAGCTCAAATCCCTTTAGTTCTTGCATAGAGCCGAAATCAATCTTGATCCACTCCCCAACACCATCTCCCTTGACTCCTTCGCACCAAGCTGTGCTTGCATCTCCATCCATGATGTTACGGGCAGCATAGGAGTTCCCTGCTTGGTCCGGAAGTGTAGATGAAGCAATAATTTTTTGTGCCGTGATGTTTTTTCGATATTTCATTAAATCCGTTGTTGTCTGTACCCATTGTGTAGGGGACACGTTATAGCCTATCCTGTGTAATACATTGGAATATTTTATAGGCAGACCTGTTTGGTTATCACGTTGTCGCATCTCACCTTGTGAGTTTAAAAAAGCAATCCTTTGGTTATCTAAGGTTAAAACAGGTTTCTCAGAGAATTCTGCCAACATCCTCTTCTTTCCGTCATTTAAATTCAGCACGTACCACTTTTCGTCATCATAGGAATGATAAACTATTTTATTATTATAAAGCCACTGATAAACCTTCATTGCCTTGGCCACTGTGATTCGTTGAACCTCTTTATTCAACATCAGATCAAAAATAAATAGAGTGCCATTATCTTCAATACATAATTTTGAACTATCCGGAGAAAACACACTATATCCAATGGATTCTTCCGAACCAGTAAAGTTGGAAATAGATAGTTTTTGAGTGACTTGTCCCTGAACATTGTATTGAAAAAAATCTCCATTCTTGGTGTACACGCATTTACTTAAATCCGGTGATATTACGACGTTTTCCCTATCAGGTATATTAAATTCATGCAACTTTTTATATGTGGACAAGTCATAAATAAAAATGGCACTGTAATCTATCATATGTGAATATCTGCTCAGAGCTATAGTCCTGCCGTCACTAGAAAATCGCATTATTTCCAGCTCACTTCTAGGGAAATCTTCTTTCTCACTTGCGTACAATCGATCAATAATATCAGTTGTATCAATAAACGTATTACCTGTAGGATCATCCATATTAGCTAGATAATCCATAGGCATATTTCCATTTTCCGCTTCAAACAACAACCAATTTATGGGCCCTTTTGCTGGAGGAAGTTTCTTGGGCTGAGAGACAGAAGCATGATTTTCATTCTGCTCCTGCGCTTTTTGGCCCTCATTCGATTGTATACACCCGCCTAGCATGGAAAAGATCAAGACGAACAAAGCAATTTTACTTATTAGCACTCGTTTCCTATAACTAATCACAATAACTTCAGCTCACCTATACATGTATTTGGTAAGTCGGCGCCTTTTTTCACTTCCAGGATGGTAATCTTAACGAAAGAAGTTCGTATAGGTTCATCGAACTTGACACGTGTGTCATTGTTCTCAAGCACTGTTGATTGTCCATCCGAGAAATCGAGTTTCATTTTTTGGATGGTATTCATGTCTAAATACTTATTGTTAATCCATATAATGCCATCAACCATATCTATACCTCTGACCTCTTGAATTGAACCTAAATCTATAGTTACCGATTCTCCTACTCCACCTGTCTTAGATCCTTCACACCAAGGAGTTAAATTATTATCGTCCGTTAAATTGCTCACGCTAAAAGAAAGATTCCCCTGATTAGGCAGTGTAGAAGAGGCCGTAATTTTTTTCACTTTAACCTTGTTGCTATACTTCATATAATTGGTTTTTGTATTGATCCACTGTATTGGTACTACCCAGGTTCCTTCTCCATTTACAATGGACGAAATATCTTCTTTTTTCCCACTGTCTATATCGATCATGAACATTTTTACAGCCTCATTATCTGCCTTTACTAGTTTTTTTTGATCTGGAGATAGAATAAAATGGCCCCCATTTTTAGTTATAAACTGTACCTTTCCAGTGGGTATATCTAGTGAATAAATATCGCTTATGAAAGTATTATCATTTTTATAAGTAGTAAAAATAAGTTGGTTCCCCTGACCCCATTGCATAATATCCGAGACATCAGTTCCTGCAAGCAGGCGCTTTGTACCACTATTGCCAGACAGATCAAGCACTACGATCCCTGGCTGATCATCCACAAAATAAAACTTGGTGTTATCTGGTGAAAACACTCCCTGCCCTTGGAAAATATTACTCACGTCTGCTTTGCCTTTTCCAGTCTTCACTTCTGTAGTTCGCTTACTTATTGCATCATATAAATACAAATGCCCGTTCAATGCATATAAATATTTACTTAAATCAGAAGAGATAACAGGATATTGAGCAGCTGGCGGCAATTTAAACTCTCGTTCTTTTTCTCCCGCATCCAAATTATACACTTCAATAATGAGTGGATCATCTGGTTGCTCCCCATAAACATCTCTTGTAATTGCCATACGACTGCCGTCACTTGTTATTTTCCCGACATCTACATGTGAGCCGTGATATTTTATACGTTCTTCCCGAGTTTGCATGGTGTCAATCAGGTCGTCGATACGAATATTAGCTTTTCCAGTAGGATCATCTAAATTGGTTAAGAATTGAACTCGATCTTCTTCGCCTATTTGACCATTTAAAAGCCATCTTGCCTTCTTTTCAGTCCCCTTTGCAGCATCCTGATTTACCTTAACTTCATTACTTGATGGTATATTGGGGGACTGCGAAGACGTAACAACGTCCCCCCCTGTGGTTGCTGTACAAGCAGACAACAGCACTGAAAATACAATAATTAAAACCGCTTTTATATAACGCATGATTTCTCCTCTCTTTTACACTCTCTACGAAGTCCTTCTACCAGATCAAAAAGCCTTTGCTTTCCTGGGTGCACTAGCCGTAGTTAAAGCTTTCAACATAGGTGTTGCACCAAACGTTGGTTCTTTCCACTTCATATGCCTTCTCCTTTGTTAGGAATGCTTAGAAGAATCGTATCTCCGACATACACGTATCGTGATATTTGCTTCCTTTCTCTACTGCCTCAATCGTTATTTTCACAAATGAGGTATGAACGGCACCATCAGGAAATTCGTTACTTAAAAAATCATTATCTACCATCATGGTCTGCCCATTCGAGAACTCCAGTTTCATTCGTTTAACTCTATTATTTGCTTGGAAAGCATTAGATGACTTAGCTAGGCCATTGATGAGCTCAAATCCCTTTAGTTCTTGCATAGAGCCGAAATCAATTTTGATCCACTCCCCAACACCATCTCCCTTAACTCCTTCGCACCAAGCTGTGCTTGCATCTCCATCCATGATGTTTCGAGCAGCATAGGAGTTCCCTGCTTGGTCCGGAAGTGTAGATGAAGCAATAATTTTCTGTGCCGTGATGTTTTTTCGATATTTCATTAAATTCGTTGTTGTTTGTACCCATTGTGTAGGGGACACGTTATAGCCTATCCTGTGGAATACATTGGAATATTTTATAGGCAGACCTGTTTGGATGTCTCGTTGTTGCATTTCACCCTTGGAGTTCAGATAAGCAACTCTGCGGTTATCCAAGGTTATAACAGGAGACGCAGTGGCTTTCATTAGTAACCTCTTCTCCCCAGTCCTGATATTGAGCACATAAGTCTTATCATTATCGTATGAAGAAAGAACCAATTGATCGTTATAAAGCCACTGTTCAATCTGTATTCCTTCTATTCCCAGCTTGATTTGTTGGATTAGCTTATTCTTGGACAAGTCATAGACCAATATATTATTGTTACTATCTACAAGGGCAAATTGGTTACTGTCAGGCGAAAAAACGGGAAGAACGAGATAGTGACCATCATTTAAATGCCCCAATGTTTTAGTTCTCTGTCCCTGGTTCATATAATAAAAAAAGGCAGCATCCTCTGTGTAAACACACTTACGCAAGTCAGGAGACATAACTGAGTCGTCCCTATTCGGCACCTTAAATTCATACAGTTTCTTTGTGGTAGATAGATCAAAGATTTTGATGATTAAATAATCCAAATCCTGCGACTCTCTACATAAAGCGATGCGCCTGCCATCATCCGAAAACCCAGCCAGATACAACTCAGATTCAGGATACGCTTCACCTTCACTTGCATGTAATTTACCTATAATGTCATCTAAATCAATATAGGTATTACCTGTAGGATCATCCATGTCAGCTAAAAAATCCATAGGCATATTTCCATTTTCCGCTTCAAACAACAACCAATTTATGGGCCTTACTACTGGAGGAAGTCTCTTGGGCTGAGAGACAGAAGCATGATTTTCATTCTGCTCCTGCGCTTTTTGGCCCTCATTCGATTGTATACACCCGCCTAGCATGGAAAAGATCAAGACGAACAAAGCAATTTTATTTATTAGCACCACCGCAATTTTTTTTCGTTTCCTACAACTAATCACAATAACTTCAGCTCATCTATACAAGTATTTGGGAAGTCCGCGCCTTTTTTCACTTCCAGGATGGTAATCTTAACGAATGATGTTCGTATAGGTTCATCGAACTTGAAACGTGTGTCATTGTTCTCAAGCACTAATGATTGTCCATCCGAGAAATCGAGTTTCATTTTTTGGATGGTATTCATGTCTATATACCTATTGTTAACCCACATAGTGCCATCGACCATATCTATACCTCTGACCTCTTGAGTTGAACCCAAATCTATAGTTACCGTTTCTCCTACTCCGCCTGTCTTAGATCCTTCACACCAAGGGGTTAAATTATTATCGTCCGTTAAATTGCTCACGCTAAAAGAACGATTCCCCTGATTAGGGAGCGTAGAAGAGGCAGTAATTCTTTTCACTTTAACCTTGTTGCTATACTTCATATAATTGGTTTTTGTTTCGATCCACTGTATTGGAACAGTGAGTACTCCTTGATTTTTAGTAAATGAGGATATATCTTCCTTTCTACCATCACTCACATGAACCAGATACATTTTTGGAGCTTCGTATTCTGCGGACAGCACTAGCTTTCGATCAGGGGATAGTATAAATGGTTCCGAGCTTTTAGTTATCCACCTTTTTTCTCCGCTCTCTATATCCAATGAATAGACATCTTCTGTGTAATTTTCGTCCTCTTCAGAAATTGTATAAATTAATTTATCTTCTTGATCCCACTGCAAAAGCGAAGCCCTAGATCCTGTAAGTAAACGTTTTGCTCCACTAACTCCGGACAGATTCAGGATAATGATACCTGGCTTGTCATTTTCCTCAAAACAGAATCTAGTGCCATCTGGAGAAAATAATCCTGAACTAATGATACTTAAATTTATTTTACGTTTCCCAAGATCTATTTTTGTCGTTTTCCTCTTTACTGCATCATATAAATACACTTGCCCATTCAACCCATAAAGATATTTATTTAAATCAGGAGAGACTACGGGGTAAGCCGTTGAAGGCAGTTCTAACTCGGACTCTTTTTTTCCTGAGTTCAGATCATATACCTCAAGAATGTTTTTTTCGTCCCCTTCTTCCATATCAGAGATTGTCCTTACGATCGCCATTCGACTTCCATCATTTGATACTCTACTGACAGTTACTTGGGAGTTGCGATATTTTATTCGTTCTTCCTTAGTCTGCATCGCATCTATCAAGTCATCGATTCGTATATAGGTCCTTCCTGTAGGATCATCCAAATTGGTCAAAAATTGAGTAGGATCTGGATCTTCTTCCCCATTTAAAAGCCACCGTACTTTTTTTTCAGTAACAATTCTATTATCTTGTGTTACCCTGTGTGATGATATTTCTTGGGGGTGAGGAGACGTGACAGCTCCCTCTCCTTTAAACCCACTACATGCCGATATAATGGCTACAAAAGTAATAACCAGTATGATTTTTATAGAATTCACTTTCTCACCACTTTCTCATTTGTTCTTAATAATGCCTACCCATTAATCGGGTCAGTGCTATTTCCTCTCGAGCGAATAGCTTGGAATCAAATATTATTATGACGTTTATACTACTTGCTTACTTTCTTATTTGCTAATTATTGAGCCATCATCTTGTATAATACGTCTAACTGCTATAACGTTTTGGTATATAATACCATATCCCTTTCCCCATTTAGCGTTTAATTTATCTATTGTTACATTGTGAGAAGGCTTGTGATCGTGCTTCATTTGTTCAGGAGTCTGTGCACGACCATGCTCGTGAATGAACTCTCCATCTCCAATATATATTCCAACATGATCTACTCTGAATTTGGTGGTTTTCCCCGCACTCCCCCAATCAAATAAGATTAGGTCACCTAACTTCAGATTTTTATAATTTCCCCTAGAGCGTAAATTTTGGTGATCAACAGCTATCCCCCGATGGATTTGATCACTTGTAGTACCGCCTATATACACATTTAATATAGTCAAGTACACTGAGGAACTAAAATCAGAGCAATCCATATATTTAGGAGGGTTATTGGGATCAAGCTTCATCGTTTTAATTATAGAATCCATACAGTAAGGGATTCTGCCTAAAAACCTCTTGGCGAATTCTACAATGGCTTTCCTTTTCTGGTCAGCAGAACTGTTGGATGGTGTGGGCTTCATTTCCTCATTTTCTTTGTCCTTCGTTGGCTTTTCAGGAGTAGTTGGCGTCTTCTTGCCCGGTTCCGTTTTCGTTGTTGTCTTCGTTGTTGGAACTGTTGGCGTTGCAGCTTTGCTAACCTTGGGCCATGGAAGAATACCATTGGCTACCTGATGCAGGTACACTGCGAGCACATCACGGCCATAGCCCTTATTCTCCAAGCCGTATTTTTTCGCAAAATCATGCAATGCGGCGTTAAGCTCCTGATCCCAATCCCCTGTAGTCGGCAGCTTGTACGAGAAGCTGTCTGGATATTTCTTGGCAAGCTTGTTCAAATTCTCTCTCGCAAGCAGGCTGTTCACGCCATACTCGCTCCGCAGGGCAGCCGCTTCCTTGGCGATAGCCTTTTGATCAGCTACAGTCAGCTTATGAGCCGCATCCGCGTATTGCCCAGACAACTCCTCCAACCGGTTCGCATTGAGATAGGAGTTGGCAGAATGCCCGCGAATCAGCTCGTTGATTAGCACATTGTCGCGCAGCTGGCTGGCGAGAAGATGCATCTGCTTTTTGCTTGGCTTTGTCATTGGCTCCATGTGCTTCCCAACACTGGGACGTGTATTCATGCATTTGCGCTCTTGCCCAGGCAGGCATACGATCTATTTCTGCCAACTGCTGACGCAATTGCTTGGCCTTGGCTGCTGCTTCCTTAGCACCCTTTTTGTCACCAGCTGCCGCGGCTCTATAGTAGTCTTTTTTAAATTGAAGCAGCAAATCTTGCACCCATTGCGGATATCCCTTTCCCTTCAATTCTTGAATTAGGGATTTATAGGCTTTCAGTTCTGCATCAGGCACCTGATTTTTCATGAACTTACCAGCCTTGATATGAAGCGTTCCATCGGTTCTGATATAGCTGGTCTTGCAAGTCAGAGATATTTCGCGAGTAGCGGTCAACTGTACCTTTTTGCCGTGCAGCACCAAGTCTGTATCTGCTTGAAAGGTAATATCGTGATGACTATACACGTGAATACCGGAAGCAGGATTTAAGCGTACAAGTATCTTTTCTTTCTGGGTGGAGAGAGCTGCTTCTTTGTCATCGAACCTCGCTATTTTTTGAGTTTTGGTATGGAACAGCTTTCTTTCCGGCTTGCTGATTTCATCTCCTTTGTGGTCTCTCTTGCGAAGAGATTGGATCACATGAGCATCCTGTTCGTTGCTCGATGGAAAATACAAATGGACATGATCCCCAAGCTCAGGCATGCAATGCCAACCGATCCCATCCCCGGTGTACATCGTCGGGTAAGAAAACCAGCAGCCTTCTGCTTTGGATTGCAAAGCATCCACGGACAAGTGAAGTTTAACTGACTCTCCTTCACTGTCTAAATCAATGACTTTCCCTTCAATGGAGGCTCCTTGTATAAGCTGATTATGTATCAGCTCCCTCGGAATACCTGCTTCCGGAACAAGAACATAATCATAGGTCACGAGACCTTGCTTCATCTCTGCATGAATCTGATCAATAATCCAATGCTTTCGTTGAAATACAACGACATCTCCAAGTTCAAAGCGTTTCGTATCCTCCACTTCAGCATATGTATACCTGGGACCTGGCTTTGTTTTTTGAAGTGTAAAATTAATACTATGCAATTCACCCTTCACCTGTTCTTTCGAGGTACCTAACCATAGTCTCGGGAACACGGATGTGATCTCAGCAATCAATCCGGTTTGCAGATGAGAGGCCATTCTTTTTAAAAACTCCCAATCACTCTCACCATACTGAATAGTGAATCCATCCAGCTTTTTACCGTTGTCCGTCAGGTCAATAAAATCCCCGTGTGGATAGGCATCTACGAGCTCGCGGAATAATTGATAGTACGTCAAGTTGCTGTTTTGAAACGAACGATTTTTGGGTTGTTGATCCAGTAAATATGTAAAAGAGGTAGCCTCTATGTACATGTGATATACGCCATTTTTGAATCCGATGCTAATATTGGTGACGATTCCCTTAAAAATACTAACTGTCCCTTGATCTCCATCCGTCTTATATACCTCCAGCACATCCTCATCATGCGCTAAACCGTCATACTTCGCATGATCCTCATCCGGTATGAGAGCAGTGATATACACCTTGCCATGCTCATTCACCTTCTGTGTCAATTCAAAATCCAGCAGCCGGACAATTTCATACGGTGCATTCACTCTAATATTTCCATATGTCAGCACAGTGCCTGCCAGTCCCATCTTACTCCCCCATTTGTCTTAACATGTGATATCACTTTCTACAATGAGTAGCTATTCCTGTCCGTCTGTCGTGAATGAAATTTTTCCACACCACATGCATAAGTTCGTGGAGCAGCTCATAAGAGCCGGAGATTGATCTACGTATACATCCTTCTTTCCATTCAACCAAGGCATAGAAACGTTCGGTTTGCAGGGCTGCGGAATGATTTTTCCGGAATTACCTTTATTTGCAGAAGAAACTGCAGGATTATGCATACTGCGGCACATTCCGAAAGAAGGGATATGCGTCTGCGGGTGAAAATCCTGAATATTCCCCTGCAGTTTATCGCCAATGCTAATCCCCCTGTTAGCTGAAACACTAAATCTGCCCGTATGGCTTCCATAGTTGCACTTTATCTGTGCCCCATCCACTACATAGCTCTCACTCATTCTCGGACTCTCCTTTGTATAGATGGCCCGCTGTATCGACCTTTTTTAATTTCAAGCCTGCCAGATTAAACTTTAAAATACATTCAGCCACATCCAGATCTACAATGATATGATGATTGGCATCCTGAACCCTGAATATTTTATGATTATCCACTGCAAATTCGTCCAAAATCATTTTCCTCAGTGTACCGTTCCTATGATATTCACTAAGTGGTGATAAACACATAAGGCTAGGCGGATTAGCCAGCCAAAACCTCGTTTGCTGCATTCGCTGCATATCGGCAAAAACAACCAACTTCCAGCTTAATCCAGCTTGATATATATCAAAGATTTCCTTTAGTTGTTCAGAAACTATAGATACCGGATGCTCTATAAAATCAATATAGTCCGCATCACCAGAAACATAAAATTGTAAAATAGACTCTTCATCAGCGACGGATAAGCTTTCCGCCCATTCCCACAGCTGTTTTCGATTTATCTCTACTGGATACATATAGTCTGTAGTACGATCATCTTGTTGAATCATGTAATATTCCATACGCTGCTGAATACACCGCCTCACTGATTCCTTTATATTCCCCTATTCTTACTTCCAAATCGTCCTCGTAGTTCAGCGCCTGGAATTCCGGTAATTGTATAGCCTGTGGAATAGCATCCTTAGCTAGCTTCACAATGTAAGCATGGAATTGTTCCGCAGCTTGAAGTACGAAACGCTCGACATCAGGCTCAATAATTTTATTCATATAGGGTTTTCGAAGTTGGTTCAATTCATCCTCCAGTTCTCCCAGAAAGCTAAAGGCCCATCCTGCATCATAGAATGCCTGACATGGCTGGGGATCGAAGAACCAGCTTTTATCGTAGGCTTCGATTACATAATTATAGTTTCGGTCCACCAGGTATGTACGCCTCATTGAATAGGTCATGTATCCGATCCTTGCTTTTGCCGCGTCTATATGTTTGGCTTGCAGGCAAGTCCGCTGAAAGGATTGAATGAAGGATAGCATTAACTCTTGTTTTCTTTGCTCGTATACAGACTCAACTGCGTGTAATTTCTGCTCCAGTACATCATCCGCATAGGTCTTATGGAAGTGTTCTAGGGCCTCCAGTCTATTCATAACTCCACCTCTCAACCTATTATATAGAATATTTACATGATATTACTGGTTCTATCCTCCTATTTTATTACACTATTTTCATATCATGAGATTACATATGGATTTATGAAAATCACTGAAAATAATTATTTAATTTCACAAATGCGTAATGCTATAAATAATACCGCTTAAAATAACCTCCATATTAGACCTATTCCATGAAGGTTTGCGCAAGCGAATAGGTAAATTGGGCTACTGTAGTCTGGTCTTGAACACCTCTGCTGATCACCTCACCATTCCAGATACGTCCATTCACCCGCACACATGCGATTTGGATGTGACTAAAAATATCGGAAATCATTCGTTTACCGGAATCCCCATTTGTATTCTGAACGCGCCATCGGTGCAATTAACAGAGACAGAGCTGAAAGCACTCCATGCCATGGCTGGATTTTGCTCATATATGGCCTAAAAGGGTAACAAAAACCCGTGACGGATATCGTCACGGGTTTTCATGTGGTTGATGTTTGCTAATAGGCAGTCATGTCGCCTAATATCGCTTGGGAGCAGCCAGCTTGGCCAAATCCGCCATGTACGTAAAAAAGGCTTCCGGGTCTGTGTCATATACCAGATTGACAGGGCGGCCTTCCGCCTGTACCACTGTTCTGCCCTGACTTGGACCGTCTGCAATGACGCTGCAATGCACCGTCTTTTTCTTTACAATATCCGGACGTCCCACCGATGCGGTGGTCAGCACGTCCCACAGGTAGTAGGTCGAGTTCGTCTCGCTATAGACGAGCGGCGGACACCCTGCGTAGCAATTGCCCAGGAAATCCACGCCCTCATATCGGCGCTCGGCGGCCCAACGTTTGCGTACTGCTGGCGTTAATGGCACTTTTCTCGTGCTTTCCAGCGCTACCAGATCAATGGTAATGCCGCTTTGCCATACCCGATAAGCTGCTTCCGGGTCCCAGAATACATTCCATTCTGCTGTGCCATCATGCTCAGGCTCCTCTACATTACCTTTTTCAAAGGTACCGCCCATCCATACCAGTTTGTCGATTTTCTCTTCAATATCCGGTGCCTCATCCAGCGCGCGTGCCAGGTCGGTCAGCGGTCCAGTAAACAGGAGCAATGTTTTGCCTTCGGCTCCACGTACCTTTTCGATCAGATGCTGATGAGCCGGCAGAGCGGAAAGCGGCGCTTCCATTTGTCCCGATTCATTCAGTACAGGTAATGCATCTACATAGAAGGAATGTAAGCGCCAAGCAGCAGGAAATGGATTTTTACCGCGTGAATTAGACTTCGCGACTTCCACAGGTCCTTTATTTTTACCAAAACGATCAATAATTTTGCGGCTGGCATCCGTGGCAGGCTCCAGGTAACCATCTGCTGGAATAACCGATACTCCGGTCAAATGAACTTGCTCCATCTGAAGCAGCATGAACAGGGATACCAGATCATCCACTCCACCATCATGATTAAAATAAACGTTTGTCTGACTCATCTGTCTCTTCCTTCCTTTATCCCCGCGTAACAGGCCGGTAAAATCACAATCTACAAAAGTACAGTCTTCAACAAGAGATTCATTCATCTCCACACCCCGAAAGCGACAGCCGGATAAACTCACAATTTCTCCACTCACCTTCCCGGGCATCCATCGAACCAATATCACGCGCTTCATAGACCTCATCTGTATAAAAAAACATGTTCTCCCCCCAATCCTTATCCCTAAAATCAGGAACTCAGCATTTCGGCAAGGATCGCTCAAAACCACTTTTCATTTTCCCAAGCAAGCCCTTCATCATCTCATGATCCTCTGTCGTAAACTCGGCCATACATGCCCGAATCAGCTTCGTATAGTAAGGCACGACCGTTACCAGCAGCTCCCGTCCTGCCTCCTTTAGTCCGACCGTGACCATTCGTCCATCGCTCTCGTGAGCAACCCGTTCAATCATGCCATCCCGCTCCAGACCATCGATTAGCCCCGTCATGGTTCCCCGCGTGACATCGGCCTTTTCTGCCAGCTCTGATGGTGTCATCCGGTGCGTCGCATCGCAATGCAACAGGCTAAGTACGATAATCCGACCCTGAGAGGCACCCAGCTTGGCAAAATCCGTATCCATTTCTCTAAAAATACCGTTAGCCAAACGCGCAAATGTCACAAAAGTCTCCATATTGTCCACTTCTGCTTCCTCTTGCCCAAAACTACGTAGTACCCCGCGTATAGAGTCATTATGAAAATTAAAATTCATCGCCTGTCCATTCCTTCCCTGATCCCGCTTGTTCCGTCAAACGATAGCTCCTCCATTCCTCCGGCAGCAAAGAAGCATACGGCTCCTTGGCAAACCGATCATCTATCAGCACCAGCAAGCCTTCGTCATGCTCTGTGCGGATAAGCCTGCCTCCTGCCTGAAGAACCTTGTTCATCCCCGGATACACATACGCATAGTTGAATCCATTCCGTCCCTGTTCCGAAAAATAATCTCGCAGCACATCCCGCTCTGCGCCAATTTGCGGCAACCCGACACCAACCACTACGACTCCGTTCAAACGATCACCCGGCAGATCAACTCCTTCGGCAAACACGCCCCCAAGTACGGCAAAGCCGAGCAGGGTACGCTCTTGCCCCGGCTGAAAAGTCTCCAGAAAGTGATCCCGCTCCGGTTCGGTCATGCCTGGACTTTGTACCAGCGTATCCGCAGACACGCCCCGGGCCATACATTCCTCATATGGAATTTCTGTGCGCAGATGTACCTCTTTGCGGTCATGCTCCTTATAGCTTTTTTGGATAAGCTGATGCACGCGTGTTCCTTCCAGCATGCTGCTGTTCGAGCGGAAACCACCGTGAATGCTGCCGCTCCGATGCACATATTCCACAAGGGGTCGCACCGATATGCGAATTGGTTCCTTCATACGATCACCCGTTCCGGTCATAGTCCTTTCACTGTATCACGTAGACAGACGAAACGTAAGAGGCATAAGGATTGTTTGTCATCTAACTGGTATTCACTCATGACCTCTTTTTTCCGAAATATAGAAATAGGGCTTTTAGCTTTCACTTCTTAACGATACTGCAACTCACATTACAATCATAAGGGATAGGGGATATGTTAAAAGAACTAGTCGACAATTTTGCGTTATTAACGAGTTTCTTATTCTTTGGGAACTTATTTTTTCGAAAATACGAGCGTTATGTGAAAAAGCATGTATGGCTTTATCGGGTGATAAACGGCTTGATGCTGGGGATGTTCGGTATTCTGTTAATGATGACAGGTGTATGGGGCCGTGGAGATATTATGGTCGACCTGCGCCAACTGGCCATCATCATTTCCGTTTATATGGGAGGGGCTGTATCCGGCTTACTGACTACTCTCATTATAAGCCTTTATCGTATTTTCATCACCGGTGGCCTGACAGATGTCTCTCTAATCGCTACCATTAATGCCATACTAACGCTGAGCATTACACTTCCATTGGTTCGAAAAAAAAGTTTGCCCCTCGTCAAATGGATGTCAGCCGTACTAGGAAGCGCTACAGTTTCGGTTTCATCGGTTTTTTTCCTGGTTGAGCATCCTCATCTTCAAGCTATCATCTTTTTTGCCATCGTTCTGATACTTGGCGGCTTGTTCACCTACTTCATGATACACCATATCAAAAAAACAGAACGGGCTATTCAACTGCTCGAAGAGGCTGCTAACCGGGATCATCTGACCGGATTATACAGTCTGCGTGCTTTTGACACCATGTTCGAAGAATCCTTTCACTCTTCCAGAACCACCAAACATCCCTTTGGAGTCGTGCTGCTGGATATTGATTACTTTAAAAATATTAACGATACGTACGGTCATTTAAACGGGGATACCGTATTAAGTCAATTGGGCGCTCTCTTAACCCGTGAGTCTACGGTCAGAGCTTACCCCTCTCGCAAGGGTGGAGAGGAATTTGCCATTTTGATTGGAAATTGCAATAGCCAAAAGGCAGCAACCTTTGCCGAAAAAATCCGTCAAGCCGTGGAACATTATCCATTTCGTCTTAACGATGGTTCAGTCATCTCTTTAACCGTATCCATCGGAGCAGGCAGCTTCCCCGACATTGCATCGGAGCATTTAATGGAAAAAGTAGACGCGGCTCTATATAAAGCTAAACGTTCAGGACGCAATCGGGTAGAAATAGCAAAACGATAATTATAAGTCGCTAAATGTCAGGAAAGCTGGATTATTGTTAATAAAAAGTGGTAAAATGGAAATAGGAATCGTATTAGAAAACTTTCTGCCGCTAGGGGAGACATGCCTTACAATCTACATGGGGGGTGGGCTTTTTGAACCTCGAACAATTGGAAAAACTCATGGAAAAAGAACGCCGCGAACTAAATCGTATGGCAGCCTTACATGGATTAAGGGATGAACGTGTATTGGACAAATCCTCTCGGCTTGACCGAATTATGGACAAGTATCTCCACACCAAGCGTGCGGTAAATGGTAGCAATCAGACACATCCATAGAAGAAGGCTACACCGCTGCCCGTAAGGGCAGCTTTTTTTGTACATAGCGTCGTATCCCACTCCCGTACCTGTACGTGTTAACTTTCCGTTAGACACTACTTTCTTCCGTACTCCGTCCGCAGTAGTTCCTGCGTAAACGTAATCCATTCTCTGGCGGCAAAGGACAGATACCGATCCTTTCGCCAGATCATCCCTAGATGCCAGGGAATGACGGGATCAACGAGTGGAATAATACGCAATCGTTCAGAATCAAGGTCACGGCAAATCGTTTCCGGCAGCAGCGCTATCCCCAAGTTGGCAGCAACCATTTCGCTGATCAGGTCCCATTGTGAGCTTTCATAGACGACGCGCGGCTGGAAGCCAGCCCGGACACACTCTGCAATAATACGGTCATGCAGTGTAAAATCCTCGCGGAACAGCACAAACGATTCCTCCGCCAGCGCTGCCAGCGGTACCTCTGTACGCTCTGCCAGTACATGCGTAGGGTGAACCAGCAAGTTCAGCTTTTCCTCCACGAACAGAAACGTCTCGAATATGTCCCCACTTGGCGGCAGCACAATTACGCCGATATCCAGTGCGCCCGCGCCTACGTCCCGCTCTACTTTTTTCGCCCCATCCTCAAATAGCTGAATGGTCACATCGGGATATGCCTTGTGAAATTCCCCAATGACACGCGGAAAAAAGCTCGATCCGACCATGGGGGGCAGGCCGATACGGACGTGCCCTTTTTTCAGGTTCATCAAATCACTCAGCTCGGAGGACAAGCTCTGGAAGGACTTCACAATCGCTTGCGCCTGAAGCTCAATCACCTTGCCCGCGTCCGTCAGCTCGATTCTTTTGCCGATCCTGTCAAATAAAGCGACACCCAATTCATCCTCCAGACTTTTAATCGTCTTGCTGATCGTCGGTTGTGTAACAAACATGCTCTGGGCCGCCTTCGTAAAGCTGCGCAAGCGCGCGACCTCCAAAAAATACTGCAAATGTCGGATATCCATCCTATCACCTTCTTCCATAGATAAACGGAATACATCTTATTCTTTATATGCATTTTACTCATGAAAGCTTGTGATGTAAAATTTCATTACAGTTTGAAAATAACGAAACTCATAGATAGGAGCCATTATATATGAAAAGCTTCATACGCGGTGTCCTCCAGATCGCCGTCCTGATGGCCTTTTCGCTCATCCTGAATGCGGTGGTCTCCTGGCTCCACCTGCCTGTACCTGGTAGCATTATCGGCATGCTGATTCTCTTTATTCTGCTGCAAACGGGCGTGATCCGCCTAAGCTGGATTGAGATCGGCGCAAACTGGCTGCTGGCCGAACTGCTATTATTCTTTATTCCCTCCGCTGTCGGCGTTATGAATTATTGGCCGATGCTGGAGCACGATGGTATGAGCATTATGCTGGTCGTACTGCTCGGTACCTTTCTCGTGATGGCCTGCACGGGCATGATCGCCAGTCTGCTCGGCAAACGAAAGGAGCACAAATCATCATGACCGGTCTTCTATGTATTGTATTGACGCTCGCTATTTACTGGATGGCCAAACGCATGTACCGCACACTGCCCAAGGTGTATATGTCTCCACTACTCATTACACCGATCATTATTATTTTAATTTTAACGCTTTCGGGTGTAAATTACCGTTCCTATAACTCGGGTGCCCATTTGCTCTCCATGCTGCTCCAACCAGCCACGATTGCATTTGCCGTCCCTTTATACCGATATTTCCCTGTGCTGCGAAAACATGCGGCCCAAATCGTACTTAGCGTGCTATCCGGTTCAGTCGTAGCCGTAGTATCCTCCATGGTACTCTCCAAATGGATGCATCTGGATTCCTCGCTGATGAGCAGCCTGATTCCTCGCTCCATTACGACACCGATTGCCATGAATGTTTCACAAACGATTGGCGGTAATCCGACAGTCACGGCTGTATTCGTTATTTTGACCGGATTGAGCGGTCTCATTATCGGTCCGATGATCGTTAAGCTGTTCCGTATCGAAAATGAAGTTTCGCGCGGTGTGCTACTTGGTACAGGCGCTCATGGTACTGGCACTTCCAAAGCGTTCGAGTTCAGTTCGCTGACGGGCACCATTTCCAGCATCTCTATGGTGCTGGCCGCTCTCTTTACCTTGGCGGCTGCGCCGTTTCTGTTCCACTTGATGCTGTGAGTTCTTCATATACAAAACAAAGAACCTCCGTTCCACTAGCTGTAGTGGGACGGGGGTTCTTCGCCTATTCGGAAGCAAGGCCCCCTCATCTTTCATGCAATCAAATCGCTTTAACAGCGCCGGGTTTCTCATCTGCCTCAACAGGTGTCACGGCTTCACGTAAATAAGCGTCCAGTTCTGCCGCATATTGGCGCTCTTGCGCGGCGCTCCAGCCTGCATGCTCAGACATCAGCGCAATGACGGACTGCTTCCAGCGCTTCACCCCGTCAATCTGAAAGAACAACGCCCCGGTTCGGCGTATGAAAAAATCAGACGGTGTCACCGTCATTTCCTGCTCCATGGCATACAGGAGCGGGACACGCACTTCCACGGGTAGCGCGGCTTCCGCCTCGCTGGCCTCCTTCATGCTGCGTGCCGCTATGGCAAACAGCCGCTCCGCATTGGAGCCGTATCGGGTGGCCCACGCCCTTGCCGTTTCTGGCGGCAACCCGAGCGCAGCACCAGCTACCGCTTGCCCACTCACGAAGGCTTCCCAACTGGCAGAGCCGCCTACGTTGCCGCCCGAGATCGGGATGTGCCTGGTGCGGCATGCCCGGAAGCTCTGCCCATGCAAGCGGCCCAGCTCCCGTACCGCGCGGTCTACAACCAGCTCGGACATTTTCCGGTAGCCTGTCAGCTTGCCGCCCGCAATCGTGATCAGGCCCGAGCGAGATTCCCAAATTTCATCCTTGCGAGAAATTTCCGAAGGGCTTTTGCCGTCCTCATAAATGAGCGGCCGCACACCTGCCCAGCTTGATTCCACATCCTTGACGGTCAGCTTCACCTCAGGAAACATGCCGTTGATCGCTTGAAGTACATATGTCCGGTCTTCGGCGGTCATCCGGGGATGGGCTGTATCCCCCTCATACACCGTGTCGGTCGTACCTGCATAGGTTTTTCCATCACGAGGGATCGCAAATACCATGCGTCCATCCGGTGTGTCGAAGTACACAGCCTGTTTGAGCGGAAAGCGCTTGGCATCGAACACCAGATGGACACCTTTGGTCAAGCGAAGCACCTTGCCTTCTTTGGACCGATCCATCTCCCGCAGCGTATCCACCCACGGTCCGGTGGCGTTAATCACCAGCGAAGCCCGGATTTCGTGAGACTGTCCCGTTACCCGATCCGTTACGCTTGCGCCGCTGATTCGTCCGTCATCATACAGCAGCTTGTCGGCCTTGGCGTAGTTTACAGCCAAAGCCCCTCGCGCAACGGCCTCCTTCATGACCTCAATCGTCAGGCGGGCATCATCCGTACGGTACTCCACATAGCTGCCGCTTCCCTTCAGTCCTTCCCGTTTCAGCAAAGGCTCCCGCTCCAGCGTGGCCCGAATATCCAGCATCCGGCGGCGTTCGCTATGCTTAACCCCGGCGAGAAAATCATACACCAGCAGTCCGACAGAAGTGGTAAACGCGTTGAACGTGCCTCCCTTGTGAAATGGAAGCAGCATACGCTCCGGCGTGGTCACATGCGGGCCGTTTTCGAATACAATCGCCCGCTCCTTCCCGACCTCGGCTACCATTTTAACCTCAAACTGCTTCAAATATCGAAGACCGCCATGCACCAGCTTAGTGGATCGGCTGGACGTGCCTGCCGCAAAATCCTGCATCTCGATCAGAGCTGTCTTCAAGCCGCGATCAGCGGCATCCAGCGCAATCCCTGCCCCTGTAATGCCGCCGCCAATAATTAAAATATCAAAATGCTCACGCCCCATACGCTCCAAAACAGCCGTTCTCTCCTGCGCAGCAAATGCAAGCTCTCCCATTGTCTATCCCTCCATCTCTATGTTCACTCGCCGACCCCATCATCAAAATACAAAAAAAGACCACGAACATCGCTACGGCACATGCCGAGCGGTTCATGGTCTCTCCAAGTCTCCTGACGGGTATTAACTTATCTATATCCTAGCACACACCCTACTCCGTGAAAAGGGGTTATTAGCTATTGCTTATAATGCTCAAAAAGCTGTTTGTTGGAGGTCGTTACCGCTGTAGCTCCAGCAGCGAGAGCCGCCTCTACATCCTCCGGGGTACGAATTAGCCCTCCTGCCAAGATGGGAATCCCCGTGCGTTCACTGACCTCTGTAATCATGGGGGGAACAATGCCGGGTAGCACCTCAATGTAATCGGGTCGCGTTTTTTCCACCAGCGCGTAGCTTTTTTCCAGCGCAATCGTATCTAGCATAAATACCCGTTGCACAGCGAGAATACCCTTCTTTTTGGCGGTCGCAATCACACCGGATCGGGTCGAAATAATACCGAATGGCTTAATCTCCTGACACAAATATTCAGCGGCATATTCATCATTCTTCAAGCCCTGCACCAGATCGGCATGAAGAAGCATCTGCTTGTTGCGACTCCGTGCCAACTGATACAGGCTGCGTAGCTGTGCTACGTGCGTATCCAGAAAAACCGCGTACTCATAAGAGCTATCCAAAATATCCTCCAGCTGCTTCATATGCTTAGCCGCAGGCAAAATGCGTTGTCCCTGAAATGGCATGGATATCCCCCTTAAATCCCTAGGCAAAAATGTCGGTCAAACCTTTCAAATTTTATATTATCACTCTGTTCAACGAACGTGAAGCAGTTTCATTTTAGGCATATATAAAAAGCTAAATCCGGATCTTGACCTCTCCGCTTGGATCACCGGACATGGACAGGTCCTTCAGGTCTGCGGCAGGCTTAGCGTTATCGTCTGCGCACTTCTGCGCTACGGATTCGAGGTGTACCTTTTTACTCATATCGGTTCACTCTTCCTTTCCTGTCTGTTGTTTTTATCTATCCAAAGTTGCTTATCCAGGCTCATTCAGCTTCACCTTATATAATTAAACGGGATCATTTCTTTTTAATCTGATGGCTTTAGGATGCCCAACACAAGGGCTTGACTTTCATTCTTATATGTAACTATAATAGTTACATATACAAGTTCGTGAATGAACAGGATGAACTTACGATCAAACTAATGAATCATCCAGATCATATTTATAGGAGGCTATCTATTATGAAAATTGCAGTTATTGGTGCAGGCGGTAAAGCAGGAGGCAACATTGTTAAAGAGGCATTGGACAAAGGGCATGAAGTAACGGCGATCGTTCGCGACCCTGCCAAAGTAACAGACAGCCGTGCGACTGTGGTACAAAAAGACGTTTTCGATCTGAAAACAGACGATCTGAAAGGCTTTGACGTTGTCGTTAACGCTTTTGCTGCTCCACTCGGTCAAGAGCATCTGCATGTAGATGCAGGTAACGTTCTGATCGAAGCACTGCGTAATGTGTCCGGTACTCGCCTGATTGTTGTCGGCGGCGCAGGCAGCCTGTTCACAGATGAGTCCCAAACCTTGTTGGTAAAAGATACTCCTGGTTTCCCGGATTTTGTATACCCAACGGCTAATAATCAAGGAAAAAACCTGGAAATTTTGCGTGGAACCAGCGATCTGAACTGGACTTTCATTAGTCCTTCCGCTGAATTTGCTCTTGGCAAACGCACCGGCTCTTATAAAATTGGCAAAGATGTGCTACAAGCCAATTCTAAAGGCGCAAGCTACATCAGCTATGAAGATTATGCAGTAGCTGTAATTGACGAAATCGAGAAACCACAACACCTGAACCAACGCTTCACCGTGGTATCCGAGTCCTAATTCCTACACCTAATCCGACATATACGTATGATAAAAAGACCCTTCGGTCATGTCCCATATGTCATGGAACATTCGGTTTTGCTACAAACCGGACTTTCCATGCACACTGTGAGAATATGAACCCGAAGGGTCTTTTAAGTACAACTTATGATGCTGTCGATGCTGTCAGGCCCCGGCTTCCTTCTTCTGTTCATGGCCGGGAGACTTCTTATCGCTAAAGCATAACTTGAGGATCGGAGGTGCAGCCAAAGTCGTCAGAATGACAGCAATAATGACGGATGTAAAATATTGCTGTGCCAGCAGACCCGTTTGCAGCCCGGTAGCTGCGATAATGAGCGCGACTTCGCCGCGAGATATCATACCGGAGCCAATCGCGAGTGACGAACGGTTATTAAAGCCTGTCAGACGCGCCCCGATTCCGCCACCGATCAACTTCGTAACCATTGCAACCAGTGTCAAAGCAACGACAAATCCGATCTGCTGCCCTACTCCCTCAAAAGAAACATTTAATCCAATGCTGACAAAAAACACAGGGACAAAGATGGAATAGGCGATAGGCTCCACTTTTTCTTCCACGACATGCTTAAAGCTCGTTTGCGAAATGGCAATCCCGGCAGCGAAGGCTCCGATAATGCCCGCCATACCCAACATATCTGCAAAATACGCAAACCCGAAGCAGATGATCAAAGCAGCGGTAATGGTGGCCTCTGTCACCTTGAGCGGAGCAAGTATTTTTATGATCCAGGGAACCACAAACCAACCTCCGAATATAGCGACGACAAAGAAAAGAAGCTTTTTGCCGACGAGAAGCCCCAGAGATGTTCCCCCTCCTACCCCGAATACACTCATCATCACTGCAAGCAACACCACGACAAGCACATCATCCAGCACCGCTGCGCCCAAAATCGTCGAGCCTTCCCTGGTGTTAAGCTTGTTCATATCCTTTAGCACCTGCACCGTAATGCTGACGGAAGTGGCGCTCAGGACAACACCGAGAAACCACCCTTCATGCACCGAAAATCCGAAGGCTTCCCCGACTCCAAAACCGCAAATCAGCGGTAAAATAATCCCCCCAACCGCCACGGCTACCGCAGGTTTCCAGTTACGGCGAAGCTGATCCAGATCCGTCTCCAGCCCGGCAATGAACATCAGCAGCAGCACTCCGATTTCAGACATATCATGAATGAGTGTGTTGTCCTGAACCCATCCCAATACCGCCGGACCGAGTATAATACCGGCAATCAGCTTCCCCAGCACCGAAGGCTGACCGAGCCTTACCGACAGATCACCAGCCACTTTAGTAAACAGCAGAATCAGCAAAAGATACAATATAAATTGCATGGCTCATATACCTCCTTTAATCATCAAATGGTCGACATCTAGTATTGATAAAATGCTAAAACTTTGCGCAAAATATGTGCTGACGTGCCCTGAACACAACAAAAAAAGGAACCTGTAGCTACAGATCCCCTTAAAAAAAGACAAAGAGGAGCCTTGGTGACAGGCTCCTCCGGTAATTCATTGTCATTTTATGTTGTCATTCAGTAACCTACATAAGTTCGCGCATATATGCCTTTATTATACCTTTTCATTAAACCGCTGTAAACGTGAATCAGTTCTCTGCTTTTTCTACATAGCGGGCACGGTATTCAGAGGACAGCATACTCATCAGAATCGAGTCATGGTATTGATGGTTATAGAATAAAGCGTCCCGCTGCACCCCTTCACGTTGGAAGCCTATTTTCTCGTAGCAACGGATGGCCCGTTCATTAAAATCATACACATTCAGCTCGATTCGATGCAGATTACAGATACCGAATCCATAATCCAGCATAAGCACAAGCGCCTCGGTGCCGTAGCCTTTTCCCATATTCCCCTGTTCATTAATGGCAATGCGGATGTTGGCACTGCGGTTCAGGCTATCCATATCCTGAAGAGCAATGTCACCGATGATACAATCATCTTCCTGAAGGGCAATCAGCAGCAGCAGGCTGGAGGTATCCTGCCCTTTGGATTCAATATAACGCCCAATTTGATCCTTGGTAAAGCTGCGCTGTGTACCTGTCAACCTCCGCATGTCCTGACCAAACAACGTATTATAGTATAGTTCGGTGTCCTCCACGTGAATCGGACGCAGATACACCCGCGATCCCTCCAGTAACCGTGCCACTGGTGTTGTGGGCAAAGATTTTTGAGTCATGATCATCCTCCTGATCTAAAAATATTCTGTCACGGCATTCGGAAACCAACTACTGTGCAGATTCCGCTTTTTTCACAGCAGAAGGGTTAGATTCAGCGGGAGACTCACGCCAAATGACGGATTGAAGCATGAGTCCGACTAAACCTAAAGTTCCAATCGTTACCCCAATCCAGACAAAGGTAGTGCCTGGTCCCGCCAGACGAATCATTGCACCCCCGATAAGGGGTGATACGATCATAATCGCTCCAATCACGGTACTTTGGATACCGAAGACGCGCCCCACCATATCGGCCGGTGTTCGGGCTTGCAATATGTAATTCTGGGTGATGATGTACAGACCATTGCCCACACCCAGCATGGCGCCAATCATAAGCAGCACAGGCAATCCTACCCCCGGTTGTGACCATCCCAGACCGGCAATAGCTCCGCCAATCAGCACATAACCTCCACCGAGGCCCCAGCCGGCGCTTATCCGGTTCAAGCGGTTCAGTACCAGCATACAAGCGACGGCGCCAGCGCCTATGGCTGAAACCAGCCAGCCGAGCAGCGATTCGTTACCCGGGGCGAGTACTCGTAGCAGCGTCGGAAACTGGTAGTCAATCATGAGAATGGCGATCATGCCGAAAATTCCGAACACAAGCGTATGCAAAAGCATTCGGGTGCGCCATAGGAACGCCCAGCCCTCGCGCCATTGGCTGAAAAAACGGGACGCGCCGACGCGCTCTTTCCGATGCTCGGTTTCATCACCCTCAGCCTCGCTTGGCGAATCCGGCTTTCCTTGCAGCACAGCAATAGTCGCTTGCTGCTCTATGCTGACGAGGGCGGGGCCGATTCCGCGCAGCGGCCACAGCACCAGACCGGAGCACAGGCGCAGCAGCGCATTAAGGATAATGCACGCTTGGGGCGACAGCACAACCAAGGTCATGGCTCCCAATAATGGCCCCGCCACTTTGGAAGCCTGATTGACCAGCCCATTCAGCGAGGTCGCCCGAAACAAGTCGCCGCTGGCGACTACAGTGCGGGTCAAGCCTTGCTGTGATGGCATTTGGAATACGCCTGCCGCCGCACGCAGACCCAGCAGAGGCAACAACCATGCTGGCCCCGGAGCAGCGAGAATCGCCAGCGTCAGCAGGGCAATAGCTGCATCGCAGCCGATCATCAGCCGGGCTTTATGCACCCGGTCGGCTAACGTGCCCGCGATAGAGCCCAGCAGCAGACCCGGCAGCGCCATCACTACCGGAATCAGCGCAATCAGCATGGGGTCGGCTTCCCAGCGGTAAGCGACGAGCACCTGAATAGCGATGGCATCAAACCAATCGCCAAAGGAAGCAGCCGTGTGCGCCGCAAACATCCGCCGAAAACGGACATTGCGCCAAATGCTGGGCATGGATTCTGATTCTTTCTTTTCCTTCATTTCTATTCACCCTGCTCTCATTTTCTGCATTATTAACAATAAGAACATTCTAGCGGGCCTATATCAGTGGAAAATCAGACAGCGAAAAACATCAGACCGCAGAAAGTGTTTGCTCCAACCAACGCCCCAGCTCCCGCAAATACGGAGCCTTAGATAGCATCTCTTCCAATCGAACGGATAGTACCCTAGCCTCCAGGATGTTGAAAATACGCAATTCCCGCTCCTGCTCGGCGGATGGTAATCCACTGGAAAGCGCCTGCTCACATAGAGCAAGCTTCTGATCCGTTACCCCTGCTGTACCTGTATATAGCAGTAACATCCATTACAGTCATCTTTAGGAGCAAAGTCTTCCCGTTCCAAAAACTACAATATATCGGCCTGCACAAACCGGGTATACATCTGATAAAAAGGAGACAATTTGAATCCCATCTGCTCCTGCTGAGCAGCCAGCGCCACGATGGAATTGCCCTGTCCCAGCAAATGGTATTTCCGTAACAGTCCGTGGACAGCGTCTTGTACCTCCTGATCGCGCAGGGACGGATGATTCTGTCGTTGCACGCCAGTAAGGGTCAAGCTGTAGCCATACCCCCGGACCGTATGAATACGAAGAGCATTCCATGGCTTGAGCTTTTTGCGCAATCTGTAGATATGATCATCCATCGTGCGCTCAACCGGATACTCCAGCGGCCACACACGATCCAGCAGTTGTTCCCGGGTGAACACCTGATTCCGGTTATCGTATAGAAAGCGCAGTAGCGCAAACTCTTTAGCTAACAACATAACACGATCTGCACTACAGATTACACTATAGCCATCTGCATCAAATTGCAGCCTGATCATCCACCTCGCCTCCAACATATCGTTTCTTCGCCGCTCCCAGTCCTGTAAACAGAAGCAATATGCTCAGGCACAAAAGCAGCAGCAACGGAATGATCCAGCCCTGTGTAGCATCATGCAAATAGCCAAACAGTGTCGGCCCCGTCGCCGCCAGCAAATAACCAAAGGATTGCGCCATACCGGACAACTCCGCTGCCTGCTGCGGTGTCCGCGTCCGTAAATTAAAGAACATCATTACGAGCGGAAAAGCAAAACCACCCGCTATACCCATGCAAATCACCCAAATCACACTCCACTGCGTAGCCCCCAGCAAAAATCCACCCACGCCAATAAAATACAGCGCAGTCATGATCAGAACCAATATTCGCTGATCTTTCACCCGTGCAGCCCAAATAGGTACAATAAAAGTAAACGGCATTTGCGAGAACATCATAACGGACAGCATCCATCCCGCAGTCTCCGAATCCATACCCTGTCCGACCATCATCTCGGGAAACCATGCGGCAGGGACGTAGAACAAGGCAGATTGCAACCCCATAAACAACGTCACCTTCCAGGCCAAAGACGATTTATACACACTCACAGTTCGGGCGGACACTGCCGCTTTATTGACTGTTCTGTGCGTCTTGAGAAGCTGGGGAACCCATAGTAAAATACCTATCACACCCACAATGCTCCATATTCCCAAAGAACCGCGCCAGCCCATACCTGCGTTCAGAGCCAACGGTACACTTAATCCGGATGCTGTTGCAGCAACCACATTCATGGATACTGAATACACCCCGGTCATCAATCCGCTATTGCGGGGGAACTCTTCTTTGATCAGACTGGGCAATAAGACATTACATACCGCAATAGCCAGCCCCAGCATGGCCGTCCCGGCAAATAATGCAGTCACCCCCAACGTAGAGCGCACCACAATACCTGCGGTCAACAGCAGCAATGCCGCAAAAATGACACGGGCGGACCCGAAGCGGCGCGACAGATTAGCTACAAAAGGCGATAGCAGTGCAAAAGCAAGCAGCGGTAATGTGGTTAACAAGCCGCTCAGTGTATTCGAAATATGCAGGGAATCCTTAATCATGCCGACAAGTGGCCCTACCGAAGTAATAGAAGCGCGCAAATTTGCACCTACCAGAATTACCCCTGCGCCAAGCACCCAAGGACCGGCCTGCCACAAAGATTTGTATACCAAAGCTCGTTGGTGTTGCTGTGAATTCATTTCTCCATTCTCCAATCCTTCTGTGTTATGCTCAAAGGCTCCAACCGAGTGTAGGGCTGGAGCCTAAGCAATTTCTATCTCATTAAATTATAATGGCATTTATGTCATATGCATAGGACGGATAAGCGTGGCCTTCAAATCTTCAATTCAGCGTACAACCACAGCTACAGCCGAACAAACAAAAGCTGCCTGAAAGGATGGTTTCCTTATTGAGGCAGCTTTTAGTTCATAACTTAGATGTGACCTGCGCTGCTTAACGTACCAGCCAACCGCCATCCACTGCCCAGGGCCACCGGCTCCTGAATCGCCAGCTTGACCGCCATTTCGTTATCCAGCAGCAGACTGCGCGTGTTCACACTGTCTACCAGACGGTCCAAAAACACCAGCGGATACTTTTCACGAATGAGCTGGTTATAAATATCCGCATGCTTGCCTGTCGGGAAAATAATCAAGCCGTTCACCTGACGGGCCTTGAGCATCTCAATATACTGGCTCTCTTTGTCTGGATTTTCGTCAGCATTATAGATCATGACCTGAATACCAAAACGCTGCAATTCCTCTTCAATAGCCCGAATGGACTGGATCGACAGCGTGTAATCAATGTTGGCTACAATGACACCCACCATAAACGTCCGGTTCTACTTCAAACTGCGGGCCAGCCCGTTGGGCTGATAATTTAATTCCCGAATGACCTCGGCAATCCGCTCTCTGGTCTGGTCGCTCATGTATTTATATCGTTTGTTCAGAAACTGCGCAGACGGATGGTGCTTCGCTTGTACAGCACCATTCCGCCTACTCCGTTTTCCATGTACATTTTTTAGATCAGCTTATATAACTACTATTTACTCTCCATGCAGCAAAAAGAGGCAGTTCAAGATGCTCTCTTGAACTACCTCTACATAATCATAAATGATCCTCGAATCAGTGTGCCGGAATCGGGGTTGCAGGCTGATCTGGTGTATCGTGCTCCACCAGCGCATGCTTTTCCCACAAACGGCTTTTCCAGCGGGCATACATAATGACGGCACGAGTCCATTCATCAGCAGCAATCGCCAGCCACACACCTGCCAGCCCCATATCCAGCTTGAACACGAGCAGGTAACCGAGTGGCAAGCTCATGCAGACCATGGAGATCAGTCCTATAAAGACCGGGAACTTGGCATCTCCAGCAGCACGCAACGAGTTAATAATAACGATATTCGTCGTCCGACCGGTTTCCAACAGGATGCTAAGTAAAATGACCTGTGCTCCCAAGCGAATAATCTCAAGATTTTCGGTGAACAGGCTGAGCAAAGGCACGCGGAAAAAGATAATAATCACATCAATAACCACTGTCACGAGGAGCGCCCATTTTACACTACTCATTACACGTTTGTAGGCTGTATCCTTCTGTCTGGCTCCGACCAGCCTTCCGACCACGATCGCCGTACCCATACCAACCGCCATACTGAACAAGTAGATATAGCTCGAAATGTTATTGGCATATTGACGGGTTGCCATCGCTTCTGCGCCCAGATAGGTCACGTACAGTGTGAAAATGAGCTGACATGACTGATACATGATGGACTCCAGCGCGGATGGTACACCAATGCGCAAAATTTTAGCGATAAACTTTTTGGACAACTGAACGTAATATTTCCACTCGACACGCACCTCGGTTACGCGGTACATCAGCCAGAAGAAAATCAGGAGACACACCAAACGGCTTCCTACCGTAGAAATAGCCGCACCCTCTACCCCAAGCGCAGGCATTCCCCAATGTCCAAAAATCAAAACATAGTTGCCGATGACGTGAATCACGTTCATCAGTACCGATACATACATCGTTTCTCTGGTAAAACCATGCGTACGAATGGTCGCCGCCAGTGCGTTAATCAATGCCTGAAGGAAAATGGCACCCCCGACGATGCTCATATAGGATTCCGCATAAACCAGAATATCTCCCTGGACGTTAAGCCATTGCAGCATATGAGTACCAAACACGAGGAAAATCACGCTAAGCAAAAGACCTACGATCAAATTCAAAGTAATGGCCGTACCCGTAACCCGGGCCGCTTCGACAAGCTTTTTAGAACCGATATATTGAGCTACGACGATAGCAGCGCCGTTGCCGATAACCTCCAGTACAAGGATGGCAATTGAAATAATTTGGTTGGACGCGCCTACACCCGACACGGCATTATCAGATACAGAACTGATCATGAACGTATCGACGCTGCCCATCAGCATAAACAGGAACAATTCGAGGAAAATGGGCCATGTCAAATGGAACAAATTCAGTTCCTTGGCTTCGGACAATACCGACCCTTTTTTTAGTGCTCTGGTTGTCATCCATTCACCTTTCTTCATAGAGTTATTTAACGAACAAAGGGTATGTTAGCACAGTCTTTCTGAAAATACATCCCGTTTGTGTAAAATGATTTGCAAAACGCGCAAGATTTCATTTATCACTTTCTCTATAATTGATTATCGAACTTTATTGAAACGCAGAAGGGTATAATAGAATATGGGCCTGTGAGCATTACCGCTGACAGGCTACACGAATGGTTGTATACTGCTTACGCATGATTTGTGAAGTATACTAAAATGTTCGCCGTCACAGGCTTATATTGCAATAAAGGAGGCTTTTACAGATGACTCAATCATTCCAGGCCCTTGTCGTCGACCAGACACAGGACGGTGAGGTTCAAGCAGAAGTACGCTCTTTGGAAGCTGGCAGTTTACCTGCTGGAGAAGTATTGATTCGTGTCGCTTATTCCAGCATCAATTATAAAGACGGGCTTGCCGCCCGCAAGGATGGCAATATTGTCAAAGCCTATCCGTTCGTACCGGGCATAGATTGCTCGGGAACCGTCGTCTCTTCGGAGGATAGCCGTTTCAGCGAAGGACAAGCTGTTCTGGTTACCGGATACGGATTTGGTGTATCTCAATTCGGGGGATTCAGTGAATATGCGCGTGTGCCTGCCGACTGGGTGGTTCCTCTTCCCGACGGACTCACGCCAAGAGAGGCCATGATTTATGGGACAGCCGGCTTTACCGCGGCCCTGTCGTTACATCGGCTGGAGCAAAACGGCGTTACGCCGGATCAGGGTAAGGTGCTCGTCACAGGAGCAACGGGTGGCGTAGGCGGAGCCGCGATTGCCCTGCTGGGCAAGAGGGGTTACCACGTCGTAGCCAGTAGCGGCAAAGCCGAAGCGCACGACTACTTCAAGGCGCTCGGAGCGGCTGAGGTTATTTCCCGCGATGAGGTCTACGACGGCGCGGAGAGCATCCGCTCACTGGGCAAGCAGCTCTGGCAAGCGGCCATTGATCCCGTAGGCGGGAAGCCGCTCGCTTCGCTGCTCAGCCAAATCGCCTACAACGGCTCCGTTGCCGTGAGCGGTCTGACGGCAGGCACCAAGCTGCCTACCACGGTGCTGCCGTTTATTTTGCGCGGCGTAAGCCTGCTGGGCATAGACTCCGTCTTCTGCCCTTATGAAACACGCGTAGCGATCTGGAAGCAGCTTGGAAGTGACTGGAAGCCGGAACGGCTGGAGCAGCTCGTCGAGCGCGAAATCGGACTCGCTGACCTGCCAGACTCGCTGGAGGACATCCTTGCGGCCCGCTCGCAGGGCAGAACGCTCGTGCGGCTGGCTGACTAGCAGTGACGATTCACAAATACAATATCAGTTTTAGATC
This sequence comes from Paenibacillus sp. PvR008, assembly GCA_040544055.1. GTDB lineage: Bacteria > Bacillota > Bacilli > Paenibacillales > Paenibacillaceae > Paenibacillus. The sequence continues at coordinate 258,102 of JBEUOG010000001.1, forward strand.
ACCACAAAAGCTTACCAAGATTCCTAACCTTAATTTTTTGTGTTAATTGAGTATAAAAAAGTAACCTTCATACTTCACTTCCAGTGATTTGAAGGTTACTTTTTTATACTTGGAGAGTTCTACTAATCATTAATAGTTCTCAGAATTATTTTGATGATTTAACAATTGCTTGCCATTCCAACATCACAATAGGTGTAATATGTATTCATTTTCAACATAGGATTAGCTTGACTATAGAGGAGGAGGCGTTAGTTTGTGAGAGATTGGCGGTTATATGGCAAAAAGGTGCTGGTATTCGCTGTAGTGTTTCTGCTTTTTTCCGGCATTGGTCTGTTGAATGGGGGTACATCATTTGAGGCCTCGGGGTTTTATGTAAGCGGAACCAGTCTGAAGGATGCTAACGGAAATACCTTTGTCATGCGTGGAGTGAATAACCCTCATATTTGGTTTGACACGCAAGCCTATCAGGCATTGGATACCATTGCGGCGACGAAGTCCAATACTGTTCGCATTGTGTGGCAAACGAATGGATCAGCACAAAGGCTGGAGGAAATCATCAACCGCGCTAAACAGCTCAAGCTCATTTCTGTCGTTGAACTGCACGATATTACGGGCGGCAATGACGCCAACCGTTTGAACGATATGGCCCGTTATTTCGCTAATCCAGAGGTAAAAAAGGTACTGGCCGATAACCAGAAATACGTACTCGTGAATATCGCGAATGAGTGGGGGGACCACAACCTCGCCGATGTCGCATGGCGGGACGCTTACAAAACGGCTATCACCACACTGCGCAACGCAGGCTTGCCGAATACGATTGTGATCGACGGCTCCGGTTCGGGACAATATGCTTCCCCGATTAAAGCCCATGGTGTTGAGCTATTACAGCATGATCCAAACCATAATTTGTTGTTCTCCGTCCATATGTACGCCAACTACAATGATTCCAGCAAGATCGGCTCCGAGCTGCAAGCCATTAAGGACAAGGGGCTGGCTGTAATCGTGGGCGAGTTTGGCTACAACTACAACAACGGCAACAACAATCTGAGCACCACCGTGAACCCTTATGAGGTCATGAAGCAATCCCAAGCCAAAGGCATCGGCTATCTGGCCTGGTCCTGGACGAGCAACAACAGCGAGAACGCATGGCTTGACCTTGTGAACAGCAGCGACTGGAAAACGCCGACGGCATGGGGCAATATCGTATTGAACGATGCCAACGGCATCAAGAACACTTCGAAGACAGCTTCGGTGTACTGAGGTAGAGTCTCAGGAGGAATTAGTGTTAAAAAAGATCCAACTGACCCTCAGGCGGTCGATTGGATCTTTTTCACTTTTATGATGTTCAGGCTACAAAACCCTATTTCTAAACAATCTTTTTTTGCCATCGTGTAAAACTAATAATGATACTTACCAGAATCAATCCTCCTGCACACATCCAAAAATTGAAGGAGTTGTCCACTCTTAAAGCAAGCAATATTTGCTGAAATGGGTCCGATAACATAATGAGGGGCCTAAACAACTTGAAAAGAAATACGGATAAAATAAGAATCACTATATAGGCAAACAGTGGCCGGGATACAAATAAGCATACGACGCTACTCAACATGAGCTTCGCCAGGCAAACCATAGTTAGCACGAGATAAAATGCAAGTACGTAAGGTATGGCATCTGATGAGGTAGAGGTTACGGATGAACCATATTTTAAAAAAATAGAGCTATGCGGGAATAACAACCATCCCGCAATCACACCTATAAGCAAACTTGTCCCAATGAAAATGACCGTCGTGACCGATAGTGCTAGCAATTTGGCAAGCCAAAACTGAAAACGGCGGTACGGTCGTAACACATATAACCTGTACGCCCCGGAATGAAGGTCACCGCCCAACTGATCGACATATAAAATAGGCAGCATCGCCGTAGTTAGAAATAGAGCAACCTCACTCATCGTCAGCCACGGCAGATTTAAATTATTTACAACCATCGTTCCTTCACCAAAACGGAAGACCTTTGTGCCAGTTACTTTATAACTCCATATAATTGCAACCACTATTAATATATAGGCTATATACAACGAATAAGTGGACTTTCGATTCCAAATCCGTTCCATTTCACTTTTCCAGATTCCCAGTATCAAGAAATCCCCCTAACTTAAATAATCATCGGCCACAAAGCGGCGGTATGCCCCCCACGTAAACAAGATCAGATATAAACTAACAACGGTGACAATTGCCCCATTCACAGACAAACTTCCTATTAAGGAATTATCCAGCCCCGTATACTGCATATATGGAATAATCATAAATGTGACTACATTGTATAAATACGGTATATGAGAAACAAAGGATGCCAATTTTAGATACAACGGATCAAACAACAGAGAACCCAAATTGTATACCATACAAATACCGATTGCATACGTTACACTCTTACTGTACATAGCGACAAAGCAATACAAAGAACTTATAGCTAATAGTGAGGCAAACGCCCAGCCATAGAATTCAAGAATTTGCAGTCGTCGGAATCCGGATAGGCTTGCGTCATTTAAATCATATGAATACTTCCATATTTCAACGATCACCTGCGATGAAACTGCAAATACAAGGAGAAGAAGCAAGATAGAAGTGTTCAAAACCAGCAACTTGCTCCAAAAAATCTGACCGCGGGTAAATCGACGCATAAATAATAGACGCAACCGTCCACTTCGGAATTCCTCAGTAAACACAGCAGCAGCTAAAGCAGCCACAGGAATGTTGCAAATTAAAGACAAATTCTCACGTAGACCTGTGACGATAAAACTTTGGGATAATATCTCTACTGGATCGTTCAAAGTGCGTAAAAAAAATGTCCCTGTCGAATAAGCTAGCACGGGTGTACATAAAACCATAAGCCAGAACCACTTTCGCTTCCACAATCGTTCGAACTCGCTGTATATCAATAACTTCATAGTCCCATTAATCCCATAAAAGCATCCTCCAACCGTTGGCCGTCCTCTACCAGCTGATCAGCAGGTCCCTGCCAAACTAGCCTACCTTCTTTAATTACAATGAGTTCGTCACACATCTGTTGCAATTCATCCAGCAAATGGCTGGAGATAAAAAAGGCATAATTCGCCGAATCACGCAGATGAAGCACAATATCTCTCAGTTCCCTCATCCCCATGGGATCAAGACCATTGGACGGTTCATCCAGCAATAGAAGTTCAGGAGCACCCAGCATGGACTGCGCAATACCTAGCCTTTGCTTCATTCCGAGAGAATAGGTTTTCACCTTGTCATCCCCCCGCGTCTCCAACCTCACCTTTGTAAGCAATTCTTCAATGTGCATCTCCCGATCTGAGGGTGCAATTTCAGAGTGCAACCGTGACAAATTGCGTAAAACCTGCCTGCCTGTCATATAATCAAAAAAGACCGGAGATTCAATAATAGCGCCCACCTTGGACAACGCCTTTTCCCGATCTGTCTGTACATCATATGAAGCAATTTTGACAGAACCGCGGGTTGGCCGCATCAATCCGGTCATAATCCGCATCATCGTTGTTTTGCCCGCTCCATTAGGCCCAATGAATCCATATATTTTTCCTCTCTGAAGCTTAAAAGAAATATCATCCAACAACTTTCTTTTTCCCATTTTTTTGTTACCTGACTGACCTCCAGTAAGAAGTCCGACATACCATTCCCTCCATTCACAAGCAATCTTAAAATAATTCTGACCTACACAACTGATGTGCATGATCCTTTATTTTCAATAAAAATCCATTTAATAATGATTAATATCGCTTGCACAAATTAGAAAATATCATATGTTGCGGAATGTAAACAAATTTCTTTTTATGAAAATAAAACGTTAATGATTTATTAATACCATTTATTTTAATATATGGTTATTTTATTTCCACTCTCGTTCTCTTTAACCATACAAAAATAGCCCTTCAGTAAACGTTCCTACCTCAGGGCTACCCTCTATATAAAATAAACCGTTGTCTTCTTAGTAACTAGCCTGTCACCTACGCCAATTCAATCCACTCGCCGAGCAGCGTGTCCAGCTCCGCTTGCAGTCGTTCACGCGCGTCCCACAGCTCCGCCATGCGCATCGTGTCGCTGCTTGTGCCGAGCTGCTCCAGCTCGGCATCCGCCGCCGCCAATTCCGCTTCCTTGGCGGCAATCGCCCGCTCCAGCCGCTCGCTGGATATGACGGGCGTGCGGGACGGATTCGCGGCCTTCGCTCCGCGTGCCCCCGTGCCAGCGGACGACCCGCCACCGGCTGCGGCTCTGGTTCCGGATGCCGTGCGTGCCCCGGCATCTCCTACGCTCAGGAAGCGGGCGTGTTCCAGCTCCCGCTTCTTCGCCCGGTATTCATCGAAGCCGCCCAGATAGGAGGCCAGCTTTCCGTCCTCCAGCTCCCAGACGCGCCCGGCCAGCTTGTTCACAAAATAACGGTCGTGCGAAATCGCCAGCACGGTTCCCGTATACGCATCCAGCGCTTCCTCCAGCGCCTCGCGTGAGTCAATGTCCAAATGGTTGGTCGGCTCATCCAGTACCAGCAAATTCGGCTTTTTCATGACTAATAGTGCCAGCCGCAAGCGGGACCACTCACCACCGGACAGCATGCTAACAAGCTTAAACACATCTGCTCCGTAGAACAAATACTTTGCCAGCAGCCCGCGTGCCTCACCTTCTTCGACACCCGCTTCTTCCTTGAAGTACACAAGCACGGTCGCACGGCTGTCCCGCTCTCTTTCCTGCTGCGCCAAATATCCATACTCCACGCGTGCGCCCCATTGCACCATGCCTGCATCCGCACTCTCCTGACCGAGCAGCAGCTTGAGCAGTGTCGTTTTTCCCGAACCGTTATCTCCCAGCAGAGCTACCTTTTCGCTGAATTCCAGACTTCCTGTAGCACCGTTTAATATCTGGCGCTCTCCATAGGCTTTGGCAATTTCTTCGAAATGCAGTACCCGTCGGCCCGAACGGTCCTCCAGCCTCAAATTAAACTCGGCCCCTTGCGGGTCCAGTACAGGTCGCTTAACCAGCTCCATACGTTCCAGCGCTTTACGGATCGAAGCCGCTTTTTTAAAAAACTTTTCGTTATCCCCATTACGTCCCCACTCTTCAAAACGCCGAATGGCCTCTTTCATCTTCTTGATCCGCTTTTGCTGTTCCTTATAATCCTCAAATTGCAGCAGCAGCCGTTCTTCCTTTTCCTTGACGTAGCCACTGTAGTTTGCATAATACGTAAACGCCTCGCCATCCTCCAGCTCAATCATCTTGGCGGCAACCCGATCCAGAAAATAACGATCATGTGATACAACAACACACGCGCCCGTATAGCCTTGCAAAAATTGCTCCAGCCATTCCAGACCTTTTAAATCCAGATGGTTGGTCGGCTCATCCAGCAGCAGCAGATCCGGTCGTCCGATCAGCTGGGACGCGAGTGCAATTTTCGTTTTCTCCCCACCGGACAGCGAACCGAAGCTGCGCGTATACATGGCCTTGGGGATACGCAGACCATCCGCTACCTGATCGATATTCGCATCCATTTCATAACCGCCACTGCGCTCAAACTGTTCCTGCAAGGCAGCATACGATTGCAGCAGCTTCTCCAAACGATCCGCATCCGCAGCGACTACCGAATCGGACATTTCACGCTCCAGCTCGCTCATCTGATTGCGGCAATCCTTCAGCTCTCGGTAGGCGTAAGCCAGCGTTTCGTACACGCTCAAGTGTTCAAACTCCGCCGGGATTTGCGGCAAATAGCCGATTTTCGTATCCTTGGCGATGACGAGTTGCCCTTCATCCGGTCGGGACAAACGCGCAATGAGGCGTAACAGGGTGGTTTTGCCGCTTCCGTTGCGGCCGATGAGCCCCACCTTTTCCCCCGTATGAATATCAAACGATGCACCGTCCAGAATCAGATTGGCACCGTGGAATTTTTTCAATTGTTGACCGTTCACAATATACATGTTTAGGCTCTCCTTTATTTAGGAAGACCCTTACCCGCGCAACACAAAAAGAGCCGCAGGAGCTAGTAGCCCGCGACTCTTTGGATGATACAGCAATCCGTTCGAGTTAAGGTAGGCGTCTTCTCGCGATGTTTACAACCGTATGTTTAAAATTGGACAGACTTCTCCCGTTGAATGGAAAAGCATGCATAATGCCAGCCATAGCAATCGGCAGCTGGCTAATACGGTTGTTCAGCATCTCGTGATTCACCTACCTCACCTCCTTCTTCATAATTGGGTGCAGTATAGCATATTTTCTCGCCTTATAAAAGAGGGCGATGCCCACTAACTGTTTGCGTCATTCCGCTTCTCGTAATCGAAAATACGCCGCATACAAAAGCGACAATAACAAAGGCGCCGCCTACCCAGGCGTTTGTGGCAACCGATTCACTATTTTCAATCACCGCACCGCCCAAGGCTGAGCCGAGGGCAATCCCGATCTGGAGAGCGGAGAAATTGAAGCTTTGCTGAATACTGCCCGATTCGGGGGCATTTTCGATGAGATAGCTCTGCATCGGCGGAGACAAGGCCCAGCTCAATATGCCCCAAATGATCAGCAACGGCGCAAACACATACATCGAGTGAATCGAGAATGGCAGCAGGAACATCACGGCGATAAATACACCCACAATGATCAAAATACTTTTCGCTGTGCCAAAACGATCCGCCAAAGAGCCGCCAATAAAACCGCCCCCAACAGCCGAAAGTCCAAATACAAAATAGGCGACACTAATCCACGATGCGTTCAAGCCCATCATATTCTCCATAAATGGAGTGAAATACGCATACAATGTGTAATGACCCGCCAACGTCAGCGTAGTCACCAGATGGGCACTAATCACCTTCACATTTTTCAAGGATTTCAGTTGCTCACGCATCGGCACGACATGTTCCGTCGGAATCCGTTCCATAAACAAGTTCATGACGATCATAGCAACTACCGTCAACACGGCGATAATCAGGAAAAGCACCCGCCAACCAAACGCATTTCCAATCAGTACCCCGGCTGGAATACCAAGCACGATGGACGAGCTAACCCCCATGGAGATCACACCGAGAACTCGGGCCTGATAAGCCTTGGATACCACTTTGACGGCAATCGTCAGCGATAACGTCACAATCAACGATCCACTTGCGGCGGTAACGATACGGGATATAAATAAGACCGCATAATTCGGACTCCAGAAGGCCATCAGGCTTCCCAGAATAAAAATAAACATCGACCATAGGTACAGCCGTTTTCGTTCAATTCTGGCGGTCAGCGCCAATAATGTCGGCCCGGCGATAGCATAGACAAGCGCATAGATCATAATAAGCTGTCCCGCCGTGCTTACGGAGACATTCAAATCCTGCGCAATCTGGGGCAGAACGCCACCGATAATTAACTCCACCAGCCCTACCGTAAAGGTCGCAATCGTTAAGAGAACTACTTTAAAGTTCATTACATAAGCTCCTTTGCTATCATGTAAATCCCTCGATATACGCAAAAAAATCCTGACCACAAGAAATGTACAAGACGCACATTTTTTGTAATCAGGATTTATCGGCTCCTGGTAGAGACCCTCAAACCATATTATTGAGGTTATACAAATGGGACATTCATTGATCACGCATCACGAAGGTTATAGACATTACTATAAAGGAGCTTTTACCGAAGTTCAACCCCCTAAAGCTGTAAAAATTCGTTCATGGCGTGATCCGACAGATGCGGTAAGTATTCATGGCCGTATTCGTGATAAAGGAGCATTTTCTTGTCCGACTTGACTTTATTGTACACCGCATACTGCGTGGAGGGTGGGCAAACCTTATCCGACAACCCCGTGTAGCCTAATCGGTCAGTCGCTTCGGCCGAGTCCTCGTGCAAGGCCATATCGTGTATCGTGATTCCGTGCAGCGTATCGAGAGGCCATATTCGAAGACCACTCGACAACCAAAAGCCGCTCAGCATGTCGCTGGAGCGGCTTTTGACGTTTATAGATTCTACACACGTGATCAACGTACTCGCCTTTACTCAGGAGCGTTGGGCCACAAAAGAATTGCCCGTTCGATTGAGAATCGGGAGCATCCGCGTTTCCTGGCCCATGGAGGCTTGGCAGAGCGGACAAACCGGTTCACTCAAAAAAGTGAAATCCGTTCGCATCCAGCCGTTGCAACCCTCGCTGGTACACGACCAAATCGCCGTATCTTCCTCTGGGATAATCTCTGGAGCCTGGCGTCTGTACATCTACATTCCCCCCTCGGTTTTATGGGGTTATCCCCTACATTAGAAGGGAGCCTCATCCAACGAAGCGACAAAGAGGCTCCTCTGATCCAGCTCGTCCTAGCCAGTCTTAGCTGGTCTTGGTGACATGCTCCGCCTGCGGCCCGCGCTGGCTTTCCACCACGTTAAATTCGACATGTTGGCCTTCGTCCAGCGTCTTGAAGCCTTCGCCGTCGATTGCGCTGTAGTGGACAAAAATATCCTGGCCCTCTGTCTCGATAAAGCCGAAACCTTTATCTGCATTGAACCATTTCACTGTTCCTGTTGGCATATTGTTAAATCCCTCCTGTGCGGGTATTAATATGCTCCATCCTCTGAAAAATATGCGTATTTTCCCAAAATGTTTATTTGCGGATCGCCTTGGTCCAGAAACCGCCATGAAACTGCTTCGGCTCCACTGTAATGACAAAGGCTTTGGGATCAATATCCAGAATGGATTGGTACAGCTTGTTTTGATTTTTCCGCTTAGCCAAAATTTCCATCACCAGCCGATCTCCATCCCGACCACTACCCAGCCAGGCTGTAACACCGTACCCTCTGTCCCGTAGCGCATTGGCAATGCCTCCGTTGATCTCATTGCTGATCACCTTGACGGTTACGTAGCCGAGCGCTATTTTTTCCTCAATCCATGCTCCAATGAGAATACCAAGCGCATAGCCGATGGCATAAACCGCGAGACTTGCCGCCTGGTCCAAATACTTAAGCACCATGTTCAGGCCCAGCACATAGATCGTAACTTCTACAGTGCTTATGAGCGCAGCAACGTACTTCTGTCCTTTCAGCGTCAAAATCATACGCAGTGTATACGCAGACACGTAAATAATTTGAATAACGAAAATAAATAACAAAATTTTAAGCATACGCCCACTCCTCATTTCACGTTCTGATTTGGCCTGTATCCATCATTATACCCTTGTATCACATACAGCTTTCCGTTTCGCATCACCCTCGCTCGGGTAATGACTAACTACAGCATGCTGAATGAATGTTCGATCACATAAGGAAGGCTACAACATGAAGGATAACGGAATCAGCGATAAAATCAAAGGTAATCTTAATAAACCAAAGGTGAAATCAAGGATCAGATCGGGAATGCCACAGATAACAAGTCCCATCAAGCTTCGCTGTCTTGTGCAGCGGGCTTATTTTGTTTGACTTGTTTGGTTTGATAAATTTTCAAAGAACATTTATGAAAACAGGGCAACTTTTACTGTTGCTGTTGCGTCTAACCAATATAAGCACATCTGCTAATATCCCTTCAAACGTGTTGGATTTTGTAGGTATTAATGTTACTCTAGTCTAAGAACTAGGCTATAATTCTTAAATAAAGGGGTAGACCAACGAATGAAATCATTGAAATCTATGAAAAAACCTGTCATCATCACTGCCGTATCCGCCTTGGCCATATCTGGGGCTCTTTTCAGCCAATCCACATATGCCGCGCAAGTGACTAAGCCGATCCAAGCAGTATATAACAATATCAAAATCATCTATAACGGAACTGAAGTTCCTTATGATGCCAAAACAGAACCATTTACGCTGGATGGCGTGACGTATCTCCCGCTTCGTCTGGCAGGTACAGCTTTGGATAAAAAAGTAGATTGGGACGGCACAAATAAACGCGTAGTCATTGTTGACAAAAGCGTTCCTATTGATCAATCTACCGTTACAGCGCTGAACAACCAGATTACGACACTGACTCAGGAGCTGAACACGGCGAAAGCAGCGAACACGACTAAAGACGCTACCATCGCTCAACTGCAAAAAGACAATCAGACGCTAAAAGATGACGCAAGCAAAAGCAGCTCTAGCACCTTTAAAGATCTGCAAAAGCAGTTGAACAAGGATTACAGCGATTCCTACAACACCAACTCGGATATCACGCTTGATGGTAACAAAAGCGATATTACCGTTACTATCGAAATGACAAAATCCAGATGGACTGACCTATCCGATAGCAGAAAGAAAAGCTACCTGGAGGACATCGTTGATGATATTTTGAAAGAGTACAAGAATGCTGATGTTAAAGGCACAGTGAAGAACTCCAGTAATAGGGATAAACTGGCGACCTTTACAACTAACAGCAGAGGCGATGTTACTTTGAGGGATGTAGATTCTTCCTTGGATGCAAGCGGGATCCAACGTAGATTGTTCGATAGATACAGCAGCTATGCTGGTGTTGGCTTTGATTTCGAAGTAAGAGGCACCAGCGGTAGCGCTGACGTGGATGTGATTGTAAGATTGGATGATTGGAATAAACTCTCGAGTTCGCAAAGAAACAACCTGCAAGATGGCGTTATTGATCAGCTTAAAAACAGAGAGTCCATTGACAGAGTCAATGGAACTATACGCAATAAAGACAACCGCAACCCAATTACTAACTTCTAAAATGAATCAATAACAAAAAGCGACAAAGGCTCAGAGCCCTTGTCGCTTTTTGTTGTTGATTCACTTCTTCCCTCTCTTCTTTTCATAACTGCAATTTTTGAAAGTCTGAACAATTATTGAATCAACCTTCCTACGGAAGTAATATATTTTATATAATCTTTATCCGCATCGGTTGTATCGATATTTCTCGTATAAACCAAATGACCGGGGCTGGTTACTTTGACTTTGTGAAAAGAACTGGATTTAGAATAAGGATCTACAGTATAGGTCCCTTTGCTATAAACAATCATAGGATTAAAGTCGATTTGGCTGGATGCAGGTGATAAGCTACCCTCGTACATAGCATAAATATCCAATATGCCTTTCTTGCGATCCCAATCAAAGGAAGTAAGATCAAACGCATTCGCGTCAATGACTTGGGCCAAGTCTTGTCCCTTAAAGTTAATAAGAACAGGGCTTTCCGTAAAGCTATCATGCTTTAGTTTCAATAAGCCCCGCTTGGAATCCCACTCCATCTTCGCATCTGTATCTTTCAACAGGATGGATACCGGTAAAAACATCGCATTGCTTTTCATGATGGGGACTGTGTCCATTGTCACTGGCTCACCATTAACCGATATTTCGGGTGATCCGATCATAGCCGTTACATTACGGCCCAACAGATCAACAGAAGCGGTTTTGTTCGCTGCATTATAAGTTACTTTGCCGCCCAGTATATCCCCAGCCGCTTGGAGCGGTATAAGCAGTCTGTTCTTCTTATCCAAGAAAGGTGATGCAGGGTAAGTATATAGAACGTAATGATCATTGACCTTGAGGTGTATGGGGGTTTGGACTTGAGCTTGAGCAGATGCCGAATTCGAGTGTGCAGTAGCAAAACTTAGTACAATCATAATACTGATTAATAACCTGATTTTCATAATGCCCTCCTAATTATTTTGTTTAGGCTCAAAACCAAAATTACGGTGGAGGAGTCCAGTTGAGTAAGCTTAACATGGAAAAACATCTGCCAAGCCACATTGTTGTAAGTCCTACCCAACAACAAAGGAAATGACAGATGCTATTCAGTATATTTTAGCTTGAGCCACATTGTTTAACTATTTGTACTTATCGATCCCCACACTTGGACCATAATGAGTAATATAATTGGTGGGCCAATCAATCGTACCGAACCACTGACTTCCATCCCAAAAAGAGTAATCCCGATAGTCATCCCATGGATAATAATAATCTGAATTGAATTTTGAGACTACCAATTCTGAAAACTCTCCATCGATAGCACTTCCATAGATATTGCTGCCATCAAAGTTTTTTTTCGCTATTGCCGTCGCTCTCTTAACAGACATGGATGATAGGTCTGAAGAGTCAAAAGAGGTTTGCATAACGACGATGTATCTGTAGTTTGCTAACAGATAAGCGTTATAGGTACTATTATCAATATAAAATTTAACTGAATCATATACGTCGTGATTTCTCCACGTCTCTATAGAGTATTTGAAACCATTGTTCCTAATATACCCCTGCCATACTCCTTTGCCTGTTTGAAAGGAAAATCCCCCCTCAATTCCTCGTCCATTCTTTGCATCAAAACCGAAATACATCCATGGCTCTTCGTCTGCTCCTAGGTACCTAACCCTTGGCGTAATCAACCTTGCATTAACCCCATCAAAACCATCATAATCCAATTGAACCCTTGAGAAAGCTCCCGTTGTCCCTCCACTTACTTGTGATGGAGTGGGATTATTTTTACTTGATATAGAAACATCATGTTTGTTGCTTGATTCACTCAAAGAGCTTGTTTCGATATAAGTAGCATCCGTTACACTATCCTCTTTTGGTTCAACTTTATCCGCCATGCCTACATAACCTTTTTCTGAGCTGTATACTTCTCCATCGAGCGTAAGATATATGTATTCCGATTTGTTAAGCTTCTCCAGATTTTGTTTAAGATCACCGTTATTTTGACCCTTTAGTGATGTGCTATCCGCTGTATTCAGTAGATCAGCAATAGATGCTTTCGGGTTAACGGCGATCTTGTGTTCTTGAAGCTCATGGACTATGGCCCGCTGTTTGAGATTTTCAAAAAATGAAGCATCGTACGTACTAGATTTCGATTCCGCATAGGCGAGACTTCCCGAAAGTGAGGAGCACATGAGAATGGTTGCTAACCCCATGCCTAAAAACTTTTTTTTCCTAAACATACACAAACCTCCTAGTTATTTTTTCAAAACTAGCATACCTCTACGAACATATCACGTCAACCATAATTTACAACATATGTATAAATAAAGAACATTTTGTTTTACACATACTAGTGTACAGACGGTTCAATTACATAACAAAAAGAGAGCGCAGAACAGCGCTCCCTTCAAATAAAGCATATAAAATGTAAGGAATATTAATAGGCCAATGCAAAAAGTCCTTTGATGTGGGACAGGTAACGGATGTTACTGCCTTCCTTCATCAAAGTGGCTACAGCGCCTTTCAGTTGGGTGCCATTCGCGCCTACAGTACCAATCGCGTCTGTTCTGCCCAAGCTGCCCAGCGTACCGGAGAATACTGGGTTAAAGTTTTCCATTTTCGCTCCGTTGAAGTAAGCGAAGATGTTGTAACCAACGGTTTCGCCCATTTGCCAAGCCAACTGTGCAGTTGGAGGGTATGGACGCTCGCCTTCACCAGGGAACACTACTGCGCTGTCGCCAGCGAGGAAGATGTCTTCGTGGGAAGTCGATTGCAGTGCACCGTTCACGGTTGCGCGACCACGGTTCACTTCGATACCGGATGCGCCAACCAGTGCGTTGCCTTGTACGCCGCCTGTCCAGATCAGGGTGTTCGTTTGGATCGAACGTCCGTCTTTGAGCAGAACTTCGTCGGCTTTCATTTCTGTAATCGGAACACCGGCTACGATTTGAACGCCACGTTTTTCAAGGCTTGTTACTGCACGATCAACCAGTGGTTGAGGGAAGCCTGCCAAAATAGATGGTCCAGCTTCTACACAATACAAGTTGATATCTTCGTAGTTAATACCTTTTTCACGACAAACCGCAGGCAGTTTATCAGCATATTCGCCCACCAGCTCGACACCCGTCAGACCGCCACCACCGATAACGATTGTAGCGTCCGCTTTGTTGCCGGATTGCTTGTAAGCATCCAGACGAGCTTCTACGTGTGCGCGAATGCGGTTTGCTTCTGCCACTGATTTCAGCGTGAAGCTGTGTTCTTGCAGACCCGGAATACCGAAGTAAGCCGTTTCGCTGCCCAGGGAGATCACGAGAGCGTCATAGCTCAACGTAGCGCCACTGGCCAGGGATACTTTTTTATCGTCCGGTTTGATTTCCGAAACGGTATCCACTTTCAGGATAATCTCTTTGTTACGCAGCAGTTTTTCCAAAGGAAGCGCAACAGCTTTTTCGGCAATTGTACCTGCCGCCAAACGGTGCAGTTCCGTAATAATTTGGTGCGACGCAAAGCGGTTTACCACTGTAATGGTTGCCTGGCTAGCGTCCAGATGCTGGCGTGCTGTCAGAGCGGCCAGCAATCCGCCGTATCCGCCGCCCAAGATCAAAATTTGCTTCGACATGTTCATCCTCCGTTCTTGATCAGGTAACTATGTGCTTTCGCGTTGGCGCTCATTCAGAATATCCAGGAAAGCCTGGCTGAAACGCAGCGTTTTTTGTACATTCGGATCTTTAAGCATTTTGAGCAGGCCAAACAGACCTACACCGCCGTTCTCCGTAGTTTGTACGCGGTCATTTGCTTCGATGGCAGCAGAAGCCAAGCCTTTAGCCGATTCTGTAACAGGCTTCACAAACTCTCCCATGGAGCTTTTCATATCGCCGATAAATACATGATCGGTTGCCAAACTGCGGGCTACATCATAAGCGTCGGTCATCAAAGTAACCATCTCAGTTAACTTGGGCAGATTCTCTACCAGTACGGTCAGCGATTGCTGAACCTCCGGTTTCATCAATTGGTCCAATACATCCCGAGACTCTTTGGTAGCTTCTTGTGTTACTGCCACCTCTTGTTGATTTTCAGACATGCGTGAACGTCCTCCTTTACTGTGAAAATAGAAGTCCATTCCTTTCTCGTAACCTGTATCCATAAACTCTAGCAATAAAACGTTCAAAGAATTCACGCCCTGAGACATACAAGAAGCACAGCTAAAACCGGCCTATACCCAATGGGGCAAGACTGATTCATCGCAAACGCCAATTGTATATTACTCAGACGATATTCTGTTGTTACTGCTGCGGAATATTACACGAAGCGCTTCTCCGTGACAATAACAGGCCGAAACGGAACCCTATACCTCTATATTACACCTTTCACAACACAATCGTCGAAGAAATTTTAAATTTGCACGAATTTCTATAAAATTTTTATTGTTATTTTAGATAAAAATTAGAATATGCTTGGATTTTGTCCCATTTTCCGTCAAAAAAAGAGTCATATCATAGCATGCAAGGGTAATAGAGAGAGTGAATTTCATATCGCGATCAAATGAAAAGGGAGTGCCCTGCGTTCATAAGGAGTCCTCCGGAGCATCGGGATCGTCAGGAGAAGGCAACGGCACACCGGATTCGATGAATTCATCGACATCACGGGCCGCCTTGAATTGATTGCATTCGTTGCAAGCACATACACAATTGACGGGCGTTGTGTGTCCTCCTTTGGCACGGGGCAGCAAATGATCAATGGTATCGCCGTAACCCCCGCAGAAAAAGCAGGTATAGCGATCACGCTTGAGCACATATTGACGGAATTCCTTATTGCTGTAGAGTCTGCGGATGGTATACGGATTAACAACTACTGCCATGCGCTCTCTGACCAGGGTAACCGCCAGATCAAATTCAATCTCCTGATGCCAACGTCTCCCCTGATCGGTCTTGCCCCTTAACCGAATCATACCGTTACGGTTGAGCCGCAGAACCTTGGTATCCGCAGGCTTGAGCCTGCTGAGCAAATGCCGAACACGCTGTCGATGACGCTCACGGGCTTTATCCGTGACGGGCTTCCTGCGAGGCGTATGAGGCTGCACATCAGGCTGTGCGGACGGCTCCATGCCTTGCACGGTTCCTTGCACGGTTGCCTCATCCCCAGCGCCATGCGATGCCAGGGAAGCCGTGAGGGGCTGTGTTCCCTCGCCGGAAGGAGCGGACGTAGCCGCGCGTTCTTGAGCCGCTAACCCCCGGCAGGAACGGCAAGGACCACGCCGGGAATAAGGGCCAGCCCGGCGACCGGTTCTGCGCTGAAATTCCGTTAAAGGCTTCAGCTCCTGACAATACGTACATTTTTTCATCAGCGGTTCGCCCGCTTCGTTCCTGATTGGCTGCGATTCCGTCATGTCCGCTCCTCCTTTCCCCCGTTGCTCACGTTTACTGGATACCTGAAACCCGAACTTTGGTTAAGTTAAATTCATTCTACCGTTTTCACGTTCCCTTTTCTAGCTATCGAATATATACCCCCTACAAGGTATAACAAATTTTAAGCATTTGGCATACGTTATACAGCGATCCCTGTTCTCCATTCGGCAGCTTATTGACCGCCTGACGTTTAGCCCCCCTTGCTTGGTGGGTAACTTGTTATATATGAAGGAGGGACGCATGATGAAAAGGAACCATACAATGATGCAGTTTTTCGAGTGGAACGTCGAAGCGGACGGCTCGCACTGGAAGAAACTTGCTCGCCTGGCACCGGAACTAAAAGCCAAAGGAATTGACGCGATATGGATTCCACCTGTCACCAAGGGCCAATCCCCCGAGGATACGGGATACGGCGTCTATGACCTTTACGATCTGGGTGAATTTGATCAAAAAGGTGCGGTGCGCACCAAATACGGAACCAGGGAAGATCTGCTGGAGGCTATTGCTGCCTGCGTTCGCCACGGTGTAACTGTCTATGTCGATCTGGTCATGAACCATAAAGCTGGCGCGGATGAAACGGAAGTATTCAAGGTCGTCGAGGTCAACCCGGATAACCGCAATGAGGTCATTTCCGAGCCGTTCGATATCGAAGGCTGGACTAAATTTACGTTCCCCGGCCGTCAGGGTCAGTATTCCACATTTCAATGGAATTTTGAGCATTTTAACGGAACCGATTATGATGCAAGTCAGGACCGAACGGGAATTTATCGTATTTTAGGCAAAAATAAAAGCTGGAGCGAGCATGTAGATGATGAATTCGGCAATTATGATTATTTGATGTTCGCCAATATTGACTATAATCATCAGGAAGTGCGCAAGGAAATGATCGGCTGGGGCAAATGGCTGGTGGATACCCTGCAATGCAACGGATTTCGTCTGGATGCGATCAAGCATATCAATCATGAATTTGTACGGGAGTTCGCGACGGAAATGATCAAAAAGCGCGGACAGGACTTTTATATGGTAGGCGAGTTTTGGAAACCCGATCTGGAATCATGTCAAAAATTTCTGGACACCATTGATTATAAAATCGACCTGTTTGACGTATCCCTCCACTACAAACTACATAGCGCTTCCTTGGGTGGCAAGGATTTTGATTTAAGCACCATTTTCGAGGATACGCTGGTCCAGACTCATCCCCTGAACTCCGTTACTTTTGTCGATAATCATGATTCCCAGCCGCACGAAGCCCTGGAATCGTGGGTAGAGGACTGGTTTAAGCCCAGCGCCTACGCGCTCATCTTGCTGCGCAAGGACGGTTACCCCTGCGTATTCTACGGCGATTACTACGGCATTCAAGGGCAAACGCCCGTGAAAGGCAAACAGGCTGAGCTTGATCTGCTCCTGTACGCCCGATATCATAAAGCCTATGGCGAGCAAAAGGATTATTTTGATAATCCCCATACGATTGGATGGGTTCGTCTGGGCGTGCCTGAATTGGAAGGCTCCGGCTGCGCCGTGGTGGTCACCAACGCCGACGACGGAGAGAAGCGTATGTTCGTGGGAGAACACCGCGCAGGAGAGCAATGGACCGATCTGACGGGCCGTCACGACCATATCGTACAGATTGAACAGGATGGATACGGCGTATTCCCGGTTCGTGCCGGCAGTGTATCGGTGTGGGCGCTTCCCGCCGAGGAAGACAGCCCGGAAACAGAAGGCGACGTGGACGCTTAATTTATTACTTATTAACTTATATCCAGCACAAAGAGGGCAGGATGCGAGGAAGCGCCCTGTCCTCTTTGTATATCGACAATCACTCCGTCACCTTGCTTTGGTTAGCCACGGCCTGCTTTTTCGCCTCCACATGACCCGGATCACCGAGATAGAAGCGCCGTATGGGATCTATATGTTCGTCCAGCTCGTAGACCAGCGGAACGCCTGTCGGAATATTCAGATCCAGCAGTGCGGTTTCGTCCAGATTCTCCATGTACTTGATCAACGCTCGTAAAGTGTTGCCATGCGCGGAAATAATGACCCGTTCCTTTTTTTGCACCAAGGGCACAATCCGCTGCTTCCAAAACTCACCGACCCGATGCACCGTATCCTCCAAACTTTCTCCGAGTGGCAGCTCTTCCGGCTTAATGTTGCGGTATCGCTCCTCCCTGCGAGGACTGCGTTCATCCTGTTCATCCAGCATGGGAGGCCGCACCGTCAGGCTACGTCGCCAGATATGAACCTGTTCCTCGCCGTATTGGACGGCAGAATCCAGCTTGCTCAGTCCCTGAAGAGCACCATAATGGCGTTCGTTCAGCTTCCACGACTTCTGCACGGGTATCCACAAATGATCCAGCTCGTCCAAAATGTGATACAGCGTACGAATGGATCGTTTCAGCACCGAAGCGAACGCCAAATCAAACGTATACCCGGCCTCCTTGAGAATACGCCCGGCCTCTATGGCTTCATGGGTTCCCTGCTCGGTCAGGTCCACATCCGTCCAGCCTGTAAACAGGTTTTGGCGGTTATATACGCTTTCTCCATGCCTCACCAGCACCACTTGATACATATACTCACTCCTCTCCTGTCTGTCTTTATGTTTTACCCAACTTCTATGTATTTAACGTAAAATGCAATTTTTAAACCGTCTCTTTAATACAAAAAAGGACGACATTCAGCCGTCCGTTTCTTCTCACCCTGCACATATCTGGACAGGGAAGTGGAATATGAAGTCATCGCAGGCCCTTAGTCCCTCTTGCTGAACTTGGCCAACAGATCCAAAATCCGCACATACAGCCACACTAAAGTCACCAGCAATGCAAAAGCGCCATACCATTCCATATATTTGGGTGCACCTTGATCCGCTTGTTCCTCAATGAAATTAAAATCCACCAGCAGATTCAAAGCCGCAATGATCACGATAAATAAACTGATGCCGATGCCCAGCCAGCCCGTTTCATGGATATACGGAACATTCATACCGAAAAAGTTCAAAATAAAGTCAACCAGCGTCACCAGAGCAATCGCCATGGTGCACAGGACTACGAATGAGATAAAGCCCCGTGTCACCTTGATGATTCGCTGTGTGTACATAAAGAGCATCAAGAACAAGATACCCACGGTCAGCAAAATGGCATTGGCCACAATTCCAGGGTACTCATATTCCATAAAAGCTGAAACGCCGCCCAAAGCAAAGCCACTCAGAATTGCATACACAGGCGAAAGTAATGGAGCCGTTTTTGGAAAAAAGGATATCGCAAGGGCTACGCCAGCCATGCCAATAAAGCCTGCCGTCAGCAAGGATAGCACCTCTACGGTTCCTTGGTAGGTCATGTACCAGGCAACACTACCAGAGACGATGAGCAAAACCAGCAGAAGCAACGTTTTGTTCACTGTTCCTCCGATGGTCATGCGTTGTTCGCTAACTTCTCTTTCATCTTCACGCACGAAGATGTCATCACGTAAAACCGGATTGCTAAAGCTCATAAAGGGGATACTCCTTTTCAATGTGTTATTTGCTATGCCATATGTATATATCGGCACAATCTGAAAAAAGTTTCAGAAAATTTTCAAAGCAAAAAAACTCTAGCTCACCTTACGGCAAACTAGAGTTAGAGGATCAGTTCGTTACAGCTTAAAAATCAGCCGTCGCAATCTGGATCGTACCAAATGTGGCGCCGGCTGCAGTAGTCAACAGACCAGCTACCAGCAATAAGGCAACTTCCAGCGTAAGGCTAGTAAATGCAGGGATAACATAAGTGATCACGGGTGCGTTGACACGAGTAACGACAAGATTGATCGGAGCCGGACCGTTATTATTAACGGTAATTGTAGCATTCGCGCCACCGTTCAAGTTTTCAAAGTATGATTTACCAATACCAGCCGCAATCGTGAAGTTTTGTTGAGGTAAAAGAATCGCCATAGGATTCACCTCCCTTGTGTTTGATAGTGTATTCTATGCCTTCAAATCTATGAGCGTAACGTTAAGTGACTCAGTAGGAAGACACAAAGTTCACAGATTCATAGAGTAAAGTCCCTATCACAAGCCAAAAAAGGGATGTCCGATCAGATCCTTTGCAGAATCTGATCGACATCCCTTCTTAAATAAACGAAGAAATAACCTACATCATATAACGTTAAATGTTCTATTTTAACTCTACTGAACGAGAATACTTACTCCCTGCGGATCGAAACGGGATGGCGCGGAAACCTTCACGCGAATATTACCAGTCACTCCCTTTGTACGAACCCAGAACGCAATGCGTCCACCAATCAGGGATAAGGTTGAAGGGCCGATCAAATCACCCGCTCCCTCGACCTCCACGGAAACCGGATCAGCATAGAAAGGCAGGACATTGCCGTATTCGTCCAGAGCATCCACCACAACTCTCGTCACGTCCCAATCGCCCGCCTCCAGCACTGTATCATCCGCAGCTACACGCAGTTCCGTGGGTACGGGATTACGGGAATAGCGTCTGCGAATGACCTCTTGACCGTCCACGTACCCGATGAACACAGCATCTTCCCACTTCATGCCCCAGTGACCTGTCAATTCGTCGATAACGACCGGAGGATGCGGAAGAGCCGGATACTTTTCCTGGTTCGGACGATAGACGCCCTTACCCTCATCACCATAAATGAATTCCACCTCATCACAATTGGTGAACACAACCAGCGGCACAATACCCCCGATGTTCCGTTCGCCACGTGACCAGTAAGTGACTGGCTCCAAAATGATTTCCTGCTCAACCCGCTTCTGACTGCGATACACGTTCGCTGCGAATTTGGGCAAGCGGAACATATCCATGACACCGTGGTAGCAGATTTTATCGCCAGAGCCAAAATCCGCATGCGTATTGTAGTCAAAAGCGCACCAGCCAATCGCCCCGGCAATGCCTTCATCGGCATAGGAAGCGTTCTGCACCCGCGTATGGCGTAGCGCATGTTCCATCACCCGTTCCTCCTGATCAAAGCGCTTGGTCGGGTACATATGCCCGTTATATTCCGTCACCAGATAAGGAACCGGATGATCCAGCTTGGTGACGAGGGACGGCTGGCGCAGACCTGTCGTTTCCCCATCTACACCTTCTGTATCGTCATACGTATCGAAATTGCGGATTTCCTTCGCCAAATATTTTTTATGCCCGCCGTCATGAACGAAATCGTTCATCGTATACACATCTTCCAGCAGCTCACTACCTACAATATAGCGCACGCCACCCGTCGCACGGGTCGGATCAAGCTTGCGTGCAAGCTCATTGGTACGTGCGTACAGCTCATGATCATCCTGCGATTCATTAATTCGTACGCCCCAGATCACGATAGACGGATGATTACGATCACGGATAATCATGTCCTCCACATCCCTGACCGCCTGCTCCTTCCACGCTTCGCCGCCAATATGCTGCCAGCCCGGAATTTCCTCAAAAACGAGCAATCCGATCTCATCGCAACGGTCCAGAAAATGACGGGACTGCGGGTAATGCGATGTCCGCACCATATTCAGGCCCAATTCCTCTTTGAGTATATCGGCATCACGGTGCTGCGCTCTTTTGGGCATCGCATAGCCGACGTACGGGTAGGACTGGTGGCGATTCAAGCCCAGTAGCTTGAGTTTTCGCCCGTTGAGGTAAAAACCGTCCGGCTGAAATTCGGCTTCACGGAAGCCAAAGCGCACGGTCAGACGATCCAGCTCTTCCCCGTTCCGCAGCAGCGTCAGCTCTGCTTCATACAGCTTGGGATCATCTATATCCCAAAGCTGCAGGCCGTTCAGCTTTTTCAGCTCCAGCGTCACTTCTGCCTCCGTCACCGCTGTCAGCTCAGTCTCCGCCTTCACGTTCGCTCCGTCCAGCAGTCGCAGGGCGACTGTCAAATCGTTCTCCTGATCGCCGATCCCCTCCAGCTCCACCACCACACGCACTGCCTTGCTTGCCGCAAGCGGCTCCGGTGTCTGGACGAATACCGTGCCGAGATGCACAGGCTCGACGATTCGCAGCTGCACCTCCCGGTAAATACCGCCATAGGTCAGATAATCAATGACTGCCCCAAAAGGAGGGATGTCGTCCCGTTCCGTGGAATCGACGATAACCGTTAGCACGTTGGAGCCGCTGTATTCGGCAAGTCCGGTCAATTCAATACTGAACGGCGTGTAGCCACCTTTATGCTCCCCCGCTTTTACCCCGTTCAGATATACTTGCGCATAAGTCATGACCCCTTCAAAATCGACGTACACCCGTTTCCCCTTGGCATCTGCCGGAATATCCAACTCCCTTTTATACGTGGAAACAAACTGAAACGCCTGGTCGTCAAAATAGTTATACGACAGCTCTACATTGGTGTGCGGCAGCAGAATGGGCTCATACCGACTCGCATCAATTACTGCGCTTATTTCGCTCTCAACATATTCAGAACGGTAAAACCACTGGTCATTCAACGGCAAAATGGTACGCATGGGCAGTCACCTCAACCTTTTATTTTTCACTCTTTTACCATAGTAAAATATTTAAGTAAAAATAACGAGTAAAACTTAGTAAAATAAATATATTTTTAATGTAAGCATTTACAAAACATTTGTCAATTCCGTTTTTTTCATCTGTCCATAGAAAAAAACAGCCCCGGCATCCGGAGCTGTAAAGGTCATTAAACACACAATGGAGCACATTTCTATATCGAATCCGTAAGCGGCGACGCACTGCTGTTACGAATCATCAGCTCGGTCGGAATGGTGACCTTTCGACCCACCTCGTTCGGACCGTTGCGCACCGTATGCAGCAAAAGCTGAACGCCCGTTTCTCCCATCAATTCGGTATACGTCTTGATCGTCGTCAGCGACGGTGTCAAATATTCCGCTGTCGGAATATCATTGAAGCCGACGATTGAAATACGTTCAGGGACGGCAATTTGATGCTGCTCCAGCGCCTTTAACACACCAATCGCCACCGAATCGCTCGCAACAAAAAAGGCTGTAGGCAGGTTCTCTGGCCCTGCCAGAATGGCCGCTTCCATCGCACGAAAGCCGTCAGCCGCCGTTCCACCACACACATGAATGTCGTTCGACGTACATAGCCCATGCTGCCTTTTATAACGTAAAAAGGTCTCATACCGGGCCTCCAGCTCCGCCTGGTCGGAATTATGGGCCTCCTCATCCTTACCCATGCCCACATATCCGATGTGACGATGGCCTGCGTCCAGCAAATAATCCAGCGCGTCAGCCGCAGCACGAGCGAGGTCAATGACGACATAGTCCGCACCCGTACGTTCTACCGGGTGATCCAGAAAAACACAAGGGACAGGAAGCTCCAGTATGCGCTCCACTTCCTTGCTGCTAAAATGCCCGAGCACGATCAGCCCGTGCAGCCCTTCGGATAGCGTCTTCAGTGCGGACAGGTCTTCCCGCCGGAAAATGCGCTCCAGTTGTGCCCCGCTTTGGCGGCATTCCTTTTCCACGCCGAAGCGGATGGACAGATAATACGGGTCCTCCAGTTCCTGATACGCGCTAAACCAATGGACCATACCGAGCCGGATCGACCCCTCGGCCTTTTTACGAGGCTGGCGCCCGATACCGCCGTTTTTACGTTTGGCTGTCGTATATTTCATACGCTCGGCAACCTCGAAGATTTTACGCCGTGTTTCCTCCGAAACGGACAATGTTTCATCATAATTTAACACTCGGGAGACCGTCGATATGGAAACCTCGGCCTCCTGAGCAATATCTTTTAACGTAGGCATTGCAGACTCCTTTGATAGTTTTACTCCATTTTTACGTTCTTTTACTGTTATCTTACACGTCGTCTCTGTGCAACACAAGCTGTCGTTTTAGAAGGGTAAGCCAAAGTTTTCATATAACAAGTCCAATCATGATAAAATATGTAGCATACCAGAAATAAACCAAGGAGGATATACGCATGAAACAGGAACTGATTGAACGCCTGACCACTTATGTTCAGATAGATACCCAATCCGATGAAAGCAGCAACACTTGCCCGACCACACCTGGACAGCTTACACTGGGCAACCTGCTGGTCAACGAACTGAAAGCCATTGGTATGACGGACGTAACCATGGACGACAACGGTTATGTCATGGCAACCCTTCCTTCCAATACGGATAAAGAAGTTCCGGTTATCGGCTTTTTGGCCCATCTCGATACCGCTACCGAAATGACTGGCGCAGGGGTAAAGCCCCAACTGACGGAAAACTATGATGGGGGCGACATCACGCTGAATGCGTCGCTGGGTGTGAACCTTTCTCCGCGCGAGTTCCCCGAACTGCCTCAATATAAAGGTCATACCCTGATCATGACGGACGGTACCACATTGCTTGGTGCAGATAACAAAGCCGGGATCGCAGAAATCATGACAGCCATACATTATCTGCTGGATCACCCGGAGATCCCGCACGGCAAGATTCGCGTCGCATTTACACCGGACGAGGAGATTGGAAGAGGGCCGGAACGGTTTGATGTAGCTGCTTTTGGTGCCCAGTATGCCTATACCGTAGATGGCGGACCGCTCGGAGAACTGGAGTATGAAAGCTTCAACGCGGCAGCCGCCCATATTACCATTCACGGTGTGAATGTCCATCCTGGTACAGCCAAAAACAAAATGATTAACGCCGCCAAAATAGCCATGGAGCTGAACGGACGATTGCCTGCGAACGAAGCCCCGGAATATACGGACGGATACGATGGCTTCTATCACCTGCTGGAATTCGAAGGCACAGCAGAACAAGCTAAACTGTACTATATCATCCGTGATTTTGATCGTGAAAGCTTTGAAAACCGGAAGGCTTACTTAACGAACGTGGTGAAAGAGCTGCAAGCCGCATATGGGGAAAACCGTATCGTTCTGGAGCTGAGAGATCAGTATTACAACATGAAGGAAAAAATTGAGCCTGTCAAACACATCGTGGATGTTGCCCATGAAGCGATGACGAAGCTGGGCATTGAACCGATCATCAAGCCGATTCGCGGAGGTACAGATGGTTCACAGCTGTCCTATATGGGACTGCCTACACCGAATATTTTTACAGGTGGGGAGAACTACCACGGCAAATTCGAGTATGTGTCCGTGGACAACATGGTGCTTGCAACCAAGGTCATTGTCGAAATCGTACAATTATTCGAACAGCGCGGCGAGTGATCCGATTACAAGAAGCTTTTACAGCATCATCGGCTCCAATGACTGAAGCGAGCGTTCCAGGTGATCCACAGTCGCACGCAGCTCTTCCAACAGAAGTTCCTCCACCTGCTCCGTCAAGCAATCCAGTACATCCTGATGGATCGTCCTATAGTGGAGCGTTGGCATTCCCTCCTTCTGATACATGACAATACCGCTGCGGTCATGAATGTATCTATGGAGCACCGCTTCATGGCGTATTCCGGGGTGTAACAGTTCACGCCTAAAAGCCGCTTGGTATTTGAACCGAGCGGCTTTTAGGCGCGAACTTCTTTCTGTCTCTGTTTCATTTTTATAATTTATAGCGATGTTAATGTACCCTCTTTATATATTTTGCGCATAGCTTTCACTTGGCGTTTGGGTCAACACCACATGCAGGCTGGAATTCGCCTCTGCGCCACCGCGATAGGAAAAGCGCTCATCTCCTGTAACATGGATCATATCCCCTTGGACAACTTTCGTTTCTTCACCATTCACAGTTACCGTACCGTTCCCTTCAAGAACAAGCAAATATACATTCGCTCCTGGGTGATTATGGGTTGGCAACTCAGCATTAGGAGTAAAGTTGAGAATAAAAATTACATTGTCGGCTTCCTTATGCACAATTCGTTTAGTAAAGGCAGCTTCTTTATACTCCTGAAATTGAATGAGGTTTGATTTTTTCATGTAGATTCACTCTCCTGTTTGAAATTGGATTTGCCTATGATGGATTGGATACCTGGCATGTTCTCAGGCTGCAATCTATACGGTCTAATTGTATTTGATTATTACGTCCGCTTTGTGATTGCAATCACAAATATAAATTTAAGTCATCCATACTTTGAAATTTTCAAAAATTTGATTTCAATCATCTTTTTCATGGCCACATCCAACTAGAATCGAATTGTGTCAGACAAACAAAAACAAGCAGGAGGTTGTTCCTATGAAACCAGGATTCCAACTGACAAAGGATATTTATTGGGTAGGAAAAATTGATAATCGTGAGGTTCCCTTTCATCGTCTTCTACTATCGAAGGGTACAACATATAATGCATATCTATTGAAAACTGGAAAACCAACCATTGTGGATACCGTAGATATGGCGTTCGGTAGAGAATTTGCAGAAGCTGTAACCGAATTGATCGATCCGCTGGACATTCAATATATTATCGTCAATCACACGGAACCAGATCACTCGGGCGGATTGGCGGCACTTGCTTCCAAGGCAACAAACGCTACGATTGTCTGCACTGAGATTGCCGTTCCGGAAATTCAACAAATGTACAAGCTTCAGCATCGCAACTTCCTGGTGATCAAGGACGGGGATCAACTGGATATTGGAGGCAAGACACTGCTGTTCAAGGAGACACCTTACCTCCATACGGAAGAAACCATGATTACGTATTGCGTGGAAGACAAAATCTTGTTCCCTTGCGATATTTTCAGTACACACGTGGCTGTGAAGCATCTATTTGCCGATGAGGCAGGTTTCGATATCACCGAGGACTTTATCGGATACTATCAGGCCATTATTCATCCGCATCGCAGATATGTGCGTACATTGATCGAAGCTGTTTCTGACCTGGATATTGAGATGATTGCTCCTTCCCACGGCTTCGCGATCCGACATGATATTGCCAAGTTTATTGATTTGTACGCCTCCATGAGTACCGAAACCAAGGATGATAAAAAAGTAGCGATTGTCTATGCCACATTAAAAAATAATACTAAAAAAATGGCAAACATCCTGAAAGACTGCTTCTTGGAGAACCAAATCAGGGTGGAGCTATGGGACGTAGATAAGGCGGATGAAACGGAGATATTGAATAGTATTGCCTCAGCGGATGCTGTTTTCGTCGGTAGCTCTACCAAATATGCGGATATGACGGGCAAGCTGGAAGACCTGCTGAAAAAAATGAAAAATATGAATCTGGAAGGCAAGCTTGCTGCTGCCTTTGGTTCCTACGGCTGGAGCGGGGAAGCCATTGAAGTTGTACAGGATTACTTGAACGGTACCAATATGAAGGTCCAAAGCACTTCTGATGTAATCAAGTCAACCGGTATGACCCATGTAGAATTCCCGGTACGCGTTCGCTTCTCTCCTACAGAAGATGAAAAAGTGAAGAAAATTAAAAATGCCGCTGAATTTGTCTCAGATCTACTGCTTAGTGTTATTTAAAACACAGTAGCGTATAGCGAATAGGAGAGATACTGAATGGGTAACCAACATTACGTTATTATCGGAGGCAGTGTCGCCGCTGTCAACGCGGCGAAAGCGATTAGAGATCATGATGAGCTAGCGGAAATTTCTATTTACGGGGAAGAATTATCCCTTCCATATAACAGAGTC
Source organism: Paenibacillus sp. PvR008 (assembly GCA_040544055.1). Lineage (GTDB taxonomy): Bacteria > Bacillota > Bacilli > Paenibacillales > Paenibacillaceae > Paenibacillus. Next base: position 285,616 of record JBEUOG010000001.1, read on the forward strand.
AAGCTTTCCAAGGGACTATTCACTGACCTGCACAGCGACAAAATCCTGATCAAAAAGGAAAAATGGTTTGCCAATCAACGAATTCATGTTTATTCCGGCATAAAGGTCACCGCGATACATGCAGAGGACTGCACCATTGAGACAGCAAACGGGCAAATCGTTGCTTATGACAAGCTGCTGCTGTGTACAGGAGCCCACAATCGTAAGCTTTCGCTGGACGGAGCTTCACTAAGGAACGTTCACAATATCCGTTTTCGACAGGATGCAGACAGGCTTAAAACGGAATTGCGACAAGGAGACCGGATATGTATCATCGGTGGTGGTATTCAAGGGGTAGAAACCGCCTGGTCCTTCCAGCAAGCCGGGTATGCTGTAACCATTTTGGAAGCTTCGCACCGGCTTATGCCACGCCAGCTAGATGAGAAGGCCTCTTCTATTTTGACCCATCGGATTACTGATTGGGGTACAAAGGTAAGCCTTGGACAAGGCTTACAGCGTATTACAGGCACAGATCATGTAGAAGGTGTAGAACTACAGGACGGCTCTGTAATTCCCTGCGAACATGTCGTGTATTCTATCGGAATTGTGCCTAATACTGAGCTTGCTCGCCAAACTGGCCTTGATATTGGAAACGGCATTCGGGTGAATGCACAGATGGAGACCAGCTCCGCCAATATATATGCAGCAGGTGATGTAGCCGAATTTCAAAATAAAGTAGATGGGTTATGGGAAAGTGCTATAGAGCAAGGAAAGATAGCAGGCGCTAATATGGCAGGTGCATCCGTCGATTACCAGCCTCCCATCCCTGTCACCCTGTCCAGCAGCTATGAATGCCCTTTGTTTTCCATTGGTCTGGTAGACGAACAAGTCTGTGACACCAGCCTGACCCGTGAAAATCAAGTTTCTTATACACGTATGTTCATACAAAATGGTTCTATATGCGGCGTGATCGGTTTTGGAGATGCTCTCGCTTCACTTCCATATAAAACAGCCATCATCCAGGGACTCAAACTGGATGCGCCAGAGCTTACAAAAATTTTAGGTGACAAGGAGAACTAAAGATGAAAAAATATGTATGTCAACCCTGTGGATACATTTATGATCCTGCTGTGGGCGACCCTGATGAAGACGTTATGCCAGGTACAGCGTTCGAAGACCTTCCGGAAGACTGGGTTTGTCCAGTCTGCGGTGAAGATCAGAGCCATTTTGCCCCAATAGATGATACAGAATAACAAGAACACGCTATACTTTTTAGTTTCCGGTTTATGAATGGAGTGAATGAATGTGAATGAGATGTCCTGCCCCTGCCAGTGCGCAAAGGAGCCCTGTGCCCGCAAAGTGCCTATCTTTTCCTCTTTGTCCTGCGAAGATTTGTGCAAGGTTAGCTCCATGATCCGGCACCGAAAATATCAGAAAGGCGAGGCCTTGCTTGTCGAGGAACAGCCATCCGATACGCTGTACATTATTAAAAGCGGGCATGTCAAGCTTCTGAAGATGACGCCTCAGGGCAAAGAACAAATTCTGCACATTCTGACAACTGGCGATTTTTTTGGCGAGTTGAATATATTTAACAGCGATGAGCTGAGTAATTTTAGTGCGTATGCCTTAAAAGATACTGATATTTGTATGCTCACCAAGGATGATATGGAGCAGCTGATCCACAACAATCCCGATATCTCTTTGAAGCTGCTCAAAACCATTACCAAACGCTTGGCCCATACCGAAAAGCTGGCTCAAAGCCTGGCTACCAAAGACCCGGAAATCCGTATCGCCTATATGATTCTTGAGCTTGGGCATAAATACGGTAAACCAGACGGTGCCTACATTAAAATAAATCTCCCCCTTTCACGCGAAGAAATGGCTAATTATGTGGGTGTCACACGCGAAACTATCAGTCGCAAATTCGCAAAATTTGAACAGCTGGGGATTATTCATATCAAGGGTACGCGAGAGATTACCATCTGCGATGTACAGAAACTGAACGAATATATAGATTGAGGAACATCAAACCAATGTTGTTCTAGCATGAAGAGCAACAAAAAAACCGCTTCTTTGGCTTAATGGTTTATGGCTGGTTTACCTGCCACTTCCATTTCGCCAAAGGGCGGTTTTTTTTACCCTATTTTACAATGGGCTATCTTTCAATCGTTGTGTTCACACCTTGGGGAGATGCCCCCCCTACGTGTTTCCCAGAAGGAAGCTCCGGTGCAACAGTATCCCAGGCGGACTCGGCCTGAATCATGGCAGACTTGGAGCAATCCCATACCACTTTGACCAGATACCCAAACAGCAGCACGTTCAACAACGAGGTCACACACAATATAACACCGTAATGATCCTGAGAATTGGAGCTATAGAAAATATCGAAGGTGTTCAGGAAAATTGTAAGACTGAATCCACCCGCAAGCCATAAAAATCTCCGATCCCGCAAATACAGATATGCTAGTACAGCCAACGCTGCCGCCGGGAAGAGATACCGTTCATGCATGCTGGAAGCGAAGGTGAACACGCCTGCAATTTGCACCAGTGCAGCCGCTGCCGCAAATTGTGGTTTGCGACTGCGAATATACATCCACCACGTAAACAAAGTCACCAGCACAATGCCGATCATGCCCCACGTATGGTAGCTGAACAGGAACAACGTCGTTGTGTCCTGCGTATAATTGCCACCGATCAGTGCGAAGAAGTTATACGCGTTCACGGAAGCATACGGATACTCACCAACCGTTCCTTTGTATAAACCAAGTAGCCATAATGGCTCCTGCCCCCATGAAAATGGCAGCACGACCAGAATTGTCGTCACAACCGCCCCACCTATAGCCAGCAGCCAAGGTTGTATTTTACGTTGTCTCAACAGCTCGAAGAACAGAATCGGGCCATAAATAATCCCCTGTGGCTTCATCAACACTGCTATTGTAAACAATACGGTGGACCAGCCAACTCTGTTTTCCACCAACAACACAACCATAGCCACAATCAGCAATGTAAAGAATGAATCTACTTGTCCCCAGAAGGTCGAATTGATGAACACCGCCGGGTTGAATACATAGAACAATGCCAGTCCGATGCTGATTCCAAAGCCGACCCGTTTGCTCGCCAATCGATACAGCATGTACGCTGTCGCGATATCGGCTAATATATTCGGAAGCCGTAGCAGCACGGACATATAAGGACTGAAAGCGTCCGTAGAGCCAATTTTACCGATCACATATAAAATATAAATATAGAACGGTGGATAATCACTTGATCCGTTCTTGTAAAATCCCGCTAAGCTGTCCGCTGCCGTTGTAGCCCAGTTACGGAATAGCATTAAATCCATGTGCCCCGAAATCCACGGCGCTATCGCCATTCTTAAAAAGAATCCCACGCCAAGCACGGTCCATAACATCAGCCCCCGGTTACGTTCCCCGATCTTCCATACACTGGCCCGAAAACGATACACAATGAATACAAACGCACCGAAGAACAAAGCGGCAAAGATCGCCAGCGGAGTCGCATAAGCAGATGAAGACTGTCCGCCTCTTTCACCGCCCATGCCCATTCCATGACCGCCGTTACCGGACATACCGCCCAGACCTCGCTGTTGCCCGCCTCTGACAGTACCGTTGCCTCTGGAGGTAGACGTGCCATTCCCGGCTGTCTGTCTGTTCGAGTGACGTTGCCCCGGCGCTCTCATCCCTCCACCGGGTCCGCCGCCTTCCCCAAATCCGCCGGACGGGCCCTGCCTAACAGCCGCAGACTGGGATGCCGAGCTGCCAGAATAACTCCATAACGAAACCACGCTAACCACAGCACACAATATGAGACTGAACAGAAGTATATATTTCAGGCGGTTCTCTTTCCACACGTTCAAATCCGATGCACCTCTCTCTGTATCTATTTTCCTCATATTGTATCTGCCATATCTGAGGGCATTGTGAGTTCTGGCTGAAAGTTGGCTGAATATGCAATCACCGCGGATGCGTTCACCAAAGCCATTATTATTGTCTTAATCGTCGCTGGTTTCTTTCTGACAGGCCCATTATCTATGGCTATTCCGTTACTTGTAAATTCAGTTTTACATGGAAGCGCATTAACACTGAGTTACCTAGAAATGTCTGTAACTGTAGGTATGATTGCTGGTGGAGTCCTTATCGCAGTGTCCAAGATTCAAAAACGAAGAGCATTGATCTCTCTTCTAAGCCTCGCACTATGCGGGCTTGCTATTTTATTATTAGGGATTAGCGTAAACTTTTTGCAAACCCTATTATTATTAGGCATAATTGGGTTCGTTATCTCTTTTAGTAATACTTTTTTGTTACTCTGCTTCAGGAAAGAACCCCTCAGGATAAAATCGGGAGGGTTTTAAGCCTTGTAACTACAGCAACAACAGGACTCGTACCTTTATCTCAAGCCCTGATCTCTATTTTTCTTAATAAAGGCCTACTCATATCTCAAATACTCGTTTCCTTCGGACTCATCGTATTTATATTTTGTTCCACCATGATGTTCCTGTTTCGACCGATTCGAAATGCATAATCTTGCAGAAAGGAATCCTTCCCTTGTTGAAAAACGAAAAGATACTTTTAGTGGATGATGAAATAGGTATTCTGACTTTGTTGGAAGTGACCTTAAAAAAGGAGCGGTATACCCATATCAGTCGCTGTACTCATGCAAAACAAACGGTGGAATTGGTTCGTAACCATAATTATGATCTAATCATACTGGATGTTATGCTGCCTGATATGAACGGTTTTGAACTGTGCAGTTTGGTAAGGAGCCATACCAACGCTCCGATTATATTTATCTCGGCAAGTTCGAGTGATCTTGACAAATTAAAAGGGTTGAGTGTGGGCGGAGATGACTATATTACCAAGCCGTTTAACCCACTAGAGGTCGTAGCTCGCATGGAGGCACTGTTCAGGAGACAAAAAATATACCAAACACCTTCGTACGCTATACAGGAGAATCAGGAAATTCGAGCAGGGCGGCTTACGCTTAAGCCGTCCGATGCCATGCTCATATTTGACGAACAAAAAATCGAATGTACGGCTAAGGAGTTGGATCTCCTCCGTTTTTTTCTAAGAAACCCAAATCGGATTTATACCAGTTCACAAATCTATGAACTGGTATGGGGAGGAGACCCCCTTTACGGTGAAGAAAAAACGGTGGCTATGCATATTTCCAAAATAAGAAAAAAACTTGAGATCAATCCAAAATCGCCCGAAATTATCATTAATCTCAAGGGGATTGGCTACAAATTTATCCCCCCACAATGAAGGGATCGACTATGAAAGTTAAACTTCGTTATGGTATTCACTTTATTTTGGGTCTTCTGGCTTGGCTATTGAGTATGGCGGTCATGACCATTATAACCACAGAAACCATTTTACCCACTATAGGAATTACACCTGATAACACGAACTATGATTTATTGGTATTACTAACCTTTGTAGTTAATATTATAATGTGCAGCGTAGTTTTCAGTTGGTATTTCGGGGGCCCGTTATGGTTTATCATGTCCTGGATTGATAATTTAACAAAAGGAAAATACGAAGCTCCGATTACTAGAAAAAATAAAGTGTACAACCAGCATGACAAGCTTAGACAGCCTTATCGTCTGTATAAAGAAGTCATTCATAATATACACATTCTATCCGATAGTCTCCAGCAAGCAGAAGTGGAACGGAAAAATATGGAGGAGTCCAAGCGGGACTGGATTGCCGGAATCTCACATGACCTTAAAACCCCGCTTACCTACATTACCGGTTACACTACTTTGCTGCTGAATGATGAATATACTTGGAGTGCAGAAGAGCAAAAATCCTTTTTACTCGAAGTTCATCATAAAAGTCTGCACCTAGAGAGATTAATTCAGGACCTAAATCTCTCTTTACAAATTGAAAATGTAGATTTCCAAATCCCTGTTCAGCTCAAACGTGGAAACCTGGTCGCATTTATCGAAAATCTTATTACTGATATATGTAATAATCCCAATGCTGCCGAGCATATGATAAGCTTTCATACTGAAGAAAAAATGATTAAGTCTTGCTACGATGAACGGCTACTGTACAGGGCTTTGCAAAATCTACTCATGAATGCAGTTATTCATAATCCCGCAGGTACTGAAATCCAGCTAACATTAGCCCGAAAAAATGAATCCATGATAGAGCTAAAAATCGTTGATAATGGGGTAGGCATGGATTCAGAAACAATTAAAAATATTTTCACAAAATATTATCGCGGTTCTACTACGCATGCACCTGAATTTGGCACCGGACTTGGTATGGCGATTGCAAAACAGCTCATTCTTGCCCACAATGGCTCCATTACCATGGATAGCCAGCTCTCAAAAGGTACTTCAGTTTATATCACTTTACCCTATATCAATGAAACAAGCGCTGATTCCTAATCAACGCTTGTTTATATGTCGTTATCTTTTTAATGCTATTATTCAATCACAATGGTTCCAGAAGATGTTTCAAGAGAAAGTACGGGGCTTCCATCTGTTACCTTACCAATTTGGGCATGTAATTCTTTATCGGAGCCGGATGGATCAGAAGAAGACTTCAAGGAAGACTCAATTTCACCAGAGTTCGTGACAGCATTAATGCGTAGTGATGAAGGAGCAGGATCTAGCTTTAATTCGATCTTCCCACTATTGCTCTTAACACTACTGTCTTGCGCGATCTCTCCTTGATGAGAAATATTAATGTTGCCCGCATCTACACTTACCTCCATTGCACCGCTAATCCCTACCAAATTAATATCCCCTGCCGACATATGACTTACAATTTTCTCTCCTTCGAATCCTTGAATATCAATAGAACTGGAATCTCCAGATACATTTAATTCTTTGGATTTACTATCTTTCCCCGTGATTTTTCCGGACTTTGTTGTTAAATTTACCTTATCATAGAGCCGGTTAGGTAAAGCTACGTACACTGTATTCGTTTTAAGATTAAATATGCTTGAAGATCCCGGGGCATTCACCTTAAGTGCCCCTCCCTCATTCACTGCTGTTATACCCTTATCCGTTGATCGAACTTCAATCTGTTCATTACTCGACCGGCTCAGCTCAATATTCTGGCTATCTGTTTGAACATAAATTTCCTTTATATTGTCACTATTGAACGTCTTCACTTCACTCTTCGCATCAGAGTCTGAATTACAACCTGCCACAATCACTACCAGCATACTGACACACAACAGGGTTACCCCTTTATTTCTCCATTTTCCCATGATATTCTCCTTTGGTAGACTGATTCATTTGGGTATTCTTCCGAAAACCAGCCATTAAATTCCCTTCCTGAACATGTTGTATCATAATGCCCACCACCAAAAGCACAAGCGTCAGCACTATATACAAGGTTGCGTAACTTGTTGGAAGCCCCAAAAAGTTCAAGTATGGCAGATCATTTACAGGCCCCAGATACCACAACAGCATATACAATACCTCGAAAAGCTTTCTCGATCGGGTCATTGTCCCTAGTGTTAAAGCCAAAGTCGGAACGAAAATAAGACCCACTACCCATGAATAGATATACGTAAGCTCCCCTTCCAAGAAAAAGTGGATGAGAACGCCCGAGGAAATGAGCAGTGTCACTAAAATACCCGCGATCCAGACAGAGAAAAACTTATACAGACGTGGGCAACTGGATAATAATATCTCATTCGTGGAATAAAAAAACTCTCTGTTTCCCATCTGCGACCATATTGCAAGAGGCCATAGCATAAGGATAGGCAGCCAGCTTTTGATTTGATCTAATGGTACCAACAAACTCGCCACCATCGAACCTAACACCAGCAAATACCACCAGATAGACATTCCCTTTAGCATAATGCGAAACTCAGCCCTAACTAAACGGGACAAGCGTACTCTCTTATCTCTTTTCACAGGCGATAACTGATAAGATTTGCGTTCCTCACGCTCTACCACTTTATTCTTCATGTCATGAGCAGGAAGCCTGACAGAAAAAGCTGTTTTAGCTGCTGCAAATCGATTAAACAACTGAGAAGAAAGCAGAATGATAAACATTGCCGCGACTACCCAAATCAAACGCGAAGTTAGCAAGTGACCCGTCCAATCCACCCCACTCCACTCAAAAGTAGGAGTTCTCCCTTCAATGGGATAGTAGCCGATACTTCCTCCTATTTCATTTGCGGAAATAAAGTCAAAATGAGCTGCCGCCTCTTTCGTCATTCCCGTCTGGATTGCATTTATTCCAAAAACATCCCATAGACTACTGGAATTTGAAATAGACATCACACTAAGAAAAATCCAAATGGCGAAAAACAATACATTCCCTACCGCACCCTTTAACCCAGGAAAAACGTCAAATAGCACTGTAAAGGCTGACAGAAGTAACAAAGAGGGGATACTTACAAATAGCAAAGGAAGCAAGTAAGCTGCAAGGTTGATGTGCAAATCCTCTCCCCGAAGCAACTGCATTCCCATAAAGGCTACTACTAGTACCAGCTCAATGATCATAAGCACACAAAAATTTGATGACGCTCTGCTGGATATATACCGAAGATTACGAATAGGTGTGGATGCGATAATTTGACCCATCTTCAGGCGCTGATCCTCAGAAATTTTACTTCTTAGCATATAAAATCCAAACAGCCATAACAGCATGGTAGATAGCATCGCAACCATTGCTCCTAGCCAGTGTGAATTATAAATGCCCCGTACACCCTTGATATAGAAGACCTCATAACCATCCGATGCCGCAGGAATCAAAGCATATCCGAGGAACAAGGTGATACCCATAATCAACAGAAACGTGTATCTTCTCATTTCCTGGATTATATTTCCTTTGAGTAAATACAAGTAGTTACTTCTCATGATGTCACTCCTAAAGCGGCTACAGAATACAAATATGCATCCTCTAGTGAAGGTGGCAACAGTACTGCATTGTCACCGGGTTGGACATCCGAAACGATACGAGCGTGTACACCGTCGGTGCGATGAATCGCACTGCTGATTGTATATTTCGCCTGTACCTCCTGCAAGCTAGTTGAGGGAATTACGTAATCCCACACCTTGTGATCGACCGTTTGAATAAATTGTTCCGGTGTTGTATAAGTGATGAGACGCCCTTCGGACATAACCGCAATATTCGGGGCAATGGATTCAATATCCGTCACAATATGCGTGGATAAAATGACAATACGATTTGAGGATTGAGAGGACAATAGATTTCTGAAATTGATCCGTTCCTCAGGGTCCAAACCAACGGTTGGTTCGTCGACAATCAAAAGGGAAGGATCATTTAACAAGGATTGGGCAATCCCAACCCGCTGTTTCATCCCACCTGAAAATCCACCCAACAAACGCTTTCGTGCATGAGACAGGTTGAGTGCTTCCAAAAGTTCATCAATCCGTTTCTTAGCCGACTTCATAGTCAGGCCTTTCATAGCTGCTATATATTCTAAAAATTCCACAGGGTTCATATTGGGGTATACACCAAAGTCCTGAGGTAAGTACCCTAACTCACTCCTTAATTCATCAGGTTTCTTAGCGATGTCTATGTTATTCCAACTAACAGTTCCCTTTGTTGGCTTCTCAATAGTAGCTAATATACGCATAAGTGTCGATTTGCCTGCTCCATTAGGACCAAGTAATCCCAATACTCCTGGCTTTAAATGTAGAGACATATCTCTTAATGCTTGCTTAGAGCCATAGGTTTTATTAACACGATCCATAGTTAATTCCATTCCAATCCCCCATTTACACTCCAAAGTATGATCTGCCCTAGAAAACAGCTTTCCTTCAGGCAATTCAAGCATACCGTATGTGTTTAAAAAAATAGTAAAATCCTAGATATATTTATATATTTTTTTCGTCATCTGTGTATAATCTTGCAGTAATATTCCCTTAATAGAGGGATTATTTATAATCAAAAAAACAGACCCAGAATAATAATCTTGGTCTGTCCCTCTATCTAGGTCGATAAGCAGATTATGTCCGCCCCTGTTTTGCCACCGGAGCCTGACGTGAACACGATGCCTCACTATGCTTTACAGCTCCGCTCCATCTCCTGAATGGCCCGTTCGAGTGCGTCCTGTGGATGTTCTAGCAGGTTGCCATGTCCCACAGCCAGCAGAGATGGTTTGAATCGCGCAAGCTTTTTGGCACTTTCCAGTGAAATTTCCTTGTTCCAGGTAGCCAATGCCGGAAAAGGAAACAACGGTTTGAAATTCCCCGACACCGCCACACCGCCTCGAATCTGGAACGCATCGCCCGCAACCAACGCATGGGTGCGAGTATCCAAAAACGCCATCGAGCCCGGTGTATGTCCCGGCGCACTGATCGCCTGCAACGAGCCTACATGATCACCTTCTTCCAGCAGAACGTCAGGCTGTGTACGGATGTTTTTGGGTACACTGCCCCGAATCGGAGTATCCGGTTCACCCGCATCCAGTGATACATCACCCTTTAACAGCCTAGCATCTCGCCTGGAAATGAATACTTGCGCATCAGGATGCCGTTCCTTCAGCCTATCGAGCGCACCCACATGATCCTCGTGAGCATGAGTAAGCACAATTCGTATGATAGGTTGCCCAATTCGCGCAGCAGCCTTTTGGATACCATCTGCACTGTAAGGAAGTCCGGCATCTATCAATGTCAGCCCCTCCTTTTCTTGCACCAAATAGCAGTTCACCGGGAACAGTCTCGGCAGAAACGTCAATTGAACTATATGCTGCACCTGAACAACACGCATCCGTCTCATCTCCTCATCTTGATTAAAACTAATTACATTAGTATTATAATTAATATAATTAGTTTTAATCAAATCTTGCTCTATCTGGCTGTGTGTTTCCTGCTGGAAGTCTGCGGTTTTGTCGCTTGTGTATAATGCAAAAAGGCAGACCCGGAATAACATCCCTGGTCTGCCTCTCTCCAAATATGATGCGAATGTTCCTCTATCCATCAACCCTGCCGGATAGCCTCAGCAATGGGCGTGCTGCCTGACGCCAGATTAATCGCACGGTGATACGTCTACCGTTCATCCAGTGCCGCTACATCCTCACGGGGAATAGTGCTAACGGAAGGATCATCCCCCGTAGCGACTTTTCCGATACCGGGATCATCTGTCAATCGACCCGGACGAAGGATCGTGTAATCCAGATCAGATCGGTACGCCGAGTTTGTGATCAGGTGTTGTCTTAAAGCTTGGCTTCCCGCTCCCAGCACTCCACTTGCTCCAGCCCCGGAATGCTATCTTTATAGAAAACAGGGTCCTGACCCGCCTTTTTCTGCTGTGAATAATCCTTTAAAGCAGCAAAAGCGACTCGGGATAAAAGGGCAATGGCAATCAGATTGACGACGACCATCATCCCCATGAATAAATCGGCCAAATACCATACCAGCTTTACCTCAGCCACCGCCCCGAAAATCACCATGCCAATCACAGCAGCGCGATACAGCCATACCCAGATTTTACTGGATTTCATAAACTCGATGTTCGTTTCGCCGTAATAGTAGTTACCGACCAATGCGCTAAAAGCGAACAGTAATACCATAATGGCAAGCAAACCGGACGCCCACGGGCCGATGTGCACACTAAGAGCCGCCTGGGTCAGCTCAATACCGCTAAGTCCCGGCTTCGTATACGCCCCGGATAACAAAATAATCATTGCCGTGCTCGTACAAATAATAAGCGTATCCGTCAGCACTCCAAAAGCCTGAATCAAGCCTTGCTTGACCGGATGGCTGGTGTCTGCGGTAGCTGCCGCATTCGGTGCGCTCCCCATTCCTGCTTCATTGGAAAATAAGCCACGCTTGATGCCCTGCATCAAGGCTGCCCCAATGGAGCCTCCCGCAACCTGCTCGAAACCGAACGCACTGCGTACAATCAGGGACAACACGTGCGGCATTTGCTGAATATTAATGATCACAATAAACAGCGCAATTCCGATATACAGCACCGCCAGTACGATGACGATATATTCGGACATTTTGGCAATCCGCTTGACCCCTCCAAAAATAATGACCGCAAACGGAGTCGCCATAATCAGACCCACGACCAACCGATTCGTGCCGAAGGCGTTTTCAAAAGCCAGCGTAACCGTATTGGACTGCACCGCGTTAAAGACCATCCCAAAGCTCAGTGTAATCAGTATCGCAAAGACGATACCCATCCACCGCTTTTTCAATCCGATCTCCATATAATACGCCGGACCGCCACGGAATCCGCCTTTGTCCTTCACTTTATATACTTGGGCTAATGTACTTTCGACGAAGCTGGATGCTGATCCGATGATCGCAATGATCCACATCCAGAACACCGCACCCGGGCCGCCCAGCCCAATGGCAAGAGCAATCCCTGTAATGTTACCCGTACCCACGCGCGCCGCCATGCTGATACAAAATGCTTGAAAAGGCGAAATGCTGTCCTTGGAGCCGCGCTTCGACTCTTTCAGAACCCGGAACATATCTCCGATCATTCGTACTTGCAGACCCTTAGTGCGGAACGTAAAAAATAGCCCCAATGTGATCAGCATGACAATTAACAACTTGGACCAGAAAAAGTCGTTAATTACACCGATTATCTCCTGTAAAACCTGTTGCATTAACAATCCCCCTAATATTCATATTCTTTGCTTCATTCTCTTTATAGAACCGATTCCACATTCATCCATTAGCAGTTATTTTGAGTATATCAATTTTTAGCCATATAGAACAGACAATTATACAATTTATTGTATAGAAACCATTACCAGCAATGGTCTGGCTTTTTATCCCCATGTTATACTCGCTTCTGCTGCACACGCAAACCTGCCAAAAAAGTGTTCATCATGGCTTCAATACTCCGATCCACTTCCATGGGTAAACCAAAGCCGCCCTTCTGTTCGAGCGAGGCAAAACCGTGAAGCAGACTGCGGAATCCCCTCGCTGCATGAACACAATCCTCTTCCTTAAATCCGTAACCGCTGGACAGAACAGAAATGACAAGCTCCGCCACGCGATCCGCAGCATTCCTCACTTCAGTATCATTTCGGTCGGTTGCATACAGCATCGCTTCATACAAACCGGGTCGCTCGCGGGCATATCGCATGTAGGCTTTCCCCATAGCGGTCAGTGCATCGTCACCCGCTCTACCAACCGCCACGCTCATCAAAGCTTCTTCCAACTGTCCCAGGCTGTGTAGAGCCAGCACTTGGCGCAGTCCGTTCAACCCGTCCACGTGGTTATACAAAGACGGGGGACGAATGTGCAGCTTCTGCGCCAGCGTGGTGAGCGTGACATCGCCCATCCCCCGTCCATTGGCAATGTCCTCGGCAGCCTGTAGAATATCTTGCAGCTTCACTCCGTTTCTGGGTGACATTGGCATTTCTCCTTTAATCGAATTTCTATGTAAGGTGCTTACGTATGAATATACATATACATAATGAATCTCATTTCTATTTTAGCTAATCCTGTTAGTTTATACAAAGGAGATGTTGTTTGCAAGCATATCAGCTATTACTGATATAATAAACGAAATAAGATCATAGAGCGGGTCTGACCACTTTTTCGATCCCATGCAAAGGAGATAGCTATATCTATGGAGTCCAAGTCACTTCCAGCCATTGAATTTAAGAACATCACCAAATATTTCACCGGGTATGAACGGCAACGTGCTGTCCTGAATGGAATTACGGCAAAAGTCTCTCCCGGCAAAATCACCACGCTGGTCGGCCCGTCCGGGTCTGGCAAAAGCACGCTGCTTTCACTGTGTAATCTTCTACTGACGCCGGATGAAGGAGAAATTAGCGTATTCGGCAATCCTCTTTCCGAGTGGGAAATCCCTGAGCTGAGACGGAAGGTCGCACTGGTTTTTCAGGATGCCCCCATGCTGCAAGGAACCGTTCTGTACAATCTCCAGACTGTAGAACGATTGCACGGCACGGTACTGCATGATCCACCCCGCCTGTTAGAGCGCGTAGGACTCACTCGCGATCTACTGGAGCAAAAGGCGCAGGAGCTTTCCGGAGGTCAAAGACAGCGCTTGGCCTTGGCGCGGACGCTCGCGAACCGCCCGGATATTTTACTGCTGGATGAGATTACTTCCGCACTGGACCCGGCCTCGGTCAAAGAGGTAGAGGAACTGTTACTTCAAATGAACAAAAAAGAGGGAACGACGATGATCTGGATTACGCATCATATGGAACAAGCACGCAGAGTAGGCCATGAAACATGGCTGATGATCGACGGAAAGCTCGTGGAGCAAGCGGATACAGAGACTTTTTTCCATGCGCCACAGCACAATGAAACCCGCAAGTTTATAGCAGGAGAATGGGTATGACGATTGTTGCCCTGATTCTTTCCCTCGGTTTTGTGTTTATCGCCATCGTCATGTCCAAATCCTTCAAGCTCGGTTTGGATCGGGATATTATTATCGCCACGATCAGGGCATCGGTCCAGTTGCTGGCCATCGGATATGTGCTGCATTTGATTTTTGGAATGCAGAGCTACGGATTTATCGCATTGTTCATTCTGCTCATGATCACCGTAGCCTCCCAAAATGTTGCGCGCAAAGGACGATTTATTCCCGGCCTCATGTGGAAGTCATTCCTGACGCTGCTGTGTGTGGAAATCGTTACACAGGCATTCCTGATTGGCCTGCATATCATTCCGGCGACAGCCCGATATATGATTACGATTAGCGGCATGATCATTGGCAGCTCCATGATCTTGTCCAGTCTTCTGGTGTCCCGGCTCAAGTCAGAAGTGCTGCTGCGCAAGCCTGAAATTATGCTCATTCTGGCACTAGGCGGCACGCCGAGACAAGCTATTTTCCCGATACTCAAGGATTGCATACGCTCCAGTATGATTCCAACCATTGAGGGACAGAAAACGCTGGGGCTGGTCCAGCTTCCCGGCATGATGACCGGGCAGATCATCGCAGGTGCCAATCCCATTGCCGCCGTTCGCCTACAATTGCTGATCGTATTTACCACCATGACCTCTGCGATTTTGACCAGCGTACTGCTCAGCCTGTTTATTTATCCGGCATTATTTACCAGACAGCAGCAGCTGCGCACAGAAGCATGGGAACGCGGATAGAGGTGCATATCGGGTCTTTACGCCCAGTTCATTAACAAAGCTATGCCACTTTTGAGAACGACACGCATAAGTTTAACTATGAATGGATCCTACATGTTCGATGCCCTTGGCGGAGATATGTATGATGATATTTCATCTTTGGACTTACCACTCAAGTGTCGTTCTTGCTCAAACCATCACTATTTTTTAAACGATAAAAAATAAAAGTCCTTTCCTGATAAGAATATCTTCCCTATTCTCACCCCAAAAGAACTTTTTATCTGATAAATAAAAGAAATTAGCGAAATTTCAAGGTATGATGGGCGTATCAATTCTCTTTACCTATTTTTCAATAGTGCCTTGTTCAACTTCTCCTGCATCAATTACAAATTTGCCCACAATCGTCTTTCCATCCTTATCGTAGAGAGGTATTATTTTCGATACCTGTTCCCCTATTTCTTGCTGGATCTTCAATGCTTCCTCAGGTGTACTAGCATGATTCGAATTTAGATCCTCTGAACGCACATAACCAGATGTCCCGTCTATTCCAACTGATGCAATTAAATCCGGATCTACTCCAGTTTTAGCAGCCATAACTCCTGATCCATACGTTTCACCATTTTCGTTTACATCGTAACTTGAACCTCCAATACTTTGAGTCCCAATAGAGGTTTTGTAAGCATAACTTCTGGTATAGCCATTTCCGTTATATAAGTCAACAGCTCCATAACTATAGTAATTACCTGAAGCAGACAAATAATCTGTTTGTACCTGTATGCCTGAAGTAGATTTAGTAGTATATTTCCAATCGGTTGATCTGATTAAACTATTCTCTGAGTTGTAAAGTCTTCCTTGCACCCCCATATAGCCCATTGGAACAGGATCACCACTGTTAGTTGTTACAAGAGTCCAAGCTGACGCGCCTCCTCCAATGGAAAGGACAGACCGGTACACATAGGTAGTTCCGTAGACTGTTGATTTTACAGGAGCTGATTGAACTGAATCTGCATACGTAAGCGGAAGATTAATTGAAACCAGCGTGGAAACTAACAATACCATACTTAGAAATTTTAACAATTTCGATTTCACTTTCAACTCTCCTTTTTTGAAATATTAGTAATTTCAAATCTATAATAATGAAATTTCGCCCATGAGTAGAAAAGGTTATTACTTTTCTAATAGTAATTTTATTTAGTTGTTATGTGACTATATAAGCAAGAGTATTATCGTTTGCAAAACTGTTCTAAACAAAAAATTCGCCATCTTGTTCTATCTATAGAACTAATCACTAATAAAACAAATAAACATTTCCCTACTGTATGTGAATGTTAATAGCGCAACACAAAATCAATCATTATGTTACAACAAATGGTCAATTAGTTTAATGAGTTGTTTCCGACTTTAAACGAACCAATTATTGTCTTACCGTCCTTATCATAGAGTGGAATATCTCTATGATCACCACGTTTTTTTTGTTGCTCAATTGCCTCTATGGGTGTACTAACATGTGAATCAATATCTTCGGAAAGTATATATCCCACTGTTCCATCTACACCAATAGCTTCTAACAAGTCTGGTTCTGGTTTTTGATAAATAACTTTCCCATATGTTTGCCCATTCTCATTTATAGGAAATAAAGTATTATTTGTTATAGTGGCTTCTTTCTTGGGAGAATTGCTGCCTGATTTATGAGCAAAAACTATTGTTGAAGCAGTGAAGGCTACAACAGATGCACATACCATACCCAACATAATTGCTTTCTTGTTTTTCATAATTAACTCCTTTCTTTACTTAAAAGAAAATGCATGAATTATTCATGTATATTTTACCATCAATATGATTGATTGTAAATTCGGTCTGTCTTATGAGGGCTGTTTTATCAAAAGTCGGTCTTCACACATGGGCAAGAGATCTCGAGGTTGGACTACGAAGAAATGATCTATGCAACTACTTGACCATAGTCATCCATAAAATATATTATTTGAACTCAAATTTGCCTGAGTTGATATAGCTCCACTGTACCAATAAGCCTCATTCAAGATAAAAGTTGTTTTGGACATCTCTCCTCTTTTATGTCATTTATCGTTTTGCTTAGAACTCTCCTGAATATGTGAACAAAATTGGAATATTTGAACTTTTTGTACCTTTTTTTGTTGTTATATGATATATTGTTCATGTTAATTGATTTATTTGTTATTAATAGTAAAGAATAGAAGGGGGGGGATGCGGAGGTTTTGCATATTATAAATATTTATTCTATTACAGAACCACCTATTCTAATTCAATAAAAGGAGTCCTACACATGTTGAAAAAATTTATCGCCGTTTCTTTAGTAGCCGCAACAGCAGTAATTCCAACGACTGCTGCGTTTGCAGCAGAAAGTACCCTTCCTGTTCAACAAACTTCGCAGGAAGTCGCTAAAAGTCCAATTACTATCATGACTTCCACTTATTCCATAACTGGAAATAATGTGAGATTTAGAGCTACCGCATCTTCTTCTGGTTCAATTATAGGCACACTCAATAATGGGGACATGGTTAACGGCGGCAGTCAGCAAGTAACTTCTGGCGGAACTACTTGGGTGAGTGTATACAGCTACAAATATGCTAAATGGGGCTGGGTTGCCTCTCAGTACTTAGAAGAAATTGGTTAAACATATTTATACTTTAAATTAGAAAAATCCCAATCGCAAAGTAAGATATTGCGATTGGGATTTTTCTAATCTAATAAGTCATAAACCAAAGCTATTTGAATTTGACGGATTGTCATGCCAAGTGCGACAGAGCTTCTGTAAATGATTCGTGAGCGGTTTTCCATGCTAAACATTTTCGTGGACGGTATTGATGAAGTGGAGGGCATGCTCGAGGTCCTCCTCCGAGACCTGAGCAAAGTCTGTGCTTCGGAGACGTTCACCAAACGACCTTCATAGATCCAGCGATATACGGTTTTGCAGCAAACGATAGACCTGCCTTCCTGTCTGAACCGCTCCACGATCTGTTCAGGTGACCAAGTCTCATGAAGCTTCTCTTCGATTTGTGCAGCCCATTCTTCAGTCCATTTACCCTTGGACACCGAAGCCTTGCGACGATGCTCGTAAGCTTGCCAGGAGCCTTCTGCATGGGCCATTTTTTCATTGATTTCCAGCAGGTGTCGCACTTCATATTACAATCCGTCGACAAAAATCCTTTTAAAAAAGATAATTCAACTAATTTAGAGCTAGAAGAAATGTAAGATATCAATGTTTCTACTAATAAAATGCAAATTAAGGAGGATAAAGATGGATAAATGTTGAATATTGTCCTTATCAAGTCTTATGCGGCTAACCAGGAGGTGGTATGTCCAGTCCTACAGATACTTGATTAGCTCCTTTCTACGTTCACAGGTTAGTTTGCGCATAAGAGAAAACAGTGTAACCAATGGTAGTATATTGAGGTTCACGCCTTTCAATGTTCGAAATGCGTTTTCCTTTGCTGAATACCTAATAATAAAATGAATGTGGAAATGGATGTACAAAGTTTTCCGAGAAGTTAGAACTATTGTTGTGGTCAGACTTGTAAAGAACCTAAATCTTGAGAAGATATATATAGTAGAGGTGCATAATGAAGAAAACCAATGTTTTGATGTTTTTAAGTTTGCTTTTTCTCATGATTCTACCTATTGAGAGCCATGCAGCAGCCAGCCAATCGAAGATCATACTAGACGGTCAGGAACTGACGCTACCTGATGATGTCCAAGTTACAATAGTGAATAAAAATGTAATGGTACCCATTCGTGTTGTTGCTGAGAATCTAAAATCCCAAGTCGAATGGGATCAAAAATCGCGTAATGTTAAGATCCAACAAAATTCTATGATGATTTCTTTGTTTGTTGATCAAAAGGAAGCGACTGTCGCAGATAAACGAGTTTTGTTAGATGTTCCACCTCAAATTTTGAACAACACCGTAGTAGTTCCACTTCGGTTCGTCAGTGAACAAATGGGACTTACTGTGAGTTGGAATAATAAAGACAAAATTGTGTACTTAACGAACAGTAGCAAAAATCCTACTCAATCTGAAGAGCCTCCTGTCGGCTCTGAGCAAGATAATATAGAATCATCAAAACATGTTAACGAAATAAATTTTGCGAATAATCAACTCGTCATATCTATGGATGGGAAGGTTACTCCTACGATTTCTACATTAAAGAATCCTGATCGGATTGTTATTGATTTACCTAATACCTCTTTTGAAGATGCATTTGGCCTATCAGGTACAAGATTAATGGGCAAGTTAGATGTTAATGGGGACCCTAATATAGCAGAAATAAGGTATTCCTTGTTTAATAGCCATCCTGATCAAGTCCAGATCGTCATTGAACTAATGAATTCCGCTTCAATTCAATTTAATCATGAATTTATTGCTGACAAATTGGTTATTGATATAAACGTTACGGGAGATAATGGGACCCCTGCTCCTTCTGGCGATTCACAACGTAAGGTTGTTGTAATTGATCCCGGGCATGGTGGTAGCGATCCTGGGACGGCAAGTATCACCAATAAACACGAGAAAGATTCTAACCTAGCGTTGTCCCTAAAAGTCCAAGCACTTCTTCTGAAAGAGCCGGAAATTGAAGTAGTTATGACTCGGGACAGTGACGTATACCCCACCCGGACAGAACGTGTCCAGCTGGCCAATCAATTAAATGCGGATGTGTTTGTGTCTATTCATGGAAACAGCGTTCTCTCAGCGCCTCAAACGACTGGTACAGAAACTTATTATTATCAAAGAAACAATAGTAAAGAGTTAGCCAATGCCATTCATAAGCGCTTAGTTAAAGCTATGGGCTTGAAAGACCGCGGTGTTAAAAACGGTAGTCTGCAAGTGATTAGAGAAACCAAAATGGCGGCAGTCCTATTAGAGGTTGGATTCTTAAGTAATAGCTCAGATGAAAAAGCGATGTTATCTGATACTGTCCAAAATGAAGCAGCTCAAGCTATAGTCGACGGAATTAAAGAATATCTGGAGATCAAATAACGAGAATTCACTGAAGAGGATGTGTTTATTTGAATAAGAAGCTATACTTTTTATTTATATTGTCTCTTTTAATGGTCTTAATGATTATTGGAGTAGGCTGTGATGAAAAGCCATCAAGTAATTCGGATAAGGTCCAATCTTCAGGTAACAACAAAAAGATTACGGATAGTCAAGGTACTGAGCAAACACAAGTTATTAAAGTGTTTTTTGCAGATTCACAAGTAGAAAGACTTGAGGAAGATAAAGTAGAAGTCACTTTCACGGATGCGTCTGATAAATACCAACAAGCATTTAAATCTTTACAAAATAATACCAAACCTGATTTAGTATCATTGTGGAATAAGATAAAGTTAAAATCCGTATCTTTCAACGCTGGTATGGTTACGTTAGATGTTCAAATTCCGGATGCGGCAAGATTGGGTTCAGGCGGAGAACAACTTGCATTAGATGCATTGAAGAACACATTGTTTCAATTTGATGAAGTAAACAGTATTGAGCTGCTCGTAGACGGTAAAGCTCTTGAAAGCTTGATGGGGCACGCTGATCTTGAACATCCTATCCTTCGAGAAAACCCATAGAACTTAATTGAAACAAACTTAAGGGAATTCCTGATAAATACATAAATCTCAAGAGTTCTCTTTTATTATCTCAGTCGCTGTTAAGGGGGCTATACTTCTCCAAATAATCAACTTTTACATCGAGATTTTACTATAGTTAAATCCCACATGTTCAATGCCTAAAAGATAGTGAAAGGCATTGCCACTTGCTGTCGTCTTGGTACCATTCTGTTGTGTACCTACTAAAGACGCAGTTTTAGTGGTAAACCACAGTACAGACAAAGCGTAAGTATACACCAAAGTCTGTACCGTCACCCTCATATCTCTAACCATTAAAATTATCTTCTACCTTCTCAGGCTCGTACTCGACCGTTTTAGAAAATTAAGCCTTGCACGCTCTGTTTTAAAGCGATAATCATCAGACAGTGAAAGCATCTTATCGTAATCGCGACTCATAGGAGTAATGGTGCCCATCTTAAACGGACACCTTCCTGGTTATGTCATGCCCTTAATTTCATAAACCATACCACTATTTGAACGTACGCCACCATGATCACTTCCAAAAGTAAGCCATCCCCCCTCTCTATATCCTGCATCACCTCTGTCTGCCGCATGAGTGTTACTAGCTCCTAGTAAAACTAATAGTGGAAGTAGTATAGCTATCAGTAGTTTTTTATTTAGTAGCGGCACATTACCACTTTTCGGAATATAATGAATACTACCATTTTATTGATAATCATCTTTTTAATGGGGTTTTTCAGTACTAAATACGTGTCTTACTCAACCTCCGGATGACGATGAATATGAATAGTGGGGATTCGGTAGAATTTTTTGTAGATGAGGAAACAGGCTTTATGATTTTAAAGAAGTATACGGGCGTTTCCTGTAAAATGTGTAGCGCGGTTGAAAATCTGACGTATTTCAGAGATTCATTTTTATGTATGCATTGTATAAATAAATTAAAGGGGAATATAGATTGTAGCCCCATACCGACTCCTTCTATTAAAGAAGATACACACATCCATAAAAGAACGAATCTGCCGGCAGAAAAATTACTCGAAAGCCTAAAAGAGCTCATACGGAAACATCCTGATGTCAGACAATATGACTATGAAAAATGGCTTGGCGTGTCACAAGGACGTGTATCTCAACTTAAAAAGTTACTGTAAAACGCAGCATAACTTCTTATGAAACCCCATTCATTTAAATCCAAGGCTATCCTTTTAATATAATTTTATTTTAACGATAAATCTTACGGAATACCTTTGTTACCTTATGTAATGTCGTCTTCCCATCCTGTAAACTAAGTCCATCAAGCGATAACCGCTGGATCATAGAGAGGATGAGATATTTATGGGTATGGAAAATAGAGTTTTTGCGATACAAGATGGTCTGGACGGACGTGTGAATGCAGTCATAGATCAAACCCTTGCCGAGAAGCGCCTGGTTGGCGCAGTCGTCATGATATATATGGATGGTTCACCCGTGTATGTCCGAGCGGCGGGGCTGGCTGATCGAGAAGAACATCGCCCTATGCACGAGGATGCTTTATTTCGGCTCTCCTCTGTGTCCAAGCCGATTGTATCTACTGCGGCCTTGGTTTTGGCAGCCCAAGGGTTGATTGGACTCGATGAACCTATCGAACGGTGGTTGCCGGATTTCCGGCCCCGACTGATCAGCGGCGAGCAGCCATCCATTACAGTACGCCAATTGCTCACACATACTGCCGGGTTGACCTACGGCTTTTTAGAGGAAGAAGGCGGCGGTCCCTATCATCGTGCAGGCGTATCAGATGGCATGGATTTTTCAAATCTTACGCTTGACGAAAACTTGCACCGTCTGGCTTCCGCACCTCTGTTGTACACACCGGGTAAGGCGTGGGGCTATTCGATAGCGACCGATGTGCTTGGTGCAATCATTAGCCGCGTATGCGGCACAACCCTTGATCAGGCTGTTAAAAAGCTCGTTACAGACCCCCTCGGTATGCAAGACACTAGCTTCACGGTTGCTGATCCTGAACGACTTGCCGCCGCTTATGTCAACGATACTCTGGAACCCCGCCGGATGCGTGAGCTTGAGGTTGCGCAGGTTTTTGAAGGCACGGCGGGACTTCGTTTCCAGCCTGCACGCGCCTTTGATCCCACGGCTTTCCACTCAGGAGGCTCGGGTATGATTGGCAGCGCAAAAGACTTCATGCGGCTGCTGGAAACACTACGAAACGGCGGAAATCCGTTACTTCCAGAGGAATGGGTCCGTGAAATGGGCACCATCCAAACCGGGAACCTCCCCTTGGCAGGCTGGCCGGGACGGGGCTTCGGACTGGGATTCACCGTACTCCAAAATCCCAACGAAGGCGAAACAGCAGAATCCCCCGGAACGTGGCGTCTCGGAGGAGCTTACGGTCATTCATGGTTCGTTGATCCCGCACAAAGACTCAGTGTGGTCGCTTTTACCAATACAGCATTTGAAGGGATGTCGGGTCCGTTTACAACCGAGCTTTGCCAAGCCATTTACGGCAGCTCAAATAGGGTCTAATAAAGCGGGAGTTACATGTTTAAGCTCTACAGGCGAGGATAAGACGATTAACGTGGTAGAGTGACCGTGCTTTCCGCACTCATCCCCGAATTGCTCCAGCTTAAGCATGGATTCCGCCATAACCTTCAGTAGATAATTTTGCTCGCCGCTAATTCGATGGCACTCAATGACTTCAGGCGCAGATTGGCAGAACTCAACAAACGAGTTGCATTGATTCGTGTGCACGAGCACATGAGCCATGATCGGCTTTCCGACTTTCTCATGTGAAACCATGGCACGATATCCAGTGATAATGCCTTTATCCTCCATGCGTCTTACTCTTTCCGTGACAGCGGGCTGGGAAAGTCCAACCTCCTTGCCCAGCTCCGTCATGGATATACGGGCCTGGTTTTGCAGGCACTGCAAAATTTTATGATCAACATGATCCATCATTTCCATCCCCCTAAATCCAAGGTTATATTGATAAATGAAGTCATTATCATAATACATTTCGAATAATTACTTTTAATTTTGTGATTTAATTAAATATTAACATGTAAAATAAAGGACGTAAAGCAGGAAAGACATAGAGAGGGAATAAAACTATGAAATATAGAAAGCCCCTGCTTTTCATTGCGCTTGGTCTATTCGGCGTGTACACGATTGAGTTCGGTGTGGTCGGCATTTTGCCGGTCATTATTGAACGTTTTCATATTACGGCAGCTCAAGCCGGGTTTCTTGTCAGTTCATTTGCATTGATCATCGCGCTGTTCGGTCCCTTTATGGTCCTGTTGATGTCCAGGTTTAACCGCAAGCGAATCATGATCGTGTCGTTGATGGTTTTTGCCGTAATAAGCTTTCTGTCAGCCTATGCTTCCAACTTCTATCTGCTTGTGGTTTTACGTATCATTCCGGCTCTGTTTCACCCGGTGTATTTCTCGCTCGCCTTTGTCGCCGCCACTGCGCTATATCCCCCGGAAAAAGCAACACTACGGAATACACGATTACAATGGGACACGCTAATACCCAACTCGGATGAAATGCCCTCAATCCCATCATGCTTTTCCACAGAGTCGATTTGTCCAAAATGCTGATTCACTCTGCCCTGAAGGCGGCTGGCAATCTGATGAGCAAGCTCAGCCTGCACGTATTCGCGCCCCGGCAGATGTGCCGCTTCGCCGGATACCGCCTCCCACAATGTAGCGAACAGCTCAAATACGGCAGATTGTATCCGCATACACTTCGCCACCGACTCCTCTGCTTCTTCGGCATTGGGCGTGAGAGGTCGAGCAGCTTATCCAGCGCTGGCCCCATCTCCCTCGCCACCGCACCTTCGGCGGAAAAGAGCACTTGCTCCAGACGGCTCAGTAGCGAGAGAAACAACTTGTCATCAATGTCGAAATGCATGCAAAAATACGTAAAGCCCTCCCCACTGCTGTGGCTGGAGTGAACAATTCCCGGTTGAAGCAGCACCTGATCACCTTGCCGTTGCGTATAGCTGCGACCATCCACCACCATCACCTGTTCTCCTGCAAGCACGATATTCATTTCATATTAAGGATGCTCGTGTGGTGTTTTGACTTAAACACGCTTGGAATCATATCATATACAGGAGCATCCTTTTGTCTGTCCATAACAAGGTGTCACTAGCGAATTAGTCATATTTCTCCCCTTCGATGGTGCAATAAATTCTTCTTTTTTGTGCAACCGCTTGCTTTATAATTATTTTGTAGACGTTTACAGTATGTTGTCAAAATAGACTATGCTTGGGGGAGGATGATCGCTTTGACCTTGTATCGAAGTATATGGAAAAAAGGGTGCCTGATTCTATTCAGCCTTGTGCTGTCTTTGACCGCCCTCATTGGCTCACCCTCCAATACGGCAAGCGCTGCGGTTGCAGACGATTTTCAGGCTTCCGTCATGGGGCCGCTGGCGAAAATCAGTGACTGGGGCGCATTCAGAAAGCAACTGGGAACGCTGAAAAGTAACGGCGTGTATGCCATCACCACCGACGTCTGGTGGGGCTATGTGGAGAGCGCAGGAGATAACCAATTCGATTGGAGCTACTACAAGACCTATGCAGATGCCGTGAAAGAAGTGGGTCTGAAGTGGGTTCCCATCATTTCTACGCACAAGTGCGGCGGAAATGTGGGTGATGACTGTAATATCCCGCTGCCAAGCTGGCTGGGGAGCAAGGGCAGTGCAGATGAAATGCAATTCAAGGATGAAGGCGGCTATGCGAATAACGAAGCCCTTTCCCCATTATGGAGCGGGACTGGTAAACAATATGACGAGCTGTATGCCTCATTTGCTGAAAATTTTGCCGGGTACAAGAGCATCATTCCCAAAATCTATTTAAGCGGTGGGCCCTCTGGAGAATTGAGATATCCTTCATACTATCCGGCAGCGGGATGGAGCTATCCTGCACGGGGCAAATTCCAAGCCTACACCGAAACAGCCAAAAATGCGTTCCGCACGGCCATGAATGAAAAATATGGATCATTGGACAAGATTAATGCGGCTTGGGGTACCAAGCTAAGCAGCCTTAGCCAAATTAATCCTCCGACCGACGGGGACGGATTTTACACGAACGGCGGGTATAATTCCACCTATGGTAAGGATTTCTTGTCGTGGTACCAAAGCGTGCTTGAGAAGCATCTGGGCGTCATCGGAGCTGCTGCTCACAAAAACTTCGATTCCGTGTTCGGTGTCCGTATCGGAGCCAAGATTTCCGGTCTGCACTGGCAGATGAACAATCCTGCAATGCCTCACAGCACAGAGCAGGCAGGTGGATATTATGATTACAACCGTCTCATTCAGAAGTTCAAAGATGCCGATCTGGATTTGACCTTTACTGCACTGGAGATGAATGACAGTGGTACAGCACCTAATTATTCCTTGCCATCCACACTGGTAGATACCGTCTCCTCCATCGCTAATGCCAAGGGTGTTCGCCTGAATGGTGAAAATGCGCTCCCAACGGGAGGCAATGGCTTACAGAAAATTGAGGAAAAAATTACGAAGTTCGGCTACCACGGCTTTACACTATTGCGCCTTAATAATCTAGTCAACAGCGACGGCTCACCAACCGGTGAAATGAACGGATTCAAACAGTATATTATCAGCAAGGCCAAGCCCGGCGATAACGGAGGCGGTACAGGTAACAAAGTAACCGTATACTACAAAAAGGGTTTCAACTCACCTTACATTCACTACCGCCCGGCTGGCGGAAATTGGACTGCCGTGCCTGGTGTGAAAATGCAGGATGCCGAGATGAGCGGCTATGCCAAAATCACCGTCGATATCGGTTCTGCTTCCCAACTGGAGGCCGCCTTTAATGATGGCAACAACAACTGGGACAGCAATAACTCCAAAAACTACTTTTTCACCACAGGTACTTCTACCTACACACCCGGCTCTAACGGAGCCGCAGGAACTGTCCAAACGGGGTCGCCTTCGGGCGGCTCTACTCCCACTGATCCGGTTACCTCCAATCCAACTCCCCTCAGCACAGACTGGAGCAAACAGAGCATTTACTTTATCATGACAGACCGATTCAGCAACGGGGATACATCGAACGATAATTACGGTGGCTTCAATTCCAATAACAGCGACCCGCGCAAATGGCATGGCGGCGATTTTCAAGGCATTATCAACCAGCTCGACTACATTCAAAATATGGGCTTTACCGCCATCTGGATTACTCCGGTAACGATGCAAAAGAGCGAATTCGCTTATCACGGCTATCATACGTATGATTTTTATGCGGTAGACGGGCATCTCGGCACAATGGACAAGTTCAAAGAACTGGTCCGTAAAGCACACGACAAAAATATCGCTGTTATGCTGGACGTAGTTCCCAATCACACCGGCGATTTTCAACCAGAGAACGGCATCGCCAAGGCTCCTTTTGACAAAGCAGACTGGTATAACCACAATGGCGACACCACAGGGGCAGACTACAGCTCCAACAACCAATCGAAAATCGAAAACGGTGATGTGGCCGGATTGGATGACCTGAATCAGAACAACCCTGCAACCGCAAACGAGCTGAAAAACTGGATCAAATGGCTGTTGAACGAGTCGGGCGTTGACGGACTGCGAGTGGACACCGCCAAGCATGTACCCAAAGGCTTCTTGAAGGATTTTGACCAAGCTGCCAATACCTTCACTATAGGTGAGATTTTCAGTGGGGACCCCGCTTATGTGGGCGATTACACCCGGTATCTGGATGCCGCACTGGATTTCCCGATGTATTATACGATCAAGGATGTGTTCGGACACGATCAATCCATGACCAAAATCAAGGAACGCTACACGGATGATCGTTACTATCGCGATGCTCAGACCAACGGCGTATTTATCGACAATCATGATGTGAAACATTTCCTTAATGACGCCTCCGGCAAGCCTGGTGCTACCTCTGACAAATGGCCACAGCTCAAAGCCGCCTTGGGCTTTACCTTGACTTCACGCGGGATTCCAATCATCTATCAAGGCACCGAGCAAGGATTTAGTGGCGGTGATGATCCCGCCAACCGGGAAAACGTCGTGTTTAACGCCAATCATGAGCTGTACCAGAACATTGCCAAGCTGAACCGTGTGCGCAACAGCCACCCTGCCCTGCAAAACGGCAGCCAAAAGGAAAAATGGGCAGACGACTCCTTTTACAGCTTCCAGCGATCTAAAAACGGCGACGAGGCCATCGTACTTATCAACAACTCGTGGAACAGCCAAACCCGCACCATTGGCAATTTTGACAACCTGTCCAACGGCACCCGCATGACCAACCAGTTAAGCAACGACAGCATTCAGATCAACAACGGTTCGATCACCGTGACTCTCGCTCCGAAGGAGGTTAAAGTTTTCACCAAATAACAGCCGCTTTGAAGAGCGGTCGGCTGGAAAAGGTTAGATATTAGAAATAGACCGAACCCTTTCTCGAGAGCGGTCTATTTCTTTTTGTTGTACTCTACTTATTTCTCTATACGAACATAACTTCTCAACGCCAAAAAAAGCCCAAGCACAAAAATGAAGCAAATACTTATGATCCCTCCAGGAACATTCGTGTACGTTCTCCCCAGTGTGCCATGCGGAGAAAACAATACCGGCACTGTCCATGGATAAAAGGTATTCCCCGGTGTATTAACCAAAACAAAATTTAAACACATGACCGTACACATTCCTATAATGGCGGGCACAAATTTTTTCCAACGGATGGCGAAGAACGTGATGATCGGGATGAGCATAGCGTGCATAAGAATCATTTTGGCGAATATCCCAAGCTGATAAATCACGACTTCAAAAGTTAACGGTCTGGTCGTAATAAACGTACCCAATACTGCAGTTATCACAAATGCCAACAACAGGCTAACAGCGATATACATATAAATAACGAGTAGCTTGCTGAAGTAGAGACGACTCCGACGAACCGGGTTTGAGAACAGAGCAATATGGGTGTTCTCTTGATATTCTCTCGCATAGATATAGCAGGTCAAAATGTAGTAGCTCATATACCCGGTCAGAAAATTAATAAGGATAACAACACTCATAAAGTAGTTATTCCAACCATCACGATCTATGGAATACTTGGGACTACCCGCGTAACTATATAATTCCAAAACAATGGTTAATACTAAAATTATCACACTCAACCAAAAAATTTTAGTTCCTTTCAGCTTCAGGCACTCTGCTTTAAACAGCTCGAGCATAGTAACCCTCCTTTCAAAAACTCTCCTATTTAGTCTTTTCTTTGATATGCCCATATAGATAAAAACAATCCCACAACAAAGGTAATCGATAAGCTGAACCACGCTATAGAAACATTGGCAGGTATAGTCGCATTTCTTTCATTAGGAGATAAGAGATAGGGCACAATCCAAGGGTACCATTCACTTTTGTACATAAAATTCAGAAATATAGCAGTACAAACTACGAGTACAACCACCATAAGACTTTTCCAGCGTATAGCAAAAAAAGAGGCGATCGGGATTAACATCGCATGCATCACACACATTTTAGCAAACACTTGGATTTGGTATACCCAAATAGTCATCGTTAAGGGACGATCTGTAATGAGCATGCCTAATAATGCAGACAAAAACAGCACGAAAAATAAGGACACCATAATAAATCCATAAATAAGGATCAATTTACTAAAATAAAATTTAACCCTGGTGACAGGCGTGGTAAACATAAACAGATGCGTGTTTTCCTGATACTCTCTCGCAAAAATATGCCCAGTTAATATGTAATAGCTGATAAATCCGGCTACAATATTGACCAAGGTGACTATGTCCCCAAAATAGTAGGTCCAACCTCGCTTATCAATTGAATATCTGTAAAAAATAGCGCTCGTGGTGAATTCCAACAGTATAACAGCCAGCAATATAATAAAACTCAACAAGAAGGCTTTAGAGCCTTTAAGCTTAATGAGTTCTGCTCTAATCACGTCGCCCACCCTCTCCTGAAATCAGAGTCAGAAAGTACTCCTCTAGCGTCTGTTTCGTGGTATGTATATCATAGACCGAAAACTGATGATCTATTAATTGTTTATTTAACGCGGCTGTATTCTCAATCGGACTATGAATTCTTAGTTGTTGTGGGGATATCACATTAGATTGTAGCTGCTTCATGTGTTCTTGCAGAAACGTTTGTACTGCTTCTGCATCGTCTACCTTTACATCTGTGTATTGCTCAAAACCTTCCTCCAACCGACTCAAACGATCTTCCGCCAACAGCTTTCCATTATGTATAATCCCGATGTGTGTAGCTAACTGCTGAATTTCGCTTAGAATATGACTAGAAATAAGAATCGTTTTCCCTTCTTCTTCGCACAATCGCTTCAATAGCTGACGAATTTCCTTAATTCCAGATGGGTCCAGTCCGTTCGTCGGCTCATCCAATATGAGCAACTCAGGGTCATGAACAAGCGCTCTCGCAATCCCTAGTCTCTGTTTCATTCCTAAGGAAAAATCCTTAAACCTCTTTTTACCGGTATGATCTAGTCCTACCGTAGCTAGGGTTCGTTCAATTCTCCCATCATCCTGCACCCCCATGTACGTACAGCAGATTCTCAGATTATCTCGTGCACTCAGGTTTTCATATAAACCCGGTGTTTCGATGATCGTGCCAATCTTAGAAAAGATAGACGGATAGTTTTTCTCCAGCCGCTCGCCAAATAAAAAAACCTCCCCACTTGTAGGCACTACCAGCCTCATCAGCATACGAATGGTAGTCGTCTTGCCAGCTCCATTTTCACCGAGAAAGCCATAAATGCTGCCCCGCTCAACATGTAAGGATATGTCGTCTACGGCTACTGACATCCCAAACTGTTTACGGAGCTTTTTCGTTTCAATAATGTAATCCATTTTTGAACCTCCCAATCACTAAATAATACAAGTATACAAAATATAACCACAATTGAGTGTAAGATTGCTTACACTTTACCATCTGTCCATAAAACAAAACAGGCACCTGCAACGAAGCGTACACTTCGTTGCAGGTGCCTGTTTATATATAAACAACGTGGGATTACTTAGGCCTCAGTAGCCACGTTGATATTGTTTAGGAACGGAAGGCTTCTCGCCGCGCAATGTCACCGCTGCATGAGTCGCCCAATATGGATCGCGCAGCAACCCGCGTCCCACGGCGACCAGATCGGCATCCTCGTTGCCGATAACGGACTGCGCCAAGGCCGGATCATCCAGTGCGCCGACGGCGACTACCGGGATGTTCAGCGCTTCGCGGATTTGGCGTGCGAACGGCACTTGATAGCCCGGATAGTTGCCCGGCTTTCTGGCTCCCGCAGGGCCTTCTCCGCCCGTGCTCACATGGATCACGTCTACGCCCGCAGCCTGATACGCCCGGCTCAGCTCAATCGTATGATCCACATCGTATCCGCCATCTACGTATTCGACCGCGCTGATGCGGAAGAATAGCGGCATGCCTTCAGGCATTTCCTTACGCACAGCCTGAATGACTTCGACACCAAAACGGGACAAGTCCTTACCGTACTCATCGTCACGCTTGTTCGTAAGCGGCGATTGGAACTGGTGAATCAGGTAACCGTGCGCACCATGAAGCTCAATCGTATCCACGCCTGCTTGAACTGCACGTCGGGTGGCGTCTGCGAATTTTTGCACCATACCCCGTACTTCCTCCGTGGTAAGTGCGCGTGGCTGTTTATAACTCGCATCGGGATAGGCAATTGCCGAAGGAGCCACTGGCTCTGCTGCATCCTCAGCCTTGCGGCCCGCATGGGCAATCTGGATGCCTACCTTGGACCCGTGCGCATGAATGCCGTCCACCAGCTTCTTAAAAGCAGGAATGTGCTCATCTGACCAGATCCCCAGATCATAATCTGTAATCCGTCCATCCGGCTCCACATCTGTCATTTCTATAATAATCAGGCCCGTGCCCCCAATAGCCCGGCTCAGGTAATGAACATGATGCCAATCATTCGGAATACCGTCCTTGGCTGTCACCGAGTATTGGCACATCGGTGCCATAACCACTCGATTTTTTAACTCCAAATCTTTCAGCGTATACGATGTAAACAACGAATTCGTCAAAACGTTCATCTCCTCTTTTCTAATCTTTATACTCGAATGAAAATACCATTCAAATTACACGATCTATTACAAACACAATCAGCACATCCCAAACGGAATAAAGAGATTCCCCAGCCGGGGTATCTCCGTATTTTGCGTTATGTAGCCATGATATATGCTGTATGTCGCAGATATATTGTACACAATCTATTATCCACAACTTAATAACTTTTTGCAAGTAAATATTTAAATAATATTAGATATTTTTTTATCTGGATAAGTCAAACTCAAAAATATACAAAAAAGACGCCCTTACGGACGCCTTTGCGAAACCAGCTTTATTGTGCCGAGCCTTGTTGCACCCACGCTTTTTCAATCTCAGCAACTGCCTGATCCTTGTTCATGTTGCCGCTGATATAAGTCCTGCATCAGCTCGCCAAATTTTTGGTGGAACGTATCCAGCGAGTAGTTAACAGACAGATCACCGGACTTCGACGTTTTCAAAATGCTTTCCATTTCTTTAGGCACTTCCCGCTCAGAAAGCGGGATGAATCGGTGTATCGGAAATTGAAATTCTATCCATAGACGTACGTCTGGTGGACGTGTCGCGCCCTCCATTCGTATTCTTTGGATGAGTCGAAGCCGAAGCCTTGTTCTCGTCCGCATCGTTTGTAATGCGGAAATGCTGTATTTCCGACATTAGCTCGGCAGCCATATGACGCAGCGAATCGGCAGAATCCGCGATGACCTCCATAGAAGCGAGCTGCTCCTCGCACACAGCCGCAGCCGACTCCGATTCCTCTGCAATCTCACGGGACAAGCCTACCAGCTTTTGCTCCGAGTCCAGCAGTTGCCCGGTAATGGCAGACAATTCTTCGGTCGCAGCCGACACCTCCTGCGTATGCTCAGCGACCGTTTGTACCGCTTCATGTACTTTGCTAAACGTCTGCCCGGTGCGGTGAATCAGATCTGTTCCAGCCTCAACCTCGCTGGAGCCTTTCTGGATCGAATCCACGGCCTGGTTCACTGTATCCGCCATGGCATCCATAAAGACAGCAATCTGTTGAGAAGCTTGACCCGTCTGTTCCGCAAGCTTCTTCACTTCACCCGCCACGACAGCAAAGCCCTTACCCGATTCCCCGGCTCTAGCCGCTTCAATGGAGGCGTTCAACGACAGTAAATTGGTTTGTTTGGCGATATCCCGAATGAATTGC
This sequence comes from Paenibacillus sp. PvR008, assembly GCA_040544055.1. Taxonomy (GTDB): domain Bacteria; phylum Bacillota; class Bacilli; order Paenibacillales; family Paenibacillaceae; genus Paenibacillus. The sequence continues at coordinate 318,478 of JBEUOG010000001.1, forward strand.
GTTACACTTTGAATTCTCTTCGATTGCTCGCCCAGGTCCTGAATGACCTTGACCGAGTCCTTCATCGTGTCCTGAATATGACGCATCTGTACAACCGTTTCCTCCAGATCTGCATTGCCGCGCTCTGTCTCGTGAATCGCTTGCTCGGACAACTCTGCGGTAATGGATGCGGATTGGGCAATCTTTTGAACGCCTTCTGCACTTTCCTTGACCGCCTGCTGGTTTTCACGGTTTCGCTCAACCTGATTGCCCGCCGAATCGTGGATTCCCTGTACCGTCTCCGCCATCTGCCGCGTACCTTCCGCCACTTGCCCGGAGCCATTGGACAGCTCACCCGAAGCCAGCGTAACTCCCTGTGCGTTTTGATAGATCGCTTGCAGCAGCGAACGAAGCTGGCGTTTCATATCGTTAAAGCTCTGCGCCATTTCACCAATTTCATCTTTCTGCCGAATTTGAATATCCTCCTGTGTCAGATCCCCTTCTGCAATACGCCGCGCGGCTTGAGCCACCTGAACCACCGGACGTGCAATCATACGGGTGATTGCATACGCCAATACGATCCCGATCACCAGCGCGAGTGCCATCGCAATGATAATCATCGTCTGTACATATTGAAGCTTCTCACCCTGCTTGGCTTGGGATTGATTCAGTAGATCCATCTGGTATTGCTCCATCACCTGTGACTGTTGTTCCAGAGCGAGCGCCATCGGCTTACATTTTTCTCTCACTAATCTCGTGTAGGTCGCCACATCCCCCTGCTGCTTATATGAGGTAATTTCCTTCACGATATCTGCATATTCAGCCTCCATCTGCTGGAGCTGTGCTGCCATTTGTTTGGACTTGTCCAGTTCCAGCGTGGATTGCAGCTTCTTCATGGTCGTTGCAAAGGTTTTGCGTTCTTTCAGATAACTGTTCATTTCGTCCTGATCGCCAGTCACCAGATACCCGCGAAAATACTTGGTCTGACTCGCAGCATCATACTCCAGTTCTTTAACCATTAAAATTTTAGCGACGCTATCATCAATCATACTTTGATATGATGTATGTAAAGACGAAGTAGCATACCCACCAATAATGCCCACAACCAGTGTAAGCAATAATACGGCTGCAAAACTAATGGATAGTTTTTTACCAATCTTCATTCTAAAGTATCTCCTTTGTGTGGGAAAATTTTCTTAGGTCTAATGGGCCATTATACACCGATTTATCATTTAACACCAATTTATCATTTAACACAGTTAAATTGGATGCATAAGTTTCAATTATTGAATATACAACATTCCAGGTATGATACGGCACCAAATAAAATATAGATCACTTCTTTTGTTGATTTTTCCCTCCCCTTTCCATGCAGATCTCCTTGACATTTCCCCATTAAATGATTTACTGATCTTACTATTCGTAATTATTACGATTTAATAAATCGACAAGGGGAGCATTGCAGCTGCCCTATCTGACATTGTAGCCACTACAACACATTCAGCATTTCATGAACACTTTCGAAGGGAGGAGTGATTACGCTGGCAAACACTATGGAATTGGAAAAGAAGATACCGGTTACGGTGCTTAGCGGGTAGCCGTCATTGTCAATGACATGAGCGAGGTAAACATTGATGCGGATCTCGTTCGGGATGGCGGAGGATTATCCCGCGTGGATGAGAAGCTGGTGGAAATGTCCAACGGCTGCATCTGCTGCACCCTGTGGGAAGACCTCTTAAAAGAGGTAGAGCGACTAGCGCTCGATAAAAAGTTTGACTATAATATCCTCATTGAGTCCACAGGCATCGGCGAACCCATCCCTGTAGCCCAAACGTTCAGTTATGTAGATGAGGAAAACGATATCGACCTGACCAAGCTGACCCGGCTGGATACGATGGTTACTGTTGTGAATGCGCCGAAATTTTGGAAGGACTTCTACTCCAGAGACTCCCTCAAGGATCGCGGTACCGCTTTTACATTCAGTCAGGCGGGCAGCTCCAAGCAATTCGCACTGGCGCAAGCTGCCTGACCCTTTTACGAAAAAATATAACAGCTTCAGAGAAACGCAAAGCGCCTAAAACGGGGAACAGCATTCCGTCTTAGGCGCTCTTCTATTCATCATGCTTCACCAACTGCGCGCTGCCCAGCGGCCAGAAAACCACATCCGCACGTCCAACAATATCTTTAATCGAAACAAAACCAATCGCACGACTGTCTCTACTATTATTACGATGATCGCCCATGACAAAAATAGTACCTTCGGGAACCTTGGACTCGGTTATCGTTGCATTCGGAAAGTCCACATTGTTATAGTACTCGCCCTTGGCGTGTGCTTCTTGAATAGCCCCCTGAATGTATGACTCTTCTATTTTCTTACCATTCACGTAAAGATTGTCGCCTTGATATTTAATTGTGTCTCCCGCAACACCAATGACACGCTTGATAAAATCCTTCCCTTCTTTTCTCACATGGAATACAACAACCTCACTCGGTTTGGGATCATGAAAATCGTAAATCAGTTTGTTCACGACAACTCGCTCATTTGTTTTGAAATTCGGTTCCATAGATGCTCCCTCAACGATAGATGGTACAAATAGCAGCCAACGTATAATGAACACGAGAACAACACCTACCATAATCGCTTTAAGCCAATCCACAATCTCATTTTTAACTTGCGGCTGCTTTTCCAAAACTTTCTGTGTAGCTAGATTCGTCGAATGATTCCCGTTATCCATAGTCAGACCCGCCTTTTCCCATAGATTCTATTCCTAATATGTGTATATTGTATAAGTATAATCAATTTTTCCCAGTTTGGCAAAGCCGTGTTTTTAGTTGAAACAAAAGTGCGAACTTTTTTTCACAATCTTAAAATATCATCAAAAAAACAGTTTATGCAAAGTTAACATATATTAAACTGTGCTTATACTTCTTAGAGCGTTTTAGACATATGCCAGTTAATCCTTCACCCAGGGAGGTGTCTTCGTTTCGCATGAAAGACAGCATAAGTCGCTTTTATAGTGCTATCTTTTTTTAAAAATAAAAGATGAAATAAGGAGAAATTTACATGTTTAAACGAAATAACCGTCCCAAAAAACGGGTTTAACGCTCTAAGGCTCAGTGTTTCTTTTGTATTCGCTTCTTCTTTTCTTATTGGAACCGCTTACGCAGATACGTCATCCAATGCTCCTTCTTCTTCCCTTTCAGAAGAGGCTGCCAGTGCACAGGATTCATCTGCTATCTCCACCACACTGGCGGATGGCGACTTGTATGTAGCGTCAAATGGTAACGTGTCCAATCCAGGCACCATATCCAGTCCTACGACTCTTGAAGCCGCACTTACACAAATTGCTCCTGGTAAAACCATTTACCTGCGCGGAGGCAACTACGCCTATTCCTCAACGATTACCGTTCAGCATGGAAATAATGGCAGCAATGGCGAAAGCAATTTTGCTTTTGACAAGGGTGAACACGTGTTCATTAACAATCTTTCCTTTGAAGGAACAGCCAGTGACAAGACCAGTGGAACCGATCAAGATAATTCTAGCGTCTGGTGGAAAAGCAAAAAAAAGCACCAATGCCAAAGGTCTTCTCGCCAGCGCCGCTGGCTTTGTCAGTCTCGTTCCTTCCATTACTAGAAGCACAGACGGTTCCATCCAGCTAGGTAACTTCCTCAAGCTGGCTTCAGGAAGCGATTTGATCGGCTCGGGCACTCCGAGCGGCAACAATATAGGGGCACGCTAAAAGCCCAACCCAATCAGGACGCCCTGGCCCATCTACCAACATAGAGGTATTGTGACTTGGCGTTTTTGCGAGACACGCACACATTTCCATCCCACTCGTTCCACCGCCTCATTAGCTATTACCATAGTATACTCCCCCTTTCCACCCATTCTATTCCGAGAAACAAATTTTCTTTGTTTCTTTACTTCTCTACTTATAGTGTAGGTAGTTTTCGAAAAAGAAGGAACCTAAACATAAATTACTTCATAATCTTAAATTCATATCCCTGCTTTTTTAAATATTCTATGATTGTTGGCAAGGCTTTTGCTGTTTCTTCCTTACCATAGGTATCATGCATTAATATCACGGCTTTTTCTCGACCCTTAACAGTCTTCATGAATTGGTTTATGAGTCCGTTCGCTTTCTTGGATGGTCCCTCTGCATCTTTAGTTAATACATTCCAATCCACTTGGTGGTAATCCTTTTTTAGTAAAGCTGCATCTAATGCGGCCATACCCTTGGGATCTCTTTTCTTCCACGTCATATGACCTCCGGGGAATCGGATCGCTCTTGTCGAGAAATTCGGTCCCAGAATACTTTTTAAGATTTGGTTATTCTTTTCAATATCCTGCATAACGTTGTCCGTACTTACAGTCTTGTGAGGATATAAATACTTATAGTTGTGTGAATACGTATGGTTCCCTATAGCGTGACCTTCTGCAACAATTCTTTTGATGATGTTCTTCGTATGTTCATTCTCATCTGCTTCCTTTCCTACGACAAAAAAGGTTGCCTTAACCTTCTGTTTTTTAAGGATATCCAATATTTGAGGTGTCACAGTCACGGATGGCCCATCATCAAAAGATAAATAAGCTACTTTTTTACCGTCAGCTCCATCAGGCATCTGCCCCAGCATTTGTTGGTTTAAATATTTTTCAACAAAGGCCACGTCTTCCACTCCGGCATCGTCTTTATGTGAGGCTGCTTTACCATTCGATTCGGCAGTCGGTTTACCTGTTGGTTTGGCATTGGATACGGTATCTGTTTTTTTAGCTTGCTCCATTGTTTGGGCCGGTGATTTGCTATCTGACACCTTTAGCACAATGAGCGTAATACAACCGATCACGAATAATAAAATAGCAATGAATATTAATCTTCTTTTGTTCCTCTTCATGCGATGCTCTCTTGTCCTGCTATATGTGTATCTCTTTTCCATTAGCTTATGTACCCCCACCACAATAATGTTTCCCGAAATTAGGCATATTCATATAGGTAACCTTACCATAAATAAGTAGAATGAAAACTGAAAAATTGTAGCCAAATAGCAAAGAATTGTTACCCTTTAGGCTTCAAGAACAACGGAACATGGCCTGAATAGCTTAATAAAATAGAAAGGAGCCGTGATATTTGCGCATCACAGCTACCTGACAACGATTGCTATTTAAGATTGCTTCGTCAAAGCCTGAGCTAACAAAGATGCATAGGCTTTGGCACCTTTGGGCTTCAAATGAACTCCGTCATGTTCAAAATACGAGTTTTTTCCAGAACTGGCTCCGTACCAGTCGATCATCGTAATCCGTGCATCTTGGGCTGCCGCTTCGGCAAGATGCCTGTTCACGATACTCTCCCACGGCCGAGGCACACGGGTATTCACGAGGATAATACGCTTCGCATCCTTCAAACTGGCGAGTAAATCGGTCAATTGATCCTTGGTAAAAGCGCCGTTCGTGCCCAGCTCAATAATGACTGTCTTCCCCAGTTGTCCATTCTGTCTCAACTGCTCCAGCACGGCAGGCGCTTCCGCCATCTGTCGACCGATCCGTCCGTCTACAACCGCGCCTGGAAAAGATTGCTGAATGTACGACTGCACATCCAGCATGACAGAATCCCCAATCGCGGTCACACCTGCGCCGTCATCTGCTTTGGGCGTAGCTTGTTGGGTCGAAGTATCCGATTGAACCTTAGTCCCATCCGTAGTGTCAGCCCTTGTCTCCGTATTCTTTGGCGTTTGGGTTTGAGCCTGGACCCTAGCTGCGTCCTTCACGATACTGCCCCCGGATACTTGCGGCTTGGCTTTCGGCTCCTTCGAAGCCACGGATACAGTTCCGTGAAGCGGCGGCACCGCCTTCGTCTTCCCGCTTGGATTCTCTTCATTCGCCGCTGCTGCCAGCGTGGTTGCGTCAGTAGACGCCACGTACAGATGAACGGTGCCTGCAAGAACTCCTATAAAAAGCATAGATGCCGCGGTTGCAGGCATCCACCTCCACCGTGCCTGTCTGCGAACCGCTGTGTGGATTTCTGCAACCCAGCGACGGAATCCTCCGTGCCGGATCGGCTCCTCGATATATTTAAAGGAGAGGGAGGCCAGCAGTACCGTTGCTAATAGTTGTAAAATGATTCGCAGCACATGCACACCATCGGTATCCACCTGCGGTGTCGTCAGGGTGATAACCGGAACATGCCACAGGTATAGCCCGTAGGAACGAGCGCCGATCCAGCGCAGCGGCTTGAGTCCAAGCAGCTTTCCGAGATGGCTCACCGGATGCGCTAACGCTGCGACCACAATAGCAGTGACCAAAGCTATGCCCAGCAAGTCCCCCCGATACAAAGACGGGTCATATTCATTCGAGGCCCATGCCCAGTGACACAGCAGCAGCAAGCTTACAGTCCCGATGCCATCCAAAATCAAACGCGCCTTAGCAGACGCTTGCCCTTTCAGCTTGCCGCTCGGCCATACCAAAGCCAGTGCCGCACCGATCAGCAGGGCGAAACCACGCGTATCCGTGCCATAATACACCCGACTCGGATCGGTTCCCGGTACGTAAATCACTGCCATTAGCAGCGCAGAGATCAACGCCAGGCAAGTTACCCAGCCTGCGAGCACAATACGCTTGGGCATATATTTCAGCCCAAGCGCCAGCAGCAACGGCCACAGGATATAGAATTGTTCCTCCACCGCCAGCGACCACAGGTGTCCGAGCGGCGAAGGTGGACCAAAGCTTTCAAAATACGATACCTGATGAAAAATAAACCACCAGTTGCTCATATATACCAATGCGGCAGGCACATCTCCGCGCAAGGCCGTGAGCCGTGACGGATCGAAAAGCAACGAGCACAGGACAATGACGACTACAACCGTCAGCATGGCAGGCAGCAGCCTTCTGGCCCGACGCAACCAGAAATCTTTTATTTTAAAACTATGATATGTATCCCACTGACTTACCAGAATATCCGTGATTAAATACCCCGATAACGTAAAAAAAACGCCTACACCCAACAAGCCTCCCGGCAACCAATCCGGATTCAGATGATACACAATGACTGCGATGACTGCCAGCGCTCTTAATCCATCCAGTCCCGGCATATACCGACGTTGTGATGGCAACGGATTAGACTTCATTTCAGCCGCCATCCTTCATGCAAAATAAAGCTCCCTGTCTGTTTCAATGCCCTTCTGCCCTTTCCCTTTCCTGCACATCGTTTTGTGCGATGCCCTGTAGCCTTTTCCTTCATTATATAAAACTTCATATTCGTAATGATTGCAATGAAGTTAAAATTAATGACAATGTTTTTATTATATCACTCCTTTCCACAGTTAGGTAACCACTGATAGATATACAAAAAAAGGCATCTCTTCCCTTAGGAATAAAATGCCTTTTTTGCTGATTTGGGCTTATAATTTGATGAGGCCTGAGGTATGAAGGAATACCAACAACATCAGGATTGGTGCAATATACCGAAGGCCGAACAACCACATGCGGAACCATATAGGCTTGAGGTTCGCTTCCTCTGCTGCATTTTTCCAATAATATCCTACAAAGATAACCATCATCAAGCCACCGAGCGGCAAGAAGATGTTGGACGCTGTGAAATCTACAAAGTCAAAGAATGACTTGCCTCCAACTTTCAGTTCCGGCACCAGTCCCATAGACAATGCTGATGGAACACCCATCAACAGGCACAGGACAGAAATGATGATAACCGAACGGACACGGCTCAAACGGAAACGTTCCATCACATAGGCGACAGGCACCTCCAACATAGATACCATAGAGCCGATGGCTGCACTCGCCAGCAGTACAAAGAACAAACTTCCGAAAAACGAACCGAAAGGCATAGCGGAAAACGCCGCTGGCAATGCGATAAAGACCAAAGACGGTCCTTGAGCCGGGTTAATACCGAAGGAGAACGTAGTTGGGAAAATGATCATACCCGCGATAAAGGCATAGATCAAATCGCCCCCTCCAATAGCCAATGCAGCCGTACCCAGCGATTGGCGGCGATCCACATACGCACCATACGTTACCATAATCCCCATACCCAGAGAGAGTGAGAAGAAAGCATGTCCCAAAGCAACCAATGCGGACTCTATACTAAGCTTAGAAAAGTCAGGATTCAGAAAGAAGGATACACCCGCGCCAGAACCTGGCAGCAACAGGGCATTTACCATCAAGACGAGCAACAGAATGCCTTTGGCAGGGATCAGAATTTTATTGAATCGTTCAATCCCGTTGGATACACCCAAAATAACGACTACTGCGGAAATGGCAAAGACAATAAACAGCCAGGCTAGTGGTGCGTAGCCCGAAGAGAATGCAGCGAATTGTCCGGCAAAATCGTTATTAGAGAACAATTTTCCGCTGAATGCCTGTACAGCATAATGGAGCGTCCAGCCCCCTACAATACCGTAGAACGATAAAATGACAAACGGGATAATAACATACATGATGCTTAACTTACCCCAAATCGGATGACCGCCTACTTTTACCATTGCAGAAGCAGCACTTCCTCGACCTGCACGACCAAGCGCAAGCTCTGCTAAAAGTACAGGGAAACCTACAAGCAACAGACAGACGATAAACAACAAGAAAAATGCCGCTCCACCATACTGTCCAGTAATATACGGGAATTTCCAAATGTTACCTAGTCCTGCCGAACTCCCGATCGCTGCCATTATGAATCCGGCAGACGAAAAGCGTTCATTTTTATCATTCAGGCTATTCTGCCCTTTGCTCAAACTCATTATATCCCCCTCATTCTCACTACTTCCGCATAAACATTAGCATGCGTACATGAATAATTTTTACTTATTATAGCGTAAGTAGGATGTAAGGTCATGCAATTATTTCACTATCTTCGAATTTATTTTCAGAATGTTGTTTATCTACACAATCCAACAAAAAACTACATTTTCTCTTCTACTTCCTTCTTAATTAGGGTCTCTCCCATGCGATTGGATACTTTTTGATAAATATACGAAATCGCCAGCAATACAACGCCGAAGGAGAAGTAGGCTACGATGGTGCTTCCTGTTGTTAACAGGTGTAGATCATACAAAAGCAGCTTACCTGTCGAAAACAGGGTCAGTCCCAGACCGAATCTGCGAATGTAGACCACCCGCTTGAGGAAGCCGTATACGATATACAGAATCGCCAGCAGTAAATATACCAGACTGAATGCGAGCCCTGCATCCCCCAGACGGAACTGAACTCCGAGGAAGGCGGTAATGATGCCCAGCAGGTATACACCCATAATGACCGGATACAGCTCTGTGCTTCGATAATGGCGTGTCATCAGTGCGTTCAGGAAATCCCTGCTACTGAAGAAGACCAATACATTAAAAGCTGCCAGCACCACCAACGCCACATAATCCGCAGCCGTATTTTGCGCATAATTTTCATGCAAGGTTGGAACCGCGACGGTAACCAACAGTCCCAACGCGTAGCCTATGACGTACAAAGCCAGGCTGTAGTATTTAATTACCCGATCGTACAACAGCTTCACTTTAGGCAGGGAATATGCCAAAGCCAGCGATACACAGGTGTACAACAGCGCTTTGTAGAAGGAATAGTATGTGAATCCTTCCGGTACAAGGATGTTATACCAATGCCCGGCCTCATACAGCAAATAACCATATACGTTCACCAGCGTCACATATTTAAAACCCTGCATGATACGCATTTCGTACAGGCGATTGTTTCTAAAAGCATCTGGACGGCTGAATTGAATCGCATATAAGACGGTAACGATCAGCATACCCAGCGTAATAAGCGTGTATCTAAGCCCAAAATAGTCCGTCTCAAATCCAGACAGCAGATATATAGGGAAATCGACGAAAAAGAATGCGCCCATACATAGTAATAAAATGCCCCAGCCAGCCCGTTCCAATTCCTTCAGTCGATAACGGTTGCCATACAACGTCAGGAGAACGGCCTCGATTAACCAGCCCATGGACAGCCACTTGACTCCAAACTGGAACGGAACCATCAGAATGGCGAAGGTCAGGGAGGTGGCATAAAATAATACCTTTGTCTGTTTCTCTTCCGGAATAAATCTGCTGACCCATTGCGCCAAGCCCCCGTACACCAGGCAAAAGACGAGTGCCAGCAAGCCTTTGTAATCATCCAGGCCCGCATCGTCGAACAGAGAGTACAGAACGGTACAGCTTACGACTGTGTTAAGAGCCAGCAGGGAGAAATCCAGCCAGGATAGCTTTTCTTTTAATCGGAACGGCACCCATAGCGTCATCCCGAGGTACATTGCAAATGTAATAACTGCATACAACATGCTCGCAGCCGTGCTACCCGACAGCCATACCAGTACAATCATCAGGGGCGTATTCAGCAGAAAACTGATATATTGCACGACGACCCAGCGTTTGCGGAAGGATACGAGCAGAATCAGCAGGTTCAGCAGAAACAGGTAGCCCATGGCAATGTAAACCGCGTTCCCTTCCAGCCCGTTGGCTGCCATATAGGAAAACAGCGGGAGATATCCCCCTACTAATCCAAAAGAACAAATCGTTCGGGATTCATACCTTAACGACAGCAGCACAGCGGTCACCGTAACCAGTACGGACAGGCCAATGCCTGTATACATTCCTATAATTTCGAGTAAAAAGTAGCTGTAAAAAACCGATCCGTACAGCACCGAAATACCGCCGCCCAATATACCGAGCGCAAAGGTCTGTTTCTGTTTGCGGTACAACCACTCGCCGCCGCCCAGCATCAGCGCTCCTAACAGAAAGAAGGCCACGCCCTTCATATTTCCTGTAAACCAGTTGGAGTATGAATATTTAAAGGCAGCTCCTACACCTAAAATAATGAGCAAAATCCCCAGCTTGTTAATCCAGTTCAAGCCCAGCTTCATTTCGAACTGATTCTGCTTCATGCGCTTCTGCATCGTTTCTTCGCTGATCTCTTCTTCTTGAAGCTGGTCCAGCCCATTCGACGTATGATGAAGCAAGTTTCGCTCTGCCTCTTGGAAACGTCGGCGTTGCTCCATGATCCGCTCACGGATCTCCTCCGAGAACTGCCGTAATCTGGCGACAATCTCATCCTGATCCTCTTTAAGCTCATGAGTGCTTTGCTGAATAAGCTTGTCTACCCGGCTCTTGGCCCCATACTCAAAGGCGGTCAATCGGTTCGTCCCTTCTGCTGTTCTCGAAGCAAAATAGGTCTCCAGCTTTTCACGCGAGATGCGGATCATGTTTGCCTTCTCACTCAGCATTTGCTCCGTCAGCGCCGTGCGCAGCTTTCCATTTTCCTGCTCGATATGTTGTACCCGCTCTTCCAGACGAATACAGCGGGCCTGAACATCCTCGAACTTCTTCCGCAGCACCTCATTCTCCAGAATGACATCCGAGGCTTCATAGTCCGCAATTAACGTCTGATATTCCTTAAGCAGCTTGTGCTGCTCTTGGCGGATCGTATGTAAACGATCTTTAAAATCCTTCATGTTTCCCTCCATCGCTGCCCATTTTGGTAATCATTACATTTTACATGAAATTAAAAAAGCACTATAGAGACTATAGTCCATTTTGAACCTGAATGCTGGGGTGCATTAGAAATATCGCAACCCCCTCCTTGTATCTATTAATAAATATACCCTTTAGGAGGAAAAAGTAATAAGCTGTCATATTATGGTTAATCTGAAAAGCAATCGTAGAGAATTGGGCACTTTAAAAATGTATAACGGTAGTGGATCCTTAGCATTTGGCCCTGTGCCAGCACTTGGACGCTCGGAGTATGACTACTCTCCTACAGAAATTGATGGAAATACCCCAACTGGAGAGTACACTGCCCAGCTTGCTCCTCCAAGAACCGATACAGCGGCACACCGCCGCTCTTACGGCATGAATGGAATTGTTGAAATGGACCCTATTAGTGGTCAAGCCCTAATTGCCAAGAGAAACGGACGCACCGGGTTATGGATTCATGGTGGAGCTCCTTCTTCCACAGGTGGTTTACGCCCAACACATGGTTGTGTACGACTCTCTGAAGAAGACCAAGCTGGTTTGGTGAGCGCAATTAAAAGAGCAGGCGGCTCTGGTAAAGTAACAATAAGCGAAAGCTAATCTTTTTCCTTGTCGCACTTCATATTACAATCCGTCCCTTAAAAATAACCCATATCTGATTGATATGGGTTATAATAATGCCCTTCCTTGTATGCCCAATCAAAATTTCGGTGTTAATTGAGATAGTTTCTGTTCATCATTCTTAGATAAATAACCCCTCTTTAAAATAGAATTTTTTGTTTCTGAGTAAGTATAGAGTAAGGCTTGTGGAGAATCATCACCCTTACTCACAAAGTCAAAGCATTTCCCATCTTTATGCCAAACTATAGAGGAGATCAGTGTAAAATCCTTATCGGACATATGCATATATCTCTTACGCTCTACATCGTATACTCCGATATAACTTGAACCTAGATCACCGATTCCAAACGCAATCTTCTTCCCATCTGGTGACCAGTTATATGCGTCAATCTTTTCACTCCCCGCTCCGTCACTATTCATCTCAAACATGTTTACAATAGTTTGAGTCCCATCGGATAAATTAATTAGAACAAGTCTACTCCCCTCATGATCGCTTACATCAAGGGCTACCTGGTTGCTTCTGGATAAGGAAAGTGAGTTAACTCTCAAAGGTCGTGGGCTGAGCTTGACGATTTGCTCTCCGCGCTTACTTTTTATTTTCATGAAATCCACAACTTCATTGGCTTCGGCTGCTTCTCTCCCCTTAGCCTTGGTTAGTTTTGCTGTAAAAGTAACATCTTTATTTTTCCATAAAATCTGTTTTCCCGAAACTACAACCTTAGATTTGTCTTGGTTATTATAATACTGTGAATAATCCAAGGTATTCACCTTTGCGTCAGTTGCTTTAGATGTTTCTAATGTTGCTTTGCCGTCTTCTTTCTTTACACTTTCTTTTGTGTTGTTTATCCCAATATTCTTTACTTCGTTCTGAGGCAGTTGTTGATCTGAACTTGCTTTAACACTACACCCTGAAATCGCCAACACCACTATCGCTCCTACAGTCATAATCTGCACGGATTTCATAAGTTCCTCCTTAAAATACAGCGTGTCGTTATCCCTGGATTCCCTTTTATACATAAACTAATAAAGGTGAAGCACTAATCATCAAACACATAGTCAAGTAATCTACTTTAAAATCAGTCATCTCTTTGCCTTCTGTCTATAAATAGAGATGTACTTTACTCATTTATACATTTTACCATAAATAATCATTTTTATTTAATTCGAATACATAATCTAGCATATGTCCAAAGTAACGAAATACAGACTAGACTCGGAGAGTTCAAAACGAAAAAAGATGTCCCCTTTACCCGGGCATTCAGTATTTAGCTATTGTTTTCTTGTCTCATTAGGAATAGGTTGGATAATATCTGTATAGGATTTCGCCTTTGCAGTGAGATCCTTTTGTTGACCTTTGTCATCTTTGTATACAGCTTTGATATTCCCATTCTCATCATTAAACATCATAATATCAGTTACCCATTCGACGTAATTATAACTTGGTCTTTGGCCAGCACTGGATACAATATCATCCAGACCATTTCCTGATGTAAATTGCCAAACTGCCTTAGCAACTCCATCCTTAATTTCAACTACCGTATTACCAGCTGACCAATCATTGTTAAAATACATGTATCTGGATGAATCCCCTCTCGGGAAAACGTAAGTATATTCTTTGTTAGCCCCCGGCTTTTCTAAAGAAGAAAGTGATTTGAAAGAAAATTGAACCGGCAGCGATATAGCAGCTTGACGAGCGGTTTGTAAATCTTCTGCCTGTAAGCTCTCTTGGTCTACCTTATAATTGCTGTCTTGAATAAATAAAATAGACCGAAGTTTCTCATAGCTTGCCTTGTAGCCAAAATTCTCCGAAACAAAACGAATAGGGACCAATATCCTTCCCTGGGTCACTTGGACAGGTACATCAACCTGAACTGCTTTGTTATTTTTAAATACTTCTTTTTTGTTGGCCGTCAGCTTAATTTGATCTGTGCCTTTTGTGATGAGAGCAGATTGACTTTTACTGTCCCATTTAAAGGTTACCCCAAGTGAAGCAAGCGTGCGTAGGGGAACCAAAACACGCCCGTCCTCAATGATAGGTGAAACATCGGTTGCTATAAACTTCCCATTCACATTCACCGCGTTAACGGATATAGGATTGACAGCATCAGCAATCGCCCAGGATTGAAACGTAAGTACGAAGAAAAACACAAACACAATAACCTTTTTCAAGATAAATTACCTCCTTTTTCAATAAGTACCCTTACATAAGACGTATGAACTATCCGAAAGTTTCTAATCCAATACGGCCCATCAGTATGCGAAACAAAGGACGTCCCTTGTTGCTCAGGACGTCCAAAATGAAGTGAATAATCTATTTAATTTGATCTTTCCTTACTTCGCCGGAAATAGGTACAATAATATCCGCTAATACCGTTTGACCTTCAGGTAAAGCTTGCGTTACCGACTTCCCGGCCCCTACCTTACCATATGTGACACTATGATCCACACGTTCTTGTAAAAAATAATATTCTGTTTTGTCTTCCGATGGACGCTTTCCCTTTTCTTTCGTATACTTCCCTGGAGCTTTTTCTACGCCTTCCCAAACTAGATGTTTAACATCATCCTTAATTTCGTAATAAGTAAGTAAGTTTCCAACAATATAATAATATCTCAATGCCTCCCCCTCAGGAAAGACAAACTGATAATAAACACCCTCCTCGGTATTATGAAGCGTATTTTCATCATTCGAAGGAAGGTTTACAGCGATTTTACGTGCCGCCACCAAATCCGTACCTTGATACAGCTTCTTATATGTTTCTACTTGATCAGCACTCCGGATAATGACAGTATTTTTGTCCGCTTTCCACTCCACCTCTGCTTTAAAGGCTTCGCTGATGAAGCGCAAAGGCACAACAACGCGATTCTTATTCAATTGAGCGGGCACATCCAAAGTAAGTGTTTTTTCTCCATAAGAAGCTTCTTTTTGACCGATCGTAAGTACAAGCTTGTCTTTTACCCCAGGAGCATTGACAGTCACCGTTTTCTTGTCAGCGTTCCAGACTAAATTGAGCTTCAGCGGCTTTAAGGAAGCTAATGAAACCATTGTTCTCCCCGCAACAGAAACGGGTGGAGCATCTGAATTAACGACCTCACTATTGATAACTAATTGAATTGACGGTGCAGCAGAAAGCGGAATAGCAAATGTTAAGAGCATACCTAAAGTAAGCATAGATGAAAGAAAGATTTTCTTCATACCCTAACCAACCCCCAATAATTTGTAATTACACTAAATTATAAACGTTTTAAACAAGAAAAAGTTTTATTTTTCTGTAAAAATATATTGCGTAACGTTACGTAGTATAATATAATATAAATACAAAGAGGCGACCTACTGGTGCTGGGGTGCATTAGGAAAAGTCGCAAACCCCCTCCTTGTATCATCTGAATATAAAACTAGGAGGAAATAATCATGAGTTATCATATTATTGTTAATTTACCACCATACGGACAACGCGATAACAAAGGAACTTTGAAAATGTACAACGGAAACGGCTCACTTGTTTTTGGACCGGTAGAAGCCTTGGGACGTGGAGATCGAACCGATCACGGTGACAAAAATAATGCTAACTGGAGACTAACTGATGCTGACACTCCTCAAGGTGTTTACGGAGCAAGCATTGCTCCAGCTGATACTCCAGAGTCTTCCTACGGCCCATACAAACGTGTAGCAATGAGTCCTATTAGTGGTGATATCACTGAAACCAGCCGATCTGGATTTTATATCCATGGTGGAGATCCTGGAACCTCTGGACCTTGGGTACCTCTACGTCCAACTCATGGATGCATTCGAATTTCTAATGCAAATGTAAAGCTCTTGCTGGCTGCAATTTCTAATACAGGTGGCACTGGAAAAGTAACCGTACAAAATCAATAATTGTATCTCAAATACAAAAAAAAGGGCGGAGTCTGTGAGAGGCCACTGAAAAAGCCTCCGCAATAAAATCCGAGCAAAAAACGAGCCTCTAGAATCGCTTCTAAGGCTCGTTTCGCGTTCCGGGAATCATATTTGACCCCCTAAAAATGTTGAATTTCTAAAAAACAAGTAGTTTTTCAGTGGCCTCGTCTGTGATTCTCGCCCTTTTTTGTATAACTGAAAATTTTCTGTACAGATTAATTACTCTGAAATCAGAGTGGGACCCAATTTATCCATATTGGATAACTCATCCTTAGTAATACTGCTGATGGTATTTATACTATTATTAATTAAATTATATCTATATAATTTTAAAGAAGGGTTATTTGGGAAATCGGCTATATAGTCAAAGCTTTTTCCATCCTTAAGCCACATAATACGATAAACACCTACATAAGCTTCTTGTAAAGGAGGATAAGAAAACGTATTGTTTTCGGCATCATAAATAGCCAACTTGCTTGTAGAGGTATCTCCATATCTAAAAGCTATTTTCTTTCCATCTGGTGACCAATTATTCGCACTAATACTTTCGACTGTCCCTTTGTTTTTAGACTTCAGCACATCATTAAATATAAAATATTTTCCATTAGAAAGCTTGACAAGCATCAACTTATTACCATAGCTATACCTTAAAGCAACAGCTACATACTTCTTTGTTGAGGATAAAGATACCGAAAAAATATTATCAGGTTTTGGATCTATTTGGATTTTAAAATTTCTATCCTTGTTTATAAAATTCATCGTACTGATACTGTCTTTATCTGCCTTTTTCTTATCCGCTATAAATGTAACATCAGTTTCTTTCCAAGTAATTTTATCAGAAGTAACTTCCTTTACCGCCTCTTTGTCTGGTGAATAATAAAGTGATAAATCTACTTTTGTTTCACTTTGAGTCATACCTGGCTTATTTGTATTTGTATTTGTATTTGTATTAGTTTTACTTGTCTCATTAGGAATAGGTTGGATAATATCTATATAGGATTTCGCCTTTGCAGTGAGATCCTTTTGTTGACCTTTATCATCTTTGTATACAGCCTTGAAATTCCCATTATCACCATTAAACATCATAATATCAGTGACCCATTCGACATAATTATAACTTGGCTTTTGACCAGAACTAGAAACAATATCAGCCAGACCATTTCCTTCTGTAAATTGCCAAACTGCCTTAGCTACTCCATCTTTAATTTCAACTACAGTGTGACCAACGTTGTTTGAGTACATGTATCTGGACGAATCCCCTCTCGGGAAAGTGTAACTGTAGCCTTGATTAGCCCCCGGTCTTTCTAAAGAAGAAAGCGATTTGAAGGAGAATTGAATCGGCAACGATATAGCAGCCTGACGAGCGGTCTGTAAATCTTCTGCCTGTAAGTTCTCTTGGTCAACTTTATAATTACTATCTTGAATAAATAATATGGACCGAAGCTTCTCATAGCTTGCCTTGTAGCCAAAGTTCTCCGAAACAAAACGAATAGGAACCAATATCCTTCCTTGGGTCACTTGGACAGGGACATCAACCTGAACTGCTTTGTTATTTTTAAATGCTTCTTTTTTGTTGGCCGTCAGCTTAATTTGGTCTTTGCCTTTTGTGATGAGAGCAGATTGATTTTTACTATCCCATTGATAGGTTACCCCAAGTGAAGCAAGCGTGCGTATAGGAACCAAAACACGCCCGTCCTCAATAATAGGTGAAACATCAGTTGCTATAAACTTTCCATTCACATTCACCGCGTTAACGGATATAGGACTGGCTGCATCAGCAATCGCCCAGGATTGAAAAGTAAGAACAAATAAAAATACAAACAAAATAGCCTTTTTCAAGACAAATTACCTCCTTTTTCAATTACTACCCTTACATAAGACGATATGAATTAGTGAAAAGTTTCTAAACTATACCAAAATTTATTTCGAAAATATATTGCGTAACGTTACGCTATATTGTATAATGTAATTGTAGACGATAAGTTTACTCTTTAAGCAGTCTTGCGAGATACATCACTGTTTAAAGTATCTCAGTATTCAGTCGTTCTACTTACTACTTAAACACAAAGGAGATTTTAATATGGCTTCAAAAGAATATGCAAAGATTGTAAAATGGACTGCTTTGAACTCTGTTCGCGGTATGAAAGCAACGGTCACTCTTCCTAGTCCCGCGTCTAATACTCGGGTCGGTGGTGACGGTTCTGGATTTATCAACTTCTATTTGGGAATGACTTTGCCTACTAGCTCAGGTGAATTTAGCTACGAATGTGGTCTTTCTACTTCCTCTGTTCATGCGCCTTCCAATGAATGGCACTGGTTCTCCAATACAAGTGACGGAGAAGGATTCAAATACGGAGATTGGGGACAATTCCGCGCTGGTGACACTATCGATATTATGCTTGAGCTTAACGGTACTAAGTTAACCTATTCCGTTAATGGACAACCTAAACGAACTTATAGTAAATCATTTACAGGCAATTTGAGTGAAGGCCGAGTTGTTATAGCTGCTTGCCATGCAAATTACGAAGGTAGAACAATCCCAAATCCACTTCCTGCATGGGATGTAACACACAATCAGGTCACCGTAAGCAATATTCAATATAAAAATGTGAACAATCGTTGGATTTCTTTTAATTCATCCAATTCTACGCCACCTAGCAGCACCATTAAATGGCCAGTAGGTAGAGCTCATTATGGAACTCCTCAAGATTATAGCATTTCTGTTCAACCTGGTAGTTCTTTGATGTATGCTTCTCTAAAAAAATAACGCCATATATATTGCGTAATATTACGTATTGTTATATTATATTAAGTGGCGATCCATTGTGATCGCCACTAACTCTATCATGATCGTTTTTTCAATAATTTAAGAAAGATGCAAAGATGGGTGATGTAAACATGGAAAATCTGTCCCTTTGGGTTAACTTGATCAGTAATGTGAGCTTTCCTATCATCATAGCCATTCTCCTATTAAGAAATTTAATGAGCAGCATCCAAGAGCGCCTGGATGAATTGAACAAAACCATGCACGAATTACTAGAAACAATAAAAAAACAGAATAAATAAAAGAAATGAAAATAACTCCATATTTACTTATGGAGTTATTTTCATAATAATTCTTCGTAGAAATTGAAACCTTTGGAAGAAATACACGTTTAATAGTATATCGAAAGATATTGAAAGAAAACAAATGTTCGTATTTAATGAAATAGGCTACAAAAGAATACAAAAATTCCTATACCATATTGCGTTATTACACGTAGCGTAATATAATCAAATAAAAGGAAATACGAGGGGGAAATAACTAACAATGGACTTCGCTTCTCTCAAGGAGAGCTTTTCTCCGCTACAAGAATTGCCATCTTCTCCTTTATCGCTACATGTGCATGAAATCCTTAACACCGAGGATGCCGATACCAAGATTGCTATGAATATTGTTGACAAACCGAATTTTTTTAGTTTACTTCTAGTAACAACCAATGCCAAAGAAAATTATTGGAATGCACACCTTTTTTATATGGATCAGGTAGAGAGAAATAATAAGCAGTATCGTTACCATACCTTCTCCATCACCGAGAGCCTACACCTACATAACTGCCTGTCCGAACTCTTCAAAGGATAATAAAAAGGCAGGACTCAATTAGAGTCCTGCTTTGCCTCTTTCATTCTTTGGTATTCCTCTTCAATAATTCTAGTTAATAGCTCTGTAGCGGTAATTCCCAGCTTTTTAGCCGTCTCTGCTAATTCCTTTTTGATATATGCAGGAACATCATAGTGGAATTTAACTTTATTCCCATAAGCCATTGGTTAGCCCTCCTGATTTTAATTCAGTCATTATTCATCACTTCCTGATACTTCTGATCAATGAGGCGAATTAACAATTGAGTAGCTGAGGTATCCTGTAGATCGGCACACTCGATGAGCTTTTCTTTCACTTCTGGAGCAAACTCATAAGGCAATTTGAGTTTCGGCTCGGACATCCTCCCCCCCATACTTTTTTCAACTTGAATCGCTTTGTTAATCATCAGTTCGAGAGAACCTTTTTCTGCGTCATTAAACTCGGTATATTTTAAAAGAACTCTGGATAGGTAGGATTTTAAAGCCTTCTGATTATCCTGATTTAATGCAATGGTTAAGGTATCATCTTGTATGTCCAACTCACAATCAAAGTTGTTTCCAAACAAATTGATATTATATTTCACGATTACACTCCTTTATCAAACATTAAATTTTTGTTACTTATAATATACTTTGTTTCGTTATATTACGCAATATTTTTAACAAAATATATACTATAACCATTGGCATTTTCATATTAACTTTCCATCTACTTTCGTTCAAGGCATTCATCATTTCATATTTCATGGCCTGGTCAGGAGTGAGCGACTTGTTTGTCAAAGTACGCTGCGGGAATGGAATGAACCGCCCCATCGGCTCACGAATCGGCGGGCAAGCGGGCCGACTCGCTGGACGCTCGGGTAAATAGTTGCCGTCTATCCGGTTCGTAAAAGCACGCGCTCTGCTGCCAGCCATTCATACATCGGAAAATCACATCCAGTGCATACTCTGGCTGTTCCTCCAGGTAGCCAAGAATGCCGAAATTCTTTCATCTTCTGTCGTGCTTTCCAAACATCCCGACGTGGCTACCACCTGCCCAAGTGGGAAGAATCCTATAAAAGTTTGCTTGGCCGTGACTGTCCTCTCTTGCAATGTCCTTCATCCTTTCAAACGTTTTTGTCAAATCGTCCGGTGAAAGCACATAGACGACGCTTTCTCTAGCCCTTTTGATATCCGCATGGGATTTTATCAAAAGCAACGATATTGTTTCCCTTCGTGCTCTCAAGAAAACTAAATGGTGCTAGTTGGAGTTTTTGAGACATATCACTGAACAAATCACGATATTGTTTATAGCGACGGATTGTAATATGAAGTGCGACATCCATGAGATCGGGCGTTTTCCAGAGACAAAGAATGGCGAACTTTTTGATCCGGAAGGATTAGCGGAGAAGTTTGACCCATGTCCTTACGCGGTAAGCAATACTGTATATTTTATGAACCAGTGGGTTGAAGAAAACTCTATCGATCAAACCGTATTTAAAACGGAAATTTTTTACTATAAAAAGCAGCCTCTGTGCGATCCAAATTATGAACAGCTGGCCAACTATTCAACGGATGACCCGGAAGAATCGGAGAAGGAACTATATCGGAATACGGGATATATAGGATTAACAATACCACCGGAGAAGTGCAGTTCCTTTGAGGCGGGAATTCAAGCGGAGATTCATAACTATGAATGGATGGCTGAGCATATCAGCAATTATCATGAGCTTTATCGGATATAACAAACGATTCACAGTAAGACTCGGCCAGCAACAAATCAGCTTCTGCAGCCTTATAGAAAAAACGCCTAGGCAGAGATAATGCTTAGGCGTTTTTATACAATACATTCAAATTGTTATTACCCTTTTAATAATTTATCTTCTTTAATTGGAGCGGTAATTTCTTTGATCTCTGCTTCATCGTTCATTTTTTGCAGGTTCATTGGCATGGAGTCTAAATATTTGTATTCCTCGACCCTAACAGAATCTTCTGTCCAATTCCCTTCTTTATCTTTCACAAAGACTTCTCTCTTTACTGGGAGCCCTGTTTTATTATCAATGGTTACAGTCTCTTTTTTAAGATTAGTTTCTGCTACAACCTCTTGAAGTGATGCGTCATTAGATTGTGGCCGTAAAGATTTTACCCAATTTTGGTCTTTCATTTCCTTTTTCTGTTCTTCCATTAGAGAGATATTTAGAATTCTCTTATTTTCATTAGCCAGGTTGACAGGCAATGTCCAAGTGTTCCCTACAAGTTTTCCTGTTACATGATCCCTTCCTATAGAAGTGACTCGTCTTCCCTCTTCAGAAACTATAATTTTATTTTGCAGAACTCCTCCCACATATTCTTCAGTGACCTCACTTAAATTTTTCCGATCACGAATACGTATTGAGTAAGAAAGATCAGAATATGTGCTATTAGAGACAGTTATTTTAATATACTCTACTTTACTGCTAGTGGATTTTTCAGCAGCTGCAATTGTCTCGCTTTGTGCGCTAACAACTGTATCTGTGTTTAAATATAAGTAGCTTGCAGCAGCAACCACAATCAATGGAACAGTAAGGGCACTAATTAAAATTTTCTTTTTCATCCTCTTGACCTCCTTATTCTGCTTTCAAATTCCACCCATTAACATAGCCATCCGTTCTAGCATCTTTATCGTGAATCCGCCAGGCATTTGGATTACATTCCGTAGCATACAATTCATAATCTTTATAATATGCATTAAGGTACCGCCCTTTGCTTACAGTAATGCCACTGCTACCACTCAAATTTGGACATGCATCCCTGTAAATGGTACTTGTGCGCGATACCCATGCTCCATCTGTATAGTAATAATTCCAACTTCCTTGTTCCTTTGTAGTATACCAGGCCATATATCCAAGGGCCGCGTTTGAATAATAACCAATATTGGAATCAGGATAGTAGTTTCGCAACCATTCCTGTCCATTAGCTGATACAGATGCACAGCTATTTTGAGTTGCTGGGCAGTAATTCACAATATCCTCCCTATATGATACTTGAGCTATTACGGGATAATCAATACCTGGTCCCGTTCTAACATTTAATCCACCGATTTTCACATCATATACACTTGTTTTCGGTTCCCGAGCAAGTTCTGCATTTGTTACTGCTGGTGTCTGTAGTAATACAACAAAAATAATCAGAGCAATAGAAAAGGATAAAGATCTCACTAACGATTTTAACATAAAAACCCAACACCTCCTATTATTTATATATCGACTTTACTCTTTCCATCAAGAAAGGTGTCCAGTAAGTGCGTGTATCCAGTATGATCGAATTATGGACTGCATCTCTAAAAATCATGATAATCGGTGATTCTATCTACCAGAGTGAACTGCGGAAAACTTAACCCTTAGTTCAGCATCACCTCCTAAATCATTTTGATAAATACTTAAATGAATATGCTCGTAAAACTTCTTTGCTGCTTCTCACATGATGGATTTTAAAATCTTAAATATATTTACTTGTGTCCTCCCACCTTCCAAGATATTTGTTAGGAGCTCGTTGATAGGTGATGCTTATACAAATTCCTATCTATATAAATAGAGTAGGAAATGTATATGTCACTCTCAGAATTCATAATTATTTAATTAATGTAATTTATTTCAATTACGATTATATCATAATCCTTGATCTTTTCCAGAAATATATTCGATAATTTACTATAATTGAAACTTCTTTCCCGTACACGATATATCCATAAACGTTTTTGTATCAAAAATAAGGCTCAAATATCTAAATTCATTTTAGGTCGTTGGATAGAATCACCTTAGAACTGGTCAATTTATGAATTTAAAAATGGATTCGTTGTAATCAAGGTGGTTATAGGTATACATTATATAAAAAGTAAAAAAGCGGCTCTCGCCGCTAGAAAGCATTTTATAAAAGGAAGGCTTTTAATAAATTCAAGAAGCTTTAAACATGGGAAGAGTGATATTCGTTAAAGAATCTTTAACTTTAGAAGGATGTTCGTGCTCACTTTTTATTTTCGTCCTAATATGATTTTAGGTCGTAAGATTGACTTTTGGGGAATTGGATGATTTTATAAATTAAAGCTAATGCATGAATACGGACACCTTTTCGGACGGTTATAACCCTATGCTCTGCTCGTGTGGGAAGGTATCATCTAACGAGCAACGGACATGTTTTTTCCTTTGTACACACATTTCAGACATAGAGAAGCTGCTGTTAGGGAAAAGTTGTATCCCATAACAGCAGCTTTTAAAATATCTAAACCTATAGACTAATCCGAAAGCTTATCCAATGTGCATCTATATTTTAGAATTTCGCCCAAATTACGGATGAAGCCTTGGTACGAGCTCTCCACCTCATCAATCATAGACCCCGAAAATGTTTGGGGTGGAAAACCGCTCACGAATCCTTTTCAGAAGAACTGTCGCACTTGGCTTGACAATCCGTCATCTTAATAACCTCCTGAATGTTTCTTGTAGTCTTTAGTTAAAAATTGATAGTTATAGGGAGTGTTTTCGCTCGTTTCAAGTTTCAGAATATGGTTAATCAACAGGCCTGTTTAGTATAGCAAATAGCCCGATGATACAAGAATCTGAAATAGTGAGCTCTATTTGTAGCGTCCTCTAAATTTCTAAAATCTTCAATTTTTTTCTGACAATTTTTCAAGTAGTTCCTCTACATTGACCGAAATTTTTTGTGAGCGCGCTTTTTGCTCTTCGTTATACATTTTCTCAGCCAGGCTGTAACCCTAAGAAACAACACAAAGAAGCTCCAGAACTGAGGCCCAGAGCTTTCTTTGTTTAGGTCAGTTATTATTTTGCGTCCGAAGGCATTGAACCGGCTACACCCCAAATTTCCACATTAACTTTGTTTGAACCACCGCGGAACTGAATTGTATATCGTCCAGAACGCAAACCGTCCGAAAATCCCGCATCAGTACTTCTCCAAACAGTTTCACTGTTTTTGCTGATTGTCTTGCCGTCAACATACACTTTACCAGAATCGTTGTGCTCTAAAGTAAAATCAACCGGGGCATTAGCATAGTTCCTAATGCGCAATTTAACATGCCCAAAACCCTTAGGAACCTCGAAGCTACCTGGTGCAGTTGCACTTCCCCCTAAAGTGAAGTTAAAAGAATTTCCCAATCTCTGAAGAGTTATGACATGGTCATTAGTAGTTGTTGTACCAGCATCTTGGGTCGCTGTAGTGGATATATTCGCAGAATCACTTACGTCTGAATCTGCAAAAATTGCACTTGGTATGGCAACAACCCCCAGCAAACTAACAGATAAGGCTGATGCAATCAATAATTTGTTCTTTTTCATAGATTATTTCTCCAATAATATTATTTCATAGAAACTTTTTTGCATAGAAACTCAGAAAAAAAGCGACTAACAACGCTAATAAACATGTGAGTATGTAATCTTATGTAATCGAGCAAAAAGTAGAGTGAAGAAAAATGTTCAATAATCCCCTATAAATGAATCCCCTCCCCTAGATAGCTAACCTCACAAAGATTTTAACAAGCTTGCATTGCCATTTCCTTTAGGCCAAAGGATAGGTTTTATTGGTCATTGGTTGGATTTTGAAATTAATATACATTAACTTTTACCTTATCACTCCAAAATTAATTACATTTTATGACATGGTAATGTATTTTTCTTTTAAAAAAGCCATTATATAGAATGATTATACTAGTTAGAAGAGAGGAGGAATATTTTTGCATAAACAGCATCTGTTTTATTTACTTGAACGAAACCAGGCGTCATGCTAAGGCAAGAAAAACAATGTAGGTGATGTGGCTTTGAAAGTATGAGGATGTTGGGTTATATCAGTTGGGTCAGCTTCTTGGTCTGAAACATACGGTTGTACTGATTAATCAGTTCATCCAAAAACATAGACTGTTCAAGCACACAGGCATGTCCGAAACCATACTCTTCGTACAGATCATGCAATCGTTGCCGGGCATCTTCCAACTGTTGATTTAACGTTTCATCTGTATTCATAGCGCATTCCCTCCTAATGTATCTCATTTTAGGTTGGAATGTGGAAATATGAATCACTATTTTAGCAATCAAAAGTCAGCAAAATATAGCAAAAAAAGACCAGCGTCTAGGCTGGTCAATGGTAATGAATTAGTTCTGAATCAAAATCCACCAATGTGGTCTTGCGGTTTGAATGTACCAAGGGTAGGATCTTTAGCCTGAACTGGTAGTACGAGTACCAGTACAAAGCTAATTGCTGTCAAGAACAAAACCATCTTTTTGATCATTTTCTTTCCACATTTTTTGAAGTTTTTTTCCTGCTTTAAAGACAGCATTCACACTAAAGCGCTCAAATAATCGTGCACAATTTGAAATAATCAGTTGATTATTCATTGTAAGAGCCTTTTCCCAAGCGACTAAAAGGCACTCGAAGCCATAAGAGTATCTGCCCTTATTCAGACTATAGTTAGCCATCTTATACCAAAACCGCGCATACTGTTGCAGTAAAAATGGATCAACAGAAGATGGTTCCTGATACGCTGCAATTTGGGGTTCAAAGCGCTTGAGGATATGATCAACATTAATATTGTACTGATTAGCTGCTTCAATGACGTTTAAGAGTTCGTTGAAAATATATTTTTCGCCTGCCATATATTCTACATAATCCGGTAGGACACTAATATCTCCTGACATAAGCTTGTTCACGTAAGTATTAATTTTCGCCCATCGCTGAAATTGCCCCAGACAATGGAGTGTGTCCGGGTCAGTTTCCTTGACCCAGCTTAGATCAGTATAACCTTGAAGATGTACTAATGCCTGCTCATGATCTCCCTTGGCATCACAGGCATTAGCACACAGCAGTTCAGCATAAGCTATGTATACAAAAAGCGGCCTACTTAGCTTCTTTTGTGGCTCTTTCCCTTTACGCTTGGAGTTGTGAACCAAATCATATTGAACCTGTCCTAATTGTCCCATCTGCTTTGCATACTTATATACCTTGTCCCACTGGCTCAATGCTCTGTACACATTCGCTAAATCTTTCAGCGCATCCAGTTGGTCGGCTTCATGCAAACGATGGACAAACGATTCAAATTTAGCTGCGGCGTCCATATTACGATTTTGATCCTTTCCGATCGCAAGGGTGAACAAGCGATAGTGGCAGAGCGCAAGTCGTTCCGAATGCTGCTGTTTTTCGCCCTCGGCGATGTTCTCGTATAGGTAAGCCGCTGCTTCCCGATAATCTTGTTTATAACAATCCTCTGCTAATGCAAAGAGATAAGGAAGATAGCCCAGATTATCCAGCAGCATACTTACTACTTTTTGCAAACAGTCTACACGCTGAAACTGCACACAGCGGTACAAGAACGGGCTAATTCTTTTCCAGTTCAGCGGCGCATCTATCACACTTTCTTCAATATATCTTTCATAGAAATGGTCTGCTGGTAAATTCATTCCTAACGTAATGCGATCCAATTGGTGCACCGAAATGGTACGATTACCCGTTATAATACCGCTCACCGTACCCGGATTCATGCCAGCAATGTGTCCAAACCCGGTCATGCTCAAGCCTGCTTGTTTGAGGTATCTTTCTAATTCTGCTCTAATCGTAGGTGTGATTTCCATAAATAAACCACCCTTTCAGCGTGAACTTTAATATAATACACATTTTTTTAAAAAATATATTTTGGAAACTTATAATATAATAGAAGTTTTGACTACTCCTGATAATACCACCTTTTGGAAGAACAATAAATACTTCTATTTTATTGCTTTTTATCTTGGTAATAGGAGGTCTTTTGGCAATGCCTCATGTAAAAATGACAAAAAACTTAGACCCTACAGGGCGCTTGGTCATTCCCAAGGAAATCCTATATACATGCGATATTTTTCACGGTCATTCTATTGAATTTTTTGCAGATGAAAAGACGGGTACGCTATTACTACAAAGATACTACGGGCAGTCTTGTCATTTTTGTCTCTCTACCGAAGAATTAAGTGACTTCAAAGGCTTTCTCATATGTAAAAATTGCAGCTATATGCTCAAGATCGTATCTATACGTGGACAAGTCTTTCAACCCAAAGAGATCATGGCCCAACTTCTTTTAGATCTATATGAAAGCCATCCACATGCTACACAACAGCAATATGCTGGCATGTTGGGTATCTCAGAAGCTCGGATAAGCCAGCTCATACAACAAGTGTTCGATCAAGCAAGTGCCCAACTGGAGGAATGAGCTTTGCCAAGATAGATGAAGAAGGAGGATATCATATGAAGAATACAGGTATGACTCGATCTTTAGATCAGTTAGGCCGAATCGTTATTCCTAAAGAAATGCGGAAGTCTATGGGTATCGATGTTGGCGATCCTTTAGAATTTTATATGGATATTGAAACCGGTTTTTTGAGTATTCGAAAGTATATCGGAGTCGCCTGTAAGCTATGTAATGCTGTCGAAGATCTGACCTATTTTAGAAGTTCACTTTTATGTAAAAAATGTATACAAGAGCTAAAAGGAAATATAGGCGTTAGTCGCACTCCTGCTCCAATGGTTAAGGAACCTGCGTACAAAGGAAAGAGAGTCAACCAATCATCACAAAAATTAATCCAACGCCTAAGAGAACTTGTGCATGAGCATCCCTATGCCAAGCAGGGCGAATATGCACAATGGCTTGGCGTGTCACAAGGCCGTATATCGCAGCTTAAAAAGCTGTTGTAGCTTGATTAACCTGCCAAAAATCCGTATACTAACAAAAAAGCAAACGACATTACGCCCGTGAAGAGCATCCAACTCGGAGGCGTTTACGCCAAGGAACATACATGAGTGTACGACATGAACATGTATTCCTAAGTAAACCGGACACCCGCCCGTTATAGCGGAGCAAAGTGGATTGGAGAGTTATGACATCTTGTCATGCTGTCCGGTCAATTTGGGTGGCACCGCGAGATCAGAGCGCTCCTCGTCCCATGTGGATGAGGGCGCTTTTTGTATTTCTATCCGAAAAGGAGTGCGGTGTCATGTTGGATATCAAGTGGATCAGAGAACATCAGGAACAGGTTCAGGCAGCAGCAAATGGAAAAGGAATACAGGTCTCGGTTGCAGAGATGCTCACCCTGGATAACCGGAGAAAGCAGTTGCTTCAGGAAGTGGAGCAACTCCGTCAGACGCGGAATCAGTGCAGTCAGGATGTTGGCGCGCTGATTCATGCCGGAAAGAGTGATCAGGCGGAAGCGGCCAAGCAGCAGGTTAAAGAAATTAACGGACAGTTAGAGCGTCTGGAAGCCCCGCAGCGGGAAGTGGAGGAGCAGTTTCAACAGCTCATGCTTCTGGTTCCTAATATCGTTTCGCCAGATACACCACGGGGCAGATCGGATGAGGATAATGTAGAACTGGAGCGGGTCGGTACGGTTCCCGATTTCGGATTTGAGCCACGCGATCATATGGCGCTCGGCCAGCTTCACAGCCTGATCGACGTTACCCGTGGCGTCAAAACAGCCGGAACCCGTAACTACTACCTGACAGGAGCCGGGGTCACGTTGCACCGGGCAGTACAGCAACTTGCTGTGGACATGCTGACCGAACGGGGCTTCCAGTTGCTGGACGTTCCGCTGATGGTACGCGCCGAGGCGATGCACAGCACTGGCTTCTTCCCGCTCGGGGTGGATCAGACGTACCGTATCGCAGGAGAGGATCAATGGCTCGTCGGTACCTCGGAGGTTCCGCTTGTCTCTTATTACAGTGGTGAAATCGTGGACGTTACGGACCCCATCCGGTTGGCGGCCGTATCGGTATGCTTCCGTAATGAGGTCGGCTCAGCCGGAAGAGATGTGCACGGACTGTATCGTGTGCACCAGTTCGCCAAGGTCGAGCAGGTAGTGATTTGCGAAGCCAGTCTGGACGCTTCGGAACAGATGTTTCAGGAAATTACGCGCAATGCGGAAGACCTGCTTCAACAACTGGAGCTGCCTTATCGCAAAATGGCCGTCTGTACAGGCGACATGGCGCAAAAAACTTACAAGCAGGTGGACATCGAGACATGGATGCCTAGTCGACAGGCTTACGGTGAGACGCATTCGTCGTCCCAGTTGCTTGATTTTCAGGCGCGGCGTTCCAACATCCGCTACCGGGATGTGAACGGCAAGCTGCAATATGCCTACACGCTCAACAATACAGCCGTTGCTTCGCCTCGTATCTTGATTCCGCTGCTAGAGAATCACCAACAAGAGGACGGTTCGATCCGTATTCCAGATGCATTACGCCGGTACATGCCGCAGCAAGCAGCGTTTCTGCGACCTCCCGGTCAGGACGGGACAGTCTGAGGATTAACAGCATTTTTATGTAACACGAGCAGCCAAATAAATACAAACTCCAAACGTGATGATTAAAAAAGACGAAGGAAGCTATCCTTCGTCTTTTTAAACGTCTTACTTCGCTTCTGTTTCCCACGCACTGGCAGGGCCAAAAAATTCATAGTGGATATCCGAAGCAGGGATATTCCATTCCTTCAACAGACCATAAACCGATTGCATGAACGCTTCAGGACCGCAAAAGTAATACTGCGCGTTACGATCCGGTATCACGGATTGCAACCAGGACAGGTCCAGGCGACCTTCCTTGTGAAAGGCCTGCGTCAGCCGATCCTGCTCCGTTGGTCTGCTGTAGCACCACCAAGCTGTGGCTTGTGCATGGGCCCCGACCCGCTTTTCCACCTCATCACGCAAAGCATGGTTATCACCGTTAACCGCTGCATGGACAAAGGTGATGGGCCGATCCGGTGCAGATGCCACCAAAGAAGCCAGCATACTGACCATCGGTGTCAGCCCAACCCCGGCACTGATCAGCACGACAGGTCTGCGATCTGCCCGATCCAGCGTGAAATCGCCAGCCGGTGCAGATACCTGTAGTACATCGCCTTCCTGCACTCGCTCATGTAGATACACAGACACTTTCCCCGCCGGACGCGACGCCATGGCATCCTCACGCTTCACCGATATCCGGTAGTAAGGCTGGCCCGGTGCATCAGAAAGGCTGTATTGACGGATGTGGGTGTTAGGTTCACCCGGAATATGCGCCTGTAGGCTAATGTATTGTCCCGGCTCGAATACAGGCAGTTCCTGCCCATCCTGCGGCACCAGATAAAAAGATGTAATTTCGTCGCTTTCCTTGACCTTTTGCTGCACGACAAAACCTTTAAAACCCGACCAGCCTCCCCGCTGCTGCTCCGCTTCCTTATACATGTCAGCTTCCACGTCCATAAATACACGAGCGATCACACCATAGGCTTCAGACCACGCGTCGATAATCTCGTCTGTAGCCGCATCCCCCAGCACATCCTTGATCGCGGCAAGCAGATATTTTCCGACGATGGGATAATGCTCAGGCTTAATTCCCAAACTGCGATGCTTGTGTGCAATCTGACGCACCACCGGAAGGATTTCCTCAAGACGGTCAATGTGCTGTGCAGCCGCATATACAACATTGGCAAGCGCCCCCTGCTGGCGTCCTTGCTTCTGGTTCGCGTGATTGAATATATTGAGAAGCTCAGGATGAGCCTCAAACATCATTTGATAAAAACGCTTGGTGATTGTAGTTCCATGCACCTCTAATACAGGCGCAGTCGATTTAATCGTTACAATGGTTTGCTCACTCAGCATCTTTGCATCCCTCTTCTCTCCAAAATAAGGTGGACAAAAGGAGCCCTCACATAAGCTACCGATTGTGTATCACCTAAGTACAGCCCAAGTATATCGACGAGAAAGCATCGCCTGTGTGATTGCAGTCACTTTAAATTTGAAATAATTTGTGAACATGTCAATGACAAAACGCACAATCATAAGCATTTCCGATATAAGCGATGACCTTGCCGCAAGTAGGCAAAAGAGGAACCCCTTTCGGCCTGATCCGGCAGACGCTCCCCTTTTCATTCACTTCAAAATATCAAGTTAAGCGGTGCGGTTCATGAAGACTGACCAGCACTTATTAGGATGCGGGTGTGAATTTTATCCATTCGTAATAGGCCCGTAGCGGTGTGCCCGTATAGCCGCTCCAACGCCGCCAATGCGCAAAATAAACGATATATCTCCCCACCATATGGTAAAATGGGCTTGCGGAGTTAAGTTTAAGAATGCACTTCCGCATCCAAGTCTATAGCTGAGGTGAGAAGAGATGAGTAGAGCCGAGAAGAGTCAAGGTAAGACAAAGCAAGAATTAGAACGGGTAGTGTTCATCGGTCGCACGTTTGAGGAGTACATGCAAATGTTCAATTTGCAAATTTCGGAGCTTGCAGGCAAAAAGATTTTGGACTGTCCTGCGGGAGCATGTTCCTTCACCGCTCATGGCACGAAGGCCTCGCTGGATATCATGGCAAGTGATATTGCCTATGACCACAAGATTGATGATCTGGAGCGCAAAGGACTGCTGGATATCGAGCATGCGATGGAAACGATGGAACGTGCAAAGGACAATTATGTCTGGGACTATTATGGAGATGTGCAAGGACTTAGCGAGCACCGCCATCAAGCACTCCAGGATTGCACGCAGGATATGAGAAAGCATCCGGAACGTTACGTTGCTGCGGTATTGCCGGAGCTGCCCTTTGGGGACGAGCAGTTTAATATGGTGCTGTCTGCCCATTTTCTGTTTATGTACAGTGACCGACTCGATTATGATTTTCATAAAAAAACGATACAGGATCTACTGCGAGTCACTTCAGAGGAGGTACGAATTTTTCCTCTGACGGATTTAACGGGGACTCGTTACGACCTGCTGGATCGTTTGATTCTTGAGCTGGAGGCAGAAGGCTTGCGGGTAACGGAGGTCAAGGTGCCGTATGAGTTTATGCATAACGGCAACTCGCTGCTGAGCATCCGAAAGATATAGCTGCAAATTTAGATAGGAGAGAGAGCAAGTTAACCGCTTGCTCCCTCTCTGTTTTTTGGATAAGTTAGGAAGCTTTATACTTGGAAACAAATCCAGTCCCTCCCCATAAGAACTGCTCGTGAAAAGGTTTTCCCTCAAGCAGCTCTGATTCAAAGCACTTACAGTTGAATCGTCCTCTAGTTCTCCTGCGGAATTTGCCTTGGCTATTAATTTAAACCTTGAATGTCTAAAATGGAACTGTTGTCTAATATATTGCTTCTTCCCCAATCAAATTCAGTGACACGTTGAAGAACTTTACTTTGGTTAAAGGATTCATTTTGCAAAACAACCTTATTGTTTTTATATTCAAATGGAATATCCATTACTCTTAGTAATACACCAAGTGGAATGATAAAAGAATTCTGCTTCACTTCAGGATAGGCATCCATCTCTACAGACTTGCCATTCAAACATGGCCTCAATGACTTCATCGCAGGGAATCCGGCTTTTCACGCCGGCTAGCGCCATATCCGCAGCTATCAAGGCGTTGGCTGCGCCCATAGCGTTACGCTTCACGCAAGGTACCTCTTCGCTTTTTTCGAAAACAACGAATTGGCTTATTTGAATATCAAGTTGCCTCAGCAACCACTTTTAATGCGAACAATTGTTCGGTATAATGATTACAAACGAATGTTCGGGAATGGTAGGCGTGGCGCAGCAAGAAATGATGACGCTTAAGAAATTTCAAGAAAAGTTTAAGTCCGATCAAGCTTGTCGTGACCATTTGTTTCGAATCCGTTGGCCAAATGGTTTTTGCTGCCCGAAGTGCCAGAATGCCTCGTACTATTTTCTGGAGACGCGAAAGCTATATCAATGTACAGCGTGTAAGTATCAAGCTTCCCTTACGGCGGGAACGATCATGCATAAATCGCATACGCCGCTGCTGACTTGGTTTTGGGCCACCTTTTTGGTCGCCCACGACAAGCGTGGCGTATCCGCAACCTGCATCACCCGCGAGCTCGAATTGTCCTATCCTACGGCGTGGCTGCTGCTTCACAAAATCAGAAAAGCCATGCGCGATCGCGACGCCAACTATCGGCTGGCCGGATTGGTTGAACTGGACGACGCCTTCTTTGGAGCACCGACTGAAGGTGGCAAGCGTGGTCGCGGAACCGATCAAACTCCTGTGCTTGTGGGCGTTTCGCTGAACAAACAGGGCGCACCGCAATTCGTCAAAATGCAAGTGATTCCGAACGTGAAAGGGAAAACGCTCATCGATTTTGCGCAGCACAGCATTGAGCCGGGCGCAACGATCAGCAGCGACGCTTACCGTTCCTATAACGCGCTCGCGAAAGAATACGATCATCAGCCACTTAAGTTCAGCGTCAAAGAAAATCCCGATCATCTCAAGTGGCTTCATACGATGATCTCTAACGCCAAAGCGTTTATCGGCGGTACGTTTCACGGTTTGGCTCCTAAGCATTTGCAGGCCTATCTGGACGAGTTTTGCTTTCGTACCAACCGCAGGCAGTTTGAAGGCCAACTGTTCAATCGTCTTTTACTCGCTTGCGTAGCTACAGAAACCATTACGTACCATAAACTTACAAATTGACCGCTTGCGGATTAAACTTGATATTCAAATTAAAGAAAAAAGGGAAAGAACTAAGGGAATATAAAGCCATATATGTCATTCAAGATTACTTCCTACTTTTACATAGAGCTATAAAAGACACCACAGAGATATCAAGGATATTACTTCGCCTATTCAATCTCCTACAGCGCAACGGGTGAAAGTCTCATAGGTATGAGAAGAAAACATTCTTTGATAGGCGGCATCCCAATATGCTTGGATTAAAATCATTGCAAACAGCTAAAAAAGAGATTGCTGGAATAGAAGTTATGCATATGAACAAAAAAGGACAAACTCTCCAAGGTGAGAAGTCTGTCCAAAAACAGATATATCTTATCCATGATCTCTTTGGTTTAACAACATAAAATTCAATTCCGCTAGGAATCTTTCGTTCTTTTTCAGTGAATTAGAATAATGACATAATACTTGCCAGGACAGTAAGTACACCTATAACAATGACAAATACATTGCTTATTTTCCCTCTGTATTTAGCTAGTACTGGTACTTTACGGATCGCATACATTGGTAATATACATAAAATAGCAGCAACTAACGGACCGCTAAGGGAATCAATGATTCCAAGAATACTTGGATTTGCATAAGCAACATACCAGCATGTTAATACGACAAAAGCAAGGATCATTGTCTTAACTGTTTTTTCTTCTACATTTTTTCCGCGTGTTTTACTGAACTTGATAATCATATCACGCATTACCTCATATGCTCCTATATAATGGCCAAGGAAGGACTTTGTTATGGCCATAAAAGCAATGAGTGGAGCTACAATAGTGATTAGAGGCGAATTAAGCTCATTAGCAAGATAGGATAGGATTGACAAGTTCTCTTTTTTTGCCATTATAAGATCATTTGGAGTTAAACTCAAGACACTGCTCCAAACAAAGAACATAACAACGACGAATGTCATGATATAACAAACTTTTTGTATTTGAGCACATTTGGCATCAGAAGCTAATGTTCCATAGGTAGCTCTCTGTTTCGTAACAAATGACGAAATAATAGGAGAATGATTAAACGAGAATACTATGATTGGTAGTATCATCAATATCGTTCCAAAATATCCCGATCCTGTTGAAGCAGTAGAAACACTTGAAAAACTAAGCATTGACGTATTCCACTGTGGAATCAAAGATATTGCGATAAAAAGTAGAGAAACTATGAAAGGATATACTAGCATGCTCATTATCTTTACAGTAATATCTTGACCAAAATTTAGTATAGCTATAAGTCCGAGTACTAATACAAGCGATAAAATGGCCCTTGGAGGCTCCGCCATGTGTAATTGATTCACGATAAAACTATTTGCAGTATTTGTAAGTGCAACCGAATACATCAGCACAATAGTATAAATTGAGCAGAAATATACTATGTTAAAAATTATACTTGCCTTATTTCCGAAATACTCTCTTATTGTACCTGTAATCCCATCATTTCCAGAATTGGAGGCATTTATCATTTTAGCAAGCGCCCTATGTGAAAAGTACATAACAGGAAATGCAAGTATGGTAATTAACAGTAATGATAATAAACCACCTGCACCTGCATTAATAGGTAAAAAGAGTACTCCTGCTCCAATTGCTGTTCCAAAAAGGCTCAAT
The DNA here is from genome assembly GCA_040544055.1 of Paenibacillus sp. PvR008. Taxonomy (GTDB): domain Bacteria; phylum Bacillota; class Bacilli; order Paenibacillales; family Paenibacillaceae; genus Paenibacillus. Next base: position 354,132 of record JBEUOG010000001.1, read on the forward strand.
GCCCAGGTAGTATCCTGTTTATGCCACTTTTTAGGTTCTGGATGTTTCCCATTTTTTACTGCAGTATTCTCAGCTTGAAATTCTATTTTTTTTGCAGTATTCCCATTCATATAATAATTCCTCCTTGTATCCTATTCTTACGTCTCTTTTTAAGGCTTAGGAATATAGACCATTCTTGAAAAATGAATTGCTTACAAGGTGCGCCTTTATTGTTTTAATTGGATCTCTCCAAAAATTTTACTTTTAATGGAAATCCCTGTAGGTGTGACCGCAATTCCGCCTAAACCTGTCTCTCTTAATTCGCGAGGCATCTGTCTTCCAACTCTATACATCGCTTCAATAACTTCGTCAGCATTGATGATATTGTTTACGCCGGCTAATGCGATGTCCGCTGCTACTAAAGCATTTGCCGTTCCAATGGCGTTTCTCTTTACACAAGGAATTTCTACCAAACCAGCGACCGGATCACAAACTAAACCGAGTAAATTTTGTAATGCGGTTGAGAAAGCTTCAGAAGATTGCTGTGGCGTTCCTCCGGCAGCTTCTACCGCTGCTGCAGCCGCCATTGCTGAGGCACTGCCTACTTCAGCTTGACATCCTCCGTACGCTCCGGAAATACAAGCATTATTTGCGACTATCATTCCAAATAAAGCTGAAGTGAATAGAAAATGGACCATATCTTCATGGCTTAACTGCAACGTATCTTTAATACTAAATAGGACTCCCGGGATCGTCCCACTCGCACCTGCTGTTGGAGTTGCACAAATAACCCCTAATGAAGCATTTACTTCATTAACACCGATAGCACTTTGAACCCCTAACACCATCAAATCTCCAGAAAGAGTTTTTCCATTTTCTCGATATTTTTTTATTTTAACGGCATCACCTCCGCTTAAACCGGTCGGAGAAAATACCCCGTCGCCCTCGATACTTTTATTTATGGAATTTTCCATAGTCGCTAAATTTCTTTCCATTTTACTCCAAACTTCTTCATAAGAATTTCTAGTTTGTTCGATTTCCTGTTCGATTGCTAATTCATAAATTGGTTTTTGCCTTTTATTAGCTGCATCTATAATTTCTTTTATGGTCATATACATATTTTTACACCCCCTGATGTAACTAAAGGATAATGATATTAGCTATGCTGTCTAAACTTCCCAATTCCTTCTGAACATCACCAGGCAATAGCGAATCCAAAGCGAATGCATATAAATATTTTCCGTTTTCTTCTAAAATATGATAGTTGTTAATTTCCACATCATATTGTTTAAAGATCCTGCGTAAAACAAATTCAAAGTCAGCTCTTTCGGAAATCGCAATAATAACTGGCAATGGCCCCTGCAGATCTAAGCTAAATCCGTCAATTTCAACATGTTTGACTTCAATTAATCCGCCGCCGACCGAAATACCCATCGTTCTAATACTTCGACTTTCATTCTCTAAATATACATCTGCCGTATTTGGATAACCAGCAGGACTATCACCTGCTTTTTCAATAAAGGTAATGTCAATTCCTTTAGATTCTGCTATTTTAATAGCATCTGGCACTTTGCTGTCATCGGCAGCAAATCCTAATATCCCAGCAATAATTGCAAAATCAGTTCCGTGTCCTTTATGGGTTTCAGCAAATGACTCATAATACCTTACCACGACTTTCTTCGGAAGGGCTTGAAATAATTTACTGGCAACTGTTCCAATAGCTAAAGCACCTGCAGTATGTGAACTTGAAGGACCTATCATTACCGGCCCAATCACATCAAAACAACTTTTGTATTTAACAACCTTTTTTTCTTTAATAGATATTACATTCATGTTCATATAAGCACCCCCCATAATTTATTATTTCTCAACTTTCTCACCCCAAAAAAACCTTGTAATCACTTAATATGAAAGAAGCGATCCAAACCGAAGTCAAAGCTTCTTACGTTCTATTTGATAGTCGGTTTAGCTTTCCAGTAACCATCTTGAAGGTTCTGGAATCCTGCCGGCATTTTCTTCTCGATATACTTTACCAGGAAGGCGGCGCATGAGGCACCGGCAAGGGCGCCCATAGCCTTCATGCCTTTTGGAGCTTTGTAGCTGAATAATGTGAAGAAGAAGAGAACTAAAAGCAGCAACGCCGTTCCTTGAATAGTTTGCATGAGCAATTCCCTCCCTAAACTATTGATTAGTGTATACGCTTTCTTTTTGTTGATTAGAAAATTAGTCTTCCCCTTGATTGTTGTTATAATTTCTTAAATGCAAGTAAACCGTGTGCTTTGAGATCTTAAGCGCATTGGAAACGATAGCCACGGAATCGCGCATTTGAAAGACGCCGCGTTCTAAGAGTAGCCTGATAATTTCTTTATTCCGATTATGATGCGGGATCTTTTGGGAAGCACCGACCTCGTGAATCGTCGTTTCTATGGTGTTCTTCAGCAGATCTTCCACAGAGTTAGCGAAATTCTCCTTCACATTGTTTTCAGGGGATAGGAGCTGATTCGGCGAAAAGGTGTTAAGAAAGTTTGACAGGGAACCGTCAAGATTCATGTTGATGCACAACAAGGCGATAATTTTATTATCTTTACCCCGAATAGCGATGGTGCTGGATTTCATTAGCTGGCCGTTCTTGCCGCGGGTGAAGTAGCTTTTGGATTGTTTAGCGTCTGAATTCTCAAGCTCCTTAAGCATACGCAAGGCCAAGTCGGTAATAGGAGCGCCTACCTTTCTTCCGGAGTGGTGACCGTTGGCGATTACGACTGCGGACTGATTATAATCGTGCAAGCTGTGCAGAACGACTTCGCATTCCGGCCCTAAGTAGTCCGCAATACCATAGACCAGAGCTTCATAAGACTTTATAATCAGGTGATCCTCGTCTGTAAAAGATAAGTATGACATCGTATAAGGATTACCTCCCTCCTTGGATAATAACCCGAAAGTTGAGTTAATCAAATTTATTTAATTCAATCAACTCGCCGTAATTATATAAAAAAAAGTTGATTCCTGCAAGAGGCTTCACAACACTGTCAATATCTTTTTATCTTTCCTGCAAAAAGCCTTGGGAACCCCTAAACTCATAAATCCTTTAATGTCAAAAAAAACAAGACATACAGCTCATGCCGTATGCCCTGTTCTCAGCCGCTTGATGCGGCTGCTGTTACATGGATCTTTGCGAGTTTACCGCGTTGTAGTATGGCGGATTCATCCCCAACCTAAAGCTATGGGCTGCTCCCAGCAGTACAACAGCCATTGAAGTTTCTAAAACACCGCTGGAAACCTCGTGTTTTACAATACCAAAGGAGAAAAAGCTTTCTCTCTTCCCGCTGAGCTTAAACCCGTTGGTGATTTTCATGAACAGCGGGCCGTCGTGAAAAATACAAAAAACAATCTCTATGGGTACATGAATACCAAAGGAACACTGGTCATTCCTTGCCAATATACCGAAGCTAATTCATTTAGCGAAGGAAAGGCCAAGATCACCATAGCCTCCACCAAAGAAAATGTTGAATCAGAATATCTATTATCGGACGGTCTGGCGCTTGCCTACGCCCCCAACACAGGCAAAATCGGTTTTGTGAATGCTTCCGGTCAATTAGCGATCCCCTTTAAATACAAATATAGTCGCAGTTTCTCGGATGGCTTGGCGAGTGTAAAAAATGCGAAAAACGAGGTCGGATTTATTGATAAAAGTGGAGCAATGGTCATTCAATATCAACAAAAATATGATGTCACGCTCCCGTTCAAATAAGGCTTTGCTTTAGTGGGTAAACAAGCAAATTCATCCGTCTCAGATGGAAAATTCGGTTACATCAATCGTCAAGGCCAATTGATGACCAAGCTTGAGTACAGGGCGAATCCTCCTCCTTCTCCAATGCCTATACTGTTGCCTTTATCAAGCCAGGTAAAGCGTTCATTATATCCAAACGTTCCGTTTCAAAATAAAAGACGACCCCGGAAGCAGATCGAATGGATCTGCTTCCGGGGTCAATACCTTAATGCCTTGGAGTCATTAGTCGTGTGCGTAAAATTTCACTCCAGGCAGATTACAATTCGTTCCACCTACCGGCGAATACTTTTTGTTCGTTTCTACCTTAAAACCGTCAATTACAGATGCGTAGGTGCTTGCACTGTTTCATGCCTTTCGCACTCAATACCCCGGTATTCGATTCAATTTCCGTCCGATCTCCAATGAACGTTTGGTAGTAGAAGAACCAACAACATACTTGGGATTTATTTAGGTTTAACCGAGAAGTTAGTTACATTTGGGTTTAATCCAGCATAGCTAGTTACTCTGTTTTTCCATACAAAGCTGTATTGCTCAACCAAGTCACGAGCAGTTAATGGTTTTCTGCCAGTCAATTTTTCAACTGTATCGGTTTCAATCGCCATCAAACCATCTCTGATACTCGCTTCGTTAGTTACCATGTCGTTACTGCACCATGGCACAGGGGATTTCGAATAATCGCCATGCGAATCACGAGGTATATGAATGGAGTCCAGATATTGATAGAACGCATCATTGTCAAGTGTGATATATTCAAAGTCAATACCGGATGCTGCGGAGATCATATCGCAAATTTCATGCTGGCTAATTAATTCTCCGCTGACTACATCATAGTCTTTGTTATGCTCGCCCTTACCTAATAACAAAGCAGTAGCTACACGTCCGCTATCGTCTTTTGCAATAAAAGTTGCTTTTCCTTCGCCTGCAGCCGTATACCATTTGTTGTCACTCAAGAAAGCCAGCATAACGGAATTGGTGAAGTAGTTTTCCATATAGAGGTTGTTTCTCATGATGTTGTAATCTACGCCAGTCTCCCGAAGATATGCTTCGGTTTCTGTGTGGTCCGGTAACACAAATTGATAATATCCTTCACGGTTAGCGCCCAAGAATGAAGTGTACGTAATGTGTTTCACACCAGCAGCAATAGCAGCATCGATTACATTTTTATGTTGCTGAACGCGCTCTGGTCCAATTACCACACCAGATACGAAGTAAATTCGATCACCGCCTTTGAAGGCTTCAATCATTTGCTCTTTGTTATTGTAGTCAGCTTCTCTGATTGTAACGCCTTGTTCTTCCCAAGCTTGTATCGTTCCTTTAGCTATACGACTCACATTAGGAGATGTGAAAATCAGTTGATCCCCTGGAACCTCATTCAGCATATTCACTGCTACTCTTCCGCCTAGTTGTCCATCTGCTCCCGTAACAATATAACGCATGTTATTCCCTCCTAAACTTCAGATAAAAGGGTTGATGTGGTCGGTCAACAAATAGGAACTGCCTATTTGTTGTTTTTTTCACATACTTCCTTGAACAAACTATATCAGCTTTTGGGCCGGAACTGATATTGAAATATGTTATGATTAATAGATAATTTTTATAAATGTAGGAGGGGCATCAGAATGCATATTAAGCAACTCGAGTGTTTCGTTCAGCTAGCTGAAACTCTGAGTTTTACTAGAACGGCACAACTTTTATATATCACTCAACCTACCGTTACGCATCAGATTAACATGCTGGAAATGGAACTTGGATTGAAATTATTTATTAGAACAAAGAGAAGTGTAGAACTTTCCCCAGCTGGTGTTTCCTTCTATAAAGATATAAAAGATATTCTTACAAGAACAAATATTGCAATAGCAAAGGCAAAGAATTACTCTCATATATTTGAATCTAATTTATCGATTGGGTATGAGGGAAACTTAGAAGTGAAATACCTTCCAAAGATATTAAGTATTTACAAAGAGAAGTTGCCTTATGTACATCTTTACTTAAAAATGGCTGATTATAAAGAGAATAGAAATCTGTTTACCAATTATAAATTGGATTTGATTTTTGCTGCCAAAGAAAGTATTGGAGACTTATTAGACGTTGGCTACATAGAACTTTTTGTGGGAAGATTTGTGTGTGTTGTACCTAAAGGTCATCCATTATCTTGCAAATCTATTATTTCGGTAACTGATCTGCGGCACCAAGCCCTTATTCTATTAGATCCCTTAAAATGCCCAACCGAAATGGCACGGGTACAAAACGATATCCAGATGCAATGTTCTGATTCCATCGTTTATTTTAGTGATAACGCTCTCATTAGTGATGCAATGATCAAGGGGGGAATGGGTATAGCGGTGATGCCGAATTTTGTATGCTCAGAAGATTCCGAACTTTCCGTCATTCCTTTGGATGTGAAAGATTTGATTTCTTATGGAATTGCATGGCATAAAAATAATGAACGGAATGAAATAAAAGAGTTCGTTGCCACTACAAAGCAAATCTATAAAATGTTACGTTAAAGGGGTTGTTACATTTGAACCTACAATTTTTGAGTGCAGCAATCCCTAATTTGCGTAGAGTCAGACCCCTTTTGTATAATTGCGCGGAGTTGGACATGTTGGATTGCATGGAGCAGGTTAAGCTAAAAAGACGGAAAAAGAAGAAAACTCCGGTCAATCCCCCGTTTATGTATTGGGCCTACTCCTATTTACTTCGTGCAGGTGTCTGTGAACCCCGGAAAGACTTCAATCAGGCATTGGAGTATACGTACATGTACGCTGATTTAACTTGGGTGAAGGAAACGGATGAACAGACCCTGCTATGGAAGAGACGGTTTACAGAATGGGCGCAGGCTAATACTTACGTGAATAAGCTGTTGGCTGGAGATATAGGTGTCCTTCCAAACTATTTGGCCTACGTTACTTCTAAGAAAAACGAGGTTATCCCCGCACTGGTTAACATAATTGAAGTAGCTAACCAATATGATTTTAATGTAGATGATGTTCTCAAGCGGTTTGAATTAGAGATCCAGTCTTTAACGGAACAACAAAAAAGTGTAGGCGTGTACACTCAACAATTCATGTCAGAAAGCTTCGCTTGCTTTTTAAAAGGATTAGCTGATTACTACTTGCGTAAAGGTATGTATCAAGAGGGATTTAAAAATTTAATTAACAGCTTGAAATCATCCTCTACAATTAAATCGAGTAGCAAAGCATCCATCATCAAGTGTGTTGAATTATTTGAACGTTTTAAAAAATATGCATCATTGGGAACAATAGATACCTACCAAAATTTGATTAATAAAGTATATGAAATTGAAAAAAGTTAGGATTACTTTTATCGGCGACTAGTCTTCTGCTAGTGACAACAGTGGTCATCCCATTTATCACGAAGGAAAGGGACCTACTCAAAAGCCATCTCAACAACGTGGTGAGTTTGATGATATCATCATTACCGTTCTTCGGATCACCGTCAAACAATAATAAAACTCCTTCTACAGGAAGGCCCCTAAATCATGACATGGCGCGAACTGGAAAAGAAACAGTACCCGCTGAAGAAGTTACACCGACAATAGTACTGACTTCGTAATAATCCGATAGTGTAACCTCGTCAATAGTAGATACGTGGTCTGATCTAATAATACCAACTTTATAATTTCGCTCAGTTCGCCATTTTTAATGTAAATTGAAAAACTTCGAAAATAAACGGCGTACCCGCAATTACAGAAGCCCCATCCAATTCAATAATCAATGCGTTACTACTTATCTGGTACAAACTTCTTTCCTGCAGTAACCCATTAATATACAGATTCGTGTAACTGTTCGCACCCAATTTTGGAAGCTGACTTACCATCTTTCCATCATCATTCGTAAACTGGAAAATAGGGATTTGAACCGTACCCGTTAGATCTGAATCAGCAAAATAGAAATATCGCTGTACCTCAGGCACAACCCTGATCTCATCCAAATTAAGCGGCGGCCCCTGCTCTCCCTGTGGACCAGCCTCTCCTTGCAAGCCTTGAACCCCCTGGAGACCCCGCTCACCTTGGGGCCCGACAGCTCCAGCGACACCTTGGGGGCCCATAGCACCCGTCTCGCCCTGGGGCCCGACACTACCTGGAATGCCCTGGGGTCCTGCCGGACCTTGTATGCCTTGAAGCCCAGCTTTACCATCGGCCCCCCTTAATCCCTGCATCCCTCGAAACTCTTCTCCTGAATTACCTTGAGGTTCCTGTTCGTCGCCTCGCAGTCTTAGTTGACCTTTGAATTTCATAAAACAGATTTTTTTATTTGATAAACCTGAGAGCACCCGCTCAGCGTGCAAATGATGTCTATAAGCACATGTTCTCCCCTTTCTTCTACCCTGTCTATAAATACGTTTATTTCCCTTTTTGTTACGAATGCAACTCGTTCCCTTACGATGAATGGATGTAAAACGGAACGCTTCCATCTTTTGATCTCTTTCCTTCTTTTTTCTCCTCGTCGCCTTGGTCAAGCAATATCTTTTACGCAACAATAAATTCCCCAATACTGACACCTCCATAATTAAGTACAGTTTCATTATCTTATGGAATCTAAACGGACCTGATTGGGTAGATGACTCCCTTAAATTTTTTTTCAAAAGAACATTAACTTGAAATTGCTTTTGGGATTTATTAAAAATACCCAGTATTGATAATATATTCTATTTCGCCGTTACATTATTTTTTTTTCTGAATTTACTGAAAGTGGGACTGAACCCCCTGTAATTTTCAAGAATAAATCTTTCCCAATTTTAGAATGGAGGTAACAACATGCCCGTTATTAAACCTGTTTATACCGCCGTTGCAACTGCACCGGTCGCAAGCGGAGGCGTAGTCACCACTACTGTAAGCCCAGCTGTTACAAATTTTTTCTCAGCTGTAACCGCTGGTGATATTGCCGGAGGTGTTACAACACTTCTCGCCGCAAGCTTTGTTGATGATGCTGATGCTCCAGTCGTCGCTTTACCTGTCCTTAGCGCAGGCGATTATTTCAATGTATTTGTGAATGGTGTTTTGCAGCAGGCTACTTTATCCACTTTGACACCCGCCAGTCTAGTTTTGGCGACCACTGATATTGCCGTAGGTGTTCCTGTCACCCTGGCTGTAGCCAGCTTTGATAATACGGTCTCATCCATTACGACTCAGCCAGCCATTTCAGCACCAACGATTACGATCAGCACTTAATCATTTTTTAAAAATAAAATGGATTCAGGACCATTTTCTCACATGATATACGTTAGCCTGGAGATTCTCAGTCTCGTAAACTGTGAATCTCCAGGTTTCAATAACTGGACGTGAGATATACTTATGCCAATTATTCCTCCGTTTCAACAGTTGCGATTAACCTTCCGGATGGAGATACACTTGATCCGTCTGTACCGATCATGATTGAATTCATCATCAGGTAAATTTCGATGTTCATAGAAGGGAGTGGTACATCCATGAGTCCAACAATTCAAACGATATACAACTTATCAGGGGTTTCACCAACACTGAACTCAATGACTGACAAGTTGCAAACGGCTGAAGCAAGCCCTCAGTTCAACTACGCTTCCAATTATGGTATTTCTCAGTTGAGGGATCTTGTCACCAAAATCGGCGGGGGGAAATGTGCTAAATTCGCTAGAAACGTATCAACTGAGTACATTAGCAGCTTCCAATGATCTTGCAGAGCTCCAAACAGCGGAACGCGGACAATTTCTGAACGGGGCGGCATTTGAATCCGGTATTAATGTACAAGTTCCCATCCCTCCCACGGGAACTCAGCGGGCTGAATGGGGATATAGCGACAATACAATGGGACTTATTTTGGACAAGATAGCAGCGGCGTATATGTGACTCTGGCCATGCGAACATTAAACAATGTCAGCGGTAATGCGAGCGTGACACTACGCTTGGAAGAGTTTTGGTAATCAATCAGATCTGTTGATAACTACAATTTGCATCATGTATAGGAAGATAGCCCATATAGGAGGTGTTATATTGCACTTTTACGAACTTGCCTGACGAATACACTTCGATGTGTACGTCAAAGCGTACTTGTCGGCCAATTCCGGCTTCAAAAAAGTCAGATATACGATTCTTTTTAGTGACCTGTACGTACCTCTCATTCTTCACTCCGCCCGTTCAGCCATTTGAACCAGTGCAACAGATGACTGAATCGGTATTCATGCTGCGAAGCGTAGGTCCACACCTCTGGCTCCTCACCGGGCTCCTTCCAGACCAGCATGGAAAAGTGGCCTTCCTCTTCATTGACGACAGAGAGGAGCGAAAGGCGATCATCCCCAAATCGATACGGGGCCGATTCCACCCAATAGTTCCGCATATCGCTGATCCAACTGCGAAATCGCTCTGTGCCTGCGATCCGCAGCACATCATCCGGCAAGAGCATATGCTCCCCCATGTCCTGCCAGTACCCGGCATAACGGTAGCGTGCTTCCAGCATTGGACTGAGCGGCCGGGTTTTGCCGGGAGCCAGCGTCGGCATACACGTGATGGGAACGACCGGACCCACGCTCTGGATAGCATAAGATCGGGCCTCCTCCCCACTCAAGCCGAGGTACATAGCCTCCGCGAGAAAAGCGTTCCGTCTTACATCAAACTGATGCTGATACTGTGACATTTCATTTTGTAGCTCCAACACCATACCCTGTACTGCATCTGTTCCGATCATCCCCAAGCACCTCTCATTCCAAAATATAGTCGTGCAGCTTGCGTTGTGCCCGATATTCGGCCCAATTGAACGCAGGCCATGCCGTTTCCTCCCTCGTCATGCTCATCAGACGACCTTGTAGAAACTCATCCATCGCTCCGTGTTCCTTACGGCTAAATTCAATCAACAGCGGAATAGCATCCGCCGATAGCCCACTCAAATACTCCTTATCGATCATCGATGTAGTGCGATACCGTTCGAGATTATTTTCAGCAATCCGTACATCAATGCCCACATAATTCACGACGACATACGCCACCAGAGCGAGTACAACATAATATTTCGCCAGCGGAAGCTGACGGACATGAATGCGTACCGCTGCAATGAGCAGCAGCAAGCCCAGAAAAATCATAAACGCGTGTACCAGATAACGGGTGTACGTATATCCGTAGGCCTGTTCATACATGACCAGCCGGGTATAACCCGAATACAGCATCACACCCGAGCAGCCAACGAGTACATACAGCAGGCCATTGTTCATTTTTTGCAATAGACTGGAACTGAATTCGGTCCACTTTAGCACACTGATCATCAGGACAAAGTTAATGCCTGTCACCATAACCAGCTCCCCGAAGCCCCTTCTCGCATATTCCGCATACGAGGTTCCTACGGGCAGAGCGCCTTCCCATGCACCAAACAGATATCCGAACTGCAACACGACGAACACAACATACACCAGATTCATAACGATCAGCACCGTAGCGGTAATCACAGGATCAAACTTGATCGCGACCGGCTCGTGGTAAGGCACTTGACCATTCGTGCGCTCGTCTAACCCATGCCATGACTGAACTTCTCTCTCCGAATTACGCGGAGCAGGCTGTACAAATCCCCACAAATAGTAGAAAAAACAGAAGGTAAAAAAGCAGGTCCAGATTAGCCGCAGCATTCCGCTACCAAAAGACAGCGTGCCGATCCATGAAGGTATATCCGATAACAGCTCTTTGAACATTCCATCCGCTGATGCCAGCAGAGATATAATGATGAACAGCAGCGGCAGGGCGATCAGCAAACCGATCATCACTTTCCCCAATACACGCTTGCGCTCATCCTTTACATTCCGAAAGGCTGCTGTCTTGAACATCCGAAACGGAGTCACAATATGCCGCAGATTTTGATAAAACAAATGGCTTAACGCCTGCCCGATAATACCGGGTTCCGACCAGCTATGCCTCTTCTCCCCGAGCAGCAGCACCATATGTACACTAATCAGAGCAGGTATAGCCAGCGCATTTAACACATATAGAACCGGATTATCAAACAGCGCATATGTCAGTGACAGCAGCATAATCACGGCAAACAGCAATCGCCCCATCCACGAGTCAAGCCGGATACGATCCCGGTTATAAACATACATATAAGTGTAGAACAGAATGACAAAAATCGGCAGAGACACGCCCAGCGCATGCCCGTAAAACAGATATTGATGAACCAGCGCCAACACAATCGCCGCAGCAAAGGCGGACAGAAAAGACGGTTTCGGCAAAGACGTTCCACTCAACTTGTCATGCATGGTAAATACCTCCACAAATATGCTTTATAACCCTTATTGTAGATGATAAAATAAGAAGATAAAGAGAAATTAATCGACGTAAAATTTCCTATTTTATATAAACGACTGCACTTTAATCATCCATAGGGGAAACGGAGCAACCATTTATGAAACTTCATGCCCAATTTTTACGGCTTCACTCGCACACCGCTGACGACAGGGACGAGAACCATACGATAGAGACTACGCTGGATGAGCTGGCGGCTATTTTTGACTGCACCCACCGCAATGCCCTGATGATCATTCAGAAAATGGAAAAGCATGACTGGATACAGTGGACTCCCCGCCGAGGCAGGGGCCGCCGCTCCAGCCTGCGTTTCCTGATTCAGCCGGAGGACATTGCGGTGCAGTCCATGATGCAGGCCATCGACCGCCACGACATCAAACGCGCACTGGATGAAATCCGGGCCCATTCGCGTTCATCCACGATGCAGGAGCATTTGCAAGGCTGGCTGCTGAACTACTTCGGGCATCACGCAGAGGTTCGCAGCGATCAGCAGCAGATTGATACGTTGCGTCTGCCCATTCGCCAGCAGTTGTATACACTGGACCCGCTGTATATGAACTGGCTCGCGGAGTCCTTCGTATCCAGCCATGTCTTTGACGGGCTGGCCCGGCGGGCGAACGAGAGCGGTGAGATTTTACCGGGACTGGCGCACGCTTGGGAAGTGGACGCTACCCGTACGCAATGGACCTTTTTCTTGCGTAAGGAGGTGCTGTTCCATAACGGCAAAATACTGACCGCCGAGGATGTCGTCTATACCTTTGAGCGGCTGATTCGCGCGCCAGGGCGGAGACTGTACCATTTTATCGTTCGGCAGATCGAGCACGTACAGGCGTTAAGTCCGACGATGGTGCGCTTCGAGCTGAAGGAGCCAAACGAGCTGTTTCTCTCCTTCCTGTGTACCAGTCGTGCCGCCATCGTACCCCGTGAGCTGAATCAGATGGGTGAAGCAGCCTTTGGCATTCGCCCTGTTGGCACAGGGGCATTCAAGGTCACGGAGATGAACGAGAGCTTATGCATACTGGAGGCATTCGCTCCTTATTTTCAAGGCCGCGCCCATCTCGACCGGGTGGAAATTGTTCAGCTCCCGTGGGCGGCCAAGCCGGAATCGGCGGCGGATACCGCAGATACAGCATCGCCTTTTCATATCATCCACAATCCCGTATTGGCCGGGAACACGGATACTGCATGGGGTCAGATTCACTCGGCGGCTTCGGTACGTAAATTTATCACATGCAATACCCACAAGGATGGGCCGTTACGTAACCCGGAAGTACGAGCCCGAATTGTCGCGTGTCTGGATCATCGCAGCCTCCCTCCGATGGTGGATGCATCTGACGATTCGCATGAATCCCCGGCAACGTTGCAAATTGCCACCATTCCCGAGTATAGAGCCGATGCAGACCGGGTCGCGTCCCAGCTGGAATCGTGCGGGTATACCTGTAACATCGTGTCTGCATCCATGAATGAATTTAAAAGCTCCTCCATTCGTATGGAATCGGACCTGATCATCTTTTCTCTGTTTCGTGACCGTGATGAGCAATTGCGCCTGTTCGATCTGTATCTCAATGTGTCCGGGCATGTCCAGCCGCATAGCCGCGTTGATATCGAAAGACTGCTGCGAGATATTGCACGAGAAGCGGATCATACGGTCAGGGCGCGTCAATTCGAGCATATCGAAACCCGACTTATTCATGAGCATCAGCTCCATATCTTATATGAAAAGCCCGTCCAGACAGCATATCTTCCTTCCGTTCGCGGCGTTTCCTTCAACAGTCAGGGGTGGGTGGATCTGCGTCATGTCTGGTTCCCGCCTGCTCAACCGCAAGCCTCCAAGCCTTAATGGAAAAAGAGTTCATTCGCGAGTGTGCCGCCACAATACAAAAAGGTATCCTCTTTTACAAGAGAATACCTTTCATGGCGTTATCCCAACCTATTAAGCAGATGGTTCCGAGGATGACAATGACCAGCTGCCTATTCCATGACTATGAGCTTCGCTAGGGTTTTCTACTAGGGGAGCAATGGGTGAAGAATTCAGTATGATAAAAAAATTAAACACGAGCAGAAAATAAGTAATCTTTTTTATCATTGAAATGCTCTTACCTCTCCAAGTAAATCTTTATATTCCTCCGTCGCCTCAGGAGAGGCAGTATGCCGGAATTTTTCAAATAAACCTACACATTTAATCGTTACAGGATTACCATCCAGCACCACAGAATAGGACAGGCTTTCCAACAAGAATTTCATACCTTTCGTATAGCGCTTTTTACTGAGATCGTAGCAAGCCAGCTCCGCCAGAAAACGCGCATAGAGATCGGCTGATACCTGCTCCGTATAGGTGCCCACCTTGACATGCTGATTGGCTAATGCGGCGATTTGTTTCTCGAAACGTTGCAGTACATCATCCACATTAAAATCATAACGATTTGCGGCCAGCATGATTTTGAACAATCCCATCAGAATCTCGCCTTCGTTTCTTTCCAGGTAGGCCACATACTGTGGAATGACGTCCAGTTTACCAGACATGAGCTGATACAGATATCCGTTGGCCTCAGCCCAGTTACTACACTGCTCCTTCAAGCGGCGCGCTTCTTCCGTATCCTCCTGCACCCAGCTTAGATCAGCGTACAGGGAGACATATTCCAAAGCCTTTTCATAATCCCCTCGTTCGTCACAAATACCGGCACGCAGCACGTAAGAGTATACAATATACATAAACAAAGGGCCTTTTGTTTCCTTGCCGCGCTCTGCTTTTTTGGTTTTCCCATATTTTTTCTCATACTGCGCTTTAGCCCTGCGACACATTTTATCAGCTAATGCTTCTACTTTATCCCAACGCCGCAGCGTAACATAAGTATTGGCCAAATCTTTTAATGCATCCAGTTGATCCGCTTCACCCAATCGATCTACAAAGCTTTCAAAGTTTGTGGCGGCCCATAAATTTTCGTCCTGATCATCACCGACAGCGATTGTAAATAACCGATACTGGCAGAGGGCCAGACGCTCGGAATGTTGATACTTCTCGCTTTCCGAGACATTTTTATAGATGATAGCCGCTGCCGCAAACTTGCCTTTTCTGAACAATTCTTCTGCCGTCTCAAACAAGGCCGGAGCGTAAATCAGATAGTCCATCATGAACTCCACGACTTGTTCCATACAATCCAGTTTGTTCAGCTCTGCACAGCGGTACAAAAATGGGCGAACCCGCCGCCAATTCGGTGCCGTATTCCGTATAAATTCTTCAATGTACAGCTCATAGAAACTTCCCTCTTCAAGCCCCATGCCTGCCGCAATCCGATCCAATAGCAACATCGCAATCGGCCGATTGCCGTTAATAATGGCACTGATCGTTCCTGCATTAATACCCGTGTTCTCCCCAAACTTACTAATCGTGATTCCTTCACGTCTGATATACTGCTCCAGCTCTGCACGAATCGTGGTTGTTTCCTTCAAATCAGGCACCCCCAGGGATTACTTGTATGTTTTCAATTCAAAAAAAGAAAATTCCCGTGAATATTCCCTTAATTATACAAAAGAAAGCCCACTTCGCCAACTATATAAATTCATTTACTTGAAACATATCTGGACAGAGTCAACCGTTTCTTGAAATCACACGAATCACAAGCTTAACGATATGGATTGGTCACGTAGTTCTTAGAGTAAGGCCCCTTGTCCTTGAACAAAGCATCGACGAATGATGCCGGATCTGTAAGGATGGTACCGCGTCCTAAATCACGATAGCCTTTAAAGCTCCAGCCCCATGGCGCACTCGCTGCATCTTCTTTGCCGTTATCTCCTTTAAAGGTGCCATAGCTTGACCACAATTGAATGGAAAAATCATTTCTGAGCGGCCACAGCGTATGCTGTAATGCCTTCAAGCCATAATTCATGCGTTTGGACTCGTCAAAATCAGATAAATAATTTTTCCAATAATTTTGATCCTTGCTGTTTAAATTTTGTGATTGCACACCAGTTCCAGTTCGCCATTCGGGAACTGGGAGCGATCCACAACGGAGCCGTCTTTTCTGGTCACCCCCGGTTTACGGACGACCAGCAGCATCCCTTCCATGTCATTCTCGTGGTCTCCCAGTCGTCCCCAATCGGTCCAGCGACACTCTCTGTCACTCATGGCAGCTTCCGCTCCGGGAATTGCCACCGTAGAGATCAGCAGAGTACTCACCGCTGCTATTAGCATTTTGCGGCCCAAGTTTTTTACTGACAAGCCGACAGTTCTTCTCTCCATCTTACACGCTCCTTGCTACTGCCGACAGATTTGGTAATTTCGTAATTTGCGTATACTATATGGAGAGTGGATGGAAAAACATTTATCTTACCATAGGTAAATACAATTATAATATCGATTATTATGGAACGATGGAAAGGATACGACACATGGACAAAACAGACAATACCCCTACAACAGAACAGCAAATTGCAGCATGGATGGTCGCGCAAATCCGTGAAGTGGGAACCTTGAAACAAGAGGACGCGATTGCATATGTACGCTCTGAGTATGGAGAGCAGTATGTGTTTATAAGTGAGCACGGTCATGTATCTCTCGAAAAGGAAATCAAAAAAGCGTTTCGTAAGCTTCATGGCGGCAAAATCGCCTGGGATCGTGACGGATTCCTCTGGGCCTGGACGTAACAAGCAAAAGCATCTGCCATAGGCAGGTGTTTTTTTGATGATTTATACATATATCCTCTGGAGTCGGCTAATTTCCTCCTTCACAAATTGTCGGAGGGTTGCAGGCTCTACGATTCCAGCTTGCGCCTCATTCGTCCGGATCACAACCGGGTAGTACTCTTTCTCTCTGCAAAGCTGCTCAAATGCTGCTTCTTGCTTCATCCAGTGATTTTCCAGCGAAAAATCCACAGGAACCTCAAAGAACTCCGCAGACGGCTTAACCTTAACCGCCATGATTCGCTCGCACTTAAAGGTTCGAATCTCCTGCCCTGCTTCACAAAAGGCAATGAGATACCAATCCCCTTTTTTCACCACAAGTCCATAGGGATATACATTCCGGGAAGAACGGGTTCCGTGGATTCCACTGGAGCAAGCCCTACACTCATTAGAAATAGCTAATCAGATTCAAAATAGACAGGGGTAGGCTCAGCGTTAGCCGAGCGCCCCTGTTACCTGTCCTGATTACCCATTCCTGCTGCGAAAATCAGGCTCCCTTACAGAGAGCCTGTATCATCCGTAGGCAAAGAAACCTCGTCCACATAGTTTGTGGCCATAATTTTTGCTACCCCGGCAGGGTCAGTGGTCTGGCCCAACGCCCACATCATTTTAGTCACAAGTGCCTCCGTCGTCATGTCATAACCCGGAATAACACCCTTTTCCAGCACCTTCTGTCCCACCTCGTAAATCGTCAGATCGCCGCCCTCATAAGGACATTGGGTGGTCACGACAATACTCATGCCGTTCTTCATTAATTCCTCAATTTTGCTGATCAGACTTCTTTCCTTGAAGGGCACGCCCCCCATGCCAAAGCCCTCAATCACGATCCCTTTATAGCCCAAGCCCTGAATGGCATCAAAAATAGCCGGATTCGTCCCCGGAATCAGCCTGAGCAGAAATACTTCCGAAGCATACCCGTCATTGTATGGATGGCGAACTGTACTGCGATTCGCAAATATGCCCTCTGTATAGACCACCTTCCCGTCTTCCACGAGGCCGATATACGGATAGTTAATACTCTCAAAAGCGTTATAGCTGCGCGTTCTGATTTTGGAGCTGCGGCTGCCGTTGATGATTTTGCCGTTAAATACGACAAATACCCCCGCTACCTCGCCACAGGCGGTCAGAAACGAGTCGATTACATTTTTTTTGGAATCACTGTGCTCAGCCAGAATGGACACCTGCGACCCCGTCACCACGACCGGCTTGTCTACGGTTCCCAACATGAAGCTCAAAGCCGAAGCCGTATAAGCCATCGTATCCGTGCCATGGGCAATGACGATGCCGTCGTACTGATCAAGGGAACGATGTACCATTCGGGCGATGGAAGCCCAGTCCTCCGGTTGTGTATTCGTGCTATCAATGCTCATCAGATTATGGGCATCAATTTCACAGATTTCCTTCAACTCCGGAATTTCCGCCAAAATATTTTCAGCCGATTGGGTCGGCGTCAGACCATTTTCCTGATAGGAGGAAGAGATCGTCCCCCCGGTATTAATGAATAGAACCTTTTTCATGTGCCCATGTTCCTTCCCGATTACATCTTCACTTTATTGTTCCTAGAATTTATCATGAATAAGTGTGATAAGCTACTTTGCAATGGTAAAGAGAAGAATTGTTCCACGTGGAATTGAGCTCTAGCCTTACCTTTGTCATCTAAAATGAATAAAAACACGGCAAGCAAGCGCAGGTTTTACTTTCTTCCTGCGACTTGCCTGCCGTGCTTTTTGCTATGGGGGAGCACTCTTACAGAGATACGGGTTGCTCCTGTGGCGCTCTCTGTACCAACGCTTTGCCCAGAAACTGCCGTGTCCGTTCTTCCTTCGGATTGGTAAAAAACTGCTCCACCGGGCCTTGCTCCACGATCACGCCATGCTCCATCAGCACGACCCGATCCGCGACATCCCTCGCAAAGCCAAGCTCATGCGTGACGATAATCATCGTATTGCCTTCACTCGCTACCTTTTGAATGACCGACAGCACTTCATCCACCAGCTCGGGGTCGAGTGAGGACGTCGGTTCGTCGAACAGCAGCACCTGCGGATTCAGCGCCAAGGCGCGGGCAATCGCAACACGCTGCTGTTGTCCACCCGAAAGCTGGGCAGGGTAGTAGGTCATGCGATCCTTCAACCCGACCTTTTCCAAAATGCCTTCACTGATCTCCCTCGCCTGCTTGCGGTCCAGCTTTTTGACACTGGTCAGGCCGATCATGACATTGTGGAGGGCATTCAGGTTTTTGAACAACTGATATTGCTGGAATACCATCGCCGTTGCCGTGCGCAATCCGAGAATGTCCTTTTTCCCCGCCTTGGCTGCATCCACCTTCACACCGTCGATCTCAATGACACCACTGGTTGGCTGCTCCAAAAAGTTGATGCTGCGCAGCAGCGTAGACTTGCCCGATCCGCTTGGCCCCAGAATAACCACGACTTCTCCCTTGCCTACGGTCAGGTCTATACCCTTCAACACATGATGCTGTCCAAAATGCTTATGAATTTGATGAAGTTGAATCATGCCCTTACTCACTTCTTTCGTAAATTCGAATACGCTTCTCCAGCACGACAAGCCCGCGCTCAATAATGATGCACACCACCCAATAGATCAGGGACACCGCAACGTATACCTCAAAAAAGGCCAGCGCACGTGCGCCCATAATTTTGGCCTGTCCCATCATATCGACAACACCAATCATAAAGATAAAAGACGTGTCCTTCACCGTACTAATCAGCGTGTTCCCCAAATTGGGCAAAGCCGCCGTCAATGCCTGTGGCAGCACAATTTTAAGCATAATCTGTGTTTGGCTCATACCGATGGAATTGGCCGCCTCAAATTGCCCCCGATCCACCGAATTAATCGCCGCCCGGAACGTCTCCGACAGATAACCCCCGAGATTCAGCGAAAATGACAACAGCGCGAAAATCTCGGGCGGAATCACGTAGATATTTAATTGCTGCAAGAAACCGTATTCGCTCTGAAGATAATATAAAAACTTGGGTATTCCATAATATACGAGAAATAACTGCACAATGAGCGGTGTTCCCCGGATGTACGAGACATACAGCGTAGACAGTTGCGCCAATACAGGCACCTTGTATATCCGAATTAACGCCGTTGCCAACCCGATAATCGTACCCAGCAGCATGGACAAAAATGCAATCCATAGCGTAACGGGTAGATACTCCACGATCCTGGGAAGGCTTTTCAGCATATAATCCAAATCAAACAGCTTTTCCATATGAACCCCACTTTACCCTTTGCATTGTTGTTACTGAGGAATATATTCCCCGCCTGTCCATTGTTCGGACAGTTTTTTCAACGTTCCGTCCGCTTTCAGTTCTTTAATAATCGGGTCAATTTTCGCTTTCAGCTCTTCGCCCTGCTTATCCTTCTTGAACACCAGATTGATATCATCCGTTTGCACAGGATCACCTGCCGCTTCGACCTGCAAGCCTTCCTTCTTGATCGTAGCAGCCGTCATGACTGGATCATTCACATAAGCATCCACCCGGCCATTTTGCACGTCCTGAAGGTTGTCGGATGAAGTGCCCGTGTCATTGTATTTCAAAATAATTTTGTTGCCGTTCTTCGCATTGTACTGCTCCAGTAATTGAGTGTAGGAATCCCCTACGGAAGCAGCTACCTTCTTGCCTTCCAAATCCTTGAGAGAGTGTATATCCGTTCTGCCTTTTTTCACGACAATAACAGATTGCGCCTGAAAGTAGGATTCATCCGAGAACAAATATTTTTGCTCACGCTCAGGATTTTTGGCGACTTCATCCGCTACGACCTGAGTTTTGTTCGATTCCAGCGCCAGGAAAATTCCGTCCCAGCCGGAAGGCACAAACTCAAACTTATAGCCGTCCAGCTTCTTGTCAATCTCCTTGACCACTTCCACATCGTACCCGGTCAACTCATTTTTATCATTCGTAAAAGCGAACGGCGGGTAGTCATTTTGTGTGCCCACATAAATAACCTTATCCCCCGATGCTGCTTCCTTTGAGGAACACCCGCTCAGGGCTCCCGTCAATAACACGAGAGATAGGCCAATCGCTGCAACAAAAGCAGATTTCTTCATATATGTACCCCTTCTTAATCCAAGTAATTTACTATGATTTTATATTATAACGGGTTATTCATATAATACAACAAGTAAATTTAATTTCAATTACTTATCCATATGTTGCACAAAAAAAAGGACCCTTGCGGGTCCGCTGTCATCCATGAAACGGAAGACGGTCTGCTGGATGTTCCGGCAAAATGGACGAGATCAGCCGTTGCACAGCCGGATGAGCGGATTCAAAAATCCGGTCCTTGTCATCACAGCGCTCGATCAATCTTCCCTGCTCCATCACAGCAATCTCATCACAGACAGCGTAAGCCGCCCGAATATCATGCGTGATGAACAGATACGACAATCCAAACGAGGATTTCAGCTCTCCCAGCAGGGATAAAATGTGCATCTGGTGAACCATATCCAGGCTGCTGACGGACTCATCCAGAACGATTAGCTTTGGTTTGAGCGCAATCGCCCGTGCAATGTTGATCCGCTGTAATTGTCCGCCGCTGAATTGATGCGGATATTTATTCCGATCCTCCGGCTTGAGACCAACCCGTTCCAGCAGGTTTTCGATCGTTTTCTTTTGCTCCTGCACCGATAACCGTTCGTAATTGTCCAGAGGCTCCCCGATAATCTGCCCGGCGGTCATCCGGGGATTTACAGCCGAATAGCAGTCCTGAAATACGACCTGCATGTCCCGTCGCAGTCCCCTGCGGACTTGGGGGCTTCCATTATAAATGTCCTGGCCCTGGAACAGCACCTGACCCTCCTGCGGCTTCTCCAGCCCCAGAATGACCTTGCCCAGCGTGCTTTTCCCCGCTCCGCTGGTTCCAAGCAAGCCCAGGCAAAATCCGCTCTCTATGGTAAGCGAAACGTCAGCCAATACAGGGGGGCGTGGTTCGGAGCGGCCCAACCATTTGCGCCTTCCATAGCTATGAGTTACTTCCTTCACTTGTAGCACGCGCATTCGCTCCCCTTTTGAAAGTGTCCAACAGGCGACTAACCGCCTACCTGATTTATGCCCCGAAGGGACAACTTGGGTCTGGCATGCAGTAGCATTTTCGTATATTCATGCTGCGGCTGGTCGAACAACTGATGAATCTCCGCCTGCTCGACGATACGTCCCCGCTGCATGACTGCCACTTCATCCGCCATTTGGGAAATGACGCCCAGATCATGCGAAATCAGCAAAATGGAAGTGTCGTATTCCGTACGCAAGCGATCCAGCTCTCTTAGCACCTGTAGCTGATTGACCACGTCGAGCGCCGTCGTCGGTTCATCCGCAATAACCACTGCTGGCCGCAGGCACATGGAAATGGCGATCATGACCCGTTGCAGCATTCCCCCGCTTAGCTGAAACGAATAACGCTTCATCAGTTCGGCCGGTTCGGGCAGATTCATGTTTTCCAAAGCCAATATGGCAAGATCACGGGCCTGTCGTTTGGTTAATCCGGTGTGCGTGCGAAGCGTTTCCATAAACTGAGCCCCGATCGTATACACTGGCGTAAAAGCGCTCATCGGATTTTGCATAATAAACGCGATTTCCTTGCCGCGAATACGCCGCATCTCCTCGGCTGCCATGCCGTTCAGCTCGCGCCCGTTCAGACGGACACTGCCTTCCACGTCCATCGTCTGGCGATCCAGCAACTGGAGCAGCGCATTACAGGTTACCGTTTTGCCGCTTCCACTCTCGCCGACAAGACCCAGAACCTGTCCCTTTTTCAGTTCAAAATGGATCGGCTCCAGCAGAGACACCGCCTCTGCATCGGTTTTGAGCTTCACCTGCAAACGGCTGACCTCCAGCACCTTCGACTTCGCTCCGTCATCCATCGTTGTTCTCACTCCTGTTTTACTGACGTTTGGCAATTCCGTATCGGTCGGACAGCGCTTCTCCCAATAGATTGAAGGCCATCACTACCACCAGAATCATGACGCCCGGATAGATCATTAATTCCGGATGACTGCGGATGTATCCCGTTCCCTCATGAATCATCGCTCCCCATTCGGGAGTCGGCGGCTGGATGCCCAGACCGAGGAATGACAACGCGGAAATATCCATGATCGCCCAGCCCATCTCCAGCGTACCAATGACCACAATCGGCCGCAGCACATTCGGAATGATATGCCGCCGGATAATGGCCCCTGAGGAGGACCCGCTAATCCTTGCAGCAGCTATAAAATTCCGCTCTTTCAGACTGACGACCATATTGCGGCACATTCTGGCATAATACACCCACTGCACCATCATCAAGGCAAGCAGCACCTGCATGAGACCCGGCCCAAAAATACCGACAATGCCCAGTACAAGCACCAAATTCGGAAACGCCATAATCCCTTCGCAAAACCGCATCAGCACACTATCGACCCAGCCGCCCAAATAGCCTGCAACCGACCCGATCACAACGCCGATGCTAAGCGAGGACAGGAAAATTAGTGTCGCAAAGCCAAGCGAAATCCGTGCTCCATACAGCAGCCGGGACAGATTGCACCGACCCAAATGATCGGTTCCCAGCCAATATTCTTTTGAAGGGCCTTCCAGCTTGTGCAGTAAATTGACTTTAACCGGATCATGGGGAGCAAGCCACGGAGCCAGCGCCATAATGATAAAAAGAACCACTAGCACTATAGAGCAGACCACGATCACCTTTTGACCCTTGAACATTGTATGCAACCTTATCATCACTGCTCTGCTCGTCCCTTCGATGAAATTCGGGGGTCCATATACAAATGCACCAGATCAACGAGCAAATTGCATACGATGAACAGGCATGCCGCCAAAAACACATAGCATTGTATGACGGGAATATCCCGGTTAAATATCGCTTCCACAAAGTAACGGCCAAACCCGGGCCATGAAAACACCTGCTCGACAATAATCGTTCCGGTCAGCAGCTTGCCCAGATTCATGCCCATACTTGTAATCAGTGGAGCGATGGCAATTTTCAGTACATGCTTGAGCATGATCACCCGCTCACGAATTCCTCTAGTTCTGGCATACTGCACATACGTTTCCTGAAGCTGCTCCAATACACTGGAACGCAGCAGGCGCGTATATAGAGCAATCAGAACCAGCGACAGGGTCAACGTAGGCAGCACCAGATGCTGCCACGTTCCCCGGCCCTCTACAGGCAGCCAATCCAGCCGAACGGAGAAAAAGAAGATCAACAGATATCCCAACCAGAATTGGGGAATAGACGCTCCAACATATGAAATCCCTCGACTAAGCATGTCGATCCAGCCATTTTTACGTATCGCGGCCAGTACGCCCAGCGGAACACTCACCACGATGGAAAGCACCATGCTACTCAAGGCCAGCTCGACAGTGGCAGGCAAACGAACCTTCACCTCATCCCACACCGGCTTGTTTGTCAGGTATGAAGTACCGAAATCCAGCCGACTGATTCTTTGCAGCGTCTGCATATACTGTGTCAGCAAAGGCTGATCCAGTCCGAATTCATGCCGCTTCTGCTCCAGAATTTCCGGAGTCGGGTAGATGTGAGCTGCTGACAAATAGGCCTCGGCCGGATCAACCGGTGAAATATGAATGAGTGCAAAGGTAACGAGAGTGGCAAAGAGAATAATAGGAATGACCGCTATCATTCGTTTCCCAATATAGCTGATCACAAGTTGTCCTCCTATTCTGTAAGCGAACGTTACCCTTCGGTTTTAACTACTTCCCGATTTCAATTCCCTCAAACGGATTTTCATCCCGATTGGCCGGGAATACAAAGTTTGTAATCTTTTTCTGATATACTGCGGTTTTCTTAATATACGAAATAGGCACAATTGCAGATTGCTCCTGAAGCGTCTTCAGAATCGAAGCATACAGCTCTTGACGCTTGGTTTCGTCTGTCGATGAGAGTGCTTCGTGTACTTGCTGATCCAGATCCTTCTTCATCGGAAGGGCGCTCAGCACCTCGGAAATACCGAAGCTCTTCTTGGCAATGACATTAATAAAGGAATGCGGATCATAAGGCGCACCATAGTTGTACCAGAAGTACAGATCAAACTGGTTAGATCTAAGGCGCTTGATTTGAACTGTCAGCTCCAGTCCGGTCAGTTTCACCTTGACGCCCAGTTCTCCCCATTCCGCCTGAATGGTTTCGGCCATCGCCTTTTGGATCGGATCGGTCTTATCAAAAATCAGCTCAAAATCCAGCTGTTGTCCGTTCTTCTCCCGTACTGTACCGCCTGCGGGCAGCTTCCAGCCAGCCTCATCCAGCAACGCTTTGGATTTTTCCACATCATAGTCAACAGGCTGTAAGTCCACATTCGTATACGGATAGTTTTTGGATAAAACAGTATCCGCTTTTTCCTCCAGCCCCGAGGTCACCCCTTCCACCATCGCCTGCTTGTTAAAGCCATGCTGGAGCGCCAGACGTACCCGAAGGTCTGCCAGCTTGGGATTGGACGAGTTGAGCAACAGGCTTCTTGTACCGACAGGCTCGGACAGCTTGGTGACATACTGATCTGTGTCGCGAAGCTGCTTGAAAGCATCCAGACTGATGACGCCCTCTCCGTAAATCAGGTCCAGATCGCCTTTTTCAAAGGCCATTACACGTGTTTCGCCATCGGGAATGATTTTCACCGTAATTTTATCTACCTTCGGTGCAGTACCCCAATAATTCGGATTACGCTTAAAGGTTGCATATTCATCTTGCTTGTATTCATCCAGCAACCAAGGGCCTGTACCTACAGGTTTCTTAATCCCTTTGGACGTATCTCCATCATCCGGGAACCCGGCTTCACCCAAAAAACGGAACGGGCGAACGACAGACAAGTCCTGAAGCAACGGATAGTATGGCTCTTTGAGCGTCATTCGGAAGGTACTGTCATCTACAGCTTCGGTTTTGTCGAGAACGCCCACCACACCAAGCCAACTGTGCGTTTTCTCATTTTTCATAACAGCGTCAAAGTTCTTTTTGACAATAGCCGCATTAAATGGAGTGCCATCTGAAAACTTCACGCCTTTGCGAAGCTTGAACGTATATATTTTACCGTCCTTGGAAATGGTCCAGGATTCAGCCAAAGCAGGCTCCAGCTTGCCCCCTTGCTTGTAGCTGACCAACGGCTCATAAATCATGGATTGTGCAAAAAGTTGGGAAGGATTGTATACGTGAGGATTCATCGTACCAATGTCGCGCGGCCAAGATAGCGTAATCGACTTTTCATTGGCAGCTCCGTCAGTTGAGGTGGATGCAGGTGTATTTTCCTGCTTCGCGCAGCCCAAAATAACGGATAATAAGAGGATTGCCACCAGCATAAGGGTAGCAGTCTTGCGGTGTCGAACGGACATCAATGTATTTCCCCTTTTCTGTATATGTGATAATGATTATCATAATCATATTTAGAATAGGTACTACATCCCGTTTTGTCAACACTATTCGACAAGCTACACTCTAATTTATTTTAAATTTGTAGAATATTAAATTTATGGATCAATCCGCCAGCGTTTGAAACAGGGTACGCGTGTATTCATGCTGTATCAGGTCTTCATCCCATTCCTTGAATATTTCCACGATCTTCCCCTGATACATGACGGCAATCCGATCACAAAACTGCTGCGTGGATTGAAGATCATGGGTGATAAAAAGATAGGATAGCTGGCGCTCCACCTGTACCCTCTTGAGCATGTCCAGCACAGAAGATTGCGTTGCCGTATCCAGATTGGCGACTGATTCGTCGAACAAGATGACATCCGGTTTCACCGCCAGCGCTCTGGCAATGCATACCCGCTGCTTTTGCCCGCCACTTAGTTGTGATGGGTATTTCTCCAGACAGTCAGCCTCCAGCCCCACCGATTTCAGCAAGGACAGACAGATATCCAGTGCTTGTACTTTTCGTTCGGGAAAATAGTTGCGGATCGGCTCCTCCAAAATATCTCGGATCGTCATGCGGGGATGCAGCGAGGAAGACGAGTCCTGCGCGACCAACTGGATTCGTTTGTACAGATGGATATCCTTCATCCTTCCGGCGTGAATCGGCTGGTCATCCAGCCAAATCTCACCCGAGGTTAACGGTTCCAGCCTCAGGATGCATTTTGCCAGCGTACTCTTGCCGCTACCGCTTCCGCCAACCAGTCCGAGACACTCCCCCCGTTGCAGCTCCAGACTCACCTGTTTTACGGCCTGTTCGGTATCCTGCGTCTTGGACCAGCCCTTTCTCCGCCTGCGGACAAGATAGGCTTTGGTCACTTGCTTCAATTCCAGTATCATTGGCGCATCCTTCCTTCCGGGCTCATCTCCAGCACACGATCCGCCACACGGCTCACACCCTGACGATCATGAGAAATCAGCAAAATGGTGAGGTCAAAGTCCTGTCTCAGCTGTTGGAACAATGCCAGAACCTTATCCCGGTTGATAACATCCAGCGCCGTGGTAGGCTCGTCGGCAATAAAAAGGCGCGGACCGGAGCCTAGCATCGCAGCCAGTAGTACCCTTTGACACATCCCTCCGCTTAATTCAAAAGGATACGAGGACAAAATATGCTCGGGGTCTGCAAACCCGACCTTGCTCAATAAAGAGCACAGATAATCCTCCTGCGCTTGAGTAGCGCGGCCTCCGGCCATCTGTGCAATCCCGCTCAGCATCTGCCGCATCCGGGGCAGCACGCCCTGTGGGGCGGCTTGCTGCGGTATAGGGAGGGGTAGGTTGCCCTGCCCCTTCTGGTCGGGCGGCATCCAGCGCCGCCCGTGCAGTCTAAGCGTGTCCGTCAGCTGGGTGCGGACGGTACGGATCGGATTCAACCCGCTCAGCGATTGTTGAATGAGCAGGGCAATGTCCTCGCGGCGCAGCCTTTGCCAGCGCCGTTCATCGAACGGGACGATATCCTCCCCGTTGTAGTACATATGCCCCTGCGTAACGCCGATCCCCGGCTCCAGCATGCCCGTGATCGCATGCGCGGTCAGACTCTTGCCGCATCCGCTCGGCCCGGTTAGAGCCACAATTTCCCCCGGATATACGGAAAAGCTGACATTTCGGAGCAGCGGTTGATTACCGCTTATCCGCATTGTTTTCCCATTCGCGCCCGGTTTCCTACCCACGCCCACACCTATTGCTGCGCCAATATGTGTACCCGCTCTTGCCCCTATCCCTGTTCCCTCGCCTGCTTCTGCACCAGTTTCTGTCCTAACGGCTGTTCCTGTACCTATGCGACATATCTCCAGATGTTCCACGTGCAACAGTGGCTTTCGCCCTGCCATATCCCATTTCATATGCCCTGTCCCATCCATCATTTCGTCGTCCCCTTTTCCGAAAAATGGTCGCCCAGAAGCTGGCACGCAAGCACAAACAGCATAATCGCCAAACCCGGAAAAATCATGACATGCGGCGCCACCTGAAAATACGAAGTTGCATCATGCAGCATCACGCCCCATTCCGGCTTAGGCGGCTGTACACCCAGCCCAAGAAAGGAAAGTCCGGCAACCATAAGCACCACTCGCCCGATGTCCCAGACCGCATACACAAGCAGCTGTGGCAGCACTTGTGGCAATACATAACGTCTCAGCACGCGCACATGTGAATTACCGGATAAACGGGCATACCGGACATAGTCCTCCTGACAGGCTTTTTGAACAAGGGTGCGAATATACCGAACATACCCGGCCCACCGTACCGCAATAATCGCTAAGGTCATGTTTACAAAGCCCGGACCCAAGATACCCACAATCGCCACCGTCAAAATGATATCGGGAAAAGCTAGCACGCCGTCAATGACCCGCATGACTAACTGGTCCACACGCCCGCGCACATAGCCAATGAGCAAGCCTATCGGCAAACTGATGCACAGCGTAGCCGCTGTAATCGCACAGGCAATCAGTACGCTTGTCCGAATCCCGTAAATCAGCCGTGACAGCACATCCCTCCCCAAATGGTCCGTACCGAAGGGATATTCGCGGCTGGGCGGCTTCAGGCGCTTCAAGAGATCTACATTGAGAGGATCATGAGGGGCAACCCATGGAGCCAGCAATCCGAGCAGTACGATCAGGCCCAGCATTACGCCTCCTGTCAGCAAGCTTCCTTTGAAGGACAGCCGCATGTTTTTCATTTTCAACTTCCTCCCCTAACGCAAACGCAGCCTAGGATCTACAGCCGTTTGAAACACATCCACCAAACACTGAACACCTACGATTAAAAATGCAGCAAAAATAACATACCCCTGAATCACCGGATAATCCCGCTGCGTAATCGCATCTATAAAATACTTGCCCAAACCCGGCCATGAAAAAATCGTCTCTACAATGACATTACCCGCCAGCATAAATGACAAATTCGTGCCTAACAGCGTAATGATCGGCAAAATCGCATGCTTGAATATCTCAAAAAACAGAATATGCGCGCGGGAAAAGCCTCGGGCCTTCGCCGCCTTCACAAAATCCCGGTCACCCAGCTCCAGCATTTGGGCACGCAGCACACGGGCTTGCACTGCTCCCAAACCTGCCCCAAGAGTCAAAGCTGGCAATACCAAATGAGTCCAATCTTCCCGACCCATGGATGGGAGCCAGCCCAAACGGACGGAGAACAGGTAAATCAGCAGAAAGCCAAGCCAAAAAGAGGGAATGGACGATCCCAGCAGTGCAAACAGCCTTCCCAGACGATCGAGCCAACCGCTGGATTTTACCGAGGCGGCCAGTCCCATTCCAAGAGTCAGCACCGTCATGACGGCAAAGCCCGCCGAAGCCAGCTCCACGGTAGCGGGCAGTCTATTCCACAGTTCGGTTAGCACCGATTCCTTGGACACATAGGAGGTGCCCCAGTGCCCTGTGAACACATCCCGCAGCCAGTTCACATACTGAATATGGAGCGACTCGCTCAAGCCCAGCTCCTTGCGCAGCGCCGTCAACGCCTCCTCAGAGGCAGGCACATTATGCGCGGTGAGCAGAATGGTAGCAGGGTCGCCGGGAGCCAGCCTCATCAGCACAAACGTCAGCGTGGATACAACGAACACAATGATGACCAGCTGCGCCACACGTTCCAGAATAAAACGAATCATAGGGTACGCAGCCCATTATTCCGCAATATCGGATTGCGCCGTAATGTAGTAATACTCAATCGGATGCGGCGTAAAGCCCTCTACCCCTTTTTTCGCCCCAAATACATTATCCGGATGAACAATGAACGACTGCGGCAGATCCGTATTAATGATATCCAGCGCTTGCAGTGTCACGGCATTACGCTGTGCTGTATCCTTCGCCAGCTTCAAGCTGCCAAGAAGATTATCCAGGGGTTTGGAACTATAACGGCTTACATTGGCTTCGCTTTTAGAGGAATAAAACATGTCCATAAAATATTGCGGCTCCCCCGTATGGGCAGTCAGCATACTGTACATGGCAAAATCCCAATCGTTTTTGGTTAGCGCCTCGTCGATATTTTCCACCTTGCGGATCTTCACCTGGATGCCCTCTTTTAACAGCTGGCTCTGAATCACCTCAGCCATGACCGAAAGCTCTGGACGCTGAGGGAAGGTCAGCAACGTAACTTCGAACGGCTTGCCTTGCTTGGTCCATGTGCCTTGGGCATCCTTCTTCCAGCCATCCTTCGTCAATAGCTGCTCCGGCGTTCCGTCCAGCGCTTTACGCTCGACCTTACCGAAGGGGAGAATGCTCGGGAATGGGCTGCTTGCCTCTGTACCATAGCCTCTCATGATCGCACTCACAATGGATGCACGTGGTATCAAGCTATCCACTACTTTGCGGTTCGCGGCATCCTTGAAAACAGGCGACTGCATGTTATACACGATCATATGGGTGCGCAAAGAGGGAGCCGACAGCACTTGCAGTTTATCGTTCTTTTTCAATACCTCCGCGTTATCCACCGGAATATCGGTCGCTACATCTACTTCGCCGGATTGCAGCGCCAACAGGCGCGAATTGCCGTCCGTAATGAACTTCATCGTTGCTTCAGCCAGCCGGGCCTTCTCGCCCCAATATCCGTCATAACGCTCTACGACCAATGATTGATCCTTGTTGAACGCTTTAATTTTAAAAGCACCTGTCATCGCAGGGTAGCTCTGCTCATCTTTCATGGCCGCTACATCCAGCACAATCGTCGATGGATCAGCCAGATTGGACACCAGCGCTGCATTCGGCTGGTTTGTCGTGATTTTCAACGCCAGCGGTCCGGTTACGTCAATTGACTTTACGTCTAGTAAATCCTTCGCCAAATGGCTTTTCTCAATGGAACGCATCAGGGAAGCTTTTACACTTTCCGCGTCCATACTCTTTCCGTCATGAAAAGTGACCTTATCCTGCAAGCTGAACGTCCAAACTGTGGGACTGTCCTGCTTCCATTCCTTGGCCAGCCAAGCCACAGGCTCCAGCTTTTCATTCAAACGGACAAGTGTCTCGCCTGCGCCGGACCGCATAACATCCCAGCTATTATCGCCATGCGGGTCAACACTTGACGGTTTCCACGTATACGCCATCACCAGCTTTTTGTCCGTTGTGGCCTGATGTGCAGATGTGTTCTCCCCCTTGCTGGAGCTGTCCACCGTCTTATTGGTTGTAGAGCATCCTGAAAGAGCCATAACCGCCAGCATCAGCATCACCCCTGTGCATATGGACCATGAACGCTTTTTACGATTGCTTATCATCTTATTTATCCCCCTCTGTCTTGTCATTCACAAATATCTTGTCATTCACAAATACCTAGCGCGAAAAAAGCATCCCCGACCGCCTGATCAGCAGTCAGAAATGCTTCCATTATCAAATGCCAAAGCTCACCTCAAAGCCGCCTCTAATCATAGAAGGGATCGGATCGGTTTCAGACATTCCGTAAGCAGCACGCCCAACCACCTCCCCAGCATCCCGTGGGTCTGACAGTGATGTTAAAACAGGCAGGTCTCCTGACTCCAGGCGTATCTCTCAGGCCTTCCCGGTTCTTCACAGTTCCAGTGGCTGTTCTGAAAGCTCCAGCAGTACTCTGCTGATGCCTGTATACAGTGGCGGGTCCGTGTCGGAATCTACCGAACTTCCCTTTTAAGTGAGCACGCACAACAACCATCTACATGATCTCAACGAAACCCTGTATGTGGAAAGCCTGGCTCACACCTATTTTCTTCCTTTATTCTTTTTCATTACAATTTAGACCTATATTATTTTGTTGTTACAGGCTTGTCAACAAATGTCGTATAATAATTCAAATTTTAATGATACAGCGAGGATCAAGGCTATGACATTGCGTTGCATGCACGCAATTCACGTGACAAAATTAGGTATAGAGATACCCACCGTTAGGGGCCAACCTAATTACGCGGTGGGTTTTCGCTTGTTCGAAATTTCCGACGTAGCCAGCGATAAGGTTTACGAATACTAAACACCAAGCTTAGTAACGTAACCATCCAACGCAACACATCGTAGCACGACACAAGGTTGACCATCGGCTTCATCCCCTTTCGGGAAGCTGCGCCGTGGTCTGAAAACATCCACCACTATTCAAAATCCATAGATTATACCGCTCTAGCAAATTCTTCTAATAGAATCTCAAATCCCCATCTTCATACAGGAAGAGGGTTTTATCAATAACTTCATGCTGCTGAACAAATAATTCATTCTGAATAACTCTATGCCAAAAAGCCGGAAAAAGAGGCTTACGACCTCTCTCCGGCTGTCTTTACCTAGTCCTAATCATCAAACCTTCTGCGGAACCTCCGACACCGTCACGCCTTTGACCGATTCGACTGGTTTTTTCGTTAAAACGATGTTCAAGACAATCGCCGTAATCGAGCCGGATACGATGCCGTTTTGCAGCAGCATTTTGGCAAAGCTCGGCAGTTGGTCGAACATTTGGGGCAGTACGGCAGAGCCGAGGCCCACCGCAATACTGCATGCCGCGATCAGCAGATTGCTTTCCTTCCGCAAATCCACCTCTGACAAAATAGACATGCCCGATGCAGCAACCGAACCGAACATGACGATCATCGCCCCGCCCAACACAGCATTAGGAATCACTGTCGTCAAGGCAGCCAGCTTAGGCAGCAAACCAAGAACAACCATGATACCACCCGCAGCAAAAATAACGTTCCGCGATTTGACGCGTGTCAGCGAAATCAGACCAACATTTTGCGAGAATGCCGTGTAAGGAAACGCATTAAAAATACCCCCGAGCATAATCGCAAGTCCTTCGGAGCGCAGACCATTGACGATTTGCTTCTGCTCCACCTTTTGATCAATCGCCTTGCCTACTGCCAAATAAACGCCCGTAGACTCGACCATGCTGACAATATTAACGATAATCATCGTACATACTGCCATAATGCTAAACTCAGGCTTACCAAAATAAAACGGCTGCGCAACACTTACCCAAGACGCTTGCGCCACTGGAGCAAAATGTACCATTCCCATCGCATAAGCAACCACCGTACCCGCAACCAGACCAATGAGCACGGAAATCGAGCGCAAAAAGCCTTTTGCTAACCGATTCACAAGCAAAATAACCAGCAAAGTAACTAACGCCAGCAACAAATTACGCGGCTGTCCAAAATCCGCACTTCCCTGACCCCCTGCTACATTATTCATCGCCACCGGAATGAGGGATAGACCGATAATCGTAACAACCGACCCCGTAACCACCGTCGGGAAAAAGCGTAGCATCTTGCCATACAGCGGTGCCGCGAGCACCACGAATATACCGGATAAAATAATGGCCCCGTACGCGGTCGCCAAATTCGAGGTCGACGCAATCGCGATAATCGGCCCCACCGCCGTAAACGTACAGCCTAAAATGACAGGCAATCTACTGCCGAAAAACCGCGTGCCCATAATCTGTAATAACGTAGCGATCCCGCAAGTGAACAAATCGGCAGCCACCAGATAGGCCATCTGGGCTGGCGTCAGGTGCAATGCTCCCCCTACAATTAGAGGTACGGCAATCGCTCCAGCATACATCGCCATCACATGCTGGAAGCCCAGTGCGAATAACTTTTGTTTGCTTAACATCCCACATTCTCCTTAACGGAAGGAATCACCGCACCAGCTTCTTCTATAAAATGAACCTCGCCGGGTGTCATCGAGGCGATACGCGCAAGAGAGCGTACGGCAATGCCTCTTTGCTCCAACAGTCCACGGCCTTCCTGAAAGCTCTTTTCAATCACGCAGCCAACCCCGGCCAGCTCCGCTCCTGCTTCCTTCACAATATCCGTAAGTCCCATCAATGCTGCGCCGGTCGCCAGAAAATCATCCACAATCAGCACATGGTCGCTGGCATCGAGATATTTTTGGGAAATGCTCACCTGATAGGTTTCCTGCCGTGTAAACGAGTCAACCTCAGCGAAATACACCTGCTCGTTCAGCGTGATTGCCTTCTTTTTCTTCGCATAGATGAACGGAACACCCAGTGCAATGGCTGTTGCCATAGCAAACTGAATACCGCTTGCTTCAATCGTAAGCACCTTCGTAATGGGAGCACCGCCGAACAGACGTGCCAACTCCTTACCAATCTCCAGCGCCAATGCTGTATCTACCTGATGATTCAAAAATGAATCTACCTTTAATACGGTGTCGGATAAAATCTGTCCCTCTTGACGAATACGTTCCTCCAAAACTTTCATTATGCGGGTATCGCTCCTTCTTTACTTTAAAATAGAATAAAAACGGCTAAAACCAAAAAAAGGACAGGCTCCCTTGAGTTGTTTCTCAAGTGAAGCCTGTCCTTGGGGTTGTAATCCCTGACGGATTGGCGCACAAATAAATGCCCGCATTCATCCGAAGCCGATGCGCTATCACTCATAGTCAGACAATTACAGTGGTCGTCCGGTAGAAACTTTTGGGCCATATCCCCATTATTGTACGAGTCATATGAAATTGATATCTTGTATACTACATCCTCTGGCGGACGGTTTCAAGACTATTTTTCATACAAACAGCGGCACTTGAAGAACATTTCACAATTCGAACATTACAAAACAGCGTCCCCCTCCGATTAAGGTACATATATTGTAGGAAACAGATATTAAAACACGTAAAACCATACAAAACAACATTATATTTTATTTATAATTTTAAAAACAAAAAGGGATTCATTCCTGTACGATCGGCATCGATACATGGGCTGTAGATTATGTACTGCTTAATAAGGAAGGCCATCGCATTCATGAGATATACGCTTACCGGGATGCACGCACCCTTCATGCACCCGACAAGCTGCACCAGCTCATTAGCCGGGAAGACGTATATGAAAAAACAGGCATTCAGGAACTGAACTTTAATACGCTGTATCAACTGTTCGTCCATGTTCGGGAACAGCTTGCCCAGGCGGATAAAATATTGATGGTACCCGATTATTTGTACTATCGCCTTACAGGCATCATGGTCAATGAAACGACGAATGCATCTACCATGCAGCTTCTAAATGTGAACACCCGAGATTTTGATGAGGACCTGCTGTCCCTGCTCCAGCTTCGGCGTGATCAATTCTCAGCGCTTGCTGAGCCTAACCTGCCCGCATTTCTAAACCCGGACAGCATGACCCTTGAAATTCAACGGTTCTGCGAGGAAACGGAGCAGCCCATTCCCCGGACACCGGGTTTGCTCGCCAAGTATTTGCAAAACCTCAAAATCGACGAAGCCAAAAGATTGCCGGAGCAAACGACTTACAATTTGTCGATCATTGCCCAGTCCATCGGCTACACGAATATGTCCACCTTTTCCAAGGCATTTAAGAAAACGGCAGGGATTCCGCCGCGTGAGCATCGGTTCCGGCACCAAGCCCGGCAAGAGTTCCGTACCGCCAATGCTTAGTGCATAGTACCGTATGGCGTAGGTTCCATCACTCTTTACCACCCTGTTATTTGGCGCAAAAAAGATAGCACGAGTACGCTGGCATGAAGTTCAGCAGCGATACAGGAGAACAACCGTGTACGGTGGCTCTCCTTTTTTTATGACCTGATCCTAATTCCTGCTTGGTTCTCAGACCTTTCAACGCTATAATAGGCATCAAACCAACAGGAAAGGTACGTGAAACGAATGCTGCGATTCAATGCGATACGTACGGGCTATCTGCTGGGCATCTCACTGGTGCTGGCCGCGATTATTTATTTTTTTGCCTCCAATTGGGGTGGGCTGGATCGGACGGTCAAGATTGTGCTGGCTGCTGCGCTTATCGTTCTGTTCTATGGCTTGTCCTTTGTATTTGCACGTATACGCGCCGTTCCCGGTCAGCAAGCCTTTCTGTCGAATATATTTCTGGTAGCTGGCTGTATAGCCTTTGGCGTTTCCGTGGCGCTGCTCGGTCAAATTTACAATTCCCATGCAGAAAGCTACGGATTGTTTTTAATTTGGTCGATTCCGGCTCTGTTACTTAGCTGGATCACCCGCTACAATCCTTTTTATATGCTGTCTTATGTACTGATTCATCTCGGTTTGTGGTTTTATTTTTACCCTACGATGCAAAGTACGTCTTATAGCGGACTGGAATCGTTGTCCATTGCCGGAGTGTTCGCACTGGTCAATCTGGTATTGTTTCTATTGACGTTCCTTCATCGTATACATTCTGGACCGCTGAAATATATGAGCTTTATCGTTTTCCATATAGCCGTGCTGATGATGACTAACTCTTTTGCATTGGATGGATATGGTCTCATTATGAACATACCATGTATCGCTGTAATCGCTATTGGATTTTATGTGTTTACCAAGGTCCGACTGAGTAAAACGCTGCTCACCTTGAATGCATTGGCGGCCTCCGCTTTTGCTGTCTTTAAATTTATCGAGTTGGCAGAAGCGTACTCTTCATCGCTGTTCTTTGTCTTTGGATTGATTTTTGTGGCGCTGCTGTTGACGGGTAATGTATGGTTTTTCCGTTATTTGAATCGTTTGGGGAAATCATCGCCGGAGGATGGAGAAATAACCAACGAGGAAAAACGGGATGCTGCGGAGTCTGATACACAGACATCGGACATGAGTGCATCGGAGTCTGAAACAGCGGTTCCCGAAGAACGTAGCAGTGAATGGATCAGTAAAACCGTACCCCGCGTGATCAAAGTGGTTGGAGTGCTGATTGGAAGTATATCCCTGATCGGACTAATTAACATTAGCACGAATGTAAACCACACCGAATATGTACTTTTGGGTGTGTCGTTGCTGCTTATGATTTCGATGATTGTCATTCCGGAATCCAGGCTGGATTCTGTAATACGTTATACCCTGTTGACGATCAGTTATATTACAGGATGGGTGGCCATTTTATGGTCAGATCAGACGTTGCTTTCGGTATTATTTCTGATTGTTTCCATCGCCGGATGGTTTCGCTCCAAGGGGAAAAGGCAGCTCTTTTTTACCTATACCTTTGTAAACCTGAATCTGGCGACCATTTTATTTCAGCAGTTTCAGGAGTGGGATTCTTGGAACTGGTCCTTTGAGTACATTATCCTCTCTCTTTTCTTGGTCAATGCTGTGCTGTATGCAGCAAGTTATTTTATACCCAAGACGGCATCGCGGGAACACCTTCGGGATAGCTCCTTATTTTTCAGCCTGCTGTTTATGTTGTGGGCGACCTTTTTCGAGGATGTCATTCCACACTCTTATGTGCTGATTAACATTCTTTATTTCGTTATCGTTACAGGCATGGTCTTTGCCTTCATCCGACTAAAACAAAGATCGGAGGCCATCACGAGCGTAGCGTTCTGGTTTATTTTTATTGGCTTCAAATACTATGATTTGTTGTGGACGCTACTGTATAAGTCCTTTACGCTGGCGCTGCTGGGCATCATAGCACTCGGTATTACGTGGTGGGCGGATCGGCGGATGGCCCATAGCGGCAAGACAGCGTTTGATGCCGACCACCGCAGCTTTAGCTTCATGCGCTTAAGTCCGCTCCTGATTGCCATAGTCATCGTGCTACAGCTCGGTGTGATCGGCTATCAGACCGTGAGAAGTGAAACCCTGCTTGCCACAGGCGCTTCCATCAAGCTCAAACTAGCCCCTGTAGACCCTCGCTCTCTGTTACAAGGCGATTATGTCATGCTGAATTACGATATCTCTACCCCTTTTTCGCAGGACAATTGGAACCGGGGCAAGGTTAAAGTCGTTCTCACGCCGGGTAGCCAAGGAGTATATATCGCTGATCGACTGTATCAGGATGGTGAAAAGCTTGCCAATCATGAGGTCATTCTGAATGGACAATGGGATGGTTCACGTATTCAGTACGGTATTGAGGATTATTTCATCCCCGAGGGAACCGGGCGTACTATTGAACAGAACGCTCATTATGCCTACATTCGGGTAAGTCAGAACGGGGATGCGTTGCTGGAACGGCTGTCAGACAGCTAACCGAATTTCGAAGGAGATCGTGTATCAAGTGGGATGCTGTCCTGCTGCTGTACGTTACTCCTGCATGATGCAAAGACTATTTGCCATTACAAAAACAGGCTGAACCAAGCCCCTCCATTGCTGGAGAACCACTTGGTTCAGCCTTTTTACTTTTACAGGGACAGTCGAAGGACGTCCAGTATGATTGCCTTCATCCTACGCCCAGCCCCGCTTACGCGTCTCTCGACCATGCCACAATCCCTTGGATATCCTCCGGCTGAGTCCGGCAACAGCCACCAATCAGACGGGCTCCTGCTTCATACCATTGGCGAGCACTCTGCCCGAACGTCTCTGTACAACTCGTACCATGCCATGTCTTGGTAACCGGGTCATATTCCTCCCCCATATTGGGATACACCACCACGGGCTTATCCGTATAACTGCGCATTTCGTGGATGAGCGATGGAACGTACTGCGGCAAAGTACAATTAATACCTACAGCAGCCACTTGCTCATGTTCATCCAGCCATTCGGCGCACGCAGCGGCAGACTCCCCATTGCTGATGTGCTGCCCATCCTTTGCACTAAAGCTGATCCAGGCATATGTGCCGGGAAATTCCTTTAGCAATCGCGCGATGGCCTTGGCTTCGACCAGACATGGTATGGTTTCACAGGCCAAAATGTCCGCGCCCGCCTCGATCAGCGCTTTCATACGCGGCCTGTGGAACTCCACAAGCTGTTCCTCGCTCAGCGTATAATCACCTCGATATTCTGAGCCATCCGCCAAAAACGCCCCGTAGGGGCCAACGGAGGCCGCGACCAGCGGTTTGGGACGATGCTGTTGTTTTGCACCAGCCGTAATGTCTGCCCAAAATTCATCCCGTGCCTGTACGGCAATCCGTACTGAGGACTGAATCAACTTCAGCGCTTCATTTTCACTTAAACCCCGTTTGACGTAGCCTTCAACGGTAGCCTGATAGCTCGCAGTGATCGCGCAGTCTGCACCCGCTTCAAAATAGTCTCTATGCACACGCTTGATCGACTCCGGGTGCTCATGGAGTATTTTAGCCGACCATAAGCTGTCGTTCAGATCATGCCCATGACGTTCCAGCTCGGTCGCCATTGCGCCATCCAGCACGATCAGCTGAAATTCGTCCAGTATATGTTGTATCGGATTCACGGGGTCCCTCCTGCTCGTCTTTTCTATTTAACCCACTAATTAAGTGGGGTTTAATGATTTATATTATAACATGTATGTTGATGAGTACCTCTCATTTGCCCATCTGATGTAACGTATAAATTTTTTAAATTAGTTTCATAAGTTAAATTAATTAGATATTGTTCTTTTTTTCACAAAGTCATTTTACTATAAAGGTGCAAACCAACCACTTTGGCCAAAAGATCAGGGAATTGCATAGTCACTTTTGTGAAAAAAGGTACAAGAGAGGGTTTTATCTATGTCTTTACTACAAATGATTACATCGACCTTAACAGATAATAATATTCTCAGTTCCATCGCTTCCACCGTTTTTATTATCCTTCTCGGTTTCTTTTGCCGCAAGAAGGGGATTTTTACAGCACAAGTAGGAAAGCTGCTGTCCAAGGTTGTTTTAACCGTGGCTTTACCAGCGCTAGCCTTTAACTCTTTCATGCAGGATATTAATCCTACAATATTAAAGCAAGGCATGAATGTTTTAATATGGGGAATTTAAATCTATATTATTCTCATTTTTATTTCAAAACCTTTCTTCCTGAGCTACAACAAAGATAAACAGGATGTTCTGCGGGTATTAATTATTTTCGGTTCTACTACTTTTTTCGGAATCCCAATTGTTGCGGCAATCTACGGTCCTACCGGAGTGATGTACAGTTCCATTTTTAGCATAGGCTATCGCATTTTCTTATACTCCTATGGCTATATCAAAATGAGCGGCTTAAAAATGGAGCTTAAAAATCTCAAAACCATGTTTTTAAATCCGATCGTTATCGCCACTTTTCTAGGCTTGTTTGTTTGGTTGTTTCAGGGTTATCTGCCACAGATGAGCGTAGCTACAGAGGATGGGGCCATTCAGCAAATTCGCTTTTCTAAGAATTGATCAAACCGCTGTCTGGTTGTTCAAGCCCATGGCCTACCTTGCTGGGCTAGCTTCTCTATTAGCCTGGTTATCGATTGGTTCGACATTGGGTGAGATCAGCTTCAAGTCGGCAGCTACTGACAAGACCTCTTGGTATTACAGCATAGTTAAAGTTTGGCTTGTACCCATTGTTAACATCGTTTTGCTGGCTTTGTTAACTGTATCTCATATTCTGTCGGTCGATACTGTCGCTTTATCTACTATTGTCATTATGATGGCTACTCCTACAGCTACCGTAGCCGCAGCCTATGCCATCAGTTTCGATAAGGAAGCCATATTGACTCATGTTACAAATAATTTGCTACGGCGTCCGTTCTTATGAGAAACCCTATTTCCATGACCTCAATAAATATAACTTTCAACTAACGCTGGTAGAAGAACTGTTAACCTCCAGCAACGCGGAATTGGCACAGCATCACGATTGATCTGACGGAAGCCAAATTGTTTAAAGGATTAGGAGCATCTGTTATTGGCTATGATGTGTACCAATCCGACGCAGCCAAGGAAGTCATTCCATTCACAACTTTAGATGAGCTATTGGCAGAGAGCGATATCGTCAGTGTGCATGTTCCTTATCTGCCGGGACAGAACGACAAGATGATTAACGCCAGCTTTTTAGAAAAAATGAAAAAGGGATCTATTCTAATCAATACTTCACGTGGAGAA
This sequence comes from Paenibacillus sp. PvR008, assembly GCA_040544055.1. Taxonomy (GTDB): domain Bacteria; phylum Bacillota; class Bacilli; order Paenibacillales; family Paenibacillaceae; genus Paenibacillus. The sequence goes on from JBEUOG010000001.1 coordinate 394,959, forward strand.
TTACAAGATAACCAAGCCATTTTGGACGCTTTGCTCAGCAACCATCTGGAAGGCTTCGCTACAGATGTCTTCCCTAAAGAAGATGAATTATTTTTCAGAGCATTTGATCCATGGCAAATGCTCCCGGATCCAACGATCCAGAAGCCTCTGGAGCTGTATCCAAGAGTTTTGGTAACGCCTCATGCTGGTTCAAATACCGTTACGGCGTTATCCAACATGATTGAAACCGGCTATGACAACTTCCGTGATATACTTACAACCCAATCTTCGGACAATCTGGTATAGCCGAATTAAATTTCGGTTCAGAATGACAACAAAATCCACATTAACATTATTCATTACTCTAAGCGAATAGTCCTGGATCTGCTTCACAGGAACTCCCTGCTCGACATTTCGAATGACATCGCTGTCACTTGCAATGACCTTGGCAATACCCGAAAGTTTTTCCTTCGTATTATCAAAATGCTTGTTAATCATGAACTGTAGCGAAACTTTGAATTGTCGTCTCGGTTTCGACTTACGTTTGAACCACAATCCCATCACCTAGCTTCTTTTTTCAAGCTCTCCATTGGGAAGAAGAGTATGTCTTTTACTCCTATAATCCCTCGATATTCGACACCATTTGACAAATTACTTCTTAATCTGCAAGCTCTAAAAAAACTCCCAACGAGAACAAACGTAGCCTCTATCTGAAATAAAACAATATGCTGAATAAGGAAGGACCAATTCTCCATAATAAGGACGTATACCTAACGAAATGGAGGACATCGGATGATTGACAATCTCGAGAGTAATTACAACTGCGCCAATGCAGGGCAGGATCTTCATCAGCTTAAGCAGGAACTCGCTGCGCTTCAGGAACAAGGTGTTAACGACCAAGCTTCCAAGGAAGCCATTCATCGGCTGGAAAACCAAATTTCGTTCATCTTGAACAAATGCGATATTAACCACTAGTTGAGCTTGGCTGTTTCGGTACAATAAAAACACAAAACCGGCTTGCCTTAGAAGACAAGCCGGTTTTGTATGCTTAAGTTTATACAATGGGGTACGAAATTCACAAGATTCCCCGTATCTCATCCAACGACTGCACCTTTTCCCGCTGCATCCATTCTTCAAGACCGTAGACCAGCTCAGCTCCTGCGTGCAAGTGGACAAAATTGTATGTTCCCACCTGAATCGCAGCCGCTCCTGCCATCGTAAATTCGATAATATCCTCCACCGAGCTGATACCGCCCATGCCGATCACCGGAATCGACACCGCCTGCGCCACCTGATGAACCATGCGTAAGGCAATCGGCTTGATCGCCGGGCCGGAAAGACCTGCATACGTATTTGCGAAAACACTGCGTCGCCGACGTATATCTATTTTCATCGCCGAAAATGTATTGATCAGCGAAACTCCGTCCGCGCCTTCTTCCTCGCACATAACCGCCATCTGCGTGATGTTCTCGGCATTTGGAGACAGCTTGACGACCAGCGGAAGCGCCGTTACGTTGCGCACCTGCCGCACGATGTCCCGTGCCACCTCCGTCTGGATGCCGAATTGCATCCCGCCCTGCTTGACGTTGGGACATGAAATGTTCAATTCCAGCATATCGACGCCTCTGCGATTCATCGTGCGCCGTTTTTGCGCATTTTCCGTAATCATGGCTACGGCCTGAACGTACTCCTCCAGATTGGAGCCACCCACATTGGCAATCACAGCCGTGTTCCAGCGTGTCATTTCATCCAGTTCATCCTTCAAAAAGGCGGCAACACCCGGATTTTCCAGTCCCACGCTATTGAGCATACCGGATGCTGTTTCATGTATTCGTGATCCGGTATTCCCAGCCTTCGGATGAAGGGTTAATCCCTTGCCGACGATGCCCCCCAACAGTTCAGGAGAGTAAAATTCCGCATACTCACGCCCGAACCCAAATGTACCGGATGCCATGATGATCGGATTCTTGAACGGTACGCCCGCAATATTACACGCCATGGAGATCATCAAAATCCACCTCCTCTACCGGGAATACAGGCCCTTCCTTACAGACCCTCTTATTACCTCCACGGGTATGCATGGTACAGCCCAAACAAGCGCCAATACCACAGGCCATGTGTCTTTCTGTTGATATATATAAACGGGACGACGAGCCAGCTGTTTTCATCGCGAGCGCTTGTAACATTGGAGTCGGCCCGCAGGAAAACATATTCGCATAGAGAGCCGGATCGACCTGCTCGACGATGCTTCCCCCTACCTTGACTTGCACAGATGCCGCCACAGCTTCGAATGCCTCAACCCCGAAGGCTTGCTGCGCAAACCCCAGATAAACGTGCGCATGGGGGTAATGCTTCGCAGCCAGCAGCAATGGAGCCGTGCCCATTCCACCGCCAATTAAAGCCAGGCTTCCCTCTACCTGCGGAAAACCATTGCCGAACGGTCCCTCCAGTTGAATCTCCTGACCCGGCTGTAGCTGGGAAAACAGGCTTGTCCCCTCTCCAACAACCCGGTACAAAAAGGAAATATGATCTTCCCCGATATCATAAATGCTAATGGGTCTGGGTAGCAGTGGGTAACTCATCCCGCTGCGCAGCATGTAGAACTGCCCCATTTCCCCTCTAAAGTTCCCCTCTACTTTCATCACATAGATGCCTGGAACGAGCGCCACATTCGAAATTATGTTAGTCATATAACCCCTCCACTAACCACTCACTATAACGTAAAAACAACAATGATTACGTGACTATTTTCACATTTATAGACTGAGTTCGGTTTGAGTGCTGTTCGATAGCATCAAGCTCTCCCACGATACGGGTGCAGCCTCTCCTCATAATCTAGGCACAAAAAAGCGTACTCCTGTTAAAGAGTACGCTTCTGTATTAACTAATCGCTTCGCGTTCCGGATTGCGACTACCTTTTGCATCCTTGCGGATTTGTTTGCTGCGCAACTGTCCGCAAGCCGCGTCAATGTCAACTCCATGCTCCAACCGAACACTACAGCTAATGCCTTGTTTTTTCAGAACATCATAGAAGCCAGTAATCGACTCCGACTCACTCCGCTGGTATTGGCTATGCTCATCCACCGGATTGTATGGAATCAGGTTTACATTTGCCAAATTGCGACGGTGGCCTACCAGTTCAGCCAACTCTAGCGCATGCTCCTTGGTATCGTTAACATCCTTCAGCAAAATATACTCCAGCGTAATACGACGATTTGTTTTGTCCAAATAATAATCAATCGCCTGCATCAGCTTCTCAATCGGAATCGCCCGATTAATCTTCATAATGCGGGTACGAGTCTCATTATTCGGCGCATGGAGGGAAATCGCCAAATTGACATGCAGATCAGAATCGGCAAATTCAATAATTTTATCGGCAAGTCCGCTCGTGGAAACCGTAATATGACGCGGACCAATCGCCAGTCCTTTGTGATCCTTAATGACCCGAATGAAATCGGACAGGTTCACAAAGTTATCAAACGGCTCGCCAATCCCCATCACAACGATGTGACTGACCTGGTCGCCCGGACGTTCCTGATCCAGATACAATTGCACCTTCATAATTTGCTCTACAATTTCACCGCTGGACAGATCACGACTCTTCTTCAACAGTCCGCTCGCGCAAAAGCTGCACCCGATGTTACAGCCCACCTGCGTCGTCACACATACAGACAGCCCAAACTTGTGCCGCATCAATACCGTCTCAATCAGATTACCATCCTGAAGACGGAACAAGAATTTGACCGTCCCATCCGCCGACTGCTGCTTCACATGCTCTTCCAATGTTTCAATCGGAAAATGTTCTGCCAATAAGCGGGTACAATTTTCATGAACCTCCGTCATCGCAGCAAAATCAGTAATCCGTTTCCGGTAAAGTGCGTCCCATACCTGCAACGCACGAGATTTTTTATGTCCATGCTCCATGAGCCATGCTGTCAACTGATCTAGCGTTAATCCATAAATGGATTCTTTTTTCATGTTCGGTCCTCTTTTCAAAGCGTTAAAATTCGTATTTCTCTATATACAATCCTTTTATTTAAAACAAAGCACTCACCATTCGTCTCAGCCATCATTGCATCATAGCATGTTTAAGCAGTCTTCGCTATTCAAACGCTTCTTTCATTGTCCCAAATTTTAATTATGAACACAAGGGGGAAGGCGAATTGTATCCTCTAAAATTTCAGTATGAAATTCCGACTTGAAACAGAGTATGCGCCCCATTAAACTAGGCGACAGATCTGTTCAACAAGAGCACGCAAAGACAGGATTACGGACACCGCTAATGATATGATTACAACCAAGGAAGGTGATGCGGTTGGAATGGTTACTTCGGATCAAGAACGCACTGGATCTGATGGAAGAAAGAATGCAGAAGCCGCTGGATATCGACGAAATTGCAAAGGCAGCCTATTCGTCTCCTTTTCATTTTCAACGTATGTTTCATATGCTAACCGGCGTCACGGTAGCCGATTATATACGTAAACGTCGATTGACCTTGGCTGCACAGGAATTGAGTCTTTCTACCACCAAGGTCTTGGATGTAGCGTTCAAATACGGATATGATTCCCCCGAATCTTTTTCTAAAGCGTTCCGTAAGGTACATGGTATATCTCCCTCTGAGGCCAGAAGCCCTGGGGTGAACCTGAAAGCCTTTCCACGCATTACCTTCCATCTATCGTTGAAGGGAGATCAGGATATGGATTATAAAATTGTAGAGAAAGCGGCCTTTACGGTCATTGGCAAGTCCATCCAAGTCACAACGAAAGACGGTGAAAATTTCCGGGAAATCCCGAAATTCTGGGACGAGCTGAACGCAGATGGTACGTCGGATCGGATTCAAGCCTTGGGAACAAGCGAGGATATCCTCGGTATTTGTTTGGATTTCAAGCATAGGGAAGAGAAATTCACGTACCTGATTGCCGCAGAGGGCGGCGAGGACGTAGCCGCTTCCAACGGATTAGAAGCCAGAACCATTCCGGCTGCAACCTGGGCCGTATTTACATCCATCGGCCCAATGCCTCATTCGATCCAAAACGTATGGCAAAGAATTTTTCAGGAATGGTTCCCGGCCAGCAATTATGAGCATTCAGGCGGCCCGGAGCTGGAATTGTATACTATGGGAGACTGCCGTGCTGAGGATTACCGATGTGAGGTATGGATTCCGGTTAATAAGAAGTAAACAAACGAACCGATTGCCCACGGCAGTCGGTTTTCTGCTGTAAATTATTGATTTTTGTGTTTCTCCCACTCTAATACTGATTTCAAAACCTGTAGAGCCATCTCTTGATCCTGCCCCCCAATAAAAGATTATTCACAAATACTGCTATATTATTATCTATAGATGTTAAAGTGCAGTAAATCAACATATATAGAGGGTTAATCCTTTGGGTACCTCGGTTATTCTTAAATGAGGTCATGAACATGCCGAGGTCACAAAACGCTACGAAATAAAAATCCAAAAATTACATATTTATAACGTATCAAAAGGAGCTCGCAAAATGAATAACGATCGTGAAGCCTTTTGCATTCTTTGTCTAAACACCAAAAATGAGCCTACTGCGCTACATCAAGTATCTTGCGGTACATTAAATACCTTATTGGTTCATCCAAGAGAAACTTATAAGCTGGCCGTACTTGCCAACTCTGCATCTATCATTGCCTGTCACAATCATCCTTCAGGTACACCTGTTCCTAGCTCAGAAGATGTAAGCACGACCCTCCGATTACGAGACGCAGGCCTTTTACTCGGCATCGAATTGCTGGATCATGTCATATTAGGAGACAAAACGTTCATTAGCATGAAGGAAGAAGGGCTCATGTAGTGAACATCAGTCCAGATTATTTTGAAGGGCTTCCCCCTTAAGCTCTTGTTTCAATACTGTATATAGCTTTGAACCTGCCATTTTTAACGGGTACTCTGTTGTTTTACAGAGAATGCCGAAAGTCATATCTATCAGGCTGCCGCTTAATTCCCTCGTCGTTGTTCCTGTCGGAACGGGATTCACTAGAATTTGGGGCACAAGGGCAATACCTAACCCGCTTTCCACATAGAATTTCAAAGCCGTCATGCTGCCAATTTCCATCGTGTCTAACGTGGTTATTCCATATTCCTTCATGACCATTTCTAGTTTGCGACGATAGGGGCAGGTGGCTGACGTAATTAGCAACCGATGTCCCTGTAAATCCTCTGGCCCAATGTTGTTTTTTTGGGCAAGCGGATGATGTTCAGGCATCAAAACCACAAAATTCTCCTTACATAAAGGTTCAAAATATAGCTCAGTGCCCAAATCTGGTGCGGAACACAGCGCTAAATCAATATCCCCTTTAAGAATCCACTCGCTCAAGGTGGGGGTATTTCCAAACTCGATGGAGATTTGAATGTTCGGATAATCGGACAAGAATCGCTTTAGAATTGCTGGTAACCGGTAGCTGGCGGTCGGCTCGGTCACTCCTAAACGAATATGGCCTGCTGTGCCCCATTGCATATCCTCCATGTTCTTCTGCAATTGCTCCATATCCTTTACAATGTGTAGACTTTGCTCGTAAAACACCCTGCCCGCTTCGGTTAACTTTATTTTCTTGCCCCGTTCCATCAGTTGAACTCCCACATCGGATTCCAGCTTTTGCATTTGCATCGTAACTGTCGATTGCGCATAATTCATCTCTTCCGCCGCACGAATAAAGCTGCCGTAGTTCACGATCATTTGAAATGTTTTGAGTACTTTAATATCCATCCTCATACTCCTGATCTCAATTCAATTTTATTGAACAATCTATTCATTTAATTCAATTATACAGAATATAATACATCCTGTACAATGATACATATCAGATCGTTTTGTTTTTTCAGGAGCAAAATCAAATGGATAGAGAAGGAGAGAATATACATGGATTTACAGCAAAAAGTAGCACTCGTTACAGGTGGAGGTACAGGAATTGGGAGAGCCGTAAGTATGGCGCTGGCAGATCGAAAGGCTACGGTGGTCGTCAACTATTCGCGCTCTAAAAACGATGCAGAGGAAACCGTACGAATGATACTTGAAAAGGGTGGACGTGCTATCGCGTTACAGGCGGATGTTTCCCAAGACAGAGAGGTACGAGATATGGTGGGGCAGATTGTTCAGCAATTCGGCACGGTTGATGTACTCGTGAATAATGCCAGCATTACACATCACATTCCTATGGATGATCTGGAGGCGGCCACGGAAGAGGTATGGGATGATCTTTTTAATGTAAATGTAAAAGGCATGTTTTACTGTGCCAGAGCTGTAGCTCCTTTTATGAAGAGTAGTAAACAAGGAGCCGTCGTTAATCTTGGAAGTATAGCGGGGCAGACTGGGCTAGGTTCCTCACTTCCTTATGCGGTGTCCAAAGCGGCCGTCCACGGGCTGACCAAATCTTTAGCACGAGCCTTAGCACCTGATATTCGAGTCAATTGCATCGTGCCGGGAGCGGTAGCGACAAGATGGTGGGCAGGGAGGGAGGATCAAATGAAACAACTGTTTCCTCATTTGCTGCTACAGCACATTTCCACGCCCGAAGATATCGCCAGCATGATTTGCTCTGCTTTGGAACAGGAAGCCATGACAGGCCAGATCATCACCATTGACAGCGGACAAACGCTGTAACTTAAAGTTTCCATAATTGACTGAAATAAAAAAACGGCCGAAGCCGTTTTTTTGTCGTATCAAGCAATCCTCTTTTATTTTTTTCTTTAATCACCAATAAAACACCTGTCAATGGCTTCACATTAGCTTGCAAGAACCTCTGGCTTAGACAATGGAATAGTTAACCCAATCTGCCTGGACTGCGCCCTTTTCTTCAAAGAAACGTTGTGCACGCTTATTGCCGGGACCTGTGATCCATGACATGTACGCATACCCATGCTCTTGTGAATAACGTCGGCATTCCAAAAACAGTTGCGATTCCACTTCTGTATCTCTGTATGGCTCCATGACAAACAGATCGTTCATGATGGTAATTTTATCTGCTCTCATCGTGCTGAAAGCAAAGTATAATGTAGCGAAGCCAATCAGCTCCCCATCCTGCTCTACTACGAACTGTATACCTGCTTGCTTCTCGAAAAGGTTAAAAATCAAACTATGTAGTTTCTCAGCAGCCGGTGCGGGATTCTTATAAAAACCAACAATATACTCATACATTAACTCCGTCAAACCATTCACATCGTTAGGTTCAGCATTTCTTATGATGAATGACATGTTAACTCCCCCTCTTATATACAATCGAATAAATATACTATATAATGAATCAATATGCAATATATTAGAGATAATTAGCACATTTCACTAATAGACTATCATAGCTTGATAAAACAGAACCAGCCTAATGTAGTGCAGTGCTTAGGAGAAAGAAAATAAGCCCATCACTTTGATTTGGAGGTTAAATCATTTCCAATTTACGACCATCCCCAAGCACATCATCAAACCAAAATAAAAATCTTCTTTCTTAGTTGTTGGCAATTTCCATCATCCCTTCTGTTTACCTTCGTTATTATATAGATAGTGGAAACCACCACATAAGTGAACATTTCCTCAATGATCTGCTTTTAAATCTAAACCAAATCTCTTCAACTCAATAAAAATACTTTCCAGTCGCTTCCCTTTTTCCGTTAACGAATATTCAACGCGCGGGGGAACCTCGGGATAAACCTTTCTCACTAACAGACCATTGTCTTCAAGCTCCTTCAGGCGTAGGGAAAGTGTTTTGGGACTGATCCCCTTCATGGATTTCAGAAGTTGGCTAAATCGCAGTGTTCCTTCGATAAGAAGGTCACGAATGATTAAAAAAGTCCATTTCGTTCCGATCAAATCAAGCGTCTGGGCAATAGGGCATGGCTCGCCTGGTATCCCTTTGGTCAATTGAATTGGTTCTTGAACGTACATAGGAACCATCCTCCCCAAAAAATAACTGTTAAACCCAATAATATCACAATAATTCCTTTTGGGAAACTATATGAATTAAATATCACTACTTCCCTAAATGAATTTAATACATATACAATATTGATGTAGCAAGTAACGCTTTCTCTAACATGAGGAGGTGACTAGCGGTTGGGGACAGGGGCAACAAAGACAGTGGGAAAAGGAGATGGAGAAATGAATAATATATTAATCATTAATGGTCATCAAAAGTATGATGCGTCCGAAGGAAAATTGAACCAAACATTAATGGACCATATGGTGCGTCTTTTAAGTAAAGAGAACGAGATCAAAACAACATCTGTTCAAAACGGCTACACCATTAGCGAAGAACAAGAAAAGTTCTTATGGGCGGATGTGGTCATTTATCAAACCCCCATCTATTGGTTCAGTGTTCCTGGGTTATTGAAGACTTATATGGATGAAGTTTACGCTTACGGTGTATTCTTCACGGGTGCTCGTGAATATGGAAGCGGCGGTTTGTTAACCGACAAGAAATATATGTTCTCAACGACTTGGAATGCCCCGAAAAAAGCCTTTAATGATCCAACTCGATTTTTTAATGGCGATAGCTTAGAAGGAGCGCTCCGTCATTTGCACTCTGCACATACATTTCTCGGTATGAAGCCTCTGAAGAGCTTTGCATGCTACGACGTCATTAAAAACCCAAATATCCCTAAATTTATTACGGATCTTGATGCACATCTACAAGCCGTATTCAATGATTAATACATTCAGCAAAACATAGGAGGTTATTGATTTGAAAAATCAAAAAATTGTGATTATTGGTGGAAGCTCAGGTATTGGTTTAGAGACAGCTAAGCAAGTCATTTCGCTTGGGGCGGAAGTGGTTATCGCCAGCCGCTCGGAAGATAAATTGCACAAGGCCAAAGAAATGCTGGGACCCCGTGCTGCAACATATGTGCTGGATACGACTGATGAGCAGCAGGTAAGGTCCTTTTTTGAACAAGTCGGCAAGTATGATCATCTGGTCATTAGCGCGGCAGAAACATCCGGGGGGGCATTCCTCGAGTTGGAAACGGATCACGCACGCAAGCTATTCGAAAGCAAGTTTTGGGGCCAATATTATGCGGCTAAATACGGAGCACTCAAACTCTCAGCAAAGGGTTCCATTACCTTATTTTCCGGTGTGGTGGCATACAAACCGATGATTGGATCCTCAGCGCTTGGTGCTGTTAATGCAGCCGTTTCGAATCTTGGTCAAACCTTGGCATTGGAGCTTGCTCCCATCCGCGTGAATGTCGTCTCACCTGGCATTATTGATACACCTTCCCGTAGCAAAATGCCTGAAAATGCACGTAATCAGTTCTATGATACGGTGGCAAATAAGCTCCCTGTAAAACGAGTGGGACATGCGGAGGATGTTGCACAAGGCGTACTTTATTTAATCCAGAATCATTTTGTGACCGGAACCGTTCTTCATGTGGATGGAGGACACGCTCTAACATAAACGCTTTGCCAAAAATCATGTCAGCTATATATCACAGATTGAACTAAAAAATGGAGAACGCTCCCGCGCCTTTGCTTGGGCGTCCTCCTTCCTCCTTATCTCACCCATGAATTTTATCCTAATGCTGAATCCGACGCTTGTTTCTCAAAATGTTACGAATCATCTTATGATCGGGGAGCTGCTTGAACAACATATGTCCGGGATGCGGATTGGCCTCGATAATCCAGATTTGACCACTCTTCTCAATAGCCAGATCAATCCCCAGCTCCCGAACCGGATGATTTTTATCTATCGTGTCGGCAACCATTTTAGAAAGTTCGATGATCTGGTCCAGAGTCTCTTTCATTTTCGTTCTATCATTTTTAAAGACCTTTAAAAGCACTTTGGACAACGGTGCCGCATGTCCTCCTTTGCGGTAATTGGTAACCACTTTTTGGGGTGCGGCAACACGGCCGGTTATTCCTGAAATGACCCATTCCGATTCCAGCTTTTGCATATACACTCTGGCATCAAAAATCGAACCTTTATACTTCGCTAACCGAAGTCCTTGCTGTACCAAATAACGGCGATGAGGCCTTCGATAGGTTCTGATCGCTCTCCTAACCGCTTGGGATCTGACAATTCTTCGACTGGAGCCGCAACGAATCTCATACTTCCTTCCCAGCTTTTTTGCCCGTACGATGCCAGTCCCTCCACTTCCGTTATTGGGCTTAATGAAAACAGTCCGATAGGTATCCAACATGCGCAAAGTCCTTGCATTGCTAATCCAACGGGTTTCCGGCAAATGAGAACCTAAAACGGGATGTTGTCGCATTTCCTTATATTGAATCATCTTTCCAATGGGCACGAATATCCCTCCATTCTTTTGGGTTTTTGCACGCATTACATGAATATGCATCTAGATTCTATCTTGGTAACGGCTAATGTCACAGTTTGCTATGAAAGAGGCGAACCCCCTTCTATTTCTAGTTCAGTCTTCCTTGATTCCGAGGAGGGCGAGATGAACTAAGTATCAATCACGCGATCATTTTATTGTTTCTACCTATAAAGATCATTCGAATAATATATTAGACCAATAGACACTCTGGATATATGATGTATTAAATAAAAAAATAATGTGAGGAGGAACTTTAATATGTCAATTTATGATTTTCAAGCAACCTCAATTGGCGGGAAGCCGATTAAACTGTCAGACTACAGCGGAAAAGTTCTCCTCATCGTAAACACAGCCAGCAAATGTAGCTTTTCCCGTCAATTCGCTGATCTGCAGAAGCTCTACGAAAGTCGACGGGAACAGGGTTTTGAAATTCTCGCGTTTCCTTGTAACCAATTCAATGAAAAAGAGCCGGGTAGTAATTCGGAAGTTCAGGGATTCTGCCAAATTAACCATGGAGTAACATTCCCGCTATTTGAGAAAACGGATGTAAGAGGCCCATCTCCTCATCCTTTATTTCAATATCTGACACAACAGGCACCGTTTCAAGGCTTCGATACCCAGACCAAGGACGGTCAATGGATGGAGGATTTCCTACGGGATAAGTATCCGGAAACATACGCTGGTGACGGGATCAAGTGGAATTTCTCCAAGTTTCTGATCGATCGCGATGGTCATGTAAATGGAAGATTTGAATCAACAACGGAGCCCTTTGAAATAGATTCTGTCATCAAATCACTGTTGTAGGGTTTCAGTTTATTCCTTTGAATTCGTTTAGAAGAAAAAGAGAATCAAATGACAAATATAAATATTTGTCATTTGATTCTCTTTGTGTTATCCTGACCTCAAGGAGGTGACTCACACGGCAACTTGGCCGTGTCTCTATGGAAAAATCCTCAGATATATTAACCAAGGAACAGATTCTCATCGCTACAGAAGACACACTTAGACGTTTTGGTGTAGCCAAAACCTCCGTGACCGATGTTGCCAAAGTATTGGGAGTAAGTCATGGCACCATTTACCGACACTTTAAAAGTAAAGCCGAGCTTCTTGAAGGCGTGACCGAAAAATGGCTGAATGAAAAGATTATCGACCCGTTAACGGAGGTGTGTCAGGATTCATCTATGCTGGGAACGCCGCATTTAAAACGATATATACAGACCTTGGTCGAACTCAAGCAGTATTATGCCCGCGATGACGAGGAAATGTTCGAAATGTATACCCGGGTCACCGAGCAAGCCGCTGATTTAATCGACCAACATATCGCCCACATTGTGGATCAGCTCGCTGATATCATTGCACACGAGGGCATCACATCGGATCAGCCAGCCCAACTGGCGCGTACCCTTTTCTATGCCACAGCCCGTTTTCATCATCCCGCTCATGCTTACGAATGGAGAAGTCCTACGATTGATCAGGAGTTTTCGGATGTGTGGATGCTTTTAGAAAATGGAATCTCTTAAAAAAGTTATGGAAAGAAGGTTAAACACATATGAAGCATTTGGACGGAAAAACAGCGATTATCACCGGGTCCTCCAGAGGAATTGGACGTGTCATTGCTGAGCAACTAGCCGATCTGGGTGCTAGTGTAGTCATCAATTATGCCAGCAGTCCGGACAAAGCCAAAGAAGTCGTGGAGGGCATTATTCAAAAAGGCGGAAAAGCCATAGCGCTCCACGCTGATCTGGGCAAGATGAGTGATATTGAAGCCTTATTTACAAATACGATTGCTGAATTCGGCAAAGTGGATATTCTGGTTAACAACGCAGGGCTGATGATCACCAAACCTCTGGCTGAGGTGACCGAAGCTGATTTTGACAAACAATTCGCACTGAATGTAAAGGGCACCTTCTTTGCCTGTCAGCAAGCGATGAAATACATGGAGAACTACGGAAGAATCGTGAACCTATCCACATCCGTGATCGGACAAATGTTTCCGACCTATAGCGTATACGCGGGTACGAAAGGCGCGGTGGAGCAATTTACCCGCCAGCTTGCCAAGGAGTTCGGAAGCAAGCAGATTACGATCAACGCCGTGGCTCCCGGTCCCGTGAACACCGAGCTTTTTCAAGCAGGGAAAACCGAGCAACAGATCGAAGTCATGAAAAAAATGAATGCGATGGGTCGTCTCGGTGAACCGGAAGATATCGCTGATGTGATTGAGTTCCTGGTCAGCGCCAAATCACAGTGGGTTACCGGACAGACAATTCGCGTCAACGGCGGATTCATTTAAAAGCTGGAATACATGAAATGGAGGCTGTTCACGCTCATGATATTACACAAAGGCGAGACCCTGTTTCGGCAAGGGGAATCCGGCCCTCTGTATCACTTAAAGAGCGGCTTGTTAAAAATTATCCGAGTCCATGAAGACGGCTCGCAAATTTTAGTTAATGTGATTGTGCCCGATGAAATCATCCCGCACCACTCCCTGATCAGTCCCAATCCTTATTATGGTACAGCATTGGCGCTGGTAACCTCTGAGGTTGAGGTTCTGTCGCAAAAAGAATGGTATCTGGCGCTGGAGCAGGACCCGACTCAATGTCGGGCTATCGCTTTGCAGCTACAGGACAAGTTGCGCATGATGCAGCAACGAATTGACCAGCTTACCGAGGTGTCACCTGCCGAGAAGCTTCGGAAGCTTCAACGCTGGTTCCACTCCTATATCGCCCCCGCCACGTTAACGGACGTGCTGACGCAGGAGGAAATCGGTCAGTTCATCGGGCTGCGCCGGGAGACGATTAATCGGCTATTGCGTGCTTCAAGCGCTCCTTCTGCAAAAGATGATGACGATAATGCATCTCGATGAGCGCAAACCACTCTCCAGCATTCAACGCACCGAATCTGGGATGAGAGACGGTAGACGGCTCTGTTGATTTCCTAATGGTCGGCTCAATCTCTCTCATTTTGCGGATCACAACGTTTAACCCCTCCACAATTTCTTCTTTGCTAGTTGGTTGCGGGGGAGTGTACTGCGGGGATGGTGGGACTTGGATACGTATTGGCGGAAAGCCTCCAAGATCAAAAATGGCCGTTCCTGCCTCCGTTTTAGTCCCCGTCTCTCCATCTGGCTTTAGACAAAGATCAATGTTCTTAAGTTGCATATAAAGAGCCGAATTCACCAAATGAAGGTACATTTGTCCAAGTGACCATTCGCCCTCCTGTGGAGTGTACTGCAATTGCTCCAAGCTAAGGCTGTCCAATTCAAGGAGATAGTGTTGTACCGTTTCTTCAAAACGCTGTAAAGTTTCGGTTGTATTCATATAATTTTAACTGCCCCTTTCCTTCAAGTAGCTTTACTATACAAAAATACTACTGACAGCATTATGTCAGTAGCATTTCAACATTTTTTCGGCTTCCGCACGTACCCGGTCCCGGAGAGATTCAGGCTCCAGCACGACCACATCCGCGCCCCATCCAAGTATCCATTGCAGTAATTCCTCTGGCTGTCTAACGCGGAAGAGTACATGCAATCCATCTACACGCTCCTCTATGGCCTCCATGTAAAAATTACTCGCTTCCTTCACTTTATCAGCGATATCAGAACGGGCTAATATACGAACACATACATGGCGGTCATCGGTTTGCTTATAATCCTGCAAATTAAAATCGGCGGGGAACTGAAATCCGTCCTCCAGCACGGTAAGCTCGTCCATCCGGGACAAGCGGAAGTGGCGGAGCTGCTGCCGCAATTCGCACAGCGCGAGCAAAACCCATGAGCCATGAACCAGCACAAGTCCGTAAGGGGCGGCCACACGCACACTGTGACGATTCCCGTCGACCTCAGGCATTCTTTTGAAGTAGCCGAACTGTACCTTCCGCTTTTCCAATATAGCCCGACGCAGCGTTTCGAAATATTCTTTCTCTCTACGGTTTACCCCTTCACCCACCGCGAGCAGTCTGATCGTTGTCCGCACCCGGGAAACTTCCCTGCGAACGCTCTCCGGTAAAATGGCTTCAATTTTCCTACGGGAATCTTGCGCCTTGATGCCGTAATCTGTATCAAATTTTTGTTCGACAAAATCCGTCCCGATTAGCAACGCCACAGCCTCTTCTACCGTAAAGCTCACTGGGGGCAGGAAGTACCCCTCCATCAAGGAATATCCAATGCCCGGTGCTCCTACAATCGGTACGCCCGATTCGCTTAGAGCCTGAATATCCCGATAGATGGTTCTTACACTCGTTTCAAATATAGCCGCCAAATCCTCAGCCCGTAAAATATCCTTGCGTTGCAGCTCTAGCACGATGGCTAGCAAACGGTCTGTTTTATTCATACCAGGGCACCCTCTTTGGAAAAATCTACATGCGCTAATATAAAAGAGCAATAAGAGCAGTACAATCGCTGCGACTTATTGCTCTTTTTTTCATACGGTAGTTACATCGTTACTTAAAAAACACTTTCTCGACGTTATATTTAGCCTTTTGTGAATTGATGATGTAGGTTTCATAAATTTCTCGCTCTACCGCATCTTCCACAATACAAACCTCAATAATCGCCACTTCGTTCCGATGGGCCTTGATCGGCGATACGGTGTCTTCAAAATGCTTTTTGATTCTTGGTCTCAGCTTTCTTGCTTTACCAACGAACAACAATTCCTCCTGCGCGTTGTAAAACATAAAGATACCAGCCTTATCTCTAGGGATCAGGTGGAAATCTGTAAATCCGTAAATATGGCTCAGTTCAGGGTTAACCTGTTTGGTAATCGTGATGTCCGGGGTTGGAATCGTTATATTTATCACTATGTCACTTCCTCATTTTATATAAGTGTAAATATTATCACAAATCCCGATGTAACACCATTCAATAATCCTTGCCCCATGACTAAAATGCCCGACTTGGAAACTGTATGAAAAAAAGATGACCCTGATGAATACAGAGCCACCTTTTCATTTTATGTCAACCGTTTTTGTAATCCGTAATGCGGTGATACATCGTTTTATCCTTCAGCTTACGGAAATGGGACCTTGCCGGATAAAGATTAGCTTCAATAATCCCGATATGTCCTTTACGGTCTATTCCAATGTCCAGTCCATATATACGGTGTCCCGGAAAAAAGGCGCTTAATCTCTTCGCTGAACGGATGGAAACACGATCAATATGGGACTCTAATGCACTGGCAGACAGGTGCCGAACGGAAGATTGTTTAATGCCGGATTTAAAACTGAGCAATGTTCCCTTACTCCGTGTATTGTTGGAAACAATATAACCTTTGCCTGCAACTTTGATAACCTTCCCTGTGACTACCCATACAGATGAGTCGATTCTCCGTTGAATGATGACTCTCATATCAAAAGGGCGTTTGTGGATGGTCGGACGGGTAATTCTGCGTTGAACCATATAACTGGAGTTCCCGATTTTTCTTCTAATATAACGGTAGGTATTGGTTCTACCCCGTATTGTAGTTTTTATATTCTCGTAGTGTACGACGTACTTATGTCTTCCTACCCAAGAGACCTGAATGATCCCCTGTCCGCGGCTCCCCCACACCGGCTTCACGATAACATGCCCGTACTTGGAGATGAGCTTCGAAAAAGTATACCCGTCCAGAATCCGCGTTTCGGGTACGTAACGCGCCAGAGACGCATGCTTTTTTAATAACAAATATTTGAACCACTTATCTTTTGTTGGCGATGACATGGGAATCCACCTCTCTCATCCGCATTTTATGCTACTAAGATAGCGTTCAAGCCATTCCAAAAATAACTCCATTTCCTTATACGTGATATCACCTATATTGGCAATCCGGAACGTATTTAGTTGCTCAAGCTTGCCGGGATAAATCATAATGCCTTTGCTGTAAAAATAATCATGCATAGATTGAAAATCATAACCTGCACAGTGAGGTTCAAGAATGGAAGTAATGATTTTAGAATGATGCTCTTCAGGGACAATATAGGTTAGACCCAACCGGGCTAACCCGTTAATTAAGGTTTTCCAGGATGTCGCGTACCTTTCGTACCTTTTATCCATCCCTTCTTGCTTTAATTCCTCAATCGCTTGTCTAAGCGCATATAAGGTTTGGACTGGAGGAGTAAATCGCATCTGCCCATGTTCCACAAAATAGTTGTATTGAGCATACAAATTCAAATAATAGCTTCTTGGTTTCTGGCCTTTCAAATTCTCCAATTTGCTTTTTTCGGCTATCACGAACGAAACCCCGGCCATTCCCTGTAAGTTTTTGTTGGAGCTTGCCGCCAGGTAGGCAATGTTCATTTCCTTCAATTGAATTGGAATGGCCGCAAATGAGCTCATGGCATCCACAATCATGTCGATTTGATACCTTTTGCATAATTCTCCGATATCCTTTATCTTGTTAAGCAGGCCCGTTGTCGTCTCATGATGTACAACAGCCAGATGGGAGACGGTGCGTTCGGAAGATTGGATACACCTTTCTAATTCAGCCAAATCAATAGCAGCATCGGGAGGACTTTTGAATTCAATATAATCCACTCCATAAACCTCCGCTATCTCGCACATCCGTTTTCCATAGGCTCCATTGCTGACAATGACCACTACATCGTGATTCGGGACCGAACTGATGATGGATTCCACCGCTGCAGTACCCGATCCACCAAACAATATGGTCGCATAATGATCCGGGTCTGCAACCAGCCGGGTAAGCTCTGTAGAAATATACTCCATGATTTGGCCAAACTCGGCTTCACGAGGACAGATATCCGGAACCACCTGTGACCATTTCACACTTTCTGTAGTCGTTGTCGGACCAGGGGTAAGCAAAATGTTTTTCTTGACGGAAGAACTCATGAGCCGCCCACTTCCTTGCCCTTCAAAGGAGCGTTATGAATAAAACGCTGCAGACGTTCTTTTACTTCGTGAGGCTTCATATGCGGACGAGCAAGCTGATCCTTGGAATCTTTGGATATTTTCAGGCACAAAAACGTAAGTTCTCTATTCACTTTCCATTCTTGTAAAAAGGCTTGTAGTTCCTCAAGACTGTGAACAAGAATTGACTTTGTATACCCGCAGGAAGCGGCAATATCTATAAAATCAATATTATGGGATACCGTACTTTGCCCTCCTGTTGATTCATGGGCGTTATTATCAAGTAGAATATGAACCATATTGGCTGGATGGTAGTACCCGTTGGTTGCCAGGCTCCCCATACGCATCAACAGAGATCCGTCTCCGTCAATCACGACGATATTTTTGCTTGATTGGCTCAGAGCTAACCCAAGTCCAAAGGAACCAATGCATCCCAAAGAACCTACCATGTACAGGTTGTTATCTGCATCTTCAATTTCATATAGTTCGCGCCCGGTTTTACCAGTTGTGGCGAGCTGTACGGTATTGCCGTCTTTCATGGAGTTAATCACAGCTAATGCATCATACCGCGTAGGCATTTGATGATCCGCATGACCATGCTGTCGGATCTGATTTAAATGAATGGAGGTTTGCTGTTTCTGCAATGGCTCTTTGTCGAATGTCCCTTTCTTAACGACAAAAAAGAACGGGCGATGCCGGGCAATTTGCTCATTAGCCTGGATCAGCTGATTTTTGGCCTCCTCTAAATCCTTGGAGAGATACTGCCATTCCACATCCATCAAATTCAGCATTTGCGTTGTAATCTGGCCCATCAGTTCATGCTGAGGCTCGTCAGGTATCCCCGGTTCTCCACGCAGGCTGACAAATCCAAGCAGCGGAATACGAAAAGGGTAAGTAAGGGAGGTCAATGGCGAAACAGCGTTGGTCAGCCCTGAATTTTGCATAAGGACTACCGATTTCTTCCCCCCTATATAAGCTCCGGATGCAATGGCGACCGCATCCCCTTCGTTAGCCGCTGCAACATAATCGCATTCGTTTATGGCATAATTGATCAAGCTTTTCAAGAAGGAGCATGGAACACCGCTGAAAAAGGTAAATCCTAATTTTTTCAGCTCTTCTCCTAACAATTTCGTGTCCATTATACGCACTCACCCGAATCCGGTTCTGACGACGGGAGGTATTTCTGTTCCGCAGCTTGCAGCTCTTCGACCCCTTGAAGGCGGAATACTTCTTCGAGTGTTGCGACGTCCTTTTCGACACGAACAAGGCTTTCATCCCGATAAATTCGGTCAGATAATTGTTTCATAGCTTGAATGGATGCTCTCAAATTATGGTTTGCCCAAATCACGAGGCTAATCCCCATCTCCTGAAACCTGACGGTTGGAGTCGTATAGTATTTGGTAGGCACGATCACTACCGGCAATCTTCCGGCCCATTCCTTCATGAACGCTTCAATCTCTGCGACATCCGATCTTTTGCTGTGGATTAATACGGCATCGGCTCCTGCCTTTCGGTACGCCTCCGCCCGCTGCAGCGCCACCTTAAGCCCTCTTCCGGCAATAAACGCCTCTACTCTGGCCACCACGGTAAAATCTGCGTCCGTTTGCGTATCTTTCATTGCTTTAATTTTCCCGGAAAACTCTTCGATATCAGCCAAAGTCTGCCCTTGACCGTTAATGAAAGAATTCATTTTGGGGAACCGCTTATCTTCGATGCATACCCCTGCAATATGACGCTGCTCCAGTTTCTTCACCAACCGCCTTGCATTATTGAAGTTGCCGTACCCCGTATCTCCGTCCATTAAAATCGGGATGGAGGTGGCGTCACTCATGAATTCCAAAACATCCAATACCTGCGTCCAGGAGGCCTCATTGTTGTCCCTTACTCCCATCGCTGCAGAGATGGATAACCCGCTGGCCCAAATTCCTTTAAACCCCGCCTCCTCCACAATTTTGGCTGACAGACCATTATGGGCTTCCATGATAAACTCCGGTTTTTGTGATTTGATCAAGTCTCTAAGCTGCTTTGTTTTTTTCATTGAAACTAACTCCTTCTCCCCTAAAAATAACGTGCATGGAATCTACTTTCGTATAAGACTCTTGTTTCTCATGATCGTGTTGATCATAGTAGGATCGGGAATTTGAGTAAATAACATATGTCCGGGGTGTGAATTAGCCTCGATAATCCAAATACGACCTTTTTTATCTATGGCAATATCGACCCCCAATTCGCGAACCGGATGCCGTTGATTGATCGTTTTGGCAATGATGACGGATAGTTTGGAGATTTTACGAAAATAGGCATCCGCTTTCTTGCGGTTGTGCTTAAAAAGGCTGAAAAGCACTCGATACAAAGATACTGCATGCCCTCCTTTAAGATAATTGGTAACATATTTATGAGGTGCCGCGACACGGGCGGCCACGCCGGAAATAACCCATTTCCTCCCTGGTTTCTGTAAGTATATCCTCGTGTCAAAAATCGACCCGTGGTACTTAGCTAACCGAAGTCCTTTCTGTACCAAATACCGGTGTCTGGATTTCCGGTATGACTTAATTGCTTTTAAGACAAAACGAGATCCAACAACCTTTCGACTTGAACCCCTACGAACCTCATATCCTTTTTTCAATCTCTTGACCCGGATGATCCCGCTGCCACCACTCCCGTGATTGGGTTTTATGAAGACCGATGAATAGGTATTCAGCATCCGCGAGGTCCTTGAATCCGTAAACCAGTGGGTTTCAGGTAAATGCGGACGCAAAACGGGATGTTGCAACATTTCTTTATGCTTTTTCATTTTTCCAATGGGCACTAGTCATCCCTCTTATCTTTTTGTTTTTTTGCGCATACCGTATGCATATGCATCCAGATTCCCTTCTGCGTGGGCCACTACCTCTGCTAGAAACCAAGATTTATGTCACAAAACAGCATGTCCCAGCTGTTATAAATACGAAAACCCCAAGGAGAAAACCTTTCGGACAGGCTCGGGTCGGGCCACAGAAAATAGGCTGTCGCCAAATCATAAAAGATCCGCTACCAGAAGGTGGCGGATCTTTTATTTCCAGCAAGACGCTGGTGACGCAGCCTGCTCTCGTTCCAGGTGGTAGATGGCTCACGGCCGCTTGGCTGCTGCTTGGCTAATTATCGGTCCCCTAGGATCGGTTCCGTCGTTTTCCCCGCCATTCTTTCCAGTACCCAGACAAGAACCCCCACTGCAAGACTGGCGATGACCGCCATGATCGCGGATCCGCCGGCATGTAGCAGCAGCACGGGAACCCAAAGCAAGCCGAGCAAACGATGCACGGTACGCATCCACTTGTTACGAACTTTGTTAATGAAGAAGCCATACCCGGCGATCGCCAGCAGAATAGCAAAGCTCGCAAGCCCGGTGTAGGTTTTGTTATCTTGAAGTTTGGTAATCAAAAAATAGACACCGTGAACGGCAATAAGAATCAAGGTTGCCCAACCCAGCAGTTTATGCATGGAGTGTAACAACTTCCCGGCCTTTCTAACCAACATCGATGGCGATCTCAACTTCTTCTTAAACCAGAACCAAGAGAAAGCGGCCGCCCCAAGGAACACGGAGATCGTACCCAAAGTCTTGAATATTTCCCCGTTGCCCCCACGTCCCTCCCCTCCGGGAGGACGGCCCATTTGTCCTGCAGGCACGTTGCTTACGCCGCCTTCTGGCGGTCGAGGTCCAGGTCCCCCGCCGGAAACGGAAGACATGTAGTAATAGTAGATTACGAGCAAAGCTGCTACCGTAACTGCAATCATTGCCGGAATCCAAACGGTCTTTTTCGTTTTCATTAGTTATACATCCCTCCCAGGAAAATTGCCTTGATTGTACCCCATCAATCTGAAAATAAAATTAAAGCAAACTGAAAGTATACCTTTCAAGCGGGAGTAATAACGTCAATACAGAAAATCGCAATCGGTAGCAAAATTATGTACTATGCTAGTTCCTCTGTTTCCGTTACAATATGTCAGTGTGATTCTGGCATCGGCAGATTGACGCGTACTTGAACATTATTGGGAGGCTTCTATTTTTTATGCAAAACGAATCTCATTCTAACGTAAAAATCGTAACGGCCGATCCGAGCGCGATCGGTCTGTTTGGCCTGGCTATTGTAACGCTTGTCGCTTCATCCCAAAAGCTCGGTCTCACTGAAGGCTTGAGCCTCATCATCCCTTGGGCTATCTTCCTCGGTGCCTTTGCACAGCTGTTTGCCTGCATTCAGGATGCAAAGCATAACAACACCTTTGGCATGACGGCTTTTGGCGCTTACGCTTTCTTCTGGTTAGCCGTAGCTAGTAGCTGGATGATCAAAATGGGCGTATTCGGCCCTGAGCTGGCTTCTGCTGTAGACGGTAAGCAGCTCGGTTTTGCCTTTGCGGGCTATCTCATCTTCACGCTGTTCATGACCATTGGAGCGATGGAGACGCATAAGGTTTTGTTTTTTATCTTTGTATTGATTGATTTTCTGTTCCTCGGTCTTAGCTTCGATGCATTCGGTGTTGCTCCAGAGGTATTCCATACCCTTGCGGCTTATGCTGAAATGGGGATTGGTCTGCTCTCGCTGTACGGTACAGGAGCCGCCGTTCTGAATGCTCACTTTGGCCGTACGTTCCTGCCTGTAGGACGTCCCTTCGGTATTTTCAAACCACGTCCCTAGTGACTAACAACCCGTCAAGCCGCCTTTCGCGCCGATCCGCGTTAAGGACGGCTTTTTGGGTTATAAAGTTGTTGGAACTATTCTGCTTGCCAATTGGGCATCCGCTCTGCCGGATAACGAAGACCCACTGCCATTCCTTTTGGAATGATCGCGTTAATAGCTTCCATTTCCTGAGCGGATAAAGTGATATCGACTGCCCCTGCATTTTCCTCCAAATACCTCACCCGCTTGGTGCCTGGAATCGGAACAATCCCCTCTTGCGCAAGCAACCATGCCAAAGCCAGTTGAGAAGGCTTAACGCCTTTTTGAGCAGCGAGGTCTTTAACATGCTGCACAAGATCCAGATTTTTCTGGAAGTTCTCCGGCTGAAAACGCGGCATTAAGCGACGAAAATCGTCTTCTGCGAAATCATCAAACTTCTGAATTTCCCCGCTCAAAAAGCCGCGTCCAAGAGGACTATAAGCTACGAATTCGATACCCAGCTCTTTACACGTCGGAATAACCTCATCTTCTGCTTCCCGGCTCCATAAGGAGTATTCCGTTTGCAGGGCTGTAATCGGGTGTATCTTGTGAGCGCGTCGAATGAGCGCAGGAGAAGCTTCGGATAGTCCCAGATAGCGAACTTTTCCCGCCTGCACCAAATCGCTCATCGCACCGACCGTTTCTTCGATAGGTACATGGGGATCGACACGGTGCTGGTAGTACAAATCAATCACATCTACTCCCAGTCTTTGAAGACTGCGGTCACACGCTTCCTTCACATATTCAGGACGGCCGTTTACACCCAGAAATGCACCGTCTTCTCCACGCATAATCGAAAACTTGGTAGCCAATACAACCTCATCACGGTGGCTCCGCAGGACTTGGCTGATCAGTTTTTCATTTTTACCCACACCGTAGGTATCTGCTGTGTCCCAGAAATTCACTCCCAGCTCCAGCGCACGATGGAGCGTTTTGATAGACTCCTGATCATCCAGCTTGCCATAATATTCGGACATTCCCATGCAGCCCAGACCCAGTGCAGACACTTGAAGACTACTTTTACCTAGTTGTTTCTTTTTCAATTTTGATCACTCCTATTATTGAATGAATGTCATCGGCCTTTCTAATCACCATCACGTTACATCCAGTATGTTACTACTTAAAGTTAACTTGAAGTCAAGCGTTGTCTCATTACACGCTCTATATCAAATTATTCAGGTGAGTTTTTTGATTTTCAGGAGTGGAAGCCAACGCTAAAAAAGCCTGGAAGGTACAGCCAAATTTATCATACAGAGTGTCGTTTAGTGAATATAAAATCCTGAAATAGAAATAATACACATAAAGAGTAATAAAAGGGGGTGGGTTGTAATAATGGATCAAAATGAATCTCATACAAAATTTCCGCAATTTCCGAAATCGTATTGGTTAGCTTCAACTGACATCCCCAGTTTTCCCAAGCTTAGTGGGGATATTCAGGTGGATGTTGCCATTGTAGGTGCGGGGATCACCGGTATTACCACTGCTTATTTACTTTCTAAAAAAGGACTAAATGTCGCAGTCCTCGACGCAGGGCGGATGCTTCATGGAACAACGGGCCATACTACCGCCAAAATAACCGCCCAGCATGACTTGATCTACGGCGAGTTTCTTTCACATTTTGGTAAGGAGAAAACCCGGCTCTATTACGAAGCCAACCGTGACGCTCTTCAATTCATTAAACAAACGGTAGAGGAGTATAATATCGATTGTCAATTTACAGAAGAAGATGCCTACGTTTATACATGTGCAGATACGTATGTGGAGCAAATCGCCGCCGAATATAAAGCCTACGAAGAATTGGGCATCCCGGGAAGTTATGTCGAGCAAACGCCTCTGCCGTTTTCAACTAAAGCAGCTATTATGATGAAAAACCAGGCCCAGTTTAATCCGGTTCCTTTTTTAAGGTATTTGGCAAACCAAGTCATCCGTCAGGGCGGGAAAATTTATGAGCAAACCACCGTTGTAGGTGTGGAAAAAGGAAACCCTGCCATCATTAAAACAAACGACGGAAATAAAATTACCTGCAACCATGTCGTGTCCTCCTCGCATTTTCCATTCAATGATCCAAACAGTCTTTATTTTGCGCGATTGCATGCCGAGCGTTCTTATGTACTAGCCGTCAAGACCGACAGAATCTATCCGGGTGGTATGTACCTAAGTGCGGAAACCCCAAAACGTTCGCTTCGCTCGGTGCTGGTAAACGGAGAACCGATGGTCATCGTCGGTGGGGAAGGCCACAAAACGGGACAAGGAATCTGCACCTTCCAGTACTATGAAGCTTTAGAAAAGTTCGCAGAGCAAACATTTGGATTAAAGGAAATCATGTATCGCTGGTCGGCCCAAGACTTGTATACGCTAGACAAGCTCCCCTATATTGGGCAGGAACTATCCAACGTCTCTAACATCCTCGTTGCTACGGGTTATAGAAAATGGGGGATGACCACAAGTGTGGCGGCAGCTTTATTAAATACGAATCTGATTACCAGAAAAGAAAGCCCGTACCAGGATCTTTTCTCCCCCTCAAGGTTTCATATGGATCCCGACATTAAAACATTCGTGACACAAAATGCGAATGTGGCTAAACACTTGATTGCTGGGAAGTTGGAAATGATCCACAAAAAAGCCGAAGAACTACAGCACGACGAAGGAGCGGTCATCCAGGTGAATGGCAAAAGGGCGGGCGCTTACCGAGACCTGCAAGGAGCATTGCACCTAGTGGACACAACTTGCACCCATATGGGCTGCGAAGTCGAGTGGAACGAGGCGGAAAGAACATGGGATTGCCCGTGCCATGGCTCTCGCTATTCCTATCAAGGCGAAGTAATCGAAGGACCGGCCAAAAAATCGCTTGGCAAGGTTGAATTCGAATAGCACCATCAACCCAAGAGAGCAATAAGAACAGTTCAATCACTGTCCCTTATTGCTCTTTTTTTCGTGACTGCATTGCAAGCAGAAATGGACATCATTATGTATGAACAGAAGCGCTTCTGTAGCTTCTGGACGGTGGGTGAGGCAATTCATTTACAGAGCCAAAGCTTCTTCTGTAATCTTTTTAATATCAATGGATGATGGCGTTTCTTCCTTAACCATATCCGGCAAAATATGTTCCAGAAAATAATCAACGCATTTTAATTGAATATTTTTGATTTTCACAAGCGCATTACGATACATGACTATAAATTCTTTTTCGGTATTTCCCCGCTGTAGCTCGGCAAATGCTTCGTACACCTGATCCATCTTGTCAGCAACTTCAAGGATTAAACCTTCTACTGAATTGTCTTTGCCTTCTCGGAGCTGTCTGCGGAAAATGGCTTTGAAATCCTCTGGAATGTTCTCTTCAATAAAATACTCAATCATGCCCTCTTCGACCTGCTGGATTAATAACCGAAGCTGCCTGGAGGAATGTTTGACTGGTGTTTTAATGTCTCCAATAAAAATCTCCCCATAATCGTGGCTGCTTGTGATCTCGTAAAGCTTTTTCCAGTCAATGCTTACGCCGTTTCTCTCTTCGATATCGGCCAGTGTTTTGGCATATTGTACAACCTTCCAGGAATGAGCAGATACGCTATGTTCCTCAAATTTAAATTTACCAGGACAACGGATGATCCTTTCCAACTCGTTTAGTGACCGAAAATACGTATGAATCCCCATGCTTGCATCCATCCTTTAGTTTATATGATATTTGTGGATATAGATCCTACTATAGGCCTCAACTATTAACTACAGATTAGCGCAGTATAAAGTGGAGACTCACACATATAGCACATAAACCAATTTTGCTATACAATTTATATAAAAAAGTAAAAAGTGGTGAAATCGTTGTTCAAAATCTTGCTAATTGAAGATGATAAAACTTTGTTCCATGAAATGAAGGACAGGTTAACTCAATGGGCCTATGATGTGTATGGTATCCAGGACTTTAGTAAAGTAATTCAGGAATTCTCAGCCATAAAGCCTGATCTGGTCGTCATTGATATTCAATTGCCAAAATTTGATGGGTTTCATTGGTGTCGAATGATTCGATCTCACTCTAACGTCCCTATCCTTTTTTTATCATCCCGTGATCACCCTACGGATATGGTGATGTCCATGCAGCTTGGAGCTGATGATTTTATCCAAAAACCGTTCCATTTTGATGTACTCATTGCCAAATTACAGGCGACTCTTCGCCGTGTATATAATTACAATACAGAACCCGTCTCCCTGAAAACATGGTGCGGTGCCACGGTGGATTATGAAAAAAATGTAGTTGCCAATGAAGCGGGGTCCATCGAATTAACCAAGAACGAAATTTTCATTCTAAAACTGCTCATCGAGCAAAAAAATAAAATTGTCTCCCGGGAGGAATTAATTAAAAGCCTATGGGATGATGAACGTTTTGTCAGCGACAACACCTTAACCGTCAACTTGAATCGCCTGCGAAAAAAACTGGATGAGCTGGATTTGGGCCGTTTCATTGAAACGAAGGTGGGACAAGGCTACATGGCTACAGAAGAGGCACCTGCCTATGATTAAAAAATATCTAATGGAAAGGCGGAGCTGGATTCTACTATTTCTGTGTCAGCAATTCCTGATCCTGTTCATTGCTTATGTGGATGCGGCAATCCCGTTGATGCCGATCCTTTATATTGTCTTCTTATCTATGATGATTTTCTTGGTTTTTTTAATCATTCGCTATCTCAAGGAAACCAAATTCTATACATCACTAGAAGAATGGCAGGGCCCTTTCGAATTAACGGGTATAGGCGAACCGGAGAGTCCATTTGAGCAAATCATTGAACAAAAAATCACTGACCAGACCGAACGGCTACAACAGATCATCTCGCAAAATCAATTGACACTTGAACACGAAAAAGATGAACTATTATCCTGGATTCATGAGGTAAAAACACCTTTGACCGCCATGCATTTGATGATTGAGCGATTGGATGACAAATCCCTAAAGGCTCAGTTAACCTATGAATGGCTACGAATTCACTTACTGCTGGACCAGCAGCTCCATCAAAAACGCATATCTTTTATTGAAAATGATTTGTATGTCGAGCAAGTGGATTTAAAATCTCTGGTTATTAAAGAGATCAAAGCCTTACAGTCATGGTGCATCCAAAAAGGGATCGGTTTTGACATCCAAATTGAGCAAATGGAAGTGCTGAGTGATGCCAAATGGCTTGCTTTTATCGTCAGACAGCTCTTAACCAATGCCATCAAATATAGCGATGCCAGTGAAATTATCATTCACAGCTATCAACAAAATGATCGAATACGGCTTGAGGTAAAAGACTTTGGTCGCGGTATTGATCCGAAGGATGTACCCCGTATTTTCGAGAAAGGTTTTACATCCACGACCCAACATTCTGATCATACTTCAACGGGCATGGGGTTATATCTAACGAAAAAGGCAGCAAAGTCCTTGCTTATACATATAGATGTGCACTCCAAACCGAACGCTGGTACAACCTTCACTTTAATTTTTCCCAAACGAAATGATTTCGTGAGTATGGTGAGCATGTGACAGAGATGTCACATGCTCTTATGTATTGTTCGCCCAATCAAAGGAAAAACAACGGCCCTATTTTTATAATAAAGCTACAAGAACAATAAGGAGTGCATCAAAGTGAATATTTTAGAAGCGCATAAAATTCACAAAAGCTACGGCAGCAAGTCCAATATGCAGGAGGTATTAAAGGGAATTGATATCCTGATTGAAGAAGGCGAATTTGTCAGTATTATGGGAGCCTCCGGTTCAGGTAAAACTACACTGCTGAATGTCCTTTCCTCCATTGATCAGGTGAGCCACGGGTCCATTAAAATCAATGACATCGAAATGACAAAAATGAAGGAAAAGCAGCTGGCTGAATTCCGCAAAAAGCATTTAGGCTTTATTTTTCAAGAGTATAACCTGCTGGATACGCTAACCGTGAAGGAAAACATTCTCCTCCCCTTATCCATCACCAAAACGCCTAAAAAAGAAGCCAACCGAAGATTTCAGGAAGTGGCTACAGAGCTGGGGATTTATGAGCTTAAAGATAAGTACCCTAATGAAATCTCGGGCGGACAGAAACAGCGTACATCTGCGGCCAGGGCGTTTATTCATGAGCCCAGTATTATTTTTGCCGATGAACCTACGGGTGCGCTGGATTCCAAATCGGCTTCGGATTTATTAAACAAGCTGGGCCAATTAAACCAAAAGCGCAAGGCAACCATTATTATGGTCACGCACGATCCTGTTGCT
Organism: Paenibacillus sp. PvR008; assembly: GCA_040544055.1. Classification (GTDB taxonomy): domain Bacteria; phylum Bacillota; class Bacilli; order Paenibacillales; family Paenibacillaceae; genus Paenibacillus. Next base: position 423,989 of record JBEUOG010000001.1, read on the forward strand.
GCCAGCCATTGCAGTCGGGTCATTTTTATTAAGGATGGACAAATGTATACGCAGCTTCATAAAGGTGAGCAGGAAAGACAAAGCTTCTTTCAGGATATCATGAAAACCCAAGGGGTCTTAGGTGGGGTTCAATATGAACATTAATCAACTCATATTAAAGAATTTGAAAAAAAACCTGAAAAATTATTACCTATATGTCTTTGCTCTCATTTTCAGTGTTGCGCTCTATTTCGCTTTTGTCACATTACAATACGATCCCTCCATGGATGAAGTGAAGGGTTCGGTTAAAGGTGCGGCTTCCATACGGACAGCATCCATTTTACTGGTGGCCATTGTCTGCATCTTCCTTTTGTATGCTAATAATATTTTTATAAAAAGACGCAGTAAAGAAATTGGCTTATTTCAATTAATCGGAATGACCAAAAATAAAATTTTTCGCATCCTGAGTGCGGAGAATTTAATTCTATACTTCAGTTCCCTATTCATCGGCATTGTGGTTGGATTTTCATTTTCCAAATTAGTGATCATGATTTTATTTAAGACGACGGGCGTCGAAGCCATTGCCACTCTATATTTCTCTAACCAAGCACTTGTTCAAACACTCATCGTTTTTTGTATCATCTACCTGTTGATTATGATCATGAATTATTCCTTTATCAAAAGACAGAGTATTTTGTCTTTGTTCAGGGTGACCTCAACCACCGAAGGGAAAATCAAGAAAATATCTATCTTTGAGATGATCATTGGGATCATTGGAGTCTCTTTCATCGCTTCAGGATACTATGTTTCTTCCAAATTGTTTAGTGGAGACTTTATATCCATGAATGAATTATTTATGGCTATGGTGTTTATTTTGGGCTCTGTCATCATCGGAACACTTCTTTTTTATAAAGGATCCATCCGCTTTATTTCCAATATCATTAGAAAAAGTAAAGGCGGCTATTTAAACATCAATGAGGTGCTGTCTCTCTCATCCATTATGTTCCGCATGAAATCGAATGCTTTGTTGTTGACCATTATTACGACGGTATCGGCACTTGCGATCGGTTTACTCTCCCTAAGCTATATTGCCTATTATTCTGCGGATAAAGCAGCTGAGGACAATGTGCCTTCCCATTTTGCAATGACGAATGTACCGGATGCAGAGAAATTCAAAACGTTACTTCAGGAGCATGATATACAGTATCGTGAAAAGAAAATTGAAGTCATTCAAGTCGGTGTGAACACAGCGCAAATCATGGAGACACCTCTAAAAGGATTAAATATCGGTGCGAACTCCATGACGCTGCCTGTCATAAGCGATCAATCTGTGGAGGGTACGGATGTATCTCCAGGTCAAACGATTTTAACGGGCTATAACGATCTGTTACAGAAATTCATGTCCTTGAAAAACTCTGGTCCATTGGATTTGAAGGGAAAAAAAGAAGTCATACACCAACAATATTTGGGTCTAAAAAAGGACTATGTTATTCCCTACTATTTTACAGCCGGGGGACTACCCACTGCCATTGTAGACGAAACCATATTTGAGCGGTTAAAGAAAGATATAAATCCTGAGATTCAAAAGAAATCATCCTTATATATTGGAATTGATATGATTAATGCAGAACAGATTGAAGAAGCAAATCGCCTCTTTACAGCTGCGAATTTTAATGATCAACAAACATCGCGCCTTGAAATGAGCAATAATCAGAAGAGAAACATGGGAGTGATTATGTTTGTTGTCGGCTTTTTAGGACTCACCTTTCTCATTACATCAGGCTGTATCCTTTACTTTAAGCAAATGGATGAAAGCCAAGACGAAAAAGCCAATTATACGGTGTTGAGAAAGTTAGGGTTCACACAAGGTGACCTGCTTAGAGGCATTAAAATAAAACAACTTTTTAACTTCGGCATTCCATTAGTGATTGGCCTGTCACACAGCTATTTCGCCGTCCAATCTGGTTGGTTCTTGTTTGGAACTGAAATTTGGATGCCTATGATCATCGTTATGGTACTATACACCGCCTTATATTCCATTTTCGGGATACTATCCATCCTGTATTATAAAAAAGTCATTAAAGCAGCACTATAATCGGTCAAAAGCTCCAGACGAAAGCACTGGTTAAGAAGAACATAATAAAGAAAGAGCAAGGATGCGTTAACATCCCTGCTCTTTAGCAACAGCCCCTTTTAGGTGCGGTCTATTCTGTTACTTACATCTTTCCTCTCTCAGCTTTCTACAGGAAAAAGTGCATCATATGCAGGACAAGGCAGTTTGTCGAGAAACTCTTGAAGCGGCTTCGGTTTATGTTTGTAAATATCCTTTAAGGACGTTCCGTTGTAGATATTGCCGATAACAACAGGATGACATAGCTCACAAATCAGGATATCACCGTTCCCATGAAGATGAAGCTGCTTTTTACCATCAACACAGTTGGAAAAATATACGCCCGGCTGCTCCTTGAAGCCTAAAGCTTCTGCGAAACGATCCATACAGGTGAAATACAGCACGGTATCGTCCTTTTTATGTGCAATCAAGTCATGAACGGAATGGACAAGTGCTTCCTTGGTGGAGATGGCGTTCCAGTTGGTATGATCCATCACGATGCTATTTTGGATTTCATGAATTCGTACACCGAGTTCATATACTTTTTCACTGATCGCTGGCATGTTGTTCTGCGTCTCGGCAAATAACAAAGTCTCCAGCACCGTTTCCAGCTTGGCTTCGGTACATAACCGAATATTCTGGGCGATTGTCTCATACATGCGCGGATGAACATGATAATAGGCTGCATATTTTTCGGGGTCCGTGAAGTTGAAGGAGATATGGATGTTGGAAAGTCCCGCGTCACGCAACCTCTCAATCCGTTCAGGACTGAGCAAGCTGGCATTGGTGTTAAGCTGGGTAGCGATTCCCTTGCTCGAACAGTGAGCCACAATGTCCAGACAGTCCTCATACTTTAAGGTCACTTCTCCCCCGGATAGTCGCACACGTTTTAACGTTGGAATGTCATCAATAATACCAATGACCTCCTTGCTGCTGATGCACTGTCCGTCATTTCGCTGATATGCGCAGCAATAATCACACTTGAAGTTGCAATTGGAGGTGACCCCGACTTCCAATCCCTCCAGCTCGTAGATGCCCGGCTTTTCCAGTTCAAGTGCTTTATATTTGTTCTCTATACTCACTTTCTTATGATCCTCCCGATCTCAGGCTTGTGTCTTGAATTCCCTTGAGATTATACAGAATAGGAGCAGCTTAGAGATATGACATTGCTAACGGCGAACCGTTGCATAAGTAGCGTCATGTTTTGGGTAAGGAACTGCATAAAAGGCGCAGAAAAGGATTGGCAGCATATTGTTAAATAGTAAAAAAAACTCAATGTTAGAGGGTTACAACCGCCTAGCCTATGGAAACAGTAACTTATACTATTCCCCGTTTTTTTTCTTCCCTCAATACGTATACTATATCTCAAAATTGTATTCTTAGGGGGAGAGATGCGAAGATGAAAAGGTTAGTTTATGCATGCATGCTTTCTTTACTCTTTATGACTCCGCTACAAATCGTGGGATCAGCTGTTAATACAGCGGAAGCTAGATCAGTTACACCAGAGTTACTAAGTTCTCTTCGTCAGGGTGGATACATTCTGTTCGTTAGGCACGGTGAAGCAACGCTAGGAGAAGATCAACCTAATCTCGTCTTAGGCGATTGCTCACTCCAAAGGAATCTTTCCGAGGAAGGTAAAAGACAAGCCTTACTTTTTGGGGAAAGGATAAGGAGCTTACAAATCCCCATTCAAACTCCAGCTATAGCAAGTCCCTTTTGTCGAACAAGGGAAACGGCAGAATTGGCTTTTGGAGCAGAAAATGTTCATGTAGATCCCTTCTGGGTTAGAATTTACAATCTAAGTGGGGATGTAACCGCAGCAGAGAAGGAAAGTACGTTAGCCGAACTGACTTCTGTGTTAGAGAAAGTTCCACCTTCTGGAACCAACAAAGTTATCATTGCTCACAGTTTCCCTCAAGGCATTGGTTTGGGCGAGATTCCGAACTTGGGTACTGTAGTTGTGAAGCCAAGAGGACAGGGAAACGGTTTTGATATTGTAGACAGGATATCTTTTGCTGAGTTGTCGAGTGTGCCGTGAGAAAAATTTGCGGCTTCAGACAACACAGTGAACCATGCATAGTTTTCATTTCCAAATCCATACTGAATATATCTGTTGGTAATGGAGGCGGAATGTAGTGGACAAAAAGATGAACCTGCTCATGTTCAGCGGGGATTATGATAAGGCGATGGCTGGACTGATCTTGGCGAATACAGCTCGGGAATTGGATGTGGATGTGACGATGTTCTTCGCATTCTGGGGACTATTTCTGGTTCGTGATCCTGATAAGATGACGCTTGAGGACAAGACGATTTATGAAAAAATCATGGGCTGGATGACTCCAAAAGGACCTGAGGAGCTGCCGTTGTCCAAAATGAATTTTAGCGGTCTTGGCAAGCTGATGCTGACGGAGATGATCGAAGATAACGAAGCCCCGAAGCTGATTCACTTTTTGAAGGGGGCACGGAAAAAGAACGTCAAATTTTATGCCTGCAAGCTATCCGTGGACATCATGGGTTTTAAACCGGAAGAATTCATACCTGAATTAGAAATTATCGAGGCCAAAACGTATCTCAAAGATGCGCTCGAATCCGATATGCAACTGTTCATATAAGATGTACGCACGCCTTGTCCGGCTTTCGGATGAGGCTTTTATTTTGACAAAATGATGACATTCGCCTATTTTTCTTAACCCATTCAGGTCTTCCTACGTACCCTAGAATGACAGAACCACATGGGAGGCGCCCGTATGCTCAAGGCTCGAATCGGAAGCAACAATAGTGCGTATCAGCCTTCTAGCGAGGCTTATTTCACACGGTATCGGGAAGGCACGATCGGATATCATCAAACCTTTGAATCCCCATACGGGCAAAAAAAGCTGATGTATGCGGATTGGGCCGCCAGCGGCCGTCTGTATGGACCTATTGAGTCCAAAATAGCTAACGATTTTGGCCCTTTTGTAGCGAATACCCATACGGAGTCTAATTTGACAGGTACCCTAATGACTCAAGCCTACGAAGAGGCGAAGCGAATCATTAAGAACCACGTCCATGCTGACGCACACGATATCATTCTGTTTGCCGGGTCCGGTATGACAGGGGCCATAAATAAGCTCCAACGCATGTTGGGATTGAAAATACATGAAAAGTTAAAGCATCACTACCCTATCGCTGAAAAAGAACGTCCCGTTATTTTTGTCACCCATATGGAGCATCACTCGAATCATATTTCCTGGGCGGAAACGATTGGAGACGTCGTGTGCATTCCTCCCGGTCCCGGTGGTACCGTTGATCCTGCAAATCTGGAACGCTTACTGCTTCAATTCCGTCATCGCCCAATCAAGATCGGCGCTTTTACATCCTGTTCCAATGTTACTGGGTTTGAACCGCCGATTTACCGGCTATCCCGCAAAATGCATGAACATGGCGGCGTTTGTTTCATTGATTTTTCCGCAAACGCTCCTTATGCCGAGATCAACATGCATCCCACAGAGCCCCTTGAAAAACTGGATGGTATCGTATTTTCTCCCCACAAATTTCTCGGTGGCCCCGGAACAAGCGGCGTTCTAATCATGGATTCGCGGCTAAGCCTCAACCATGCCCCGGATCAGCCTGGGGGCGGTACGGTAAGCTGGACCAACCCTTGGGGTGGGTACGAATATAAAGACAATATCGAGGCACGCGAGGATGGGGGAACTCCTGCCTTTCTACAGGCCATTCGAACGGCGCTATGCATTCAACTGAAAGAACAGATGGGCCAAAGCCGCATTTTGGAGCGCGAAAAGGAGTTAACGTCATTATTGTTAAAAGGGTTGAAAGGAATACCACGCTTGCACGTTTTAGGTGGAAGAAGCCCAGAACGACTCGGAATCGTTTCTTTCGTTGTCGACCATATCCACTACAATCTGATCGCAAAATTATTGAATGATCGGTTCGGAATCCAGGTTCGCGGCGGCTGCTCCTGTGCAGGAACGTATGGACACTATTTGCTGGGCATCGACCAACAAACCTCTAATGAGATGTCAGACCTCATCCATGCGGGAGATCTATCGAGAAAGCCCGGCTGGGTGCGCCTGTCCCTCCATCCCATGATGACCCATCAGGAAATCTCCTATCTTACCTCTGCCATCCGAGCGGTTGTGGAAAATATTATAGCGTGGCAAAAGGATTATACGTATCAACCCGACTCCAACGAGTGGCGATATAGGTATGAACATAAAAAAATAGACGTCAGCAAATGGTTCAATTTTAGCGATTAAGAAACCTTTGTCCACCCCTACGTATAGCATAGCATCGCATAAAAAAGAAAGGAGCCACCTTGTACCAAAGGCCAGCCCCTTTCTTTTTTATCCATCCACTTAGATGAAAAAACGTTTATTTACTCTCAGCTTCCCACTTGGATATTTCCTCGCGAACCCGTGGCGCTACCTCTGTTCCCAATAGCTCAATGGCTCTCATAACATCCTCGTGCGGCATCGTACCTACAGGTACGTGCAACAGAAAGCGTGTAATGCCTACCTGCTTGCGCAGGTGAATGATTTTCTTAGCAACCGTATCGGGATCGCCTACATACAACGCCCCTTCAAAGCTGCGTGCGGCATCGAAGCTGGAACGGGTGTAAGGACCCCATCCACGCTCCCGCCCAAGCACATTCATACTCTGCTGGGTGGAAGGGAAAAACTTGTCGGCTGCAAGCTCGGTATTTTCTGCGATAAAACCATGTGAGTGTGATGCAACCGGAAGTAATGATGCGTCGTGCCCTGCGTGCGCAGCCGCTTTTTTATACAGCTCCACAAGCGGCGCAAACTGCACAGGGCTACCGCCAATAATCGCAAGAACCAACGGCAATCCAAGCAAGCCCGCGCGAACCACAGATTCCTGATTGCCCCCGCTACCAATCCATACGGGCAACGGATTTTGAACCGGACGTGGATACACACCCAGATTATTTATCGCAGGCCGATGTCCGCCCTTCCAGGTGACTTTTTCAGAATCCCGTATTTTCAATAACAGCTCCAGCTTTTCATCAAACAGTTCGTCATAGTTATCTAAATCATAGCCAAACAGCGGGAATGATTCGATAAAAGAACCCCGGCCTGCCATAATCTCAGCTCGTCCATTCGAGATACCGTCCAGCGTAGCAAAATCCTGAAATACACGTACCGGATCATCTGAGGAAAGCACTGTGACCGCGCTGGTCAGCCGAATCCGCTGGGTCTGCGAAGCAGCAGCAGCTAGTATTACCGCAGGAGCAGATGCCGCATAATCTTTACGATGATGCTCTCCCACGCCATATACATCCAGCCCTACCCGATCCGCAAGCACAATCTCCTCGACAACTTCACGTATTCGTTGGGCATGACTGATGACCTCACCCGTTTGTGTATCCGGCGTTGTTTCTACAAATGTGCTGATACCTATCTCCACTTGCCCTACCCCCTATTTCAATGTCTCGTTCCCATCGGCTGCTTTGTGAGCAAACCATTTTAAAAACAGATATCTTTATTTTGAACCTTTTGCATGACTTTTTCAAGTTCTGATTATGATCCTGGAATCGGCCAAAGAGAACCTGAGGATTCGCCGCAGGATAAGAAGTCTCTTTGTCGAATATTTTATGGAATAAAAGAGATTTCCATCCTCACAACATGAATACAACAAGGAGGCGCATACATCCATGGCTTTTGTCATCAATAACCTAAAGGATAACAGCAATGTTGCCATCACAGACCAATTAGGTGGATTTACCGTACTGGAATACATATCGGATTTGAGCTGCACCTCGGTTGCGGCTGCGCAAGCCAATTACTATATGAGTAAAGGTAACATGCGCCGCAAACAGCTCATGATCGAAATCAACAATAGTGAAATTATGATGAAGGCGGGCGCCATGCAATATACTGTGGGTAGTATGGAGATGACTACCGGCGTAAAAGGTGTGGGAGGCTTAATGCGAAATTTGGTGTCCGGTGCTGTAACAGGAACAGGTGCCATCAAACCGCACTATAAGGGTACGGGTACGATTATGCTGGAACCTACTTATAGTTACATTTGGCTCATCGATGTCGATAATGATCACATTGCTATTGAAGATAGCTTGTTTTTAGCTTGTGAAACCACACTGGACATATCCGTCGTTGCCCGCAGCAACCTTTCCTCAGCCGCACTGGGTGGAGAAGGATTATTTAATTTAAGCGTTCGGGGAAAAGGAGTTCTTGCCCTGCAAGCGAAAGACCAAACTTGGCTCTGCCGCTTCCGGCGAAGGGCTGGTCAATGTGTACAGGGGAACCGGAACCGTTTGGCTGGCACCGTTATAAACGATGTATATGAAGAGGAGAAGCGCTCAGCTTCTCCTTTACTTAACGCCCATTGAATTGAAAGGTGTCCCTGCAATGCTGTACAAAATCCTCCAGACTGGAGAATTTCTTGAATTTGGGGTAGGCGCTGCTTTCTTCCTTAGCCCAAGTCTTTAGTTCTTTTTCACAAACTCCGATTTTAATTTCATCGCTCCGAAACCATCAATTTTGCAATCAATATCATGATCGCCTTCCACCAGACGGATATTCTTTACTTTCGTGCCAATTTTCAAGACGGATGAGCTTCCTTTGACTTTAAGGTCTTTAATAACGGTTACAGAATCACCGTCTTTCAGGACGTTACCATTGGCATCTTTGATGACTTTTACATCTTCGTTATTTGCTGCTTCTGAATTGGAAGACCACTCATGAGCGCATTCCGGGCAAATGAAAAGACTCCGATCCTCGTAGGTGTATTCTGAATTACATTCCGGGCAATTTGGCAAATTAGACATAATCGTATGTACTCCATTCATTATCAATTCTACTACTGTGATCGTCCTATGAACAAACCTTGCTCCAAGCCCTCCCTGGAGTTCCTTACAAGTATATTGGATAATCAGCAACGATTCCACTCATGAAGGAAATTAGTTTGGGATTTCCCTTTCCTTTTGAATGATTATGAGGATTAAAAAAAAGGATGCTCGCCTTGTTAGGGTAGCATCCTTCACCATTAGTAAAATCATATATTGAAAATGTACTTTATGGTAAATTTATGCCTTTGTTTGCTTGACCAGCTCACGAATTCCTTGGCTAAGCGGCGTAAGCGGGCGTTTCAGAAGCTTCTCGAAATCGTTGCTTACGACATCCAAAGCTCCTTCGCGAATCGCTTGTTGAATACCGACCACAATAGGGATTGCGGCTTCCGGTACTCCCGCACCGAGCATAATGTCGGCATACGCAGCATCGTCTACCTGTTGTACAGGGACATCCTTGCCCAGAACCTCAGCAAGAATCGCCGCAAACTCTTCTTGGGTAATCGGCTTGCCGGAGAGCTCGTATATCGTATTCTCATGCCCTTCGCCGGACAAAACGATTGCCGCCGCTTGCGCATAATCTGCACGGGTGGCCCAACCTACTTTACCAGAGCCTGCCGAGGTCAGCCAAGGAGCACCCGCCAGCACGGATTGAATCGTGCCTGCTTCATTTTCAAGATACCAGTTATTGCGCAGGAAAGAGTAAGGGATGCCCGATTCGCGAATGAACTCTTCCGTTATACGATGTACAGGTGCAAGGAACAGAGTGCTGTCAGCGGCATTGGCAGCGCTGGTATAAGCGATGAAGCCTACTCCCGCACGTACAGCAGCATCAACAGCAGCCTTATGCTGGCGGATTCTTGTATCATTATCCCCGTCCGCGGACACAATCAGCAGTCGGTCTACACCAGTAAACGCTTGGTCCAGCGTCTCCGGTTTATCAAAATCGCCATGACGAACGTCAACGCCACGGGCACGCAAGTTTTCTGCTTTTTCCGGATTTCTCACGCTAACAATAAGGTCTTCTGCCGATACGGATGCAAGCAACGCCTCTACCACGATGGAACCCAGTTGCCCGGTTGCTCCTGTTAATGCGATTTTCATATGAAATCCTCCATTCAGATTTTATTTACCTTTCTATAGTAACTATAAATATGACACTTGTCTAATTTGGAGTCTAAAGGTCTGCTTTTCTCGGGTAAGGATTAGTAACCTTCCTGATCCGGATGACCCCTTCACGAATTTTGCTTTCATTCAAATGCCCATAGCCCATTAGCAGCCGGTTCCCTTCGAGCTGTGCCGCAAATACATTTTCGCTACGGAGACATTCTTGCAAGTCCTCTCGGAGCGGGAACTGGAACTCTGCTACCAAATGCAAACCAGCCGGCCGGCCGCATACCCGGTATTGCCCTGTAAAATGCTGCTCCAGACTATCAAGCAGGACTTGACGCCGTTTGGCGTACACTTTCTTCATCTTATGTACATGTGCATGAAGGAGTCGCTTCCTGATATACCGGCTCAACACAATTTGCTCCAGGCTCGCCGTCTGGTAATCCGCCAGTTGCTTTAACCGGATAAAATCGGCGACACGTGACGGAGGGAGAACAATATAGCCAATCCGCAGTGCGGGGAACAAAATTTTGCTGAACGTCCCGACGTATAGCACCCGTTCCGGGTCCAGACTCTGCAAGGAGTGAACGGGCGCCCCATCATACCAGAACTCACTGTCATAATCATCTTCGAGCAGCAGGCATCCTGTCCGGGCTGCATACTGGATGAGCTCGATCCGCCTTTGGATCGGCAAGATACCTCCCAGCGGGAACTGGTGCGAGGGTGTCAGATACACCAGTTTGGGGTGATTTATTTGCGGCAGATCCGCTGTTATAACTCCCGAATCATCAACAGGCATGCTCCGCAGTGTTGCCCCTGTAGCCAACAGGATGCTTTTTAAATCTTCGTTCGTCGGTTCCTCCACCAAGACTTCGTCCCCCGCAGACAGCAGCAAACGTGTGACTAGCTGAATCGCCTGTACCGCTCCGCTAGTGATTACAATATGTTCCGGTCTGGCTTTCACGCCTCTGGTGCGAACCAAATAGTCGGCCAGCTCCCTGCGTAGCTCGGGCTCTCCAGCAGGGTCGCCATAACCCAGTGCCAGATCGGGAGCCTCTTTGCATACGCTCTGAAGCAAGTCGGCCCATGATTTGCGCGGGAACAATTCCAACGCGGGAAGGCCCGTCCGGAAGGAAATCACCGACACTTCATTTGTATAGTCAGTGTCCATTGCAGACGCAGACGCTGCGATAGGCGGTGCGGGTACATAACCTGGCAGGACGGCTCTCTCGGCTACATAGGTACCTGAACCTGGGCGCGCCGAGGCTAAACCCTCGGCCAGCAGCATTTCATAAGCTTCGAGAATAACATTCCGGGAGACATTCAACTGTGATGCCAGCACCCGGGTCGAAGGGAGCTTATATCCTGCATGCAGTTCTCCGGCTAAAATACGGTCCCGGATAGCCTGGTACACCTGACGCAGCATCGGAACTGCCACATTCTTATCTATAGATACCCACATACGCTGTCCCCCTAAAGCGGTACTGTCAAAAACCTCTTCAACTGGATCTACAACGAACCAATTTCTATTGCTACAGTATATATCAATATCTATACAAGAGGTGAGAAGGAATGAACAAACCAACCCTTTCGACTTACATGGAATTACTGATCGCAACCGTCATTGTCGGCAGCTCTGTGGTAGCCGGCAAACTGGTCGTGATGCGGCTGCCTATTTTTTTATCGCAATCTGCCAGTCTGGCTGTTGCCCTTCTGTTCTTGGTACCCATTGTGTTAATCAGGCATAAATATTCGCTAAGAATCAGCAGACGGGATGCCTTGATCCTGTTCATTCAGGCCCTGGTTGGTATGTTTCTCTTCCGTGTCCTGATGCTATACGGGCTGACCTATGCCTCTGCTTCTGAAAGCGGAATCCTGACAAGCTTGACGCCAGCTATCGTTGCACTTCTTTCGTATGTGCTGCTGAGAGAAAAGATCACCCTGCGCCCTGGACTCGGGATCGCATGTTCACTGCTCGGCGTTTTGGCACTGCAATTGCCTCACATATCCGCGTTCGGTTTTTCTGCTCCCAAGGCAACCTCATTCATTGGCATGCTGCTTGTTCTCTCTGCCGTGTTCGGGGAAGCAGCGCTAACGGTATTACGCAAGATGCTATCCAGCCATGTCTCTTCCCTGCTTGGAACCATGTATATAACACTCTTTTCTTTCCTCATGTTTCTGGCTTGTTCCTTTGGGGAGGCACGACAGTTCAACTTCAACGACGTTGGTGCAAGGGATATTGGACTTGTCTTATATTATGGTATCTTTGTCACAGCATTAGCTTACGTATTATGGTTCCGGGGCGTGTCAAGGGTACCGGCCAGTACGGCAGCGGTATACACCGGGTGTATTCCGGTCAGTACACTGCTGCTGTCCTATATTATCCTCCGGGAGCCCTTTTCATTTGCTCATCTGGCGGGTGCAGGCTTTGTCTCGCTTGGCATCATGCTCATTTCACGCGGTGAACGCCGCTGACTCAAGCAGCGTAGCGAAGTGATTTAGTGTACGGAATGAACGACTACTCGGTGTACTCAATATTCTGGATGGCCACGACTGATCGGCGTGGTCATCCTTATTTTTTGTACACATAAAAGTTTTCCGGATCTCACCAGCAGCTCTTGTTTTGTACTCATTTAAAAGCATAAAGTTTAAGATGTCAGCAGAAAATAAAGTATTAGACTGGATGTTCTTATTCCGCGCGGCTTTTTGAATTGTCATACCGTCAGACTCCATAAAATAAGTTTTAGACTTACCCTAGAAATTGAAACAGCGACAGCAAAGGACGAGAAAATAAAGTCCTAGACTGTCGCTGTTTCATTGAACTAACGTTCCCAGTTAGTTCAAAAAACAATTTAACATGATAGCTCTTGTTATATATAAAGTAAATTCATCTTTCCGTTATCAGCTTACAGTTGGATAATAGCCTTAGATGGTGGATGACCAGTATTTTGATTTTCAGCCATAAGGAAAATTCCCTATCATCTTGTTTGGAAATGTTCAAGGCAACGCGGTCGGCCTAACCATAATTTCACTGATTAGGGTGTCATCAGGTTCATTAATGGCAAACGCGATGGCTCTAGCAATACTGTAAGGAGAAATCCCTATGCCGCTTATTTGATTGGCGATCGTCTGCACTTCCGGGCTGGTAATGCTGTCAAAAAGTTCGGTCTTCGTCAGACCAGGAGCAATCAAGGTAGATCTAATACGCGAAGTCGAAGACTCTTCCAAGCGCAGCCCTTCCGAGATGGCTCTAACTGCGAACTTGGTGGCCGCGTATACGGCATTTGTAGGGGACACATGATAACCGGCTGTAGAGGATAGGTTAATGATATGACCGGACTGCTGCTCCCGCATGGTAGGCAATACCGCTGCGATACCGTATAAAACGCCTTTGATGTTCACATCGATCATTTGATCCCACTCTTCTACTCTTAATTCATTCAGCCTGGAACTCGGCATGACCCCTGCATTGTTCACCAATACATCAATTCGGCCATACACACTTAAGGTAAACTTGGCCAAATTCTGCATATCTTCGGCAGAAACGACGTCTGCTTTTACAGAAACGGCCTCGCCGCCACCCTGTTTAATTTCATTAGCAATCGCATGCAGACGTTCCTCTCTTCTGGCTGCCAATACCACCTTTGCGCCATTTTGTGCCAACAACTTCGCTGTAGCTTCTCCTATTCCGCTGGAGGCTCCAGTTATAATTACCACTTTATCTCGTATATTTTCCATTGTTAAATGCTCCTTTACCCAAAATTTTTCTTGGTGACGTGTGTTGAATATTTAACGGTCGTTGATTAATATTATAGACAGAAGCCCCGATTACTCAATGGTTAATGGATGCGTATTTGTTTTATATACAACAACACCCTAAGAATTGTTGATTAACTGAAGGAGGTAACGAAAGGAATGGAAAACGCTGTTAAAACCGACCGACGCATTCTCCGAACCAAGCAGTCCATAACGAAGTCGTTTCTGGAGCTTTTTTCGGAAAAAGATTTTGAACAAATCACTATTAACGAGATAGCGGAGCGTGCCAATGTTAACCGCGGCACCGTTTATCTGCATTACAGTGACAAATACGACCTTTTGGATAAATGCATTGAAGATCACATCAACGAATTGATCTCGTTGTGCAAGAAACGGGAGGCCAATCCGCTTAACCAAGGAATGGTACAAGAGCCCAAACCGGTTTTTGATTATTTGCGTGACAATTTCCAGTTTTTCTCTGCTATGTTTTCCAATCAAAGAGCCTTTCTATTCCGGGACCGATTGCTGAATTTCATCTCAGTCAATCTTATGAATAAAATGGAAAGTACTTACAATAAGCCCGTTATCGACAATGAGTTAAAAGCCCAATTCATGGCCTCTGCTTTTATTGGCATTGTGGAGTGGTGGGTACGTCATCAAATGCCGCATTCCACACAATTTATGGCCGATCAGGTTAGGAATTTATTTGAAAAGAATCAAGTTTATCCGAAGTAGCATTGAATGTATCTCAGAACTATATCCTTTCGCTTTTACGCAAACGCTACCTAATGGGGTTCGGCAATTCTAGGCCACGGTTATGAAGTGTTCCCTTCTTTACATTAATTCCACTAACCTGCCCATAAGCGTAATGAAAAGATCAGCCGATCGTTTGGCCGGCTGCAGTCATGTCTGAATTGAGCTATCGTTCCTCGTTAGTTTTGCCTACACCTTTCAATTCGGGTGATCCTGTGGAATATTTTTTTGATAATGAAACGGGAGTTGTAACCTTGCAAAAGAGCAACGGTGTTTTCTGTAAAATGTGTGGCTCCATAGAAGAACTAACCTATTTTAAAAAATCATTTTTATGTAAAGAATGTATCGTTGAATTGAAGGGGGAAATTAAGGAATAAATAGATGAAAATGTTCAAGGAAAATAAAGTATTAGACTGACCCCAATAAAAGAAACAGCGGCAGCCAGGGACGAGAAAACAAAGTCCTAGACTGCCGCTGTTTTATTGAACTATCGTTTCACGTTAGCGCAATCGGCACTTGTGAACGATGTGACGATTTCTTCGATAAATATATCTTGCTTCCCAATGTAATAGTTAGACACATCATCTTGCAAAGCTTTGATTCTAGGGTCACTGATAAATGTTTCTAAAGCATCCTTAGACTCAAAATACAGATTGAATATAAATGAATACGGAGCAGAGGAGCCGTCTGCTGAAGATAAGACCTTTTTCACCTCGTACTTGGAAGCCCCCATTTCAAGAACAGTTTTCCTGGACAGATTGGGGAGATGCGAATTAAAATAATAGTTTTCATCAAACGGGATATCTCGTTTGTAACAGAAAGTCAATACGATCATGTCATCAACTCCTTTCAGGTAATGATGACATTATAAGCATGACATTAGTGGTATAGTCAACCGTTGTTTTGAGAATTCTGCCCGTTAGAATGACGCACCGTCAGTCTAATACTTTATTTTCTTTTTACAGAAAATAATTCCCAAGCAAAAGGCCACTTGCATAAGCAGGTGGCCTTTTACTTGTCGAATATTCATCAAGGGGCCTAGCAGAGTAATGACTTGGTTCACCTACATGATAATTTTAACATTTTTATGTTGACATTTTATATATCAAATTGATATATTAACAATCGATATATAAAATAAAAACATTTGCTTTTAATTATGTTTATGTTTCCTACGAAAAAGGCAAGGAGAGACTTAATGAACAGTCAGGATGTAATTCTAGGTATGCTTATGAAAGAGTCGTTAACTGGCTACGAAATAAAACAGCTCTGGGGGGATGTATTCTCATATTTCTACAGTGCAAGTTACGGAACTATTTACCCTACGCTTACCCGGATGGAGAAGGAGGGTTTGATCTCCAAAGAACTGGTGATTCAAGATGGCAAGCCTAATAAAAATGTTTTAACCATAACGAATAAAGGACGAGAATGCTTTAACACCTATTTACAAGGGCCCCTGGATGAAGATAGTACAAAAAAGTCAGATTTTATGATGAGGCTTTACTTTGGTGAATTTGTCGGATATGACAAAGTGATTACTTGGCTAAAGCAAATACAGGAGGATACGCAAAATAAGTTAGATGCGTTATGTGAGAAATATGAGTTTTATAAAGATGACATGCAACCAACACAGATTATATGCATCCAAATTGGGATCAAAGAATATAGCGCTAAACTCGAAACCATTACCCAAGGATTATTAGATATTGAACAATTGGAACGAAACAGCAGTGATGGAAATAATCAAAAACCTAATGCGGAGGGATTTTAAATGAAAACGATTTTTATCACAGGAGCCTCATCAGGAATCGGAAGAGCTACCGTTACCTACTTTGCAGAAAGAGGATGGAATGTAGTAGCTACGATGCGTACACCTGAAAAAGAAACTGAGTTTATTAAATCAAATCATATTATGGTACTAGAGCTAGATGTTAAAAAAAAAGAGACGATTCAAAACGCCGTAGCAAAGGCAATCCAGCGGTTCGGTAAAATTGACGTGCTTCTAAATAACGCAGGATATGGTACCATGGGAATTCTTGAAGCAGCTACGGATGAACAGATTAGAAGTCAATTTGAAGTGAATGTTTTGGGTATGATAAATATGACGAAAGCCATCTTGCCACATTTTAGATCTCATCAAGATGGCTTGTTGATTAATATTTCCTCTATGGGAGGCAAAGTTACTTTTCCAACTATGTCACTCTATCATTCAACCAAATTCGCGGTTGAGGGCTTTTCTGAATCTGTATCCTATGAATTAGCGTCACAAAACATTAAAGTAAAGTTGATTGAACCAGGGGCTATCCAAACGGACTTTGGCGGAAGATCAATGGAATTCTTTTTTGATGAGTCTTTAACGGATTACAAGCCGTTTACTTCTGCATTTCTGGGTAAATTGGCGGAAATGGAAAAGGACCCCGCCTATGCCGCGTCCCCAGTACTTGTTGCTGAAACTATTTATCAAGCGGCAATGGATGGCACTAGCAAGTTAAGATATATCGTCGGGGAAGATGCAAATACTCTCATTGATATGAAAGAAAATTCGGGCGATGAAGTATATATGCACAATATAACTCACCATTTCTTGGGTTAATATTATTCCATAGTGTCCATATGCTCCTATCTCGCCAAGAAGAGGCTCCCTGCTTTAACTCGGGAGCCTCTTCTTTTTTGATTTAAGTTCTAAAAGAAAATGAAGCGCTCGCTCTTTATATTTTTTATTACAATGATGATCTTGGTGGGTTCAATTGTAACTGTTGCTTTCTTATCAATAAACCATTATCAACCTCCTGAAGCTCCAGTGAGCAGATTGTTTAAGGATTAAGCGCTCTTGCAATCGCGTCCACATAACTTTGACTAGCGCGCTGGCTTACTTCTGCTTGCGGAACCATCCCTTCAAAGCTGTGGAATGTGCCGGGATACAGATGAAATTCGACGTCTACACCCGCTTGAGCAAGGCGCGCCACATATTCGATCGTCTCATCTCGGAACAGATCGAGCTGTCCTATGCACGTATAGGTCGGCGGCAGCCCAGCCAAGCTTTCCACCCTCGACGGCACCGCATATGGGGACACCTCGCTGTCTTCGGTACGATCGCCCAAGTACATGTTCCAGGCCGCCAAATTGTTCGTCCGGTTCCATGGTGCATTATCGGCCGTAATTTCATGACTTGACGCCGTCATATTGCGGTCATCGATCATCGGATACAGCGGCATTTGTAAGATGAGGGCTGGCCCGCCTTTGTCACGAGCCATTAAAGCAAGCGCTGCGGTCAGACCACCGCCTCCGCTTGCACCAGCAATCGCGATCCGATCCAAATCGATGCCCAGCAGCTCAGCTTCGTCCGTCATCCACGTCAATCCGGCATAACAGTCATCAATAGCAGCTGGGTAGGGGTGCTCGGGAGCAAGTCGATAATCGACCGATACGACGACGCATTTAGCCGCCTGCACGAATCGTTCACATAAAGCGTCGTCCATATCAGGATGCCCCATCACATAGCCTCCCCCGTGAATCCACAGCATGGCCGGAAGCTTAACGTCAGTTCGCTGGGAAGGTTCGTAGATTTTGACTAATATCTCGCCTGCTACGCTCGGAATCATCCGGCTTGTCGTGCGTACGTGCTCCGACTTCTCAATGGGAGGACTCGACAAATAGCTTCTGCTCAGTTCTAAATTTTCCTCCAGTTGAAAACCAGGAAATTGTGCTAATATCGACCTTAATTCTGGTAATACCCGACTTTCAAAATCCATTCGAATCACTCCTATAATTGAATTATGATCTTTTTTCCGTCTCAGCTTCCCACTTGGTTATTTCCTCCCGAACTCGGGGTGCCACCTCTGTTCCTAGCAGTTCAATGGCTCTCATCACCTCGGCATGCGGCATCGTGCTTAACGGAACATACAGCATAAAGCGTGTAACACCTACATTTTTGCGAAGGTGAATGATCTTCTGGGCAACAGTCTCGGGATCGCCTACATACAGCGCACCTTCAAAGCTGCGCGCGGCATCGTAGCTAGAACGATCATAATGCGCCCAGCCCCGCTCCTTGCCTAATCTATTCATACCTGCCATGGTAGAAGGGAAAAATGTATCTGCAGCTCGTTCCGTATTCTCTCCAACAAATCCTATCGAGTGCGACCCAACCTTAAGCCGCGATTCATCATGACCAGCGTGCGCTGCTGCTTTCTTATAAAGCTGCACGAGCGGTGCAAAATCCGTCGGTTTTCCACCAATGATCGCCAGCACCAGTGGCAGTCCTAACAGACCTGCACGGATAGCAGAATCCTGTCTGCCCCCGCTGCCAACCCATATCGGTAAAGGATTCTGAACGGGCCGTGGATACACGCCCAAATTGTTAATCGCTGGCCGATGCCCGCCCTTCCAGGTTACTTTTTCGGACTCCCGTATTTTAAGAAGCAATTCCAAATGTTGTTCAAACAGCTCATCATAGTCATCTAAGTCATAGCCGAACAATGGAAAAGATTCAATAAAGGAACCCCGGCCCGCCATAATCTCCGCACGTCCATTTGAAATACCATCCAGCGTAGCAAAATCCTGAAAAACGCGCACCGGATCAGCTGAAGAAAGCACCGTCACTGCACTGGTCAGCCGAATTCGTTTCGTCTGTGATGCAGCCGCAGACAGCACAAGTGCCGGTGAAGATGCCGCATAATCCTTCCGATGATGCTCACCTACACCAAACACATCAAGTCCCACTTGATCAGCAAGGACTATTTCCTCGACAACTTCACGCAACCGCTGTGCGTGACTTATCACTTCACCTGTCTGAACGTCAGGTTTTGTTTCTACAAACGAAGTAATACCTATCTCCATGGTCCATCTCTCCTATTCTAATAGCTTTGTACACACCCTATTTCCAATGATTTTAAATACCAATAAAATATCATACTGATCGGTAATATATTTTTCCCAGTAAATATAACTCATCGAAAAGAATACTGTCAATAAGTATAGTGCAATGACTTTGATTTATCTTGATATGGATCTCCCTTTATCGGGACAAACCAACCTGCATTTGACAATATAAACGGCTAATTATAAGATAATAACATACTAATTGGTACGCAAATAAAGACCCCTGATAATTATGATCAGAGTCATTGAGCAATTAAGAATAAAATCAAGAGTAACGAGAGGTATTGATTATGGGACGAATCCGCGAATTTGACGAAGAAAAAGTATTAGATGCAGCTATGCAACTATTTTGGGAGAAGGGATATGAAGCTACCTCATTAAGTGATTTAACTTCCAGAATGGAAATTCAACGACCCAGTATATACTCAGCTTTTGGAGGCAAAAAAGAACTGTTCGAAGCCGCGCTACGCAAATACATGATGTCTCGTGCTTCTCTGGTCCGAACCAAACTTCAAAGCAATCCATCTGTAAAAGAAGCATTTCGTACTTTTTTTGAAGGTGTAGTCGATGAGGAATATGCAGAAAGCCCTAGAAGAGGATGCTTTTGCATCAATACAATGGTTGAACTGGCACCTCATGATGAGAAATTTGAAATTCTTACAAGGGAGCATCAAATGTACCTATCGGTCATATTTCAAGAAACCATTGAACGAGGTATACAATCAGGTGAGCTTGAGATCGGGCTAGATGCGAAGGCTGTATCACAGGCGCTACTCGTATCGTTAATTGGACTGACCGTAATAATAAAGTCTCGTCCAGAGCGATCATTTATTGATAACACGATAGAGGTGACACTTACACTGCTTAAGTAATTCGGAATGAGTTCAAATTTAACGAATGGGAATCACTATTCGGCAGCACAAAGGGCACCCGATCGGGTGCCCTTTGTGCATAACACATGTTTTCACGCATGCTGATATGGAAACATGCCGATACAATTGAAAATAAGTATGGAAGTTTTATTAATGTCCGCGATGCTTTTCTTTCGCTTTTTTCTCCTTTAATTCCCTTACCCGTGCCTTCATGGCTTCCCTTTGCTGTTTAGAGTAGGCCCGTTTCTCCAGCTTGCGCTTCTCAAACTCTAACTTTAGGGCCTCTTGTGCGTAGGAGGAGACCCCTTTCCTCCTTAATTCATATGCTGCCTGCCTTGCTAGCCGCTTCGGATTGACCTTCTTCGTTTCAGACAACTTTACGGCTACCTCTTGTGAGAGTCTACTAACAAGTTCCCACATTTCCTCACGGATAAAATGGAGAATTTCCTCATCCTGAGGCTCTGTACCAAAAATGTACCTAGCTGCCTTCAATTTCCCTTTGTCCTGCTCTTCCACGACTCCAACCCAATACTGTCCATTGTAATAAACCGTAAGCTTCATTTGAATCCCCCTCATTTTAAATCGAAACGATGGACATCCCGAGGGGGGAAGGTCACTGACATGGCACTCTTGGAATTATACAGTCGTCCATGTGTCTGGACTACCAACCAGACTGTGTTTTTTCGTTTCAAAAAAATTATAGTTACCTTACTGGAAAACAGCAAGACAAAATTACTTTACTTAAGCTAAAAATTACGAGAAAATGGACGGCCATTCGGTAAACGCTCCAAAAATACGGTTGGATAAACGCCTAATCATTGATATGTATTAGAGTGAACCTGGATATAGAGTATACTATATGAGTATAAGTTCGATACACGATGACATTATATATGTAATGGTATTCAAATACAGCGCAGAAGAGGTTGAAGATGAGTCAGAAGAATTTTACAGATTACCCATTAAGTGAAGAAATTGTGAGAGCGCTGAATAGCTTGGGCTATGAGACGCCCACAGAGATTCAAACGGAAGTCATTCCAGTTGCGCTTGAGAAGAGGGATCTTGTCGCCAAATCGCAAACAGGTAGCGGCAAAACAGCGGCATATGGTATTCCACTCTGTGAGCTAGTAGATTGGAATGAGAATAAGCCCCAAGCTTTAATCCTGACGCCAACCCGTGAACTCGCGCTACAGGTCACCGAAGACATCACGAATATTGGACGCTTTAAGCGGATAAAAGCAACGCCCCTTTATGGGAAACATCCTTTTCATATACAAAAGGCCGAGTTAAAGCAAAGAACGCATGTGGCTGTAGGTACGCCTGGACGTGTACTGGACCATATTGAACGAGGCACGCTATCGTTAGATCGGATTGCCTATCTCGTGATTGATGAAGCTGATGAGATGCTGAATATGGGCTTTATCGAGCAAGTTCAGTCGATCATTCAGGCGCTGCCTGGTGACCGGGTTACGATGTTATTCTCCGCTACTTTTCCTGAGGATGTAGCCAAACTGTCACGTAAGTATATGAACAATCCTGTTGAAATTGAAATTAAAGCGACCGGTATAACGACCGCCACAATTGATCACTCTCTTATTCAGGTGAAGGAGTCAGACAAGCTGGCACTTCTGCAAGATCTGCTCATTGTTGAGAACCCTGACAGCTGCATTATTTTCTGTCGTACGCAGGAGAATGTAGATACATTATTCAGAGCATTGGCTGATCTCGAATATCCATGTGATCGGATTCATGGCGGAATGGAGCAAGATGAGCGATTTGAGGTGATGAATGCGTTCAGAAGGGGACAATTCCGTTACTTGATCGCGACAGATGTTGCCGCCAGAGGTATTGATATCACGAATATCACCCATGTCATTAACTACGATATTCCCCTTGAGAAGGAAAGCTATGTTCATCGCACGGGACGTACGGGACGTGCAGGCAAGACGGGGAAAGCGATTACCCTGGTCACTCCTAAAGATAGCAAACGATTAGCCGATATTGAAGCATATATTGGATTCGCAATTTCGCAAGTAAAGGCCCCCTCAGAAGAGGCTGTTGATCTCCGTAGAGAAGATTTTGAGCAGAAGCTACATGTAAAAACTGCACTCAAAAAAGATAAGCGCGAGCAATTAAACCAACAGATTATGAAGCTGAACTTCAATGGTGGCAAGAAGAAGAAACTTAGAGCTGTCGACTTTGTCGGTACAATCGCTAAGCTTGATGGGGTAACCGCAGACGATATCGGGATCATTACGATTCTTGATAATGTGACAGATGTTGAAATTCTAAACGGCAAGGGTCCACTTGTGCTGGAGATTATGAAAAACACGACCGTAAAAGGCAAGCTGTTAAAGGTCCGCAAGGGGAATAGGTAGAGCTCTGTGACATGAAAAAATGGCTGAAAGCAATTCAGTGGATGTGATCCAACCTAGAGTATTTTCTCCATAAGGGATCGCCTTTCTTTGAGAATGAAGTGCGACGTCCTGAAGCTGTCCAGAAGCACGTATTATTATGAAGTGAACCGAATGGAAGTCTCATCCGAGGATGAGACTTCCCCTATGATTGTGGATATTTTTTAAAACAGTCGCCAAAACTACGGCACTCGAAAAATCAAAAAAGAATTACAGGATCAAGGCTTGACCGTATCCAGACGGAGAATCGGACGCATCATGAAGGAGAACGGACGGGTGTCGTCGTATACGGTTGCTCAGTACAAACCCCATCCAGCTCCTTGTAACGATGCACGGCAGGCCAATGTATTGAACCGACCATTCGACCAGGAGCAAGCGTTATCGGTTGTGGTGAGCGACTTGACGTACGTCCGAGTGAAGGGACACTGGAATTACGTATGCTTCTTTGTCCTTCAAAAATGTATCCAACTTGCCGTTACTTATGATACGGTTCACCGTAACGAGGCTAACGGCGAAAAAGCATATGTATTAGCAATTCAATACAAAAGCCATCACTTGCATATACCAAACCAACTTGAAAGCCCATGTTGCCGTTTTCCTACAGCAATGTCACTTACCCACCTACTGCCCATCCTTCAACCCTTCCCGCGTCAGCCTTTTAAACACCACTAACTCTTTCCTCCCGGAAAGGCCCCCCTTCCAGACTTAACGACCGATTCTAGACTACTCTCATTTTCCCAATCTAAAAAATTCCAGTACTCAGGACATTAGCTCATACAAAGTGTGAACAACACTCATATGTTACTTATAAATGGACAGAAAGAGGACGGTGAATGCTGTGGGAATAAAATTTAACAGAGCCGATAATCACATTAGAAAAGCACGTGAACATTTTGTAAAAGTAAAGGATAAAGAGCTAGCAGAAGGCTTGAGAAGATTATGTACAGGATTACTTCGTTTAAATGATGAGTTACGTTCCACTCTTGGCCGCAGAAAATAATAATAACTAACTAAAACGGAAAACAGATGTACTCGATGGAGCAACACTTTACAAGTCAAATATAAGGGGGGGGAAAGTCTTGATACTCCAATTGATTATTATAATCGCTGCTTTCGTTTTTTTATACTTCATACTAAAGCCTCCAGTTGAGGTTCACGGTGACGATTCTTTGATAAGCGAAAGTGGTGTCCTTCTGCAAGTAAAACAGGATGGTGACGTAGCTAGGCATATTAATATAAATTTGTATGAAGAGGGTTCTCGACTCAGGAGTGAAAGATAATGTTCCAATCAGTCGAGTTTTTCCTAACAATCATAGCTTTTTTTCTCAGCATGGTCTTCATACTTTGGAGGCCAAAAGGTTTAAATGAAGCAATCCCCGCAACAGCAGGAGCGATATTAGTACTAATAAGCGGAAGCGTGACATTATCAGATTTGGTTAAGATCTCCACAATGGTAAGCGGAGCTGCAATAACCATAATAGCTACTATTTCAATGGCAATTATATTGGAGAGCTTTGGATTCTATATTTGGGCTGCTGAAGGACTGTTGGCCAAAGCAAGAGGTTCTGGAATTCGCCTGTTTTGGTACGTCAATGCAGTTTGCTTTCTTATGACTTTATTTTTCAATAACGACGGGAGCATCTTTATTACAACACCTATTTTAATTTTATTATTGAATCATCTAAAGCTGAAAAATCACGAAAAGATCCCCTATTTGCTTTCGGGCGCATTAACAGCAACCGCATCAAGCGCTCCAATCGGAGTAAGCAACATCGTCAATTTAATTGCACTAAAAATTATAGGGATTGATCTCTTCACGAATTTCCTGATGATGTTTGTTCCTTCTGTAGCAGGACTGCTATTGTTCTCAGGCCTATTATATTTATGCTTCTACAAAAAACTGCCCCGGAACATATCTAACCAAAAGTTTCATAATGAAATCTATCCGCATCCTTCACAAAAATCCGTGAAAGAACGAAACCTATTAATGAGAAATATTCTACTCTTTGTATTTTCCGTACGTGTAGGTCTTTTTATTGCCTCTTATTATAACATTCCAATTGAAATTGTGGCTGTGTTAGGTTCCGTGCTTTTACTTGGGTGGCGTTGGATTTATATTAAAATACCTCCATTGGATATGTTGAAAAAAACGCCATGGTATATATTCCTGTTTGCATTTAGTATTTATATCATCATTTTTGGCTTAAATAACATTGGGTTAACAAGTATGTTAATTCACCTAACTCAACCACTGATTGCAGGAGATCTGCTCACCGCCAGTTTGATAATGGGAGTTCTTTTAACGATTATGTCCTCCTTATTTAATAATCACCCGGCATTAATGATTGGAACAGTTTCCCTTACAAGTATGAATCTAGATCCTCTCCATTTAAAAGTAGCTTATCTAGCAAGCGTTATCGGGAGTGATGTAGGCTCATTGCTATTACCGATCGGTACTCTCGCATCATTAATTTGGTTGCACATAATTAGGCAAAACAACGTAAAAATAAGTTGGAAAGATTATGTGAAGGTAACGATTATCACTATCCCGCCTACAGTACTCTTTACTTTGGTTTTCTTGGCATACTGGGTGAAATGGCTATTTTAGCATCATTGTTAGAATAATCGCTTTACGTTAGGGAACGGAGGGCGCGGCGTGTCAATGTATTACGCTATGCGATGATGCTTTCTCTATTCTTGAGAAACCGTTAGTCATGAAAACCCTGGGTGAAGAAAAATATCATCCCGCAACTCTCATCCATGGAGACGTTACTTTTCCAAACATAATCATTCAATCAAGCACGCTTTTTCTTATCGATTGGGATATGACATGTATGGGTTCAACTTACTAGGAGGTTGCGAAAACCCTAGACAACTTATCGCATTTTAATCCCTCGTTAATCCAAGCTCTACCTAAAGGGTTATGAAGAAATAAAGCCCCTGCTTCCTGAGGATGCACGTTTAGATGCCATTCAGTGGATGGACCAATGGGCTAGAATGAACTAGTAGAAGATAAATTTAATTTAAAATCTATATGGAGCACAAAGATGGCTGTCGGGATTTTTCCCGACAGCCAAAATATTTTTTAAAACCAATTTATCAGTTTGAATTAATACTTCACATTGTTACACTGTATATCAACGAAACAGCTTCTAAAGAAAGGAATACAAGCCAGAGATATCTTTGTTTCTACATCCAAAAATTAACGATGGAGCGGTCCTTTTTCGCCCAGGCCAAGCGTCTGCGTTGTGCAATCATGAATTTCCTGGAAAAGCTCTGGATTTTCCGCTAGTGACACGCCATAAGAAGGAATCATTTCTTTTATTTTCGGTTCCCACTCTTTCATATGTTGTGGGAAGCATCTTACTAATACTTTCAGCATAACGTTAACAGCAGTAGAAGCACCCGGAGAAGCGCCGAGCAATGCAGCTACCGAGCCATCAGCGGCACTAACCACTTCCGTACCAAATTGAAGTGTTCCTTTGCCTCCCTCCGTATCTTTGATCACCTGCACACGTTGGCCCGCCACCACGATCTCCCAGTCCTCGATTTTGGCGTTTGGAATAAACTCGCGTAATTCTTCCAGGCGCTTTTCATTCGATAACATCACTTGCTGGATCAGGTATTTGGTCAACGCCATCTCTTTTGCGCCTGCCGCCAACATCGTGAAGAGGTTATTGGGCTTGACAGAACAGATCAGATCCAAATTTGAACCCGTTTTCAAAAACTTTGGTGAGAAGCCGGCAAACGGCCCAAACAGCAGTGCTTTTTGGTTGCCGATGTATCTTGTATCCAGATGCGGAACAGACATGGGAGGAGCACCAAGCTTAGCTTTACCGTATACTTTTGCATAATGCTGCTCGACAACTTTAGGATTGTTACATACCATAAATAGTCCACTTACCGGAAATCCTCCAATATGTTTGGACTCAGGTATGCCGGTTCTTTGTAGTAAAGGTAGACTTCCGCCCCCACCGCCGATAAAGACAAATTTGGCAGTATGGTATTCAATTTTACCGCTTTCAAGATTATGCACTTTGACTTCCCACGAGCCGTCGCTCGTACGTTTAATATCCTTAATACTATGCTTGTATTTGATTTCGACGTTTTTACTTTTTAAATGGTCAAACAACATGCGTGTTAAAGCACCGAAATTGACATCTGTTCCGGAGTCGATTTTGGTTGCCGCGATCGGTGCATTCGATGTACGGCCTTCCATGATCAGCGGAATCCATTCTTTCAGCTTTTCAGGGTCATCGCAAAATTCCATTCCTTGAAACAGAGGAACTTTTGATAGCGCTTTAAATCGCTTTTTTAAAAAAGATACATCCTTTTCCCCTATCACCAAACTCATATGAGGTATTGGCTTGATAAAGTCCTGCGGATTACGAATCAAATTGCTGTTTACAAGAAAAGACCAAAACTGTCTTGAGAGCTGAAACTGCTCATTAATGTTTACAGCTTTACTAATATCTATAGATCCGTCAGGTTTCTCGGATGTATAGTTCAGCTCGCAAAGTGCAGCATGGCCCGTACCGGCATTATTCCATTCGTTAGAGCTTTCTTCTCCTGCGCTTGCGAGTTTCTCAAACACTGTGATTTCCCATGCCGGTGCTAACTCTTTAAGCAATGATCCCAGAGTCGCGCTCATGATTCCGGCACCAATTAAGATAACGTCTGTTTTTTTCTGAATGCTGCTCATAAAAACCTTCCTTATCTCTTATATTTGCAAAAAAGAGCAGGCCCTCCTGCTTAAGTGATACAAGAAGCAAGGCTCCACTCAGGAACATACCTTTCTATTTCTATTATAACTAAATTATAATCTTTTTAAAAACTATATCGACTATTATCTGATAATTATAAACCATTTGCATATGGAAAAAAAAGTGATAAGTTGTCCTCAGGGCTCTAAGTATATAAAACCGAGGCCTTAACTCAGCTTTTGCAAGGGTTATAACTTGGGTTGCGCAAGTTTTGCTTTAGCGTAAACATTAAGAATGTACTAACAACTCATTATGTAGGACTAATTCAAATTTCCGCTCACGAGAGTCATATTGGACAAATCTGTTTTAACAGTCAATCCCCATCCAAAAAATTCCCTCTGTGATATTTCAGCACGAATAGAGCCACTGAAACCAAGTGATAGGATAGTCTCTTGCTGTTCTGTGACCATAAGAGAGAAAACGTCGCTTGGTCCGTCCATACTCGCATGATACTTGATTAGCATTTGCTCAGTTTGTTGCTCTAACAGCGGGGTTTCAAGCCATTCAAGCTCAAAAGGACATGCAAGTTCATTCGCTGCTAGTTCGATCGCTAGAGGAATTGCCCTATGTGCCGTGACCTCTTGGTCATAATCACCGATCAGTCCGATATGAATTACTTTGTTCATCCTTTCTATCGTAGAGTAACTTGCTCGTTCAAGCATACATCTAGAATCCACGGCCAAGGACCGTAGCCCGCTTCTACGTTGATGTGTCCCATTTTAGGCAGCATAACGCAAGGAACCCCTAAATCTAAATATTGAGCAGCATCTTCTACCGAACAATAAGGGTCTGTTGAGGATAAAACAAACAACGTCTTTTCCGCCACCGTTGTAATCTCTAGCATGTTTTGCGGTACAGGAAAAAACGTCATTACCGGCTCATATTCCAAAAATGGCGAAGGCGGCGCTACAAGAATGGCACGCTGCAATTTTCGTTTCGGACACGAAGCCGCATAGTGAAACCACATGATGCACGCTAAGCTGTGAGCTACAACGATTACTTCTTCATCTTGAGGAATTTCTTCAATAACAGAAGATAAATGGTCGAGCCAAACATCCTTGATAGGTTGATCTTTGTCTGGAAAGTCAGGAAAACGAACTTTTTCACCTTGCTTCTCCAGCTCTTGCTGCAACCATGTTTGCCAATGATCGGGTCCACTGCCCCCGACTCCATACAAAATGAGAAAGCTTCTGCTCATGATAAAAACACCTCCACAATCGTCCTTAAAATTATGACTGCATCATTCACGATTCTGTTAATCTTTTATTCTTCTTGTTTAAAGATAAGTGTCATTATACAATAAATCAAATTGATTTTATTCATATTTTTTTTGATGGGAGCGTCAAGAAGTTTGTGTAAGTTAGTCTTTGGTGGCGAACATGGCTAGTTGCGTTAGCGTTCGGTTTGAATAAACTGTCCGGCGTACCCTTTACGATCCCCATGTCGGATAAAGTATCATTCTATTGCACACCTGTGCGCGAAATCTCTTTAGGTGTTATTTTTCAAAAATGTTTCTCTGGTCAAGCTCAAAAAGGCTTCGATTGCAGGCGAGATCCACTTCTCTTCATGCCAAAACATTTGGGTTGCAAACGATGTGGCGGTCAAATTCCACGGCAACGGAACCAGTTCTCCCCGATTCACTTCTCCTATCACGGCCATTTCAGGCAATATGGCAATGCCCATTCCTATTTTTGCACATTGTTTAATAGCCTCAGCACTGTTAAACTACAATTCGGTAATTCCCCCCATGCCCTTCTGTGAAAGACTTCGATCAAAAAAAGTGCGATAGGAACATCCCTTCTCCGTCAACAAAAAGGTCTCGCCATGAAAATCTTCAATGGCCAATGCAGTATGTGCAGCCAAAGGATGATCTGGTGATCCCAATAGGTAAAAGGGCTCATCCAGCATTTTTTCACCGCAAAATCCTGTCTCGCCCTTGTCCTCATCCAGCATAAAAATAATGTCAGCGTCCCCTTCACGCAAGCTCTGTTTGAGATTCGAATTAGCCAGCGGTCGAAACATTAACCGAATCCCTGGATAGCACAAACGAAACTGGCGCAATATAGCCGGCAGCTGGTACGTACACAACGTTTCATCGGCACTTATGACTACCGTACCCGTCAATTCGCCGGATTGTTTGACGGCATGCTGTGCTTCTTCAACCACACTCAATATGTTATCTGCATAGCGCAGGAACTTTCTCCCTGCATCGGTCAAAGTCACATTTTTACCCAATCTGTCCACCAACTTGACACCCAATTCTTCCTCTAAGGCCTTCATTTGCATTGTAACCGTTGAAGGGACATAGTTCTGCACTTCTGCAGCTCGGGTAAAGTTGAGTGTGGAAGCAAGCGTATAAAAGGTTTTTAATTAGCGCAATTCCATCGAGTTACCGCTCCTTAATTCAAAAAAAATGAACGTTATAGTCGAGTCTACGCAGCTTGGGGGTTCTCTCAGGCTTATTATCTAGAGCAGCTCTACCAGCAAGAGGGCTACCACACACTGGAGGAATATCTCGTCGATTACTGGGATCAAGTATTTTTGACCTTTGACGCTAATGACCTGATCACCATGTTACGTACCGGAATTACAGGTGACATTAGCGCTAATCCGACGTATAACGGCAATTAGGACGGCCTTGTTTCTTTAGTGAGCATGAGGTTTCACGTTATACGCCCAATCCCTTGCCGCCCACGGGACGTAGTCGTATCGGCTCCACGCCCGCGATTAGAGGATTTGCACGCCGAATGACTGCCATCACTTGCTCGTTCTTGAGAGAGTCGGCATGAACTTGGGCATCGCGCCACAGCTCCGTGACCCAAACCGTGTCGGGATCGTCCACAGATTCATTGATAATATAGAGCTCACAGCCCTCCATATCGTTCAGGCTCCGGGACGCCTCCAGCAATAATGAAATGAGTTCCTCTCGCTTCCCGGGGTGAGCCGTCAACTTACCATACATAGTGAACTTGTCCATCTCTTATTTTCATCCTTTCTTATTAGCCTTCTTAAATGGCATCGCTTCGTAGTGCTTCCACATTTCCAGGCTTACCTCCGCCATTCTTTCAATCAGCATGAGGGGCTCAAGTATTTCGAGAGACTTCCCGTATGGGAGAAGAAAGTAAGGCACGTACGTCTTCAAAGACGGTTCCCCGATCTTAAAGAGAGCTTCGTCGGGTCTCCTGCGCTCGCTTAACGCATGCCCGAATAGCCAATGCCTGCATAGCTCGTTAAGCGCGTGTTCATGTCCCTTTAGCCTTACCGTGACCAGAGTCTCGGCGTCGAGCGAATCCGGGAGCAAAGAGCGCAAAAGGAAATCCCTTGCGGAGAAGGAGGATGGACGTTCGAAGCGTGTCCCCGCTGCTTCCAAATGGACTATTCGATCCACGCGAAAGCTCCGGATCTCTTGCCGCAAACGGCAAAATCCGACAACGTACCAAATCCCTTTCCAATGCACGATGCCGTAGGGATTGAGGACTCGGTTGGTACGGGCCAGCTCCGGTCCTTTGGCATAGACCATGTTCAGCGACTCTCCCCGCGCTGCGGCCTCCTCTAGATGTTTGAGCAGCTCAAGCTCGCGCGCGTCCATGGGAGGGTGGATGACGGCAAGCCCGTCGCTGTGTCTGTTGATCCATTCGAGTTGCTCTTCATTGGTGTATCGCTTCAGCTTATCTACTGCTCGGACGAGCGCATCCGTGAAGGGATAGCCTGCTTCCCGGGCGAAGACCGACGCGTGCACTAGCGCCTTCTGCTCTTCGGAATCGAAGAGCAGCGGGGAATCGACGAACTCGCCGAGCAACCGGTAACCGCCGTTCGGACCGGAATCGGCTATAATCGGGGCACCGCTTGCGCACAGTGAATCGATACATCGGTAAACGGTGCGGACATGAATCTCCAAATCATCCGCGAGCTGTTGCGCCGTCACCCGCTTCCCTGAACGAAGCAGCCATAGAATGGATAGCATATTATCCGCTTTGGACATGCCGCACTTCACTCCCTGAGCCATTTTCTCGTTTTAAACTTTTACTCTACCGCCTTCAATACTTCCATTGTAAAGATTTTTTAGGCTAAAGGTGTTACCCCTTTTTCGATCCAGGTCTCGTAAGTCGGGCCGTAGACATTCGGCAATTGAAAGCCAGCCTGACGCATGAGAACGGTCATCTGTCCGCGATGATGCGATTGGTGCATGATCGAATAACGAAGAGAGCTTCCATTCAGCCAAGCTTCCTTGTTTATTACGACCGATTCGAACAAAGTTCCATCATTCCACTGCGTACGAACCGCATGCAGCAGATCGCTGCTGATCCGCCGATACTCCGATACTATTAATGCGGCAGAAGCCGGTGCCTCTTCTCCTCCAGAGGGAGCATCGAATACGAGCCCCAGGTTCGTTATATAATGCAATGAATGTACCAAATGCCACGCGATTTGTCCAAGCGTACGCCGACCTTCGATAACCTCCTGTCCCAAAGAAGCATCCGTGAGCAAATCCAACACACTAGCGGTTAGTTCTGCCTCGCCAGTCCACTCTAACGCAAAATCTTCAATCCTAGTAAACATTTTTCATTCCTCCATTTCATTATTGGCTTTAAGCAATACCAGCATACAAAAAAAACACTGACAGTTACGGTCAGTGTTTTCAATTTAGGCTTTAACAAACTCGAAAATGGCCGATGGTCAACTTTAATTTCATGAGAGGCTGGAAACGCCCCCTTGATCCGCGCAGAATGTGCGTCCGCACTTATCGTGAATAGCCCCCTTTGACAGATATACGATTATTTGTTATCCGGGGCGGCCGGGGTCATCAAGCCTTGAATGGCGCCGAAGAACGGACGAATGGACTTGATCATGCCGTAGCCCATCTTTACGACCGGAACAAATTTCTGGATCATGCCGAACAGCCGCAGGCCGCCACCGAGCGCACCGCCGAGCGTTCCTGCACCCGCACTGGCACCGCCCAAGCCGCCGAGCAGCGAGCCCATCATCGGCAGGAATGCCGACACCTTGGCGCCCGGCTTGCGGGAGCGCGAACGGACGGACGGTTTGCGCGCGCCGCTTCTCCGATTGCCGAGACGGACGCCCGGGGCATGCGAACCGGCTCTGCGTTTGGGAGATCGGGAGCCTTGCTTTCCGGAAGAAGCGCGTGGGGGGGCTCCAGCGCTGGCAAGTACCAACCCGCCGCAATTAACGTCGGTGATGTAGCCGACGTAAGTCTCTCCGCTGTGCAGGGTAACGCAGACCGGACGGCCCTGAAGCTTCTTAGCCCGTGCGCGCATCTCATTCGATTGTGC
The DNA here is from genome assembly GCA_040544055.1 of Paenibacillus sp. PvR008. Classification (GTDB taxonomy): domain Bacteria; phylum Bacillota; class Bacilli; order Paenibacillales; family Paenibacillaceae; genus Paenibacillus. The sequence continues at coordinate 456,741 of JBEUOG010000001.1, forward strand.
CATGGAAGTTCACCTCGCTCACTGATTATAATTCAGTTTACGGCAGGGGCGGGCTGCCTGCTTGTGCGAATGGGGCATGCGCACGCCCAAAATCGCTTGATGGGCTCGCCGTCACCGGGGCATTAGTGGTTGTTTTGTTCTTTTTCACATTCATGCAACACTTCAAAATATCGAACTCAGTGTCATTCCATATTCCGTGACCTTATAACAGACTTTAAGCGGTATTTCTGGATATACCGTCCGTTCAACGAGACTGTCAGTAACCAATTCTTTCAACGCTTCTGACAGCACCTTATCCAGACGTGCAATGCAATATTCTCCCTATCTTCATGCTTTTTAGACATAAAATACAAAACCTCCATGGGTCTTTGCACCGAACTAGGTAGAACATATTTAAGTGCTTTTCATTGTGGGTAACGAATTTCCTTTACCATCACTAATGGTACGGTCATGATCTCGCGCGGATGAACTATGCTAGCATTTAGACTTCCGATATGTGCCACATTGATATTAGTTGGCTGATTCTTTGTATCAAGGCACATGATAACAAAGTACTCACGATCCACTTCATCTAGAAACTCTTTGAAGATTTCATAGCTATCTTGTGGGCTACGAATGCGACGACCTTTGTATAACATACTTGCTTCTTTTACTAGTTTTACTGATACGATGTTTACTCGTTTTGCTGACTGTATATTATTACCTACCTTCTCATAAAAAAACCTAAGTATCTAAACGACACTTAGGTTCTAATTTTTATTCATTAATATAATATCAGGCCTGTTGATTAACCAATTATTGTGGATTTAAGAATGAAAGATATTCTTCATATTCAAGGTATATAGAAGGTATCTCCAATGAGCAGAAAGCTTATTTAGCAGAGCAGCGCGCAAAACGAACTAACTCCAGTGCTTCATGCTTGGGAACACGAAGGCCTACGCGATCATACATCGTTTTTAACAGTACGTATACGATAAGCGCTGAGAACAACTGTCCATACACCGCATTTTCGGTGGTTCCAAACCGTGTTGGAATATTCAAATGTTGCTTGATCCAGCGAAAAAACAGTTCAATCTGCCAACGAGCTTTATACATCAAGGCTATATCTTCAGCTGTGATGTGCATGAGATTCGTCACCACGCGGATGTCATGACCGTGCCCATCCTCAAAAACCACCACAAGATGCCGTTTTTGAGAACGGTTCGCAGGCGTGCCTAACGGACAAGTGATATCCCGTTTCACGGGAGCGTTTTCTGGATTCCACTGTCGTAACGACCGAGGAGTAACGAGGTGCACATTCTCTTTTAAGCGAATCACAAACCCTTGCTCTTGCTCCAGGTATCGATCGAAACACTCGATTTTACCATAGGCTCGATCTTGAACCAGCGTGCAGGACGGATCGGCGAGGACTTCACCCAAGGGGCCGTCATGACATACGGCGGTGGTTTCTTCAACGCGCCGAGACTGTAAAGAGGTCGCATCTCATGAGGGTCGCCTCTTTTCGGAATGGTTGGATGGTACTTTCCATTACCCGAAAAGGCGGCTCTTTTTATCCTATTTTTAGTTAATCAACAGGCCTGGTATATTAGCTGTGGCCTTGTACCCACCTCTAGCTTGTTACCCAACTTGCCCTTAACTTTCCTCCCCTTGTATCGTTCGATTTTCATCAAGCCGCACTTTATAAGACTCCCCCCATGCTTTCATAGACATAATGACCGGTTCCAAAGTCCTTCCGAAATCAGTAAGGGAGTATTCCACTTTTGGCGGAATCTCTTTATATATTTCTCGGTGAATGATGCCATCCCGTTCAAGCTCTCTTAACTGTAATGTGAGCATAAACTGCGTAATTCCCGGATTGAGGCGCCTAAATTCATTGAATCTTTTCGTTCCGTCCAGGAGCTGATAGAGAATGATTCCCTTCCACTTTCCACCAATAACATCCAGCGTTGTTTCAACCGGACATGCTTGCATATCCGGACTCGCTCCATATTTGTTTCTTCGGTCTCCCATCAGCTTATCTCCCTAAAGGTTTGGTTTTTAATACTATATCATAAAAATATGCGTACTTACTTAAAGTAATCGAATTGATTTACAATGCAACTGTACAACATTTCCTATTTGAGAGGATGGATACCCATGAATACCAACCAAAAGATGAAAGCAGTCGGTGCTTACCGATACCTCCCAATATCCAATCCGGAAAGCCTTATTGATCTGCATTTGGATAAACCGGAACCTACGGGCCGTGATTTGCTTGTAAATGTAAAGGCAATCTCTGTCAACCCTGCAGACGTAGGTGTTCGCGAAAACCATAACTACGAAGCCGAATCACCGAAAATTCTTGGTTGGGATGCTGCTGGAATCGTAGAACAAGTTGGTCCTGACTGTCAATTGTTTAAACCTGGGGACAAGATCTATTATGCGGGCAGTGTATCTCGACCAGGCAGTAATAGTGAATTTCACTTGGTTGATGAACGAATTGTAGGAAATATGCCGAAAAGTTTGGATTTCGCAGCCGCAGCCGCATTACCGCTTACCTCGATAACTGCATGGGAGGGCCTATTTGATCGTTTAGGAATTAGCCTAAACGCAAATGAAAACAAAAGTATACTTATTATCGGTGCAGCTGGAGGGGTAGGGTCGATTGCCATTCAACTTGCCAAATTAGCAGGTTTGACTGTCATCGGTACTGCTTCGCGTCCAGAGTCCACTCAATGGGTCAAAAGTCTAGGTGCGGATTTTATAATAAACCACAACAACCCTTTTCAACCTCAGCTCAAGGAAGTTGGTCTAGACACCGTAGATTATATCTTTTGCTTGAATGATACTGTACAACATCTAGCAAATATGGCGGAGGTCATTACCCCTCAAGGTGTAATTTGCTGTATCGTACCTACAGATAAGACTACCTGGGCAGGGAGCCTTAAAATGGACTTGCTGTTTTCTAAAAGTGTAACGTTTATATGGGAGCTCATGTTTACACGGTCCTTGTTTCATACCAAAGACATGATTAAACAACACGATTTGTTGAATGACCTGGCGGACTTAATCGATGATGGAAAATTAAAAACTACGCTAAATGAACGACTAGAACCCATTAATGCAGCAAACCTACGTTTAGCACATGAGAAGTTGGAGACTGGACGGTCCATTGGAAAAATTGTTTTAGAAAACTTCTGATACTACGAAGAAGGCGCGTTTGGTTCCAAAAAGCGGTAATGTATAGACAAGACTAAGGCCCCTTATGGGGCCTTTTTGTGTACAACGGTATGGTGCGGGCGAGGCAAAATATTGCCAAACTTTGTAAAAAACTTGCCGTCACTTATGATATGGTTCACCGCGCTGTCTGTATCGGCAAGTTTAAGGCTCACCTCAGAGGGTGAGCCTTAAGTTGGGTCAGAAAAAGCCATTCAAGATCATTCATCGGATCTACCCTAAGTGATTTTCCAAGTTGCTTTGTTACAAATTCCTTAAATTGTTGAAGCATCATTTTGATGCTATAGGCTCTTTTAGGAAGGGGCTTCATTTTATCATCGATAAAAGCGCCGATCATCTCCTCAATCTCTTGTGCAGAAGCTGCATAAACCCCAGGCTTACAATCATCTTTTAACTTGGTTAAGCTCGGTCACTTCAATATCCTTTTTACTGAATTCATAGGCTACTATAACATTCTTGATAATCTCCGTATCCTGATAGGCAAGGGAACCCTCAAACTCCAACGTATCATTGTCCTTCCATTCTATGTTATTTGTAAAACTATAATTCTCATGATCAGAACGGATCCATGTATCTAAACGGTTTTGTGCACCAAATTTGACTCTTGCCGATTCAACTAATTCCGGGCTGACTCTACCTTCTTCAACATTTATAATTTCAATGAATTCACTTTTATTCGAACAGGTGACTACAGCGACCAGCTTTCGATCCGGTGAAGGGATAAGTTCTTTAATATACATGGATGGTTCTGGAAAAATTAGATACGCTTTAAGCACGTTGTCTTTTATTCTCCATAATACATTTTGGCTCCCATAATCCGAGTAATGGTTAAACAACGTAAATATCATACTGCCGTTTGCCAATTTATATATATTGGGGCTTTGATAACTTTTCGAAAGAACATCGATGGTGAAAGCAGCCGCATCAGCAATTTTTTTATTATCATTTGCTACAAACGGCTTCAGCTCGTTTAACGCTTTTATTCTTAATTTTGGATCATTAAAGCATTCTACTAACCTGTTAATGGCAATATAGACATGCTCGTCATTATCACTTTTTAGAGCTCGTAGAAATTTTTCTGCATCATACTCCTCAGAAGGCTCTAACTTTATGTCTTCTGCCGTTAAATATCGAATGTACAGCTCTTTATTTTGATGTTTATAATATTCCATGGCTAATAAAGCCGTCGAGGTAGAACTATATAAAACAAGACATGCAACCAAGGCGGCAATCCACTTTTTCGAAATTCCTCTTTTTCCTTCCACTTTTTCACAGTTCCCGGCTGCCTCAATTAAATGATCATCAATGAATCCGATCTCCCTAAACAACTCTTCACTTTTCACAGGTAACCCCCCTCTTTGTCCAGGTAAGCTCTCAGTTTTTTTCTTGTTCTAAATAATATGGACTTCACTTTACTACTGCTCATATTAAACCTCATGGCAAGGTCCTCGATGGAATCGGAGTACCAATACCTCCGAATAAATATATTTCTTGCACGTACTTCTGTGTCATATAAAAATTGACTTATCAAATTTGCTAGTTCACCCGCTTCATACTCTCTCTCTACAGTACGGGGGGAAGCCAAACATCCCTCCAATTCGGTTAGCATGACTTCAAATTCACGATTACGCTTTTTCGCTGTATTATAACCATGTTTATCCAGCGCGATATTGCGTGTAAGCCTCCCTAGAAATACAGGGAACTTCCTGGGCAGATGAGGCGGTATTGCGTCCCAAGCTGCTAAGTAGGTATCGTTCTCACACTCTTCAACATCAGAATAATTGGAAAGTAGGTTCCTTGCAATCACTCTGCAGTATGCCCCGTATTTATTCTTAGTCTCTATAATGGCACGTTGTGAACGTTGTAAGAATAAGTGGACTATTTCTTGATCCTCCATCCGGTCTTCTCCTCTTTTCAATCTTAACCCCTCTGATCTATGTAGTAGAAATTTCGCAGAATGCGTTGCATTTCCAAGACAATAAAACTTAAAATGGATCGGCTACACTTAGTTGGACAACAAAAATAAGGGCTAGTAGAATAAACCTAACATTCTAAGGAGCGGATCTCTACAACGCCTAAAAACCAACGACGCACGTTTACAACCGAATTCAAGAAGCAAATGGTGCAGCTCTATGAAAATGGAGGTGGATATTTTAAAGCAAGCCGCGCTGATCATGGGGCGAAAGTAGCTATCATCCAGAATAATCGTGATAAATACTCGGTATCAGCAATGTGCGACGTCCTGCAAATCGCAAGAAGTACATTTTATTACGACGCCCAAGAACGAGCCACTGAAGATGATGTCACTGAAGCAATTGTGGATATCTTTCTCAAGAACCGAAAAGCCTACGGCACACGCAAGATCAAAGTGAAGCTCCACGAGCGCGGGTTCATCGTCTCCAGACGCCGCATTGGCCACATCATGAAAGAGCAAGGGCTCGTTTCCACCTACACGGTGGCACAATATAAGCCCCATAAAACGGCATGTAACGAAGCAACGACGGCGAATGTTTTGAAGCGGGAGTTTGAGCAAACGGAGGCTAAACGCTTCGTCGTCAGTGATTTGACGTATGTGAAAGTCCAGAATCGATGGCATTACATTTGTGTGCTGGTGGATCTGTTTAATCGAGAAATCATTGGTCATAGTGCAGGCCCGAACAAGGACGCTGCTCTGATTACCCGTGCCTTCGCGACCGTTAAGGGTGATCTACGTCAGATTACGATTACGTCAACTGGTTCAACAAGCATCGCATCCATGGAACCTTAGACTATATGACGCCTGTTCAGTATCGCCAAGAAGCCCTTAAAAAAGTTGTCTGATTTACTGTTGACAATCCAGAATGATCTTCAGGCGATGGGGGATAAGCGATATATAAACAATGGACGGAACGTAATGAACAATCGGGAGGTAGAAGACGGACAAACGGGTTCAAGATGCAAGAGGAATGAAGAGAGGGCCCATGTTAACCGCCCTACTCATCGAATGCATTTGTTGCGTTTCTTAACGAAAATTTGCTTGCCAATGCGCTTCCTGCATTGATGAGGGAATTTAACGTTGCTGCTTCGACCATACAATGGTTATCGACGGGTTATATGCTCGTGATCGGCGTACTGATGGATTTGTGCAAGTGCGCTTTTGCTTACTTTAATATTCTCCTTTAATTACAAAAAGCGAACCCCGAATTGTTCCAGCTAGTTTTGACTTCTGCCTAGCAAACCTAAACTTCCCTTCTAGCTCCTTTGGTACCTCCATCCCCTCAGAAAGCTTAAAACCAACGGCCCGCTTCTTAGTGTCATCAACCGTATACATGACGTTGACCTCAAGACCATCCTCATAAAAGACATAAGCAAATTTAATATTTTCCACTTGAAAACGTGTCGTTTCTAAAGGTTTGGCCGCAAACTCAATATCACGCTCTTTCAGAACTCGGTTCACATAATCAAGGGTCTCCTGACTTTCACTAGCTGGCACAACCGTAAATTCATGCTTGTATTTGTTCATAAAGTAACGGGCTTCATTAGCACGCAAACCAGCAAGCGCTTCTACTACAGGTGAAGACTCTAAACCAACCGTAGACACATTATTAAAATCAACGATATAGGACATTTCCATCTCTCCTTTTATCTCATTATTTCCAAAAAAACTTGCCGCTACTCAATAGTCTCAAATCTACTAACGGGATCATTTCTGCCTAAAAGTTTATTTTTGAGAATCAAGAATAAACATAGATGCATCATGTCCCATGAATATTTTACTTCCGTTAAAAAAAGTTTTGGACTGAATATCTCTGTATCCTATTTTAGTCATAATGTCCGTCAGCTCTTCTTGACTAAATCCGTTATGAACTATATCTGAAACTACTTTTTCATTTTTATTAAAATCTACGATTAATAAATGTCCTCCTTCATTTAGAACATCAAATAATCTTGATAAAACGAATTCAACATCATGAATATGGAGTAGAACCTGAGCCATGAAAATATAGTCAGTATGCAAATCCGATAGACCTTCCTTTTCAAAATCAAAGCATAATGTATCTACATTCTGAATATTAAAATCGAAAATTTTTTGCTTTATTTGATTAATCATGTTTTGTGAAGTATCCAGAAAAAGCATAGAATTAAAATCGTTTAACAAGTTCATTCCGACAAGACCCGTTCCGCACCCGAAATCAACAGCATTCTTACTATTAGCGTCAACTACATATTCACGAATGGCATCAGATGATGCCTTTGCAATTTGAATTCTTTCAGAAGTGTCATATATATTAGCTATCATTTCAAACTTATCCGTATTTCCCATGATTACCTCTCCAATCTGTATTAATAAAATCCTGAATACAACAATATAGAATGATATGGTGATTCAGTTACACCTTCCTCACGATTCGTTTTTGTCGAAATAATTATCTGGCAAATGTAGTTCTCGCAAACAACCGATAAATTTTTCTCTGAATTTCGGATCTCTTTGATATTTCGGCCATACCGCCTTATAGTAAGGCAGCAACTTCTCATGTGGAATAATGCCCCAGTACAAAATCAAGTTATTCAGAACCTGCGGGCCGCCCCCCATCAACATCTGTTCAATGATCTGCCAGCTCCCCAGCTTGTTTTCGCAACTGCGCGCGGCATAGATGGCCGTGGTTTGCATGCTCGGGTCGGCGTGACACAAGAAAGGCGCAAAGTTCTAGAGAGTAATCGCACCGTTATCTTCCAAGATATACCCTGCATAACGCAACGTTTCCGGGTCGTGAATCCTGTCAAGCCTTTGCAAGATCACTGGAATAAATTCCGAGGAGTATATCACGAACTTATATAAATTTCTAATATAAATTTCAACCTTTATTTCGGCAAAATCATCTGCTCGCAAGTGGTCAAGGATTGAGGAACGAACTTGAAGCTGTTCGAGATAGGGAATGTAGACGACGGACTTTTTGTCGAGCGGCTAACGGCACTCAAAATCAAGCATGATAAGCCAGCGCGACGCAAGTCAAATCTGAAGGGAGACGCTTGAATGCACCTGCGAAAATCCTTGCCCAGCAAGGAGCCTGTCCGATCTCCGCCAAAAAAACTTGCCACTACTTATGACGGTTCAGCTTAACGTCTCTATCAGCGAAATTGCTAAAGGAGCTGCATCTGTCAGCTCTTTTAGCAATTTCGATCTGATGTGCGTATTGTCATTTTCTGACCTGTTTATCCACTGGAATACTCTGAGCAAAACGAAACACATTATGAGGATCGTACTTTCGTTTCACCTGCTTCAATCTGCCAAAGTTCACGCCATAATACGCCTTGGGCCAGTTCTTAATCTGCAGATCGGGAAAATTCACATAATCCCCTTTAACAAAGGGACGTAACGCTCTGCGAAACCTTTCTACCCACTGAATATTCCGCTCCTGCTCCCAGTTGTTTCTCCAGCGGGCTGACAGTTCGTAGATTGTCTCAGCCTTCCGATGAGGATAGGCCGTTGCAGTAGGCGATACTCGACTCACCGCGCTTCCTGCACCACCTAAGCTTTGACTCCACACGCTAGAATGCCTGTTGGGTGCTTTGGATAAAAAGTCACGTATAATTCGTACTCCTCCAGGCGGCAAAGCTTGGAACCCGTAGGCCCCGGTTATTTTAAATTTCGGTTCCAAATTCAGGTCCGATTCGGCAAAAAATTTGGTTGCTTCAATAAAAGGTACTGTCTTCACCATCACCTTCACCGGAGTCCCTGCTCGCAAGAGCGGTCTAATCAATCGACGCAGCTCCTCTGCACCGCCAAGCAATTGCCCGGTAGATACAATGGTTCCCACCTGCTTGGCAGCCACCTCAATTGTTGAGGTTAAGCGGTTCGTGACAGACGGGGCCCAGCGCTGCCAAGCCGGTAACACCTTCTCAAGGTTACTCCATTTCCACGTAATACTGTAAATAGATACCAATGAAATCGGTCTAACCCGAAATGTATATTCTGTAGCAACACCAAAGTTCCCTCCCCCTCCGCCTCGTGATGCCCACAACAGATCGGAATGTTTCTTTCTGTTTGCCACAATCGTCTTTGCCCCATACCGTCCCGAAGCTACGACCATCTTCACTTGTTTCAAGTTATCGCACGTAAGTCCATATTTGCGGGAAAGAAGTCCAATGCCTCCTCCCAGGGTAAGCCCAGCTACGCCTACGTCGGGCGCAGTCCCCGCCGGAATGGCCACACGCTTATCCCACAGCTTTTTGTACACACGGGCAAGTGGATTTCCCGTTTGTACAATGGCCACTCTATTTTTTCGATCAACCTTAACCTTATTCATCTCGCTCACATCGATAATAATGCCGCCATTTACAGCCGAGAAGCCTTCATAGCTATGCCGCCCGCTGCGCACTCGCAGACGTATGCCCCGCTCACGAGCCCATTTGACTGCGTTGATCACATCCTGAGTTCGTTGGCAAAAAACAATGATCCTTGGAAATTTGGAAAAGCGCCTATTGAACTCCATTCTGGCCGTATTGTATGACGGATTGCCCGGAATTACGATCCTTCCGGTTAATCGTGTACTTTTCTTTTGCAACTTTTGTGCCATCTACTTTACACCATCCCTGCTCATGACATAAGCCTTTCTCATCAACTTATTTCTATGTAGGGACACCTGTCCTAGTAACGGCAAACGCCCAGTTTATATCGTAAAAGTAGAACAAAGACGTGGTCGCTTATCTGATCAAGAAGAACAAAAAACCTCTAAAACTTAAAGTCTCAGAGGCAATGAATCCCTTCATCTCACTACTTGTGGTGCGGTTCACCGTATCATAAGTAGGGCGAAATTTATCCAGCTAGAGGGCGAGGTGTTAGCAATTAAGTAACAAAGTCCCGACAGACGGATCTATACCATCTGCCGGGACTGTTTTACATGAAGAATCCGTAAGCATCGAAAATCTGATCCAGTTCATCGTTGGAGATGGCTTGCAGCACTTTGTCACGAACGAGTCCTTGGGAGAGATCCAGTCTCTTGAATCTGGTTTTGCCTGCTGGATCCTTGCCGGTACGAATCAACTGAATTCTGCCAATTCTTGGCTCCGCTTCTGCATACTTTGCAAACCCCTTAGCCTTACCTAGATTATCTTTGAAATCAGGATTATGGGGCTCAAGAATGTCGATCACATAATTCAATGCCGGATCACCTCTGACAATGAGGAAGTCGGGATAGGTCGCTTTGATTTCGCCACTAATCTCGTAGGGAATACATAACGACCATTTTTCTCTTGGTGGGTTACGTAGCCAACACACGAAATCCGCTTGCTGCGCTTCCTCAGCCAGAACTCCTTCTTCCCAGCCGTTCAGCTTGATTGTGGCAATGCCGTCTTTATCTGCAAACAAATGGTTGTCATATTCTTTCCCGCCGCTTTCCATTCGGACACTGATGGTCTCCGGCAGGGCAAAGTTGTGCTTACTGACCACATCGCCATCCGCAATAATAACGCTGTACTGCTTTTTGCACTTTTCGGATTTGTTGACTACATATTTGCGATACTGGTCGTTCAGGCTGTGGAACTTCTCTTTAGCATATCGGTTCAGACTTGCGATACAGTCATCGTCCGCTGCAAACAATATGCAATCCACCTTGAAAGCAGCAGGGTCGTTAGGGTCAAAATACTTCCGTCCATAAATATTCTGGAAACCGTAATTGCCGAGCTTCGCATCTGCTGCCCGTAGCTGACGGTCAAGGTCACCTTCAGATGCGGTAAACAAGTCGTGAACAATCCCGTTGTCCAGCGCCTCTCCAAACGCATCGAAGATGCGAACAGACAATTTGAATGAAAGCACCTGCTCGGCAAGCTCGTCATATTTTCCCATATTGCGCAGCTGTTCTACATAGGTGCGAATCATATTCGACACGTCGTCTTTGATTTCGTCATTGGCTCCGGCATGGATGTTGGTCTGCGTAAGCAGCGCGGCCAGACTTAACAGGGATTTCAGATAGCTGTTGATTTTAACAGAGCGCACCAGATAGGTCAGTAATCCCTGTTCATTGATGAATTTGGTGATTGCCTCCCTGTCCAAATAGCAGCCGGGAATCGTAACCTGAATACCGGGGTTCGGGACAGGCTCCGTTGCCGTCGGTCTTTCTGGCCTACCCAGCTCCATGAGCGTTGGCTCTACCTGGGGCTGTATCGGCCGTAAAACAGACTGCGGCTCCGCAGTTGTTTCGGGTGTATTCTGGGCCGGTTGTACCGTCGATGCTACCTCCTGCGATATGGCAATCTCCATCTGCTCAGGTATTGGCGTTTCCTCCCGTCTCCTGGTAGTGCGCACCGTCCACGGGACATAAACCGGATGCTCCAGGGACTCGCCCTCGACATCGATGGGAATTTCGCCGCCTTCGGCATCACGGAATTCCTTAATGACCTTTTCAACGGCATCCTTGTTGAAGTACGGCAGAAACAGCCGCACATCATTCAAATAATCATCCACAAGGATATGACACTGCAGCGGAGTCCGCACCATTCTACCGAGAAGCTGTGCGATATAAGTCTCGTCATTTGCCGGGCGGAAAGATATCATAGCCTCCGCACGGGGGCAATCCCAGCCAGTAGAAAGATTCTCCTTAAACAGTACGATTCGAATGCGCTTGTCATCTGTAATCTCAGATGGGTCCACATGATGCACGGGCAGGCCGTTGACCGTAATTGTAGAGGTAGAGCCGAAAGTATGTACCACCTCGTGCTCTTTGAGCCGTATGCCGAGCCGTTCTTCGATTTTTGCGAGTACATCATCCAGGTTGGTATCGGAAATCTTTTTGCCACTACCTGCGCGAACCTGGATCACAAAGATCGGATTTACCTGTGCGTAATGTTGCTCATAGGAATACTGATACCAATGATCACATTTCTTTTTCCACTCGTCTGTGGCAGCCTGCAGTAGAGCCATTTCGCTGTTCTTTTCCGGGTCATCTGGGTAGGTGATGACGATTCTGTCCTTCAACAGACCGGATGCGCGGACTTCATTGGATGTCACAATGCATTTCTGCAAGGTCGATGTCGTGTTGTCTACCAGCGTATTGAACCGAGCTGCCGTGGCACTGATGCCGATGACCACAGGTATTGGGGACAAACCGTGAGGTTTGCTGCCCTTGAGAAACCGTTGCATGATGGACGTCGCTTTACCAGCTTCTCGTCCCTGCATACCGCGATGGGCTTCGTCAATTATGAAGTACAGCCGGTCGGATTTCTCCTGGGCTGTATTCTCAAGGGTATCCCATATGGTGTACTGCCGATAATTGGAATATTTACTGAGATTCCCGGTGGCGCTCAGCTTCTGTGTGTTGAGGAAATAGATATGACCATCCTCCAGCATCTCCATATCAAAAGACTCGTCCTCAATGGTGACGCACTGGTTGAAACGAATCTTGTCAGCCTTCAGGTCAAACTTCTGCCTCGACTGGTCGTTCAGTGCAGGAGAGTCCGACAACCAGACAAAGATGGCCTCTGGTTGCTCCGCATACTGGTCCGTGCCGTAAAAGATATCCTCCACCAACGCCGCCATAATGATGGTCTTACCGGCTCCGGTAGGTGCCTGAAGCGAGACCACCTGTGGGGTATGGGTGCGATGATAAATGCCCAGTGCCTCCGCCGCATTCATACGCAGGTCGGCAACTGCCTTTTTCTGAAACGGAAATAATTCGACTTTCATGGTCAATTCCTCCCCGTGTTGATTCTGAAGTTGTCGAGATAGTCCCGATAGAGCTGGTAAGTATTCGATGCCCGTAGATTCTTTGCCATGGCACAGTAGCCTGCCTCATAGTCGGTGACGATATAAACGGTCTCAATCTGTGTCCGGGCATTGACTGCTGCTTCAAACTCCGGGAAAGCGGCTTCCTCCGTCAGGATGGCAAATTTGTTTTCCGGCAACACCAGCATGATGGGAACGGCTTCGTCGTCTGCATTAGGGCATGGCCCATGTGCGCCAGCCTTCATCCACAGTGTGGGCAGCATCTCTTTGAATTGTCTGCCGAGGGCAACAGAGGTTCTGTCCAGAAAACCCAGTTTGAAGAAAGCGGCGTTTGTTTCAAAACCACTGGCCTTTTGGATTTCAGCCAGTTGCGGAAGTTTTTGCACTTTCTTCTTAATGTAGATTTTTTTAGAAATAGACTTTCCAGTTGATTTTGATACAACAGTGTCTTCCTCGTTCAAGACAAAATCTTCAATAAGTACTCCGTAGTCGCCCTCAAGAGGTGCACCGCTTATGTCACGCCCCTTGATACTACAAACCGTACGTGGCCATGTAACATTGCGAGCTATTCCAAGGTTGTCCCACTCCGGATCTCCTGGCTTAAAGCCTTGTTCAGAAAGAATAGTTGCTTCATCTGCAGAGACTTCATTGTTTGTAACCATGACACAACGTCTACGTCCTCCATCTTCTGCGTTAAGCAAATTGACTGCGTGGAGCGTTGTCCCAGACCCTGCAAAAAAGTCAACAATGAGTGCCTCCTTTTTGTTTGCGACAAAATATCTGAGTGTATCCTGAACCGCATACAAGGATTTAGGAAAACTAAATTTTCCGGTTCCTATGAAAGACCCAAGGAGAGAAGTTCCATATTGACCGGCATCATGAAGTTTGTTTTGCCAAACAGTTGTGGCACGGGTAACTTTCCCGTCTATCTCAACCACAATTTTAGTCCCATCTGGACGCAATCCACGTACAGCCCAACGACCCTCATGGATTTTGTCTTTATAATTTGCACTCAAATAACGGAAGACGTATGGTTGGTTTTCGCTCCCCTCAGTTACCCTTACCACACCATCATCAATTAAAGTTTTAAGTGAATCACCAGTCAAACCCCAGTTCATCTCAACGCCATCTTCACGAATTGGAAAAACTGCTGTCGCCCCTTCTATCGAAGGAGCGCTTTTAACGGACTGTTCCGGCGTTAATGGTAATCCGATTTTTATGATCTTCTTTGTGGTGTCATCAACGTATATAGGATAAAATTGCGCAGTTCCACCTTTGACGGTTCCTCTTCTGGAAGAAAAGTCTGTTCTTCTGAGATACCACCAACGAACCTCTTGCTCATCACCTACGCCCTTCGGGTGAACCACATGCGCATCGCCAATCAAAACGATGTAAGCATATTCATCTGCTCTAGAAAAAAGGTTATCCCTCTTAGCACCTGAAGGATTAATGGTAATACTTACCATCTGCATTTTGGCATATGGAAATAATTCTTCAAGCAAGCATCCAAGGTGTAAGTATTCCTTTTCGTCAATCGTAACAATCAGCACCGATTCTTTCGGATTCAGCAGTTTTTTCGCCATCTTCAGTCGTTTCTGCATCATAGACAGCCATTTGCTATGCCGGTATGCATCCGTGCTATCCACATAGTCGTTATTGTATTTCCAATCTTTCGCGCCAGTATTATAAGGCGGATCTATATAAATGCAATCTACTCTCCCGGCATAAAGGTATTCCAACAACTGTAAGGCATGGTAGTTGTCCGCCTCAATCAGCGTATGCCACAGGTCGCTGTCAGGGGCATTGCAGACCGTGTCTAGAGGCTTAAGATAGGGATAAATCGGCTCACCAAATTCCGCCACTGTGACTAACTCGGCAACAGGGAGTTCCACTCCGTCACCGTCACCCTTCGGCAAGCAGGTCGCAGTTTCGCCATTGATTTTCAGCACTATATAGGTTTCGCTCACCTTGCCGGTTTTAATGGCAACCGTGCCGCCTTTTCGGACGGGCACATCGTAAAGGGGCGTACACTCCGGCAGATGCTCCTCAAATACCAGTCCGAATTTCTTCTGCTTGCTCAGCTTCTCGACCTCCTGCTCGATTTTGGCGCGGAGAGCAGGGTCTTGAATTTGCATAATCAAATCGTTAATCGCCGCCATAGTAATTTCTCCTTATCTTTGCACTGCGAGCAGTTGGTTTAGCACCGTACGAACATTGTCCCACTTGTCCGGATTGGATTTAATCAGTTCGCCAATGTCCACAGGAATCTCGCTTCTTCCTTGCGCTGCTAAATCATAAAATCTGCTTCGCCGGGAAGGATCAATATCCGTCTTTTCTTCCAGCACCGCAAGCATCCGGTTTTGGAGATCTAGCGGAGGCGGAGCAGCAGTGAGGATGTCATAAAAATAAGGCTTCTTGATGCCCACCGAATTATAGAATTCTTCCTGCGACATTTGTACCAGCTTGATCTCGCTAACCAAGTATTCACCAAATGCGGTTTTTTGCCTCTTTTTCACTGGCTCTCACCTCCTATTATAGTACGTTTGTTTACATACTAACATATTTTATAATGAAAAATAAACGTTTCGGTCAAATTTCTCCCAAAAGTTCAAGATAACGCAAAAAAAGACCAGTCATTCAAGCTTTCACTTGATCATGACTGGTCTTTTCTGTTTTTGACACTGGCAAGTGCCGCACACATTTGTTACGGTTTAATCCCTATGAGCGCCACCCTTTGACGGTGGGTTTTTACACAGAACTTCCCTTTTATTACAATATCGTTTCCCGTTAACCTAATCAAAAAGATTGAGCACTTTGGATCGGCTACACTAAGTTGGACAGAAAAAATAAGGGCTTGTAGAATAAACCTATCATGTTAAGGAGCGAATCTCTACAATGCCAAAACAACAACGACGTACCTTTACAGCAGAATTCAAAAAACAAATGGTGGGACTCTATGAAAATGGGAAATACAGAGCAGCCCTTGTGGAGGAATATGGCCTCACAGCCTCAGCTTTAGATCGCTGGATCAAACAAGCTCAGGCGACGGGTTCCTTCAAAGAGAAGGACAATCGCTCATCAGAAGAAAATGAGCTGATCGCTTTGCAAAAAGAGAACCAGCGTCTGAAAATGGAAGTGGATATTTTAAAGCAAGCCGCGCTGACCATGGGACGAAGGTAGCTATCATCCAGAATAATCGTGATAATTGGTCATAGTGCAGGCCCGAACAAGGACGCTGCTCTGATTACCCGTGCCTTCGCGACCGTTAAGGGTGATCTACGTCAGATTCAATGGTTTCATACCGACCGTGGCAGCGAGTTCAAAAATCAAAAGATGGACGAGCTTCTGGAGACATTTGAAATCGGTCGATCGCTAAGTATGAAAGGCTGTCCGTACGACAACGCTGTGGCTGAAGCCACCTACAAGATCATGAAAACAGAGTTTGTGAACCAGATGAACTTCCAGAGCCTTCGTCACTTGGAACTCGAACTATACGATTACGTCAACGGGTTCAACAAGCATCGCATCCATGGAACCTTAGACTATATGATGCCTGTTCAGTATCGCCAAGAAGCCCTTAAAAAAGTTGTCTGATTTACTGTTGACAATCCATCTCCATATCCTCAATCGTAAGCCTTTTTCGATTACTACAGACAGAACACCAGTTACCATTCATAAGCATTTTGTTCCTTCGATTATATTTATCTAAAAGATTATAAATCAGAAGGATTAAAGGTACTGACGTTTACTACTCGTTTACAAAAGCCTATCAATATACTTTCTATCTAACACAATCTCCTGCCTAATCCTGTGTACCAGCACTTGTGGTACGGTTCACCGCACTATCTCTAACGGCAAGTTTTAAATAAAGGCCATCCCGCTAAAAGGATGGCCTTTAGAATTGTTAATCTATTTTAATTGCCTCAATATAAAGCTCGATTCTCACTTCAACTAGGCCATAGGGAGCGACAGTACGATCGCTATGATGATTCCCCATGGAATCCGCAGTTCCTTTCAAATAATGAAATCATCTTTCGCCCATCTAATATCGCTCGGCGGATCTTATCGAGATATTCCCTTTCTTTTGACAGCGCTGCCTGTTTGCCGGGAGCGAGCAATCGCAGCGCCTTGCGTATACGAGAGGTCTCATTGGGAACGCTTTCCGATAGAATGGCCTCGATTTTCCTCCGAGCGGCTTGAGCCCTGACACGATACTCATCATCAAATCGTTGCTCAATAAAGTCCGTTCCTATAAGCAAGGTCACGGCTTCCTCTACCGTGAAACTGATCGGCGGCAGGAAATAGCCTTCCATCAAGGAATATCCTGTGCCTGGGGCACCTATAATCGGCACGCCCGCTTCGCTAAGTGCCTGAATGTCACGATAGATGGTCCGTACGCTGATTTCTAATAAGGCCGCCAAATCTTCGCCCCATACCACTTCTCTACTTTGCAGCTCCAGCACGATGGCTAATAAACGGTCTGTTTTGTTCATTGGCTACCCCCTTGAAACTTAATGGCCTGTTCACCAAAAACTTGCCGTCACTTATGGTACGGTTCACCGTATCACTCTATCGGCGAAAATAAGTTTGTAGAAAACCATATAGAATTTACTCATAAGAAATAAATCCACCCACTTTCGTCTCTACTACTGTGGCTGTACACGGTGTTCTCTTGCGTTCAGTGGGTTCAATTTCGCCTTGACTTGATACGTTCACACTTGTAAACTATGAGTATCGTTTACATACATAAACAAAAATTGTCAAAAAAGGTTATTCAATTCGAGAAATCTGGCCGGAACTACCTCTACTACCCGCTGGTTTCGCACGATGAATACTTAAAACCGAGAATCGTTCTTTCCTGAACAGGGTTTATAAAGGAGCCGTCGGCATGCTGTGCGCGAAATTTCTCGAAGAAGAGACACTCTAGGAGAAAGATATTGAGGAGCTTCAACAACTTTTGGAGAAAAAGAAGAAATCATGAAATACATCGAAACGATTTTTCTCCTCTTCCTGACCGCGTCCCTAGTATCGACGGTATCCTATTATCGTTGCTCTTGGTTCGGAAGCTGTTCGTCAGGCGCCTTAGCCCTAGAATTCTTCATGCATTGTGGTTTCTTGTTTTGATTAAGTCCGATCGCTCCACAAAGCCCTATCAGCCTGTTTAATCTAATGCCGCAAGCTATGCCCGATGAATGGAGTCTGCATAAAAAGAATATCCTTCCGAGTGTTTCTTTCGAATCCGACTCCAGATCGAAGATGACATTAAATCATAGCGAAGAAGAAAACCTGCTTCCAGATTCAGCCCTGTACCGGTCGAGAGAACAAGGTAAGCTTCGTCGTACGGCATGACGCTTCTTATGCTGTCGCGCCTATTTTCCAGAAACTCTTCCCCGCGAGTCAATCTTTCGCATTTCTTTGATCACAAGAATGAAACGAACTGGAGAGTTACCATGATGACCAAGTTCAAAAAAGGTTCGTACAAGCTATCCGCCGCTGCTATTCTCTTGGTTCTTGCCTTGAGCGCCGTCTTGCTCACCAATGCGTCGGATACCGCAAAGGGCACCGAGCCGGACGTTAATACCCACGCAGCAGGCTCCAAGGAGGAAATCGCTTCTTCTTTCCCAATTGTCAGACCGATCGACTCGTTTAAATGGTTTAATCGTCTGGATCGAGCAATCGATTTTTCCAAATTTGACTTTAAAGTACCTGACTATCTGCCCGAAGGTTATCAGCTTCAGAATGTGGATTTGAATGAGCTTTTCAGTAGCCCCAACAAGGTTGATCTTATTAATGTAGCATCCATTACTTTTGTATCCAATTTCGGGGAAAAAGACGAAAAACAGATCGAAATGGTCGCTTCCAAGGGGAATGGCACTATGCTGGAGCACGGTTTATTGCAGGGCGCTCCATCCCCCCGACAGACCGAACAAACTCCTTCTTTCCGGCAGGACGTGGTTACGATGGGCAATATCAAAGGCACTTTATACACGAAAACGCAAGGCTACAAGCATGAGCCGGAAACGGCCCAAAGCTTCGTCTGGCAGGACGACAGTGTATGGTACGCGATCAATTACTATAGCGAGAACGATACCTTAAAAGAAGAAATTCCTCAGCACCGGGGGATTATCCCGCAAGAAGATTTGGCTAAAATGGTGCAGTCCTTTGCTTTCCCGCAGCAGGTCCAGCATGTCCGTTACGACGGAGAGGGAAATTCGTTTCCTCTATACGAGAAAACGGATTTGCTCGAAGCGAAGAACATTCTCGGCTTTAAGGTGAAGTTCCCGTTCGACTTGCCCGACACCGGGCTTACGCTGATCGACTCGATATTGCTGAAGGCTGGAGATCAGAATACGGGGTTCTCTTTTGGACAAACCGCAGATGCTCTGTGGAATAGCTACCGCGCACCGTATGATTCCCAAATCTATGATGACCTGAACGACGAGCTCTCGTTTTACCAGAGCAAAGCTCCGCTTTTCGATACAGCCAAGCTCTCGTTCATTCGGAAGCTGGAGATGAACGGCATCGAAATCTCGGCCTACGCCGACAACGATCACGTCTACTTTGGACCTCTCTATTCCGGCAACGGCTTAGACAAAACGAAGGTAAGAAGTCAAACTTATTACTTGTGGAAGCAGGACGATACTTATTATGCTGCCATCTTCTTGGGTATGGACAAATACCAGGAACAAAACCTGAAAACTTTAGTTCTCGCACCCGCCCAATAGGTCTGTGGGGCAAAAGAGAAGATCTCGGCCTTATTCTGAATAACCAAGAACCTCCTTAATAATTCTTCGGGAGGTTCTTCCGATTTTAATCTTCCGTAACATGACTCGCCTACTTATGATACGGTTCCCCCCGGTTAATCTTCACCGCCCGATAAATCTGTTCCACCAGCACCAATCGCATCAACTGATGTGGCAAGGTCATCCTTCCGAAGCTCAGCTTCTGCTGGGCGCGGCGGAGGACTTCGTCAGAAAGGCCGTGGCTACCGCCAATAACGAAAACGACATGGCTTGTACCGTAGGTGCCGAGCTTGTCCAATTCCTCTGCGAGTTCTTCCGAGCTCCACAGTTTGCCGTCGATGGCGAGCACAATGACATGTGCTTCACTTTTCACATAGGCAAGAATACGCTCGCCCTCTCGCTCCTTGACCTGTCGAACTTCCGCCTCGCTCAGAGTGTCAGGAGCCTTTTCATCGGCTACTTCGATCATTTGGAACTTGATGTATGGGCCCAGCCGTTTAGCGTATTCTTGAATGCCCATGACCAAATACTTCTCTTTTAACTTTCCCACACCTATAAGTTGAATAAACAAATCCCTACCCCTATCTATTTCCAATGATAATGTAAAATCGTATTTACGATCCCTAACTTAAAAACATACCTGTAACATAGTTATTTTAGCACCTGAAACGTCTCTTACCTATCTATTTCCTCTCCGCTACGAGCATATTCTCTATTCAGATCCATACCCAATCATTCATTTTACTAACTTCACAATGTATGACTACCCGTTTCGTATTCATCAAGACACTGCATTAGCATCTTTCGATATTCGCTGATTTGTTCAGTTGTCGCCCACTCGCGCAGTGATTCGAACAATGCTGTACATTTCTTGAAATTACGATCGTTACCTGACTGATCGGCTATATGTATCGCTTGTAAAGTAAGTCTCACTGCATCCTGTAATCTATCGTACTTCCGATAGTACAAAGCCAAATGAAAGCAGTAGCTATAATAGTAAGATATGTTTTCTGCGTCTTCATAACTTCCGTCTCGACCTGCGCCCAGTTTCCGAAGGAATAAGCCATTTTTAACAGTTGTACGATCACATCTGGTTTGAGTGATTTTAGAATGTCCTCCTGCAAAGGTATTACCTCCTCTAGTATATCCTCATTATCGATTTAGAGTTGCTAACCACCCGTGAGGAGTGACTAAACAGATTAATTATACTACTTAAAATGCGTAATATAAACCATTTTTACTATATATTTTGACCTGACTTTTACACTTCATCTTCCATAAGCTTGTTATGAGGTGGTTATATGACAGAATTACGCACGCAAATGGGTATAAGAATCCGGGCTATTCGAAATGCAAAGGGACTTACACAGCAAAAGCTGGCTGACATCGCAAGCTTGGACTATAGATATATTGGTGCATTAGAAAGAGGCGAAAGAAACTTTTCGATTGATACCTTAGAGAAAGTGTTAACCGCCTTAAACGTGTCTATCAGTGAATTAATGTTTTCCAAAGAACATATGACTAAAGACGAAACTATTCGGCAAGAGGCAATAGATGAGTTTGTTGCGTTGACCAGCAGATTGAATGAAGAGCAAATCGGCATTCTCAGACGCGTCAGTAAAGAAGTTTCACGCGCGTTCGACTAAGTCATCCCACCCTAAAAAGCCTTGAATAAAACCAAAAAAGAGCACCTCACAGGTGCCCTCTCAAACCTTTTATAAAAATACTCAAGCATACAACATAAAAAAACTCACTTCATGCCCCAACTGCTTCAGATAATTATAAATCTGCGAACGATGATGGAATACGTGGGTCACGGTCTCAATCTGCCATTGGACCTGCACATGTCCATGCTCCATATAGAAGGCCTTGGTCGAACGATTCAAATAATCGTCTTCGCTAAGCGAAAGAATGTAAGCCTTATACGCCTCAAAATTCTCCCTGAAACTTGCAGCCAAGCGTTCGGGATCATCTACCTCGGACAGGCTGTTTTCAATATTCCCCACTTCTTCCTCAGACTTCTCCTGCATAATCGCAAGATCCGAAGCAGGAATGAGTACAAAATGATGCACTAGCTCCAAAAGTGAGCGGAAATTGTCCTGTGGACGAAAGCTCCAATCCTCAGGACGTATTTTGCGGATCAGGGCTTCACCTGTTCGTACTCCAGTCTCCAGCTCATTCAGCAGATGTTCCCGAATTTGCAGCGTTCCACTCATGTTCTCATCTCTCCTTTGTCATTCTTCTTCATGTTTTGAGTATAACGGAAGCCTCAGGACGTGTATTGTAAAAATCGGACAACCTGCGAAAATCCTTTGCGGCAGTAAGCGGAGAATCACCATAGAACCTGCGAAAATCACGGATCAGGTGGGCCTGATCAAAAAAGCTGTGCTCCAACGCAAGCTCCGTCCAATCCAAAGGGTCACCGCTTTGAATACTTTGCAGAACGCTCTGGAAGCGGACGACTTCACTGAATTTTTTGGGGCTGATCCCGATCCATTGCCCGAACTTGCGGTTGATCTGTCTTTCACTGATCGCTTCGTGCTCTGCTAGCTCTTTAACACTCATACTCCCACTACTTACAAAAATACGATGCAGCAGATTTTTCATCAGGTCACAATCGTTCGTCCCTTGGCGCAGCAAAAGCCGGTTTAGATACTCATCCATGATGCGCACCCGTTCATTAAAATCCTGCGCCTCAAAAATACGCTCACCTATGACCGCGATGCTTTCGGGCCAGATATCTTCCAAGCGGAAGTGTCCACCTGTAAACAGATGAGTTGGCATGCCGTGAAAATAATGTGCTCCGCCCGGAAAAAATCGCACAGCAAACATGCGTGTCTCGGTACCTGCTTGTCTGGCAGACACGAACGGATGTGTAAACGTCCCGCAGTACGAGATATCCTGACGCTTACTCACCGGGTTGTATTTTAATAGAATATCCGTACAGCCGTCAGGCAATACCCGATCCACTGCTTCTTCACCTGACAAGCTTAATGTAGCTTCGTTACCACATGAAATACCCAGATTCCCCTCCAAAACCTCTCCAGTAACCGGACCGGACTCCCAATAGCAAGCGACATAAGCTCTCAGCGCAGCAGACGACCTTTTTTCGATATAGGTTGTGGAAGAGTCACTTCCATTGACCTGAATCGGATGAAACAGTGAATGCAGCAAAGGGTCCATCCATCATTCACTCCTGTCTCAGCACGTGTTGGAAATTAGTAAAGCTCTATGTATGAGGATTTTCCAAAATCCCTAGTATACAAAAAGGACGTTTCTGCCCGAAACGCCCGTGCTTGTTTTTATACGACCAAAAATTCAGCTTTCTGCTCACATTCCTTGCACTTCACCGGAGGGTCCCAATCCGAAAATTTCGTTTCCTTGAGATCGACGACATCCGGTGCATCCTCGTATTCATCGACGAACATATCAATTGCCAGTTCCACATGCTCTTTACATACCACGTACATCCCAGTAGCATCCCTTTCCGTATGAAGCTCTTCCAGTTGTTTGGTGTCTGTTACAAACGCCTTCTTTTGTTCTACCACACTTGACGCGGAAAGAAAAGGGCTTGATTCCTATCCCTGACGCTTGGTTTTAAAAATGAGAAAATGACTGACGTTCAGGTCCTCGTGGAAATCGGGATATCGCTCCAGTAATAGCCTGTACGTAGCTGCCCAGCGTGCGGTGGGAGCGGCGATGTGGTAACCTACAAAATTACCAAGAGCGGAACCCGTGTGACGGGAACGGCATCTTGACATAAGGCGTAATAGTCAAATGAAAAGGCGTTCTCTGGAAATGATCCGAGAACGCCCTTTTTTATAGTTAAGCCTATAATCAAATCTTAGCCTTCCGGCTTATCCGTTAATTTCAACGTCACGGATTCTTCCTTGCCTGCCCTGTAAAAGGTAACTTTCAGCTCGTCGCCAATCTTCTTGTCATCATACAAGTAGCGGCGCAAATCAAGCGTGGAGTTAATCGGTTCACTATCGAATGCGGTAATGACATCGTTCAGCTTCAAGCCTGCCTCCTCGGCAGGGCCGTGCGCCTCCAGAACAACCGCCCCGTCCTTTACGGTGTCAGGCAACTTGAGTTCCTTGCGCTGTGTTTCATCCAGCGGAGCATACTCATTATTGAGGTCAACCGTGTATACCCCCAGATAAGGACGAGTAATCTTGCCGTCCTCAACCAGTTCATTCACCGTCTTCATGACCTCATTGGCCGGAATCGCGAAGCCGAGTCCTTCAACACCGGTATCGGCAATTTTCATCGTATTGATGCCTATCACACGTCCGTCCAGATCGACCAGCGCACCGCCGCTGTTTCCCTCATTAATCGCTGCGTCGGTCTGGATGACATGCTGTTCCCAGTCATATACGCCATCCTGATTAATGGAAATGGGAATAATCCGATTCGTATAGCTCACAATGCCGGAGGTGAGCGTATCGCCCAAGCCAAGCGGATTACCAATAGCAATCACAGTCTCGCCCAGACGAAGCTTACTGGAATCACCGATATCCGCTATCGTGCTAATGCCCTTATCGTCTACCGCCAGCACTGCGATATCGCTAATGCGATCCTTGCCGATCAGCTTCGCCTCTTTTTTGACACCATCCACGGTTACAATCTCCAGATCATCCGAGCCTTCAATCACATGATTGTTAGTCATAATAAAGGCTTTGCCGGAAGCTATCCGGAAAATAACACCCGATCCAAGCGCCGACGGCTCTGTGCTATGACCGTCTCCCCCTTTCAGGTTCACGATGCTGACGACGGCCGGGCGCACCTTGGCTGCCGCCTGCACAATTCGGTCATACGGATCACCCGCCGCTTGGCGCATGGGATAATGACTTGCTCCAGTTACCGCAGTCGTGGAGGGCAGACCTGTAATAAAGCTGAACAGTAGCACCGCAACCACCGCACTAACTGCACCGCTAATGACAGCGGCCTGCACCGGACTCATGCCCCGGTTCCTGTGCGGCCATCGTCCCTGTCCTCCACGACGTGCCTTGAATGCCTTTTTTTTGGCCGCACGCGTGGATACCCTCGTTGAATAAAAATCGTCATCAAACAAGCCCATGCTAATCCTCTCCCCTTCGTTGTCATGCACCGACACTCACTAAAAAATTAGGGCTATTCGGGCTTGCGCCAACCTATGCTACAGAGACTCGCTCCGTTTGAACGCCAAAATGGATTGAATATCCCCCATGACCGAAACAACCGCTCATTTCAGCCTACTTATTAATCACCACAAATGGGGCCTCCCTAAGCATCCTGATCTCATAAACCAGCATACATGCCGCATCCCACTCCGAATAGAGGAAAAAGGAGGAATGATTTCCAAATCAATTGACTACAATAGTAACAAGTCTTCTATTCTATTACAAAATGATCGTCTCATAGAGACGTTCTGGCCTGTTCCCGTTCGCTTGTAACAGCTTATGCTTCCGATACGAGCCTTCTTTCAGAAAGCTTTCAGTTGTTAACTTTATTGTATCACAGCACCCGGCAAAACCAAGCCGATCACACGCCATTTTTCAAATATTTTAACAGGAGGAATGTATGATGAATCAACATCGCTCAACTATGGATGAGGTTCGTATGGCTGCCAAGCTTGCGGATCTGAAAGACGAGCATTACCGCAACACTTTGGCGTTAAGTACACTCATTGAGCTATTGGTGAACAAAGGCATTGTGACCCGCGAAGAGGTAGAACGCAAAGCCGCCGAGCTGGACAGCTTTATGGCTCACTTACCTTATCCCACGGTGTAGGACGGTCATAATACGTATCGCACAATCGGAACTCACTGTCCTTGTAAAAGCAGCCGCGATCTTCCATCGCCCCGCGCACGGTCAGCTTTGCCAGCTCCATCATATTGTGGTCGCGGCTCAAATGTGCCAAATACGTTCGCTTCGTCCGCCCCGTCAGCAGCTCGCTAAGAATCGCGCCCGCCATCTCATTGGATAAGTGACCGATATCGCTGAGAATACGGCGCTTGATGTTCCATGGATAACGTCCCATGCGCAGCATTTCCACATCATGATTAGACTCCAGTACCAATACATCTGCGTCTGAAATGGCCTGCTTCACCTTGTCACTGACATAACCGAGATCGGTGGCTACACTGAGCTTTTCTGCCCCATCGTAAAAGCTATAGCCTACCGGCTCAGCCGCATCATGGGATATGCCAAAAGACTCTACGCGCAACGATTCAAATTCCCGTGTCGCGCCTGTCTCCAATATTCTGCGGTTATCGTCCGCAATCTGCCCGACAGCATTGCTGATGGCAAACCACGTCTTCTCATTCGCATACACAGGTAAATTATATTTACGCGCCATGGCGCCTAGTCCTTTAACATGATCGGAATGCTCATGTGTGACCAAAATACCATCCAACTCTTCTCCGCTCAGATCTCGTTCCTTCAGCAATTCATCAATACGCTTCGCACTGAGACCTGCGTCGATGAGTAATGTCGTGTCTTCGTTCCGGACAACGGTGGCGTTGCCGGTCGAACCGCTCGACAGCACGGTAAATGAAATCCCCATATCTGTTCAAGACCCTTCTGTTTGTTCTGTCTTTGGACTTATGACATCTCCATTCATCTGCACGTAATACACGCCTTGCCCGTTATCCAGCATAAACCGCCATACAGGCGCAGCTACCTGGCTATCCGAGTTAAAGGTTTGTCCGTAATAACCAAGCCGTATATCCTTCACAATCGCATCACGCGGCAAATAACTGTCAATCAACCGTGCCAGCGCCTTGGATGCGGGCAGCATTTTTTTCGCTTCATCCGAGGGCTGAAGATCGACCTGAATTTTGCGATATCCTGTAATCTTCTGATTGCTGTAAAACAGGGCCAGCTTCACATTAAACAGCGGCCATTTATCCTGCACCAACGGATGCAGCACAAAAGCGTCCGTCTGTCCGGATGCTGACTCCTCCTGTACATCCAGTGGATCATACTGGTAGTTGTCGATATCCTTGATTTGCGGCTGCAATGCCTCGACCAGCGCATCGTGAGTAAATACCAGCTTGCTGTCTACCGGCTCTGGTAACTTCACACGCTCATCCTTTTCCCCGCCATGAACATACGTGTAAGACAGCTTCGGCAACTGGGGAGTATCCCCGGGAATCGGAGCCAGCACCTGAATGCTCTTTTCTTCCATTAAACGCTGCGTATTTTCATCCAATGAAGTAAAATCCAAATTCGGCCCCGCAGTTTCCTGTGCATCATGCCACAGCTGGTAACCCAGTACCACATTGAGCAGCAAAAACGTGCAGATCAGTACGTTTTTGGCGCGGCTCCAATCCATTCCCGTTCCCCCTTTCTGCCATAAACCTATATGGTCACTTCTTTACCGCCTGAGATTGCTGCGTTTGCGGTGTACTCGACGTTGTCGCCGTTACTGCCACAGCGTGAATCTCTGCGATAGAACCGTCGCCCAGCGTAACACACCACTCGGGAACGAGCTTTAACCCATCATTGATCAGCTCCGGCTGATATACAGGGGTCAGATCTCTAATCGTTTTCCCTTTAGCTACAGCTTCCAACTGCTTCTTCAAGGTTTCGCCACCCGGAAGCATAACCTTCTTAGAGGATTGTTCGCCGCCCTTGAGATACAACAGCGACCGATCATAGACGGATGCCGTTTCCTGCTGGATCTCCAACAAAATCGTGCCAAACCGGAAGGATGGCGTATCCAGCACCGGATAAGATCCGTAATACTGCTGGAACAGCACATTGGTACGGTTCTCGTCGCTGCTTCTCATTTTCAACTGATACGAAGCATCCCAACCGCCATGCTGATTCACAAAATCAACCGCCGCCAGCACATCTCTCACCGAACTACTTCCGCCTGCCCCCGGCGCACTGGGATCGGTATAGCTCATCCAACGCTGCTCCTGCTTAATTTGCAGACTGCGCTTGCTGTCCGTATAGATTTGGGAACCGTCCTTCTCCTGAATATTACGCGTAATCCCCGGATCGAAAAACAAATTCCGCTGCATCTGCTCTGTCGTGAACAACCCGGCATACACCACTGGCTGCACCGTCTCCAGGTCATCTGCCGGAATGTAGTACCGATTATCCACCAGCTCGTACAATGGGGCATTTTTACCGAAATTCACATGCTGCCGGATATCCTCCACCGTCATATCGAACTGATTCGCCTCATACACCACATCGCCTCTGGCACTGAAAAAGAGAGCATGCGGCTTGGCATTTTTCTCATCTATATAGATCCAGATACGGTTAATCGTCTCTCCCTGAAACACCGAATCCGGCGTCAGACGCATGACCCGCTCCAGTAATGAAACAGGGACGCCCCCCGAAAAGGACAATTCCATGCCCTCATTCTCGCTGCGAATCCGCGCCCAGTCCGCCGACTGGATACTCCGACGTTGAAAGCTGTTAAAGCTCCGGCTTTCCAGCCGTTTAAAAATCAAATCATAGAAAGCAACGCCCGGATAAAAAACGGTATGCTTGTTTTGCCCTTGGTGAATCAGCATTTTATCGGGAAACACGAGATTTTCAATCTTTTTCTCCTGTCCCATGCTCTCGGTTTTGACATAGTTCGTCTCCGAAGTAAATACAGAATCACTGCCCGGAAGGCGATAAATCAGAAAATAACTCTGTACGAGGCTGGAAGCAACCAGCAAAATAAGCGCCCATGACTTCAAATGTTCCTTCACTGTGCTTCCCTCCCTTCACCCGACATGGGTACCGTAAAGGTCGTACAGGTTCCCTGACCGTATTCCGACTCCAGAAAAATCTGGCCCCCATGCGCCTTTACAATTTCCCGGGCAATCGACAGCCCCAAACCTGTGCCACCCATATTGCGCGATCTGGCCTTGTCCACACGGTAAAACCGTTCAAAAATCCGGTCCAAATCCTTTTTGGGAATCCCTATTCCGGTATCCTGTACCGAAATAGACAGCATCCCCTCACTATTACGGCGAGCTTCAATCCGAATATTTCCGCCCTCCGGCGTATATTTCAAAGCATTGGACATCAGATTGTCCAACACCTGCTCAATTTGATCCCGGTCAATCACGACCTTGCCGATCCCCTGCTCCACGAACATTCCAGACCGGATATTCTTTTGCTTCATTTGAAAAGAAAACCGATCCGCGACTTCGTCCAGCATCTCCATCACATCCGCAGGCTGCATCCGCAAAGGCGCTTCATTGGAATCCAGCCGCGACAGATGCAGCAAATCCGTAACTAACCGGATCATACGCTCCGTCTCGTTGCGGATCACGCCTACGAAACGCTCCGCGAGCTGCGGTTCACCCATTGCCCCGTC
The DNA here is from genome assembly GCA_040544055.1 of Paenibacillus sp. PvR008. Classification (GTDB taxonomy): domain Bacteria; phylum Bacillota; class Bacilli; order Paenibacillales; family Paenibacillaceae; genus Paenibacillus. Next base: position 485,710 of record JBEUOG010000001.1, read on the forward strand.
ATCCAGCGCTTCGGCATAGCTGCGTATCGTCGTCAACGGGGTGCGCAGCTCATGCGATACATTCGCTACGAACTCCCGCCGTGTTGTCTCCATTTCCTCCTGCTCCGTCACGTCCTGAAGCACCGCAATCGTTCCCGTGATGCCGAATTCACGCCGATGAATCGGCGTGAACGTCACGCGGATAACGATCGGCTCGTCCTGACCCGCTGGCTCCAGCTGCAAGAGCGTGGAAGCCGAAGAACCGCTGTACAGGACCTCGGTTTCCTCCGGGTCGATACCGAGCAGCACCGCGATATGTCTGCCGGTCATTTCGTTCTCGTTCACGCCCAGCATCGCGCTGGCTCGGCGGTTGACCAGAATAACCCGGCCATTGTCATCTGTAGCGACCACACCATCGCTCATGTTGGTCAAGATGGAGGAGAGCTTTTCCTTCTCCTCTTCATTTTGCGACAACGCCTCGCGCAAGCGGCCTGTCATATAGTTAAAGGCCACGCTGAGCCTGCCGATCTCATCGTCGCCAAACACAGGCATCTGCTGGTCGAATTTGCCCTCGGCAACCTCTGTCGCATGACGCGTCATCACCTTGATCGGGTGTGTAATCGTATGCGCCAGCACCACGCCCAGCACAGCCGTCAACGCCAATGCAATGAGCATGCCTGATAGAAACACATTGTTAATGCGTTTCATCGTATCGTACAGCTCGGTCATGGAGGCAGCGATATACACTGCGCCGACAATCTTGCCTTGGCTGATGACAGGCTTGGCAACGACCTTCTTGCGGACATTATCCTCGTCCACCATGTATTCCTCGTTGTCACGGATACCCTGGAGTGCACGGCTGACCACCGTCTGCGTATTCTTGCGTCCGACATAATCGGCGTGTGAGCCTTGGGACGTAATCAGCACCTTGCCGCTGGCATCCAGCACCTGAATTTCTGCGCCGCTGAAATCAAACAGATTATTCACGCGTGCACGCAGACTTTCTACGCTATCTTCCTCCATTTTACCGTCACTGCCGCTCAGATCCTGCTCTGCCAGCACGGACAGCATTTCCGCCCGCGCCTGCAAGTCCTGTGTAAAGTTGCTCGTCAAAGAGTTCTTCATCGAGCTGACAAAATAGACCCCGATCAGCTGCATCGCCACCAAAATCAACAGCACATAAATAATGATCAGCTTCGCATGAATGGTGCGAAAGAAAGACAGCCATCTCATGCCCGCAGGCCACCTTTGCCCCCGCTAATAATATATCCGAGTCCACGGCGCGTCAGGATCGTCTCCGGCTTGCTCGGGTTTTCCTCAATTTTCTCGCGCAGCCGTCGGATCGTCACATCCACCGTCCGCACATCCCCGTAGTATTCGAAGCCCCACACCGCCTGGAGCAAATGCTCCCGCGTCATGACCTTCCCGGCATTTTTCGCCATATAATACAGAAGCTCATACTCCCGGTGCGTCAGATCGAGCGGTGTACCATTTTTGTGAGCTGTATACATATCCGTATCAAAAAAGAGGTCCGCCACGCGCAGCCCCTGCTTCTCTTCCTGCGAGCGGCTTTCCAACGTGCCTGCCCCGCCGCGCTGCTGTCTGCGCATCTGTGCCTTCACCCGCGCCAGCAATTCCCGTGTGCTGAACGGCTTCGTCACATAATCATCTGCGCCCAGTTCCAGCCCCAGCACCTTGTCGATTTCGCCGTCTTTGGCGGTCAGCATAATAATCGGCGTCTGGAGCTGATGCCCACGCACCTCGCGACACACGTCCATGCCGTCCATCCCCGGCAGCATCAGGTCCAGCAGAATCAGGTCAGGCTTCTGCTTAACCGCGATATCCACCGCGCTGATTCCATCGAAGGCGCAAATCACCTGATAGCCCTCTTTTTCCAAATTAAATTTCAAAATATCAGCGATAGGCTGTTCATCATCCACCACCAGAATCGTTCCCTGCATACAGCGCTCACCTCTTCTCACGGATCGTAATCTATATTGAACTTTCGCTTGTCAATATCCATAAGATGCTTATTCTATTCTATCACACACACACGCCATTCCATTACTTCTTCGGACCCTTTCTTTATGCAGAAAAAAACCATGCCTGCACCTGACTTTAAGCATGCAGAAAAACATGGCCTTTCCCCTTGATCCTCATAAATCATGTACATTTCTATATAAACAACAAATCTATCTTAAATACGTCATTGGATTTTGTGCTGTATTATTTTTACGGATTTCAAAGTGTACATGTGTGCCTGTTGATCGTCCAGTATTTCCCATAATACCAATGGCCTCACCTTGTTGAACGACCTGCCCTACATGAACACCAATACTGCTCAAATGCCCGTATACCGTTTGATAGCCGTTGCGATGGTCGATCATAATGACGTTGCCGTAGCCATTCTGTTGACCCGCAAATGTGACGACACCTTCATCCGAGGCTTGAATGGTATGATTGCCGACCAAATCAACACCTTCATGCATACGTCCCCAGCGTCCCCCGAAACTACTCGTCATGATCGCACCCGCAGTCGGCCAAGCAAATTGACCCGAACCTTCGCCCACGACCTTCGTTCCTCTCAGAACCACCTCGGTTACAGACGGCTGCAGCACTTTTTGACCGAGCCACTCCTCTTGCACGACCTCGCCGTTCTCCTTGGTCAGACGGTAATCCATTTCCTTCAAGCCTGCTTGTCCCGGTCTGACGACCTTGGTGACCCCTGCTTTCAGTTCGTCGCTTTGGCGAACCTCAATCTCAGGCTCAATGGCAATCTGTTCGACGACCTTCTCCACCGTCCGGACCGTAACCGGAGCCTTTGGAGCGGTAAGCTTCAGCTCATCCCCGATTTGCAGGTACAGCTCACGCGAGCCGGGGTTGTTCTGCTTAATCTCCCAAGCAGTCATATTAAATTTATTCGCAATCGACGACAAGGAATCGCCTTCCTGTACCGTGTACGTTACAGGTGCCTCACGCGCCTCGGTCAGCGCTTTAACCGCTTCTGCCTCGGTCAGCACCTTGTTCGGGTCTGCCTTTACAGGCTCATATGCAATTTTCTCACGAATACTGGCAGACTCCAGCCATGCTTTAGGGGCTTTGCTACTGGCACTTGCATGACTGCTGCCCACGGATGTTTTGCGAACCAGTCTCTTGATGCCTGTAGCCGTGCCCTCACCCGCAGGTGTGTATTTCTTCTGCACTTGCTTCAAAGCAGCCTGCGCAGTCGCTTTATCCTTTACAATACCGACCGTCTGGCCGTTGGCCTTTACTTCTACTCCTTTGGCATACGCGGTCAGCATCCCGTCCAGCTTCTTCAGTGTTGCTCCGCTATCGATATCCACTTTATATGCCTTTTCAATGCCTGTCGTTACCGCGCTTGTATTGAGCACCATGTCCACACCGGGATACTTGTCGTTATATTGCTTGCTCTTCGTTGCATACAATTGCTTTAGCTGCTGCTCATTGAGAATACTTCCAACCTCAGCACCCTTTACATACACTTTATAATAAGGAACCATATTGGCCCCGACATATTGATTGCCAGCAAAAATAAGACTGCCTGCAATCACCACACCGCCTGCGGTCCAGCTCAACCATTTTCTCCGTCCGCTCCACCACTTTGCTATTTTTCCTGTTTCCCCAGCAGGCTTGTCTTCAATGCTCGAATCTTCATTCATGCTGTCTGGTGAATGCTTTCCCTTCAAAACCTCCATGATTCTCTCCTTTTCAGCATATCTTATCTCTATATAAATGCGTTCGTTATTGGTTTTTCACCCTATGAATCTAGCCTGTATTTACAAGTATCTATGATATTAGTCGCTATCTATCATTGCATAGTTGCGTAAAAGGTTTCAAAATTTTAACCTTTTCGCGACACTGTTTACTTTAACATAGCTTTTACAAAGAATTCAACTGCACTCCAGATTCTTCCTGATACGCAAAAAAATCCGCGCCTGGCGCGGATTCCACAGTCCTACTGTGAACATGTCTATTTAAGCATACCCATCAGCTTGTTGTATTCCTCTTTGGTCAAATATTTGGCAAGCACCTGCTGAATATCCTGAAGCTCCTGCTCGGTCAGGCCGCCTTCCATCGCGGCTGATATTTTCTGCATTTCCTCAGGCGGCAATTTATTCATCAGAATCGCAAAAATTTCCTGCTTCTGCTCGGCTGGTAAACTGTTCTTCTTTTTCGTCAAATTGTCAGGCGTAATGACCAGCTCATGAACTTCAATACTCGTTTCAGGGGTAGCGGTACCTTCCGCCTGCTTTCGTGACGCGCTACCTGATGCACCAGCCGACGAAGAACCACCCTCCTGCGGGGTTTTCCCATTCGTTGCCCCACTGGTACCCGTGCCTCCTGCGCCGTTCCCGCTCTCATCTAATCCCTGTCCCATGACGGGTAAAGCATCATCAGGCGGTGTTACACTTTCCGAACCGCCGCCCGTGGCTTTGTTATTTCCCGTATTTGTACTTTTATCGGTACCAGAGCTTCCATTCAGCCAGCCCAATCCCCATACCGGCTGATGATCCAGCTGAATGTTAAACTGCCGCAGCAGCGATTGGATATAGGCATTCACGACCACACCTGTTACCGCCAGTGTTAAAGCGCTGACCAGCACCACCGTCATTCCTTTTTTTAGCAGCCATCCAAGCCACCTCATATCCCGTTACCTCCCTATACGCATCTTGCCATGTGTACATCATGAAGTGCATATAGATCAGTATTGACGAGATATGACGATTTTTAACCCTTGGAATATGTAAAACTAGCACAAACGCTCTTACATGAAAAAAGGAGAGAAAGGCTTTAACAGCCTCTCTCTCCTTGGTCATGCAGGAATAGCTATACAATTAAATAGGCATAACGCCTTAACAGATAAAACAATTCTGCTGTCTTACAGGTAAATCGGAAGCACTTGGTTCGTTTGATCACGGTTACGGCCAACAGAGAAGATCGCGATTGGGATACCTGTCAGCTCGGATACGCGTTGTACGTAATTACGAGTCGTCTCAGGCAGTTCCTCCAACGTCTTCACGCCAGTAATGTCTTCGCTCCAACCCGGCATTTCTTCGTATACTGCTTCGCACTCCGCCAGCATTTTCAAGCTAGCCGGATAATGCGTAATCACCTCGCCACGGAACTTGTAGCCTGTGCAAATTTTCACCGTTTTCAGACCTGTCAATACGTCCAGCGAGTTCAGGGACAGACCTGTAAGTCCGCTGACACGACGGGCATGACGCACAACTACACTGTCGAACCAGCCAACGCGACGAGCACGACCTGTAACGGTACCGTACTCATGACCTGTTTCACGGATGTAATCGCCGATTTCATCATTCAGTTCCGTTGGAAACGGACCGTCACCGACACGAGTTGTGTACGATTTGGCTACACCAATGACCTGTTGGATCTTGGACGGGCCTACACCGGAACCGATACATACGCCGCCAGCCGATGGGTTCGAGGACGTAACGTACGGATACGTACCTTGGTCGATATCGAGCATAACGCCTTGCGCGCCCTCGAACAGTACCTTTTGATTCGCATCAATCGCATCATTCAGCACAACAGACGTATCCCCTACATAAGGACGAACAAATTCGGCATACTCCAGGTATTGTTTCAGTATTTCATCCACATTCAGCGGCTCGCCGCCGTATACCTGTTCGATCACTTGATTCTTTTCCTTCACTTGAAGGCGCAGTTTCGTTTCGAATTCCTCCGCATCCAGCAAATCAGCAATACGAATACCGTTACGAGCAGCTTTATCCATATAAGCAGGGCCGATCCCTTTACGCGTAGTACCGATTTGGTTAGGTCCTTTGCGGTTTTCTTCCAGCACATCCAACGTGATGTGGTATGGCATAATAACATGTGCACGGTCACTAATGACCAGATTTTTCGTAGAAAAGCCATTATCGTGAATGTAAGTAATTTCTTCAATAAGAGCGGCCGGATTAACTACCATGCCGTTGCCAATGACACACTTTTTATCTTCATAAAAAACGCCGGATGGAATCAGGCTCAGCTTGTACTTTTTACCGTCAATGAGAATCGTATGACCAGCATTGTTTCCGCCTTGGTAACGGGCCACTACTTCAGCGCTTTCCGCCAGATAGTCCGTAATTTTACCTTTGCCTTCGTCTCCCCATTGTGTTCCCACAACGACTACAGTTGACATGTTTCATTCCTCCGTGGAGTGCCCACAGACACTCTGATTTTGGGCTGACGCGCTACGTATATCTGACTTCAACCGCCTGAGCGGACAGATATAGAACGTTCTCGGACAGCAGGAAAAAACGTCCGTCGCAGACATTCCGTAGGTACGGAAAGCCCCGGGCGTAATGATCTCCCCACTGCGTTGAAGCAGCACTATAAGTGTAACAGCACCATTTTTCAAAGTCAAATAAAAAGCGAACATTATATCACATGAAAATAGTATTGTTCGTAATTGAGAGTTTCGGTCCTTGTATGAAAACATATGAAAGGATATGTAAAAGGCCCCTTCGGCATCGCGAGAACCGCGTCGAAAGAGCCTTTTTTCAAATATATCATTCCGTTATCCAGCGAACGCATCCGAATGGGCACGCTCATAATTGGCGAATTTATTATAATTTTTGAGAAACACCAGCTCTACCGTACCGACCGGGCCGTTACGTTGCTTGGCAATGATAATCTCAATAATATTTTTCTTTTCCGTTTCCTGATTATAGTAATCATCTCGGTATAGAAATGCGACGATATCAGCATCCTGCTCAATGGAACCGGATTCCCGCAAGTCACTCATCATCGGCCGCTTGTCCTGACGCTGCTCCACACCCCGGCTCAACTGGGAAAGGGCGATTACAGGTACTTCAAGCTCACGGGCAATTTGCTTCAAGGTCCGTGAAATTTCGGATACCTCCTGCTGCCGGTTCTCGCCCGACTTCCCGCGTCCATGAATGAGCTGCAAGTAGTCGATCACGATCATACCCAGTCCCTTTTCCGTCTTGAGACGGCGGCACTTGGCACGGATATCCGCAACCGTAATACCCGGCGTATCGTCAATATAGATCTCTGCCTCCGACAAGGCTGCAATGCCCATCGTCAGCTTCGCCCAATCGTCGTCGCCTTTAAAATCACCTGTCCGCATCACGTTCGCATCCAGATTGGCCTCGGCGCAGATCATCCGCTGAACGAGCTGGGCCGCCGACATTTCCAGACTGAAGATAGCAACCGTCTCCTTTGCCCGAACCGCAACGTTTTGCGCAATATTCAGGGCGAACGCCGTTTTACCTACGGATGGACGAGCTGCCACAATGATTAGATCATTGCGCTGGAAACCCGCCGTCATTTTGTCCAAATCAACAAAGCCGGACGGAATCCCGGTCGTATTGCCTTTGTTCTGATGCAGCAATTCGACCCGGTCGAACACTTCCATCACGACATCGCGGATGGCAATAAAACCGCTGCCCGAGCGCCCGTTGGAGATCTCCATAATCTTGCGCTCGGCATCACTCAGCATACCGGCGACGTCCTCGCCGCCGCTATAGCCTTCGCTCACAATCTGCGTGGCTGCACGAATCAATCGACGGAGCATCGCCTTTTCTTCAATAATCTGAGCGTAGTAATCCACGTTAGCCGCTGTCGGCACCCCGTGAGCCAGCTTCGCCAGATAGCTGACGCCCCCGATATCCTCCAACTGACCCTTGTCCTGAATTTTCGAGGTCAGTGTAACCAAGTCTATCGGCTGTCCGGATTCACCCAGCTCAATCATCGCTTCGTAAATCATCTGGTGAGCCTTATCGTAAAAATCCTCGGTCTGCACCCGCTCCATCGCTGTAATCAGTGCTTCGGACTGGAGCAAAATGGACCCGATAACCGCCTGTTCTGCCTCCAGATTTTGCGGAGGAATCCGATCGAAAAATTCGCCGCCCATAATTATTCTTCGGTCACCTGTACCTTCAGCGTAGCTTTGACCTCAGGATGAAGCTTAACGGTCATTTGAGTCACGCCCAACGTACGAATCGGTTCTTCCAGCTCGATTTTGCGTTTGTCCAGCTTAATCCCCGTTGCAGCGACCGCTTCCGCGATTTGCTTGCTTGTAATCGCGCCGAACAGTCGACCGCCTTCACCAGCTTTTGCTTTTAGCTGAACGGTTGTGGATTCCAGCTTTTTGCCGAGTGCCTGCGCCTCTTCCTTTTCCTCTTGCTTGCGCTTTTCCTCAGCAGCGTTCTGGTTCTCCAGCGTCTTCATATTCCCTTCCGTCGCCGGGCGGGCAATACCGCGCGGCAGCAGGAAATTCGCTGCGTACCCGTCCGATACTTCCTTAATTTGTCCCTTCTTGCCTTGGCCCTTCATATCTTTAATAAAAATCACTCTCATTCAAATAACCCCTCTTCCCCATCAATTTCGGCCAGCACGTCGACCACTCTGCGTTTGGCTTCCTCCAGCGGACAATCCAGCTGGACCGCCGCATTCGTCAGATGTCCTCCGCCGCCTAGCCGTTCCATGACGACCTGTACGTTCATGCGTCCGAGTGAACGGGCGCTGATCCCCACCAGGCCGTCAGGACGTTCACTGACCACAAAAGAGGCCAGTACATCCGTCATATTGAGTAATGAATCCGCCACCTGAGCAATCAGGAGCTGCGGTATCTTCTGTCCGGGCTCTGTCACCGCAAGCGCGATGTGCCCATATATCATTTTAGCATGCTTAATAATTTCCGCCTTAGCAATATATTCATCCAGGTCCTCTTTTAACAAGCGCTGGATCATCACTGTATCCGCCCCGCTACGCCGCAAAAAACCGGCAGCCTCAAACGTACGTGAGCCTGTATGCAGGGAAAAATGCTTGGTATCCACCGTAATCCCCGCAAGCAACGATGTTGCCTCCAGCGGCGTCAGTTGCACCTTCTCGTGAATATATTGCAGCAGCTCCGTCACCAGCTCACAAGCCGACGACGCATACGGCTCCAGATAAATCAAAACAGAGTCGTTAATAAACTCCTCGCCCCGACGATGATGATCTACAACGACCACCCTGCTCGCCGTCTGCACCAATTTTGGCTCAATTGTCATCGAGGCCTTGTGTGTATCCACCACAACCAGCAGGCTGTGCTCGGTCATCAGCTGGAGCGACTGCTCCGGCGTCATGAGCGCTGCCGACAAGTTCTCGTCCTTGTTCACCTGCTCCATCATCCGGTCGATGGACGGATTGGATTTATCCAGCACGATGTGCGCCTCTACGTTGTAGAGCGCTGCGGCCTTCCACACCCCGATGGCCGCTCCCAGTGCATCCATGTCCGGTATTTTGTGCCCCATGATCAACACGCGGTCGCTCTCCTGCATCAGGTCGCGCAGCGCATGCGCAATGACCCGCGCGCGCACCCGTGTACGCTTTTCGACAGCATTGGACTTGCCGCCATAAAAAGATAGACGCTGTCCGGCTTTCACCGCTGCCTGGTCGCCGCCCCGTCCGAGCGCCATATCCAGACTGGACTGAGCCAGCTCACCCAGCTCCTTGATGCTCTCCGCGCCGAAGGACAAGCCGATGCTCAGTGTCATCGGCACCTTCAAATCGGCCGTCATTTCCCGTACCGTATCCAAAATGACGAATCGACTTTGCTCCAGCTCCTGAAGCGCCTTGTGATTCAGCATGATGAGATAACGCTCGGATGACAAACGACGCAAATAAATATTGTACTGGTTCGCCCATGATGTAATCTCGCTCGACACCTTCGCAATAAGCGCGGTACGCTGCTGATCGTCCATTCCCTGAGCGGCTTCATCCATATTATCAAGCATAACGATGCCGAGCGCCAGCCGCTCGTTCTCATACTGCTTGCGCAGCACCGCCAACTCCGTTACTTCATACAAATAAATCAGACGCTCATCCAGCACGATGAGGAATTGATAGTAGCGCTCATCATGCTGTAGCTCCACCTTTAGCTCACGAACAGGCTCCTTCGTTTCCTTTTTGGCGCCCAAAGCTCCTGCCAGTTGAGGAAAGAGGTCCTGGAGCGGCTCGCCTATCAGTGACTGGTCTTCGAACATTTCCCCAGCGAACCGATTGTGCCATTCTATCGTTCGATTTTCGCTGTATAAAATGATGCCGAACGGCAGTGAGCTGACCGCTTCCCCTTCCACCCGCTTGATGCGAAAGGAAAGGCCGCTGATATATTGATTCAGTTCCCGACGGAAATCCAATTCCGTCTTTAGCAGCAGTCCGCCGAGCAAGAATGACAGCAGCAGTCCCATCACACCCAATTCCCAGTTATACATGGAAATACATATGACAAGCACCAGCAGCAGTAAAAACGCCCAGACGGTATGATAGCCGTGCCAGCGTTTTTGTAGAAATTTAGGCATGACTGTTCACCCTATTTCTTTGATCTTGTAATAGCTTCACGCAGCGGAAAGGCCAAATCAATAATACCGATAATACGGAGCGGCTGGAACACCAGAACAACGAGCGACAGCAGCAACGCGATCACCGGGCTCATTTTACGACTATGCGTCCAGAAGTAAATAAAGCCGATCGTCTGGATAATAAAACACACATGGATCAGCGGCAACATACTAACCGCAACCGCCTGAACCCAACTGCTGTCAGAGGACATGGCCATCCACTCAAACACAATCGCCAGCAGGTAATACCAGATGAGCGCGCGTGGCAGCCTCCATTCTCGGGCAGGCTTCATTTTGCGTACAGGCACATCAAGGCTGCTCAATGCCGGACGCGCCAGAGCGTGCGTGATCACAGCCAGTAAAAACGAGGTCAGGATCAGCACATATGAAACTTTGCCGATCATCATCGTACCGAGTCTCTGTGTATCTTCTGCTGTCCAATTCATGCCCGGAAGCATTGGATTGCCACTTAAGATTTGCTGTACCAGATTTGCCGATATAGCAGCCTGATCACGAAGATACTGCGAAAGATCAAACCCGAAGGTATACGTAGCGATGAGCAGTACAACCAACAACTCGGCTAAAATCACACCCGTTCCGGTCATCAATGCCTGAAAAGCAGGTGCTCCCTTTTTATATACCCGTCCCATCAACAATGCGGGGATCAGAAAATAAATCGCGGGAAGCAGCAAATATACATCTTGTAGCGCTATAATCAATAGCACCGGTATGACATGAACCAGAAATCCTTTGAAAGGCAGCGATGAAAACAATACAACGCCAGGCACAATCAGCAAAAATACGGTAAAGATTCTTAAGGGTGTCAATAGAGACAGCAGCAGAAGCAAATAAATAATGCTCCATGCTACAGTTGCCAAGCGGAATTTCAAAGTTTTCACCTCTTACGCATATGTTCTTCCAGTGCGGAAATGTCCTGATACCAATCCTCCAACTGGTGTCCTTCTTTTCTGTGCTTTCTTAGCTTGTCGATAAGGAGATCATCCAATTCACGGTAAGGCACCCCAAGACGTCTTCCCAAAATATAGCTGCTCATCATCAGACTCGCTAGACAATCGCCAATGCGGGCTGTACTACCTTCCCACACCGCTTTAAACAGACGGGATACCTGGTCAAGCACCTCTGTTTTGAGCCATTCAATCACCTTGGCCCGCTTAACTACATCCAGTTCTTTAGGCATATGATGAAGAGTCACACCCCTCTGAAAAAGCTTTATTCTCCATTATAACATATCCTATGCTGAAAATAATTGTTATCCGTAGGCAAATTATTATTGTTCAGCACAGCTACGCTGCTTGTCTTAGCTCTTGCAAACACTGTTACCCCATAGGGTAAATCGTTATTTTCAGAGCAGCTATGCTGCTTGATTCAAGATGACGAGTTAAGTGATTCTCTGGACACAAATTTTTCACAATACTCAATAATCTGGCTCCGGCGAACAATGCCGATAAACCGTTCCATATCATCCACAACAGGTACAAAGTTCTGTACCTTAGCCAAATTAATTAAATCCTCCATATTGGCATTAATCGACACCGGCTTGATTGAAACCCGAAGCGGAACGTCCTTGAGCATAAACTTCGAAGCGTTTTCAAAGGTGATTTTCCCCTCAGATTCTTTCATATGCCACAGCAGATCACCCTCTGTAACCGTGCCGGTATATCTACCTTCCTTATCCAAAATCGGAACCGCCGTGAAACGGTGATACTCCATCCGCTCTAACGTTTGCCGTAAAGTAGCATCCGCCGTGACAAAAGCAACCTCTTTTTTGGGAAGCAAGAAAAAAGCGATATTCATGAGAAACGAATCCCCCTCAAAATCAATTGTAAAATCAAATGATTACTCACTGAATGTTCTGCTTGTCGGGAAGCTTCAGCGTCTGCGGGGTTGTGCCGGAATCCAGCCAGTTCGCGATCATGAGTCTGGCGTATTCGAGTTCCTGTTCATTGGCCCGGTCATAATACAGGCCCTTCTTCTTGAAACCTTCCCCCGTAATTGTAAAGCTCGAAATTTGCGGTTGACCCTGCGAAATGGCCTGCTTGCCAAGCCCTGTAATAAAAGTAGGCTCCATATCCGTTTTGAAATTGGCTCCCATAATATCGAGCAGCTCCGGAATCTTGGAAATCCCGTTGATACTCAGCAGCTTATCCGCCATTGCATTCAGAAAAATTTGCTGCCGTTTGGTACGGTTAAAGTCGCTGTCTTCCCTATATCTAACATAATACATCGCTTCTTCACCATTATAAAGCGGCTTGCCCGCCTCGATGCGGAACTTGATATGCAGCGGATTTTTATTCTCAATCGGCTTATCAATTGGAAGCTCAACCCCGCCCACCGCATTTACAGCATCCTGAATACCCTGAAAATTAATCGTAGCATAATAATCGGCCTTATGCTCCATCAGCTTCTCTACCGTAGCCATGGACATATCTTCGCCTCCGAACGCATAAGCATGCCCCAACTTATCAAAATCATCCTCACCGTCATGATTTGGATCATGTCCGACAATCTGGACATACGTATCCCTTGGAATGGAAACCAGAAGCACACGCGATTCCGCAGGCCGTACAGCCGCATAAATAACCGTATCCGAGCGGCCACGCGCCTTCTCGTTCGGCCTTTGGTCCGTTCCAAGCAGCAGCACCGAAAACGGCTCTTTCCGATAAGCAACCAGATCCGGCTGCTTCTGTCCCTCCGACTGGCGCGGCTGAAAGGACTTCGCCAGCTTGCTCTCCAACGTCGGAGATACGAACCAGTCAAAGGCCACCAGCGTCAGCTGTTTACGGAACAGGTATCCTCCCGCCGCAATCAGAAACAAAACAATACATGAAATATATAGAGCGGTAAACCTTTTTTTCTTTTTAGGCTTTCCGCCTGTCCTTCCCCTATATCTTCTCTCCATAACAGGTTCCTTCCTTCTTTACTTCAATAAATCCCATCTCTTCATTAAACCGAATCAGGCCCTTATGAAGCGGAAACTTCCCCCCCACAGCATAAAAGGTCTGCTACCTTGTTGTCAAAAGCGCCATGTCATAGCCAGCCCCTCGCCACCACATTCACGCCAAAAAAAGGCTTCGCCCTCACGGTCAAAGCCTTGCTTGATGTTTATAGCCCGTATCCTGTGTAGCTTTTAAAGTCGTTCCTTACCTTAGCGCGGAGCCAGCTTCACCAAATTCTGCACTCTTACCGGGAAAGAGGTAGACAGAGCGAAACCATAGTCGAACAACTTCCGTGTCTGCTCGAATCGTTCCTCCTTGCTCGGTGCCCCCAGCACCACAGCAACTAGCCTTCTGCCATGCTGTTCGGCTGTGCCGGTGAAGCAATATCCCGCATCGCTGGTGTATCCCGCTTTCAGCCCATCCGTTCCTGCGTAAGAGTAGGGTCCCGCCAAGGCAGGCAGCATCCAGTTCGTATTACTAATATAGATGCCCTTATCCTTCAATTCCATCTGCGTACGGCTGGACGTTCTCAAAATCTCCGGATGCGACGTAATCAGGTAGGAGGCCAGCTTCGCCGTATCGCTTGCCGTCATTTGCGTTTCTCCCCGAATATTCTCGGGATGGTTAGGACCCAGCTCACTCTGCCCCGCTCCTGACGCATTGCTGAATTGGCTGTAGGACGTCAAACCAATCTTAGCCGCCTTATCGTTCATACGCTTCACAAAAGCCGGTTCACTGCCTGCTGAGCGCTCCGCCAGTGCCACAGCCGCGTCATTAGCCGAATACACAACCATGCTCTGGAACAGTTCGGACACCGTCAGCCTTTCACCATATCGGAGTGACAGATTTACACCACCTACTGTACTTGCGTAACGGCTGATTTTCACTTCATCATTCCAGCCTAAACGCCCGGCACGAATATCCTCCAGCACCAGCAGTTCGGTCATAAGCTTGGACATATTTGCGGAAGGCATAGGCGTATCGCCATTCACATCCATCAACAATTCTCCCGTCTGCATGTCCATCAGTACTGCAGCTCCTGCGTGTACATCTGGCTTACCAACCAGCAGTCGTGGTCCAAGTGTAATAAAAATCAATATAATAAGTACCGGGACCACAATAGCCCAACGTAACCAGTATTTTTTCATCATCGCAATAACCCCCATACTTTATTAGACGATGAAAAATCCATTTTGTCTGCAACTTTTCGAAAAAAGATGCAATTTTTTTGCTTTTTCCATTCCACAGCAAAAAATCCGCCAATCCCTGCTTGCAGGCTGACAGATTTTTATAAGTCGAATGATTCAAAAAGGCTTTCTACTAAGTTTCTAGGCAAAATGACAGGCCACAAAATGCTGATCGCCTACATCCCGATACACTGGAATTTCTGTTTTACAACGGCTCTCCGCCATAGGACAGCGCGTATGGAACTTGCAGCCTGACGGCGGATTCGCCGGGGAAGGAATGTCCCCTTTTAGCACAATCCGTTGTCTCTTGATCGTCGGGTCGGGAATGGGAACCGCCGATAGCAGCGCCTTCGTATACGGATGAAGCGGACTGCGGAACAGCTCTTCCTTGGAAGCTAGCTCCACCATCGAGCCTAGATACATCACACCAATGCGGCTGCACAGATGCTCGACCACACTCAGATCATGCGAGATGAACAGATACGTCAACTGCCGTTCCTGCTGCAAATCACTTAACAAGTTAATAATCTGAGCCTGAATAGACACATCGAGTGCAGATACCGGCTCGTCAGCCACGATAAAATCAGGATTCAAAATCAAAGCCCGTGCAATCCCGATCCGCTGGCGCTGACCGCCGGAGAACTCATGCGGATACCGATCATAGTGATAGGCGGATAGCCCACAGATATCCAGCGTCTCGTTAACCTTTTTCCGCAGCTTACTACGGTCAATCAATCCGTGATCCAGCAATGCTTCCCCGATGGCTTCACCCACCTTAATTCTCGGATTCAATGAGCTAAAAGGGTCCTGAAAGACAATTTGCAGCTTCGGACGAAGCGCACGGATCTGCTCCTTGCTTAACGCATGCAAGTCCTCTCCCTTGTATCGCACCGATCCCTCGGTCTTATCCATCAGCCTGAGAATCGTACGCCCAATCGTGCTTTTGCCGCAACCAGATTCTCCTACCAGACCAAAGGACTCTCCCTTATGGATGTTAAAAGATACATCATCGACCGCTTTCACATGTCCCACGGTACGCTGAAAAATCCCGCCTGTGATCGGGAAATATTTTTTCAGACCTTCCACTTGAATTAAAGGCTCGCTCATACCCGTTGCCCTCCTTCTTTCTCATATAGCCAGCAGGCAACCTTATGACCGTTCTTCTTTTCATGCAGGGGAGGGGCCTGATCCTTACAGATTTGCATACAATGCGCACACCGATCATGAAAATGACAGTTTTCCTCCAGCTCAATCGGGTTGGGAACCTGACCAGGGATCGAATACAATCGATCAATCTTCTGATTAATGACAGGCTTCGCCTTCAATAACCCTTGTGTATACGGATGCTGCGGATTTTCGAACAGCTCAATGACGGGGGCTTCTTCAATCACATTCCCAGCATACATAACGACCACGTAATCGGCCATTTCCGCCACGATGCCCAGATCATGCGTAATCAGCATAATGGATGTTTTGAGCTTATCCTTCAAATCCCGCATCAGATCGAGGATTTGCGCCTGAATGGTAACGTCCAGCGCCGTTGTCGGCTCATCTGCAATCAGCAGCTTCGGATTACAGCTCAGTGCGATAGCAATCATGATCCGCTGGCGCATACCGCCGCTCAGTTCATGAGGATACGAATGAAATATTTCCTCCGAACGCGAAATACCCACCAGATTGATCAGCTCAATCGCCCGGGTACGTGCTTCCTTTTTACTCATTAATGTATGCATCAGCAGCGGCTCCGTAATCTGTTCTCCAATGGTGAGCACTGGATTTAGAGAAGACATCGGCTCCTGAAAAATAATTGAAATGTCATTGCCGCGAATTTGCTGCATCTGACCTTTATTCAGCGTTAACAGGTTTTTGCCCTCAAACCAGATTTCACCGTCCGAGGTGTGTGGAGAATCAATCAGCCGCATCATCGTCATGGCCGTTACACTTTTACCGCAGCCGGATTCTCCTACCACACAGAGCGTTTCACCCTCACGTATTTTAAAACTGACGTCATTGACCGCTTTGACAGTTCCGCTAGAGGTATGAAAGTGGGTTTTCAGGTTACGAAATTCAATCAAAGCATTTTCCATAAACGTTCGTCTCCTACTTCTTCATTTTAGGGTCCAGTGCGTCGCGCAAACCGTCGCCAATCAGGTTAATCGCTACAACCGTAATCAAAATACACATTCCCGGTGGAACCCATATCCAAGGCCGCTTGCGGAAGTCGATCAGATTGTTCGCAGCCGAAATCATATTTCCCCACGAAGGTGTGGGCGGCACAACGCCGATCCCCAGATAACTGAGCGCTGACTCCGTGATAATCGCCCCGGCCACCCCGAGCGTAGCCGTAACAATAATCGTAGGAATCGTGTTCGGCAGCAGATGACGGAATATTTTGCGGCGGTCTCTCAAGCCGAGCGCTTCCGTCGCTTGCATGAACTCCTGTTCACGCAGCGTAAGAATCTGCCCTCTGACCAGACGGGACAAGCTCGTCCAACTCAAGACCCCGATAATGAGCATTAGAAAATAAATCCGGTTCGCTGGATCAACCTTCAAATCGGACAGAACGGCGCCTAAAATAATCAGCAGCGGCAAGGTAGGCAATGCCATAAAAATATCGGCAATCCGCATAATGATCGTATCCACGCCCTTGCGATAGAATCCTGCCAGTGCTCCCAACGTCGCACCGATCATGACCGAAATAAACGTGGCTACCAGCCCCACCGTCAACGAAATACGACCAGCCAGCATCGTACGCAGCAAAATATCTCTGCCAAACTTATCCGTACCGAGCCAGTACTGGGCATTCGGGGCCAAATTTTTGTCAGACAGCTTGTAATCATCCAGATGATAAGGTGAAATCATCGGTCCAAATATACAAATGACCACCATAAGAATCAATATAATGAGTCCGGCCAAAGCCAAATGGTTCTGGTTAAAACGGCGAACAGCGATTCTCCACGGAGACGCTTCAGGACGGATCGCCGCCTTTGGATTAGTTTCAATCGTGACTGTTTCTGCGGGCAATAGTATCCCTCCTACTTCAAGCGAATTCTTGGATCTGCCATGCCATACAATACATCCGAGAGCAAATTACCGATGAGCGTAAGGACCGCCAGGAAAATAGTGAAGCCCAGCATAAACGGATAATCCCGCATACTGATCGACTCCAGATAGACCTGCCCCACACCCGGCCACACAAATACCTTTTCCAGAATCATCGCCCCGCCAAATAAAGCCGGAAGCTCAAAGCCAAGCAGCGTGATCGCCGGAATCAGTGCGTTGCGCAAAGCATGCTTGAAAATAACCGTCCGTTCCTTCAATCCCTTAGCACGTGCGGTACGAATATAATCCTGACGAATAACCTCCAGCATACCTGTACGGAAATACCGGGTTAGACTGCCTGTGCTTAGCATCGTAAGCACGAGCGTTGGCAGGAACATATGCTTGAGAACATCCACGATATAAGCCCATGAGCCTGACTCCATCCCTGCAGTTGTCATGCCGCCAACCGGAAGGATACCCCATTCCAGTGCAAATATTTTGATCACCAAAAGACCAATAAAGAAGGACGGCAGCGACATACACAAAAATATGAATAGCGTGACGAACTTATCGAATAACGAGTATTGGAACTTGGCTGAAAACACCCCGGCAACAACCGCAATCAGCCAGCTAAAAATAAGACTGAAAAAAGCGATAATAAAAGAATTCCATACATAATTGCCAATGACCTTCGTTACCGGCTGCTTATGCTGTAATGAATCCCCCATATTACCCTTCAACATATTACCCGCCCATATAAAATAGCGTTGGTACTCCGGCTTATCCAACCCGTAGATATGCCGTAGCTGCTGTGCCTTTTCGGCGGTCATATTCGGGTTCCGCTTGGCTGTAATATAATCACCCGGCACCATGGCTGAAATCGCAAATACGATAATGGATATGCCAATGAGTGTGGGGATGAGTTGCAGCAGTCTTCGAATAATATACTGCTTCATAATCATTCCTCCAGACAAATAAAGAAGTGATATGCTCAGCCCGTGAGAGCTGAGCATACGATTGGCAACCCTTATTGAGCGAGCTGAGCGTTATACAGACTGAATTCAAAATCTTTGTATGGTGTAATTTCTAAGCCGGATACACGCCCATTAACTGGCCACATATCTCTGCGCTGATACATAAAGATAGCTGGCAAATCCTTGTTCAGCTCTTGATAGAGCTCCTTGTAGATCACTTTACGCTTCTCTTGATCCAATTCATGCTTGCCAGCTAACGTCAACTCATCGACCTTTTTATTAGAGTATCCAACATCGTTTTGTGCACCGTTCGTAATATAAACCGTATTATCCGGATCAGGTGTCAATCCCCAAGCCGCAAAGAACATATCGAACTTGCCCGTATCTTTCTTATCCATAATCGCGTTAAAATCCAATGTTTCAGAATTCAGCTTAATGCCCAGTTCCTTGTAGTTGTTGGACATAATCGGTAGCAAGGCCTCTACTACTGGATTATCAGCAGTCGCTGAGAAGTTAATGGTAAACTTTTCGCCGTCCTTTTCGCGAATTCCGTCAGCACCAACCTTCCAGCCTGCCTCATCCAGCAAAGCCTTTGCTTTAGCTGTATCAAACTCATATTTGTTGATGCCTTCATCCGTATAAGACCAAGCTTCTGTAGATTGTGGAATGTTAATGACATTCGCATACGGACCGTACACCCCTTCCACAATCTCCTTCCGGTTCAAACCGATGGTCAGAGCTTGGCGTACTTTAGGGTCCTGGAATTTCTTTTCTTTGTAATTAAATGCAATATATCCGTAGCCGTTGGTCGGCATAATATTCACGTCCAGGAAGCCCAAAGACTTCAATTCCTCTACGTTATCTTCTGTAACCGTAACATTGTCTATATCGGTTTCACCCGTTTGCAGCATAGACAAATTGGTTTCTCCTGTCGTCGTTTTGAAAATAACCGATTTTACCTTCGGTGCGCCCTTGAAGTAGTTTGGATTGGCTTCAAGTGCGACTTGTTGACCCGGGGAAAAGCTTTTCAGCACATACTGCCCGGAGCCGATTGGCTTATTATTAAGCGCCTTGATGCTGTCCAGGTTACCCTTTTTGAAACCTTTTCCGTAATAAGCTTCTGGCATGAAGTATTGCTCACCCAGAAAATTCTTTGTATAAGCTGTTGCTTCTGTAACCGTTACTTCTACTGTGTTATCGTCAATGACTTTAACACCCGAAATATCATCCGCCTTGCCATCATGATATTCCTTGCCGCCTTTAATTTTGAAAGATAGAACATCGGTTTCCCCATCGTAATTCGGATCATGCAGTACCTTCAGGACAAAAGCATAATCCTTCACTGTTACTGGCGTTCCGTCACTATACTTCACACCTGGTTTCAGGTGGAACGTATATTTCAAGCCATCCTGCGACACATCAATCTTGTCAGCCAAGCTATTTTCGTATGTACCATCCGCTTTCACCTGTAAAAAGGAATCAAATACGGTTCTAACTACATGTTGATCGTAAATCGTTTGCTGGAAAAGCGGGTTAAATACCCCTTTCGGTGACGTCATACCTACCACAATATTATCTTTACGATTTGTTGCTCCCGGCGGATTTTGTGTCAGATCAGTCGCTTTAATGACACCCTCCGTAACTTGTGCACTCTCTTCATTTCCCTCTGTTTTATTGTTCGCATTGCCCGGCTGTTGCTGTGCTTCATTAGCACCTCCGCTACAACCTGCAAACAGAACACCAACGATCGTAAGCACCATAAGCAAAGAAGCCCATTTCTTCGTTTGCACCATTCTGTTCATCCCCCTTAGTCGGTTCTTTTATTTAACAGCCTGTCTCTTTCCTGCGTTGATTCGTTAAAGCCTGAGATTTGAAAATGAAGTCTGTGACATCCTCCTTACCGTTACCAATGATAGCGTAAACACGTGTTTTAGACCTTTGGTCAATTTAGGATACTAATAACCATTACATTTTTATTAAGGTTTATCTTAAATGTAAAATAATATCACGTCAATATCTTTTTATGTGTAATGTAAAAATGCAAAATATCTATTTTTGTAAAGTTTATGAATTTTATTCGAAAAAATACCGATGATCTGAATTTTCTTGTAATATAAAATAACATTTAAAAAATCTGAAATGTTTACTCTGGCGAGTTGGGGGACGTGCGATCACAAATGGGACCATAAAGGCTGAGCTACGCTTAATGGTTAAACATGGATTGTATTATTAGTAAGTTACAATACATGGGACTTGTTGTCAATAAGAAAAATCATAAAAAAGACGCTCCCGAAAACGGGAACGCCTCTTTTGCTCTTCCATAAAACTACTATTCAGTAGTGTAAGGAAGCAATGCGATTTGACGGGAACGTTTAACCGCGATTGTCAACATACGTTGATATTTTGCGCTTGTTCCAGTCACACGACGAGGAAGAATTTTTCCACGTTCGCTGATGAATTTTTTAAGCAGGTCTGTATCTTTATAGTCAATGTGAGTAATTTTGTTCACAGTGAAGAAACATACTTTACGACGTTTGTTGCGACCACCACGACGAGCTGGTCTTTTGTTATCGTCTCCGCCTTCTCTTTGTCTGAAGCCCATTCTTTGTCAGTCCTTTCCAAATTAAAATGGTAAATCATCATCCGAAATATCGATCGGTTTTCCGTCATCGGAAAAAGGATCCTGATTGTTTCGCGAGTTATTATTCCCGCGTCCACTATTGCTGTTACCGCCTCCGAAAGGAGACTCCTCACGCGCAGCTCCACCGCTATTGCCGCCACCGTTACCGCCATCGCGGTTAGATTCCAAGAAACGCACATTATCAGCTACAATTTCAGTCACGTATACACGTTTTCCTTCATTGTTCTCATAATTACGCACCTGAACACGGCCTTCAACAGCCGTTAAACGACCTTTGCGAAGATAGTTAGCGCATGTTTCAGCAAGCTGACGCCAGGTTACGATCGGCAAGAAATCCGCTTCCCGTTCGCCGCCTTGACTCGTAAACGGACGGTCTACAGCCAGGGTGAACTGGGTTACTGCTACACCAGACGGTGTATAGCGCAGCTCTGGATCTTTGGTCAAACGACCGATCAGAATGACACGGTTCAACAATCCAATCCCCTCCTTTGAGCGTTGTTCATTACATAATCACGTACAATAATTAAGCTACGTCGTTCGTAATGAGATAACGAATTACTTCGTCAGAAATTTTCATGAGACGCTCAAGCTCAGCAACTACAGCAGGTTCTGCTGTGAATTTTACCAGAACGAAAGAACCATCACGGAATTTCTTAATCTCATACGCAAGACGACGTTTAGTTACATCGTGACTCGTAATTTCGCCACCGCCGTTGGAGATGACACCTTGGAATTTATCGACTGCCGCTTGAACAGCTTCTTGTTCAATGTCAGGACGAATAATGTACATCACTTCATATTTACGCATTCTTTACACCTCCTTATGGACATAAGGCCCTCAATCTTGGTTGAGAGCAAGGAACGAGCCTAAACTCGCACTAAAACAGTTTACCAAATCGAGCAACTGATTGCAACCTCCAATTGAGTCCATGCGATGTAAACCAGCTAATAAGCTTCATACATTCCGTGTGCTTGTTCCCGCATGTTTCTGCTCATGTCAGCGCACAATAACCGTTGCAGTTCAAATCCATGTAGTAAAGGAGGAACAACCTTATGGGTGAAAAAACCGAATTTGAGCCAGGCGACAAAGCGCCAAATGACGGCGTATATATGGAAGTCGGAGAAAGAAGCTTTCATACGGAAATTCAAAACCCGCAGCAAGTGACACTGGAAAGAGGCGAATCTTTTCCGGAGACGACCAACCATAATCGCAAATGGAAGAAAAAAACGAAAGCCCGCGTTCATTAATGTATATTTTCTCGACATTCGGGCCATATTATAATCAGGCGATACAACAGAGAGGTGTGGTTCCGTTGGACGACGTAGCCGGACAAACTGTTAGGAGATCCATTCCGGGCATTAGAAGCGTTAGGTTTGTGTAAAAGGACACTGTCTTTTCAACACTGGTATTGCTTGTAAGTACACCGAGTTTCGTGATGTGATTGGACAGATCGTATCCTGTTAAAAATGTATCGCCTACGATGGAGGACCTTTGAGGTCCTCCTTTGTTGCATTACTGGAATTTTTGCATATACTGGTAAAATGAAGATTAATCCGGCTCCTTCTGCTAGAATATATCCAAGTACAAAGACCTACTATTTACGGAGGTTCTAAGATGAGTTATTCTCGAATATTAAAGTGGATATCAGGTATATTCGAATTGGTGCTTGCCGTACCGATTGTGGGAGGAGCTATTGTCATGGGAACCGGTTACTCGGCTCTGGGATTCATGCTTGTCCTGCATGCAGTAACACTCATCCTGTCGTTACGCAATCAGGAGGCGATCTATGGCTCTGTATGGGGGATATTGACCTCTTTCTTGGCCTGGATACCTGTTCTAGGTTGGATTCTCCATTTGATCGCAGCAATCCTTCTGATGATCTCCGGCTCGAAAAAAACAAAACGCTATAACTACCCGCCAAACCAGCTATAACAACAAAGGGGTGTTCTTTAACAGCTGATACCTGTCACTGTGTAAGGACACCTTCTTTATTTTATTCGCACCTCAACACTCATCCCTTGTTCCTCAGAGGGTTCAGTTCCATATCTCCCCTCTCCGGCAGACAAAGTAATTCATCGAATAAAAAAGCCAGTCCGCTCTTATTTCCTCCAACTCAGGATGATGTCCGCGTGACAACTCCGTAATTTCACGCTGTACACCTCTCGCCAGTTGAAGCCCGCCACACTCTCCTTCTACATAAAGGTGCGTATGATACGGCTGTTCCACCTTTTGTACATGACGCAAGCACAAAGCGCCATTTTCGAGATAAAAGAAATAACACCCATCATAAACAACTCCCTCGAATATCTCGTACATATGCGGCAGATCATAAGGTCCATACACCATAGTAGCCTGTTCCAGTTTTAATGAATCTGTCATAAAAAACTCCTCTTCTCTTTCAAAATTGTTCATTCTTCCCTAAAGAAAGTTAACACTCTACTTAGTTAGTAATAATAAAGTATTACTAACTAAGTAGTACGAAAATAGAATATACGAAAAAAGTTTTACGATAAAGGGAGTATAGGATATAATAACAACATCAATAGGAAAACTAATTTAATAACTTATAAAGTTGCAATTATTCTCAAGGAGGCTTGTGTCATGGGTCAAATCAGCTTTAGATTAAGTGAAACGCTCGAAGAGATCGGAGCTACGAGGAACAAAATAGCAGTTGAATCCAAAACACGACCTGCGACTATTCTTGATCTTGCAAGTGGTGATACGAAAACCATTAAGCTAGATACACTGGTAAATATCTTAAACGCGATTAATGAATTTGCTCATAGCCACGGTGTGGAAAAAACTTTTGGTATTGAAGACATCATTCAGTACGTTCCTAAAAACATAGAGAATGAGCGCTAACCCGCTTTGGGGCAGCGCTCATTTTTTATCAGTTTACATAGATTTATAAGCAGAACTTAAAAATGCACATTTAAAAACGGAGTAGGCGGAATATTGCTGTACAAGCAAAGCGGTCGCTTTTGTCCCCGGATTTCTACCCTGATGAAAGGCTTTATTCTAGAAATCCGGGGGCGGGGGCGATGGGAAGCACTATCCGACTGCGCAGTGGCGGCATAGATAACTTATAAGTTCAGTTTATACAGCTATATATTTTTTCTATAAAACAAAAAAACTCCTACGCTCAAAGGCATAAGAGATTAGTTTATGATTTAATGAAGTTAGTGGCGGAAAGAGTGGGAGTCGAACCCACGCACGCCTTGCGACGCCTAACTGATTTCGAGTCAGCCCCCTTAGACCTCTTGGGTACCTTTCCGCAGCAAGGATTATTATATCATCATTGTGCCCATGATGCAAGTTCATTGTTACCCAAAATCACTCAGTTACCCCGGCTCAGTTCGTTTCCGAATTCTGCCCGTCAGCGTTGGCTTTTGAACGCAGCACCTTCTTCATATTCTTTTCGAACTTGACACGCGGAATCAGCACACTGTGCTGGCAACCGACACATTTGATCCGAATATCCATACCCATACGAATAATTTCCATTTCATTCGTTCCGCAGGGATGGGGCTTCTTCATCTGCACAATGTCCCCCAGTTCAAACGACTTACGCTCCACCCTTCTCTCCCCCTTTTCTTTCCTGCTCGTCTTCCTTCTCGAGAGTTACCGCCGTCTCCAGCGCGGTCTGACGATGTCCCTCATCCTCTAGTGCCTTCTTAATGTTATTCTGAATATCACGTTCTACCGCAGCCCCTGTATTCGGCAAACACTCCGCCACAACACGCAAAATATACTCTGATGTCGTCATCGACTGAACCCCCAGAACATCCGGTATATTCAGCACCTGCACATTGGACTCTTCAATGCCATGGATCGCTTGTTTTACCAAACCAACAGCTTCCTCCAGAGTACGCTCCGCCTTCATCGGTACATCCACCACCGCCAACGAGTTGGACATGGAAAAGTTCGTAACCGCCGTAATGGAGCCGTTAGGTAAAATGTAAACCTCCCCTTTCCAGCTCACCAGCCTGGTTGTACGCAGCCCAATCACTTCTACCGTACCTTTGAAGGTTCCTGTCTGAATAACGTCTCCTACGGCAAATTGATCCTCGAAAATGATAAAGAACCCGGTAATCACATCCTTAACCAAGCTCTGCGCCCCAAAACCAACGGCCAATCCAAGCACTCCGGCTCCGGCAATCAGAGGCCCGAGATTAATGCCCATCTGAGACAATACCAGCATAATCAGAATGAAATTGAATACGATATTGGTTACATTTTTCAGCAGTTCTCCGACGGTTGTTAGCCGCCTGGTATTCAATCGAAATCTGCCGTTCTCTCCCTTTTGCTGCATCGACTTATCTATAATTTTATTAATAACCCGAATAAAGATACGTGTGATGATGAAAATAATAGCGATCTTCAAAACCACAAACAACAAGGTCGACCACATCGCACTATCTGTAAGCCATCCCCATATAACATCCTTCCAGTGTATCGCATCCTTCACAACAGCAGACGTCCCTGTATTGTTCTCCAACCAACGCATTAAGGTCATTCTGTTGCTCCTCCTTACACAAGGGACCTACTTTTCTGGTTTCCCAAATTCTATTTTCTACTACATAAGCCCATCTACTGGCTTCATTCATTTTGCTATGAATAATCTACTTCACCGAGTATAAAACCCCAAACTTATCCATATACTAGCTACTATCTTGAGAATAAATGTTACCCGCAGGCTAATAGTTATTCTCTAAGGCAGTTATACTGCCGGTTTTCATCTCTGATCAATGCTATGCCAACAGCATAACTATCTATATAAACGAGCGCAACCTGCACACTCCATTACAGAGCGAAAGGAAGATTCCATGACTCATCCATCTGACTTCATTCCGGGGCAAGAACCCCTTAGCTTAAAAATATCACACACCGACCCCGGGATCCAATCAGCCATCATCCATCGTTTGCTGTTCCATTTGCACCAGGCGCCCAGTCTGCAAAATATCGTTATTATTTGCATCGGCACCGACCGTTCTACTGGAGATTGTCTCGGCCCGCTCGTAGGTACTCATTTATCTCGCTATAAAAGCCCGCTCTTTCACCTTTACGGAACATTGGAGGAGCCTGTACATGCTATGAATCTGCAAACAACACTGGACGGCATACACACCCGGTACGACCAGCCCTATATCATCGGCATAGACGCATGTCTTGGACAAACCTCCAGCGTTGGATGCATTCAAGTTGCGGACGGGCCTTTGAAGCCTGGAGCGGGGGTAAATAAAGAATTACCGCCGGTCGGCGATATCCATTTGACAGGAATCGTTAACGTCGGCGGCTTTATGGAATACTTTGTGTTGCAAAATACAAGACTAAATCTGGTCATGAAATTATCAGATATCATTGCTGGCAGCTTATACTCCGCGATTAAGGAGTGGCATTACCGTTCCGTCCTGCTTGCTGCGCAAGAGTAACAGCTTCTTTCTCTTCAGGGGATAAGGAATAAGATGATTGCCCCGCTTCCAGGGGCTTGGCATACACATAAGAGCCATCCCGGTTATAAATACCGGTTAATACGATACCATCCTGATTGTCATCTACAATAGCCATGGAGAAGCTTAGATCGCTCCCTCGCTCGCCAAAGGCATTATAACGCTTGATGCCTACATGTCCCTTCAGGCCAGTCAGTTTACTGCGTAGAGATTCCATACTTGCACGATGGGCTTCCTGCTCATCCTCAATCGTATCCATTTGCACCTTCAAATCAATCAGCAGCGTTTCCAAATTCTCGACACCGCTGCCTGCCATCATGGTTTCATACTTTCGTCGCATCTTCTTCAGCTTTGCACCCTGCACAATGATAACGATCAACAGGATGAGCAAAATGAGCACAATCCCTGCAACGATTCCGGCAAGCTGTTCCATGATTAGTCCGTTCAATTCAGCCATATGCTTGCTTCTACTCCTCTACCTCAAAAATCATGTCACTGCATACCTCTTATTTTATACGTTTGAGAACAGCGAAACAAATAACAGAAGGCTATTAGTTTATCATCCAGACAAAGCAAAGACATATCTCACTTCCCGTTTCGATCAAGGAGACATGTCCTATTTCATACAGACTACTGCAATAGTTCCAGTAATCTTTCCAAATCCTGCTGGCTGTAATAATTCAATTCGATTTTACCTTTATCCTTGTTATGCTTGATTTTCACAGTTGTTTTAAAACGTTCACGCAAGGACTCTTCCATATGATCAATAAAAGGGTCCTTTTTTCTCACCTTGGGCTTGGCCTTCGCTTCACCAGGCTTATGATCCAACTGCTGTACGGCTTCTTCCAGCTCCCGAACACTCCACTGCTGCTCAATGCATTGTGTCGCCAACTGCTTCACCATGTCCGGATCTTTGAGCCCAACAATTGCTCTGGCATGTCCCATAGATAATGTTCCACGTGAAACATGATCCTTAACTTCCTCCGGTAATGCAAGCAAACGAAGGAAATTCGCAATATGAGAGCGCGATTTGCCCACTTTCAAGGACAATTCCTCTTGAGTTAACGAGAACTGATCCATTAATCCCTGATAAGCTACTGCTATTTCCATAGCATTCAGATTTTCACGCTGCAAATTCTCAATCAGGGCAATCTCCATTACCTGCTGATCGGTAAAATTACGAACAACCACAGGAATCGTCGAATTCCCACAATATTGGGAAGCCCGAAATCTTCTTTCACCTGCAATAATTTCATAGCCTCTTAATACACTACGCGCAATAATAGGTTGAATAACACCGTGCTGACGAATGGATTCTGCCAGTTCTTTAATCGATTCCTCATCAAACGTTTTTCGGGGCTGGTACGGATTTGCACGCAACTGGCTAAGCGGAATGTCAACAACCTTGTCCTCATCATTGACCGTAAGGGAGGGAATGAGTGCATCCAGTCCTTTTCCCAACCGTTTACTCATAAGATGCCACTTCCTTTGCCAACTCAATATATACCTCTGCCCCACGGGAGCGGGGATCATACGTAATAATGGACTGGCCATGTGATGGTGCTTCACTGAGTCTCACATTGCGTGGAATAATTGTCTGATAAACCTTACTTTGAAAATACTTTTTCACTTCTTCAATCACTTGAATACCCAAGTTCGTACGTGCGTCAAACATCGTCAACAGCACGCCTTCAATTTGTAGTGAAGTATTCAAATGCTTTTGTACCAATCGTACAGTATTCAGTAGCTGACTTAATCCTTCCAATGCGTAATATTCACACTGAATGGGGATAATGACCGAATCAGAGGCCGTTAAAGAATTAAGTGTCAAAATTCCCAAAGATGGAGGGCAATCAATCAATATATAATCGTACTTATGCTTGACGAGCTGGAGCGATCTTTTTAACCTGAGTTCACGAGAAATGGTCGGTACCAGCTCGATTTCCGCTCCTGCCAGCTGGATAGTGGCCGGAATAATATCCAGACCCTCAATCTGTGTACTGACAATCGCTTCGCTAGGATCAACCTCATTAATGAGCACATCATAAATGCAATTTGCCACATCCGCCTTATTGATACCTACACCGCTGGTTGTATTACCTTGCGGGTCGATATCCACGAGCAATACCCTTTTGCCGAGGGAAGCAAGTCCGGCGCCCAAATTCACGGAAGTAGTTGTTTTGCCTACTCCGCCCTTTTGATTGGCTACGGCTATTATTTTTGACACTTCATTCACCTCATAATTTAATCGGAATCCTGCTATATTCCTTTATTGCAAAATCCTTTATTAAGACGATTCTCCATCATTAGCTTACGGATAACGGCAATTTTTAGAATAGAATATGAGTATGCTGCGGTTTTAATTGGCGTTAGACAGAAAAAGCGACAACTGCTGCCGCCTGTACGCTTCATCCCTTACTTACGTTTGGGAATTCGAATGACAATCTCATAGTGATCCTCATGATCGGATTCCTTGGTCTTGATATCCAAGCCTGAGCCAGACACCATATCAATGGATTGACGAATCGTATTCAGCGCAAGTCGGACATCCTTGGTAAAGGAGATCCGCTTGGATTTCTTCATCGTGGACACTTGTTTATAAAAGGCGACTCTCGCCTCTGTCTGCTTCACATTGAGTTCCTTGGCGATGACTTCATCCAGAACCTTATACTGTAGCTCTTCAGTCTCTAATGACAATAACGCACGGGCATGACGCTCGGACACTTTCCGTTCCATTAGAGCACCTTTCACTCTCTCTGGCAGGTGAAGCAGCCGTATCTTATTAGCAATAGTGGATTGGCTTTTGCCAAGTCGCTGAGCGAGACTTTCCTGGGTGAGCTGATGCAGATCAATCAGCTTCTGGTAAGCTACAGCCTCTTCAATCGCTGTTAGCCCTTCCCTTTGAAGATTCTCAATCAACGCGATGGATGCAGCTTGTGAATCATTAAACTCACGAACAATGGCTGGAATGGTATCCATCCCCAGCTTGGTGACAGCCCTCCATCGACGTTCCCCTGCTATAATTTCGTATTGTCCATTACGGAAACGAACGACAATCGGCTGAATTACACCATGCGTCTTAATGGTCTGGCATAGCTCATCAATCTTCTCGTCGTCAAATATGGTGCGGGGCTGATAAGGACTGCTGACAATATCCCGAACTGGGATTTGCTTTATTTCATCCCCAGTGGATCGCTCCGTCAAACCAAATAGCTTGGAAAATTGTTCTTTCATTCCGTATAATACCACCTAATTTCATAATAGCACCATACTAACAGCGCTTCGTGAAAAACAGTTCCTTACGCGGATCGTAGACCCTTTTATATGAGAAAGCGCCGTAACCGGGTACACTCCACGTATTCTCCCTGGCATTGTTGTCCCGCTTCCCCCTTATGTATATCGGAATCAAACGGTACGGGAAGCAGTCAACTTACATCAAAAACGATATCTCTATTCTATCACTTTTCCAGCCATAATCCTATCGTCTCTACCAGCTTTTCGGAAGGATCAGAGAATAAATTGTGTACCCGATCAGATGCCTATTTATCCATATTCCTCTACGTTGTAAGTAAAGAACTTCTGTATCTATGCGTTGTTTATGTAAAGAGCATCGCAAGCCATAAAAAAAGTGAATGTTTCACGTGAAACATTCACTTTTTTCAACTGGTTACACTAACGGTGTTTTTAAAGGCGTACCCGGCTTACGCGGATATTTCCGTGGTGTAGCTGCTCTTTTTTCAATAATAATCATATGTCTGGCTGCATCCTCTACAGGTAACTGAAAAGCCTGAATATGCTTAATCTTCCCCTTAAGCTCTTTCAAACTGTAGGAAGCTTCCTTGATTTCCTCCGTCGGGTCACTGCCCTTCATCGCAGCAAAGTGACCCCCTTCACGGACAAAAGGCAAACAAAATTCATTCAGCACCGCAAGACGGGCAACAGCTCTGGCTGTAACCAGATCGTAGCTGTCCCGGTATCCTGTTTTACGTCCCAATTCCTCTGCCCTGCTATGGATCAGCTCCACGTCTTCCAATCCTAGCTGCTCTACCACATGCGCCAAAAATTGTATGCGTTTGTTCAACGAATCCACAATGGTCAACTGAATCTGCGGAAAGCATATTTTCAAAGGAATACCTGGGAACCCCGCTCCCGATCCGATATCCGCCAAGCTTTCCACATCATTTAACGGAACATAAAAGGCCAGCGAAAGAGAATCGTAAAAATGCTTGGTGTATACCGCATCACGCTCTGTAATGCCCGTCAGGTTCATCTTTTCATTCCACTCCACCAGCACACGGTAATACGTTTCGAACTGCTCTAGCTGACTGTCATTAATCACAATGCTATGCTCTGCCAGTCGCTGCTTAAATTGCTGTTGTATCGCGTCCATTATGATCCCCTTGCTGCCGTTACACGGTTATAATGCTCCAGATAAACGAGCAAAATGGAAATATCCGCAGGAGTCACACCCGAAATACGGGATGCCTGACCAATCGACATCGGACGAATTTTCG
This sequence comes from Paenibacillus sp. PvR008, assembly GCA_040544055.1. GTDB lineage: Bacteria > Bacillota > Bacilli > Paenibacillales > Paenibacillaceae > Paenibacillus. The sequence continues at coordinate 516,849 of JBEUOG010000001.1, forward strand.
TAAGCTTCTGCTTGGCTTCAATCGCCAAACCCTGAACCTCATCGTATACGATATCCTCTGGAAGCTTCTTCTTCTCCATTTTTTGCAGACGTTCTACATGCAGCAATTGCTTCTCGATGTAGCCCGCATACTTAATTTGGATTTCCACCTGCTCCTGTTCTTCCTCAGTCAGAGCTACAGGTGAAGGTGAAATTTGTGCCACTTGCGCATAACTGATTTCTGGTCGACGCAGCACGGTTAACAAATTACTGCCATCCTGTATTGTTGCAGATCCACCTTGCTCCAGCATCTCATTTACATCAACCGGACGCACCTTCGCCAGACGCAAACGCTCAATCTCTTGCTCTACCTTTTGCTTCTTATCCAAAAAGCGCTCATATCGTTCATTCGTAATCAGTCCGATATCATGCCCGATTGGAGTCAACCGCAAATCTGCATTATCATGACGCAGCAACAGACGGTATTCCGCACGGGACGTTAGCAAACGGTAAGGCTCATTCGTACCCTTGGTCACCAGATCGTCGATCAGAACGCCGATATAGCCTTGTGAGCGGTCCAACACGACAGGTTCTTTGCCCTGTACCTTACGAGCCGCGTTAATTCCTGCCATAATCCCTTGACCCGCAGCTTCTTCATAACCGGAAGTGCCGTTAATTTGACCCGCCGTGAACAGGCCGGGTACTCTTTTCGTTTCTAACGTTGGCCACAATTGCGTAGGCACCATGGCATCATACTCAATCGCATAGCCGTTACGCATCATTTCTACCTTTTCCATCCCCGGAATCGAGCGCAACACAGCTAATTGCACATCCTCAGGCAAGCTGGTCGACAAGCCTTGAACATAGTATTCAGATGTGTTTTTACCCTCAGGCTCCAAAAAGATTTGATGCTTCGGCTTATCACTAAAACGTACCACTTTATCTTCAATAGATGGGCAATAGCGTGGTCCTGTTCCTTCAATTAGACCGGAGAACATCGGCGCACGATGCAAATTATCATTAATAATCTGGTGGGTTTCCACTGAAGTATATGTCAGCCAGCAAGGAAGCTGCTCATTATCCGAAGATTTCGTTTCATACGAGAAAAACTTCGGTTGATCGTCTCCCGGCTGAATTTCGGTTTTACTAAAATCAATCGTGTCCTTATGCACGCGCGGCGGCGTACCCGTTTTGAAGCGGACCAGATCAAAGCCCAGCTCGCGCAAATGCTCAGACAGTCTCAACGAAGGCTGTTGATTGTTCGGGCCACTCTCATACATCAGCTCACCCATAATGATTTTGCCACGCAAATAAGTGCCTGTAGTCAATACAACTGCTTTGCTTCGGTACTCTGTGCCCGTCTTCGTGATGACGCCCACGCAATGACCGTCTTCAATAATCAGCTCTTCCACCATTCCCTGGCGCAAGGTCAGATTCGGTTCCTTTTCCATCGTTTCCTTCATCGCATGCTGATAAGAGAACTTGTCAGCCTGCGCGCGCAATGCGTGGACCGCAGGCCCTTTACCTGTATTCAGCATCCGCATTTGGATAAACGTCTTGTCGATGTTCCGGCCCATTTCGCCGCCCAAAGCATCAATTTCACGCACCACATGCCCCTTAGCAGGACCGCCAATAGACGGGTTGCAGGGCATGAACGCGACCATATCCAGGTTAATCGTAATCATCAACGTACGACAGCCCATCCGGGCTGCTGCCAAGGCGGATTCCACACCCGCATGGCCCGCGCCTACGACAATTACGTCATAGTCGCCTCCTTGATATCCCATAACTCTCTTACCTCCTTATGCACTTCGGTCTTCGTACCGAATATGCTCTTGTATATCTATAACGATAGCAGGCTGATACCAGCTCTACTTGAATGTCCTATTTGCCCAGACAGAATTGTGAAAATATTTGATCGATTAACGCATCATGCGCCGTATCGCCCACAATCTCGCCCAAATGCTCCCACGCCAGCCGTACATCAATCTGAATCATGTCAATCGGAACGAATTGATCAGCGGCTTCATAGGCATCTACCAACGATTGGCGAGCCTTCTTCAACAAAGCAATATGCCGTACATTGCTGACATATGTCATGTCGGCTGATTCCAGCTTACCACTAAAGAACAACTGCGATATGGCCTGCTCCAGCCGATCTGCTCCCTCATTTTCCTTTACAGACATCGGTACGATAAGCTCTTCTGGAACATACCGCAGCAGCAAATCCCGGTCTACTTGGGCCGGTAAGTCCATTTTATTCATAATGACAATCGCTTGTCTACCGCGGATTTGTTCCATTAATGCCATTTCGTCCTCATGCAGCGGTTCGTTGGCGTTAATCACGATGAGCAGCAGATCCGCTTCACTGACCGCCGTCCTCGAACGCTCTACCCCGATCCGTTCCACCACATCCATCGTTTCCCGAATACCAGCCGTATCCAGCAGCTTCAGAGGAATGCTGTTAATCGTCACATATTCCTCAATAACGTCACGGGTCGTGCCCGGAATGTCGGTCACAATCGCCCGTTCGCCCTGAGCCAGTGTATTCAGCAGCGAGGATTTCCCCACATTCGGTCTTCCGACAATCGCTGTGGTCAGGCCCTCACGTAAAATTTTCCCCTGCTCCGCTGTATGCAGCAGCCGATCAATTTCGGCCATGACCTGACTGCTCTTATCCTTGATCAACTCAGACGTAAAAGATTCCACATCGTGCTCAGGATAATCAATGTTCACTTCAATATGAGCCAGTGTCTCTACCAGAACATGCCGCAAACGGCGGATATTTTGTGACAGTTGTCCATTTACTTGCTTCAAAGCTACTGAAAAAGCTTTATCCGACTTCGAGCGAATCAAGTCAATGACTCCCTCCGCCTGACTCAGATCAATACGACCGTTCAGAAAAGCACGCTTCGTGAATTCGCCAGGCTCGGCCAAACGTATATTTTGCAGCAGTAGTAAATCCATCACCCGTTTAACGGCTACAACCCCGCCATGGGTACTGATTTCTACGACATCTTCTGTTGTAAAAGAGCGGGGCGCTCGCATAACCGTAACTAGAACTTCCTCCACCTTTTCATGGCTTTGAGGATCTATAATATGTCCATAGTGTACCGTGTGAGATGGAGCCTTGCTTAGAGGCGTCTTGCTCAGGAACAAAGCTTCCACTTCCGTGACGGCTTCCGGGCCGCTGACCCGTACAACCGCAATGCCTCCTTCGCCAACCGCTGTTGCAATGGCAGCTATGGTATCGCTCATCATATGGTTTCTACCTCCTATCAAGTAGAAACGGCATTGCCGCCCTTGATCAAGGACGGCAACCGTTTCAGCAAGAAATATAAAAAGCAATGGCTTCTGCACCTTGCAGAGAGCCATTGCGTCGGATTATTTTTTGGCAATGACGACGCGCCGATTCGGCTCGTCCCCCTTGCTGTATGTTCTAACCTGCGCATGCTGTTGAAGCTTGGCGTGAATCAGCTTCCGCTCCTGTGACGGCATTGGCTCCAGCACTACTTCCTTGCCGTAACGAATAGCCTGGTTGGCCAGTCGATCCGCCAATTCCTCCAGCGTTTTTTGCCGACGTGCGCGAAATTGCTCGGCATCCAGCACAATCCGGATGAATTTGTCAGAATGACGATTGGCAACGATATTCGTCAGGTACTGCAATGCATCCAGCGTCTGTCCCCGGCGGCCGATCAGCATGCCGAGCGACGGACCGGATATATCCAGTATGCTTTCGTCCTTGCGGTGACGAACATCCACTTCCACATCCAATCCCATTCCCGCTGCTGTTTCGTGGATAAAACGTACAGCTTCTCCATAGGGATCTGCGTGGCCCGTGGAGGCTTCCTTGTTCGTGCGTACTTCCTGTGTAACAGGTTCAGCTTCCGGAACAACAGCCTGTCCCACGGTAGGCGCTTGAGCCGATACATGATGTTCAGCCGCGTGTGTGGTTTCGGGAGACGGATCAGACAGCAGCGTAAGCTCTACCTTCGCCTTCTTGACCCCGAGCCACCCCAGGAATCCTTTTGACGGCTGCTCCAACACGTTTACGGTTACCCGTTCACGGCTTACTCCCAGCTGGGAGAGTCCTTGTTTTACAGCATCTTCAACGGTTTTTCCTGAAGTCACGACTTTGGTCATCTCGACTTTTTAGCCCCCTTCGTGTTTCTGCCACCTTTTCTCTTGTTATTGCTATTGGAGGAACCTGTTTTCGTAAGACTGGCTGTTTTCACATTTGCCAGCGCAACTTCTTTATCCTTATTCCGATAAAGGAAATAGTTTTGAACAATGGTGTAAATATTACTGAAGAACCAGTATAACGGCAAAGCAGATGGGAAGTTATACGACATGAACAGAATCAGCACCGGATAGACGTACAGCAAAAATTGCATCGGTCCCTGCTGCGGAGTCGGATTCATTTTCATCATCATCCAGGTTTGGACGAATGTTGTGATTGCTGCCAGAATTGGCAGGATAAAGAAGTGATCCGGTTTACCTAACTGGAGCCACAAGAAATCATGATCCCGCAATGCCGAGTTATAGTAAATGGCATTATAGAGCGCAATAAAAATCGGCATCTGAACGACCAAAGGAAGACAGCCCGCCATCGGGTTGACCTTGTTTTCCTGGAACAGCCTCATCGTCTCTTGCTGGACTTTCTCAGGCGTATCCTTGTATTTCGCTTGAATTTCTTTTAATTGCGGCTGAATAGCCTGCATAGCTTTAGAACTGCGTACTTGCTTGAGTGTAAGCGGCAAAATAATGGTTCGCACGATAATCACCAGAATCAGTACGGCCAGGCCATACTCTCCCGAGAACCATTGGGCAAATGTATCCAGCGCATACGAAAACCAGTAAACGACATATCTTTGCCACCAAGATCCATTGGCCAAATCTGCCGTCGTGTAAGAATTGTGAGCCGCCTGGGCACATCCCGACAGCACAGCAACAAGTGCCAATAAGGCAATCAGGAGGAACCATTTCCCCCGTTGAGTCTTCAAACGCGACACTTCATAACCCCTTTCTTAACCAATCCATTCCAACGTAAATCATACCATATCCTGTAGGACAAAGATACTGACTATCGACGTAAAGACTTGAGCAGCGAGGCTTTACGCAGAACGTGCAGCACGCTTTTCTCCAGCTCCTGATACGACATTGTAACCGCTCCCTTGCGGACGATAAAAATCAGGTCAATTTGCTCCACCAATTCATGCTCATGATGACGCACAATTTCCTTGACGATTCTGCGCATTCGGTTACGGACTACGGCGTTACCGATCTTCTTGCTGGCCGAAATTCCGACGCGGAACTGCTCTACCTCTCTGCGGCGGAACCAGTACACCACAAACTGATGGTTGGCAAAAGATTTGCCATGGCGGTATACGCGCCCGAAGTCCGCCCGGTTTCGTAGACGCAATTTTTTTTGCACGGCGCTTCTCCTTGCTCATCTCTTTTACACATGCCGGCAAGCCAATCCTTACCTCTTATATAGTAAGAAGTATGGACAACATTCCACCATGGTAATCTCGCTTATTTTACATCCATTTTCAAAAGCTTCATCTAATATAGAGCAGGATGCGGTGCTTCTCCCTCTTTTTTCCCTGCATTTCTACAGACACAGGGAAAGTGATCCGACCCATAAATACCATCATTATGAAAAAAAAGACCACCGTAGTGGTCTTTATGCACGCATTACGCACTCAATACTTTTCTGCCTTTTTGGCGACGAGCTGCCAAAACTTTACGGCCATTCTTTGTGCTCATTCTTTTACGGAAGCCGTGAACTTTTTTACGTTTGCTGACATTCGGTCTGAAAGTCGGTCTCATTGTACTGCACCTCCTTACAAGGAATACGTTTTATATGGAATATACCTAACATAGCAATCTCCACAAAAAACACCTTTGTACATTTAACCATAAATAGCGGCCAAAGTCAATGTACAGCTTAACCCCCTCCCCCAAAATCACGCAATCCTCTCCCTCTTTTTTACGCCCAGAGATTTTGCTCTTTCATCCAGCTCACTTATCCCACGCTCTTTTGCTCTTTTTTATCGTGAATTTTCTTCGACCTTCCTTCTTCAATACCAGCTTGTCTACATTTTGCGTTCCTTCCACCACTCCTGTTCCTTACTGTTCTCTCTTCCTTCCTATTCCTTTACACCGTCTCTATTTTGTGATCGCCCTATTTACAAGCACCATAATCCAGTTCATTAAAAATATTGTCGGAAACGTTACCGGAAATTTTCAACAGAAAAAACGACCTCTGTAACCAAAAGGCAACGGCTGTTATGCACAGATCCACAAAAAGAGCTGAATTGTGATTTAAATGGTCATAACCTGTGCATAACATTTTGAGACGAAAAAGAGTTATTGTCGAAAACTGAACAAATTATAAACAATATCTTGTGTTGTGAATAAAAATTGTACACAACAGATTGAATTTGTGGATAAATAACCACGAGTCATTGAAATACAAGGCTTCTTTTGCTATGATGATATTACTTTTGAATGTGAATATGTTGTTTTACCCTCCATATTATCAACACCCTGTGGATAAAGTTGTGAACAAGTTCAATTTATCCATCTTTTTATTTTTGTGCGGATTCGGGATTCTGGGGATATATTCTACATTTTTTATTTGATTTCGACATATTGCAGTCCCGTTTTGGCCTGCGGGATCAAGAGAACGAATCGTGCCGCACATTCCCTCCTGAGAAATATCGCCTTTCTTCTGCCGATCAGCAGCGGATTTTTCCATTAGCTGTTTTTCGGGACCATTTTGTGCTGCGTTCTCTCACCACACTGCCGCATGATTTAGGCGGCGGTATGTCTTTTTATGGCCTTCAACAACATTTTTGGGATTTTAGGTGTTTTGCCGAAGCGCCGGGAGCAGCTCTCTGTAGCTTAAACGGCAAAATGTCAGGATTTAAAAGGAGTGACGTCTGTGGACAGCCATACCTCTGAACTATGGCAGCAAATTCTATCCATCATACAAACCAAGCTGAGTAAGCCGAGTTACGACACTTGGTTTAAGGCTACCAAGGCAGCGAAACTGAATGACCACTCCATTGTGATTTCCGCACCGACAACTTTTGCTGTGGAATGGCTTGAAAGCCGCTATACCAAGCTAGTCGGGGCAACGGTTTATGAAATTTTGGGCAAGCAGCTGGAGGTCAAGTTCGTCATTGAAGAGAACAAGCCAGCTGAGTTCGACCTTCAGCAACAACCTCAGCAGCAGCCGGTCGTACATGAAGAAGCCGTGTCCCATATGCTGAATCCCAAATATACATTCGATACGTTCGTCATCGGATCGGGGAACCGTTTTGCCCATGCAGCATCGCTGGCCGTCGCCGAGGCGCCGGCCAAAGCTTACAACCCGCTGTTTCTGTACGGCGGCGTAGGTCTAGGCAAAACGCATCTGATGCACGCCATCGGGCATTATATTTTGGAACACAACCCGGCCAGCAAGGTCGTGTATTTGTCGTCGGAGAAGTTTACCAACGAATTTATTAATGCTATTCGGGACAACCGCGGGGAGAGTTTCCGGAACAAATATCGTAATATTGATATTTTGCTCATTGATGATATTCAGTTTATTGCAGGCAAGGAGTCGACGCAGGAGGAATTTTTTCACACGTTCAATGCGCTTCATGAGGAACGCAAACAAATTATTATCTCAAGTGATCGTCCGCCTAAGGAGATCCCAACGCTGGAGGAACGGCTACGTTCCCGCTTTGAGTGGGGATTGATTACGGATATTCAGCCGCCGGATCTGGAAACGCGAATTGCAATTCTCCGGAAAAAGGCGAGAGCGGAGAACCTGGATATTCCCAATGAAGCCATGATGTATATCGCCAACCAGATTGATACGAACATCCGTGAGCTGGAAGGGGCGCTGATTCGCGTTGTTGCCTATTCCTCGCTGACCAATCAGGATGTGACAAGTCATCTCGCGGCCGAGGCGTTAAAGGACATTATTCCTTCCAGTCGTCCCAAAATGATTACCATTCAGGATATACAGCATCAAGTCGGGGAATTTTACAATCTGCGCCTGGAGGATTTCAAAGCACGCAAGCGGACGAAGGCTGTGGCTTTTCCACGGCAGATCGCTATGTACCTGTCTCGCGAGCTAACCGACTATTCTTTGCCGAAAATCGGGGAAGCCTTCGGCGGACGCGACCATACAACCGTTATTCATGCGCACGAAAAAATCTCCAAATCCATTCAAGTGGATCAGGAGCTGTTCAAAGTTATCAACAGCCTAATAGAAAAAATCAAAAATCCAACCTGAACAAGTTCAGAGCCTATACACAATTTATACACATGTGGATAGGCTTGATTTTATTAGGCTTACACCGACTTATCCACATATTCAGTGCGCCTATTACTATTACTAATAGATTTTAAAGATATACATCACCTAAATAAGGCCCGCGTCAACGCGTGCTTGAAGGATTAAAACCCGTAGGAGGAACTTATGAAGATCAGCATTTTGAAAAACGTATTGAACGAGGCTATACAACATGTATCCAAAGCCATATCGAGTCGGACCACGATTCCGATTTTGAGCGGTATTAAGCTGGATGTGAATCATCAGGGAGTAACGCTGACTGCCAGCGATACCGACATCTCCATTCAATCCTTTATTCCGATGGAGGATGGTGACCAAACCGTCGTTCAGGTCGAACAACCGGGAAGTGTTGTACTGCCAGCCAAGTTCTTTGTCGAAATTATCAAGAAGCTGCCGTCTCAGGAGATCCGCATGGAGGTAAAAGACCATTTCCAAACCTTCATCTCATCCGGTGCAACCGAAATTCAGATTGTGGGTCTGGACCCTGAGGAATTCCCGGTGCTTCCAAGCATTGAAGAAAATCAGGTTATCTCTGTACCAGGTGATTTGCTCAAAAACATGATCAAACAGACCGTTTTCTCTATTTCCACCCACGAAACGACACCTATTTTGACAGGGGTATTGTGGAATTTGGCTGAGGGTGAATTGAAATTTGTAGCAACGGACCGCCACCGCCTCGCCACCCGCAGTGCCCGTTTGGAAACGTCCGAAGGCTTGCGCTTCAGCAATGTTGTCATTGCAGGTAAAACGTTGAACGAGCTGAGCAAAATTATTCCGGATCAAAATATGCTTGTGGATATTGTCGTAGCAGACAACCAGGTATTATTCAAAATTGACCGGGTTCTGTTTTATTCCCGCATTTTGGACGGAACGTATCCGGATACTTCTAGAATTATTCCAACCTCCTACAAAACAGAACTGATTGTGGATACAAAAAGTTTGAGCGAATCCATCGACCGTGCTTATTTGCTGTCCCGTGAGGAAAAAACGAATATTGTAAAAATGCAGTCGCTGGAAAACGGTGGCTTGGAGATTTCCTCCAGCTCCTCCGAGCTGGGTAAAGTGCGTGAGGAAGTCACAGTCTCCAAATTTGAGGGAGAGCCGCTCAAAATCTCGTTCAACTCGAAATATATGCTTGATGTGCTGAAGGTGATTGACAGCGAGCAGCTGACGATTGCTTTTACCGGCATTATGAGCCCGATCATTTTAAAACCGGCGGACTCCAGCAATGCGCTGTACATCATCCTGCCATATCGCACCACCAACTAACGTCTAGCGTCACCCACCCGAGAACAAGCGAAAGGATGAACAAGCCTTGAAACGGATATCTATACAGACCGAATACATCAAGCTCGATCAATTTCTAAAATTAGCCGATTGTGTTTCTACAGGGGGAATGGCCAAAGCTCTGTTGCAGGAGGGGCAAGTTCGTGTCAACGGTGAGCCGGAAGAACGACGCGGAAGAAAACTGTACCCGGGCGATACCGTAGAAGTAGAGGACAACGGAAGTTTCGAGATCACGGCAGGAGCATGATCGCCTGGTCGGCAAGGACTCCTTTTAGGTGCGGAGTAACAAGGGGGACCCTATGTGTTTGTGAACAATATTGTTTTGCAGCAATACCGGAACTATGAACAGCTGGAGCTGAATGAATTTGGGCCCGTTAATTTGCTGATCGGACAAAATGCGCAGGGCAAAACGAACCTAGTAGAGGCGATTTTTGTCCTGGCTTTGACCAAAAGCCACCGGACGTCTCGCGACAAGGAGTTAATCTCTTTCGGGGCTGCCTCCACTCATCTGGCTGCGGATGTGGATAAAAAATACGGAAAAATCAGGTTGGATCTGTCGTTATCCACACAAGGAAAAAAAGCGAAGATCAACGGACTGGAGCAGCGAAAGCTGAGCGATTTTATCGGTTCGCTGAATGTCGTTATGTTTGCACCTGAGGATTTAGAAATCGTTAAGGGAACACCGGGGGTACGCCGCCGGTTTCTTGACATGGAAATTGGACAGGTTGCTCCGGGATATCTGTACCATTTGCAGCAATACCAGAAAGTGCTGGTCCAGCGTAACAACCTGCTCAAGCAAGCTTGGGGCAAGGATATGGCTTCCGTGCAGCTCATGCTGGAGGTATGGAATGAGCAACTTGTTGAGCACGGTGTTAAAATTGTTAAAAAGCGGAAACAATTTATAACAAAGCTGCAAAAGTGGGCTCAGGCCATTCATGAAGGGATCGCGGGAAGGAATGAAGAGTTAAAATTAGCCTATGTTCCCTCCTTCAGCGAGCCGGAGGAAGAAGATGAAGCTGTCTTATTGGAGCGATTTATGATAAAGTTATCCCAAATGAGGGAACAGGAAATCCGCCGTGGTATGACTTTGGCGGGGCCCCATCGTGATGATTTGGCCTTTGCTATTAACGGCAGGGAAGTGCATACGTATGGCTCTCAGGGGCAGCAGCGGACGACGGCCCTGTCCTTGAAGCTGGCTGAAATTGAATTAATCCATGAGGAAATTGGTGAATATCCTGTCCTGCTACTGGATGATGTTCTATCCGAACTGGACCCCTACCGTCAGACCCAACTGATTGAGACCTTTCAGAGCAAGGTACAAACCTTTATCACAGCAACCGGCATTGAGACCTTGAATGCAGAACGGCTCAAGGATGCCAGCATTTATCACGTCCACGACGGGCATGTGGAACACTAAGGAGTGAGTGACCGCTATGTATATTCATCTGGGTGGAGAAAAAATCATCCGCTCGTCAGAGCTTGTGGCTATTTTCGATATCTCGATTGAAAAATCCTCTAAAATCTCCAAGCAGTACGTGAACCACGCCCAACAGCAAAAGCATGTCGAGATGATTGGTGAAGAGGAAGCCAAGTCCATCGTGGTGACTCAAAATACGGTGTATTATTCCCCCATCTCCTCAACAACTCTCAAAAAGCGGGCAAACCAGTTTGTTGCCAATGCTTAACCATAGAATCTATAGAAGTAGGTGAAAGGCATGTCTATGAATCAACCGTCTTATGATGCGGGTGAGATTCAGGTCCTGGAGGGCCTGGAGGCGGTTCGGAAACGTCCCGGGATGTATATCGGCTCCACCAGTGCCAAAGGGCTCCATCATCTGGTCTGGGAAGTTGTGGACAACAGCATTGACGAAGCGCTGGCAGGCTATTGTGACAGCATTCAAGTTGTCGTTCACGAAGATAACAGTGTTACCGTTACAGATAACGGACGCGGTATTCCGGTAAGCGAACACGCCAAAATGAAGAAATCTGCGCTGGAAGTCGTTATGACTGTACTTCACGCAGGTGGTAAATTCGGAGGCGGAGGGTACAAGGTATCCGGCGGTCTGCACGGCGTTGGTGTATCCGTAGTGAACGCCCTCTCCAGCAAAATGATCGTTCACGTCAAACGGGATGGACATATGTACGAGCAGGAATACCACCGTGGTGTTCCGCAGTATGATGTCAGAGTCATTGGCGACACGGACGAAACCGGTACCCAAACGACGTTCTACCCGGACGATCAAATTTTTACAGAAACGACCGTATATGACTATGATACGCTCCAAACACGGATTCGCGAGTTGGCCTTCCTGAACAAAGGAATTGCGATTAGCTTGACCGATGAACGGACTGGCGCCAGTGATACGTTCCACTACGAGGGCGGAATTAGTGAATACGTGCAATTTTTGAATCAGAAAAGGGAAGCGCTACATGAGCAGCCGATTTATGTCGAAGGCTCGCGCGATATGATTCAAGTCGAAGTTGCACTGCAATATAACGACAGCTATACCGAAAATATTTATTCTTTCGCCAACAACATCAACACCCATGAAGGCGGAACGCATGAATCTGGCTTCAAGAGCGCATTGACACGGATTATTAACGATTATGCGCGTAAAAATGGCTTTATCAAGGACAACACCGCCAACTTGACGGGTGACGATGTGCGTGAAGGACTGACAGCAATTATCTCCGTCAAAATCCCGGAACCACAGTTTGAAGGTCAGACCAAAACGAAGCTGGGTAACAGTGAGGTGCGCGGGATTGTCGAATCTCTGTTCGCAGAGAAACTTCAGGAATTTTTGGAGGAAAATCCGTCTGTCTCCCGTCGCGTTGTTGATAAATCATTACAAGCAGCCCGTGCTCGTGAGGCTGCACGTAAAGCGCGTGAGCTGACTCGCCGTAAAAGTGCGCTGGAAATCAGCTCCCTCCCAGGTAAGCTGGCGGACTGTTCTTCCAAGGATGCTTCGATTAGCGAACTGTACATTGTCGAAGGCGATTCAGCGGGCGGATCGGCCAAGCAAGGCCGTGATCGTCACTTTCAGGCCATTTTGCCGATTCGCGGTAAAATTCTGAACGTCGAGAAGGCACGTTTGGATCGTATTTTGTCCAGTGATGAAATTCGGTCAATGGTAACGGCTATGGGAACGGGGATTGGCGACGATTTCGATATTGCTAAAGCTCGTTATCACAAGGTCATTATCATGACCGATGCGGACGTCGACGGAGCCCATATTCGGACGCTGTTGCTGACATTTTTCTATCGGTACTTGCGTAAAATTATTGACGCCGGCTATATCTATATTGCTCAGCCGCCGCTGTTTAAGGTAGAGCGCAATAAGGTCGTACGTTATGCAAACTCTGAAGCGGAACGTGATGCTATTATCAGCGAATTCGGAGAAAATGCGAAGTACAACGTACAGCGTTATAAAGGTTTGGGTGAAATGAACGCGACCCAGTTGTGGGAAACGACAATGGACCCTGAGAGCCGTACAATGCTTCAAGTTACCATCAGTGATGCCATGCTGGCTGATACGCTGTTCGATACCCTAATGGGCGATAATGTTGAACCGCGTCGCGACTTTATTCAGGAGCACGCCAAGTACGTGAAAAATCTTGATGTTTAATTTGCATTATTCCATCATGGGCGGCTGTATTAACTGCTTGCATTGATGGATTTTGAAAAAATTTACCAAGGGGCGCTCAGATTGAGCGTCCCTTTTCTTGTCATTAACCCGTCGGGGAGAATTTGAATATTTAATATCAAAGCTTTACGCCTTTTTCTTAGCGCGTGCAGGCTTACCCGTGGATGCTGTGTAACGGCCGTAGCCTACAGCATATCTGAATATTTTATGATATAGGCTTTTGTTGGGAAGGGAAGAGAACACTTTAATCGCTGGTCTCGTATTCACCTCCAAAATCCATGGATAGATTTGCTGATCCAGTCCTATATCCAATCCAATTTCCCTCAAACGGGGATATCTTTTTTGCAGTTGCCAAGCTACCCGCTCGCCCATTTTCGATAATTTTTGCTCCAGCCGTACCGCTTCCTTTACATCCAGATACGGAGCTAACAATTCATTGAAAAAGCGCACTGTGCCCCCGCTGTGGTGATTGGTGACGACTTTGTCAGGAGCAGCTACGCGTCCTATGATGAGCGTCGTCTCCCATTGCTCCCTCAAGTTCATCTGTGTTAATACCCGTAGATCAAAGGGACACGCATCATGATGAAGAAGGGGGATTCCTCGTTGAATTAGATAAGGGCGCTTCCGTAAGCGGTTAGAAACTGCTTTATGCAGGTCCTCCAGATTTTCGAAGGTGTGGGTCTCTACCTCATAACGAAGGATGTACCACGTTCTCTCCCCGATGATTCCCTCTTCAGTCGGCGGAAGCGGTTCAGTGAGTCTCTCTGCACGCATAACCCCTTTCCCATAAGTACCGTTATCCGGCTTAATATAGACGGTTCCGTACACTGCCAGCATTTCATTCAAGTGCTCCATTGCATACAAACGTGTTTCCGGTACATAAGCGGACAACATCGGATTGGGGAGAATGATATTTGTTTTGGTCCACTTACTGGATACTCGTTGAATAGACAAGTATTCTCATCCCTTTCTTTTGAAAATGTAAGTCACGTTCCATGGAATTCAAAACGCTTGAACAAAACAAGGGAAACTAAAGGACAAGTGCGTAAAACAATGATATAATAGAGAAATACGGCGTTTTTTCGGAATTGTGCTCAGTTAACCCTGACCGTATACGTATTGTATGTGGAAAAGGCCTTCAGGGTGGGGGCTAATCCCCAGTTCGGGGGAATTTGTCATGATCAGGGCCTGTGAGCTGTACGATGCGTTAGCCATCTGCTGCTCACAGAAGGGCAATCTCTGAGGGTTTTACGCTGTAAAGCGGACAGATGCGTTTAATTGTGCTCTTTTTGTGAAAGTAATATAATTATACAGATGAGGATTTCAGCCAAAATCCTACGCACAGAGCGGAGTATATAGGCAGTGTCTTGTTAGGCTTTTCACATAGAGAGCAATGTATTGAAGGACAAGAAGGAGGACCAGCATGGCGGATCAAAAAAACTCGCAAATCATCAATAGGGATATCGGAGTGGAAATGCGCGAATCCTTTATGGATTATGCCATGAGTATTATTGTTAGCCGTGCCTTGCCTGATGTGCGGGACGGACTGAAGCCGGTACACCGCCGTATTTTGTTTGCGATGTCCGAGCTAGGCATGTCACCTGACAAGCCCTACAAAAAATCGGCAAGAATCGTCGGTGAAGTTATCGGTAAATATCACCCTCATGGTGATACGGCTGTATATGATACGATGGTGCGGATGGCGCAGGATTTTTCCTTGCGTTATATGTTGGTGGATGGACACGGTAACTTTGGCTCCGTGGATGGAGATATGGCGGCTGCGATGCGTTACACCGAAGCACGGTTGTCCAAGATTGCCATGGAAATGCTCCGTGATTTGAACAAAGAGACCGTTGATTTTATGCCGAACTACGATGGTGAAGAGAACGAGCCCGTCGTATTACCTGCACGTTATCCTAACTTGCTGGTGAATGGCGTCGGCGGGATTGCAGTCGGGATGGCAACCAATATTCCTCCGCATAACTTGGGAGAGGTTATCGACGGTGTACAAGCACTGATCGAAAACCCTGACATCACGCCGATGGAACTTATGGATTATATTCAAGGGCCCGATTTCCCGACAGCAGGTTATATCTTAGGGCGGTCTGGCATTCGTCAGGCGTACCAGACTGGCCGCGGATCTGTGACCATGCGTGCGAAGACCACCATAGAAGAGATTGGCAATAAAGCACGGATTATCGTGCATGAGCTGCCTTACCAAGTTAATAAGGCTCGTCTGGTCGAGAAAATTGCTGAATTAGTACGTGACAAACGGATTGAGGGCATTACGGATCTTCGGGATGAATCGGACCGTACGGGTATGCGTGTCGTTATCGAGTTGCGTAGGGATGTGAACCCGAACGTCGTTCTGAATAATTTGTTTAAACATACGGCCATGCAGTCGAATTTCGGTATCAATATGCTCGCGATTGTAAATAACGAGCCGAAGATTCTGAACCTGAAAGATGTTCTGTACCATTATCTCAAGCATCAGGTTGAAGTCATTCGTCGTCGGACAGAATTTGATCTGAAAAAAGCTGAGGCCAGAGCACATATTTTGGAAGGCTTGCGCATTGCCCTCGACCATCTGGATGAGGTTATTACACTGATTCGTTCCTCACAAACCGCGGAAGCGGCACGTGAAGGATTAATTGAGCGGTTCTCGCTGTCTCTGGAACAGGCTCAGGCGATTCTTGATATGCGTCTGCAACGCCTGACCGGCTTGGAACGTGAGAAGATTGAGAACGAATATAATGAGCTGCTGCAAAAAATTGCGGAATACCGTGAAATTTTGGCCAACGAGCATCTCGTGCTTAGCATTATCAGCGATGAGCTTAATGAGCTCAGAGGACGTTTTGCAGATGAGCGCCGTACTGAAATCACAGTGGGTGAAGAGAGCATTCTGGATGAGGATCTTATTCCACGTGAGGATGTTATCATTACTGTAACCCATACCGGATACATCAAACGTCTTCCCGTGACTACTTATCGTAGTCAAAAACGCGGCGGTCGTGGTGTAGTGGGGATGGATACCAAGGATGAGGATTTCGTAGAGCATCTATTCATTACGAATTCACATCATCATTTGTTATTCTTCACCGACAAGGGGAAGGTATATCGGATTAAGGCCTATGAGATTCCTGATCTGAGCCGGACGGCCCGGGGGACACCGATCATTAACCTGATTCAGATTGAGCAGGGCGAATCGATCAATGCGGTCATTCCAATTGAGGAATTTGTAGAGGACAGCTATCTGTTCTTTGCTACTCAGCAAGGGATTATCAAGAAAACACCGCTCGATAACTATGCTAATATCCGTAAAGGTGGCCTGATCGCCATCAATCTGCGCGAAGATGATGCCCTGATTGAAGTGAAGCTGACCGATGGACAGCAGGAAATGATCATTGGTACGGCGCAAGGCATGTCTATCCGCTTCCCTGAGGGCGATGTACGTTCAATGGGCCGTAGTGCTACTGGGGTTAAAGGTATTACTCTCGATAAGAGTGATGCTGTAATAGGCATGGATATTGTTGATACCAGCCTGGATATCCTGATCGTAACGGCCAAAGGCTATGGCAAACGTACCCCTGTAGTGGATTACCGTATCCAAAGTCGTGGAGGTAAGGGGATCAAGACGATTAACGTTACCGATAAAAATGGTCCAGTTGTCGGCCTCAAGGTTGTAAAAACTGAAGAGGATCTGATGATCATTACAGCCAGCGGAACCTTGATTCGGACCAGCATGGAGGAAATCTCCACGATGGGTCGGAATACACAAGGGGTAAGGTTGATCAACATCCGCGAAGATGATTCGGTTGCTACTGTTTGTCGTGCGAACAAGAATGAGGAGCAGGATGAATTGCTCGATGAACTGCTCGAGGAGCAGGATGCTAACCAAGAAGTCGGTGAGGGTGCATCTCATTCACCAGCTGATTCAGCTCTTGGCACGGATGTAGAAGATGCAGAAGGTAACGATTCGGAGTCTTCTGAGGACGAATAACAATCCACCAATATAAACAGTGGTATTCGTTTTTAAATGACGGGGAAGACTCCTTGGCCATTGGGTCAGGGAGTCTTTTTCTATTGTCGACAGATGAATACAGCAAGTATGCTGCAAATCATATAAAATGAATGTACAGAAGCAGGTTCAAGTAATATAATGACATAATAAAAACTGGCAGCTAGAGCTGCTGTTATGAGAACAGAGAGGTTGACCATGACAACAGTACCCGTATCCGAATTAAAAGCAGGGCTTAGATTGCAAAGCGACGTATTTACTGAAATGGGCAGCTTGCTGCTTCCGAAGGGCCGTATTCTGCTACCGCGTGATTTGGAGATTTTACAAGCGTTCCTGATCAAGCAAGTAGAAGTAGGGCCTGATGGTTCGGCAAAAGCTGGTGGAGATCATGCTACTGCTCGAGCTGGAGCGCATGAAGCGCAATCCCCTTCGTTAGAGGAGCGGGATGAGTCCGTTTTATTCCAGGAAGAGTACGACAAAATGGTGATGCTCGTGAAAAATGCATTCCAATCGGTACTCGTATCTAATCTATCCATATATGAGTTGCGGGGACAGTTGGAAGCCTTACTGGTATACATCCAGCGCTATAATGTAATGACGTCTACTCCGCGTGCCATGATTGAAGTTGATTATATTTTTCACAATGCGGTACTAACCTCTCTGACTTCGTATTCTATTGCCCAATGGATTGGCTTGCCCCAAAAGGACTGGATGCAGGTTGCTTTTGCCGGATTGCTCCATGATATTGGTAATGCTAAAATGGACCCAGCCATCCTGTACAAGCCCTCTAAATTAACGTGGGAGGAGCAGGAAGAAATTCGTCAGCACACCTCATTAGGCTACCAGTTACTCAAAAATGTGAAGGCCATAAATGAAGGGGTGCGTCTGGCAGCTCTTCAGCATCATGAGAAAGTGGATGGTACCGGATATCCATTGCGACTCAAAGGGGAGCAAATTCATATTTACGCTAAAATCGTTGGAGTGGCTGATGTATTCCACGCCATGACATTGGAGAAGACCTACCGACCAGCACAATCCCCATATCTGGTACTGGAGCAAATCAAATCAGAATCATTTGGTAAGCTGGACCCGGGTGTTGTACAGGTTTTCATCCAAAAGCTCACTCAATTCAATAACGGAACCAAGGTGCGTCTCAATGATAACCGTACAGGGGAAATCATATTTGCCGATCGAGACCATCCGACTCGTCCGTTGGTGCAGGTAAACGGGGAAATCATTAACTTAATGCTTCAAAGAGAGCTATATATCGAGTGTATTGTTACTTAAGTAAGTTTTTTTGAAAAAACAGTTGCACAATATAATAAAAGTATGATATATTATTTCTTGTCGCTTCAAGTGTTATCAAATAGAGCGAAAAACACTTTTAAAAAAAGTGTTGACACAACTGAGAGATACATGATATACTATAAAAGTTGCTGAGGGGATGAAAGAAACCCTAAAGCGAAAAAGAAATGTTTGATCTTTGAAAACTGAACAACGAGTGAGTGAATGGTTTTGTTCGCAAAATCAACCACGAAGATTTCGGTACATACCGTAAGGTTGTGTGAAATCGGAGTGTAAAAGAGATATTTTATCTCGTCAGTTTCAACATGAGCTTATCGCTCTTTCTATAAACCAGCTTCGGTTGGTCTTTAATGGAGAGTTTGATCCTGGCTCAGGACGAACGCTGGCGGCGTGCCTAATACATGCAAGTCGAGCGGGGTTATTTTAGAAGCTTGCTTCTAAAATAACCTAGCGGCGGACGGGTGAGTAACACGTAGGCAACCTGCCCATCAGACTGGGATAACTACCGGAAACGGTAGCTAATACCGGATACATCCTTTCCCTGCATGGGGAGGGGAGAAAAGACGGAGCAATCTGTCACTGGTGGATGGGCCTGCGGCGCATTAGCTAGTTGGTGGGGTAATGGCCTACCAAGGCGACGATGCGTAGCCGACCTGAGAGGGTGATCGGCCACACTGG
>JBEUOG010000002.1:0-344389 GCA_040544055.1 Paenibacillus sp. PvR008
GATGAGAAGCAAGGCAATTCTACCGTTTTCTTCAGTTTACTTCACTGGAGTCTACTTTTCTAACCTTTTCAATATTTTGTTTCACGGATTCAGGTTTTATATCCTGGCGTATTCCTCCGCAAGAATAGAGTACAAATATGAATCATGAAATTCGTCTTTGTAATACCAGTGTTCACGCATCAGACCTTCACGTTGCATTCCGATCTGTTGCATAACCATTCCCTTGATAATCTGGATTTAAAACATAACCCATTTCTGCGTTAGTATCTTTGACATGAATACCAATACCGCCGATCAGGATTCCATCGTTTTTCAGACAAATGGCTAGTTCGTAATCTTGTCTTGGCTGTTCCTGCTGTGAAGCTAGAACTTGTTCTATGCTGTGTGCCTAGTAACTTCGGGCAATGAAGTGTACGTATGTATACTTTCCCAATCGGATCTACAAATATCACGAATGATGAGCCGATTTGTCTCAATTTGCATAACTATTCTTCCTGTTTATATTCCAAAGACTCTACCCAGTTTTTAAAAACAATCAACAACTCATTCAAATTTTGTACGCCGCCGTAGCCTTTAAACGTTGTTCCCGCCATTTTACAATGAATCCAATTGGATTCACTTCGTTCGATAGATATCGGTTCAAAATCTTTTTCAGCCAGTATCGTTCCTTCTAAATCAATGAATATAGACCAACCTGGATTATCCAGTGTAAAAATCTGTATCCCCTCTGCATGTTCCCAGACTCCATTACATTGTTGTGCAAACCAATTTTGTATCCATGTCATACTATCCATTGAAGTATAATACCTCCTTAGTTCCATTTGCTCCATTCTACATACTCGAATCTTTTTTGGTCTAATTATAGCAGACATATTCGTGTTTTTGCACAATCTAATAAACCTATATAAGCAGCTCCGATGGGGAAAATTAAAGAATTTTGAAAAAAGTGTATTTAAAAATAATGCAGCTGCACTGATAGGGACGATCAGAGACTCGATCCATAAATTGATTGTGTCTGAGCTCAAATCCTATGGAGTTAAAGGGATTTGTTCCTTCCCATATGAGAAGATGGTACGATTTACGTGTCGAACAATGGGGACGAATCAAGACCTCTTGCCGCCTGAACGCAAACCCCAAGGGAGGCGTCCGGCAAAAGGCAATCAGAAGATAATGAATGGGTGTTCTGGGTGGCACAATCAGGAGCACTATGGCGGGATCTGCCTGACTATTACGGGCCATGGAAAAGCCTGCTGTTATTGGCTGCCTGGTTCGTCCTAAAACAGCCTGCGGGCCGTTACGAACCGTTTCTGCCACTTGCCGTCAAGCGTGTCAAAATGAACGCCACGTTCTTTGGAGAACGTATGTAGCAACTTGTTGTTTCCCGCATAGATAGCCACATGGCCGATCTCCAGCCCGCGTGCGCTGAAGAACAGCAGGTCGCCTTTGCGCAGCTCGTTCAGCCCGACCTCCCGGCCTTCTTTAGCTTGATTGTAAGAGGCACGGGGGAGGTCGATGGAGAGTGTATGCCGAAACACTTCCCCCACAAAAGAAGAACAGTCAAAGGTCGATGTCTGGCCGGTTGCAGCGCCGAATTCATAAGGGGTGCCGAGGAATTTCTTCCCGTAGGCGATCAGTTCATCCCCTTGCCGTTCCACCAGGGATGGGCTGGTATAATCGCTGTATTTTGGTTTTGCCGATATGTATCCGGTCAGGTTGTCTTTAGTGCGTACTTCCAGCCAGAGGGCATTGACCTCGCGGATGACATGAACCTTTTCGCCATTTGGAATAAGCCGTAGGGAAGGGGAAACTCCCGATGAATCTGGTTTGCTACGCAGGTTGACCCCGGAAAGGACCGTTGTGAAAAGATCGTTCCTGGAGACAATCCGGATCGTCCGGGTCAGGGCATCCCACTTCACTGTGCTCCCAAGCGCCTCGCTTACAAAACGCAGCGGAATCATCGTGTTTCCCTGAACAATCTGTCCGGGAACATTCAGGGACAGCGGGTTGCCGTTTAGGGTGGCGGCGAGTTCACCGATGCGGTAGGTCAGCACCGTGTTGTTTTTGGTTGCCGTTACGGTTTTGCTGGCTCCGTCCCAGGAGAGTCTGGCTCCTTGTGCCTCAAACAACTGGCGCATAGGGACGAGCGTTGTCCCGCTCAGCAGCAGCGGCTGGGCGGCAAGCTGAAGCAGGTGCTCATCCACATAGACGGCCGTCACCGGATTCAGTGGCACCGACTCTGCATAAGACGGGCTCGCTTGAAGCTGCGATACCGCCAGTAGAGCCAGCAATACTCCCTTTTTGATTGTCATGCTGTCATCACCTCGTTGTTGATATGTTCATCTAAGTTGTACGAGGCTGCCCTTGATTAGTTGTGTACCAAATATTGGGTCGATTCTAGCTTTCCTTCAATGCACCGTGCACGAATCCATCCGCCGCCGTCAACCGGCGACGTGCTTCAGCGGCGTCAACTCCGGCCAGCAGCATAACAATCGCCGTCTTCACGTGGCCTTCCGATTCATGGAAGGCTTGTTCAATCTGCTCCCCGGAAGCATCTGTAGCCAGTTCGATAATGCGTTTGGCCCTGTAGACCAGCTTCTCGTTAGAGGGGTTCAAATCGACCATCAGATTCCGGTACACTTTGCCGATACGGATCATTGCTGTTGTGGTCAGCATGTTCAGAATCATTTTTTGCGCTGTTCCCGATTTCATCCGCGTCGAGCCCATGACAACCTCGGGGCCGACAACGGCTTCAATCGTCAGCTTGCCGAGCCTGGCCATCGGCGTCCCGTAGTTGTTGCAGAGGCCGATAACCACCGCCCCCCGTTCTCCGGCGCGTTCATTGCGCCCAGCACATAAGGCGTGCGTCCGCTGGCGGCAATGCCGATGACGACATCGCTCGCGCCGATTCCGGCATCGTCGATATCGGAGGTGCCCAACTCCTCGCTGTCCTCTGCGCCTTCGACCGGGTCCTTGACGGCCCGGAAGCCGCCGGCGATTAAGCCCTGCACCATCTCGGGGTTCGTCCCGTAGGTTGGCGGGCACTCCGAGGCGTCAAGGATGCCGATTCTCCCGCTCGTTCCGGCGCCGACGTAGAACAGCCTGCCGCCGCTGCGGAACGCCTCCACGATAAAGTCGGCTGCTTCGGCAATCTGCGGAATCAGACTGTGGACTACCTCGGCGACCTGGCGGTCTTCATTGTTAATCAGATGCATGATTCCGGCGGAATCGAGATGGTCGATTGCATTTGTTTTGTCATTGGGCTGCTCTGTGATCAAACTGCCTAAAATATGGTTCATGAGGTTCTTCCTCCTACCAGTCTAGTATACTGAGTATTTTGCATAATCTCCCAATATATTTCAGCGGTATTTCAATCGAATATGCAAAATCCTGTTTCTCTGTATTGAAGCTACAACAAGGTGGATGGGGGTTCATCCTGCCGCCCGTCCACCAGTTCGCGGGCCAGCCGGGCTGCTCCAACCGAAGGCGGCGCTCCCCGGCTTCCGTCAACAAAAACCAGTCCGCCGAATGACTCCTGCGGCCTGCCGCACAGCACTTCGCGAATGAGCGGCGCGTATCTGAACATTGAGCCGCTGAGCACGGCCCGCCCCTGCCGGAGTGCGGGCGATCTGCGCTTTGCTGTGGGCCGGGTTATAGATGTAACTCTTCAAGTCGGTAATACGCTGAAATCCATACTCCTGCATAATCATATCGGTCATTAGGGTCGGCGGATGAACGGCGTCGAAGGTGCGCATGACCGCTTTCAGTGTGCGCAGGCCGACCTGGTAGCCGCTGCCTTCATCGCCCAGATAATGTCCCCAGCCGCCAGTGCGCAGGCGGGAACCGTCCGGGAGATAACCGTAGCAGATGGAGCCTGTGCCCGAGATGATGAGCGCTCCGGAACGGCTGCCCAGTGCGGCCATCAGGGCAATCTCTCCTTCGGAACGCACGAACACCGGAAGGCCAAGCCCTCGTTCTGACAGATGCCGCTGAACAGAGCTCTTAAGCAGATCACATTCTTCCCTGGTATCAAAACCTGACATACCAAGACAGATGGAAGCGTAATCTTCAATTTTTGTCTGTAATTGTTCCAATACTCCGTCAATAACTGACATGATTTCTGTAAGCGCTACCTTAAATCCGACGCTATGCGGATTCGAGGGCCCTCCGGTACAGCGGGCCAGCAGGGCTCCCTGTTCGTCCAAAGCGGCTGCATCGGTCTTTGTGCCGCCTCCATCAAGGCCTACATACACTTTCATCGATCAATCACCACTTTGATTTTTTTCTAATTATAGGGAAAACCTCGTTTAAAATAAAATAAAATTTCACATGAAAAATATGAGTTGAAATTTTATTTCACTACTCATATAATGAATTCAATCCAATGTTTTGGAAGGATAACGAACCGTTAATGTTATTTAATCTAACATTTAGACGTGAAGGTATTTTTTGAACATCATTTGCAAAATACCACTTTATAGGGAGGTGCTTGCTTTCAATGAATGGCGGCTTAATTCGTCTGCGGGAATTGAATGAATCGCTCAGTCCGTCTGAGCACAAGATTGCCGCGTATATTTTGCAGAATCCGGATGAGATGATCCATCTGTCCATTGCCGAGCTGGCTGCAAAAAGCGGCTCCAGTCAGGCAGCTATTGTCCGGCTGTGCAAGACGATCGGATTCAAGGGGTACCAGGAGCTTAAAATCAAAGTCGCCGGCGATTTACAGGGAAGAGATCCAGGAATCGTTGGCTATCAGGAAATTCGTCCGAACGATACCATTGCCGCGATTATGCAGAATGTATCGAACAATAACATCCAATCGATCCGCGATACGCTGAAAATTCTGGATGAAGAGATGGTGGAGCGGGCAGTGGAGGCGATTGACCGGGCGAAGCGGATTTACTTTTTTGGAGTGGGTGCTTCGAACCTCATTGCAATGGATGCCCAGCAGAAGTTTTTGCGGATCAACAAAACGAGCTTTTCGTTTGCCGACCCGCATGTGCAGCTTACCAGTGCCATAACAGCAACCGCCGAAGATACGGCCGTGTGCATTTCGTATTCCGGCGAGACAAAAGAAGTAATCCGCGCCGCGTCCATCGTCAAAGAGAACGGCGGCACCGTGATCAGCATCGCCAAATACGGCAATTCCACCTTAAGTCGGAACGCAGACATACCGCTGTGCACCTCCGCCACCGAAAATGAAATCCGCAGAGGAGCGATGGCATCGAGAATTACCCAACTCAACCTGGTCGACATACTGTATCTCGCCGTCGCCAGCCGGAATTACGAGCAGTCCGTCACTTATCTGGAGAGAAGCAGGCAGTATATCAAACAGCTGTAGCGCCCAGGGCAGGGTGCAGCATTGCCGCCCAATAACAAGAACATATGCAAAAGGGAGAGGAAACGATGAAAAAAAGTCTGTTGCTCTGTATGGTTGCTGTGCTGATGCTGATGAGCGCCTGCGATGAGTGCCCGCGTGCGCAGCGGGGCGGACCGGCTGGCCGCAGGGCTGGCACACCCGCTGCTGGAGGGGCGGCGGATCGGGCTGGTGACCAATCCGACCGGGATTACAGCGGATTTCCGTTCCACCGCCGAGGTCTGCTGTGGGCTGGGATCGTCCCGGCTGGTGGCTCTTTTGGCCTGCGAGCATGGCATACACGGGCAGTATCAGGCAGGCGTGAAGTTCGAAGATGAACGGGATGCTGTACTGGGGCTTCCGGTATACAGCCTGTACGGCAGACATAAAAAGCCGACCCCGGACATGCTGGCCGGCCTGGATACGCTGGTTTTTGATGTGCAGGATCTAGGGATGCGCTTCTATACGTATGTCTCCACCATGCTGTACGTAATGGAAGCCTGCGCCGAGAACGGCAAAAGCCTGCTTATCCTCGACCGTCCCAATCCGCTGGGCGGGACGGTCTGCGAAGGCGGATTGTTGCAGGAAGGTTATGAATCCATAGTTGGCGCCTGGCCGATGCCGATCCGCACCGGAATGACTCTTGGAGAACTGGCGCGAATGGTCAACGACCTGAAAGGGCTGGGCTGCGATCTTGACGTGATTCCACTGGAGGGCTGGAGCCGCAGCATGGAATATACGGACACGGGGCTGCCCTGGATGCTGCCTTCGCCGAATATGCCGACCCTCGAGACAGTCAGGGCTTATGGGGGAACTTGTTTTTTTGAAGCGACCAATCTGTCCGAGGGACGTGGCACCACCCGCCCTTTCGAGTGGATCGGCGCGCCTTGGCTGGATGGCGCCTGGCTGGCCGGATCCATGAACAAGCACCGGCTGCCGGGGGTGCATGTGCACCCTGTATACGCTACCCCGGCCTTTTCCAAGCATCAGAGGGAATTGTGCGGCGGCGTGCGATTGTTCATTACCGATCCGCAGCGTTACGAATCCGTAAATACGGGACTGTTGCTGCTGCACGAGATCAACGCCCTGTACCCGCAGGCATTCCGCTGGCTAGCCCCGCCGCAGGAGGGCTCCAGATATTTCATCGACCTGCTGACCGGGGGCGAAGAGGTGCGCCGCACCATCGCATCGGCCGCGGGCTTGCGCGAGATTCAAGCAGCCTGGCGGCAGGACAGCGCAGGCTGGAAGGAGCTGGCCCGGCCGTATCTGCTCTATACCTGAGCGAATGGTGAATACGGCGGCTAAAACGGCAGGCGTGGTAACGCGGGCACAATCTGTCCGATGATGTTAGGCAGACGGCCAGCTGACCCAGGCAGCAAATGTTTGCGTAATAATGCGGGGGCCAACGACTGGGTGATATTAAGAATTGAGACTGAACGATATTATTGAAGCTAAGGGAGGAGCGGTGGTGAATATGGATTTGCGCAATACTGCGGGGCCAGGGGATGATCCCGATGCGATCCTCGCTGGCATGAGCCTTGCGGACAAAATCGGCCAAATGTTAATGTGCGGCTTTGAAGGAACTGTCCTGACGGATGAAGTCCGTGAGCTTGTCGCAACCGGCAAAATCGGGGGAATTATCTATTTCGCCCGCAATGTGGAGTCGCCGGAGCAGGTGGTGCGGCTGACGGCGTCGCTGCAGCGTGCGGCTCTGGAGGGCGGGACGCCACCGCTTTTTATATCGATTGATCAGGAAGGCGGCATGGTGGCGCGGATTACCGAGGGCGTTGCCCTGATGCCCGGCGGAATGGCAATTGCAGCGGCGGGGTTGGAAGCAGATGCTTATGAGGCCGCTTTTGTCAGCGGGAGCGAGCTGGCGGCAATGGGCATTAATCTGAACTATGCTCCGGTGTTGGATGTCAACAATAATGCGGACAATCCGGTAATCGGAGTCCGCTCCTTCGGGGAGTCGCCGCAGCGAGTGGCCGATTTGGGAGCTGCAACGTTACGCGGGTTCCAGGATGCCGGCGTTGCCGCTACGGCGAAGCATTTTCCCGGTCATGGCGATACCGCCGTCGATTCCCATCTGGATCTGCCGACGGTGCGGCATGACCGGATACGGATGGAGCAGGTGGAATTGGTGCCGTTCAGACGGGCAATCGCCGAAGGGGTGGATGCCATGATGTCAGTGCATATTTATTTTCCGGCGCTGGAGCCGGAGAAACTGCCCGTCACCTTATCGAAGACGGTATTGACCGGACTGCTGCGCGAGGAGCTTGGTTTTGAAGGCATCATTATGACCGATTGCATGGAAATGAATGCGATCGCCGAATATTACGGAACAGTGGAAGCATCCGTAATGGCGATTGAAGCGGGCGCGGATATGATCCTGATCAGCCACCGCGCCGACCGCCAGCTTGCCGCCATCGCGGCGATCGGCCGGGCGGTGGCGGAGGGGCGGCTGAGCGAGGCACGCCTCGATGCGTCAGTGCGCCGGCTGTTGGTCCTGAAGGCGAAGCGCGGTCTGTTTGAGGGCGGCGGCGCAGCAGTCCAGGCGCTATCCGGCCTAGACTGCTGCGGAACCGCAGCGCACCTGGAGGTGGCGCGGCGGATCAGCGAGGCCAGCGTGACGCTGGTTCGCAACGATGCGCCGGTGCTGCCGCTGCGGCGCTGGCCAAGCTCGGCCTGGATTGCGAAGACCGCGTCATTCCGGCCGGCCAATTCGCACAGTACAGCGCGGAGCTGATGATCGCAGCCGCTGCGGAGGAAATCGGGCAGATTGTGCTCGGCACTTACAACGCCGGGTTTAATCCCGCGCAGGCCAAGCTGGCCGAAGCATTGCAGGCGCTCGGCAAGCCACTGGCTGTCGTCGCGCTGCGCAATCCGTATGACCTGCTTGTCATGCCGGGTGTGCAGGTCTATGCCGCCGTTTACGAGAGCCGTCCGCTCGCGCTGGAGAGCGCGGCCAAAGCGCTACTCGGGGAAATTCCTTTCCGCGGGCGGCTGCCGGTCTCGCTGGGTTCCGCCTATCCGGCGGGGTGGGGAATACACCTATGATCAGCCCGCTCTGGAACAAAACAAACGCCACCGTAGTCGGCCTGATGTCCGGCACCTCGCTGGACGGCATTGATGCCGCAGTGGTGTCTATTGAAGGCTGCGGAATGGGTGCGCGGGTGAAGCTGCTGCATTATCACAGCGTGCCTTATGAAGCTGCGCTCCGCGAGCGGCTCAAGTCGCTGTGCACCGTGGAGCATTCATCGGTAGAACTGGTATGCGGCATGAATGTCTATTTGGCCGAACGGTTTGCCGAAGCGGCAATCGAGGCGGTGCGCGGTGCCGGAATGGAGATGGGAGAGATCGACTTGATCAGCTCCCATGGACAGACCGTCTGGCATATCCCGGAAAAAGCCGACCATGATCCCCATCTGCTCCGTTCCACCTTGCAGCTTGGAGATTTGTCCGTGCTGGCCAAACGAACGGGCCGGTACGTTGTCGGGGACTTCCGCCCGGCTGACATGGCCGTCGGCGGCCAAGGAGCGCCGCTGGTTCCGTACGGCGACCTGATCCTCTTCCGGCATCCCGAAAAAGGACGGCTGCTCCAGAATATCGGGGGCATCGGCAACTGCACCGTATTGCCGCCTTCGTGCACTCCCGAACAGGTCTTCGCGTTCGACACCGGTCCCGGCAACATGGTTATTGATCAGGTGGTGCACCTGCTGACGGATGGCCGCTTGTCCTACGACGAGGGTGGAGCCTGGGCATCGCAGGGCCAGCCCGACGGGACACTGGTATCGGAAATGCTGGAGCATCCCTACTTCGCCCGGAAGCCGCCGAAGTCGACCGGCTGGGAAATATCCGGCATAGACTATGCCCGGCAGTTCGTCGCAGCGGCCCGGCAGCGCGGGCTTGACGGCGCGGATATGGTGGCGACTGCCACCGCCTTTACCGCCCGGACGATCGCCGACGGATGCCGCCGCCATGTGTTCCCGGCGTGCCGGGTAGATGAAGTGATCGTCAGCGGCGGAGGTGCGCATAACCGCACGCTGCTGGCAATGCTGGAGCAACTGCTGCCGGAGCAGAAGGTGCTGACCTCGGGGGCGCTCGGAGTGAGCGACGATGCCAAAGAAGCGGTTATTTTCGCGCTGCTCGGCAACGATTTTATGCATGGTCTCTGCAATAATCTGCCTTCCGCCACTGGAGCGGAAGGCCCTACCGTAATGGGGAAGCTGGCCTTCCCCTAATTTATGAAATAACCTTTAAAGTATAAAATTCCAAGGTCAAAATGGTTATGGTTGACAAGAATAGTGTAACTACTATTCAATGAAGAATGCTTGCGCACCGGGCAATCCGTTCATACCTACCAAAGAACAAGTTATCGAGATGTTTAAGAAAATTCTTTAAATAAATGCTGCAGTTAATTTGTTATATAAGGGCTGTCCCAGGAAATCATCGAAGAACACTGGGAACTGTCCTTTTTATTTTAGGCTGTTTTCACATAGATTGTTGCTTTTTTGACCATACTTTTAAAAGGTTGATATAATGGGGTTTAAGGTTGCGTTCGAGGATGTGGAAAGATGTATGTGAAGAGTTCAATGTTTTAATCAAGTGCAAGGTATCGTTGAAAGTGATAAAACCTTCTTTCGTGAGTCTATGAAAGGTGCTGAAATTACTCATAGAAAAGCCAAGAAACGTGGAGAGAAAGACAAGAAAAGAGGTATTTCTAACCTTAAAATTGCTGTTATGGTTGCACAAGACCGTAATGGCAATATGATTGCTCGTAAAGCAGGAACAGGGCGTGTTAAAGCCGAAGAAATCGACGCTGTGATTGGTGAGTATATTCACCCATCTACTTTGTTATGCACAGATACAGCGTTCTCAACTATCAATCCCATATCTTAGGACGTTCAATTCCCATTGTTCTCATATAGTCTAACAACTGACCTGTGTGAACAGATTCGTGGTAAGCAATGCGTAATAACATATCCCCAAGTTTTTTAACATAGCCACCTGCCTCAAGAAGGTCTATTTCTATATTTTCTAAGTCGTTTATACTAATTGTTTTAATATATTTCAAGAATTCCTCACGATAAGGCTGTGCAAATTCAAGTTCATCATCTACTGATGTGAATTCTTTTGCTTCAAAGGGATTAAACAAATTAGATAGAGCTTTACCACCTCTCCCTATAAGAACTTGGTGAAAAAGAAACTCACCTTGTAATAAATGTCTAATCATTTCAGCACAAGTAAGAGCGTCTTCATCAGGTTTCCAATTTAACATTTCTTCGGGTATAGCTTTCCATACTTTTATACTTCTACGTCTAATTTCTTCAAAATTTAAAATTATTAAATCGGTTGCATTCATCTAAACTCCACCCCTTTGCTTCTATCCATAGGTAAATTATACCAAGATCATTTTTAATAGACAAGAATATACTTTTATAAATTTACGCAAAACAACAAATTTTACGAAAACAGCCTTATTTTATAAAGCAAAAAGAAAGGGCAACTTGAATCAGTCATACGTTCGGATACGATTACATTTATTTCTCCCATTTGGTGGACAGGTCTTCCTGCTATCCTGAAAGGTTACGTTGATCGTGTATTTGCCTACGGCTTTGCATATACGGCTGGTCCGGAAGGGATTAATAAGCTTCTGACAGGTAAAAAAGGTTTTATTGTGAATACACACGGTACTCCCAACGCGATCTACGATGAAATCGGTATGACCGCAGGATTGAAGATCACTTCGGATACGGGGATTTTTGATTTCGTTGGGATTGAATAAGCTGACTCCGAATGCGCAGTGGCAATACTTTAAGTTCAGTTGATATAGATGCTAATATCCTTCGACGGTTTTGGAATGTCCCTCTACGATTAAGGACATGTAAACGTCAATAGGATCCTCACTTTCAACTTTAAAACCAAACCGTTCATAAAGACGTCTGGCAGAGCTTCCTTGCAGGACATTTAAGGTTACCCGTTTTCCTTTTACATCATTTTGTTCAAGTAGATTTCTTAATACTTGACTGCCGACCCCTTTACCTTGGTAATTGGGGCGAATATAAAAATGCTCCAATAAATAACCGTCTAACGTCGGTTTAAAAGCTATGCAACCAACAATAGAAGAATCTACTTCGATGATCCAGGTATGTACAGAGTCGAATGCATCACGGAAGCGTTGACGAACTTTTTCTTCATCAAATCTTCCTAACCTGGTTAAATCGTTACGCAGTACAATGGCCCGTAAATGAGCTATGGTTTCAACATCGGAATTTTGGGATTGGCGAAGAGTAAATGGTTTCATCTAATGTAACAACTCCTTTATTGTAAACAGGCAAGAGGTGACCAGCATATTTATTGTTATTCGACGCTGCGTTATCATAACCCTTGTATTAGAATTCACAAATAATTCATTGTTATTATCGTCAGCAATTCCTTATAGTACATAGTATTAATAGTTAACTGTATGTACTATGTGTTTTGCGGAGGTTCACTATGAAAGATTATGAATTAAGGGACGATTTGAGAGAATCCGTTAACCGGATTTATGACATGGAATTATTCGGAAGCCTGACGGAGCTTGTCCAAGGGGAAAACCATGTGCTTCAATATTTAGTTCAGCATCGAGATGATGAAATTAATCCATCCTTACTCAGTGACCACCTGCATGTATCCAGATCGAGAATTACGGCAGCGCTTACGGCCTTAAGAAAAAAAGGCTATGTGACCATGGAGATGTCCGAGCATGACAGACGACGAATGTGTGTAAGACTCACACCAGAAGGTGCCTCCCTGATTAAACAGAAACAAGAGAGAATTGAAGGCTATTTTGAAGCGCTGGTAGAGGGTCTGGGTGAGGACAATGTCAGAGAATTTATACGATTGATTGAGCTTTCCATTCGTATTATGAATGCGGATTCTACTGAAAAATAACATATGTGAGGGTGTGCAGGATGAGGTATAAAATAATAGCGGATAGCTGTTGTGACTTAACGACAGAGCTTAGAGAAGAAATGAAAATTACGATGATCCCGTTAAACATGACTTTGGGAGAAAAATGCTTTATAGATGATGAAACGCTAGATTTACCTCAGTTTATGGAAGAAATGAAAGCTTGTACAACCAAAATCGGATCGGCTTCACCGTCACCTATGCTGTATAAGGAAGCATTTCAAGGTGAGCATACTTCTTTTGCCATTACAATATCCAGCAATCTGTCCAGTTCGTATTCAAGTGCATTGGTTGGCAAGGATATGGCGGAGGAAGAAGGGGCTGATGTTCATGTATTCGATTCGAAAAGCGCGTCGGCTGGACAATTATTGTTAGCTCTAAAATTACGCAAGCTGATCGACGAGGGGTATCATAAAGGAGAGATTATTTCTTCCCTGGAAAGCTTTATCACGAAGATGAAAACCTATTTTGTGCTAGAGAACCTGGACAATTTGGTGAAGAACGGACGAATGAATAAAATTACGGGAAAGATACTTTCATTCCTGCATATCAGACCCATTTTGGGTTCAGACGATGACGGAAATATCGCATTGTTTACCCAAGCGCGTGGTCAAAATCAAATCATTGAAAAGCTGGCAGATACGATCGAAAAAAGTGGTCGGGCTACGGAGGGGGAAAGCATTGTGATTACTCACTGTAATAATCCCGGGCTTGCGGAGAAGCTGGTGAATGCGTTGAAGAACCGCTATCAATTTAAGGATATTCTGATTGTGCCCACCAGAGGAATCAGTTCAATGTATGCCAATGACAAAGGAATTATTATGGCGTTTTAAGCTATTGGAGTGAGGGTACTCTCTTATTAAATCAAGGTTTATGCCAATTCGAGCTTGAGTTGGGGTAAGCCTTTTTGACATGCTGAAAAAGGGTGTTGACCCTCTATAGGCTGTATGGAGCGGGGGGAAAATATGACTCATACGAGTACAAACGAAGTACATACGCAGGAATTTCAGATTCACCCGGAAGCACGGGGCGGTTGGGTGACATTGAAAGTAAAGGATTTGGATAGACAGATTGCTTTCTATGAACAGGTGGTCGGGTTAAGTGCAGTGGAACGAAATGAACAACCCAGCATTATTGGGAGGTGGGTAACAACCAACGGACACTATTGGTTTTGGAGAAGAGTGGGTATTGTATCCTCAAGGCAGCTATCCTCTGAATTTTAAAGAGCTGGCTGAATTGGCTGATTTTAAAACAGATGGAAAGCTGCCCTCAGGCACGGTTGTAGGTCATGTACACTTACGCGTAGCTAATATCGAAGATTCGTTACGTTTTTATGTGAATACCATTGGGTTTGAAGTACAGGAAAAGTTTGATACCGCGTTATTTGTGTCCGCAGGCGGGTATCATCACCTTATTGGCGGCAATGTATGGAATGGAGAAGGTAACCCCCATCCTCCCGCTCATGCGATAGGGGTTAAGGAAATCACACTGCTGCTTCCGGACGATACTTGCTTTACAAGAGCTAAAGAAACACATAGAGCTTGACGGCCATGCAATCCATGGAGAAGGAGATGGATTTTCTGTCATTGAGCTAAGCGGAAACAAGCTGGTGTTTGATATTAGCAGATGAGCAGGTCAGCCATACGCTATACCGGATGTATCCAAGTCTAACTTAATTTTTTGATAACGACAGAAGCGTTTACGTTGGTTTGGGTACCTCCAGCTAAGGTTTGCAGGGTAACCGCAGCCGCAGAGCTATGATTTCGCAGGGTAAGGACATCACCGGATGCTAGAGCGAGGATGGCCTGCCCTGTGTTTTGCTGCGTGCCGGCTCCTGAGCCGTATATGGTACCCGCAGCGAGGGCGCCATTAATAAATATGGCGAATTGGCCTGGCTCTACACCCGACACTGAAAAGTTAACCTCATAGTTCCCTGCGTCAGTTACTGCGATTTGGGTGGTGCCGGGAGCATGGGTAATTCCGGGTGTAAGTATACCGTTCGTATCGAAGATGACATCTGCTTCTATCGGAACGACTCGGGCTCCTAAGTTGTAGATATAACCAAACTGAGCTATTCCACCTGCGGCTCCTGTAGCTCCCGTAGCTCCCGTAGCCCCGGTGGACCCCGTGGCTCCTGCGGTACCCGTAGCCCCAGTGGCACCTACTGCACCCGCAGGACCTGCTGGACCCACAGCCCCTGCAACGCCTGCAGGACCTACGGGACCTGCTGGTCCTACCGCACCCGCAGCTCCAACAGCGCCCGCAGTGCCCACAGCCCCCGCTGCACCCACATTTCCGGCAGCCCCAACGGTGCCCGCAGTACCCACATTTCCGGCAGCCCCGACATTTCCAGCAGTACCGACGGCACCCGCAGCACCTACAGCGCCCGCTGCACCTACGTTACCTGCTGCACCTATAGCTCCAGTTGCGCCTGTTATACCTAAAACATTTTGAGGTATATTTACACGGACGATTTGCTTTCTGACGACGATTTCCTTGCAAAAGCACTTTCGTTTCGAATGGCATTTTCTCTTCGGACGTTTTTTACTAAACCAAGAGCGGATAAAAACGTCTTTTTTGCAGCCTTTCTTTCGTTTCAATTCGGGACGACCCAATACAAACACCTCCATATCGATTTGTTGTATACTACTCCATTCATCTAGGTCAGGCATGGACATCTGTCCTATGGTTGATAGGCAATGATCTATTTTTGGCTAAAAATGGGTTTTTGTACAGGTACATTCATCTAGTTATATAAAAATAGCGCCCCGCTGTTGCCTTGGTTCACACCAAGGAACAGCCGAAGGCGCCAGAAGAAGCGTGCCGTAATTATGAGCAGTTTGAAGCCACTTTTTATGCATGTATATAGCGTACAGGATGCCGCCAAGCAGGCACAAGGTACAAGCGAAGCCTGCCAGCAACCAGACTGAAGCGACAGCCCCGCCGCGATCCATGCTGTGTCCGAGTCATAATGGCAGCAGAGCGCCCCCGACGCCACCTGCGCCAATAAGCAGGCTGGTTGTGGATTCTTCTGTGCCGGGCATCATTTTGCTGGCAAAGACGAGTGCGATCGAAAAGATACCGGACATGCCCAGTCCTAGCAACGCGATAAGCACAAAGGCACCAGCAGTTCCCTTGACCAGCGGGAACACGCAGAGTAGCACGGTCGCAGCAAGCGAGCCCAGGGCAACAAAGACACCATAGCCGTACCGGTCGGCAATGTTTCCTGCACCCAGCCGCCATTGCCAGCAGCCGCCAATTTCCCGCAGGGTTCACTTTAGAAGCCCTCGTGGATGAAGAATGTGGGGCCGAACCCGAACCGGAATGCGTACCTTTCTCTCCGCGACGGAGATGACTGGGAAGGCCAACCGCCACCAGTCAAAGGCGATCAACTGACTGGCAACCGCGGGCATTGCTAACGCGCCGATCCCGAAGAAGACTTCCAGACGGCTCATAGCTGCACCCGTTCCTTCGGTAATACCGCTAATCACGATGGTGCCGATGATCGCTTCCACCATACCGAAGCCAAAGCTGGCTACTGCTCCTGATAATGAGATCATATTTCTGGAAATCCGATTCCACGGAAATCAAGTCTACCTGCACGTTACGGCGGAAGAGGGCGGTATAATATTTATGCACCTGATCGACGTAATTCAGCGCTACAGAAGGACCGCTTGATTTTTCCAGTGCCCACCAATTATCCCAATCGAACAAACTGGCTACTTTTGCGTTCACGGTTGTATCC
Source organism: Paenibacillus sp. PvR008 (assembly GCA_040544055.1). Taxonomy (GTDB): domain Bacteria; phylum Bacillota; class Bacilli; order Paenibacillales; family Paenibacillaceae; genus Paenibacillus. The sequence continues at coordinate 16,050 of JBEUOG010000002.1, forward strand.
AGCAGCGTACTACCTAATGTGCCAAACTCGCTGCCGAGCTGTGCCACCTCCCGGAATACACGTGTATTCTCATGACCGGCATGCTCAATCACGGCCCCGTGGAATTTCTCACAGGCTCCGATGGAACGGCGAAGCTGGAAGAACATGACCACGTCCGCGCCATGCGCTACTGCCTGGTAACTCCATAACCGCATGACACCGGGCCGCTTGAGCGAATTGTACGCTTGCCAGTTTTGCTGGCTCGGTGTTTGCTCCATCAGCATAAACGGTTGCCCATCCTTTAGACCACGCATCAGATCGTGGGCCATCGCAGTATAGCTCGGTGGGGTATTAGCCCGCGGATAGCTGTCCCAGGACACAATATCCATGTGCTTTGCCCATTTGAAATAGTCCAGTTGCTTGAGAAAGCCCATCAGATTGGTCGTTATGACAGCTTTGGGGATATGCTTTTTGATCGCTTTATACTCCAGCAAATAGCATTCCAGCATACTGTCTGAATTAAAGCGCGCGTAATCAAGGGAAATGCCCTGAAAGGTGGAGTGGTTTTCGCCCCAATGCTCGCTCAGATTATTTGGGGGTACAATTTCATCCCAATCATAGAAGGTGTGTCCCCAGAACGAAGTATTCCATACCCGGTTCACTTCTTCCAGTGTTCCATATTTTCGAATTTTTTGACTACGCGTGAGCATTCTTTACCGCTTTTTATCGAAAGTATCGGATTTAACAGCAGGCAGGAGGATGTATCCCGGCCGGAGGGCTATCCCTGCTTTCACAGGATTCAGACGGTGTCCGGGGAAGGGGTGTTCACGTTCAAGGGGGGCTCTTTCCGTTTGGGAGAACATGCCGGAGTCCTGCTCCTGCCGGGCGAGTCCCATGCATACAGCCGTGCAACGAAAGTATGGCGAACGCTGTACATTACGTTTGACGGACCGATAGCCGCTGCTGTGCTGACCGAACTCGGATTGAAGCATACGCGCGGGTATCCGAAGGAATTACCCCTGAAAGGTTCAAATTATTGTATATATAAGGGTATTTAATCGAAATACTCTTTCTTACGCGGGAATGCTCTTTTTAGGGAGCGTTCCTTATTGTTTTTTTTCGGATGAGGAGGTATAAAATAATAGTTCATTTATTTCATCAATCTGGTGTTCAGGTGACATAATAACATACAATTCAAAGTTCTTATGCAAAACCCTCATCCAAAGAAGGAGTTAACGAAATGCTGAGTAAAGTCAAAAGATTACTAATCGGTCGTCCAAGAAAATCGACGGCTCTTGAAGATGAGAAACTAAACAAGCTTAAGGCTCTGGCCATCCTGTCCTCGGATGCGTTGTCTTCTGTAGCTTACGGAACAGAGCAAATTCTGCTTGTTTTGATTACAGCGGGCTTCGCTGCCCTATGGTACTCCATTCCTATATCCATCGCGGTATTGGGATTGCTGGTTATTTTGATTCTGTCCTACAGACAGACTATTTTTTCCTATCCCGGTGGTGGTGGCGCCTATATCGTCGCACAGGACAATTTGGGTAGGGCCCCGAGTCTGATTGCAGGCGGATCTTTGCTGGTCGATTATATTCTGACAGTAGCAGTCAGCTCGTCGGCGGGTACAGATGCTATTACATCGGCGTTTCCATCATTGCATGATCACAGGATCGCGATCGCACTGATCATGATCATCTTTTTGACCATTATGAACTTGCGCGGGGTAACGGAATCCGCCTCGGTGCTGGCTGCACCGATTTATTTATTCGTGGTTTCGATCTTTATCCTGATTATTAGCGGTATCATCCATTACGTGGCAGGAGGAGTCCATGCTGCGGCACCGCAATTTGGAGCTACGGTATCCAACGTCAGTCTGTTTCTGCTGCTGAAGGCGTTCAGCTCAGGTTGCTCGGCGCTAACCGGGGTAGAGGCTGTCTCGAATGCCATTCCGAACTTCCGCAAGCCTGCTGCCAAAAATGCGGCAACTACGCTGATGATGATGGGCTTGATTCTCGGGTGTATGTTTATCGGAATCAGCCTGCTGGCTTATTGGTACGGTGTTCGTCCTAATCCGCATGAAACGGTCATTTCGCAAATTGCGAACGCCACTTTCGGGCGCGGTGTGATGTATTACATCATTCAAGGCGTAACGGCGCTGATCTTGTTTTTGGCGGCGAATACAGCTTATTCAGCCTTTCCGTTGCTCGCATTTATGCTGGCTAAAGATAAATACATGCCCCATATGTTCATGGTTCGCGGAGATCGGCTTGGTTACTCGAACGGTATTCTGTTTCTGAGTATTTTCTCGGCATTGCTGGTCATCGTATTTGGCGGCAATACGGGAAATCTGATTCCGCTTTATGCTGTAGGGGTATTTATCCCGTTCACGCTTTCCCAACTGGGAATGATGATTCGCTGGATTCGTCTCAAGCCGTCAGGCTGGGTGGTCAAGCTTGCTATTAATACGGTTGGGATGCTGACCACGCTGTCCATTACACTTATCTTTATTTTCACCAAGTTTAGTCAGGTGTGGATGGTGTTTATCTTCCTGCCTCTGGTTCTGTATTTCTTTATGAAGATCAATGTACATTACCAAAATACAGCTGAGCAGCTGCGGATCGACATTACGAAGGATAAACCTATGGTCAAAGGCAATACGATCATTATTCCGGTGGCAGGGATTACACGGGTCGTGATGAATACCATCAGCTATGCCAAGACCTTGTCGGACAATGTGGTTGCTGTATATGTAGGTGTTGATGATGAAGCGATTCGCAAGATGGAGCAAAAATGGGAAGAATGGGATGTAGGTATCCGTTTGGTGGTGCTGAAATCCCGTTATCGCAGCATTATTAATCCGCTTCGCAAGTTCATTGATACGGTGGAGTGGAAAAAAGCGGATGAGGACCATATTACCGTCCTTATTCCACAGTTCATCACGAAGCACTGGTGGGAAAATATTTTGCACAACCAGACCAGCCTGATGATGAGAGCTTATCTGATCAATTACAAAGACGTCATCGTAACGACTGTCCCTTTTCATTTAAACAAATAAATCGTATAACAGTCCTTGCAAGGGAATAGGGAACAGCTGACTATAGCATGACAAAATGAACATCTTTTGGCCGCATGTCATTGCGGCTGAAGGATGTTTTTTTCCATACCTGGATATTTTACTTTAACGATACGTTTTGTGTATTATAGATACGAAATGTATCTTAAAAGGAACGGATATGGAGGGATACGATGCCAGGAGCCAAGGGTGATACGGAACATAACAAGCTGCAATTTGTAGATACGCTGAGAGCGCTGGCGATTATGGGCGTGTTGCTTGTTCATGTCAGCCAGCATGTGGTTAAATTAAACGGATGGTTGCAAAAGGGTTTGAGCTTGGGAGCGAAGGGGGTCGCTTTATTTTATCTGGCTAGTGCTTTTACACTCTTTCTGTCTTTGAGCAGACGTATGAGTGACAGAAAAGAGCGTGTCTTGGCGTATCTGGTGCGTCGTTTTTTTCGAATTGCTCCCTTGTATTACGTTATGTTAATCATCTATTTGGTTGTGAACGGGACAGGGCCCCGTTTCTGGCTTGGGGATCAGGAAGGGGTCACCGCTGCAAATATCGCAGCTCATATTTTGTTTCTGAACGGTCTGAATCCGTACTGGATCAACAGCATTATCGGTGTGGAATGGTCCATTGCGGTGGAATGTATGTTTTATCTGTGCGTGCCGTTATTATTTAAGCTGATCCGATCGATCCGACATGCTGCCTGGTTTGTGATGGGCGCGCTTCTACTAAGCTTCGGGCTGAATATGGTGTTTGCGCATGCTCCATGGATCAGTGATCACTTGTTGTGGGGACATTATCTGTATTTATGGTTTCCGAACCAACTGCCTGTCTTCGGATTGGGTATATTGTTGTTCCTGATATGGAAAGACGAGCGGCATTGGAAAAGTGTGGACCGATTCAGCGGCGTATTGCTGCTTGGCTCCGTGCTGTTTGCTCTTTGTACGGGTATGACGGATTATCTCATCGGTGTCCTATTGCTGCTGGGAGCCTACGCTTTGTATCACTGGCAGCCTGTGTGGCTGCTAAACCGGGGATGGTCATGGATCGGCTGCCTTAGCTACAGTATGTATTTGACGCATATGCTTGCTTTGGAGATTGTAAGCCAGATTGAGCTACCATTTTCCCCTGCTGTTAATTTGACTCTTATGTTTATCATGACGCTGCTGTTGACCATAGGTCTGTCCTGGTTCACCTATTCATGGATCGAGCAACCGGGCATTTGTTGGGGAAAAAAGATCATATCACGTATGAAGTCTGTACGCTCACAGGAAGATTCGGTCAAGGAAAGTGTTGCCTAAGCTATAGGCTTCCTGCTGCATCCGATAATATTTCGTTGAAGTGATTAAAGAAATCTATCAAATCATTGAAAAGACCTCTTGAAAAGTAGGCCGCAGCCCTTTATATTCGATGTGCATCCAAGTTTTTTTGAATACACCGATGAGATTTGTTGGAATTGAAAATGAGATGCACGTATGCTTTTGAAGCCTGTTGGCTTTTTGCTTTTTTCCACGCTTGAAGGAGTGGCGGTTTTTGCGCTCATTCTTAGTATTTTTAAAGTTAAAATGACTCCTTATGTATGGCAAGCGATTTTTGTGAACCTGATTATGAACCTGCAAAGTTATTTGCTGAGAGAGGAATTGTCCCTCGATTATCTGGTGCCTGTCATTAACATGCTGCTTTTTATCTTTTTGCTCGCACGGTGGTGAAAATTCCGATTGTATGGTCAGGCATTATGACGGTTACCGGTTATTTTGCTTATGCGGTCATTCAGTCGGTGCTTTTAAAAGCGATGTTCGGGAGCCTGCCAGTCTCTGAGCTACAGGAAGGTTCCTTGAAGGGCTATCTGCTGCAAACGGTAAGTGCGGTGGTAGGACTGTTTATTTCATTTATTTTGTATCGAAAAGGCATCGGGTTCGCCGCTAATTTCAAAAAGCTTAAATATTATTTTATCCCTCATATCCACCTCTATCGTGCTGTACTACAACGAGGTATGGTTAAATATGATGTTTTTTGCACTGGTATCGGGATGATTGAAACGATGACTTTCAAGCTTGCTAACCAGATCAAACGGACTGTGCCGGATCATCTGGCTTCTATCCCGGTACTTAAATATGTACTGGCTCTTATTATAAATGCTTCCATGATTATTGTGCTGCCGCTACTCGCCTCATTCTTCACCGGGCGGACGGCAGAGGCTGTGACGATTCTAGTGGCTTTGCCTTGTTGCGACCTCTATAGCTTTTACAGCCATATCCTTTATCTCTTTACATAGTTGGTGGACAAATTTGTTCACCGGATTATCCCTGCTTCTTGTCTTATGCTTTGCCCCGTCCAGAATTGAAAAGCAGTCGCGCATTCCATCCCGGTTTTATCCCCTCCTGCGACTTTTAGCATCTCTGTTTGTATGTACTAATTTTGTAATCGATTACTCTGTAGTGGCTGTTGCTTTTCTAGTCCAGAGCCTGACGTTGATTCGGAAAAGAAGGTGAGGAAAATGGTGAAAAAAATCGTATATGGTCTGGCGACATTGTTGTCTATGTTTGCTGCATTTACTGTATCGGTAGCGAGTTATGTGTATGTCTATCAGGGAGATACGCCCGAGGAGCTGTTTAAATAGCATAACTTCATTTTCTTATATACATAGGCTGCCAGTGAGCAGCTTCTTTTTTTTTTGCAAAAAAAAATCAGGCGCTCCAATAAGAGCGCCCGAATGGGAGAGGAGAAACCGGACGAAGAGCTTATGGGGAAACGTAAGTCTTCTCCGCGGTTGTCTACGACATTGGTTGAATGCCGATATCCTAAGGATGCCCACGATATGGTTTTTTATACCTCCTCAAATCCTGTGTTTTTCAAACGGCGGTCCATGTGGTACGATAACGTCATAATCTTTATATGGTTATGAACACATATAGAAAATAGGTGAGTTTCAGCGTGAGAGTGGTATCGGGTAGTGCCAAAGGAAGGCCGTTAAAGGCAGTTCCCGGCACAGGGACGCGGCCGACCACGGATAAGGTCAAGGAAGCGCTATTTAGCATGATAGGTCCTTATTTTGATGGGGGAGTCGCGCTTGATCTGTTTGCAGGTAGCGGCGGCCTGGGTATAGAGGCGCTTAGCCGAGGAATGGACAAGGCAGTCTTTATTGATATGGAATCGAAAAGTATTGATGTCATTAAAGAAAATTTGCGAAAAACCGGATTGGAAGGACAGGCTGAAGTGTTCCGCAATGATGCCGGACGAGCGCTCAAGGCGCTGGCAAAACGTGGAGCTCTTTTTGATGTTGTTTTTCTGGACCCGCCCTATCGTCTCAAGCATGGTGATGAATTGATGAGCCGTATGGCTGAACTGGACTTGCTTCGTTCCGAGGCAGTCATTGTGCTGGAGTATGAGTCGGGACATGAGTACCCAGAAAGCTTTGGACCGTTCGAACAGGTCAGAAAAGCGGTCTATGGTGAAACAACGTTATCCATCTACCGTTTTGCAGCAGAGCAACCGGACGATGCAGAACATACTAAGGCCGGAACGGAAAAATCCGGTATAGCCGAATCAGGCGGGGAGGACCATCATGACTGAGCACAAACCACGTATTGCCGTATATCCGGGAACCTTTGATCCCGTGACGATGGGGCATCAGGATATTATTCAAAGAGCGGCGAGGCAGTTTGATCTGCTGATTGTCGCGGTACTTAACAATATTAGTAAAAATCCACTGTTTTCTCTGGAGGAGCGAATGGAGCTGCTACGGACGGTAACCCGCGATATCCCGAATATTGAGGTGGACAGCTTCCGTGACCTGACAGCCAATTATGTACGCCAAAAAGGGGCTCAGGTTATCGTCAGAGGAATCCGGTCGGTGACTGATTTTGAATACGAGCTGCAATTGGCTTCCACGAACCATAAGCTGAACCCGGATGCCGAAACGATCTTTATGATGACGAACCCGGCCTATTCATATCTGAGTTCCAGTATGGTGAAGGAAATCGCCCATTTTGACGGCAAGGTCGTAGATCTGGTGGCTCCTGAGGTCGAGGATGCGCTGCGTGCCAAGGTTAACGCCAAGCGCGGCGGCTCCACCATGAAGTCATAAAGGAAATGACAAGCAGCGTAAGTATAATCGCGCCCAGAAGCGCAATAGACAACAATGTTAGCTGCCAGGGATACAGCGACGGACTTTCCAACTGTGTCCACAGGTTGCTGCTCTCCGCCATGACGGAATGCGCGGAGGGATCATAACCGCCTTCCGCGAAGGAAGAAACAGAGCTACGGCTAACATAAGCGGGAAGTGTATTGCTTGTCATACGACTAAGAGGCATCCATGCGACGAGTGTGAGCACAAAGGCGATGATACCATGAAGCACCCTAGATATGGTGAACGTGATGCCTTTGTCCGATGGTCTGGTGACGGCTGTGATTTGAAGCCAGCCGCATAGCCCTCCCCAGCCTAGTGCAGCGCTGATCAGAGCCGCTTGTGTGCGAAGATCATTCGGCAGCCGGCTGATCTCATAGGAACCAAGATGAATTTCCATCCAGGCGGGCCATATGAAAGAAAATGCTCCTTGGCCTGAGTGCATGGATAACAGCCGAATCAGCACGGAAAAGAAAATAATGAATCCACCTGTCATCATCAGCGTCTGTACGGCATGGGATACGGTTTCGCCCAGGAGCTTTCCGAAGCTGCGGCCGTCCCGTTCTCTGGCCGAGCGTGTGGCGTACCATGCGGACCGGATGAGAGTGGTAGAAGTACGGGAAACAGAGGTTCGCCGGAGGGCAACTGGCGTTTCCCGTTTTTGCGATTCTTTTGACGATGCAGTCAGTCTGACTGTAATCCATCCCGCCAATAGGCCGGAGATCCAGTGAACGGCAAGCAGCATGGCGCCTACAGCAGCATTATGCAGCAATCCTGTCCCAATAACGAGCAGGATGGTAATCGGATTGCAGAAATGAGCGATAGCGGTCAATCGTCTAAGCTGGCGCTCGGTCATATCCTCCTGCTGTGCCCATTGGCGCACTGCTTCCGCAGCAGCAGGAAATCCGGCGGTCAGGCCGAGGGCCAGTACCCAGCCGCTTCGCCCCGGAAGACGGAACCAGGACCGCATGAACGGCTCCAAAAGGACGCCAAGCCCATGCACCAGACCGAAGGCGACGAGCATTTCGGACAGCATCAAAAAAGGAAGCATGGCCGGGAAAATAATGCTCCACCATAGCTTAAGCCCTTGGGCGGAGGCTTGAAACACCTCTTCCGGTGAGGCGACAACAGCCAGCACAAGCAGAATGGCACCAAGTCCTAGGAACAGGGTTGTCCAATAAGAAGCGGAATGGGCTTCCTTTTGTAGCAAAGGGTTCACCTCCCTGGAAGTGATATGATTTAACATTTAAAAAAACGAATCTCATCGTGCATAAATAGAGTAGAGTTCACTGTATGTTGTTTCTAGCGCCTGTTCGCGTTTGTTTGTAATCGGCCGAGGTGTTCGTACGCGCTGTCGGTAAATAATGTATGCTTTTTTGTAAGCATTGAGAACAGGCAGGGCACAGAGTGGATTTGGGTGAGATAGGAGAAGTTAAGGCTGTGAGGGGGAGAAGCGATGAAACGAATAAACCGCAATAGAGCTTTTTTTACAACCGGATATGTTCTGTTCCTGGCCGCTATGGTCTATGTGCTGGTATATATGCCAACCCCGTATCTGATCTATGGACCCGGCGGGGCGAATGAAATCAAGCCGATGGTTACCGTTCAGGAAGGCGACCGTAGCGAACGGGGAACTTTTATGATGACGACGGTATCGGCGCGTTATGCCAATGTCATTATGCTGGGTATGTCGAAGCTGGACGCCAATTCGGAGATTCAGCGCAAGGAGGATCGGCTGCACGGCCGAAGTGAAGACGAATATGCAGCAGAGCAGGTGTGGTATATGGGGGATTCCCAGTCTTCCGCGATGGAGGCTGCTTATACCCGGGCCAATATTCCTTATCGCATTGTGCCGGATTATGTGTATGTATTTAAGGTACCCGGCTCTAACAGTGTGTTTCATCCCGGAGATGAAATTGTGGAGCTGAACGGGGTAAGGGTGACGGATAATCGTTCCATTCGAAATGCCTTGGAGGATGAAAAGGCGGGAACGATGGCCAAAATGAAGCTAAAACGTGATGGCAAGCTGCTGACGGTGCAGGCTCCATTAACGACCATCACAGACAGCGAGACGGGCAAGCAACGTCCCGGCTTTGGAGTTAGCATTGCCACGGTTCAGAAAGTAGAGCCGAAGGATGAACGTAAAACAATTCATTTTACGTCAACAGATGTGGGTGGTCCTTCGGCTGGTTTGATGTTTACGATGGAAATTTATAATCAGCTGACACCGGGCGATCTGAGCAAGGGATATCGTGTTGCCGGTACGGGAACGATTGATAAGAGCGGTAAGGTGGGAGCTATCGGCGGTGCAAAGTATAAAATTGTCGCCGCTGACCGTCAGGGTGCTGAATTGTTTTTCGTCCCGGCGGACAATTATAAGGAAGCCAAGGCCAAAGCCGAGCAAATCGGAACCCGGATGAAGCTCGTTCCGGTTCGCAAGCTTGACGATGCGTTAACTTATATGGAAAAGCTCCCGATCAAACCATGACGGGCGGCCGCAAGTAATCGGCATACATGTCACGGATCGCGGGACGTGGCATTCCAGCCGCGTGTATGGCGGCTGCGGCCGTATCCCAGTCCAGATGGGGATGCGATCCGGCAGACGGCTTGACCCATACCGGAAGGGTCGCTGTCTGCTTCATCCGGGCCAGCAGCTCGCGTCCGGCAGTATTAAAGCCGAGCACGCGGATATAGCCGGGGCCTTTCGCCAACTCAGAGGGAGTCATATCTGCCTTGGCATGATTCAGCAAAATATGTGTGAACATACGCTGAAGCTTCGTACGAGTGTACCGCCTCGTCTTGACGGCGGCGAGTAATGCCTCTACCGAGGGCTGGGTCAGCGTGTACAGCGATTGCCGCAGGCGATGCTCCAGCCCTTCGGTAACCTCGTGCAGCTCCGCCAACTGCTGTGGGCTGCGCGTGATGAGGGCGTTCAGCAACGGCTGGCTGAACGCTTCCCATTGCAGCGGCGCGCGTCCGGCTTGCCATTCGCGCCGCAAAATCTCCAGCGTCGCCGCAGGCACGTACGGCGACGCGGCCTCCGGCCCGCCGTCCAGCAGCAGACGGCGGATGGCCGTGGCGCTGGCGATGACTCCGTCCGCGGGCGCCACGGCTTCGTGGTAGCCCGATCCCGTGCGGGCTACGGTGAAGGGCTTGATTGCGCTGTCCAGCCGTTCCAGCGCAATCAAGTAATGCAGCCCCAACGTATTGTTGGGCTGCTGCATGAGGGCGGCGAGCGCAGCGCCGTCCGTCCCTTCAGCCGCGAGCGCGGCTGCGGCCCCCGCGTAGGCGGCGGGGTAGCTTGCGCCGCTGCTCAGGCGCTGCGCGATGCCGGCCTTGAGCTCGGCCGGCTCCGCCGCCAGCACGCGGGCCAGCGCGCGCAGCGGGGCGATGTCGCCGCTCTCGCTGCCGAAGCAGAGCGCGTCGACGACGCCCGTGGCGCGGAGCAGGGCGACCGCCCCGTGGGCGAACCATTCTGCGGGCTGGACGGCATAGGCCACAGGCAGCTCCAAAACCAGGTCCACACCCATGGCGAGTGCCATTTCGGTGCGGGACCATTTGTCCACAATCGCGGGTTCCCCCCGCTGGAGGAAGGGACCGCTCATCACAGCCACCGTGCGCTGTGCGCCAGTGATGCGAAGAGACTCCTTCCAGTGATGAGTGTGACCGTTATGCAGCGGGTTGTATTCTACAATAATACCGAGGGTTTTCAAGGCTGTACGTCGGCTCCTTTCTTTTGTTGCTAGTCTGGTGACTATCCTAGAAATGATGGTTATCCATCAGCTAATGATTGTTCTTAGGGGCAGCGATGCTGCTTTTTCGTGATCGGAAATGAACAAGGCCATTGAGACCTGGAGAAAAAAGCTTTATACTCGCATTATTGTACACGAAGAGTGGCGGGGGTACGAATACTCACAGGTACATGATCCATGCAACGTATTTTCGCTTTCGCATAAAACTTGCGGAACCATTGGAAAACCGATGGATTTGTGAGAGGTGTAAAGTGAAAGGTGTTGACAAACGACTCGATCAGTCGGTATAATAATTTTTGTTTGTTTGGAGTGATAGTGATGCAACTATTTTTTCGCAAAGTAGCAACAAGTGATGGTCCTTTTCCGATCCGTGAAGCTCTTAATGTGAGTGAATTGGTGGATGATCGTCCTGATGTTACGGCCGTTTCCCCGCTGGAGACCGATTTGGTCGCCGTTAGTCTGGGTCAAGGCTTAATGAGCGTGGAAGGCACGTTGACCGCAGGTCTGGACATGCTGTGCTCACGCTGTTTGAGTCCGATGCACGAGGATTTGAAAATTGAATTCCGTGAACGGTTTAAGCAAACCTCTTCGGTTGGCGAAGAGGAGGGTGAAGATGGCGAATTTATCGCAGTGACGGGGGATTCCTTCGACATTGCACCGTATTGTGAAGAACTGTTTGTACTGCACGTGCCGTTTGCGCCTGTGTGCAGTGAGGATTGTCAAGGGATCGCTCCTGCGGCCGGACAAAACTGGAGCGTTGGCTCCGATGACAGAGACGATGACGATACGAAAAAGATTGATCCGCGTCTGGCAGGGCTTAAGGATTTTTTTAAATGAGAATTGAGTTCAATTCTGACAAATCATCATCCACTTGTGCGGAGGAGTTAACCGAGCATGGATGTTGCAGGCTTGATTCACCGGCTGTGAGGTAGCTGCTTTCGGCAGTTTCCTTCAGTCTTGAATGAGATAAGAAGTCACACCCGTTATACGGGTTGATCTGGTTAAGGAGGTGGGAATAATGGCAGTACCTCAACGGAGAACATCCAAAACTCGTCGCGACAAACGTCGTACTCACTTTAAACTGGCAGTACCAGGTATGGTGAAATGCTCCGAATGCGGCGAATTGAAACTTGCTCACCATGTGTGCAAAGTTTGCGGAACGTACAAAGCTAGAGAGATTATCTCTCAATAATGTCCGATAAGCGGATTCTTTGGAATCTTCGCAGGAAAAGTAGCGCTTCACTCTAGTGAGGCGCTACTTTTTTTGTCTTCGTACTTTCTTTTTGCGTCGGCATGCTATATACTGTTTTAGTACCAGGTTCTAAGAAAGAAGGGCCGAAGGGGTTCTTTATACATACAAGATGACAAATCGGCATGAAGCATTCGCCGCTAGCACGTGAAGTAACCCGAACCGTCGGCTGAACGGTAGTTTATTGCAGGGAAGGAGGCGTCACTGATATCGAACGTTTGCCAAAGAGACAGAGACAGCAACGGCTGATTCAATTAATTGATGAGAATCCGTTCGTAACGGATCAGGAACTGACGAGACAGCTTAAGGTGAGCATCCAGACGATTCGGCTGGATCGGATGGAATTGGGTATCCCGGAACTGCGGGAGCGATTGAAGCTGATGGCTGAGCGTTCCTACGATCAGGTTCGCTCCCTGCCTTTACATGAAGTGATCGGGGATATCGTTGATCTCCAATTGGACAGAAGCGGTATTTCCATTTTTGAAATTAAAGAAGAGCATATTTTTTCACGCACCGGCATCGCGCGGGGGCATTATGTGTTTGCCCAGGCCAATTCTTTGGCTGTTGCCGTGATTAATGATGAGATAGCGTTGACCGCTTCGGCGGATATCCGCTTTGTCCGTCCTGTTCATTTGGGAGAAAAGTGCATTGCCAAGGCATATGTACGTTCAAATCCCGAGCAAAAAGGGAAGGCCAAAGTGGAAGTGTTTGCTTACGTGGGAGAAGAAATGGTGTTCCAGGGCAACTTTGTCATTTACCGCTCCACAGAGGAAGAGTATAGCGAAGGAGGAAGTCAGCATGCGGATCGCCATTGATGCCATGGGGGGAGATAATGCTCCTGAGGCGACAGTAGAAGGCGCGCTATCTGCGGCGGCGGAATGGAAGGATACGGACATTACGCTGGTTGGTGACCGGGAACGGATTGAATCGGTGCTGAACGGCAGAGCGCTGCCCGCGAATCTCAGCATTCGCCATGCATCTGAAACGATAGATGCGCAGGACGAGCCTGTGAAGGCAGTACGACGTAAAAAGGATGCCTCGATGGTCGTAGCTGGCCGAATGGTCAAAGAAGGCGAAGCGGATGCCTTGATATCGGCAGGTAATACGGGTGCGTTGATGACGACAGGGTTGCTGGTGGTCGGGAGAATGGAAGGCATTGAGCGCCCTGCTCTCGCACCGATGATTCCGACGATTGACGATCAGGGTGTGCTGGCGCTGGACTTGGGAGCTAATATGGACGCCAAGCCCGAACATCTTGCCCAATATGCGCTGATGGGTAGCTTGTACCGCCAAAAGGTTCATGGTGTGGCTTCCCCCAGAGTGGGTTTGCTGAATGTTGGGACGGAAGCCGGGAAGGGCAATGAACTGACGAAACTGGCTTTTCCTCTGATTGAGGAGTTGTCTGTTAACTTTGTAGGTAATGTGGAGTCTAGAGATGTGCTGACCGGGAATTGCGATGTACTGGTGTGTGACGGATTCGCCGGAAACATCATGCTAAAATCGCTGGAAGGTACGGCGGGTGCGATATTCTCTCTCTTGAAGGAGCAGCTTAGTAAATCTTTAAAGACCAAGCTGGCAGCGGCCCTGATTATGCCCGAGCTTCGCGGCTTGAAAGATAAGCTGGACTACAAAGAGCATGGCGGCGCTCCCTTGTTGGGACTGAGCGGACTCGTCTTGAAAGGTCACGGTTCATCTGACGGCATTGCCGTCAAAAACGCGGTAAGACAGGCCCGTACGGCCTTGCAAAACCAGTTGGTGGAAAGTATATCCAAGGAAATCAGCAGGAAGTGAGTGACGATATGAATAATTTGCGGTCGGTTGGTGTTATCGGAACAGGGAAATACGTGCCTGAGAAAATATTGACGAACAAAGATTTGGAAGCAATCGTGGAAACAAGTGACGAATGGATTGTCAGCCGTACAGGAATTCAGGAGCGCCACATTGCGGCTCCAGAGCAGGCTACATCCGATTTGGCTTATGAAGCAGCGATTAAGGCATTGGCATCCGCAGGTATGACGGCACAGGATTTGGATCTGATTATTGTGGCTACAATTACGCCGGACATGGCGTTTCCTTCGACTGCCTGCATTCTTCAGGACAAGCTCGGAGCCAAAGGCGCAGCGGCTTTTGATTTGTCTGCGGCATGCTCAGGGTTTGTATATGGGCTGGCAACTGCGACGAGCTTTATTAAGACGGGCATTTATAATAATGCGTTAATCATTGGGGCAGACTGTCTTTCCAGAATCACGGATTATACAGACCGCAATACTTGTGTTCTTTTCGGAGACGGTGCAGGAGCTGTAGTAATTGGTGAAGTACCTGAGGGTAGAGGATTCCAATCCTTTGATCTCGGTGCCGAAGGAGCAGGAGGCGGATTGCTTAAGCTGGAAGCTGGCGGTTCACGTTTGCCTGCGAGTGCGGATACTGTGGAAAACAAGCAACACTATATTTATATGAACGGACGCGAAGTATTCAAGTTCGCGGTACGTGTTATGGGAACAGCAACCGTCGATGTGCTGGCAAAAGCAGGGCTTTCCAAAGATGATATTGATTTGTTCGTTCCGCATCAAGCCAATATTCGCATTATCCAATCGGCGATGCAGCGTTTGGATCTACCGGAAGAAAAGGTTATCATTAATGTTCATAAATATGCGAATACATCAGCTGCATCGATTCCTCTCGCGCTTGTGGAAGCAGCCGAGGAAGGCCGCATGAAGGAAGGCGACCGGGTATTAATGGTGGGCTTCGGGGGCGGTTTGACATGGGGCGCGTCGGTTCTTGTCTGGTAAGAAAGCGGCGGGTTTGATACAATATTGAATTTGTCTGGTATTTTACAGGACAAGCATTGGATACAGAGAGGTGCATATACGATGGGCAAAACGGCATTTATATTTCCCGGTCAGGGTTCACAAGCTGTAGGTATGGCTAAAGATGCTTATGAAGCAGTTCCTGCGGCAAGAGAAGTGTTCCGCCAAGCGGACGAACGGTTGGGTTTTGCGCTAAGCTCACTGATTTTTGAAGGTCCGGATACAGCCTTGAAGCAGACATCCAATACGCAGCCTGCGCTGTTGACGGCGAGCATTGCGTTGTATGAAGCGTTCAAGGAAAAGGGCATTCGCCCTGATTACGTGGCTGGACACAGTCTTGGAGAATACAGCGCGCTTGTCGCTTCCGGCGTACTTGCATTTGAAGATGCAGTTGAGATCGTTCGTGCTCGTGGCGAGTTTATGGAGCAAGCCATTCCTGACGGACAAGGCGGGATGGCCGCTGTATTGGGAGCGGACCGTGAAGCATTGGCGGCACTATGCCGTGATATTACGGAATCCGGTCACCTGGTTGAGCTGGCGAATATCAACTGCCCGGGGCAAATTGTTGTATCTGGTGCGAAGGAGGGCGTAGCTGCTGTCGCTGAACGCGTGAAGGAAGCGAGTGGCAAGCGTGCTATTACTTTGGAGGTCAGCGGTCCTTTTCATTCTTCGTTGATGAAGGAAGCAGCGATTAAGTTGTCCGGCAAGCTGGAGGACGTAGCTTTCTCCGAAGCTCAGGTTCCTGTTGTGGCCAATGTCACAGCCAAGCCTGTGCATGAGGGTGGAGAAATTCGCCAGCTACTGGTCGAGCAGGTCTATTCCCCGGTATTGTGGGAAGACGGTGTGGCATGGCTGCTGGAGCAGGGAGTTGACACTTTTGTCGAGTTCGGACCGGGCAGTGTTTTGACCGGGCTGGTTAAAAAGATCGACAAAACGGTTAAGCTGTATAATATAAGCAGCCTGGAGTCGCTTGTTTTGGTAACGGAAGCCTTGGAGGCCCGTTAAAAGTAGCAATTACCGCCTTAACGGTTATATACTTGCAAGGGGAGGTAGGATGATGTCTAAGCCATTAAGTGGAAAAACGGCGCTCGTTACAGGGGCGTCACGGGGGATCGGCCGCAGTATCGCATTGGCGTTGGCTGAAGCGGGCGCTAATGTAGCGGTAAACTACGCTGGCAGTGAAGCGGCTGCGGCAGAGGTTGCGGAGCAAATTCGTGCCAAAGGCGTGGAAGCTATTACGGTTCAGGCTAATGTCGGTCGCGCCGACGAGGCAGATCGGTTAATCAAGGATGTGATTGGCGCTTGGGGCCAGATCGACATTCTGGTGAATAATGCCGGAATAACAAGAGATAATTTAATCATGCGTATGAAGGAAGAGGAGTTCGATCAGGTGATCGAGACGAATCTGAAAGGTGTGTTTAATTGTCTCAAGGCAGCCACTCGTCCGATGATGAAGCAGCGTTCCGGTCGAATTATCAATATTTCTTCCGTTGTCGGCGTACTCGGCAACGCAGGGCAAGCCAACTATGTGGCTGCCAAAGCAGGAGTGATCGGTCTTACCAAATCGTCTGCGAGGGAACTTGCTTCGAGAGGTATTACAGTCAACTGCGTAGCCCCAGGATTCATTGATACCGAAATGACACAGGTGCTTGCTGATGATTTACGTGACAATATGCTCAGCGGTATTCCGCTGGCCCGTCTCGGACGGCCTGAGGAAATTGCGGATGTGGTGCTGTTTTTGGCCTCGGATGCTTCCTCATACATGACGGGCCAGACTTTGCATGTGGATGGCGGCATGTACATGTAGCTACATGTTGCTAATCCGCATGCCCCGATGAAGAGTATTGAATGAAAACTCTCTTCTATGGCATTTTAATTGTAATTTTCGTATAATACCTAAGGAGGAGGTGAGCCGGATGTCCGACGTATTGGAGCGCGTAAAACGCATTGTCGTTGACCGTTTGGGAGCCGACGAAGCCGAAGTTACACTTGAAGCATCTTTCAAAGATGATTTAGGCGCTGATTCTCTCGATGTAGTTGAATTGGTTATGGAATTGGAAGATGAGTTTGATATGGAAATCTCTGATGAAGATGCAGAGAAAATTACAACTGTAGGTGAAGTTGTAAAGTACATACAATCTCATACCTAATTCAAGTCAACGAAAGTCCCGTTCTGTTACAGGCGGGACTTTCTCCTAATCATACAGATTGAACTAAAGACGGAATTGCCGCGTGTTCTTGAGCTTGGCTCGGCATGACTTAGTCAAGGCTGGGAGTATGCGGCATTACTAACTTTAGTTGATTCTATATTATTTTTGCACACAAGAGCGTACGGCCTTGAAATACAATATGCAGTAGACATAGAGGTGATTATCTTTGAAACAACGTGTTGTCATAACAGGAATGGGTGTAATCACTTCGCTGGGACAGGATTTGAACACACTATGGGATAATCTGATGGCTGGAAAATCCGGCGTTAGTGAAATCGAAGCTTTCGATACCAGTGAATATACAACGAAAATTGCGGCTTCTATTAAGGATTTTAATCCTGAGGATTATATGGAGCGCAAGGATGCCCGTAAAATGGACCGTTTTGTACAATTCGCCGTTGCCGCCAGTAAATTGGCACTCAAGGACAGCGGACTCGTAATCGGAGAGAACGCCGATGCTGAGCGTGTTGGTGTATCCGTTGGCTCCGGTATTGGCGGATTGGGTACCTGGGAGGATCAGCACAATGCGCTGATTGAAAAAGGACCTAAACGCGTAAGCCCTTTCTTTATCCCGATGATGATTGCTAATATGGGTTCCGGTCAAGTGTCGATTTCACTCGGCGCTAAAGGACCGAATACATCACCGGTTACGGCTTGTGCAACGGGAAGTCATGCGATCGGCGATTCGTTCCGCATGATTCAGCGTGGTGATGCTGACGCTATGATTTGCGGCGGGGCTGAGGCAACTATTCGTCCGATCGGTATGGCTGGCTTTTGTTCGATGCGGGCAATGTCCACTCGTAACGATGAGCCTGAGAAGGCAAGCCGTCCTTTTGATACAGACAGAGACGGATTTGTTATGGGCGAAGGCTCTGGTGTTCTGATTCTGGAATCGTTGGAGCACGCATTGAAGCGTGGCGCACGTATTTACGGCGAAGTGATCGGCTACGGTCTGTCCGGCGATGCACATCATATGACAGAGCCAGATCCGGATGGTGCAGCACGCTGTATTAAAATGGCGATCCGCGACGCAGGGTTGAATCCTGAAGATATTGATTATATCAATGCGCATGGTACATCCACGCCAGTCGGTGACAAATCGGAAACAGAAGCGGTTAAGAAAACGCTTGGAGACCACGCCTATAAAGTGGCGATTAGCTCAACCAAGTCAATGACGGGGCACTTGTTGGGTGCAGCTGGCGGTGTTGAAGCCGTGATTTGCGGATTGGCTCTCCAGCATCAGATCATTCCGCCGACGATTAATCTGGATAATCAGGACCCAGCTTGCGATCTTGATTATGTACCTAACGAGCCGAGAAAAGCGAAACTGAATGTAGTGATGTCCAATTCCTTCGGTTTTGGTGGTCACAATGCTACGGTTATTCTAAAAAAATATGAAGCGTAAGGGGTCAGTTCGTTGAGTGGAGACTTGAAGCAATTACAGCAGAAACTTCATATTCAATTCAACAACCGGCAGCTTCTGAAGCAGGCCTTTACGCACGCTTCCTACGTAAACGAACATCGGTTCAGTCAGCATGCAGACAATGAGCGGCTTGAATTTTTAGGTGACGCAGTTCTGGAGCTGACCGTATCCGAGCAATTGTACAATCAGTACCCTAACCGGCCGGAAGGCGAGCTGACCAAGCTGCGTGCAGCCATTGTCTGTGAGCCTTCTCTGGTGAAATTTGCTGTCGGACTTGAGTTCGGGCAATATGTACTGCTTGGCAAAGGTGAAGAGCTGACAGGCGGACGTACTCGTCCGGCTCTGTTGGCCGATGTATTCGAAGCGTTCGTAGGCGCGCTTTATTTGGATCAGGGTCTGGATGCCGTCCGGTCGTTTCTGGAACGTTATATTTTTCCTCAAATTGTGTTAAACGGTAAGCTTCAGATGAGTGATTTCAAAACAGAGCTTCAGGAACTGACGCAGCATCATAACATGGGGATGCTTGAATACAAGATTGTTGAGGAGCGCGGACCTGCCCATGAGCGCGAGTTTGTAGCTGAGGTATATATGGACAGCGAACGGCTGGGTACAGGTACAGGACGCTCCAAAAAAGAAGCTGAGCAGCAGGCGGCGGCAGTAGCCTTAAACCGTTTGAAGCTGGCAGAATCGTAATCGGTACCTGAGTGGCCCGGACGGGTTACACGAGCAAGGGGACACAAAGTAAGAGCAAAGGGCAGTCCGCGGGGAGTCCCGGCCCGCAATGGCGAATGGACTGCGTTTTGCTCTTTTTTCGTGGCTTTGCTACTGTAGCTTTGTATGTCTTTGCCGCGCTTTATCCGCGGTAGTCTTGTGCTACAATAGGGATAATTCTTGTTAACCAGGTAAACGGTGTTGTACAAGCATATTTAAATGTTAGAGGTGAGATTGAGTATGTTTTTAAAGCGCATTGAGCTGGCGGGCTTCAAATCGTTTGCAGATAAAACGGAGATGGAATTCGTCCGCGGCATTACAGCGGTCGTCGGACCCAACGGAAGCGGAAAGAGTAATATATCCGACGGTATTCGCTGGGTGCTGGGTGAACAGAGCGCCAAATCACTGCGCGGCGGTAAAATGGAGGACATTATTTTTGCGGGTAGTGATGCTCGTAAGGCTGTTAATTACGGCGAAGTGTCGCTTACGCTGGATAATGAGGATCAGGCGTTGCCTCTTGATTTTGGAGAAGTCACGGTCACGCGGCGTGTGCATCGCAGTGGAGATAGTGAATATTTCATTAACCGACAATCATGCAGACTCCGTGATATTACCGAGCTGTTTATGGATACAGGTATTGGTAAAGAAGCTTATTCCATTATCGGACAGGGGCGCATTGAAGAGATTTTGAGTACCCGTTCCGAGGACCGTCGGGGGATTTTTGAGGAAGCGTCCGGTATCGTGAAATATAAATCACGTAAAAAAGACGCGGTTCGCAAGTTGGATGACACGGAGCAAAATTTGCTTCGGATTCATGATTTGGTCAGTGAGCTGGAGGATCAGATCGGACCGCTCAAGGAGCAGTCGGAAAAGGCGATCCACTATAAGGAACTTCGGGGCGAACTGAAATCGAAGGAAATTTCGATGTATGTCCACCAAATTGAACAGATTCATACCTCGTGGAGCGATGCGACTTCCAAGCTGGCTTTGTTGCAACAGGAGCAGCTACAGCTGTCTACGGTGGTGTCACGTCATGATGCGATGCTGGAGAGCGATCGTAACGAGCTGCGTCAGCTGGAGGAGCAAGTGGAGCGGCTGCAAAGTGATCTGTTGCAATACAGTGAAGCTACGGAAAAGAGCGAAGGCTACGGCGAACTGCTGAAAGAGCGTACACGCAATCTGGAGGCAAACCGGGAGCAGCTCATTTTATCGCTTAGCACGAGCGAATCACGTCATTCCGAGCGCAAAAGTGAGCTGGATCTACTGAACGAAAAACTGTCTGCGTTGACTGTCGAGCTTGATGAGTTGCGTGAACGCCTATCTGACGAAGAGGCGAAGCTGATTGGTGTCACAGGCGGAATCAGCCAGGAGCAGGAGGAAAGCCTGAAGGGCGGACTGCTGGAGCTGATGAATCAGATGGCACAGGCGCGTAACGAAATCCGTTATACCGACCAGCAGAAGGAAGCGTTGGAACGGCGGGTGACTCGCGTAAGTGACGAATCCGGCAAATGGGAAGCCCAGAAAGCTGAACTGGAACAGCGTAAAAAGGGTTTGGAAGCGTCTGTTCAGAAGCTTGGTCAGGAAATCAGCAGTCTGCGCAGCGGATATATTCAGGGCAGCGAAAAATACCAAGCGCTGCAAAAGCTGCTGGAAGAAAGCCAGGGTACTGTCCGCAAATGGGAACAAAAACGCGAGGCCCAAATTTCACGCCGAGATACGATGAAGGAAATGCAGGATGACTTCGACGGCTTTATGCTGGGCGTTAAAGAAGTACTGAAGGCGGCACGCAAAGAAACCCTGCATGGCGTGCATGGAGCTGTAGCAGAGCTGATCCGGGTACCTGAGCATTTGGAGCAGGCGATGGAAACGGCTTTGGGCGCTTCGATGCAGCATATCGTGATGGAAAATGAATCGGTGTCCAGACAGGCGATCAGCTTTTTGAAGCAGCGTCAGCTGGGCAGAGCGACGTTTTTGCCTATGGATGTTATCCGTCCGCGTCAAATTGGGGCGGGTGAACGCCAAATCGCGGAAGGGGCCGAAGGTTTTGTCGGAATCGGTGCGGATCTTGTTCAGTATGATGAACGGTATGCTGGTATTGTAGGCAGCCTTCTGGGAAATGTGGTTATTGCCCGTACGCTGGAAGATGCGAACCGTATTGCGGCTCGTTGCCAATATAGATATCGCGTCGTGACGCTGGAAGGCGATGTCGTCAATGCAGGTGGTTCCATGACAGGTGGTAGCCAATTCAAGAAAAATGCCAACCTGCTTGGGCGTAAACGTCAGCTGGATCAGTTGGATCAGGACATTATGGATACGGAGCAACAAATTGCGAGGTTGCGTCAGAGCGCGGTAGATACAAAACGTCAGTTGGAAGAGACACAGACCCGTTTGGACGAGCTGCGTCAGGGCGGCGATGTGAAGCGCGGCGAAGAGCAGCAGGCGGCAATGGAACTCAAGCAACTGGAGCATGAGCTTCGTCATGTTCTGGAGCAGGTGGCTGCATCTGGTCAGGAGAAGAAGGGTTTTGATCAAGAGATCAAGGAACTGGAAGCTTCCCGTGAAGAGGCGTTGCTGAAATTAGCTGTGCTGGAGGAAGAAGAGAAAAAAACCCACCAGGCTATCCATGCCGCTGAATTTGCCCGTAAGGCCAACGAATCTGCCAAAGAACAGCTACAGGGAGAACTTACGAATCTCAAGGTAAGAGAAGGAAAGCTGGATCAGGAGCGCTTTTCACTGGAAGAGCAGCTGCGTAGATTACGAGGGGATTATGATACCCTTGGCAAGGATTCGAGACAGAACAAGACCTTGCTTGCTTCCATCGAAGCTGATCTGCTGACCAATGAGCAGGAAAGCGTGAAGCAGATTGAAAATCTCAATCAGTATCGGCTTAAAAAGGAAGAAGCTTCGCAGCAATTGGAATTTAAGCGTGCTGCACGCAGCAGCTTGTCCAAAAGGCTGGAAGTGGCCGAAAACGAGATGAAAGAGCAACGCATTCAGCTCAAGTCGGTCGAGGAACAGCTTCGCCAGACAGAAATTGGAGTGAACCGGCTTGATGTAGAGCTGGAGAACGTACTGAAAAAATTAAGTGATGACTATGAACTCAGCTATGAGCTGGCCAAGCAGCGTTATCCGATACCGGAAGATATAGAAGGTACGCAGGCCGAGGTGCAAAGGCTCAAACGCGGTATTTCCGCGTTGGGCGAGGTAAACCTGGGTGCCATTGAGGAATACCAGCGTGTGCATGAGCGTTATACGTTTCTCGATGAGCAGAAGTCTGATCTGGTCGAGGCCAAGACAACGCTCTATCAGGTTATCCGTGAAATGGATGATGAAATGTCCAAACGCTTCAAAGCCACTTTCGATGCCATCCGGTGCGAATTTGGTAAGGTGTTCTCCAAGCTGTTTGGGGGCGGACGTGCCGATCTGGTGCTAATTGACTCGGAACGCATGCTAGAGACGGGAATTGACATCGTAGCCCAGCCGCCGGGCAAAAAGCTGCAAAACTTGCAACTACTGTCAGGGGGCGAGCGGGCGTTAACGGCGATGGCGCTATTGTTTGCCATTTTACATGTCAAGCCTGTCCCATTCTGTGTGCTGGATGAAGTGGAGGCCGCACTGGACGAAGCCAACGTGGTGCGCTTTGCCCAATATTTGCGGGAATTCTCCGAGCAGACACAATTCATTGTAGTTACACATCGCAAGGGCACGATGGAAGAAGCCGATGTGCTGTATGGGGTTACGATGGAAGAAGGCGGGGTTTCCAAGCTCGTATCCGTCAAGCTGGACAATGAGGAAGCCGAGATTGCCTGACATAAAATAACATACTTTCAGATCAACGGAGGGAACCTATGAGCTTCTTTAGGAAATTAAAGGAAAGCATTGCAAGCAAAACCGAATCCGTCACCAAACAGTTCAAGGACGGTTTGGAAAAAACACGCAAAGGTCTTGTTGAAAAAGTAACGGATTTGATGATTCGCCGCAAGAAGATTGATGAGGAGTTTTACGAGGAACTGGAAGAAATTCTGATCGGTGCCGATGTTGGCGTCAACACAGTAATGAACCTCATTGAAGACCTGCGAGTAGAAGTGAAAAAACGCAAAATCGAGGACGCATCCGAGCTACAGCCTGTACTATCGGAAAAGCTGTCTGAGCTGCTGCGGGGCAATGACAACAGTCAGCTTCAAATGAGTCCTGACGGGATTACGGTCATTCTGTTCGTCGGTGTCAATGGTGTCGGCAAAACAACAACAATCGGCAAGCTGGCGCATCGTTTTAAACAAGAGGGTAAAAAAGTGCTGCTGGCCGCCGGGGATACGTTCCGTGCTGGTGCGATTGAACAGCTGGAGGTATGGGGTGAACGGGCTGGTGTAGAGGTCATTAAGCAGCAATCCGGTTCTGATCCAGCGGCGGTTATGTTTGATGCGGTACAAGCTGCCAAGCAGCGTCAGGTGGATGTGTTACTGTGTGATACCGCAGGACGTCTCCAGAATAAAAGCAATCTGATGGAGGAGCTGAACAAAATTTTCCGCGTGATCCAGCGTGAAATTCCCGATGCTCCCCATGAAGTACTGCTGGTACTCGATGCGACGACCGGACAAAATGCGCTCAATCAAGCCAAAATGTTTGGGGAGAAAAGTGGCGTAACCGGGCTGGTGCTGACGAAGCTGGATGGTACAGCGAAGGGTGGTATTGTCGTGGCGATCCGCCAAGAGCTGAATTTACCGGTGAAGCTGGTAGGCTTGGGTGAAAAAGTGAATGATCTCCAGCCATTTGATTCAGAGCAATTCGTTCATGCGTTGTTCGCTGGGTTGATTCAGGAAGAAGGCGTAGATGAAACCGCTCCGGATGAAGAAGAACAGGCCTAATCAGGCTTGGAGCTAAGTATGGTCCGGTTGCTGCGTGAGATCACAGGGATGTATAATGAAAGAAAAGGGTCTGTCGGCGCCGTATATGAATTTTTTTGGATGTAAAAAACATTTCACAGGAAGCCGGGTGAAGAACCAATGGGGAACACCTATACTTATTCCCGCCGGGAAGAAATAGCCAATGCGATCACACATGGAATTGGAGCCGTTTTAAGTGTGGCGGCACTTGTGCTGCTCATTGTTTTTGCAAGCTTGAAAGGGACTACTTGGCATGTCGTCAGTTTCACGATTTACGGAATTACGATGCTGCTGTTGTACACCAATTCCACGTTACTTCATAGCCTGCGCGAAGGAAAATTGAAGGATTTGTTCGAAATATTCGATCATTCTTGCATTTACCTGTTCATTGCAGGCAGCTACACCCCGTTTATGCTCGTTGCGCTGCGCGGGACTTTAGGTTGGACGCTGTTTGGCGTTATTTGGGGAATCGCCCTGTTTGGTGTGCTATTCAAGGCATTCTTCACCAAGCGCTTCCTGTTCATGTCTACCGTGTTCTACATCGTGATGGGCTGGCTCATCACGATTGCCTGGAACCCGCTGGTGGCGGCTGTTCCCGCCGGGGGCATGACGCTATTGTTCGTGGGCGGTCTAATGTATACGTTGGGCACAATCTTCTATGTGTGGCGGGCGTTTCCGTATCATCACGCGATCTGGCATCTGTTTGTTCTGGCAGGCAGCATACTTCATTTTCTGGCTGTTCTGCTGTACCTTACCCCGGTAAGAGTTTAAATCCTAGTAGGCAAAAAGCCGATTCGTACTTCCGTTTAAGGGCAGTGGATCGGCTTTTTTTTGGTTGACAAGGGATAACGCTTGACATCTTCTTTTCTTTTATGTATGATAAGGATCGTTGAAAAGAACTGTAAAGTGTTTTTCCTTGACGATGGAGGTATATGCGATGAGTCAGGAGAATCGGCTGGAAAAGACAAACCGGATTAACCGACTGTTTGACTTTTATGAACCTCTGCTTACGGAGAAGCAACAGATGTTTTTGAAATATTACTTCCATGATGATTTTTCTCTGGGAGAGATTGCTTCGGAATTTCAAATTAGCCGTCAGGCCGTGTATGAGCATATTAAACGTGCCGAGCAGGTACTGGAAATGTATGAGGAAAAGCTCGGATTGCTCAGTAAACATGAGCGCAGAAGCCGAGACCTGGAAGAACTAAATACGGCGTTGTATGAGGTGTTCGGTAAAATCGGTGAACCCGATGATGGCACTCTGCAACATGTTCATCAAATTGTAAATCGCCTGCAGGAATTGTAGGTCATATAGATTAGTAAACAAACAACCCTGGTAGACAAGGAGGTGCGAAAATATGGCATTTGAAGGATTATCGACCCGCTTGCAAAATGTATTCAGTAAATTGCGTGGCAAAGGAAAAGTGTCTGAGGATGATGTAGCTCAGGCGATGCGCGAAGTACGATTAGCTTTGCTGGAGGCGGACGTTAACTTCAAGGTTGTAAAGGACTTTATTGCCAAGGTGAAGGAGAAATCCGTCGGCAAGGAAGTGATGGACAGCTTTACACCAGGCATGGTAATCATCGACATCGTGAACAAGGAACTGACCGAGTTGATGGGTGGCAGTCAAGCCAAGCTTGCCAAAGCAAACAAACCGCCTACGGTCATTATGATGGTGGGTCTCCAGGGCGCAGGTAAGACGACGACGTCCGGTAAGCTGGCGAAGTTGCTGCAAAAGCAAAATCATCGCCCATTGCTCGTAGCTGGTGATATATATAGACCGGCTGCGATCAAGCAGCTACAGGTACTTGGTGAGCAGATTAATGCTCCTGTATTTACGCTTGGTGATCAGACAAGCCCGGTGGAAATTGCAAAACAGGGCTTACAGCATGCCAAGGATAACGGTAATGACTACGTTATTATAGATACTGCCGGTCGTCTTCACGTGGATGAAGAGCTTATGGAAGAGTTGCGCCAGATTCATTCGAACGTCAAGCCGGACGAAGTTCTGCTGGTTGTTGACAGCATGACAGGTCAGGATGCGGTAAACGTCGCGGAGCACTTTAATACTAGCTTGGAGTTAACGGGGGTTGTACTGACGAAGCTGGACGGCGATACCCGCGGTGGTGCGGCCTTGTCGGTTAAGGCTGTGACCGGATGCCCGATCAAGTTTGCTACATTGGGTGAAAAGCTGGATGCGATGGAGCCGTTTCATCCGGAACGGATGGCTTCACGGATTTTGGGTATGGGCGACATGTTGTCCCTGATTGAAAAAGCGCAATCCAATATCGACGCCGATAAGGCGAAGGAAATGGAACGGAAAATGCGCAATGCTGAATTTACCTTCGAAGATTTTCTGGAACAGATGGATCAAGTTAAAAAGCTTGGCCCGATCGACCAGATTCTCGATATGATTCCCGGCATGGGCAACATGAAGCAAATGAAAGATGTCAAAGTGGATGACAAGCAGATGGGCCGAATTGAGGCTATCGTTCATTCCATGACCACACAAGAAAAACAAAACCCGGACATGATTAATCATAGCCGCCGCAAACGGATTGCTGTAGGTAGTGGAACATCACTGGCTGAGGTAAACCGCCTGATCAAGCAATTTGATGAAATGCGGCGCATGATGAAGCAGTTCTCAGACATGATGGGTCCTAAGGGTGGCAAAAACAAAGCCCTGAAGCAGTTGAAGGGTATGGGTAAAGGTATGAAGTTTCCTTTCCGTTAAGGCCAATAGGCCGTGGAATTATGGGACAACAATATACAGTCTACTTTTTGAAGGAGGTGAATTTTCGTGGCAGTTCGTATTCGTCTGAAACGTATGGGTGCACATAAAGCTCCTTTCTATCGCGTCGTGGTATCGGATTCCCGTTCCCCGCGTGACGGTCGTTTTATCGAAGAAATCGGTTATTACAACCCTATTACAGTACCAGCAGTTGTAAAAATTGATGAAGATAAAGCGTTGAAATGGTTGCAAGATGGTGCACAAGCATCCGATACAGTCCGCAACTTGCTTAGCAAAGCGGGCGTAATGAAAAAGTTTCATGAGCTTAAACAACAGAAATAAGGTGCTGATACGGAGGGTCAACCATGGAAGAATTAGTGATAATCATTGCTAAGGCTTTAGTCGATCATCCGGAAGATGTAACCGTGAAGACCTTGGAGAAGGATCGGCTTGTCGTATATGAGCTTAGTGTGCATCCTGAGGATGTAGGCAAAATCATTGGCAAGCAGGGTCGTATCGCCAAGGCGCTTCGCACTGTGGTTGCATCAGCAGCCGTTAAGATGGATAAACGGGTTACCGTAGACATCATATCTTAAAGATATACGAAAGTGGGTTAGGATGTATGTCCTAACCCTTTTTCGTACATGATGAAGATGATATGGAGCGGGACCGATAATATGCAGGAGGAACACGATGCAGCAATTGTTTAATGTCGGGAAAATTGTGAATACACATGGAATCCGCGGCGAGCTTAAAATATTAACGACGACTGATTTCCCGGAGGATCGTTTTGCCAAAGGCAGTGAGTTGTTGATCATTCCTGCGGATGGTAAAGCGCCGATCCCTGTAACTATTGAAACAGCACGTTTTCAAAAAAATATGGTTGTAGCCAAATTCAAGGAATATCATAACATCAATGATGTTGAAAAGTATAAAGGCAGCTTATTGAAGGTGTCCGCTGAACGGCTAGGCGAACTAGAGGAAAATGAGTTTTATTTTCATGAAGTTGTTGGCTTGGAAGTAGTGACAGAAGATGGAGAAAAGCTTGGTGTGGTGAAGGAGATTTTGACACCAGGAGCTAACGATGTATGGGTAGTCACAATGCCCGATGGCAAGGAACTGCTGTTGCCGTATATAGAAGATGTCATTTTGGATGTAAACGTGCCTGAAAAACGGGTTACGGTACGGTTGATGGAAGGACTACTGTAATGCGGGTGAATGTGCTGACCCTGTTTCCCGAAATGTTTGACGGTGTATTTAATGCAAGCATTCTGGGAAAAGCAAGGGATAAGGGAATCATATCACTGCAAGCGGTTAATTTTCGCCAATATGCCGGGAACAAGCATGGTCAAGTGGATGATACACCCTATGGCGGCGGGGGCGGGATGGTATTGAAGCCTGACCCGATTTTCGCTGCGGTGGAGGCGTTATTGGATGAATCAGAGTATCCAACCATATTAGAGAACACAGACGAAGTTGTTCAAGGTGAAGAGGCCGGGTCGAGTGCAGGTTTGAAAGCACCGCGTATTATTTTGATGTGTCCCCAAGGTGAGACTTTTACGCAAAAGAAAGCGGAGGAGCTTGCTAAAGAGGACCATCTTATTTTTATATGCGGGCATTATGAGGGCTATGATGAGCGTATTCGCGAGCATTTGGTGACGGATGAGCTTTCTATCGGAGATTATGTGTTGACTGGTGGGGAACTGCCCGCCATGGTCGTTATAGATAGTGTGGCACGGTTGCTGCCTGGAGTGCTGGGTAATGAAACGAGTGCGGTAACGGACTCTTTCAGTACGGGTCTGCTGGAGTACCCGCATTATACCAGACCTGCTGAGTTTCGGGGCTGGAAGGTACCTGAGGTGCTGTTGTCAGGACATCACGTTAATATTGATGTATGGAGACGGCAGGAGGCACTGCGTCGTACGATGGAACGTCGACCGGATCTGCTGGAGCAGGCTGAATTGACAAGCAAGGAACGGGTATGGATAGAGGAACAGCGCAAGATGGATTGACTCATGGGAAGAGTGTATTAAAGCGCTTTAGCAATGAGTGGATTTGAAAACAGGTGCTAACCTGTTTTATAATGTAATTAATTAAATATAATGTTTGGTCAAATCCCTTTTTCTTGTTGCAATGCGGTATCCTCCATGATACAATACATTTGTTGTGTGTAATACGGTGGTCCTCTGTGGATGATGAAGGAAACGGATGTGTTTCCAGAAGATGCATGAACACCTGTACGGAAGGAGGGAGTCATAGATGAATATCGTCCAAGCGATCACTGAAGAACAACTGCGTAAAGATTTGCCTAACTTTCGTCCCGGTGACACTTTGAAAGTGCACGTGAAAGTTATTGAGGGAACTCGTGAGCGTATCCAGTTGTTTGAAGGTGTTGTAATTAAACGCCGTGGTGGTGGAATCAGTGAGACTTTTACAGTTCGTAAAATTTCTTACGGTGTAGGTGTGGAAAGAACTTTCCCGCTTCATTCCCCGAAAATCGATAAAATCGACGTGGCTCGCCGTGGTAAAGTGCGTCGTGCGAAGCTTTATTATCTTCGTGAATTGCGCGGTAAAGCAGCGAGAATTAAAGAAATTCGTCGTTAATACAACGAATAACGAAAGGGGCTTGATTACAAGCTCCTTTCGTTTTTTCTACGTACATAGGGAACTGTGGATTATTGACCGTAAAGAGAGGACAGTGAGCTATGGAGCAAGAAGTAGGACAAGGAGTTGTACAGCAGCCGACCGATCAGGATGGTACACCCAAGCGTAAACCGAAAAATGAGATTTTTGAGTGGATCAAGGCCATCGTTATCGCGTTAGTGTTGGTCTTTTTAATCCGTTGGTTTCTTTTTAAGCCGTTTATTGTGGATGGCCCGTCGATGCAGCCTAACTTTCATACCGGAGAACGTGTCATTGTAAATGAAATTTTGTATGATTTCCGTTCCCCCAAACCGGGAGAGGTCATCGTGTTTCATGTGCCAGATGAAGGAAGAGACTTCATTAAGCGCGTCATTGCCGTTGAGGGCGACACTGTTAAGGTAGAAGGTGACACGATTACGGTGAATGGTAAACCTATTCAGGAGCCTTACTTGAAAGCTCCGTTGGACGAAGCGCATCAAAATGGTGAGCTTTACAACAAGTTTACGAATTTCCCGAATGAAAACTTCAAGGATGGTAAAGTTCCGGCAGGACATATTTTTGTGATGGGGGATAACCGTTCCAACAGTACAGACAGTCGGATGATTGGATATATTGATTTGAAGGAAGTCGTGGGCCGGGCTGATGTTATTTTCTGGCCGGTGAAGGATATGAAGTGGATTAACCACTAGAACAACTAATATGCAGCATAGCTGCCGTAATCCTGACGATTAACCTTAGGGGGAACGTTAGGAGTTACGATCAATGAGGTGATGACGGTGACGATTCAATGGTTTCCTGGTCATATGACCAGAGCGCGCCGCCAAATTGAAGCAAAATTAAAGCTGATTGATTTGGTAATTGAGCTGATTGATGCTCGGTTGCCGCTTTCCAGCCGGAATCCAATGATTGATGATATTTTGCAGGGCAAGCCGCGAATGATTATTTTAAACAAGGCAGATTTGGCAGACCCGGTAGTATCACAGCAGTGGATTGCCTACTTTAAGGAGCAAGGGCATATCGCTTTTCAGGTGGATGCTACAACAGGTACAGGAATGAAAGAAATTCCGGTTCAGGCCAAGTTGTTGCTCAAGGAAAAGATAGATCGGCAGATTTCTAAAGGTATGAACCCACGGCCTATGCGTGCTTTGATTGTTGGTATACCGAATGTCGGTAAATCGACCCTGATCAATCGTATGGCAGGACGTAGCATTGCAGCTACGGGCGACCGTCCGGGAGTGACGAAAGCACAGCAATGGATCAAGATTGGTGAAATTGAGCTGCTGGATACACCGGGTATTTTGTGGCCCAAATTTGAGGATCAGAATGTTGGTTATCGTCTGGCGGTTACAGGCGCGATCAAGGAAGAGATTTTGAATGTTGAGGATATCGCTTTTTTCGCGACAAAATATTTGGTTCAATATTACTGGGATGAGCTGGTAGCGCGCTTTGAGCTGACTGAACGTCCCGAGGATACGGAAAATGCCGATGAAATTGTCAGTGTCATGGAAGCGATTGGACGTAAACGCGGCTGTATTGTCAGCGGTGGACGTGTAGATCTCGAAAAATCGTCAAAAATCATTTTGCGTGAGCTGCGTGCAGGTAAGCTGGGACGTTTCAGTTTGGAAGCTCCTTACTGATTCGATTCTGCCTGATGTATCGGATACACCGCATAGTATAGTGTGGCAAGGAAGAACCTTCCCCATCTCTCCGGAGAGAGGAAGGTTTTTTGGTATGTGAAGGCAGGTTAACGAAAAGGGTTTTGGGACGGGCTGGTCTGTGTTAAGCTGAATAAAATTGTGCAGAACTATGGCGTGAATTAAGCGTCAAACTACATATAGATAGGCGGGTATGGAGTATGGAAGAAAAAGGGGTAGCAGTAACGGACATGCTGCGCTATGAAAAAGAATGCTGGGAGCAATCCTATGAGCGCATCGCTGGTATTGATGAGGTAGGCCGAGGATGCTTGTTCGGGGATGTTGTGGCTGCGGCGGTTATTTTGCCGAAAGGTGAGCTGCTGGAGGGCGTGGATGATTCCAAAAAGCTGACGGACAAGAAGAGGGAAACCTACTATGAGCTGATTATGGAGAAGGCCATTGCCGTAGGAGTCGGGTATGTTGACGCACGAACGATTGATGCCATCAATATTAAACAGGCAGCTCGTTTGGCGATGAAGCAGGCAGTTGAGGCATTGCAGGTATCTCCTGATTATTTGCTTGTAGATGCAGAAAAGGTGGACTTGCCTATCCCCCAGCTCTCTATTATTAAAGGAGATGCGAACAGCCAGTCTATTGCTGCGGCTTCTATCATTGCCAAGGTAACCCGTGATCGACTGTGCAAAGGTGAATGGGATGCAAGGTACCCGGAATATGGGATTGGCATACATAAAGGTTACGCTACCAAGCTGCATAGGGAGCAAATTTTGACGCTGGGGGCTACAGCAATGCATAGACGCAGCTTTCTTGGTAATTTGTTGATCGAGCAACCGACGTTGTTTGACCTGTAAATACTTATTATGAGTCGGGACTGTGCCGATATAATGTATACCCAATAAAATAGAGCCCTTGAACATAGGGCATAAAGAGAGGAGGGACCCTATGAATATCGGTTCTGTATTTCGAGGATTACTTGGTGATGCGAAGGCGGGAGAGACTAAAAAGCTCGATATGCAGCCAGGTCAGGTCGTTCGGGGCGTCGTATTAAAGGTGTCTGAGGACGGCGGTGAAGCTGTACTGCAAATTCAAGGTTCCCAGGTCAGGGCCAAGCTGGAAACCCCTCTTCAACCTGGACAGTCCACATTACTTCAGGTTCAGCCGGCTTCGCCCAGTGGAATGACTGTGCTTAAGCCTTTGAACGATGCAGCCAACACAGGACAGCAGACTGTAGCGTTGGCAGATGTACTGGATTCGGTGGGGCTACCGGATACAGCGCAGAACAGAGAACTGATACAGGCGATGCAAAAGAATGGTGTACCGTTGACATCGGAAAATGCGGCTTCTTTACGGGACGCTTTGGCGAAGCAGCCGGGAAAAGTGCAAATGGAGACGTTTGTACAGGCAGCAGCGGTTGCCTTTCAACGTGGATTGCCATTGACGGCGGAAAGTATAAACGGTTTGCGACAGGCGATGTTTGGCCCTCCTTTAAATGATCTTTTGTCTTCGCTGGAGCAGGAGCTTGAAGCGGTATTCAAGCAGCAAGGACAAGGAGCGTCTGCTGACCGTATGGCGGGAGAAGCAACAGCCTTAAAGGCGGGTGATCGAGTGTCTCCTGCTCCATCAGGCGCTTCTTCAGCTGTTGTTGCAGATGCACCAGAAGGCCAAGTTCCTGTATTGTCCAAAGATGCCGCTGCTGTTGCTACAAAGCAGGCAGCAGGAGGCAAGGAGACCCTGAAAGGGACTCAGGCGGCAAATCTTGCTGCTATGGTGGGTGAAGCGGGCGCTTTGGCGACTGACTCGGATGCTCCGACTGGAACTGCTGTATCTGTAGCTAAAGGGGCTGTCTCGGGAGAACCAGCTGTAGCTAATGGGCGTGGAGCCATAGCCACGGACGTGGTGGCGGACTCTGGTGCAAATGTGCCTGAATCGGGCGCTGATGCACTGAGGGCTTCACGAGCCGGAGCGGAGCAGCCGCAAGCTGCCACGGCGGGTACACAACAGCCCAAGGGCGCCGAAGGCACTCCTACTGCGGCAACGGCAGAGCTTGCCGGGGCGAAGCCTGCTGCAAACGCTGCTACGGCTGACCGTGCCGCCGCGCAGCTGGCTGGCGGATCTGCGCCGCAGGCCGCTGTGGGCAACGCGGCCACGCCGGAGGCGCCTCTCCAGCGGCTGCGCACGCTGCTGCAAGAGCTGCGCGCGGCGGTGCCGCCCGCGCTGAGCACGGCTGCGCCGGAGCAGCCCGCAACAGAAGCGCCGCAGCCTACGGCTGGCGCTCAGCGGGCTACGGACACCGCTGCTACGCAGCCAGCGGTGTCCGTAGCGTCCAGCACGCAGCTCACCCCCACGGAGGACCCGTGGGTGGGCCGCGTGCTGAAGCTGCTCGGTGCAGAGCACGAGCAGCAGGTACACCGCGCGGCTGCACAGACCGCGCAGGGAACGGCGGCGGCCCGTATGGAGCTGCCGGAAGGAACGCAGCCGCTGCCGGGATTAGCGGCAGCGGCGGGCGGTGCGGTGTCAGCGGATGCCGACACCGTAAAGGGGGCGCTGCTCCAGTTGATGAGCAGCGATGACCTGCCGCCTGCCCTGAAAGAGGCGGCGCAGCAGGTCGTGCAACACCTGACGGGTCAGCAGTTGCTGCTGAATACGGACCGCACGGCCCCTTTTGCACAGGTACACATGTTTATTCCGTTTGTCGGCCCGGATGGTCGTGAAACAGCTACGATCCAGATTCAGTCTCGACGCGGTAAACGCGGGGAGCTGGATGCATCCAACTGCCGACTTTGGTTTGATTTGGACATGAAGGCGCTCGGGCCGACATTGGTGGATGTGCAAGTCGTGGACCGGATTGTGAGCCTTAAGCTCCATAACGATCAGGATTGGGCTGCTTCGCTGTTGACCAGCGGGCGTGAATCCATTCATACGGCGCTGGAATCGCTAGGCTATCAGCTTTTATCGTTGCGCACCGAACCGATGCCGGTAAGGACGGGACAGGAGAGCAAAGGTCTGGTCTCTTCGGAGGTACAAAGCTATGTGCCTCAGCCGTATAAAGGAGTCGATCTTAAAATATGAAAGAGCCGTTGGAGGCTCCTTCTCCTTCTAGGAAGAAGGCTGTGGCCCTTAAATATACGCCCGGTGAGAGCGAAGCCCCAATCGTCGTTGCCAAAGGCAGTGGTCGTATTGCGGATAGCATTTTGGAAAAAGCCAAAGAGCACGGCGTTCCCGTTCAAGAGGATGCCGCACTGGTTGAGGTATTGTCCAAGCTTGATTTGGATGAGCAAATTCCTGCTGAGCTATATCAATTGGTGGCAGAGGTGCTCAGCTATATATATCAAATGGATAAGCTTGCTCCAAGGGATGACAGCTGATGAGGAACGACATGAGGACCGGAGGCAAGGATCAGCGAAAAGCCAAAGGAGCTTTGGGTGAACAGGCAGCGGCTTCGTTTTTGGAAAATCTGGGGTATCGTATCATAGAGCGTAACTGGCGATGTCGTAGTGGTGAAATGGATCTGATTGCCGCGCAGGAGGATATTCTTGTGTTTATTGAAGTACGCAGCCGAAGTAGCTCCAATTATGGAACGCCCGCAGAATCAATCACTGCACGTAAAATAACCCAGGTTCGCCAGACAGCCGCTGTTTATTTGCATATGAACGGGATTGGAGATATTCCAATCCGTTTTGATATGATCTCTGTACGATTGATTGACGAAACCGCAGTCGTCACGGACCATATAATCGAGGCATTCTAAAAGAGCGGTAAATTTTTTTGAAGGTTCATTTCGAATTTCATATGTACAGGTTGACAGGAAGGAATGCTAAAGGTATATTTTATTGAGAATGGTTATCATTTTGATTATATGGTTATAGTGAGCATCCACGAGCTATACCTGCGAAGGAGGATATACGTGACAGAGCATACCTTTAGTGAACATGTCATAGATGTAATTCAGGAACGACGGACCATTAAACGGTTCAAATCCGACCCAATTCCGATAGATACCATTAAAGAACTGCTGGACGTTGCTGTATGGGCCCCCAATCATAAAATGCGTGAGCCATGGCGTTTTCTCTTGTTTGCTGGTGACGGACGGAAAAAACTTGCTGAAGCTATTGAAGCCGATATTGGCAAGGATAACAAGTTCGAAAGCGGCATTTTGCACAATCCGATTCAGCTTTTAGTTGTGTTGGAGGAAGATCCGCGTCAGGCAGTTTGGGATGAGGACTTTGCAGCGGTTAGTGCCCTTGTACAAAACTTTATGCTTGCCGCATGGAGTAAAGGAATCGGAACGTTTTGGGTCACAAAGCCTTTTCTTTATTCACCGAAATTCCGCAAGCATTTGGGAATTCAGCCTGGTGAGAAGATCATCGGCATGGTGTATGCGGGTTATCCTGAAGTCATTCCAGAACCAAGACCACGTATTCCAGCAGCGGATAAGCTGACCCTGTTTGACAAATAATCTTTTGTCGAATAACCTTGATTAGACAGTTTGTGAATTAAAGATGTAACATTACATTTGCAACGGATGAAAATTTGGAAGCACCTTTTTTCATATGTGCAATGCTCCCCGGGAGGAGACATTTCAATATGAGGAGAGGTGTTTTTTTGTTATGTATGGAAAACTACATGGAGCTTGTCTTTATGGAATAGACGGTGTTCTGATTGAAGTTGAGACTGATTTGTCTAATGGGTTACCTCAAACTGCAATCATCGGATTGCCGGATTCGGCCATTCGAGAGGCTGTGGAGCGCGTAAGAGCAGCGATCAAAAACTGCGGTTTCAAATATCCGTCCCAGCGTGTAACCATAAATTTGGCTCCTGCTGATTTACGTAAGGAAGGCTCATCCTTTGACTTTGCTATCGCTTTGGGACTGCTGACAACCAGCGGACAAGTCGTTTTACCTGCGGGGGAACGGACGTTATTTATCGGTGAACTAGCGTTGGACGGTAGTATTCGCCCCGTGAACGGGGTATTGTCTATGGTTGATTTGGCCAAGCGAGAAGGATTTCATTCGGTGCTGCTTCCTGAGGAAAATGCAGAAGAAGCACGCCTGATCACGGGTATACGTATTTACGCTGTTCGTCATCTGATGGATCTCATTCCAGCAAAAGATCACGCACAATACGCTATTGAAGGCCAATCAAAAGATCGGAATTCTAACTACCTACCTGATCCAATTAATGACGAGCTCACTAACCAAGTCACTAATCAAGTCACTAATCAAGTCACTAATCAAGTCATTAAGCAAGCTATTGATCCAGCCCCTAACCCAGTCTCGAATCAAGCTCATGACCAAGGCAAGCGTGTTACTGCTAGACAGCAGATCATTATCCATGCTTATGACCATTTGCCTCAGGCAGATCAGATATCAATGCGTGAGGCCAAAGAGATGATTGACGTTATGGAGGATTACAGCGATGTATTAGGTCAGCTACACGCCAAACGAGCGCTGGTTATCGCTGCTGCCGGAATGCACAATATCATCCTTATTGGGCCGCCTGGTGCCGGAAAAACGATGCTAATCCGCAGGCTGCCATCCATTCTGCCGCCCTTGACCGAAAAAGAGGCACTGGAGGTTACCAAAATATACAGCGCCGCCGGGAAGTGGAAGGAGTCGTCGCCTCATTTGATGAACATTCGCCCCTTCCGTTCACCTCATCATACGATTTCCGCTGCTGGACTGGTGGGAGGAGGAGGAATTCCCAAGCCGGGAGAAATTAGCCTTGCGCACCGGGGAATTTTATTTCTGGATGAGTTGCCTGAGTTTAGTCGTCATGTGCTAGAGGTGCTGAGGCAGCCGTTGGAAGATCGCAATGTGACAATTAGCCGTTCACGTGCAGTTTTTAAGTACCCGGCACATTTTTTACTTGCAGCTTCTATGAACCCGTGTCACTGCGGCTTTTTCGGAAGTGATACGCAACATCAGCGCTGTACTTGTTCACCTTCTGCGGTAGCTCGCTATCGTTCGCGTATTTCTGGTCCATTACTGGACCGGATCGATCTTCAGCTTGAGGTATCGCAACCGAAGGACTGGCGTG
Organism: Paenibacillus sp. PvR008; assembly: GCA_040544055.1. GTDB lineage: Bacteria > Bacillota > Bacilli > Paenibacillales > Paenibacillaceae > Paenibacillus. Next base: position 53,320 of record JBEUOG010000002.1, read on the forward strand.
AGGAAAAAGAGTCACTGTCGTCCGCTGAAATGCGAAGACAGGTGTTAGCTGCTCAAAGGATACAAATCGATAGGTACAGCAAGCTTCCTTTTTCATGGAATAGCGAACTTTCCGGTCAAATGCTCCGTAAATATGCGGTGTTAGAATGCAGTGCAGCAGAGCTTCTTGATCAGACGATGGATGCACTCGGTTTAAGCATGCGTGCGTATGATCGAATTCTCAAGCTGTCACGCACCATTGCAGACTTGAATCAATCAGAGAAGATCACCGTGTCGCATGTAGCTGAAGCCATTCAATATCGGAATATGGACAGAGCACATGCCAGTTTTTCAGAAGAATAAAACAGCATAGAATAACGCTATGTCCATATTTTTTTATGTAAGACAAAAAAAAGCTCCAGACGCAAAGTTCTGGAGAAGAAAAAAAGATTATGACAACGTGATTATACAATAAGTATATCAGTTTCGTATATACGATTATGCATCATCTGCCATGTTACTTGATGGAAGAAAAACCAGCTGTCAATCCTTTGTTGTGAAGTGTAGCTGAAAGTATATAAATCCTCCGAACCAGAAACAGTTCGGAGGATTTTTTTGTGATATTGGGATTAGAGCACGTTCAGCTTCACTTCAATATTGCCGCGGGTAGCGCGGGAGTAAGGACACTGTTCATGTGCGCCTTCTACCAGTTTTACCGCTGTTTCATGGTCAACGCCTTTCACCAGAACATCTAGGTTTACTCCGATTCCAAAGCCGCCATCTTCAACTTTACCGAAATTGACCGTTGCTGTTACTTCGGTACCTTCATGTTTAATACGCTGCATGCGGGCAACCATATTCAAAGCACTGTCAAAACACGCTGAATAGCCTGCTGCGAACAATTGCTCCGGATTCGTACCCGCGCCGCCTGCACCGCCCATTTCTTTGGGTGCATCAATATTTAGACGAAGTTCAGGGGAAGAAGACTCGACATAACCATTACGTCCTCCAACTGCTTTCACTGTGGTTTCATACATTTTTTGTTGAATGGTCATCATAATCCAATCACTGCCTCTCGCTCAATTTATATTTTATGCAATTTAATTTATCAAAATAATTATATTATGTAAAGTATTTTGTGCAATTAGCATGTTTTTTGTTATATAATGTGCTAAAATAATGACGAAAGCAGGTGATCTGACAGCATGGACAACAACAATCATAATGAAGGTGCAGCATTAAAACTTGATAATCAGTTATGCTTTGCTATATATGCGTGCTCCAGGGAGATTACGAAGCTTTACCAGCCTTATCTGGAAAAGCTCGGTGTGACATACTCACAGTATTTGGTGCTCATTGTGCTGTGGGAGCGCGAGGAATGTACGGTGAAGGAATTAGGCGAGGCGTTGTATCTGGACTCAGGGACACTGACTCCGTTATTGAAAAGATTGCAGAATGCCGGACTCATTGACCGAAAGCGTTCGACACAGGATGAACGTAAGGTGCTGATTTCTTTGACTCCAGAAGGAAGTGCATTGCGGGAAACAGCGCTATCTGTACCGGGATGTATTCAGGAAAAAACAAGCATGACCCACGATCAATTCGGCTCGCTCCTGTTTCAGTTCAATGATCTGCTGGATCGAGTTCATGAAGCGAATGTGCAGGTTGAAAAATCATAATCGACATTTTCGGTTACCTTACGAAGCTCATCGTTACGTAGCCGACACAGCTGAATGAAGGAATGCCCCGATGACTGAAGTACCTCTCATGCGGATTTAATAAATCCCGAGCTTGAAGAGGTGCTTTTTTTGTTTGTATTCTATTAACACCAATATCCATTAATATCCAAGTATTCGATTTTGGGAATGATAATGATATCAAAATACTGTAATTCATAACGTTAAATTATAAGGAAAGCGTTTTAAAAACATGTTACAATGATGTAGGTTTAGTATAGATTTCCTTGTGAACCGCCCTTGTTGCAGTCATGTTGATAGGAGGATTCCAGAATGAATATCCATGAATATCAGGGTAAAGAAGTATTGAAGCAGTACGGAGTGGCTGTACCGAACGGTAAGGTTGCCTATACGGTGGAGGAAGCCGTTGCAGCGGCAGAATTGCTTGGAAGCGCTGTTACGGTGGTAAAGGCGCAAATTCATGCCGGTGGACGTGGTAAAGCGGGCGGTGTGAAGGTGGCCAAAAGCTTGGATGAAGTGCGTACCTATGCTTCTGAAATTTTGGGTAAGGTGCTGGTGACACATCAGACCGGGCCTGAAGGCAAAGAGGTTAAACGCCTTTTGGTAGAGGAAGGCTGCGATATTCGTAAAGAGTATTACGTTGGTGTTGTCGTGGATCGTGCGACCGGACGTGTCGTGATCATGGCCTCGGAAGAAGGCGGTACGGAAATCGAAGAGGTAGCTGCGGCTACTCCAGAGAAAATTTTTAAAGCGGTTGTTGATCCGGCGATTGGGCTTCAGGTATATCAGGCTCGCAAGCTGGCTTATGACATTAACATCCCCAATGATCTGGTGAACAAGGCGGTTAAGTTCATGCAGGCGCTCTATGAAGCTTTTGTGGACAAGGATTGTTCGATTGCAGAGATCAATCCGCTGGTCGTCACAGGTGACGGGAATGTGCTGGCGTTGGATGCCAAATTGAATTTTGACTCTAATGCGTTGTTCCGCCACAAGGATATTTTGGAGCTGCGTGATTTGGACGAAGAGGACGAGAAAGAAATAGAAGCTTCCAAATACGACCTGAGCTACATCGCATTGGACGGAAATATTGGGTGTATGGTCAACGGCGCAGGTCTTGCAATGGCGACGATGGACATTATCAAATATTACGGCGGCGATCCGGCCAACTTCCTGGACGTAGGGGGCGGTGCGACGACAGAAAAGGTAACCGAAGCGTTCAAAATCATTTTGTCCGATCCGAAGGTAGCAGGCATTTTTGTGAACATTTTCGGCGGAATTATGCAGTGTGACATCATTGCGAACGGTGTGGTGGAGGCTGCCAAGCAATTGGGGCTGACCCGTCCACTTGTTGTCCGTCTCGAAGGCACGAATGTCGAGTTGGGTAAACAGATTTTGGCGGAATCCGGTTTGAATATCGTGGCGGCTGATTCCATGGCGGACGGTGCCCGGAAAATCGTCGAACTTGTTCAATAGCCTGTTTGCATTCCGATATGCCGAATAAACGATAGGGGATGTGAAGATCGTGAGTATTTTGGTCGATAAGCATACAAAGGTGATTACACAGGGGATTACGGGAAAAACGGCGTTATTCCACGCCAAGGGTGCGCTTGATTATGGCACACAGATGGTAGGAGGCACCTCTCCAGGCAAGGGCGGCACCGAGGTGGAAATTACGCTGGAGAACGGACAACAGGCCAAGTTGCCCGTGTTTAATACGGTGAGCGAAGCCAAGGCTGCTACAGGCGCGACAGCGAGTGTTATTTATGTGCCGCCTGCTTTTGCTGCGGATTCCATTTTGGAGGCTGTAGATGCAGAGTTGGATCTCGTGATTTGTATAACCGAGGGCATTCCGGTGCTTGATATGATCAGGGTCAAACGTTTTATGGAAGGTAAAAAGACCGTTCTGATCGGCCCTAACTGTCCAGGCGTAATTACACCTGGAGAGTGCAAAATTGGCATCATGCCAGGTTACATTCATCTGCCGGGCCATGTAGGCGTTGTGTCGCGAAGCGGCACGCTAACCTATGAAGCGGTACATCAGCTGACTACCCGGGGCATCGGACAATCCTCTGCGGTTGGTATCGGAGGGGACCCGGTTAAAGGTTCGGAATTTATTGATATTTTGCATCGCTTCAATGAAGATCCTAACACGCATGCTGTCATTCTGATCGGAGAAATCGGCGGTACAGCCGAGGAGGAAGCTGCAGAGTGGATTCGGGATAATATGACAAAACCGGTGGTCGGTTTTATCGGCGGTGTGACTGCGCCTCCAGGCAAACGGATGGGGCATGCAGGCGCCATCATTTCCGGCGGAAAAGGAACGGCCAAGGAGAAAATCGCCACGCTTGAAGCCTGTGGTATCAAGGTGGCACCGACTCCTTCCGAGATGGGCTCGACGCTGGTCAGTGTGCTGGAAGCACGTGGTATTTTGAATTTGTGTACGACACATTAAATCGTGTTTCTTCATTAATATACAAGCTGTAAAATGGCATCGAAATTTGCCGCCGGCTAGTGTATAATGAAAGAAAGGTAAGCAACCTTTTTGTCTTCTTAAACAGGGGATGAAAAGGTTGCTTTTTTTGCGTTGGGACAGGCTTATCTGGGAAACGCTTGCAAAATGATACGTTGTGCCACAAAATAAGGGAGGGTTCACTCTTCCCGTGAACGGGGGAACCACAGTTTGGAAGAAAGATGGATTTTGCTGGGTCTGCATGAATTAGAGGGGATCGGTAGAAAAACAATTCAGCGTATTTGGTCGAGCGACTATCGGCTGCATGAACTGCTGCATTTTAGCGAGCAGAAATGGATTGAGGTAGGATTAAGTCCCGCTCAGGCCCGCATAGCGGTGCAGCGTTACGATGAAGATTGGGTACATGAAAGATATCAGCGGGTTCAATCCGGCGACATTGGAGTGATTACTTATGTGGATGAGGATTATCCCCTATTAATGAAGGAAACGGTTGACGCGCCTTGGGTATTGTATACGAAAGGGGACATTTCACTTTTGCATACATGCTCTGTAGCTATGGTGGGGACCCGCATTCCTACGGCTTATGGACGCAGAGCGGCCGAAATGCTGACAGAGGGATTGTGTGATGCGGGCATTACAGTGGTCAGTGGATTGGCGAGAGGGATCGACAGTATTTGCCACGAAGCTGCTCTGCGCCGGGGAGGCAATACGATTGGGGTACTTGGAACGGCGATTGATCAAATTTACCCGCCCCAAAATGCATCTTTATTTGCAGAGATGGCGAGCAAAGGCTTGATTGTATCGGAATATCCACCAGGCACCAGATCGCATCCGGGAATGTTTCCGCAGCGTAACCGGATCATTGCCAGTCTGACACGGGGAACCGTTGTCGTGGAAGCAGATGTAAGAAGCGGTTCCCTAATTACAGCTGATGCTGCGTTGGAGGCGGATCGAGATGTGTTCGCCGTTCCGGGGCCGATTACATCACCGAAGAGTAGAGGTACGTTAAGCTTGATTAAGCAAGGGGCTAAAACGGTCACCGAAGCTTCGGATATTGTAGAGGAGTACGTAGCCGATTTGCGTACAAGGGACGTTTCTTCATACAATAGAGAGCAGAGTCTGGATGTGAATGGGGTCTCTAAAGCACCAGCGAGTGAGACTTTCGAGGAAAAGCGTGTCGTGCTGTTGCTGGAGCAAGGAACCATGACGCTGGATGAACTGCTTGAAGCAACTGCATGGGATTTTGGACTTTTACACTCAGTTCTGTTATCGTTAATCATAAAAAAAAGGATCGCTCAGCTTGCGGGTACAAAATACAAACTTATTTAATAGTTGATTTTGCAAATCCTTAATGTAGTAATTGTACAAATTCAATATTAAACATCCGGGGATGGGAGTTTAGATATTTATCCGCACAGCGGATTCCTGCTCCCTCCCCACTTCCTGAAATGTGTTGACTTTATAGCTCGCAGCAGCGGAGCAAGGGATTTGAATCCGGAAAAGCGATAGCGTTCACCTTTGCAACAGCGATTGTAGGATCAAATCCATTGCGGAGCGTCTCCGCGCTATAACTCACCACATTTCAGGAAGTCTATCCTATTGTACGTAATTGAGAGGAGGAAGAGCCTATGGCGGATTCACTCGTCATCGTGGAATCGCCTTCCAAGGCGAAGACGATCGGCAAATACTTGGGCAGCAAATATATCGTCAAGGCTTCCATGGGTCATATCAGGGATTTGCCAAAGAGTCAGATTGGCGTAGAGGTCGAAAATGATTTTAATCCCAAATACATTACCATTCGAGGTAAAGGCTCGATTTTGAAAGAATTAAAGGATGCCAGAAAAAAAGTAAAAAAAGTATATCTGGCGGCTGACCCGGATCGCGAAGGCGAAGCTATCGCTTGGCATTTGGCGCATGCGCTGGATCTGGACGATACAGCAGACTGCCGCGTTGTATTTAATGAGATCACAAAGCAGGCCGTCAAGGATGCTTTTAAAACACCACGCAAAATCAATATGGATTTGGTCAATGCCCAACAGGCACGGCGGATCCTCGATCGACTTGTCGGCTACAAAATCAGTCCATTGCTTTGGAAAAAGGTAAAGAAGGGCTTATCCGCAGGGCGCGTGCAGTCGGTTGCCGTGAAAATTATCCTGGATCGAGAAAACGAGATTAATGAGTTTGTACCGGAAGAGTATTGGACGATCACAGCTAAACTAGCGATTAAGGACAGTACCTTTGAGGCGAAATTCCATCAGCTTCGTGGCGAAAAGAAAGAGCTCTCCAGCGAAGCGGATGTACAAGAAGTGCTGGAGGCTATCGGCAAGTCGTCTTACAAGGTCCGTGATGTGAAAGAGAAAGAACGTTTGCGCAATCCTTCTCCACCATTCACGACTAGCTCCTTGCAGCAAGAGGCGGCTCGGAAACTCAACTTCCGTGCATCCAAAACGATGTCCGTGGCCCAGCAGTTGTATGAGGGTGTGGACTTGGGCAAAGAAGGAACTGTGGGTCTGATTACGTATATGCGTACGGATTCCACACGAATCGCCGTTTCGGCCCAAGAGGAAGCGAAGGAATTCATTATTCAGAAATATGGTGAAGCTTTTGTACCTGAAAGCCCTCGTCAATATTCCAAAAAAGCGGCCAACGCCCAGGATGCGCATGAAGCGATTCGTCCAACCTCCGCATTGCGTGACCCGGAAACGGTTAAGCCGTTTATGAGCCGGGACCAATTCCGTTTGTACAAACTGGTATGGGAGCGTTTTATGGCCAGCCAGATGGCTTCCGCTATTATGGATACCTTGTCCGTTGATATTGAAGCGGGTGAGACTATATTCCGGGCAGCCGGCTCGAAGGTTCGTTTTCCAGGCTTCATGAAAGTGTATGTGGAGGGGAATGACGACGGCAAAACCGAAGAAGATAAGCTGCTGCCGCAACTTAAACCGGGCGACAAGCTCAAAAAGGAATCAGTTGAGCCGAAGCAGCATTTTACACAACCGCCTCCTCGTTATACGGAAGCACGACTGGTGAAAACGCTGGAAGAACTGGGTATCGGACGACCGAGTACGTATGCACCAACGCTGGAAACCATTCAGAAGCGTGGCTATGTCGCCATTGAAGAGAAGAAGTTCTTCCCTACAGAGCTGGGAGAACTGGTCATCGAGCAGATGGAGGAATTCTTTCCTGAAATTCTGAACGTGGAATTCACGGCCAATATGGAAGGTGATCTTGACCATGTAGAAGAGGGCGAAGGAGACTGGGTCAAGGTCTTGAGTGACTTCTACGAGTCATTTGAGAAGCGTCTGGAAGTGGCAGAAGAAGAAATGAAGGAAATTGAGATCAAGGATGAAGAATCCGATGTCATTTGTGACAAATGTGGCAGCCCGATGGTGTATAAGCTCGGCCGCTTTGGTAAATTTCTGGCCTGCTCTGCGTTCCCGGATTGCCGCAATACGAAGCCAATTGTCAAGGATATCGGGATAAATTGTCCTACATGTGGTGAGGGCCATGTTGTGGAACGGCGGAGTAAAAAAGGACGTATTTTTTATGGGTGTGACCGTTATCCGGAATGCGATTTTGTATCCTGGGATAAACCGTCCATTAAGCCTTGTCCAAGCTGTGCTAGCCTAATGGTCGAAAAACGTACAAAACAGGGAACGAAGCTCAACTGTACCGTCTGCGATCACAGTGAAATGCTGGAAGATAGCGACGAGGGTGTAGAGACTTCATAAGAACAACAATAGCAGGGGGATTTAAACGTGAGTGAACTACAAAAGGTAACGGTCATCGGAGCAGGTCTGGCGGGCAGCGAAGCTGCCTGGCAGATTGCAAGCCGTGGTGTGCCTGTCAAGTTATATGAAATGAGACCGGTTGTTAAAACACCGGCGCATCATACAGATAAATTTGCCGAGCTGGTGTGCAGCAATTCTTTACGGGCAAATGGTTTGACCAACGCGGTAGGTGTGCTTAAAGAAGAAATGAGGATATTAAACTCCTTGATTTTGAATGCCGCAGATCGTCATGCTGTTCCAGCTGGTGGTGCGCTGGCAGTGGATCGTGATGGATTTTCCGGTCATATTACAGATACTCTTCATCAACATCCGCTTATTGAGGTTGTCAATGAGGAGCTTCAGGAAATTCCAGAGGATGGGATCGTGGTCATTGCAACCGGGCCTTTAACTTCTCCGGCTTTGTCGGAACAGATTAAATCGCTGATGGGAGAAGAGTATTTTTACTTTTATGATGCGGCGGCCCCGATTGTGGAGAAGGACTCTATCGACATGAGCAAGGTTTATCTGGCTTCCCGCTATGATAAGGGAGAAGCAGCCTACTTGAACTGTCCGATGAACGAAGCGGAATTTGATGCTTTTTATGAGGCGCTGATTACGGCTGAGGTGGCACAAGTTAAGGAATTCGAAAAAGAAATTTATTTCGAAGGCTGCATGCCCATTGAAGTGATGATGCAGCGCGGTAAGCAGACGGCATTGTTTGGGCCGATGAAACCAGTCGGTCTCGTGAACCCACATACAGGAGAGCTGCCATATGCCGTTGTGCAGCTTCGTCAGGATAATGCGGCGGGTACACTGTACAATCTGGTTGGCTTCCAGACTCATCTGAAATGGGGAGAGCAAAAGCGCGTATTTTCCATGATACCGGGCCTAGAGAATGCAGAGTTTGTACGTTATGGTGTGATGCATCGTAACACCTTTATTAATTCTCCACAGCAGCTTCATCCGACATATCAGTTCAAAGGCAGAAGTAATCTGTTCTTTGCCGGACAAATGACTGGAGTGGAGGGGTATGTAGAATCTGCGGCCTCGGGTTTGCTGGCGGGGATGAATGCAGCGCGTGCGGCGCGTGGGCAAGAAATGTTTGTATTCCCTGCGGAAACGACATTGGGCAGCATGGCCCGTTACATCACAACCGCTGATTTCAAGCATTTTCAGCCGATGAATGCGAACTTTGGTCTGCTGCCAAAGCTGGAGACGCGTATCCGCAACAAGAAGGAAAAGAACGAAGCGCTTGCTAACCGTGCGCTGGAAAGCTTGCGTGGTTATATTAACGAAGCGGAAGTTATGCCAGCCGAAGTACAGGCATAAGGATGAAGGAAAAGGAGGAGCGCGTTATGGATATGTCCTTTCATGCTACCACCATCTGTGCTGTACGCCACAATGGCAAGGGAGCTATTGCCGGTGATGGTCAGGTAACGTTCGGTAACAGTGTCGTCATGAAGCAGACGGCGAAAAAAGTACGCAGATTATACCGTGGTCAGGTGGTCGCAGGTTTTGCCGGTTCAGTGGCGGATGCCATCACATTGTTTGAAAAGTTTGAAAACAAGCTGGAGGAACATCATGGCAATCTTCAGCGGGCCGCGGTGGAACTGGCTAAGGACTGGCGGCAGGACCGTATCCTGCGTAAGCTGGAGGCTTTGATGATTGTTATGGATCAATCCGGAATGCTACTCATTTCCGGGGGCGGTGAAATTATTGAGCCGGACGATGATGTGCTTGCGATCGGCTCAGGCGGTAATTTTGCATTGGCGGCGGCGCGCGCATTCAAGCGTCATGGCTCCGGTATGGAGGCAAAGGATATGGCACGGGAAGCGCTGGAGGTTGCCTCGGAGATATGCGTGTATACGAACAATCAGATTATCGTGGAAGAACTGTAAATCGGCTCTGAGTATTCAAGGGTGGAGGAGTGCAAAATGAATAATCAATCGTTGACGCCCAGACAAGTTGTATCTGAGCTGGATAAATATATTGTCGGACAAAAGCAGGCTAAAAAATCCGTTGCCGTTGCCTTGCGCAACCGTTATCGGCGCAGCAAGCTGCCGGACGATATCCGGGATGAAATTGTGCCCAAAAATATTTTGATGATCGGTCCGACGGGCGTGGGTAAAACCGAAATTGCACGCAGACTGGCCCGGCTCGTGGGAGCTCCTTTTGTTAAGGTAGAGGCGACTAAATTCACAGAAGTGGGTTATGTCGGCCGGGATGTGGAATCCATGGTGCGTGACTTGATGGAAACCTCGATTCGCATCGTTAAAGCGGAGCGGACGGAGAATGTGAAGGACAAAGCCGAGGACATGGCGAATGAACGGATTGTCAGCATTCTTGTACCTGCGGAGAAATCGAATAAATCCCAACGTAACCCTTTTGAAATGCTGTTTGGCAATAACACTGGGAATTCGGTAGAGGAAGAACCCCCACAACAGGACGCATCCTTGGCAGAGAAACGGCGTAAGGCTAAATTCGATCTGTTGTCCGGCAAGCTTGAGGATGAAGTTATTGAGATTGATGTGGAGGACACCGCACCCAATATGCTTGATATGTTTGCTGGGCAGGGAAATGAGCAAATGGGCATGAACATGCAGGAAATGTTCGGAAGTTTTCTGCCAAAGCGGACCAAAAAGCGCAAGTTACCGGTGAAGGAAGCCCGTAAGGTGCTAATTCAGGATGAGGCTGCCAAGCTGATCGACATGGATGATGTCATTCAGGAGTCCGTGAAGCGTGCCGAACAATCCGGTATTATTTTTATTGATGAAATCGACAAGATTGCCAGCCAGGGCAAGGGCAGTGGTCCTGATGTGTCTAGAGAAGGTGTTCAGCGCGATATTTTGCCTATTGTCGAGGGTTCTACCATTATGACTAAATACGGCCCGGTAAGGACAGATTATATCCTGTTTATCGCCGCTGGGGCTTTTCATGTTGCTAAGCCTTCTGATCTGATCCCCGAATTACAGGGGCGTTTCCCGATCCGTGTCGAACTGAGCAGTCTCACATTGGATGAATTTGTGTCCATACTGACAGAGCCTAAAAATGCGCTGACCAAGCAATACACGGATTTGCTCCGTACCGAAGAGATTGAAGTGGAATTTTCGGCGGAAGCTATCCGTGAAATTGCCAGCATTGCCGAGTCTGTAAACCGGAACACGGAAAACATCGGTGCGCGCCGCTTGCATACCATTTTGGAGAAGTTGCTGGAGGATTTGTCCTTCGAGGCTCCGGAGCTTACTTTGGACCGCATGATCATTACCCCGGAATATGTTCGGGAGAAGCTGGGTGATATTGCCCAAAACAGGGACCTTAGTCAGTATATTTTATGAGTGGGAGCTTTTAAAATAGGATGCGTTGTCTAGAATAACACTATCTTGCACCGTCATATAGACCTAGATGAACGTCCCTTTGATGATTTTTCTGTCTATTCCAAAAGTAGGACGTATAATCTTTTACAGGTGCAAAGTGCTAAGAAAACATTCGTTTTATTGAAAAAAACCCGAAAAATTTAACATTTTATGCATCGAAAGCCCTCTTTTTTTAAAAAGATAGGGCTTTTTTCTTATTGTAATTAGGTCCCAACTCTACGAAACTTAGAATATATGACAGAAAGTAATAATTTTCTACTTAAGACCTAAGAGAAATGTATAATTATGAAATTTAATTGTCGAAAAAAAGTGAAAAATCTTGTTTTATTGAATCTTACTTTGGAGTAGACGCTGGAAGGGAGGAGCTAAATGAATCTGCTGGGTGATATGAGCTTTCAAAAGCTTCAGGCAGGTATACAGGCGGCGAATACGAGACAACGTGTGATCGCTGACAACATTTCCAATGACGATACCCCGTATTTTAAGCGTTCAGAGGTTTCATTTGAAGAGTTGCTTCAGCAGCAAATGGGTGGCGACGTGACACCATTACGTGGAAAAGTAACCAATGCGAAACATTTTCAGATAGGACCTGCGAACTCCATTCCAGATGCTGTGGTTACCAAAGATGGGTATTCTGTCATGAACAACAATATGAATAACGTGGATATCGACAGAGAAATGAGCCTTATGGCTGAGAATCAACTGAGATATAATACCTACATCCAAGAAATTAATGAACGCATCAAAATGATGAGAACAGCGGTAGAAGGGAGATAGGACCAGGTGAAGATTAACAACGGCTTTGATATTAGCGCATCTGCTCTTACGGCCCAAAGGTTGCGGATGGATGTCATATCAAGCAACATTGCCAACGCAGAGACAACCCGGGCAAAAGTAGAGAATGGACAGGCGGTTCCATATCGGAGAAAAACGGTTGTTTTGGAGCCTAACCAATCTCGGTTTGCCGATGTTTTGCAGGCTCAAATGGAAGGAAATAGCACAAGCGCCGCTGGCGTCAAGGTTTCGCAAATACAGGAAGATCAGTCACCTTTGAAGCCTGTGTACAATCCGGGTCACCCGGATGCTGATAAAGATGGCTATGTATATATGCCTAATGTAGACATTATGAAAGAAATGGTAGACATGATTTCCGCAACACGCTCTTACGAAGCCAATGTAACAGCTCTGAATGCATCCAAGGCAATGGTTTCCAAGGCACTTGAAATCGGTCGCTAAGTTCCAGGACTACTAACTACAGAATAGGGAGAGTAAAACATGATTCAGAACGCCATGTTTAATGTACAGACACCGGCAATACAGCAAATTCAATCGCCTAACAATGAGTTGACGAAATCGACACCTTCCGAATCCTTGAAGGATTTTGGTTCGTTCCTAAAGGATGCGCTCAATGAAGTGGGGCAGCAGGAAGCCGCTACACACACGATGTCCGACCAGTTCATGGCAGGAAAAGTTGATGTTGATCAGGTCATGATCACTTCCCAACAAGCGCTGCTTTCCCTGCAGCTTACTACTCAGGTCCGAAACAAAGCGATTGAAGCCTATCAGGAGATCATGCGTACACAGATGTAAAGAGGGTCTAGCAAAGTTTCGGATGGGGTGACGGAGTGAACGAGAGAATCGCCCAATATCGGGATAAGATTTCCGGGTATTGGAATAATTTCAGCAAAAAACAGAAGATATTACTTGTTTCGACATTGGCATTCATCATCATTGCCATTGTAGTGCTAACGATGCAGTTTACCAAAACCGAGTATGAAGTGGCTTTCCGGGATTTAAACGCAAACGATGCTGCCGGGGTCATTAAATATCTCGATTCTGCGGGTATACCGTATCAGCTCAATGCTGGCGGGACGCAAATTGCAGTCCCAACCGCAAACGCGGATAAGGCAAAGGTAGATGTTGGGTCTCAGGGCCTAATTCAGAAGGGTTCAATCGGCATGAGTGCCTTTGACCAGTCTTCCTCGGCAATTGGCATGACGGAGAACGAGTTCAATGTGAAGTACAATAACGCATTGAACGGCGAAGTGCAGCAACTGTTGGAACGGATGGATGGTGTCCAAAGCTCCAAAGTTGTCATTAATATGCCGAAGGAAAACATTTTTGCCGGACTTGAAGAAAAGGATAAAGCTTCTGCTTCGGTTCAAATGGAATTCGAACCTGGCTTTACGCCAAATCAGCAAGCCATCGACGGATACTTTAATCTGGTAAAAACGGCTGTGCCGAATTTGCCTGTAGAAAACATTACGATCACCAATAAGGAGTATGAACTGATTCCAACGGCCAAGGGCGGCCAGGGAGGTCTCTCCAGCGGTGTTCAGGAAAACATGGCTCTCCAGAAGAAGTTTGAGAGTGATGTAAGGAATAATGTCCAACAATTTTTGTCGAAAATTGTTGGTGAAGACAAAGTGAATGTGCTGGTTATGTCCCAGCTAAATTTCGACAAAGTAACGTCGAAAGAACAAATGGTCACACCGGTCGATCAAACGAAGATGAAGGGCATTGAAATCAGCGCCCAGCAAATTCAGGAAAGCTACACTGGTAGTAGTGGACAAACCGGCGGAGTCGCAGGTACAGGAACGCAGGATGTGCCTGGTTACCCTGGAGGCAGCAATTCGGGCAACACAAGCTCAGATAAGAACTCAAGTACAATTAACTACGAAGTTAACCGAATTGCGAAGGATATTATCCAAAGTCCGTACACTGTAAAAGATTTAACCATTAATGTAGCAGTTGAACCACCAACGGGACAACAAACTTTGGATGCTGCAACTCAGGCCGCAATCCAAAACATCTTGGTTAATATCGTAAGAGCTTCATTAGCGAATTCCGGCACTACTATTACAGACGCTGATTTAGCCAAAAAAGTTTCAGTGTTCTCTCAAACCGCACCGGCGCCAGCGAACACCAACACGTTTTTCTCGGCTTCCAACCCTTGGGTATGGGGCATCGGGGCTGCTGTACTGGCACTGTTGGCAGGCGTAATCTTCCTGATTGTACGCGGTCGTCGTAAGCAGCAGGAAGAAGATCTAGAAGAAGATCTGCAACTTATGCCAACACCGACGGAGTTCCCGTCCATTACCATGGAAAGTGTGACAAATGAAAGTCAAGTGCGTAAACAGCTTGAGAGTCTGGCGAAAAAGAAACCCGACGAATTCGTCAATCTGCTTCGTACATGGCTGGCTGACGAATAGAGGTGAGTTCATTGGCAAAGGCAAGCAGTCAAGGTTTAACGGGAAGACAAAAAGCGGCAATTCTGCTAATCACGATGGGGCCGGAAGTATCTGCTCAAATATTCAAGCATTTGCGTGATGAAGAGATTGAGCAACTTACATTGGAAATCGCCAATGTGCGGAAGGTTGATGCAACGGAAAAAGATTCGATTATGGCTGAGTTTCATCAAATTTGTTTGGCTCAGGAGTACATTTCCCAAGGCGGTATCAATTATGCCAAAGAGATATTGGAAAAGGCACTCGGGTCGCAAAAAGCAGTTGAGGTCATTAACCGTCTGACGGCGACGTTGCAGGTGAGACCGTTCGATTTTGCCCGCAAGGCTGATCCAAACCAGATTTTGAACTTTATACAGAATGAAAATCCACAGACGATTGCTCTCGTGCTCTCGTACTTGCAATTTGAGCAGGCGGCGGCGATTCTGTCGTCCCTGCCACAGGAAAAGCAGGCTGATGTGGCCCGACGTGTCGCTGTAATGGACAGCACTTCGCCGGAAGTCATTTCACAAGTGGAACGTGTGCTGGAGCAAAAGCTGTCTGCAACCGCGACCCAGGATTACACGAATGCGGGCGGTATCGAGTCCATTGTTCAGATTTTGAATGGCGTAGACCGAGGCACCGAACGTACGATTCTCGACTCGCTTGAAATTCAGGACCCTGAACTGGCCGAGGAAATCAAGAAAAGAATGTTCGTATTCGAGGATATCGTCAATGTGGACAACCGATCTATTCAACGTATTATCCGCGATATCGACAATGCCGATTTGCAGTTGGCGCTTAAAGTGTCCAGCGAAGAAGTACGCGATGTGATTTTCCGAAATATGTCGAAACGGATGGCAGAAACCTTCAAAGAGGAAATGGAGTATATGGGACCGGTACGGCTGCGTGATGTGGAAGAAGCACAGACTCGCATCGTATCGACGATCCGCAGATTGGAAGAGGCCGGTGAGATTATAATCGCACGCGGCGGAGGAGATGACATCATTGTCTAACTTGATTAAATCTTTCCAATATATGCCTGTTGAAGCTTTGAAAACCATTGATGTGGCACATACGTATGTGCCGGAAACGTCGGACGAGGAAGTCACAACTGAACATATGGAGCCAGAACCTCAGAGAGATTACGAGACTGAACGGCTCCGAGATGAAATGCTGAATGATGCCAAGGATTTTGCTGAACGGCAGGTTCGTGAGGCGGCTGAAGAAGCGGAACGGATGCTTCAGGAGGCGCAGCGGCAGATTGAAGCCTGGTGGCAGGAACGCCGTGAGCAGGACGAGCAGTTAACAGAGTCCTTAAAGGCTGACGGGTTTCAGCAAGGCTATGAGGAAGGTCAGAAATTGGCTGAGGCCGAGCTTCAGGCGAAATCGGAACAGATGATGGTAGAGGCGCAGGATATTTTGCGTCAGGCCTATGAGACCAAGGAGCAACTGATTCAGGAGGCCGAGCCTTTTCTGGTCGAGCTGAGTAGTGCTATTGCTGAGAAAGTCATTGAAAAACAGCTTAGCATTGAGCCGGAATATACAATTGAGCTCATTCGTAAAAACTTGGCTCGTAAGCGGGAAAAAGGAACAATTACGCTGTGTGTGTCGCCTCAGCATTTCGCATTTGTGCAAGGGGCGCGCGAAGAATTGTCATTAACTGTCGATTCGCAGGCAGAACTGCAAATTATTCCTGATGGTACTGTGAAGGATCGTGGCTGTGTCATTCGTTCTTCCTTTGGAAGTGTGGATGCGCGGATAGATACACAACTGGCTGAAATCAAAAAGGAACTGCTGCGTCTGGCACATGAGAACGAGGAGCGAAGACATGAAGGGGCTTAATGCGCAGCGCTACATGGATCATTTGCGACAACTGGACCCGGTTCGGGTAAACGGCAAGGTGACACAGGTTATTGGTTTGATGGTGGAATCGGAAGGTCCGGACGCCAGTATCGGGGATGTTTGTTACATTTATCCGGGTAAAACGGCTAAGCCACTGCAAGCGGAGGTCGTAGGCTTTAGAGACAACAAGGTACTTTTGATGCCGCTTGGAGAACTGCAATCCATTGGTCCCGGTTGTGATGTCGTAGGAACAGGGAAGCCATTGAACGTGCAGGTGGGATCGGAGCTGTTGGGCAAAGTGCTGGACGGTTTGGGCCAACCTCTGGACGGCTCGTTGATTCCCTCACGGATGGCGAGATACTCGACCTTCAACATTCCATCCAATCCACTGAGTCGCCCGCGTGTACAGGAGCCGATCAGTATCGGTGTGCGGGCCATTGATGGATTGCTTACTATCGGTAAAGGACAGCGGGTCGGTATTTTCGCAGGCTCTGGTGTAGGTAAGAGTACCCTGATGGGAATGATTGCCCGTAATACGGAAGCAGATGTGAACGTAATCGCTCTGATCGGTGAGCGTGGACGCGAGGTGCTGGACTTTATTGAACGGGATTTGGGTCCGGAAGGGCTTGAACGTTCAGTAGTCATCGTAGCAACTTCCGACCAACCCGCATTGATCCGCATTAAGGGTGCGCTCATTGCAACGACGATCGCTGAATACTTTCGGGATCGCGGGTTGAACGTCATGCTGATGATGGACTCGGTTACCCGGTATGCGATGGCGCAGCGTGAAGTAGGATTGGCAGTCGGGGAGCCACCAGCGATGAGGGGCTATACCCCTTCCGTATTCGCCAGCTTGCCCAAGTTGCTGGAGCGTGCGGGAACCGGGCCAACTGGCTCTATAACCGCTTTTTATACGGTGCTGGTCGATGGTGACGACATGAATGAACCCATCGCGGATGCGGTGCGCGGGATCTTGGATGGACACATTGTGCTCAACCGGGGAATTGCGAATAAGGGACATTTTCCCGCGATTGATGTGTTAGCCAGCATTAGCCGGGTCATGAAGGACATTGCACCACGTGATCAGATTGACGCTGCCGAGAATATTAAGCGCCTGATGGCGGTTTATAAAGATTCAGAGGACCTGATTAACATCGGGGCTTATCAGCAGGGTTCGAATGCAGAAATTGACGAATCCATGGAGCGCATACGGGATATATGGGATTTTACAAGGCAAAGAACGGATGAAAAGTCTGAGCTGGACGAGGTACGTGAGCGTTTGATTTCTGAATTTACGAGGAGATGAAGGTTGAACGATGAGATTTCAGTATTCCTTTCAGAAAGTTGTAGACTTGAAAACCAACGAAAAGTCACAGGCCGAATGGTTGCTTTCCAGTGCTGTCGGACAATTGCAGGCTGAGGAGCAGACATTGGCACAGCTTGTAGGCGAAAGGAAGCGGGTCATATCAGCCATTCAAAAGGCTGCCGAGGATTGCGCGCCGCTCTCTACCATTCAGGAATTACAGGCTTACGTCAATCATCTGGATCAATGTATCACACGCAAGCATAGGGACGTTCAATATGCGCAGCAAAATGTGCAAAGCAAACAAACCGTTTTGACCGATAAAATGCTGGATGAACAAGTTTGGCTGAAAGCGAGAGAGAAGGCCAACGTGAAATTCCAACAGGAAATGCTCCTGCGCGAGCAGAACGAGCTGGATGAAATGGCTTCCGTGAGATTTGCCATGAAAGCCCGGTAAGCGGAAAGTCACAGGATGCGCATATCAGCTGCCTGAGGAGGAAGACGATGGCACGGAATTTAGCAGAAAATGGACTGGATATGGATTTGGAAAAAGAGTCAGGTGGGGGATTTGAACGGTTTATGTTTTTCCTGATTCCGATTGTTTTTACAATCGTTCTGGTCGGGGTCCTGCTCACGCTGTTCAACATGGATTTCAGAAGTGAAGTGATTTCATTAGGAAACAAGATTCCAATTGTGAAAAATTGGATTCCTGAACCGAAAGACAAGGTTGCCAAGAGCAAAGAGGCTGATCAGAAAGCCCAGTCTGAAAGCTCCGAAGCAACCATCCAGCAGCTTAAGGCAGATTTGGCCAAGCAGACGGAAGAACTCAAAAAGACTACCGCTGCCAAAACAACTCAAGATAAAAAGGTTACAGAACTGCAAAATCAGGTCAATACGCTGCAAACGCAACAGGAACAACAGTCGCAGGGCAGTCAGCAGGGACAGACGGGTACGCAAACTGCGGATGGAACAGCGAATGAAGACCCATATGTAAAACAGGCCAGAGACCTTGCTTCTATGTATGAAGGAATGACGGCAAGCAAGGCAGCACCGATTATGGCGAACTTGACAACCGAAGAAACGGTACAACTGCTAAGCTACATGGACCCAGCGAACAGCGCGAAGATCTTACAAAAAATGGATGCCAAAAAAGCAGCCGATATCACTATGGCTCTGAAAAACGTAACGCCATCCACCGATTTGTCAGTGGCTGCGCTGCAGTCCCGCTTGAAAAAGGATCAAAGCACTACAGCGGGAACAACGAGTAAAAGTCTGCAAAACACTCAAATTAGCAGCACGTTTGCTTCCATGGACAAGAAAAGCGGTGCCGATCTGATTTTACAAACTTACAAAATCAGTCCAGACAAGGCATTGAACATATTGAATACAGTAGATGATTCGACACGAGCTTCTTTACTGCAAAATATGTCTGCGAAGGATGCTGCACAGACGGCGAAAATTTTGAATAAGCTGATGGGCAGCAAGTGATTTGAATGAAGGGAGGTGAAAAAATAAATGACACTTATTTCTCAAAGTGTATCTCTCAGCAATTCCAGTCAGACGGCTGGTAGCACAGCTAGCACAGCGACAACTTCAACAGCAGGGACGGCAGCAGCAGGAGCCACAGGCGGTGCTTTTAATCAGACACTTACGCAAATGATGACTGGCGGGCAAACGGGCTCTACAAGCACAGATGCTGGGAAATCTCCATTAGTTATGGTGATGCCGCTGATTACTGCCGGAGAATCGACAGAAGCTTCAACAGAGCCGCTTGTGGAGACATTGGCTCCATTACTGCAAAACCTTGAAAAGTTGGATGATCAGGTAGCGTCTGACCCAGCCTTGTTCGCAGCTCTGCAATCGTGGGTACAGCAAGTACAGCAGTTATTACAAGGTGACGGTGGTGCAAAGGAGCAAACAGATGGTGGGGAAACGAATGCGGCGACAGGCTTAACGGCTTTGGCAGCACATCCGGCTACCATTCGGTTTGCATTACAGGATGCTTTGTCACAGCTTGCAAATGTAGCCAATCAGGCTACGGGAGACCAAAAGGCCCAGATTACACAGTTGCTACAATCGCTTCAAAATACGACGGCTGGTACGGAAGCTATTTCCGATGAGCAGTGGACCGGCGTACTGAAAGCGGTGGAGCTTGCTGACGGCGCAGATTCACAAGCAGTTCAACCTTCTACGAATCGGGCGAATAGCACTCAGACATTAACGGCTGTTTCTACAGATAAACAGGTTGTTGCTACTGAGCAGCAGACGAGTCAAGGCGAGACAAACCAGCAAGGTGCAGAAGGACAACGTTCACCAGCTAATGTTCATGTTCAAGCCGCAGTTAAAGCAACTCCAACGGATGAAACTGGTGCAGTAGTGGACGTAACCGAGCAGGCTGATCCGGTAGCGACCGACAGTCAAACTCCTGTGATTACGACCGCAGGCCAGCTTTCGGTGCAGACGCAAGGCACAACTCCTTCCGCTCCGGCGCAGCCTGTTGTACATGTACGACAATTTGCTAAGGAAATGACGGAATTTGTAGTGCAAAAGCTTGATATCGTGAAGCATTCTGGGTTAACGGAAGCGACTATCATGCTTCGCCCAGATCATTTGGGACAGCTTGAAGTCAAACTGACGATGCAGAATGGGCACTTGGTCGCCCAGTTCATGACTGAGCACAGCGGAGCTAAAGATTTGCTCGAACAGCAAATGTCGCAGTTGCGTGCAAGTCTTCAAAGTCAGGGAATTCAGGTAGATAAGGTGGAAGTAACGCAAAATGAATCACTTTCTTCCCATATGTATCAGGATGGCCGTGGATCAGGTGCAAATCAGCAGCAACAATCCGAGCAACGTTCCAAGACGCGGAGCAGAGAAGAAGCCGATGATGCTCTAAAGGTAGCTGAAATGGCGGAAGAACTCCGTAACTGGACAGCAGAACAACGCACAGATGATGTAAATCGGACAGGCTCCTTTACAGCACAAGCGTAGCATGGAGGTGAGAACACAATGACGACTGCGGACAATAATGTATCCACCAGTAACGTCTGGCCGAATTACAACGTGAATAACGTCAAAACGGCAAGCGCCAAGGATACCAAAACGATGGGTAAGGATCAATTTTTGAAAATTTTGATTACCCAGCTCCAAAACCAGGACCCAATGCAGCCTCTGGAAGATAAGGAATTTATCGCGCAAATGGCGCAATTTTCTTCCGTGGAGCAGTTGATGAACATTTCTACCCAGTTGAATACGTTGGGACAGTCTTTGGGAATATCTTCCGGTTTGATTGGAAAGGAAGTCAGTTGGATCGAGGCTGGTAAAAAGGATTCGCTTACGAGTGAAACGGGCGCAGGTACGGTGAAAAGTGGAATCGTGGATTCCATCGTTATTCGTGACGGTGTGCAGTACGCCAAAATCGGATCGTCAGAGGTAGCGCTGAAAGATGTAACATCGGTAAGTCAGGCTCAAACAGCGGCTTCCTCAGCAGGAGCATCGAATACTACAACTTCTTCCTCTACTGGAAGTGGTGAGAACTCATGAATGACCGGATAACGGTCGGACGTCTTTTTCCCGCAAATGTCCCTCCGGCAGCGATCCCGCAGAATCGGGTAAATCCGGTACCGAAGGATGGTAGGCCATTTGGACAGGTGTTGCAGGATCAAGTACTCAAGTTGAGCAACCATGCAGCCAAGCGTCTGGAGCAGCGGGGGATAGAGCTGAGAAGTGACCAGATGGCGAAGATTAACTCCGCTGTGGATAAAGCAGCTGCCAAAGGAGCCAAGGAATCATTGATTTTAATGCAGGATATGGCGTTGATCGTAAGTGTGCCTAACCGGACAGTAGTTACCGCGATGGATAAGCAATCCATGCAGGATAACGTATTTACGCAAATTGATAGTGCCGTTATTATTTCATAGCAACTTAGTAAGAAGTGGCTGGCCCGAGCAGGAAAGCCATGAAGAAGCCGCGGATCGACTGATGCGGTTAATCGAGCAAGTATTCAGAGGAGGATTTATACTCAATGTTGAGATCAATGTATTCGGGTGTATCGGGTATGAAGGGCTTTCAAACAAAGCTGGACGTTATCGGTAACAACATTGCAAACGTAAATACAACTGGCTTCAAGTCCAGCCGCGTCATGTTCAAGGATATTTTGAGCCAAACAAGTTCAGGAGCAAGCGCACCGGACGGTACGACAACTGCTGGGCAAAATGCCAAGCAGGTTGGACTGGGGGTATCGGTCAGTTCGATTGATACACTTCATCTTCCAGGTAGTGCAATGACTACGAACAATCCGACAGATTTACGGATTAACGGTGACGGATTTTTCCTGGTCAAAATGAATGATGCACAGGACATTCCTTATCTGACTCGCGCAGGTGATTTTCATGTAGATGCGAACCGAAATCTGGTTACTTCTGATGGATTTTTCGTAGTGGATTCAGGCGGAACTCCAATCACGCTTGCAGACAATGTTACTTCGTTCTCTATCTCGCAGGACGGCACGATTGTACAGCAATTGGATGATGGTACAACGGATAGTGGTACCAAAATCGGTGTAGCCAGAGTCACCAACCCGGAAGGTTTGGAGAAAATCGGCGGGAGCTTGTATCGTACTACAGTAAACTCCAACATTGATGCCATTGAGCCTGGAGAAGCGAACGCTAATGGCCTGGGAGCTATCATCGCAGGTCAGTTGGAAATGTCCAACGTTGACCTGACAGGCGAATTTACCGAAATGATCGTAGCGCAGCGTGGTTTCCAGGCGAACTCGCGTATCATTACGACCTCGGATGAAGTGCTTCAGGAAGTTGTAAACTTGAAACGATAATCGCATCTAAACGCGGGGGAGTAAAGGCTCCCCCGCCCCTATCAGGAGGTTGGTGTTACGATGATTCCGTTAACGCGGCTGAACGGCTCGCCTATGTGGCTTAATGCTCTGCTCATTGAGACTGTGGAGGAAACGCCGGATACATACGTCACTTTAGTGACGGGGAAACGGTTGATTGTATTGGAAAAAGCGGCAGATGTCGTCTCCTTGATCAAGGGTTACAGCCGTGAAATCGGCATACATGCCGCCACGATAAAAGTGCAACAAATGGAGGAAGACGAATGAAAAAGATGCTGCCATGGCTCATTACAATTTTACTCGCGATTACTTTGATTGCAGGTGCGGCCTTTGTACTTGTACCAGCGCTTAGCGGGAAGAAGTCGGAAGCCACTCCAAATGCGCAAGCCGCTCAAGCAGAACAACTTCCCCGACTGTCAGCAGATGAACTAGTGGAAGTGAGTTCTGAAATTACTGGTATCAAAACAAATTTGGCAGACGCTGATTATATTGTCCAGATGAACCTTTCCTTTCAATTAAACGATGCTAAAGCAAAGGAATCTTTTGAAAAAATCAAGGACATCAGTATCAAGCCAATCGTTATTCAATTACTTGCAGACACCAAGCCTGATGAGCTCAGAACAGCTAAAGGCCGGGACCAGTTCAGTGACAAGCTGACGGATCTCATCAACAAGTCGCTCCCTGAAGGTCACCTGGGGAACGCCAAAATTACAGACTTTTTGCTGGCAGCCATTTGATTCCAGGTGAACTTGTCAGAACATGTAAGGGGGTGAATAACATTGGTGGATGTAATGTCGCAAGGGGAAATTGATGCCCTTTTAGCAGCTCTCTCGTCCGGTGAAATGGATGCGGAAGAACTTAAAAAGGAAGATACCCAAAAGAAAGTTCGCGCTTACGACTTCAAAAGAGCGCTTCGGTTTTCCAAGGATCATATTCGGAGTTTGACGCGGATACACGAAAATTTTGCGCGGTATCTGACCACTTATTTTTCAGCACAGCTCCGGACGTTTGTCCAAATTAATGTCGTTCAGGTGGAGCAGCTTCCTTATGATGAATTCATTCGCTCCATTCCGAAAATGACCATTTTGAACATTTTTGAAGCCGAGCCGCTGGAAGGACGCATGGTGCTTGAGGTTCACCCGAACGTAGCTTTTGCAATGCTGGACAGGCTTCTCGGAGGGACCGGATCAGCGCCGTCCAAGGTTAACGCGTTGACAGAGATTGAGACGACAATCATGGAGCGGATTTTTAGCCGTACCTTTGACAGCCTGCAAGAGGCTTGGAAAACGGTATTGGATATTGAACCGCGTTTGGAGGCGATGGAAACCAATCCGCAGTTTATGCAGATTGTTTCACCAAATGAAACGA
Source organism: Paenibacillus sp. PvR008 (assembly GCA_040544055.1). GTDB lineage: Bacteria > Bacillota > Bacilli > Paenibacillales > Paenibacillaceae > Paenibacillus. Next base: position 77,198 of record JBEUOG010000002.1, read on the forward strand.
TTGCCCTAATCTCGCTTAGTACCAAAATTGGTGATACCACAGGGATGATTAACCTTTGTATCCCGCACGTGGTATTGGAGCCGATTATGGCTAGACTGTCCACGCACCAGTGGTTTACATCCGAAAAGAAATCAAGGGCGCCTGAAGAGATTGACGCCTTGAGATTACGGGTCACGAAAGCACAGCTTCCCATTATTGCCGAGCTAGGTGAATCCCGAATAAATGTGGCCGAGTTTTTGGGCCTTTCGGTGGGGGATGTCATTTCATTGAATAAACCCGTCAAGGAAGGGCTCTCCATCCGGGTGGGCGAAAAACTGAAATTCTTGGGAAGTCCCGGCATGGTAAAAGATCGTGTTGCCGTACAGATTGATGAAATTGTCAGCGAAGGAGTTGAAGAAATTGACGAGTAAAGACTATTTGTCCCAGGAGGAAATTGATGCCTTGCTGAAACAGTCTGAAGCGGGCACGGATTCTACTCCCGCCAACAAGACCGTTGACGATTTTCTGACTCCTCTGGAGCAGGATGCTCTCGGGGAGATCGGTAATATTACGTTCGGCAGCGCAGCGACGGCTCTTTCCACACTGCTCGGTCAAAAGGTTGATATTACAACCCCTAAAGTTTCCATTATTACCCGTTCTGAATTCGAAACAACTTTTCCTAGGCCGCACGTAGCGGTACATGTGAATTATGTAGATGGATTTGAGGGTATTAACTCGCTCGTGATCAAAAAGCGTGATGCGCAGGTCATAGCGGATTTGATGCTTGGCGGTGAAGGAAATCCGGTAGATGAAGAATTGAATGAAATTCATATCAGCGCTGTGCAGGAAGCGATGAACCAGATGATGGGCTCGTCGGCAACCTCAATGTCTACCATGTTTAACCGTTTTGTTAATATTTCTCCACCTGGAATTGATATTTTGGATCCAATGCATGGTGATGGAGTATCCAGCCTGCCAGATGAACAGACGCTGATTACAGTATCCTTCCGTTTGTTGATCGGTGACCTGATTGACTCTACATTGATGCAACTGTTGCCTGTGCATTTCGCCAAAAAGATGGTGAGCATTCTAATGAATGGAGGAGAGGATGACGAGCAACCGCAAGCGTCCGCACAGCAAGTAGCAGCAACGGCTCCTCCAGAAGTGCCGCAACAAACCGAGATTCCGCAACAGCAACCCGCACCAACGTATCAACAGCCGCCTGTAGCCGCACAGGTGCCCGTACAGCCGCCGCAGGATGCAGGTTATGGACAGCAGCAACCGCCTATGTACCCTCAAGACCCGGGATACGGTCAGCAGGGAGCGCCAGGTTATGGAATGCCTGGAGGTGTACCACCGCAGGCCCCTTATGGAGCGCCTCATCATTATGGTTCGATACCGGGACGAAATGTAAATGTGCAGCCTGTACAATTTTCTAACTTGCAGTCCGGTGCATTTGCGCAAGTGGATGAAAACAATTTAAATTTATTGATGGACATTCCCCTTAGAGTCACCGTAGAATTAGGAAGGACCCAAAAGCAAATTAAAGATATTCTGGAGCTCTCACAAGGTTCAATTATTGAACTGGACAAGCTTGCCGGGGAGCCGGTGGACATTTTGGTTAACAACAAACTGATTGCCAAAGGCGAGGTTGTCGTAATCGACGAGAACTTTGGCGTGCGTGTGACGGATATTGTAAGCCAATGGGACCGTATTCAAAAATTACAATAATAGCATGATTTAGGGAGGATTTATTTCAGATGGCAAACCGTATTTTGATCGTGGACGATGCTGCATTTATGAGAATGATGATTCGGGACATCCTGTCCAAAAATGGATTTGAAGTAGTAGGAGAGGCCCAGGACGGATCACAGGCCATTGAAAAATTTAAGGAGCTTCGTCCGGACCTGATTACGATGGATATTACGATGCCTGAAATGGACGGCATTGCCGCTCTGAAGGAAATCAAACAAATTGACGCGAACGCAAAGGTTATCATGTGTTCCGCGATGGGTCAGCAAGCAATGGTTATTGATGCCATTCAAGCTGGCGCAAAAGATTTTATCGTTAAGCCTTTCCAATCGGATCGGGTTATCGAAGCCATCAACAAAACACTGGGTGTGTAAGGCGCATCCGGTATGGATACACAACAGGGTGCCTCTGACGCATTGAGTACATCTAGCAATATAGGCAACATTGCCTGGGTCCTTTTCGTGCTAATCTTTATCATCGTACTGATCGTGTACTTGATACGGTTTTTGAGTAAAAGAAATCAGAGCTGGTTCAGCAACCGCTCCGTTCGCATACTGGGAGGCGTGGGGCTGGGCCCTAACAAATCCCTTCAGCTTGTTGAAGTTGGCAGCAGTGTGTATCTCATTGGTGTGGGAGAAGATATCCGGCTTGTTGACAAAGTATCCGATCCTGAAGAAGTGGAGCAAATTTTGGCCGCACTGGAGCAGGAAGCTTCTCTGCAGCGCGGCCCGATTGCCCCGCTATTCGCTAAAATTGCGGATAAGCTTCGCCGGAACACCGCGGCACAGCAGCAGCCTGAAGAGGAAACATCTTTTCACGAGATGTTCGAATCCAAGCTTCGGCAGATGCCGAATCGCAAGGATAAACTCGAAAAGCTGCGCAATGAGGAGAATACTACAGATCGGTCGGGAGATTCATGAGAAAAAAGATTATACTTGCATGTTTGCTGCTTGTCTTGTTCAGCTTCATTTCGGTGACGGCGGCCTCTGCGGAACCGATTCCGAACATTGATATTCAAGTCGGCAACTCGGACAAAGGACAGCCCGGTGCCACCTCGCTGTCTATTATTTTACTTATTACTGTCATCAGTGTAGCTCCCGCGTTGCTTGTGCTTATGACGAGCTTTACGCGAATTGTGATCGTACTGGGCTTTGTTCGCACCTCGCTGGGGACTCAGCAGATGCCGCCTAACCAGGTGCTTGTCGGGCTGGCCCTGTTTCTTACCTTATTCATTATGGCGCCGACGTTTTCGGCTATGAACGAGACTGCGCTCCAGCCGTATCTCAAGGGGGATTTGACACAGTCTCAGGCGCTGGACAAGGCTGCGATACCAATCAAGACCTTTATGTTCTCTCATACACGGGAGAAGGATCTACTGCTCTTTATGAAATACACCAAGATGGAAAAACCGAAAGACTATCAGGATATTCCATTAACGGTGATGGTTCCAGCTTATGCCATCAGTGAGTTAAAGACAGCATTTCAGATGGGCTTCATGATCTTTATACCGTTTTTGGTCATTGACATTGTGGTGGCGAGTACGCTCATGGCTATGGGGATGATGATGCTGCCGCCGGTGATGATTTCGCTTCCTTTTAAAATACTGCTGTTTGTACTTGTCGACGGTTGGTATCTGGTCGTCAAATCATTGCTTCTGAGTTTTAACACATGAATATTTCCCGCAGGGACAGCAATCAAGGAGGACGGCAATGACTTCGGAGTTTATTATTTCCCTTGCCGGACAAGCGGTGTACACGGTGCTTAAAGTTAGCGCTCCGATGCTGATTTTGGGACTGGTCGTCGGTTTGATTATCAGTATTTTTCAGGCGACAACCCAAATTCAGGAGCAGACTTTGGCATTTGTTCCGAAGATTGTCGCCGTATTACTGGCATTGCTCTTGTTCGGACCTTGGATATTGACGATATTAGTGGATTTTACGTTTAACATTCTGGACAATTTGTACAAATATATAGGTTAGGCTGAAGTTATGGACATGTTGTTACAGAGTTTTCCTGTTTTTTTGCTGATTTTTTGTCGGATTACCTCGTTTTTTGTAGTAGCGCCTATATTTTCAACCCGAGGAGTACCTAATATCTTTAAGGTTGGGATTTCCGGATTTCTCGCATTGATTGTGTATCTCACTTATGGTACGCATCAGCAAGTACCGACGGATGCAGCGTATGTGCTGTTGTTGGGTCGCGAGGTGCTGATTGGGTTGTTGCTGGGTTTTACCGCTTATTTATTCATGACAGCGATCCAAACGGCAGGTTCCTTTATTGACCTTCAGGTGGGTTTCGGGATGGCCAGTGTGCTCGACCCGATGACAGGAGCTTCATCGCCTCTAACGGGGAATTTCAAGTTTGCGATAGCCGTGTTGCTCTTTTTAAGTATAAACGGGCATCATCACCTGATAAACGCTATTTTATACAGCTATGATTGGGTGCCGCTGACGAATGATTTTTTTGTAAAGCTGTATGGAGGTAGTGTAACAGAGTTTCTGGTGCGTTCCTTCGCAGAATCTTTTTTGCTGGCTTTTCAAATTGCTGCTCCTATAGTAGTAGCTACTTTTTTAACGGATGTGGGACTCGGATTTTTGGCTAAAACGGCTCCGCAGTTTAACATTTTTGTTATTGGTGTGCCGCTCAAAATTATTGTGGGACTGTTCATGTTACTGCTTCTGATGCCGAGTTTTGCTTTTATCTTCGAAAAACTGTTTACTGTGATGTTCGAATCCATGCGCAACTTGTTGGATATTATGGGCAACCATCCTTAATGTCTGGTTTGGAGGAACGTAGTTTGTCATTTAAATATGCTATGAACCTGCAGTTGTTCTCAGGGGAAAAAACGGAAAAAGCCACACCCAAAAAGAAACAGGATGCTAGGCAAAAGGGGCAGGTTGCCAAAAGTATGGAGTTGCCCGCGGCGGGTGTCCTGCTGGTAACGTTTTTCTGCCTTATGATTTTCGGCGGGTATTTCAAGGATCATGCGGTTCGCTTGTTTCGGGATATTTTTGTAAATCGGTTATCGATGGAAGTAACGCCGAACACGACAATGCTGATGATGGGTGAGTATGGCGTGCAAATCATGATTATGCTGGCTCCTATTTTTATTGGGGCCATTGTCATCGGGGTAGCGGCGAATTACATGCAGATCGGTTTCTTGTTAACCGGAGAGGGGATTACGCCCAAGTTTAGCAAGATTGACCCGATTAAAGGATTCAAAAATATTTTTTCCATGCGGTCACTGGTCGAATTCCTGAAATCTGTTTTAAAAATGGCCTTGATCGGTTATCTGGTGTACAGCGTGCTGTGGAAAACAAAAGCAGACTTACCCAAGCTGGCCGAAATGTCCGGTGACCAGATGTTGAGCTTTACGGCTTCATTAACAATGGATCTGGGACTCAAAATTGGTGTGGTGCTGTTCGTTTTAGCAGTATTGGATTATATGTATCAACGTTATGAGCATGAGAAAAATCTGAAAATGTCCAAACAGGATATCAAGGATGAATACAAGAAAATGGAGGGTGACCCGCTGATCAAAGGGAAAATTCGCGAACGGCAGCGCCGAATGGCTATGCAGCGCATGATGCAGGAAGTTCCCAATGCAGATGTCATCATTACCAACCCTACGCACTTTGCTGTGGCTTTGAAATATGACGGTTCGGAGATGGAAGCGCCGCAGATTATTGCGAAAGGGCAAGATTACGTAGCGCTCCGAATTAAGGAAATTGCCAAGCAAAACGGTGTTATAACGATGGAAAACAAGCCGCTGGCACGGGCGCTGTTTCAAAGAGCCGAAATTGGGGATGCGATTCCAGCTGATCTGTTCCAGGCTGTTGCCGAAGTGCTGGCGTATGTATATAAATTAAAAGGTAAAGTGAAATAAAGGGATCGGAGGCCAAGAGACCCGTGAAAATAAAAGAAATAACCGTCCTTGCAGGCGTCATCGGCATCGTTCTTATGATGATTCTACCGATCCCTTCATGGTTGCTAGACATCTTGCTCGTGATCAACATATCGATTGCTTTGATGATTCTACTTGTGTCCATGAACACGAAGGAAGCTTTACAGTTCTCTATTTTTCCTTCATTGCTGCTCATCACAACGTTGTTTCGTCTGGCGCTTAACATTTCTACGACCAAGCTCATTTTAGGTGAGGGGCATGCCGGGGAAGTAGTGGCTACGTTTGGTAGTTGGATTGCAGGTGGACAAATTGCGGTCGGTTTTGTTGTCTTCCTGATTCTCGTGGTTGTGCAGTTTATCGTGATCACCAAGGGCTCCGAGCGGGTCGCTGAGGTAGGCGCACGGTTTACACTGGACGCCATGCCGGGTAAACAAATGAGTATTGATGCCGACCTGAATGCAGGTCTGATCAACGAACAGCAAGCCCGTGAACGGCGCAGTAAAATCGAACGCGAAGCGGATTTTTACGGAGCAATGGATGGTGCCAGTAAATTTGTTAAAGGTGATGCCATTGCCAGTATTATCATTTTGATTATCAACCTGGTCGGCGGTTTCATTATCGGTATGGCTGTTCAGGGTAAAGGGTTTCAGGAGGCGCTATCGACTTACTCCGTTCTGACCATTGGTGATGGACTGGTTAGCCAGATCCCCGCATTGCTTATATCCACGGCGTCAGGCTTGATCGTTACACGAGCTACGTCTGATGGAAACTTGGCGGATGATTTGACGGGTCAGCTCTTTTCATATCCAAAGCTAATTTACATTGTGGCTGCCACGATTGCTTTGTTGGGCTTGTTTACTCCTATTCATATCATTACGACCCTTCCACTGGCTGTTCTGCTGTTTTTTGCGGCCCGAAGAATGCAGGGCAATATGGAACGTAAGCAGATTGCTGATGAGCAGATGGAAGAAGAGCAACAAATTGAAGAGGTTCGCAGTCCGGAAAGTGTTATTAATTTGCTTCAGGTGGATCCGATCGAATTTGAGTTTGGATACGGGCTGATTCCGCTGGCTGATACACAGCAAGGCGGGGATTTGCTGGACCGGATTATCATGATCCGCCGTCAATGTGCGCTGGAACTGGGATTGGTTGTGCCGGTCATTCGTATACGGGACAATATCCAGCTCAAACCGAACGAGTATGTAATCAAAATTAAAGGCAATACGGTAGGCGGCGGGGAATTGCTGTTGAACCATTATCTGGCGATGAGCCCAGGATACGACGACGATTCCATTACGGGTATTGAAACGACAGAACCAGCCTTCGGATTGCCTGCGCTCTGGATTGATGAGAATACCAAGGATGTTGCGGAGCTGTCCGGTTATACGGTTGTGGACCCTCCTTCGGTCGTAGCTACTCATTTGACGGAGACGATTAAGAAACATGCCCACGAGTTACTTGGCAGACAAGAAACGCGGTCGCTGGTCGACAATCTCAAGGAAAATTATCCAGTGCTTGTGGACGATCTTATTCCTTCCGTATTGGCGATTGGAGATGTACAAAAAGTGCTGGCCAAGCTGTTAAAAGAAAAAATATCCATCCGCGATATGGTGACTATTTTCGAAACGCTGGCTGATTACGGCACTTATACAAAAGATCCGGACGTGCTGACTGAATATGTCCGTCAGGCGTTGTCCCGCCAGATTACGCAGCAGTTCGCCCAGCAAGGAGAGACGCTACGTGTCATCACCGTGGGACCGGGGCTGGAGAAGAAAATTGCCGAAAGCGTGCAACAGTCGGAGCAGGGCAGCTATCTGGCTCTTGATCCGGTATCAACGCAGACGGTGTATCAAAGGATGATGGAGCAAATCAACCGTCTCATTCAATCCGGGCAGCAGCCTATCGTATTAACGTCACCGACGATTCGTATGTATTTGCGGCAAGTGATGGAACGGACGATGCAGGATGTCCCGGTACTGTCATACAGTGAACTGGAGCCGAACGTTGAAATTCAAAGTGTCGGGGTGGTGAACTTATGAGAGTGAAACGATATGTAGTGGATACAATGCCGGAGGCCATGATGCAAATCAGAGGTGACTTCGGAACGGATGCCGTCATTTTGAGCACCAAGGAAATGAAGATCGGCGGATTCATGGGTATGTTCGGTAAAAAGAAAATCGAAGTCGTCGCTGCGGTAGAGGAACAGCAGCTTCAAAAACCACGACGGGTTCAACCGTCACAGCAGCAGTCCGTTGAGGCTTTTCCACCCATGAATGCTCCTGATCAGCAGGAAGCGCCATCGTCATCAGTGGTTCCAAGACAAGCCGCTCCTGAAGCCTATCGACGGGTAACGCAGATGACGAGCGGTTCCAAAGAGAGATTGGCTGATTTGATGGCTGGCACGGAACAAGTTGCCCCAGGCACAGAACGTTCATCATCGGGGTCTGGTTATCTTGTGGAAGCAGAGAATGAAGCTTTTAGCAACAAAGCAGCGGTTCCGCAAAAAGAAACATTCAACGAGTTGTTTAAGCATCCGTTGGAGGCAAGCGTTTCAGACAAGATGGGGGCAGAGGAAAACCAAGCCCTGCTTAATGAATTACGGGAAATGAAAGCTATGATGACCCGGATTTCCCGTAATTCTGTGATGGAAAACACTTGGCCAGAGCCGTTACAAGAGATTTGTGAGCGTATGCTGGAGCAGGAAGTGGAACGTGATTTGCTCGAGCATTGGCTTGAACGGGTATATGAGCGCCGAAGTGAGCACCCGTCTGATCCTGAATCTTTTGATTGGGAACAAGCCCTTCGTGCAGAAGTGGCCGGATTCATTCGGGAAAGGCTGGACAAGGGCATCTCGAAGGATACCAAAATTGTGTATGTGGCAGGTCCAACCGGAGTGGGAAAAACGACGACCGTTGCCAAGCTGGCCGCAGAACAGTTGTTTAAGCATCACCGCAAAGTCGGATTTATTACCTCTGACACGTACCGTATCTCGGCTGTCGAGCAGCTGCGTACATATGCTACGATTTTGAATGTGCCGCTTGAAGTCGTGCAATCTCCCGGAGATGTTCACAGAGCCATTCAACGTCTGGAGCATTGTGACTTGATCCTGATGGATACCGCAGGACGAAATTACCGTAATGAGCTGCTCGTTTCGGAATTGCAAAGTCTGCTTTCACCTATTAAGGAAAGTGAGACGTATCTGGTGCTTAGCCTAACATCCAAAAGCAAAGATATGCTCAACATAACCGGGCATTTCAGTAAGTTTGGCCTTGGTAAGATTGTATTTACTAAAATGGATGAGACAGGTAGTTGCGGCGGTTTGTTTAATCTGTTGCACCAGTTTCCAATGCAGCTGGCCTATATTACGAACGGTCAAAATGTGCCTGACGATCTGCTGCATCCAGATACAGAAATGGTGACGAGCCTGCTGTTCGGAGCCACAGAATCGTCAGGGGATACCGGGAATTCTGTATGAATGACCAAGCCCAATCTCTTAGACAAATGGCTTCAGCCCTGGATATGTATCGACTGCCTGCACGTAATCGCCATGCGAAAATCGTGACAGTCACCAGTGGTAAGGGCGGTGTGGGCAAATCTAATTTCACCCTTAATTTTGCTTTGGCCTTGCAATCGCTTGGCCGAAAGGTACTCGTATTTGATGCTGATATCGGTATGGCCAATATTGATGTGTTGATGGGTGCCAATTCAAGCTACAATCTTCTTCACTTGTTAAAACGTGAAAAATCAATGGCTGAAATTGTTCAAACGGGCGTGGGAGGTTTGCCTTATATTGCTGGAGGATCTGGCTTGAGCGAGCTGTTTACGTTATCCGATGACGATTTGAATTATTTTGCCGATGAGGTGGAGAAAATTGCGGCAGATATGGATTATGTTTTGTTTGACACCGGTGCGGGGTTATCTAAAGAAAACCTTAAATTCATCACATCCGCTGACGAATGTATGGTCGTAACTACGCCGGAGCCGACGTCCTTAACGGATGCTTATGCACTGATCAAAGTCGTCAGTGGATTGCAAAAGGATACAGTATTCAAAATTATAGTCAATCGTGCCGATAACGATAATGAGGCCCGTCAAGTTGCCGATAAGATAGCGCTGGTTGCGCGACGCTTTTTGGAGATCGACATTCCGTTGCTGGGACATATCAGTGATGACACTCATGTCATGCAGGCAGTCAAAAGACAGGTGCCTTTTTCAATTGCTTATCCGGGATGTACGGCATCCAGAGATGTGTTGAATCTGGCGCACCGTTTTGCAGCGATGCCACAGGCTCCGCATTCAGGTGCTTTAAGCGGAATCAAAGGGTTTATGCAAAAATGGTTGCGGCGTTCGGCACATTGATTTTGATGAAAGGAAACAGAGGTGTTTAACATGTGTGCTTACCGGGTGCTGGTTGTGGATGATTCGGCCTTTATGCGCAAAATTATTTCAGATTTAATTGTAAGGGATGAGTCGTTCGACATCGCAGGTACAGCCGCCAACGGCAAAGAGGCTGTAGAGAAAGTGAAGGAGTTACAGCCTGACCTGGTAACAATGGATGTCGAGATGCCTGAAATGAATGGCCTTGAAGCGCTTCCTCTGATTATGGGGGTCCATCCGCTTCCGGTCATTATGCTCTCTGGTATTAATGAACAGGGTATGAAGGAGACCATTATGGCTCTGGAAGCAGGAGCTTTCGATTTTATACGGAAGCCCTCCATCTCTCATGCGCAGGATATCCAGCAGGTGGGCAAGGCGCTACTGGAGCAGATGCACACCGCTATGCAAGCAGTCCGCAGCCGATTGGAGCGCAAGGAAGCTAACGAACGAAAAGCGGCGCTGGAGAAGGCTCCAGAAGGACAGGCTGTGGCTGACAAGGGAACGGAAGGTAAAGCACCTACAGGCAAGGCTCCCGATGCACCGATTGCTTCTGTAACTGCTGCACCGGTTCCGCCGAAGCGGGATACTGGCAAGTCTGTTCCTGACAGCCATTTAAGTAAGCTGGTCGCCCAGCCACGGAAGACGGAACAAGCACCTGCTACGCAGAAGAAGGAGGAGCCGCCTAAGGCAGCTGAACGTACGCCAGGGCAACTGAATATTTCCGGTACGGTCGCAGCCAAATCGCTGCACGGCACGGATAAGGGAGGGCTAATCAAGCCGGAGCCCCGGAAAACGGTATCTACGCCGATTCCTTCGGCTCCAGTTGCTTCTGCGGCTGCTACGCCCCTAGTGCCGGCACCAATAGTTTCAGCAGCGCCCAAGGGGTTCTCCCTTAAAAAAGGAGTATATTCGCCCAACTTCCGCAAGCTGGTGGCAGTCGGATGTTCTACCGGTGGTCCGCGTGCGCTCAAGACGTTGCTGGAACGCATTCCCGGAGATTTTCCCGCCCCGATTGTCATTGTGCAGCATATGCCGCCAAACTTTACCCGTTCGCTGGCACAGCGTCTGAATACGTTGAGTCCGCTCCAGGTGGTTGAAGCTGAGCAGGGGATGACGTTGGAGACCGGAACAGCTTATATCGCTCCGGGGGGATATCAATTGAGAATTATGCCGGGAGCCAGTGGTAAATACACCGTGTCACTGAAGACGGAAGAAGCTCGTAACGGTCACCGTCCTTCTGTTGACACGATGTTCGAATCGTTACTCCCGTTAACCTCCCTGGAACGGCATCTGGTGTTGCTGACTGGCATGGGAAGCGACGGGGCTAAAATGATGAAAAAGCTTTATGATGCAGGGGTACAATCCACATTTGCTGAAAATGAGGAAACTTGCGTAGTGTACGGAATGCCCCGCTCGGCTGTAGAGTTAAAATGTGTGCGCCACCTTTTGCCGATGCAGGAGATTGCCCCCAAGCTTGTACAAGTTGTGAAATAATCGGAGTGTAACTCATGGAGGAGGTGTCTCACAATGGACATGAACCAATATTTAAACATGTTTATTGATGAGTCGAATGATCATCTGCAATCTCTTAACGAAAAAATGCTTCAACTGGAAAGTAATCCTACCGATCTGGGCATCGTTCAGGTGATTTTCCGGTCTGCTCATACTCTCAAAGGAATGGCTGCTACAATGGGTTTTGAAGACCTGGCATCACTCACTCACCAAATGGAAAACGTTCTTGATCTGGTACGTAACAACAAGCTTGCGATGCAGGAATTTATATTCGATACCTTTTTCAAAGGGTTGGATGCGTTGGAGTCCATGGTACAGAACATTACAGAGGGTGGCGATGGAAAAGCAGATGTATCCTCTATTGTAGCTTCACTGCAATCCATCGTGCGCGGCGATTTCCAAAAATCCGGCACAGATGCTGTTACTGAGGCGGTTACGCCGAAAAAAGCAGCCGATAGCGAAAGCACGGGTCTTGTGCTGGATCAATTCCAGTATTCTGTACTGGAGCAATCTATTTCCGAAGGGCATCGGGTTCACTATATACAGGTAACGATTAGCTCAGAAAGCCAGTTGAAGGCTGCACGTGCCTTTATGGTATTTAATACACTGGAAAACTCCGGTGAAATCGTAAAAGCTTATCCGTCTGTACAGGATATTGAGCAGGAGAAATTCGAACAAGATTTCTCGTTATATTACATAACGCAGAAAGAGGTAGGAGAGCTGGAGAAGGAAATCGCCGGTATTTCCGAAATCGAAACTGTCTCCGTTGTACAGCTGGATCAGGAATCGCTTAAGCAAATGAGCGAAGTCAATGCCGGACTGGCAGAAACTGCTGCGGCGCAGGAAGCTCCAGTAGCTGTACAACAGTCCGCTGCATCCCAGCCGCAGTCTCCAACTGCGGCCTCCGGCGCTAAGCCAGCCGAGGGTAAAGCTCCAGTAGCCAAGCCTGCAGCACCTACGCACAACCGTACAATTCGTGTGGACATTGAACGTCTGGACGTATTGATGAATTTGTTCAGTGAATTGCTCATTGACCGTGTACGGTTGGAGCAGCTGGCGAGTGAGGCTTCTAATCCGGCGCTGACGGAAACGGTAGAGCATATGAGCCGCGTAAGCAGTGACCTGCAAAATGTCGTGCTTAAATTGCGGATGGTACCCGTGGACACGGTTTTCAATCGTTTCCCGCGTATGGTGCGCGACCTGGCCAAATCGCTGGATAAAAAGCTGGATTTGGTCATTACTGGCGCGGACACGGAAATGGACCGTACCGTTATCGACGAAATCGGTGATCCGCTAGTGCATTTACTGCGTAACTCTGTGGATCACGGCATCGAGCCAGTAGCGACCCGTATTGCGGCAGGCAAACCGGAGACAGGAACAGTTCATTTACGTGCTTTCCACAGCGGCAATAACGTGTTCATTGAGATTGAAGACGACGGTAGCGGCATTAATCGTGAGAAGGTACTGAAAAGTGCCATTTCCAAAGGAATTATGACGGAGGAACAAGCAGCTGCAATGACCGATGAAGAGGCCCATCAGGTGTTATTCGCTCCGGGATTCAGCACAGCTGAGGTCATTTCGGACGTTTCAGGGCGCGGCGTTGGACTCGATGTAGTTAAATCTAAAATCACTTCCCTTGGCGGTAACGTTACGATTCATTCCGTTCTGGGCAAAGGTACCAATTTTTCTGTGCAGTTGCCACTGACACTATCGATTATTGCGGCCATGATGATACAGATCGGTTCCGAAAAATATGCGATTCCGTTGTCTTCTATTGTGGAGACCGCGATCGTCAAACGGACACAAATCCGTTCTGTACACGGCAACAAAATGATAGCTTTCCGCGAATCCCATATTCCGCTTATCTCCTTGAGTCAGCTGTTTGAAGTACCAGACTTCAATGAGGATGAAGAAGAAGAGACAGAGGTTGTTGTTATTCGCAAGGGTGACCGTCTGGCAGCTCTTTCTGTTCAGGACTTTTTGGGACAAAGTGAAATTGTCCTTAAAAACCTGGGCAAATACCTTCCGAACATCCAGGGAATTTCAGGCGCTACGATTCTGGGTGACGGTCAGGTTGCTTTGATCATCGACCCTAATGTCTTCATTAAATAATGTCTTCATTAAAAATGAAAGAAATGTGAAATTGCTGACATCCATAAGGAGGGGTTTTAGACATGGGAGAAGAAATTAAAGTTATCGTATTTAAGCTTGGTGAAGAGGAATACGGTGTCGAAGTAGAAAAAGTCCAATCCATTGAGCGCATGGTGCCGATTACACGTGTTCCAAGAACATATGATTTTGTCAAAGGCGTATTCAATATGAGAGGCGTGGTCATTCCCGTTATTGATCTGCGTGGTCGTTTTGGATTGTCTGAGGCGGAATATACCGATCAAACCCGGATCATCATCGTTGCAGTAGGTGAGATGCAAGTCGGCTTTATCGTTGATTCGGCGAACGACGTAATTGACCTGAATACCGACAACATTGAGACACCACCGGAAGTCGTTGGCGGAGTCAAGGCTAAATATTTGCGTGGAGTCGCTAAAATCGGTGAAGAGCGTTTGCTCATCATGCTGAATTTGTCTGAGGTGCTGAATCGGAGTGAAATGAACCAACTGGAAGGCTTAGAGGGTTAATTTATGGAAAATCTTGAAAATCTCGAGGATTTCAAGTTGGATGTTTTGAAGGAAGTCGGTAACATTGGTTCGGGGAACGCTGCTACAGCACTCTCCCGACTTCTGAATAAACCGGTTGATATGGGCGTACCTAAAGTACAGATGCTGCCTTTTGAGGAGATTGCCGAAAAGGTTGGCGGGAATGAGCAACTTGTCGTTGCTATATTTTTCAGAGTTGAGGGCGAAGCTCCAGGCAATCTCTTTTTCATATTGCAGCCCCATGCGGCGAAAAGCCTGCTTTCCCGGCTGGCAAATATTCCATCGGATGATGAGGACAGCTTTAACGAAATGGAGCATTCGGCTTTGTCCGAAATCGGAAATATTTTAGCGGGTTCATACTTGTCTTCGTTGGCCGATTTTACCCGGTTGTCCATGTATCCGACGGTTCCCGCACTAGCTTTGGATATGGCCGGGGCCATTCTCAGCTATGGGCTGTTGCAATTTGGGCAGATGGGGGATGCAGCCTTGTTGATTGACACATCGTTTCTGGAGGGGCAGAATCAGATTGAGGGTCAATTTTTCCTGATTCCGGATCCGGAATCGTTTGGAAAAATATTCAGGTCGTTAGGAGTCCCGATGAACGATGATTGAGGATAAAAGCATCATCAAAGTGGGTATGGCAGACTTGAACGTAACCAGCAATCCAAACTCCATTCGCACGACAGGACTTGGCTCCTGCGTCGGGTTGACCCTCTACGATCCTCATTTAAAACTGGCTGGTATGGCACATGTGATGCTACCGTCCTCGGACATTGCGCGTGAAGGGCAATTGAACATTGCTAAATACGCCGATACCGCGTTGCCAGAGCTATTTGAGCGGATGCTGAAATTGGGAGCCGAACGCCGCAGACTGGTCGCCAAAATGGCAGGGGGAGCGCAAATGTTCGCCTTTGCCGGCAGCGGGGACACCATGCGAATTGGTCCGCGCAATGTGGAATCATGCAAGGAAATGCTCGTAGATCTCGGTATTCCTCTGCTTGCGGAGGATACAGGCGGTAGTTATGGCCGAACGATTGAGCTGGACTGTGAAACTGGCGTTTTGAATATTCGAAGCGTACAAAAAGGTGTAAAGGAATTATAATCATGTTATTTGGCAGCTTACGCATTAATCTTTGGTCTGGAGTAGTCGGATTTATTCTGACTTTTGTGTTGTCCACTGGCAGCAATCTGCTGACCACGAGCTTAATTCGTGGCTTGATCGCCTTCGTTTTTTGGTTCCTGCTTGCATTTGTGCTGCGCTGGGCACTTGGTGTCGTAGCGCGGCCAGATCTGGGGAATGCCCAAAGCCGGGCAAGCTCTCAGGTGGATGGCGTAGGGGGGAATCTGGACCTGACGACACCAGACGAAGATGAAAGCCTGAATGAATTGTTGAAGCCGAAACCAGAGCAGACGGACGGGAAAAACACCGGTTTTGCGCCTTTAAACCCGCCTAAGCTGGTTTCAAACAAGGACCCTGAAGAATTGGCCAAGGCCGTTCGTCACCTGACAGACAAACAAGGAGGGTGAAGCCGATGAACGAGCGAAAAGCCGCTCATTTAAACCATTCCGAACTGTGGGAGCAATGGAAAGAACACGGTGACAAGGAAGCAAAAAAGCAGCTAATTGAAAAGTACCTCCATATTGTGGAGTATGTGTCGGGACGCCTTGCAGTAGGTTTGCCTAAAAATGTATCTAAAGATGATCTGGCCAGTAACGGTGTCATGGGCTTGATTGATGCTCTTGAAAAGTTTGACTATGAACGTGGTTTGCAGTTTGAGACTTATGCTTCCTGGCGCGTTCGAGGAGCGATTTTGGATGGTCTTCGCCAAGGAGATTGGGTTCCACGTTCGGTCAGGGAAAAAGCGAAAAAAATTGAGGATGCCTACCAGCATCTGGAGCAGAGATACTTACGGACGGTAAGTGACGAAGAGATGAGCCATTATTTGGACGTCTCCGAAAAAGAGTTCCAAAATATGATCCAGGAGGTCGCTGTTATGTCGATCGTTTCACTGGAGGACCCGATCCGTGAAGAAGAGTCGGAGACACGACTTTCCCTTTTAGTGGATGAAAAGGCGAAAAATCCGGATCACAAGGTCAATGAATTTACACTTCGTGATGCCCTTGCACAAGGCATTGACAAATTGACTGAAAAAGAACGTATCGTTGTTTCTTTATTGTATTACGAGGATTTGTCTCTCAGTGAAATTGCTGAGGTCATGTCGCTTTCCCCTTCGCGTATTTCACAACTACATTCCAAAGCCATATTGCGGCTGAGGGCGACACTGGACAAACAGCGGGATCTGCTAATGCGTAAAGATTAAACGTACGGGAGGTTACAGTAACAGTTAGACGGAAGGAGCACCCCTGTGGAGAAGCAATATGCTTTGGACCAGTATTTAAAAGTGGTCGTCTCACCCGATAAACTTAGCGCTTATTTGGAGTTTGTCAAACGTGAAGAAGGCTTTTCCTGTTCTGTGGAAGAATTGGAGCGTTTCCTGAGTAACCAAAAAATAAGTTATGGTTTGATTACTGATGCGATTCATACGTTTGTGGCAAGATCGGAAGATTATTTCTTCACTAAATTACTGATTGCTGAGGGAACACCACCGATTCACGGTACGGACGGAAAAATTAATCTTGCTGAAGTTGTGACCGGTGATGATGCACATAAACCGCTCGAAACCGTGGACGGACGAGTGGATTATAAAGAATTAATCCGTTTAAAAAATGTAAAGCGTGGACAACTGATTGCCGAACGGGTTGATCCATTGCCGGGTGTACCTGGTATTGCCGTCACGGGAGAGGAAACTCCTTACCTTCCAGGCAAAGAGGCACGTTTTAAAGTGGGGAAAAATGTAGTTGTTCATCCAGAGGGCGTTGCAATGTACGCAGCTATCGACGGACTGGTGACTACGACTGAAAAGGGTAAGCTCAATGTGTTTCCTGTATATGAAGTGAACGGTGATGTGGATTATAGCGTCGGCAACATTGATTTTGTTGGAACCGTCGTCATTCGGGGTAATGTCCTCACAGGTTTTCGTATTCGGGCGGCTGGCGACATTCGTGTCATCGGCGGCGTGGAAGGTGCTGAATTGGATGCGGAAGGCTCAGTCGACATCAGTAGCGGTATTATCGGATACCACAAGGGGTATGTGAAAGCTGCACAAAATGTGAAATGTTCCTTTATCCAGGATGGTAACGTGATTGCGGGTGGCGATATACTTGTATCCCAAAGCATCATGCATTCCCAGATCAAAGCCAGTAAGAATGTACTTTGCGGAGGGGCTAAAGGACTCATCGTAGGTGGTAGTGTACAAGCTGGTGAAAAGGTAGTGGCGCGTACGATCGGTAATACGATGTCCACGGCCACTATAATCGAAGTAGGTGTACTGCCAGAGCTGCGCGATGAGCTGACTGAACTCCGGGCACGTTTGAAGCAACAGATAGACAGCCAGGATAAGACCAATAAGGCCCTCACCATATTGGACCAGCTTGCTGCTGCCGGACAGCTTGCCCCTGATAGAATGGCGATGCGAGTCAAGTTGACGTCTACCAAAAAATCAAATGACAACGAGCTTCTGGAAACCAAATCAAGAATGCTGGAGATTGAACGAACCTTAGAAGATACAAGCCGCGCACGGGTAGAAGTCAAAAACGTTATTTACGGCGGCTCTAAAATAGTTATCGGCAGATATACAAGATTTATTAAAGATTCGGTGGAAAGAATGGCGTTTTATTATCATGAGGGTGACATCAGCATGTCCTCCTCCGTGTAATCTGGCACAGGAATAACAAGTTTTCTTATTCCTCGGAAAACAGATACGGATGCCCAATCGGAAAGGGTGTGGTCCAATGAGCCTGAAAGCTGTTGAATTACAAATCGCCGTACCTCGTACCAGTGAAGCGGGTAAGTACCAAAGCGAATACCAGCAACGTCCGATGAATGAGCAAGCGTTGTTAGGGCAAAAGACCGAGCAGGAGACAGAAAAGATTCGTCAGCGAAGCAGTGCGGTGGATGAATCTGCGGAAACATTCGTCGGTGAGAGGGAAACTGGAGGGCAGGGCAGTCATTCTTCTGGACAGAGCCGATCTCGGTCCAGTGAAAATGAACTGCCAAAGGAGCATCCTGCAGAGCATCCATACAAGGGACATCATATAGATTTTTCGCTCTGATCCGACAGGTGGAGAAGCGTTATAAAAAGGAGACGATGGGCAGTGGATCAACCATGGATATATATTGTTCTGCTGGGCGCCGCAGCTGTTTTCTACGCCTGGCTACTGCCCAAGCGGCAGGCAGGCCGGGGAACAGAAGAGGCCGTCGTCCAAAAGGTCGAGGCCACCTTGGAGCAATATATGGTCGATATTGAAAACGACAATGATGAGCTGATTGAGCTCGTATCCGGCATAAAGCAGGAACATGCGGTTAAACAGGCCTCATTGCAGGAGCAAGTGGCTGAGCTTCGGAACCGGATTGTGGAGCTTGAACGCCAGGCTGCGATTGCTTCAGTTCCAACACAGACAGTGCCTGGATCTGAGGTACTACT
Organism: Paenibacillus sp. PvR008; assembly: GCA_040544055.1. Taxonomy (GTDB): domain Bacteria; phylum Bacillota; class Bacilli; order Paenibacillales; family Paenibacillaceae; genus Paenibacillus. Next base: position 95,920 of record JBEUOG010000002.1, read on the forward strand.
ACATACAGGTACCCCGCATCAGGCGGTGGCAGCTTATGGTCAGTTCCGCAATACGCAGTCTGCTATTTCCATGCAGGCAGAGCAGTTGGACGCTTCTATCGCAGCTGTGGAAGAGCAGGTGCCGTTGCAAGAAGCTGAGCCTGAAGCTCAGCAGGAATCTATCCGTGAGCGTTATCAGGAACTGTTCGCGCTGTATGAGCAGGGCAAATCGGTGGATTACATTGCTAAGCAATCAGGCATCCAACGAGGCGAGGTACAGCTTATATTACAATTGGCGGAACGGGAGGACCTGACGTGATCAAAAATCGTTCATTCATGCTGGGTATGGGCACCGGACTTATTACAGGCGCACTGCTGCTGCAACTGGCGATGATCGGTCAGGGTCAATCGCAGCCGTCTTCAGCAGATCCGAAAAACATGACTCGTGAGCAATTGGAGGAGGCGGCAGCCGGACTGAATCTTCAAATCAGTGACAGTTCTGATCCGAAGATGACAGAAGAGGAATGGCGTAACAAGGTGATCAAGGAAGGCAATAAAACACCGGTTGCTCCCAAAAAGGCAGAAGCGGCGCAAATTCCATCGACACCCAAGACACCTGCAAGCAGCACACCTTCGGCTGCTTCTAAGCCTGCAGCAAGTACGTCTGCACTCCAAAGTCCGGATAAGCCGCAAACTAAAGGTTCGAGTGCTACGACTACTCCAGATATGCCTAAACAGCCAGCCACTCCGCAAGTACAATATAGCATTGCATCGGGAAGCAATCTGAGGAGTGTGGCATCTGGTTTGCAGAAGGCGGGCGTCGTATCGGATGCAAGCGCATTTGAGGCAGAGGCTAAGGCTCAAAAAATCAATACCAAAATCCGTACCGGTACCTATGAGTTTGCCAAGGGTGAGAATTTCGGTTCTATCATTACTAAAATTACAAAGAAGCCGTCCAACTGACCGTAATCGGGAAGTGGGCGGCTTTTATTTTTCGCTAGAAAGCTCTACGGGTGGGAATAATCAGTCACATTTCGCGCTTATCCTGCTATTGTCGAAAAGTTGGTTGCAACGCTGCGGGTGTTATGGTATATTAATTGACGGTGTTAAAAACGCACGTCGATTAATTTTGTAAAGGGTGCTTTCCAAATGGGAAGTCTTTGCGAGAAATGATGTCGGCGGAGGACACACAAAAAACCAAACTTAGGAGGTGCGTGAAGATGGCAGTAATCTCCATGAAACAGCTTTTGGAAGCTGGGGTTCACTTTGGTCACCAAACACGTCGCTGGAACCCGAAAATGGATCGTTATATCTTCACTGAAAGAAACGGTATTTACATCATTGACTTGCAAAAGACAGTGAAAAAGGTTGAGGAAGCTTACAACTTTGTAAAAAGCATTGCAGCTGAGAATGGTACAATTCTGTTCGTAGGCACGAAGAAACAAGCACAAGATTCCGTTAAAGAAGAGGCAGCACGCGCTGGTCAATTCTATATCAACCAACGTTGGTTGGGCGGTACGCTGACTAACTTCCAAACCATTCAAAAACGTATTGATCGTTTGAAACAGCTGGAAGCTTGGGAAGAAGACGGTACATTCGCTGTTCTTCCTAAAAAAGAAGTTATCATTCTCCGTAAAGAGAAAGATCGTCTTGAAAAATTCTTGGGCGGTATCAAAAACATGAAGGGCCTTCCAAGCGCTCTGTTCATCATTGATCCACGCAAAGAACGCATCGCGGTTGCTGAAGCCCGCAAATTGGGTATTCCAATCGTGGGTATCGTTGATACAAACTGCGATCCAGACGAAATCGACTATGTTATTCCAGGTAATGACGACGCGATCCGCGCTGTTAAATTGCTGACAGGTAAAATGGCTGATGCAGTTATGGAAGCAAACCAAGGCGAAGAAACTACAGCATAATATTTCCTTACGGAAATACCTATATGAATTAAATGAAAAGGGTGGTTGGCAGGTGTATAACCTCTCACTACCCTTTTTTTAAGGAATAAAGCTTGTGTACATGGCTGAAAATCAAATTTGGAGGGAAATAATATGGCAGTTAATGCTAGCGCAGTAAAAGAGCTTCGTGAAAAAACGGGCGCAGGAATGCTGGATTGTAAAAAAGCGCTTGAAGAAGCAAACGGTGATTTGACAAAAGCAGTTGAAGTTCTGCGTGAAAAAGGACTTGCAGCTGCAGCGAACAAAGCAGGCCGTATCGCTACTGAAGGCGTTGTTGAATCCTACATCCATGCTGGCGGCCGTATCGGCGTACTGGTAGAAGTAAACTGCGAAACAGACTTCGTAGCTAAAACAGACCAGTTCAGAGATTTTGTACGTGACATCGCTATGCATATCGCTGCATCGAACCCTCGTTATGTTCGTCGCGAAGAAGTGCCACAGGAAGAGATCGAAAAAGAAAAAGAAATCCTGAAAGCACAAGCTTTGAACGAAGGCAAACCAGAAAAAATCGTTGAGAAAATGGTCGAAGGCCGCATCGGTAAATTCTATGAAGAGTTCTGCCTGTTGGAGCAATCTTTCATTAAAGATCCAGACAAAACAATCTCCACACTCATCAACGAAAAAATTAGCACCATTGGCGAAAACATTTCCCTGCGTCGTTTTGTTCGTTTTGAACTGGGCGAAGGTTTGGACAAAAAAGAAGACAACTTCTACGAAGAAGTTATGTCTCAAGTGAAACAATAATTACCAACGAACGGTAATTGCATACGGAAAGAGCAAAGAAATGGAACACATCAGTGTTCCTTTTCTTGCAACAGGACATCTATCCTGTACATAAAATATAGTCGATATTGGAGGGTGATCATTTGGAAAAACCTGTGTTTAAGCGTGTTGTTCTGAAAGTCAGCGGAGAGTCGCTGTCAGGCCCGAACGGTTATGGTATTGATGCGGATACAATTGCGTCGATCGCCGAGCAGGTCAAGGACGTTGTCGAACTGGGAGTAGAAGTTGCTATCGTGTGCGGAGGCGGCAACATTTGGCGGGGTATTGCCGGAAGCGCCAATGGAATTGACCGGGCAACAGCAGATTACATGGGTATGCTGGCAACGGTGATGAACTCATTGGCATTGCAGGATGCTTTGGAGCAAATTGAAGTTCCTACGCGTGTGCAGACATCTATCGCAATGCAGCAAATTGCTGAGTCTTACATTCGTCGTAGAGCTATCCGCCATCTAGAAAAAGGCCGGGTTGTTATTTTTGCGGCAGGTACAGGGAATCCGTTCTTCTCAACCGATACTACGGCTGCTTTGCGTGCTGCCGAAATTGAGGCTGAAGTGATTCTGATGGCTAAAAATAAAGTGGACGGCGTGTATTCAGCTGATCCATTTAAAGACAGCACAGCCGAGAAGTATGAGCAACTTACGTATTTGGATGTGCTCAACAAAAATCTCGGTGTCATGGACTCCACGGCTTCCTCACTGTGCATGGATAACAATATTCCGTTGATTGTCTTTGCTATTACAGAGCAAGGTAACATTAAACGTGTCGTGTTGGGTGAGAAAATTGGCACGATCGTCAAAGGGAGTGTAAATTAATGCCGGAATCTGTGAAAAAGAGCGCTGAAGAGCGCATGCATAAAGCAATTCAATCGTTGCAACGTGACCTTGCATCTTTGCGCGCTGGTCGAGCGACACCAGCTCTACTGGATCGCGTTCAGGTTGAGTATTACGGTGCAATGACTCCGGTTAATCAGTTGGCTAATGTAAATACACCGGACAGCCGGACTCTGATGATTCAGCCTTGGGATAAATCCTCCTTGGCCGACATTGAGCGTGCTATTCAAAAATCCGATCTGGGTTTGACTCCTTCCAATGACGGGAATACCATTCGTCTGAGTATTCCTGCTTTAACAGAAGAACGCAGAACGGATTTAGTGAAGCTGACTAAAAAGAACGGCGAAGAAGCGAAGGTCGCCATTCGTAACATTCGTCGCGATGCGAATGATGATATTAAAAAAATGGAGAAAACTGATATTTCCGAGGATGAATCCCGTAAACATCAGGAAGAAATCCAGAAAACAACCGATAAATTTATTGCCGAAGTGGATAAAATTTTGGCTGCAAAAGAAAAAGAAATTATGGAAGTATAAGAGACTGGTAGCCCCTCCTTACGGTGGGGTTTGTCTCTTTTAAGCCTGAGGCACATTTTCAGAGAATGCTGGAGGAACTGGAATGATCAAACGGGTTCGGTCTTGGTGGAACGGGGAACAAAAACAGCAAACACCGGCCATTTCAATAGACAATATTCCGCAGCATGTTGCTGTCATTATGGATGGGAACGGCAGATGGGCCAAACGGATTGGAATGCCGCGGATTGTAGGGCATCAAAATGGAATGAAGGCAGTGAAGCGCACAGCAATTGCTGCGGATGAACTGGGCATTAAATATTTAACCTTATTTGCTTTTTCAACTGAAAATTGGTCGCGTCCCAAGGATGAAGTCGATTTTTTGATGCGGCTGCCGCAAGAATTTCTGTCTATTGAGCTTGACGAGCTGATTGAAAAAAATGTACAAGTGCGTATGATGGGAAATAAGGAGCATTTGCCATCTCATACCGTTGATGCGCTGACTGAAGCGACTCGGCGAACCGAAAATAATACCGGACTTGTTCTTAATTTTGCATTAAATTATGGAAGCCGATTAGAAATCACTGAATGTATGCAAGCATTGGGTCGTGAAATCGAGGATGGGAAGCTTACATCCGGAGATATTACGCCCGAACTGATTGAGAACTCTTTGCTCTCAAGTGGTATGCCGGACCCTGACCTGCTGATTCGGACAAGTGGTGAGCTAAGACTCAGCAATTTTATGCTATGGCAACTTGCTTACAGTGAGCTATGGTTTACTGACATTTATTGGCCTGAGTTTAAGAAAGAACATTTATACGAAGCAGTGGTCGAATATCAGCGGAGATCACGGCGGTACGGCGGACTGAAGTAAATGGAGGATGAAAGCCGTTGAGACAGAGATTGATTACCGGTATTTTGGCAGGCGTATTTTTTTTGGCGATGGTCCTGTGGGGCGGCTTGGCCTACCATTTTCTCATTTTGGCCATGGCCCTAATCGGATTCTATGAATTCGCGCGGATGACCAAGGTATCTCCTTTCGGCGGTACGGCGTTAGTTGGCTATGTAGGAATATTAGCTTTTGTATTTCCTTATCAGCCCTTGGGTCTGCACTCACCTTTACCGTCTATAAGTCTGCTTTGGCTGCTGATGATTATTTTTATGATCATTACGGTGGGAACGAAAAATAAAATCACAATTCAAACGGTGTCCATACTATTTCTCGGTACCGTTTATATAGGCTTTGGATTTTCGTATATTGCGGAATCACGCCATATGGAACATGGGCTTTTATGGACCTTTTTGTTGCTGGCTTGCATTTGGGCAAGTGATGCAGGGGCTTATTTTGTAGGCAAAATGGCGGGGAAGACAAAGTTATGGCCTGCGATCAGTCCAAACAAAACAGTCGAAGGATCTATTGGCGGGATTGTGTTAGCGTTAGCTACAGCACTGGTATTTGCCGGATTGTCAGAAGGGCTGCTGCCGTGGGACAAAGCTTTCGCTATCGGTTTATCTTGTGCAGTTGTGGGTCAACTGGGCGATTTAGTGCAATCTGCGTACAAGCGGGTGTACGACATTAAAGATTCCGGTAATCTGCTGCCAGGGCACGGTGGTATACTAGACCGCTGCGACAGCTGGATTGTCGTTTTTCCATTTGTACATATGCTGATGCTGCTTCCATGACTCTTACCTGGTGGTTACAGTTTATGATCAGGTTAAATTAGCCGCAGAGTAACGGTTATTTTCAAGATAGGAAGGTGCTTCATGAAAAGAATTACGGTACTCGGTTCAACCGGGTCTATTGGAACACAGACGCTGGATGTCGTATCTATGCACCCGGATCAGTTTGCCGTAGAGGCTTTAGCAGGTGGCTCAAATATAAAGTTGCTTGCCGAGCAGGCACATCTATACCAACCCAAGAAGGTATCCGTCGGTACCAAGCAACTGGCGGAGGAAATCCGTCCTTTGTTGCCTTCCGGAATGGAACTGCATTGGGGGAATGAAGGACTCGTCGAGCTGGCTGCGAATACAGATGCAGATATGGTTGTGACAGCTGTAATGGGCAGTGTCGGATTGCACTCCACGCTGGCCGCGATTGAGGCTGGAAAACAGATCGGTTTGGCCAATAAGGAAACACTGGTTACCGCCGGTCATCTGGTCACAGAACGGGCCCGGGCGAAAGGAGTGCCGTTGCTGCCGATTGACAGTGAGCATTCAGCTATTTTCCAATGCTTGAATGGTGAGCGTATGAAAGATGTGGCACATATTACCCTCACGGCATCGGGCGGTTCTTTTCGTGATTTGACAAGGGAACAGCTTCGTGAGGTTACGGTGGAAGATGCGCTCAAGCATCCCAATTGGTCAATGGGTGCCAAAATTACGATTGATTCGGCAACGATGGTAAACAAAGGGCTAGAGGTCATTGAGGCGCACTGGTTGTTCGGACTTGACTATGAGCAGATTCACGTGCTATTGCATCCTGAAAGCATCATTCATTCCTATGTAGAATTTGTGGATACCAGTATTGTCGCCCAACTGGGCAACCCTGATATGAGAGTGCCTATTCAATACGTCTTAACCTATCCTGGACGGATGAAGTCCCCGGCCAAGCCGCTGTCACTGGCTGAGGTGGGTAGGCTCCATTTTAAGGAAATGGACTTTAATCGTTTTCCTTGTTTAAGGCTTGCCTTTGAATGTGGTAAAATGGGTGGTACAGCACCAACTGCATTTAATGCGGCTAATGAGATTGCTGTTGCCCGTTTTCTGCGTGGAGAAATTCCTTTTCTGCATATCGAAGCCGTTATTGAGCGTGTACTGGAACGGCATGTCAATGTCGCTAACCCTGATCTGGCTGGGATTGAAGCCTGTGACCGTGAGGTTCGCAGCATAGCTGCCGGAATATAAGCTGACTTTGGGTTCGGGAAGCGAATTGTGATTCTCTTGTGTGGGATCGGAGAATAATGATAATCTAGGAAGACAAACTCGACTTCATTGAAAGGGGAACGGAAACGATTGGAAACGATTCGAATAGTTTTGATGACGGTGCTCATGTTTTTCGTCATAGTGACGGTGCATGAATGGGGGCATTATTATTTTGCCAAACGCGCCGGGATTCTGGTACGGGAGTTTGCGATCGGTTTCGGTCCGAAACTGTTTTCTTATAAAAGAAACGAGACGCGATTTACACTACGTTTGCTGCCGTTCGGTGGTTTTGCCCGCATGGCAGGAGAAGATCCGGAAATCAATGAAATTGAAGCCGGACAAACAATTGCTGTACGCGTAACGGACGGTATCGTCAAAACCATTTATTTGGACCAGTTGGATAACCGCAAAAATGTGGTACGCGGCGAAGTGCAGCACATTGATCTGGAGCAGGCGCTAACTGTAAAATTGGATGTGGATGGCGAAGATCAGCAATATACTGTACACCCGCAAGCGATGATGGTAACTAAAGGGCAATCTATCCAGATTGCGCCTAAGGATCGACAGTATGGCAGCAAAACAGTAGGGCAGCGTGCGATCGCTATTTTTGCCGGACCGCTGATGAATTTTATTCTTGCCTTTGTTCTGTTTGGTCTGCATATCCAGATGGTCGGCGTACAAGTGGACAACCCGACTTATGTTCAGATTAGTGATATTACAGCGGGTATGCCTGCTGCTGAAGCTGATTTGCATAAGGGCGATATCATTGAATCGGTGAACGGGGTTGCGATTGGTGCGAACGTTGAAAATATGATCAAACTGATTGCCGATTCCCAAGACAAGCCGATGAAATGGGTTGTTCGTCGGGATAACAAAACTTTTGATCTGACGATTACACCTCGTGCAATGGAAGGACAAAAGGGTGGTAAAGTGGGCATCGTGCCTGAACTTCCGACACGGCAAGCCGGAGTCGGGGAAACGTTTAAATTTGCCGGACAATCCATGGTACGAACGACTGATATTATTTTCCAGGGGTTTAGTCAGCTTATCCAACGTTTCTCCATTAATGATCTGGGAGGTCCGGTACGTACTTTTGAAGTGACAGGACAAATTGCCAAGCAGGGCATTGAGCAGCTTACGTATTGGACTGCTATAATGAGTCTTTATTTGGGGATATTTAATCTGTTGCCTATTCCAGCGCTTGATGGAAGCAGACTTGTTTTCCTCGGTGTAGAGGCGGTAAGAGGACGTCCGGTTGATCCGAGTAGGGAAGGCATGGTCCATTTCGTTGGTTTTGCCATGTTATTCCTGCTCATGATTGCGGTCACGTACAATGATATTTTAAGATTAATTAACGGTTAATTAGAGACGGACTTATATAAAAGGGTCTGTAGGGAGGACATGCGTTTCTATGTCGAACGATAAACAGTTTGTCGAGGAAATTACGCCACAGAGCGAAGATTTTTCTCGATGGTATATTGATGTTATTAAAAAAGCAGAGCTTATGGATTATTCTCCGGTTCGCGGGTGTATTGTATTCCGTCCCGACGGTTTTGAAATTTGGGAGCATATCAAGGAAGCCATGGATGTGCGTTTCAAAGAAACAGGTCATCGCAATGCCTATTTTCCGATGTTCATTCCCGAGAGCTTTTTCCAGAAGGAAAAAGAGCATGTCGAAGGGTTTAACCCGGAGCTTCCTTGGGTAACCGAGGCTGGCGGGGAAAAGCTGGAGGAGCGCCTTGCGATCCGTCCGACTTCTGAGACAATGATCGGTCATATGTACTCCAAATGGATTCAATCCTATCGTGATCTGCCAGTGCTTATCAACCAATGGGCCAACGTGGTTCGTTGGGAAAAACGCACGCTTCCTTTCTTGCGTACGAGTGAGTTTTTGTGGCAGGAAGGTCACACTGCTCATGAAAATGAGGAAGAAGCACGCGAAGAAACGATGAAAATGCTGGAAGTATATCGCGAGGTTATCGAGGAAGTACTGGCTATCCCGGTTATTACCGGACAAAAAACGCCTTCTGAAAAATTTGCAGGTGCGAAGGATACATTCTCACTGGAAGCGATGATGAAGGATGGACGTGCGGTGCAGGCGGGGACATCCCACTACATGGGAACCAATTTTGCCGTTGCTTTTGATATTAAATACTTGAGCCGGGACAATAACCTGGAATACGCTCATACAACTTCATGGGGAACAAGTACGCGTCTGATTGGTGCGCTGATTATGGTCCATGGGGATGACCGGGGTTTGGCTTTGCCTCCTAAAGTTGCACCTACGCAGGTCATTATGGTGCCTATCGGGCCACCTAAAAAGCGTGACGCGGTTATTGCCCGTGCAGATGAACTGTTCGCTGAACTGAAACAAGCGGGTGTACGTGTGAAAATGGACGACCGCAGCGATGTGAGTCCAGGTTGGAAGTTTAATGAATATGAAATGCGCGGTGTACCGGTGCGTCTGGAAATCGGACCTCGTGATATGGAAAATGGTGTTTGTGTGCTCGTATCCCGTATCAGTGGCGAGAAAAAGATTGTACAGCAGGATAACCTTGTTGAGGAAATCCATGCGATGCTGGCACAGGTACAGCAAGAAATGTTTGATCGTGCCAAGAGCTTTATGGAAGAAAACTTCTATTCCGTAGATACACTGGATGAGATGAAGGCGCTCATGGAAGAAAAACGCGGCTTTACTTTGGCAGGCTGGTGCGGATCTGTAGAATGTGAAGACAAGGTCAAAGAAGTGACAGGCGCTACAAGCCGCAATATACCTTTCAAAACTACCGAGCAAAAGACCACATGTCTGTGCTGCGGCAAACCAGCCAAGCATACTGTAGTGTTCGCACGGGCGTACTAATAAAGTACCACTATACTCACTTCATTCTCTCTGCCAACGAGCATAACCGTAAGAGGTTGCTGTGGTGGAGGATTGAGGGGGCTACGAAAAGCTTTTGCGGTCGGAGATGTTTTAGACGCAGAAGCTTTTCATGTTTTCAGAATTGTAGATTTGGAATCCGGGGGGAGAGACATGGGCGGAGCTGAAGAAAAGAGAAAACGGCTGGAACTGCTGATGAAGCAGGTAGTGATGCCGGCGGGAGTGGTGGAACCTTATTTCTTGGACGGTTGGATTGAGCAGGTGGAAATAAGCCGTACCAATAAGGATTGGAATATTATCATCGCCAAGGAAACACTGGTTCCCGCTCAGGTATATCGGGCCTTCTGTATTCAGGTGCAGGAGAAAATGAACCACATCGCTAAAATCACCTTTCGGTTTCGGTATAGTGAGCAGGTTCAGTCTGCGGATATCATCAGTGAATACTGGAAGCTTTTTCTGGAATGGGTGCACCGTGAAATCCCATCCGTGAACGGCTGGATGAACCGGGCTGTACATGAGTGGGAAGACGGCCTGTTATTGCTGACGATGAGCGATAGCATGTCACTGGAGCTGGCACGCAAAAAGCAGATTGACCAAGCAATCATCAAATTCTACGATAAATATTTTGGTCTCCCGATGCGCATTAAAATCCAGGTGGGTGAAAGTAACCAAGAGGCTTTGCAGCAGTTCCAAGAGAAAAAGATGCAGGAAGAACGTGAAGTTATTCAGCAGATGATGGAAAGCATGGAATCAGAAATGCCTCCTCTGGATGAAGAGGAAGGAGATGTACGGCTTCAATTTGGCTATGACATCAAGGAGCCGCCTGTTCCGATGCAAGAAATTCAGGATGAAGAGAAGAAAGTCACGTTACAGGGAACGATTTTCGGTCTCGATAGTAAAGAGCTGCGCAATGGCAGTACATTGTTCACTTATTATTTGACCGATTTTAGTGATTCGCTGCAAATGAAAATGTTTGCCAAAACAAAAGAAGATCTAAAAATTCTCAGCTTGCTGGCTAACGGGAAATGGGTTAAGGTCCGTGGCCGCGTCGAATATGATCGTTTTATGCAAATTCCTGAGCTGGTTATGATTCCTTCTGATCTGGTAGAGGTGCAGGCCCCTCCTTCCCGTAAAGATAATGCAGAGGAAAAACGGGTTGAGTTTCACCTTCACACGAAGATGAGCGCGATGGATGCTGTAAGCTCCATTGATCAGTATGTTAAAACGGCCGCCAAGTGGGGGCACAAGGCGATTGCGGTCACCGATCATGGTGGAGTGCAATGTTATCCCGATGCCGCTAAGACCGCCAAGAAAAACGGAATTAAAATGATTTATGGTATTGAGGCCAATGTGGTCAACGATGCGGTTGAGGTTGTGATGCAGGCACAGCCCCTTAATTTGAAAACAGCGACTTATGTCGTTTTTGATATTGAAACCACTGGTCTGTCAGTCACACAAAACAGAATTATTGAGATTGCTGCTGTCAAGATGCAAGAGGGTAAAGAGGTAGACCGTTATGCTACCTTTGTAAATCCGCATGAGCGTATTCCGTACAATATTCAGCAACTGACCAACATTAACGATGAAATGGTCAAGGATGCACCCGATATAGAGCCTGTTATAAAGGAGTTCGTTGCTTTTGCTGGCGATGCTGTGCTGGTTGCCCATAATGCGCGATTTGATGTTGGCTTTATCCAGGCTACGCTTAGAAACATGGGATTACCCGAGATGAGGAACCCAGTTTTGGATACACTGGAATTGGCTCGCCTGCTGTTTCCGACGATGAAAAATCATCGTCTGAACACGCTGACTACCAAATATAAGGTCGCACTCGAAAGCCATCACCGGGCCATTGATGATACGGTTGCGCTAACGGAAGTGCTGAATGGACTTTTGAATGATGCGGAACAAATTAAAGGCTTAAAAATGCTCGACCGCTTGAACGACTATGTTGGTAAGGATTTATCGACCGTTCGTCCTTTCCACTGCTGCATTTATGCGCTCAATCCGATTGGCAAAAAAAATCTGTACAAGCTGGTTTCAATGTCACATACCGAATATTTTAAGCGTGTCCCTTGTATTCCTAAATCGAAATTGTCAGAGATGAGAGACGGTCTGCTTATTATTTCAGGTTGCGAAAAGGGAGAATTTTTCGAGGCTGTGCTGAACAAGTCGGAGGAGGAAGCCGAGGAAATTGCCCAGTTTTATGATGTGCTGGAGATCCAGCCTTTAACCATGTACATGCATCTGGTGGAAAAACAACTGGTAAGCGGTCCTGATGCTCTGAAAACGGCAGTTCGTAAAGTATGCGAAATTGGGCGGCGGCTTGATAAGCCCGTTATTGCTACAGGCAATGTTCACTATTTGGAAACGCGTGATAAGCTGTACCGTGATATCACGATACATGGAATTACTGGCTTTAGCCCGTTAAAAGATATCCGGAAACCGGATGCGCATTTGCGCACGACAGACGAAATGCTGGCAGAATTCGAGTTTCTGGGCGAGGAGAAAGCCTATGAAGTCGTTGTGAAGAATACCAGCGAGCTGGCGGAGCGGTTTGAGGAACTGGAGCTGTTCCCTGACAAGCTGTTCACGCCTTTGCTGGATGGGGCAGACGAGGAAATCCGCAATACTTGCTACGAGACGGCTAAATCCATTTATGGTGAGGAATTGCCCGAGGTGGTCGTAGCCCGTCTTGAAAAAGAACTGGAGCCGATTATTAAATACGGTTTCTCTGCCAACTATCTCATTTCCGAGCGACTGGTTAAAAAGTCCAATCAGGATGGATACCTGGTAGGTTCGCGGGGTTCTGTTGGATCTTCTGTGGTGGCTACCTTCCTCGGTATTTCCGAGGTTAATCCACTGCCTGCACATTATATTTGCGGTAATCCTGAATGCAGACATAGCGAATGGATTTTGGACGGCAGTGTGCCGAGCGGATTTGACTTGCCTGACAAAAACTGTCCGAAATGCGGTGGCAAGCTGAAGGGTGAGGGACAGGATATTCCGTTTGAAACGTTTCTTGGGTTTAAGGGAGATAAAGTTCCCGATATTGACTTGAACTTCTCCGGGGAATATCAGCCAGTCGCACATAATTATACGAAAGTACTGTTTGGTGAGAAAAGTGTATTCCGTGCTGGAACCATCGGTACGGTTGCGGAGAAAACAGCCTTTGGCTTTGCGAAGAAATATGAAGAGGCGCATCATAAAAAATGGCGTGGGGCCGAGCTGAACAGGCTGGCTTCCGGCTGTACGGGCGTCAAACGCAGCACCGGACAGCATCCGGGTGGGATCGTCGTCGTTCCCGATTATATTGAGGTTGAGGACATTACGCCGGTGCAATTCCCGGCTGATGATACGAGCTCGGAATGGAAAACGACGCATTTTGATTATCATGCTTTTGATGCGAACTTACTCAAGCTCGATATTCTGGGCCATGATGATCCGACCATGATGAGAATGCTTCAGGATTTGACCGGAGTCGACCCAACGACGATTCCGATGAATGATCCGAAGGTTATGAGCATGTTCAATTCCACAGAGGCGCTTGGCGTAACGCCGCAGCAGATCCGCACTCCTGTCGCAACCTATGGTGTACCCGAGATGGGGACCAAGTTTGTGCGTCAGATGCTAGTGGAATCACAGCCGAGTTCTTTTGCCGATTTGCTGCAAATATCGGGTCTGTCTCATGGTACGGGCGTATGGCTGGGTAACGCGCAGGATTTGATCAAGAACAATACCTGCAATATTAAAACCGTAATTGGTTGCCGGGATGATATTATGTTGTTCCTGATTTACAAGGCGGGGATGGATGCAGGTCTGGCCTTTAAAATTACGGAGAGCGTGCGTAAAGGTAAGGGGCTTAGTGCGGAATGGATCGAGGAAATGAAAAAATGTAAGGTTCCGCAATGGTACATTGATTCCTGTCTCAAGATCCAGTACATGTTTCCAAAGGCGCATGCCGCAGCCTATGTTATTTCAGCAGTGCGGACCGCCTATTTCAAGCTGTATTATCCGATTGAATATTATGCGACCTATTTCTCGGTACGCGCAGCCGATTTTGATATTGAGCTGTGTTGTCAGGGGTATGATGCCATCGCACGGAAAATTGTCGAAATCGAGCAGCTCGGTTTTCAGGCTCCGCCTAAGGAAAAAGGGATGCTTCCGATCCTGGAAATGGCGCTGGAAATGACGGCTCGCGGTTTCAGTTTCAAGACGATTGATTTGTATCGTTCCGAAGCTACGCGCTTCAAGGTAGATGGAGATTCGCTCATTCCTCCGTTCGGGGCGCTTCAGGGGATTGGTGACAACGCGGCGCGTAACATCGCAGCCTCCCGTGAGCAGGGTGAATTTTTGTCTGTCGAGGATTTTCAGCAAAAATCGAAGGCCAGTAAAACGATTGTCGAAATGTTGTCCCAGATGGGCTGTTTCCGCGGACTGCCAGAGAGCAATCAGCTGTCTCTGTTTTAATTGGAATCCTAGTAGTCAAGCTCTGGCACTTGTCACATAACTACGGTTATGTTATAATTTTTTTGGTAATCATGGAGATAAAACCGTTGCTTAAAGAGTGGGGAAACCCACTCTTTACTGTTTGATATACAGTTACAACGTGAAAAGACGATTTTTGGGCAGGAACCGGTACGCCGGTTTATTTGCAGTGAGCCCAAAATGAACATTACATCAAATGAAAATGGAAAATGCCGGTGATGGAGAAGCATTGTCCATGGCAATGGTGCGTCTCTTTTTCACCACAGGAAAGTTTACTTTTGGAGGTTATAATCTTTGAGCACACCAAAGATCAAGTCAGTAGTAGAAGAAATGGCCCAACCTTACCTCGATGAGCATGGTTTTGAACTGGTCGATGTCGAGTATGTCAAAGAGGGCAGCAATTGGTTTCTTCGCGTTTTTGTAGACAAAGACGGGGGAATTGATCTGGACGACTGTAGTATGATCAGTGAATACCTGGGTCAAAAGCTGGACGAAAATGACCCTGTTTCTACAGCATATTTTCTGGAAGTGTCTTCACCAGGCGCTGAAAGACCGCTGAAAAAAGCGGAAGACGTAACCAAAGCGGTAGGCAAAAATGTATTCGTTACTACATACGAGCCGATCAACGGCCTGAAGGAATTTGAAGGTCGTTTGCTTTCTTTTGAAGATGGGGAACTTACTGTTCAGAGCGGACAAAAGAAGCATGCCATACCTTATGACAAGGTGGCTGGAGCTAGGCTCGCGATCATATTTTAATTCGGATTTGACCGTTGCTGTTTGACATGTACTTCATGTTTTTTGCCTCGTGTGCCGACCAGGACGCAGGTGCATCATTTGAAAGGGGGAGCAGTAATCCATGAGTATGGATTTTATTGAAGCAATGAACGAGTTGGAACGGGAAAAGGGGATCAGCAAGGATGTGCTGTTTGAGGCCATTGAAGCAGCCTTGATTTCCAGCTACAAACGGAATTTCAACACCGCACAAAACGTGCGTGTCGATATGAACCGCAACTCGGGTGTCATTAAGGTATATGCCCGCAAGCTGATCGTTGAGGAGGTATTGGATCCTCGCACCGAGATTTCGTTGCCAGCGGCCCGTGAGATTAACCCGCATTTTCAGCTGGAGGATATTGCTGAGATTGAAGTTACTCCTCGTGATTTTGGACGGATTGCCGCACAAACAGCGAAGCAGGTCGTAACCCAACGTATCCGTGAAGCGGAGCGGGGATTGATCTACAACAAGTTTGTGGACAAGGAAGAGGATATTGTAACAGGGACCGTACAACGTCAGGACCCGCGTAATATTTATATTGACCTGGGTAAGGTGGAGGCGGTTCTTCCGTTGGGCGAGTTGATGCCTAATGAGAAATTCAGTCATCTGGACCGGATTAAGGCTTATATTACCAAGGTAGAGAACACGACCAAAGGGCCTCAAATCATGTTGTCCCGCTCACACCCAGGTCTGCTTAAGCGTTTGTTCGAACTCGAGGTGCCGGAAATTTTTGACGGTGTCGTTGAGATTCGTTCTGTAGCGCGTGAAGCAGGCTTCCGTTCTAAAATCGCAGTTCATTCCCGCAATGCCGAGGTAGATCCGGTCGGTTCTTGTGTAGGACCGAGAGGAACGCGGGTGCAGACGATTGTGAACGAGTTGCGTGGTGAAAAAATCGACATTGTGCGTTATTCCGATAATGTTGACGAATATGTGGCTAATGCGCTGAGCCCGTCCAAGGTGCTTGAGGTGCAGGTGTTTGAAGAAGAAAAAATGGCGCGTGTCATCGTGCCGGATTACCAGCTTTCTCTGGCCATTGGTATCAAAGGGCAAAATGCCCGCCTTGCTGCCAAGCTCACTGGCTGGAAAATTGATATCAAGAGTGAAACGCAGGCGGAGGAAGAACTCGGCAGACCGAGAACATCCACCGATGAAATGCATCAGGATTCCGTTTCTGTAGATTAAACGGAGTGTAGGGGGGTTAATGCATGAAACAGAGAAAGGTACCTTTGCGCAAGTGTGTGGCCTGTCATGAAATGATGCCTAAGAAGCAGTTGATCCGTGTCGTCAAAACCCCTGAAGACGAAGTGCTGATTGACTTGACAGGCAAAAAGTCGGGACGCGGCGCTTACTTGTGCGGCAAAGCCGCCTGCTTCAAGCTTGCTCAAAAAAGCAAGGCACTGGATCGGGCATTGAAGCACTCGGTTCATCCTGATATTTATGAGCAGCTAAGTCGTGATTTTGCTGCCGTCGAGGAAGAATTCCTGGCGGCACAAGGCAGCGTGCAGGATGAATAAGGCGCTGTCTGGATTGGGCCTTGCCATGAGAGCTGGCAAGCTGCTAACAGGTGATGAGATCGTTTTTAAAGCGATCAGGTCTTCAGAAGCCAAGCTGGTCATTCTTGCGAAAGATGCTTCAATGAATACTCAAAAGAAATTCCGCGACAAATGCGGGACGTACAAAATCCCCTTATTGATAGGATTTGACCGGGAAAGCTTGGGAAGCAGCATCGGCAAGCCTGAACGGGTTGTGCTGGCTGTGACGGATCAAGGATTCGCGAAATTGATCAAGAAACATGCGGGGATAATGTCGGAGGTGGAGTATATTGAGTAAACAAGAAAGCAAAGACAAAGTGCGGGTATACGAATACGCCAAATCGTTGAACATGAGCAGCAAAGAAATCATCACCATTCTTAAACGGCTGGATATTCCCGTGAACAACCATATGAGCGTCATGGAACACGATGCCGTGGGTAAAGTGGAAAAGTTTTTTAAGGATATTAAATCAAATGCTGCGGCCAAGCAAGGCGGAGCAGGCACGGCGCAAGTAAGCTCGAACCAGGTCGGTTCAAGCCAGAATAGTAATCATTCAACTGAGCAAACCAAAAATCAACAGGAAAAGCAGGTAAGTATGAATAGGACAAACAACAACCAAAACAGTAACCGAAGCAGCGCTCCAAAAGCGCAAGGCAGTCAGCAGGGCGGTCAAAACCGCAGTCAACAGAGTACAAGCAGACCAAGTGGACAGCAAGGCAGCCAGAACCGTAGTGGCGGCCAGCAACAGGGAGGACAACAGCGCCCGAGCACTAACACGGGTTCACGTCCTCAAGGTAGCCAAAGCACCAACTCACGTCCACAAGGGAGCAGTCAAGGTAGTACGGCAGTAAGAACGGCATCGTCCACGGGAAGTAGCAATGCGAACCGTAGCGGTGGTGGTAACCGTACAGGCAGCAACTCCAATAATGGCGGTAATCGTTCCGGTCAAGGCCGTTTCGACGATAACCGCCAAGGCGGAGGACGCGGTGGTAACGGTGGTCGTGGTGGTAATAGCCGCGGTGGTAACAATCGTGGTGGAAAATTCAACAATCGTGGCAGAGGCCAACAACAGGAGCGCCGCGAGAAAATCGACAACACGCCTAAGAAAATCATTGTGCGTGGTGAGATGACAGTAGGCGAAACAGCGAAGCTTCTCCACAAGGATGCATCGGAAGTTATCAAAAAGCTGATCACGCTCGGAACGATGGCGACCATTAACCAGGAACTGGATATGGATACTATCCTTCTGCTTGCCGGAGATTTCGGTGTAGAAGTAGAAGTGAAAATTCCGGTCGAAGAGGATCGTTTTGAAACAGTGGAAGAAAACGATGATCCAGAGCTACTGAAAGCACGTCCTCCCGTTGTTACGATTATGGGTCACGTCGATCATGGTAAAACAACTTTGCTGGATGCTATTCGCTCCACTAATGTAACGGGTGGCGAAGCTGGTGGTATTACACAGCATATCGGTGCTTACCAAGTTGAAATCAATAGCAAAAAAATCACTTTCCTGGATACACCGGGTCACGAAGCATTTACGGCTATGCGTGCTCGTGGTGCTCAAGTTACGGATATGACGATCATTGTTGTTGCAGCTGACGACGGTGTTATGCCACAGACAGTTGAAGCTATCAACCATGCGAAGGCAGCAGGTCTGCCGATCATCGTGGCTGTGAATAAGATCGACAAACCGGATGCGAATCCGGATAAAGTGAAGCAAGAACTGACTGAGTATGAATTGGTTCCTGAAGAGTGGGGCGGCGATACGATTTTCGTTAACGTTTCCGCGAAACAGAGAATGGGTCTTGAAGATCTGCTCGAAATGATTCTGCTCGTAGCTGAAGTGAATGAGTACAAAGCGAACCCGGACAAACGGGCACGTGGTACGATCATCGAGGCTGAGCTGGATAAAGGCCGCGGTTCCGTAGCCCGTATCCTCGTTCAGAATGGTACACTGAAAGTCGGCGATGCTTTCGTAGCAGGTAACTGTTTCGGACGTGTACGTGCCATGGTCAATGACAAAGGTCGTCGCCTCAAGGAAGCGGGTCCTTCCACACCGGTTGAAATCACTGGTTTGACAGAAGTGCCACTTGCTGGCGATCCGTTTATGGTGTTCGAGGATGAGCGCAAAGCTCGTGCTATCGCTGACAGACGTGCGATTACGCAGCGTCAGTCCGATCTGGGCAGCAACACCCGTGTAACGCTGGATGACCTGTTCCAGCACATCAAGGATGGCGAGATGAAAGATCTGAACGTCATTATCAAAGGTGATGTGCAAGGTTCCGTCGAAGCGCTGAAAGGCTCTTTGAACAAGATTGAAGTTGAAGGTGTACGCGTTAAAATTCTTCACAGCGGTGCAGGTGCAATTACCGAATCCGATATTATTTTGGCTGCGGCTTCCAATGCCATTGTGATTGGTTTTAACGTTCGTCCAGATAATCAGGCGAAATCTACAGCTGAAGCAGAAAAAGTGGACATTCGTCTGCACCGCGTCATTTACAATGTCATTGAAGAAATCGAGCAAGCCATGAAAGGTATGCTGGATCCTGAATATAAAGAAAATGTGATTGGGCATGCTGAAGTTCGTAACGTGTTTAAAGTAACTAAGGTCGGTACGATTGCCGGTTGTATGGTGACGTCCGGTAAAATTGCCCGTTCAGCAGAAGCACGCCTGATACGTGATGGCATTGTTATTTTTGAAGGTAAAATCGACTCACTGAAACGCTTTAAGGACGACGCAAAAGAAGTTGCCCAAGGTTACGAATGCGGTATTACCCTTGATGGCTATAATGATGTTAAGGAACTCGACATTATTGAAGCGTTCGTCATGGAAACAGTGGAGCGCTAACGGCAGAGAGGTGAGCATCCATGGCTAAAATACGTACTGGTCGGGTTGGCGAGCAGATTAAAAAAGAGTTGAGCCAACTCATACAGACCGAATTAAAAGATCCCCGTATCGGTTTTATTACGGTAACGGGTGTCGATCTAACAAACGATTTGTCCCAAGCGAAAATCTACTTGAGCGTGCTTGGGGATGAGGAGCAAAAAACTTCTTCCCTGAAAGCATTGGACAAAGCGAACGGTTATCTTCGTTCTGAACTTGGCAAACGGATACGGTTGCGCCATATTCCCGAGCTGATTTTCAAAATTGACGAATCTATCGCTTATGGTAGCCGGATTGAAAAGCTGCTAAGTGATATCGACAAGGATGAGAAATAGCAAGAGCTAGTTTATCCGAAGGAACCATGAACTGAATGTAAAGGAGACGGCAATGCATACCTATGAACAGGCGCTTCAACAAGCGAAGGAATTTATTCTGGAGCATGATGATTACCTGATCGTATCGCATGTACAGCCGGACGGAGACGCAGTCAGCTCCACCGTAACGGTGGGCTGGCTTCTCTCATGTCTGGGGAAGAAATTTACCATGCTGAATGAGGGGCCTATCCCGAAGCGCATGGATTTTTTATGGCATGCCGATGAGATTATGGATATGAGTCAGCAACCGCCCGAACGGAAATACAACCGGATTATTTGTGTAGATTGTGCAGATTTCCGTCGTGTTGGTCTGACAGAGCAGTTTTTTGCGAAAGATGCCATCATTTTGAATATTGATCATCATCCGACGAATGATGCGTATGGCACGGTTAATGTAATTAAGTCGGATGCTGCGGCAACGGCAGAAATTCTTTTTGATTTACTGGAAAAGTTTGCGATCAACTGGGATGTTGAAGTGGCGACGGCTGTATATACCGGACTGCTGACGGACACAGGAGGGTTCAGGTATTCGAATACTTCACCTAAGGTCATGTCTACGGTGTCACAGCTGCTTGCCTATGGGGTAGACGGTCCCTATCTATCGGAGAGTCTGCTGGAAGAAATGACCTTCCCGCAAATGAAGGTGCTGACCAAAGCATTGCAAACGCTCAAGATTTCGGAGGATGGTAAAATCGCCTGGGTGGTTGTAACTCCTGACGATATGAAGGAATGCGGAGCTGTTAATGAGGATTTGGAAGGTATCGTCAATTATCCGAGAAATATTTGTGGCGTTGAAGTAGGCATTTTCTTTAAAGTGATTAGTGATCAAGCGGTCAAAGCCAGTCTGAGATCGGCAGGTAACGTTAACGTGGCTGCGCTGGCCCAATCATTTGGGGGCGGGGGACATGTACGTGCTGCAGGTTGTCGTCTGGAGGGTAAGCTGGAGGATATTATTGAGGTCGTTATAGGGCGGGTGAAGGCCGAGCTATGAAGCCGATAAAGCAGGAACAAGCAAATTGGGAAGGCGTGCTACCCGTCTACAAACCCGCTGGATTCACCTCTCATGATGTGGTGGCCAAGGCTCGCCGTTTGCTGGGAATGAAGCGAATCGGACATACCGGAACACTTGATCCTCAGGTGACGGGCGTGCTGCCGTTGTGTCTGGGACGTGCTACCCGGGTAGTTGAATACATGCAGGAGCTACCTAAGGAATACCATGCAACGTTACGCTTGGGACTTGCCACGGATACGGAGGACCTTACGGGGACGATTACCGAAGAGTGTGACCGTCCGGTAGAGGTCACAGAAGAGGAAGCCAAAGCGGTTCTGGAGCGTTTTGTCGGTACGATTTCCCAAGTTCCGCCAATGTACTCTGCGCTCAAAGTGGATGGAAAACGTCTATATGAGCTGGCCCGAGAAGGCAAAACCGTGGAGCGTAAAAGCCGTGAAGTGACCATTTACGAGCTGGAAATGACGGGATTCGCGGAGACGGGATCCCATGTGGATATTTCTTTTCGTGCATTATGCTCTAAAGGAACTTATATCCGTACGCTATGCGTCGATATCGGCCGCGCATTGGGATATCCTTCGACGATGGTCAAGCTGGAACGAACCATGTCTGCGGGGATTCCTGCGAATCGTTGTTTAACATTCGAAGAAATTGAACGCTACGTAGCGGATGGCAGCCTGGGTGAGCGGCTTATTGCCACTGATGTGGCCATTGACTATATGCCTGATCATACGGTAGCCGAGGTGAAGGCGGCTGCGGCTCTCCAAGGTCAGCGTTTGTCACTGAGCATGATTTCACCGCCTGTGACGGACAGCCAACCCATCCGGTTGTACAAAGAGGATCGAACGTTTTTGGGCATATATGGACGGGATGAATCAGGGGCTATCGCGCCAATTAAAGTTTTTTTACCTTGAATTGTGCTATAATTTTGACGAAGTTAGTCAAATGATGTGAAATGCAGGTGAAATAATATGATTACCGTATCGTTATCTTATCCATTGAGCGATGAGCTTTTGCACCAATGGGGACGTTCACAGGTCACGGCGATCGGTCAGTTCGACGGTCTTCATCTCGGACACGCAAGTGTCATTCGCAAGGCTGTCGAGCTGGCTCGGGAACAGAAAGTGCCAGTATCTGTTATGACATTTCATCCTCACCCGAAGGAAGTCATGAAAAAAGGCGACTATGAAGGCTATTTGACCCCGCTTGTGGACAAGCAGGATATTTTAGCCGATATGGGTGTGGACGTGCTTTATATTTTGAGATTTGACGAGGACTTTTCCAAAGTCAGCCCTGAGGCATTCATCACGGACATCTTGCTTCCACTGCAGATTCAAACGGCGGTAGTGGGCTTTGATTTCCGGTTTGGCTACCGGGGAGCCGGACATGAGCATACACTTCGGGAACTGGGAGGAGAACGTATGTCCGTCCACACCGTACCACCATTCGAGCTGGATGGGGAAAAAGTGAGCAGCTCCAGCATCCGCCGTGCCTTGCAGACAGGGGATTTAACGCATGCCTCTCGCTGGCTGGGACGCTCTTACCACATTCGGGGGACCGTAATGGATGGAGAGAAGCGTGGACGCACCATCGGCTTCCCAACAGCCAATCTCAAGCTGGATAATACTTACGTAATTCCAGTCAAGGGCGTATATGCCGTACGGGCACTGGTGGGTGAGCATTGGAGAAGCGGGGTAATGAATGTAGGGGTTAAGCCTACTTTTCATGAAGGTGTGCTGAATCCGTCGTTTGAGGTTCATCTGTTTGATTTTAACCAGCAGATTTATGGCGAGCCTGTGCTGGTTGAGCTTCATCATTACATCCGTCCTGAACGCAAATTCTCTTCGGTGGACGAGCTGATTGCGCAGATTGGCAATGACGCACAAACGGCTAAAAAGCTGTTAGGCTAATTTATTTACATAAGACAGGCGCTGTGTTATACTGACTTATGTTGTGTAAACAACGATGAACCTTGGCTTGGTTGTCCGCTTTCACCAGCGGCTACGAGGCTAATGGCGATTATAATGAAGGAGGTGAACAGGATGGCATTGACTCAAGAGCGTAAACAGCAATTGATCGAGGAGTACAAAACTCATGAATCCGATACAGGATCTGCAGAGGTACAAATCGCTATCCTTACTGAAAACATCGTTAACTTGCAAAGCCACTTTCGTTCGCATAAGAAAGACCATCACTCCCGCCGCGGGTTGTTGAAAATGGTCGGTCAGCGTCGTAAACTTTTGGCTTACCTGAAGAAGACTGATGTTAGACGTTACAGTGCGTTGATCGAGCGTCTCGGACTGCGTCGTTAATTTTCAGACATGTAATGAGAAAAGAAGCCTGGTTGTTCACCGCTTGTCCCTGCTAAGGCGACGGCGGACAGCAGCCGGGT
Organism: Paenibacillus sp. PvR008; assembly: GCA_040544055.1. GTDB lineage: Bacteria > Bacillota > Bacilli > Paenibacillales > Paenibacillaceae > Paenibacillus. The sequence continues at coordinate 119,234 of JBEUOG010000002.1, forward strand.
TCTTTTTTGAAGTAAGGAATTTTTTTGACGTACAGATCCTTTAGAAGTGCGAGTCTAGTAAGGTTCTGGTGCTTTTAATGCATAGGGCTTCTTATGAATTAGGCCTACGCAGGAAATACTGGATATGTATAGAACTTTTACAATGGAATGAAATGGAGGGATACCATGGAGCAACGTGTAGAAATGCAGCTCGGCGGAAGAAAGCTGGTGCTGGAAACAGGACGTCTTGCGAAACAGGCCAATGCGGCAGTTAAAGTAAGCTATGGCGAAACGGTTGTTCTCTGTACCGTGACCGCTTCCAATGCGCCGAAAGATTTGGACTTTTTTCCGCTGACGGTGAACTATGAAGAAAGATTGTATGCTGTGGGGAAAATCCCAGGCGGATTTATTAAACGGGAAGGACGCCCGAGTCAAAAAGCGATTTTGTCCAGCCGTCTGACAGACCGTCCGATTCGCCCATTGTTCCCGGAAGGCTTCCGGAATGATGTACAGGTATTAAACCTGGTGATGAGTGTCGATCAGGATTGTGAGCCGGAAATTGCAGCGATGATCGGAACCTCGGCAGCGCTTAGTATTTCGGACGTACCTTTTAACGGACCGATTGGCGGAGTTGCTGTAGGCCGTGTGGACGGACAATTCGTGATTAACCCGGACATTGCGCAGCAGGATGCAAGCGATCTGTACCTGGTTGTAGCCGGAACAAAAGATGCTATCATGATGGTAGAAGCGGAAGGCAACGAAATTCCGGAAGAAGTCATGCTGGAAGCAATCATGTTTGGCCATGACGAGATCAAGAACATTGTGGCAATCATTGAGCAACTGGTTCAAGTGGCAGGTAAAGAAAAAATGCAGGTTAAACTGCATGCTGTCGATGAAAAAGTGAACAGCGAAGTTCGTGCTTATGCAGCTGAACGTTTGGTGGAAGCCGTTAAAATTGTAGAAAAACATGCCCGTCAAGAGGCGATTGATGCAGTCAACGAAGAGACGGTTGCACATTTTGAAGCACAATACATAGAGACGCCGGAGCTTTTGAAAGACGTGAGCGAAGTTCTCTATGATATCGTTAAAGAAGAAGTCCGTCGTCTGATTACGCATGATAAAGTGCGTCCTGACGGTCGTAAGCTTGACGAGATTCGTCCGATCGAAAGCGATACGAGCATTTTGCCGCGTACGCATGGCTCGGGCTTGTTCACACGCGGTCAAACGCAAGCGCTTAGCGTTTGTACACTTGGCGCATTGGGTGATGTACAAATTTTGGACGGCATTGATTTGGAAGAAACGAAACGTTTTATGCATCATTACAATTTCCCTCCATTCAGTGTAGGCGAGGCTCGTCCTTTGCGTGCGCCGGGTCGTCGTGAAATTGGACATGGTGCTCTTGGTGAGCGTGCGCTTTCCAAAGTCATTCCTTCTGAAACTGAATTTCCATATACGATTCGTCTCGTTTCCGAAGTGCTGGAATCGAATGGCTCGACTTCCCAGGCTAGTATTTGCGCGAGCACACTGGCTATGATGGATGCGGGTGTACCGATCAAGGCTCCGGTTGCCGGTGTAGCGATGGGATTGATCAAGGACGGGGAGCATGTTTCCGTGTTGACCGATATCCAGGGCATGGAAGATCACCTGGGTGATATGGACTTTAAAGTGGCTGGTACAGCAGAAGGCGTAACTGCTATTCAAATGGATATCAAGATTAACGGTATCGACCGTAACATTTTGCAGGATGCGCTCAATCAAGCCAGAGAAGGACGTCTGTTCATTCTTAGCAAAATGATGGAAGCCATCCAGACGCCGCGTGAGCAATTGTCTCCGTATGCGCCGAAAATTATGACGATGCACATTAACCCGGATAAAATCCGTGATGTTATTGGTGCGGGTGGTAAGATCATTAATAAAATCATCGAAGAAACCGGCGTAAAAATTGATATCGAACAAGATGGTCGTGTATTCATCGCTTCCACAAACCAAGAGATGAATGAAAAGGCACGTTCCATTATTGAAGGTATCGTGAAAGAAGTCGTGATCGGAGAGATTTACATCGGCACAGTGAAGCGGATTGAAAAATTCGGTGCATTCGTCGAAATTTTACCGGGCAAGGACGGTCTGGTTCATATTTCCCAACTGTCTACTGAACGTGTAGCCAAAGTTGAGGATGTAGTTGCTATTGGAGATACGATTACGGTGAAAGTAACCGAAATTGATCAACAAGGCCGTGTCAATTTGTCCCGCAAAGCGGTTCTGACGGCTGAGGCTCCTGCAAAGTCCTAGTACCTGCGTACAGCGGATCACTATAACAGGAGTGCTGTTCGTTTTTTACAGAACACTCGGGATTAGAATAGCATCGTTTAAGCTTTTGGAAAGAGGCAGAGCTACGTTTCTGGCTCTTTTTTCATACATAATCACAAGCTGTGTCGAAGTAGGCTTTCAGGCGCTTGCTGCGTCATAGTTCTTATCCTCCCCGCATACAATGTGGACAAACGGGCGGGAGGATGAAGGAATCATGAGAAAGGCAAAGAGAGCAGCGTGGGTTGTAGCCAGTCTGGCCATTACGCTGGTGATTGGACAGTTTAGCGGGGTACGTGAGTATGTAAGTCAACCACGCGCCGGATACAGCACGGAAACGAGTGAGCCCGAGGCTGCAACAACGATGGCGGTCGCGGCTTTACCTGATAATGCACTCATGCAGCGACTGCGATTAGAGGCTGCCCGGCAAAGACGAGAGCCTGTTGATGCCAAAATCGACCGGGTATGGAAGGCTATTCCTGGCTATAACGGCTTGGAGGTTGACCTGGACGCGACTTATCGTAAGGCAATTGCGGCTCCGGACCTACCCATACAATATGTGTACCGACAGCTTGCGCCCAAGGTACATTTGAACCAGCTCGGTAATGTCCCGATTTACCGGGGAAATCCCGAGAAGCCGATGGTTTCTTTCATGATCAATGTGGCTTGGGGAAACGAGTATATCGTGCCTATACTGGATACGCTGGATCAGGAAAAGGTCAAGGCTACGTTTTTTTTCGATGGTAGCTGGCTGAAAAAAAATCCTGAACTCGCTAAAGAAATTCAAAAAAGAGGACATGAGCTTTCGAACCATGCATACTCCCATCCGAATATGAGCCGTCTGAGCAGGGAAAGGGCTACACAGGAAATTGAGAAGACACAAGTGCTTCTTCAGGACATTTTAGGTGTGAAAAATAGCTGGTTTGCACCGCCGTCTGGCGATTTTAATCAGGAAACTGTCGATTTAGCAGCAGGTATGGGGCTTAAAACAGTGCTGTGGACACTGGATACAGTGGACTGGAGACATCCTTCGCCGGAATCGGTAATTGCTAAAATCAGTAGCAAGGTCGAATCGGGATCACTGATTTTGATGCATCCGACAGATTCTTCATCGGCGGCTCTCAAAGGCATGATTCATGCCATTCGCAGCAAGGGACTGGTGCCCGGAACCGTCAGTCAGACGCTTTCCCCTGATCGGCAGCTACCTGCTCCGGTTGAGTGAACGTCTTTTTTCTGTTAGGATTGAACATTATGGCAAAGTTTGCAATTCAGTTTAGGAGGGCCAATCGTGGAAAGAATTCAACTCAAAAACGGCCTAAGAGTGGTCATTGAAAAAATTCCAACCGTGCGTTCCGTTTCTTTCGGCATCTGGGTTAAAACCGGCTCCCGAAATGAAACCCCGGACAATAGCGGTATTTCTCATTTTATTGAACACATGCTTTTCAAAGGAACAGAGCGTTTCGACGCGAAGGAAATTGCCGAGCAATTTGACGCCATCGGAGGGAATGTTAATGCATTCACTTCGAAGGAATATACGTGCTATTATGCAAAAGTACTGGATGAGCATCTGCCGATTGCGGTTGATGTACTGTCCGATATGTTTTCTAATTCTAAATTAGATCATGAAGAGCTGGCAAAAGAGAAGAACGTGATCCTGGAGGAAATCTCCATGTATGAGGACACACCGGACGATATGGTGCATGATCTTTTATCACGTGCCGCTTATGGCAACCATCCGCTGGCTTACCCCATTCTCGGTACCGAAAAGCATTTATTAGCTATGGACAGCTCCCATCTCAGCAATTATATGAAAGAACACTATACAATCGACAATACGGTCATCAGTGTGGCTGGTAATATTGATGATAGTCTGGTGGAGCTATTGGAGCGTCATTTTGGGCACTTTGATAATCATGGAACTGCTTCGCCTCTGACGGTGCCTGCGTTTAACGGTGAGCTGTTGTATCATGAAAAGGCAACGGAGCAGAATCATATTTGCTTGTCCCTGCCGGGATTTGCAACGGGTGACGATCTCCAGTATGCTATGGTATTGCTGAACAACGCGATCGGCGGCGGCATGAGCTCACGTCTGTTTCAGGAAATTCGGGAAAAGCGCGGGCTGGCTTATTCGGTCTATTCCTACCATAGCTCTCATGCGGACAGTGGTATGTTCACCATTTATGCCGGTACGGCTCCCAAGCAGACGAAGGACGTGCTGGATCTGACGCTTGAACTGCTACGTGATGTGGCTGTCAAGGGACTGGATGATAACGAGCTTCGTAAAGGCAAGGAGCAGTTAAAAGGAAGTCTCATTTTAAGCCTTGAGGGCACGGGAAGTCGGATGAATCGTCTTGGAAAAAATGAGTTGATGCTGGGTCAGCATTACACGTTGGATCAAATGATCAAACACATTGAGCAAGTGACAGCCGATGATGTGAACAAGGTACTGGACCGGATGTTCTCGGAGCCGTTTGCCCTGTCGATGGTTGGAGCGAGTGATTCAGCGGTTAAGGATATGAGGAGGGACTATTTTGTTAACTTACGTGGAAATTAACAGACTTGGGGGCAATGAGGATATTGAGCTGCCCCGTAAAATGTCAGAGCTTGCATCCGGGTTTGACCTGTATGCTGCGGTACAGGAAGATTTAGTGCTGGAACCCGGCAAGCGTTGTCTTGTTCCAACCGGATTGGCTATAGCGATGCCGGCAGGACTGGAGGCACAAATCCGTCCGCGCAGCGGACTGGCTCTCAAGCATGGTATTACCTGTCTCAACACACCGGGCACCATTGATGCGGATTATCGTGGGGAGATTAAGGTACTGCTTATCAATTTGGGCGAGGAACCATTCACGATTACGCGTAATGAGCGGATTGCACAAATGGTATTTCAGACTGTGCCTGAGGTGGAGCTAAAGCAGGTGGACCGTTTGTCTGAAACGGTGCGTGGTGCTGGAGGCTTCGGTCATACAGGACGCTGAGTTCATAGTTTCTCCAAACGCTGAATGTAGCGGCATTAATTGGCATGTTGGAGAATGTAACTGAATTGTCGATTTTAAAGCTAAAGCATGAATAGCATATGGATATGGATACACATGAAAGCCGTCCCGAAAAGGGGCGGTTTTTTTGTGTTTCTTCACCTATCCATGGGTTCCTGCATAGACTAAAAGCATATCGTGTCTCGGAAAGGAGTGATCCGGATGCTAACAGGAATACGCATCGTTATATTGGGTGGCGATGCGAGGCAGCTTGAGGTAATCCGCAAATGTGTAGACATGGATGCTACCGTCAGCGTGGTCGGCTTTGACCAGCTTGAAGAGCCGCTCAGAGGAGCATCACAGGAGTCGTTGTCTGTCAAGCTGCTGGAATCGGCAGATGCGCTTGTGCTGCCAGTGGTGGGGTGCGATGAGGGAGGCAATGTGAATGCACTTTTTGGATCGCAAAAGCTGCAGTTTCTGAATGAGCACGCCGCTGCTCTTCCGCCGCACTGCGTCGTATATACGGGGATGGCGCGGACGTACTTAAAAGAAATTTGTTCCAGACATGATTTAAAGCTGGTGGAGTTGCTGGAAAGAGACGATGTGGCCATATATAACTCGATACCTACGGCGGAAGGCGCACTGATGATGGCGATTCAGCATACGGATTTTACGATTCATGGTGCAAATTGTATGGTTCTGGGCATGGGACGGACTGGATTTACCATGGCAAGGGCGCTGCAAGGATTGGGAGCCAGAGTGAAGGTCGGGGTACGTAGGGCAGAAGATGCGGCGAGAGCGGTAGAAATGGGCTGGAAGCCTTTTATGACAAGGGATTTGGCGGATGAAACTCAGGGAGTTGACTTGATTTTTAATACAATACCCTCTATGATTATCACAGCGCAAATCCTGTCTAAATTGCCACAGGCTACCGTGATTATTGACCTTGCTTCCGCCCCGGGCGGATGTGATTTCCGTTTTGCGGAAAAGCGTGGAATCACGGCTATGCTCGCCCCCGGCCTTCCCGGTATTGTTGCTCCCAAAACTGCTGGTGCCATTATGGCGAATACGCTGGTGCAGTTGTTAATGGAAGATAATCCTGATCGGGGGGATGCGTAATGAGTTGGCAAGGGAAAACGGTAGGTTATGCAATTACAGGCTCACATTGCACATTTGAAGAGGTTATGCCTGTTATACAGCGTTTTGTTGACGAGGGTGCGAAGATCGTCCCCATTATATCCAATACGGTATTAACAACGGATACACGCTTTGGTACTTCGCAAAGTTGGCAAAAACAGTTGAAAGATATAACAGGGAATGATATCATTTCTACAATTGTGGAGGCTGAGCCACTGGGTCCCTCCCAAATACTCGATGTGCTGGTGATTGCACCTTTGACGGGGAATTCGATGAGCAAGCTGGCGAACGCCATGACAGATAGTCCGGTTCTGATGGCCGCCAAGGCGCAATTGCGCAACGGTCGTCCACTTCTTTTGGCCATATCAACTAATGATGGACTTGGTCTGAATGCTGCGAATATCGCCAAGTTACTGGTAGCCAAAAATATCTTTTTTGTGCCGTTCGGACAGGACAATCCACTTAAGAAGCCCAATTCACTTGTGGCTGACATGGAGCTGATTCCGGAAGCCGCTTACGCTGCTGTGCAGGGCAAACAGCTTCAACCGATGATTGTGGAACGCAAGACCCCATGATGTACTATAGTTAACTGCTGAGCATCCCTCGCCTAGAAGATGATTCGATGATGCATCGGGTCTGATTTCTTGTTGGCGGTGGATGCTTTCAGAATAAAAAATGGTTTTTTAGTCGAGAAGGGGAGATACACCAGATGAGCAATAGAAAGTTTAATGTAGCTGTCGTTGGAGCGACAGGCGCTGTAGGAGAACAAATCGTAAATCTGCTGGAAAAACGGGATTTTCCTGTGGATAAAATTAAATTTCTTTCTTCGCCTCGCTCTGCCGGCACTTTAATTAGCTTTAAAGGTCAGCAAATTCCAGTAGAGATTGCAACCCCCGACAGCTTTGAAGGAATCGACATTGCCTTGTTCAGCGCAGGCGGAGACGTAAGTAAGGAACTGGCACCACATGCTGTTCGTCATGGCGCAGTGTGCATCGACAACACAAACGCCTTCCGGATGGATCCTACAGCTCCTCTTGTTGTTCCTGAGGTGAACAGCGACAAAATTGCCAAGCATCAAGGGATTATTGCCAACCCGAACTGCTCCACCATCCAGATGGTAGCTGCTTTGAAACCATTATATGATCAGTATGGCATTTCCCGTATCATCGTATCCACATATCAAGCGGTGTCCGGGGCTGGAAGCCGTGCCATTGATGAACTGAATCGTCAAAGTGCAGCGATCCTTAACGGTGAAGAAGTTCAGCCTGATCTGCTGCCAGTCGGCTCATTGCCGGTGAAGCATCAAATTGCTTTCAATGCTATCCCGCAAATCGACAAATTCCAGGACAATGGCTATACACTGGAAGAAATGAAAATGGTACGTGAAACGAAAAAAATATTGGATGATGAATCCGTGGACGTAACAGCAACGTGTGTACGTATTCCTGTCGTATACGGACACTCGGAATCCGTCTATGTAGAGCTTAAAAAAGATTATGATTTGGAAGAAATCCGCAATCTGCTCGCTTCGGCACCGGGAGTAACGCTGGTAGACGATCCTGCTGCGCAGCTCTATCCGCTGGCATCCGAAGCCGCAGGGAAACCTGACGTATTCGTAGGACGTGTACGCCGTGATTTGGGCAACAGCCGTGGATTGAATATGTGGGTTGTATCCGACAACCTGCTCAAGGGAGCAGCATGGAACGCGGTGCAAATCGCCGAGATTATTGCTGCAAATGCGGAGTAACGTTCCTGAAGCAGGAAGTAAGATGGGGGAGGAACAATGAGTATTTTAGTACAGAAATTTGGGGGAACCTCGCTGTCCACACCCGAAGCGCGTCAACTGGTGTTGGGACATGTCAAGCGGGAGCTGGAACAAAATGTTCAACTAGTTGTCGTTGTGTCGGCCATGGGGCGGAAAGGAGAGCCTTATGCCACCGACACGCTGCTTGACTGGGCGGCGTTTAACGGCGACAGTCTTCCTAAGCGCGAACGGGATTTACTGCTGTGCTGTGGTGAAATCATTTCTGCCGCTACATTATGTAGCCTGATGGAGAATGAAGGTATTCCTGCTACGGTGCTGACCGGGGCACAAGCGGGCTTTATTACGGATGATCAATACGGCAATGCTCGTATTTTGGATATAAAGCCAGACCGTATCGTGGAAGAACTGAACCAGGGTCGTGTTGTCATTGTGACAGGCTTCCAGGGGCAGACTGCAAACGGGGATATGACCACCTTGGGTCGTGGAGGCAGCGATACTTCCGCTACCGCTCTGGGTGCCGCTCTACATGCGGATATGGTAGATATATATACGGATGTGAACGGCATCTTGACCGCCGATCCGCGTATCGTGGAAAATGCAAAGCCGCTTGCCCATGTCAGCTATACGGAGATTTGTAATATGGCTCATCAGGGGGCTAAGGTTATCCACCCCCGTGCTGTTGAAATCGCCATGCAGGCGAATATTCCGGTTCGGGTTCGCTCTACCTTTTCCGAAGGGGAAGGAACGCTGGTCACCCATCCGGAGGGCTTTAAGGACGTACAGGCAGACATCGTTGACCGTTTCGTGACCGGTATTGCGTATGTCGGCAACGTCACTCAAATTACCGTTGAATTAAAGTCAGGCTTGGAGCATTTGCAATTACAAGTATTCAAATCCATGGCTGAGCATGGAATCAGCGTCGATTTTATTAATGTAACTCCATCCGGGGCGGTCTATACCGTGTTCGATATAGATGGAATCAAAGCGGTTGAAGTATTGAACGGTCTGGGCTTGGATCCTAAAATTTTGGCAGGGTGCGCTAAAGTATCCGTCATAGGCGGCGGTATCAATGGGGTACCGGGCATTATGGCGACGATTGTAGAGGCATTGGCAGAATCAGACGTACAGATTCTTCAATCGGCAGATTCCAACACGACGATTTGGGTACTCGTTAAAAAAGAAGATATGGTGCAGGCTGTACGCGCATTGCATAATAAATTTGAACTCCATCAATAGGCGCAATGTCCTGCTCGGACTTGCAAAAAAAGGAGGCAGCATGGTGAACTTCGGCAGACTGATTACCGCAATGGTGACACCTTTTGATCAGCAAGGAGAGATTGACTGGACTGCATTGTCCTCGTTGATTGATTATTTAATAGAAGAACAACATTCAGAGTCTCTTGTCGTATCAGGAACGACGGGCGAGTCTCCTACCCTGAGCGATGATGAAAAAATCAAGCTGTTTGCATATACTGTAGAAAAAGCAGCCGGACGATGTAAAATCATTGCCGGTACCGGCAGCAACAATACACGTCACTCCATTCATCTGACCCGTGCTGCGGAGCAGGCGGGGGTAGACGCTGTTTTGCTGGTAGTGCCTTATTATAATAAACCGAATCAGGAAGGGATGTATCAGCATTTTGAAAGTATTGCAAATTCCACATCCCTTCCAGTCATACTGTATAATGTACCAAGCCGTACCGCAGCCAGCCTGACAGCGGAAACGACGCTGCGTCTCGCGCAAATCCCTAACATTGTGGGAACCAAAGAATGCGCGTCGCTGGCGCAGATCACACAGATTGCAGCCGCAGCTCCGGAAGGATTCTTCATTTATTCGGGGGATGACGCTTCCGGGCTGCCTGCTATGGCTGTAGGTGCTTATGGAATTATCAGCGTGGCGAGTCATGTGGTAGGCACAGAAATGAAGCAGATGATTGATGCACTTGTAGGGGGACACGCACAGCAGGCAGCAAAATTGCATCAGCAGTTGTTTCCGGTTTTCAAGGGTTTGTTCGCCTGTCCTCATCCGCTGCCTAATCCGGTGGCTGTAAAATATGCATTGGAGTTGCGGAATGTTTCGGTCGGTTCTGTCCGGTTGCCGCTTATTCCTCCAACCGAAGAGGAAGCGGAATTTATTAAGAAGTTATTTGCCCGCTAATCGGCAAAAATGACTTTAAAATGTAAAATGAATACGGGGAGTACCCTTGTTAAAGGCAGCCGGGAGTAAATAAACCGGAGGATTTTATAGCCTGACAAGGTACTCCGCATGGGGGCGTTCTTATAGGGACGCCCTTTTTGCTGTGCCTTTTAACCTTGTATCAAGATAATTGAACAGGGAGTAATGGTTTTAGACGGCAGTGGGAAACCTATGCGCAACGAACAGGATGACTTGTTTTTTCTTATTTTAATCATGTATAATGAGGTCAAGTGACTGGGTGCGGTATTCTTTTGAAAATTAAATAAATAAATCAAGGTACGACGTCCAACTACCATAGGAGGTTTAGATTCATTTGTCTAAAAAAACAAACAACGATAAATTGATGATTTTCGCTTTGGGCGGCGTCGGTGAAATCGGGAAAAATATGTATGTCGTTCAATACGGCAATGACATTGTCGTGGTGGATTCGGGTCTGAAATTCCCGGAAGAGGACATGCTTGGCATTGATATCGTTATTCCTGATATTTCCTACCTTACGGAGAACCGCGACAAAGTAAGAGGCATTGTGCTGACTCATGGTCATGAGGACCATATCGGCGGTTTGCCTTACGTGCTGAAACATTTGAATGTACCGGTATACGGTACCAAATTGACGCTGGGACTGGTGGAAAACAAGCTGAAGGAAGCGAATCTGCTTGGCGAAACCAAACGTATTTTGATCAATGCTGATTCCGAAATCAAACTGGGTTCCACGCTGAAAGCAACATTCTTCAGAACAAACCACAGTATTCCGGATTCGGTAGGTGTATGCATTGATACTCCTGAAGGCGCTGTTGTTCATACAGGTGACTTCAAGTTTGATCATACTCCGGTTAACGGACAATATGCAGATTTGCAGCGTATGGCTGAAATCGGCACACGTGGCGTACTGGCTCTTTTGTCAGACAGTACCAATGCGGAAAAACCGGGCTTTACTCCATCGGAAAAGAGCGTCGGCATCGTGCTGGAAGACATTTTCCGTAAGTCGAAACAGCGTGTAGTTGTAGCTACTTTTGCATCCAACGTACACCGTATTCAGCAGGTCATTAATGCTGCGGAATCGACAGGACGCAAAGTGACGGTTATCGGTCGCAGTATGGTTAATGTCGTAGGGATTGCTTCCGATTTGGGCTATTTGGAAATTCCGGATGGAATGCTGATTGAGCCTGAGGAAGTTGGCAAAATGTCAGCGGATCGCGTAGTTATTCTCTGCACAGGTAGCCAAGGCGAACCGATGTCCGCTTTGACAAGAATGGCACGTTCCACACATCGTAAGGTGGATATTCTTCCTGGAGATTCGGTCATCATCGCAGCTACACCGGTACCGGGTAATGAAAAATATGTCGGTCGCACGATTGATGAACTGTTCCGTTTAGGTGCCAATGTTTATTACAGCGCAGCTAATCCGGGAATTCACGTTTCCGGACACGGAAGCCAGGAAGAACTCAAACTGATGCTGAATCTGATGAAACCTAAATTCTTCTTGCCAATTCATGGTGAGTTCAGAATGCAGCGTCGTCATGCCCTCCTTGCCGAATCGGTAGGTGTAGAGCCAGACAACATTTTCATCACGGATATCGGTGAAGTTATTGAAATTCAGAACGGTGGAGCACGCAGAGCTGGTAAGGTTACAGCGGGCAACGTGTTAATCGACGGACTGGGTGTAGGAGATGTAGGGAATATCGTATTACGCGACCGCAAATTGCTGTCACAGGACGGTATTTTGGTTGTTGTTGTCACCCTGAGCAAGCAGGACGGCACGATCAAGTCCGGACCGGATATCATTTCCCGTGGTTTCGTATATGTCCGCGAATCGGAAGGTTTGCTGGATGAAGCGAATCGCATTGTCTCAAGCACACTGCATAAGCTCATGAGCGAGAATGTAAATGAATGGGCTTCCCTTAAAACAAACGTCAAGGATGCGCTGGGTCGCTTCTTGTATGAGCAAACTCGTCGCAGACCAATGATTTTGCCAATCATTATGGAAGTGTGAGTCAATTGAAATTTGCTCGAAACACTGAATTAAAAACTTAAGTCACAGGCACACAGTCGCCTCTCTTCCCGCAGGAAATATTGGACGGTTTCCGCGGGAGGGGAGGCTTTTTTTGCTTTTCCGGGTGAGGAAATAAAGGGAGCTATGGGGGTGGGTATAAAATATTCCATTTCCATCCCATACTATAGGGTGAATACGGGTCACAAAGACGCGTAAAGCGAAAGGAAGATCGCCCACATGGAACAATACAGCAAACTATCATCCGGCAGACAGGAAACGGAAGCACCGGATCAACCTATGCCTGAAGTCGGGCAAAGACCCATTTCCCCCGCTATGGAGGCCTTGCAGCAGCTGGGACAAACCTCCATGCCTGGAAGCGAATCCAATATTTTTTGCATGACAATTATCGGTCAGATTGAAGGACATCTGATTTTGCCACCGCAAAACAAAACGACCAAATACGAGCACATTATTCCCCAGCTGGTAGCAGCGGAGCAAAATCCCTGCATTGAAGGCTTAATGATTCTGCTGAATACAGTAGGTGGGGATGTAGAGGCAGGGCTGGCTATTGCTGAAATGATCGCTTCAATGAGTAAACCGACGGTGACCATTGTCATTGGAGGCGGGCATAGTATCGGTGTACCTATAGCTGTCTCTTCCACCTATTCTTATATTGCCGAGAGTGCGACGATGACCATTCACCCGATTCGTATGAATGGCTTGGTTATTGGGGTACCACAAACTTTTGAATATATGGAAAAAATGCAGGAGCGTGTCGTGCGTTTTGTTGTTTCTCACTCGCGTATTACCGAGGAGCGGTTTAAGGAGCTTATGTTTAAAACCGGTGAACTGAATCGGGATATTGGTACTGCGGTTGGGGGAGCCGATGCAGTGAAATATGGCTTGATGGACGCGGTTGGTGGCATCGGAGAAGCGTTGAAACAACTGAACACCATCATTGAATCGCGACGTCAGCAAAACGGGATTACAGGGACTCAGCAGCAGGCTCCGTTCGTACCTTTTTCCCCCAATGCTACAGGTACCCCGACTGGAACGCTTCCTAATGAGCATAGTGGGGAGTTGTCCCAATGACCTTATATACCGTAATGCCAATGGAAATGGTGTGGGAGGGCATGTGGAAGGAGGCGGAGGCATTTGCAGAGGTTCGGGTTGACGGTTTACTCATGCAGGTACAGCCGCTCGAAAGTCGCAGGGGGATTATCGTCCGATTGCTGGACTGTCCGCTGGAAACTTACCTGAATCCGCGTTATGAACCAGGACAAGTCATCGAATGGTCGTAGAAGGTGTCGAATAGGACGAAAATAGGTCGTTTAATGTTGAAAAAGAACATATGTGCGGATACCGGGTGACGTGGTATAATATTCTTCTGGGGGGTGACCTTGAATGTCCAGAAGAAGGAAAAGGAAAAAGAAAGCCGCGTTTGGCGGAGTTCTAAAATTCGAAATTTACGGCATTGTGCTGATTACATTGGCGGTCATTGCGCTATCGGGTGAAGCGGCGGTCGGTCGGTCGCTATCCAAGATGTTCGGGCTTGTACTGGGGAAATTTTATTTTGTCATACCCCTGATCGGCATTTATTACGGTCTGATGGTGATGATTCACCGCAAATGGCCGAACCAGTGGAACTCACGTAAAACGGGGCTGCTGCTGCTGGTATTTGCCTTTACGCTTATGAGCTCTATTTCATCTATGGAGCAGCGTTTGGGGCCGATTAATGCGCTTCAACCGGGCGGAGTGATGAGCCAGATACATATAGATATGCGTGAGCAGTTGCTGTCGCCTGACAAGGAAGGCCATACCTCAATGCTGAACAAGGATATTAGCGGGGGGTATATCGGGGCATTGCAGCTTACCGTGCTGTTGTGGCTGTTTGGTCTTACGGGTGCCAAGCTGATTATGATTGTAATGTTTGTGATTTGCTTTATGCTGCTGACCCAGCTGTCTTATGTGGATCTGGTGCGAATTGTTCGGACGAAGCTGTTGGAGGCAGGGGGAAGCGTTCGGAAAAAATGGATTGGTAAAGCCACTCCACTTTCGGCATCCGGCAGAGGTACCGGGAATAAAAAAATCAAGTCCGAGTCGATTCCTGCTTATGAGGAAGATATGAATGATGATTTTGATGAAATGCAGCCTCCGGCGCGTAAGCAGCCGATTTTCTTTCAGCTATTTGGTCTGAAAAAATCGGCTGGAAAGGACAAGAATGATCGTTCCGTGCATGTTGACGAGGATGATCATGAGCCTGCTTATGAAGCTGAGGAAGCACAGCCCTTGTGGAGAAACGCCAAGCAAGCAGAAGAATTGTCCGATACTGCTGAACACATTGAGGAGGAAGCTTCTGTTCCGGTAAAAAGGTCACCGATTATTCGGGATTTCTTCGAGCAGGTGAAGCATGAGGAAAGAAGACCTGAGGATGAATCTGAGGCATCCTTGGCTGGGGCAGAGCAGACGGATTCAGTTTATGATGAGCCGCTGGATGACAACTTTATGGATGAAACTGTAAATATAAATGCGGACGGTGCGGCAGCAACAGGTCACAACACACCGGACAGTACAAATGGACAGGCCCAAGCGAATGCAACAGGGACGTCAGGAGAAGAGGCTGAAGGCACAGCTGCGGCTATTCCTGTTGCACCGCCACCCAAGCCGTACAAGCTCCCGTCGTTCCGTTTGCTTTCCAAACCACAAAACGTGGGCAAAGGCCTTGGGCAAAAGGATTACATGCAAACGGCGCGCAAGCTGGAGGCCACATTGGAAAGCTTCGGCGTACGGGCAAAGGTACTGGAGGTTGTCTGTGGACCTGCGGTGACGCGTTATGAAATTCAGCCGGACATTGGTGTGAAGGTCAGCCGCATAGTGAGCCTGACGGATGACATTGCGCTTGCGCTCGCTGCGAAGGATATCCGTATGGAGGCTCCAATTCCAGGCAAATCGGCTATCGGTATTGAGGTTCCGAACAATGAGGTTTCTATTGTAACGATGCGTGAGGTTATGGAGACGACCGTTTTCCAGGAGTCTGTATCCAATTTGTCCATTGCGTTCGGACGTGATATTGCAGGGCAGACGATTGTTGGTAATTTGGCCAAGATGCCCCATTTGCTTGTAGCCGGGGCAACCGGTTCGGGTAAATCGGTATGTATTAACGGTATTATCACGAGTATTTTGTACAAGGCGAAACCGGATGAGGTCAAATTCCTCATGGTCGATCCTAAAATGGTGGAGTTGAACGTGTACAACGGTATTCCGCATTTGTTGGCACCGGTCGTTACCGATCCGAAGCGCGCTTCACTTGCTTTGAAAAAAATTGTAGTAGAAATGGAAAAGCGTTATGAATTATTTTCCAAATCAGGAACCCGTAATATTGAAGGCTATAATAATTTGATGAAAGACAATCCTGCTGCGTTCCTGCCTTACATCGTCGTCATTGTGGACGAGTTGGCGGATCTGATGATGGTAGCTGCGGGGGATGTGGAGGATGCGATTGCACGACTGGCCCAAATGGCGCGTGCCGCAGGCATTCATCTTATCATTGCAACGCAGAGACCGTCTGTTGACGTAATTACCGGGGTTATCAAAGCCAATATTCCTTCGCGTATTGCCTTTGGTGTGTCCTCGCAGGTAGATTCCCGTACAATACTGGATATGGGCGGAGCCGAGAAGCTGCTTGGACGCGGGGATATGCTGTTCATGCCGATGGGCGCTTCCAAGCCGGTTCGCGTTCAAGGAGCGTTCATGAGCGATCAGGAAGTGGAGAACATCGTTAACTATGTGCGTGAGCAGGGTGAAGCGCAATATGATGAAACGCTTGTACCGGAGGTAGAGGAAGTATCGGCTGATGCCGATGAAATGCTGGATGAGCTGTACGATCAGGCTGTCAATATCATTTTGGAGGCCAAGCAAGCATCTGTATCTCTCCTTCAGCGCCGTATGAGGATCGGCTATACACGTGCGGCCCGGCTGATTGACTCTATGGAGGCTCGTGGAGTCATCGGCCCTTACGAGGGAAGCAAGCCCCGTGAGGTGCTTATTTCAATGGAGCAATATCAGCAAAACAAAGTCAGTTCCTGAGTATAGGCTTTACCGGAAATCGCATCCAAAATCGCTGTTTGTAAGTATGGTGTTTGTTTAAATTCGACAACACTATGCGTACAGACAGCGATTTTTTTTGCTTTTTTTCAGGAATAGGAGCAGCCGAATGAAAGAAGATTAAAAGGGTGAATAGCTTTAAGCAGAGCTTGTCATAATAAACGTAGCCATCCTGTTAATCCCACAAAAGAAAGGTAGAGCGCAGCATATGAAAAAGACAATGGTCTGGATTTGCACGGGTATTCTCGCAGCCTCCGCTATCACGTACACAGGACTTATTGCGAACGTCTCTGCGCAGCATGCAGAGCCGCTGAGCACACAGCAGGAAGTACAAGCAACACAGCCTTCCCAAGCGACATTTAGCACAGAGGCGGTTAATTACGGCTCCTATGGTCAGGATGTATATGAACTGCAATCCCGTTTGAAGCTGCTGGGCTTTTTCGGGGCGGAAGTGGACAGCCATTTTGGTAGTAGTACATTGAAGGCTGTCAAGGGCTTTCAAAAAGAGTTTGGCATGAACCCTGATGGAGTGGTCGGTGCAAAAACAAAGTTAAAGCTAGTGAATGCAACTCCTAATTGGAAACCGACGGAAACTCCTTTACATCGTAAAAATCAGGGTTCCGCTCAGGGACAGACAGCGGATAATAATAAAACGGATCAAAAAGATGAAGCGATGGGATCGGCTAACACGATGGGGCTGTCTGACAACGATCTCAAAATTATGGCTAATGCAGTCTACGGTGAATCCCGTGGCGAGCCGTTTGAAGGACAGGTTGCCGTAGCGGCGGTTATTTTGAACCGGGTAAAATCGCCCAGCTTTCCGAACACACCTTCGGGAGTTATTTTTCAGCCAGGAGCCTTTACAGCCGTGGCAGACGGTCAGATTTGGCTAACGCCGAATGAAACCGCGCAGAAGGCGGTACGTCAGGCGTTAAATGGCTGGGACCCGAGCGGAGGCTGCCTCTATTATTTTAATCCAAAAACAGCCACCTCCAAATGGATTTGGAGCCGTCCGCAGGTGAAAACCATCGGGCAGCATATTTTCTGTATGTAAAAAGCCGAAGCAGCCGGGAGCTTGTCTCCGGTTGCTTCTTGGCTTTTGCATCGTTAGAATAAAGATTGGCACACTTTACCTCTTTAATAGAGGAGCATGACGGTAGCAGTTGCCGAGCAAAGGATAGACGAAATTGACGTCACAAAGGAGTTTTGGACTTGAACAAAACAGGTTTCGAGCGTGGTACGAGCAGACAATTAAGGATTCATGTACTGCCGACCAAGCGCTTCAAGACGTTTGCCATATCATTGTATGTAGGTACTCCGCTACGGGAGGAAACCGTAACCCGCGTAGGTCTTGCGCCTTTCGTTCTGCGTCGTGGTACGGAATCATATCCTCAAACCACGCAATTCAGAGAACAATTGGAGCAGTTGTACGGTGCGGGTTTTGGATTCGATGTATATAAACGCGGGGATTATCAGATCGTACAATTTCGCATGGATACCATTAATGACAGCTTCGTAAATAGCCCTGATAGCTTGCTGGATCGTTCGTTTGCTTTTCTCGGAGAGGTGCTGACAAAGCCTGCCTTGGAGAATGGCGCATTTCAAACCGGATATGTCCAGCAGGAACGGGAAAACGTACGCAAGAAGCTGGAATCTATAGTCAATGATAAAATCCGTTATGCTGGAGAGCGCTGCATGGAGGAGATGTGCAAAGATGAGCCTTATCGTCTGCACCCCCTCGGTCAGCGGTCTGATCTGGACAGTATAGATGCGCAGGGCTTGTATCAGGCTTATGGAGAATGGCTGAATAACGCCAGCATGGATTTGTATGTGGTTGGAGATACGACGCTGGAGGAAGTGGAGAAGTTTGTAGACCGCTATTTCCAACTGAACCGTTCGGAAGAAAAGGGATATGCCCCTGAACAACCTAAAGCGGTGGAGCGTGATGTACAAACGGTGGTGGAGCGTCTTGATGTAAATCAGGGTAAGCTAAACATGGGATTGCGCACCCCGATTACGTATGGTGACGATCGATATGCCTCCGCTCTGATGTACAACGGGATTTTAGGCGGTTATCCTCACTCCAAGCTGTTCGTCAACGTGCGGGAGAAGGAAAGTTTGGCGTATTACGCCTCATCACGGTATGACGGGCACAAGGGCATAGGTACGATTCAATCCGGTATCGAAATACCCAATTATGAAAAAGCGGTTACCATTATCCGCAAGCAACTGGAAGATACGCAAAATGGGGCGATTACCGAGCTGGAAATGACCCAGACACAGGCGATGATCCGCAACTTGTTAAAGGAAATGCAGGATTCCGCTTTTGAAATGATCGCTTACGATTTTAACAGACAGCTTTCCGGCAAAGAGCGGACGGTAGATGAGCTACTGAGCCAGGTGGAGGCCGTCAAGGTGCAGGATGTTCAGGATGCCGCTCGGACGTTCCGACTGGACACCATTTATTTCTTGAGAGACCAGAAGGGGGAATAGCGGGTGGAGCACATACCTTATGAGCATTTGCAGGAAACGCTGTACTATGAAGTGATGGATAACGGATTACACGTCTATGTTTTGCCCAAACCGGGCTTTCAGAAGACATATGCTACATTTGCGACCAAATACGGCTCAGTCGATAACCATTTTCGTGTGGAAGGTCAACAGCCGGTTAAGGTACCGGATGGCATCGCCCATTTTTTGGAGCATAAAATGTTTGAAGAGCCTCAAGGCGATATTTTCGCTACTTTTTCCTCCAATGGGGCATCGGCCAATGCATTTACGAGCTTTGACCAAACGGTATATTTATTTTCTGCAACCGAGCACATTCAGGAGAATTTGACCACACTGGTCAATTTTGTGCAGCACCCTTACTTTACCGATGAAAATGTGGAGAAGGAAAAAGGCATTATCGGTCAGGAAATCAATATGTATGAGGATAATCCGGACTGGCGGAGTTACTTTGGTCTGATCGAAGCGCTATACAAGGTCCATCCGGTGCATATTGATATTGCGGGTACCGTTCAATCCATCAGCACGATTACGAAGGAAACGCTGTATAGCTGCTATGAGGCCTTTTACCACCCGAGCAATATGATCCTTTTTGTGGTAGGCGGAGTGGACCCGGCTGAAGTAATAGAACTGGTGCGTAACAATCAGGCGAAAAAGGATTACAAGCCGCAAGGAGAGATTGAGCGGATTTTTGATGAAGAACCTGCTACTGTGGCAGAGAAGCGTCGTGAGGTAAAGCTGGCGGTTTCTCTGCCTAAGCTGTTGTTCGGATTCAAGGAAGCCAAGGTAGGCGTAACGGGGAAAGAACTGCTCCGTCATGATCTGGAGACCAAGCTGATGCTCGATCTCTTGTTCAGTTCCAGTACGCAACTGTATCAAAAGCTCTACGATGAGGACCTCATTTCAGACAGCTTCGGCCATGAGTACAACAGTACGCCGCAGTATGCGTTTTCTGCTATCGGCGGAGATACAAAGGACCCAGATCGGCTATTGGCGCGGATACGTGAAGAGGTGGAGTCCATCCAAAAACAGGGCTTCAAGGCAGAACATTTTGAACGGGCACGTAAAAAGAAAATCGGCGGTTACCTGCGTATGCTTAATTCGCCCGAAAATATAGCGCATGAGTTTACGAGACACCGCTTCCGGGATAGCGATTTTTTCCAATTGCTTCCCATCTATGAAAGTATTACACTTGAGGATGTTAACCACCGTCTGAAGGATCATATTCAGTGGGATCAGATGGCTATATCGCTGGTGGTGAGTCCGTAATGCCCAGGGAGAGGGAACCGATAACCACCAAGGATGGGGAATTAAAAGCCCTTGGCGATACGACTGTGCTGATCACAGGAGCAAGCGGCGGGATTGGAGCGGCTATTGCGGAGCGTTTTGCGGCTGTTGGGATGAATGTGGTCATTCACTACATGAAGTCCCATGAAAAAGCGAATGAAGTTGCCCGCCGTTGTATGGCTTATTCCGGCAAGGTGATGACCGTGTCAGCGGACCTGCGGAGCAAGGAGCAGATTGAACGCATGCGGGAGAAGCTGGAGAATCACGGGATGAAGCCAGATATTCTTGTGAATAACGCCGGATTATCTCATTACGGATTGCTGACGGATGTGTCAGAAGAGGAATGGGATGAAGTGATGGCCGTCAATGTGAAGGGAACCTTTCTGTGTACGCAGGTTTTTATGCCGCATATGATTTCCCAACGCTATGGCCGTATCGTGAATGTATCTTCTGTATGGGGAATATGCGGCGCTTCATGCGAGGTGCTGTATTCCACCACCAAAGGGGGCATCAACGCATTCACTAAAGCACTGGCTCAAGAAGTTGCGCCTTCAGGGGTAACGGTAAATGCGGTAGCTCCGGGAGCAGTGGATACGTCGATGCTGGATCATCTGGACGAAGGGGAAATCTCCAGTCTTGAAGAAGAAATTCCTGCCGGTCGATTGGCTCGACCTGATGAAATTTCGTCACTGGTTTATTTTCTGGCGCTTCCTGAATCGGGTTATATTAACGGGCAGGTCATAAGTCCTAACGGGGGATGGGTGACTTGACGGGAAGTACGGATTTTGGAGGAAGCCACCAGTATAGTGGGCACCTGAGAAGAGCATATTATTACTGTTGATTTTAAATCTGAATCATCTAAGGAGGATTTAAGTATGTCAACAGTTGTTCAGAATTTCGATACCTGGAAGAAGTTCCTTGGTCAGCGTGTGGAACAGGCGGAGAAGCTGGGAATCAGCCAGGATACCATTTCAGAGCTTGCTTATGAAATCGGTGATTTTCTGGATGAGAAGGTCGATCCGGCTAACCACTCCAACCGCGCACTGAAAGAACTGTGGGGAGTTGCCGATGAGGACGAGCGTCACACTATCGCCCGGCTGATGGTCAAATTAGCCAAAAGCAACGCATAAGCAGGAACCAACATGAAAAGCTCCCTTTTGGGGGCTTTTCTGTAATGGTTACAGAGCTGTTCTTGTAATTCCGTTGTAATTTATATATCATAAACGTGATCGAGGCTTATGCGATTGTGTTGAACACTGGAAGCCTTTGTGGTCTCAATAATTGGTTTTGTCGAATGGTGTTATTTTATGATACAATAAGGCTTTGATTGGAAATGTTGACGGTTTTGAATGTGAATGAGGTGCTAACGTGACGGAAGAAATGAAACAGTGGTACATGGAGTACAAGATACATAAAAATCGTCCCGGATTGCTGGGAGACATTGCTTCCATGCTTGGTATTCTGGGGGTTAATATACTGACGATCAACGGTGTTGAAGGCGAAAGACGGGGGATGTTGCTGGAATCGGACGATGACGAGAAGATACGTATTCTCGGAGATACCTTAAAGAAGGCCAGCAATATTACAGTTACGGCCTTACGCGCTCCAAGGCTGGTCGATATATTGGCAGTAAGACACGGACGTTACATTGACCGGGATTCGGATGACCGCAAAACATTCCGCTTTACACGCGACGAGCTTGGGTTACTGGTCGATTTTTTGGGTGAAGTATTAAAGAGGGATGGCAATCAGGTTATTGGACTTCGCGGAATGCCCCGTGTGGGAAAAACCGAATCCATCATTGCCAGCAGCGTATGCGCCATGAAGCGCTGGACTTTTGTGTCTTCAACGTTACTACGGCAGACGGTGCGCAGCCAGCTCTCCGAAGAGGAAATGAACCCAAACAATGTATTTATTATTGACGGCATTGTGAGTACAATTCGGTCAAATGAAAGACATTATCACCTGCTTCAGGAAATTATGAGCATGCCGAGTACGAAGGTTATTGAGCATCCTGACGTTTTTGTACGTGAATCGGGATACAGCTTCGACGATTTCAATATCATTATTGAACTTCGCAATAATCCGGCTGAGGAAATTACTTATGATACCTTTACAGCCAGTTATACAGAAGATCTTTAAATAAGCGTAATTATACAAGGAGATGATGACATGTCAGAACTGGGTCAGCAATTAAAGGAGGCCCGGCTGCAAAAAGGATTGAGCCTTGACGATGTTCAGGAAATGACGAAGATACGCAAACGTTATCTGGAAGCCATTGAGACGGGCGATTACAAAGTGCTGCCGGGAAGCTTTTATGTCAAAGCTTTTATTAAAACGTACGCTGAAACGGTCGGTTTAAACCCCGACGAGATTCTGGAAGGACATAAAAGCAATGTGCCTGAACCGGAGCCGGAAGCTGTCATGGAGCCTGTGACACAGAAACGCTCCAGCCGTCCGGCTGCGATTGGAAATCTCAAATGGTTGCCGACAGCTTTAATGTGGCTTTTTCTGGTTCTCATTGTTGGGGTTATTTATGCTTATTGGGTGAGTAACAACCATACGGCTCCAAAAACAGCCGAGAATACAACACCGATTACGACACCAAGTACGTCCACCCCTAACAGCACCAAAGAGGGTACTACGACACCGCCACAAAATACAACGACAACCCCTCCTCCGGGAAGCGGGCAGACGACAACACCGAATAACGGTCAAACGGCAGCTCCAAATGGTGGCGGCGGACAAACCACTCCTGATACTGGGCAAACGGGGCAAACCCAACCGGGAGGTACAGGAACGGATACGACCACTCCTGACAGTAGCCAGCAGCCGAATACCACTACGCCGCAACAAGGTGTAACCGTGGCTCAGGATGGCAAGCAAGGTAAAACGACGATTTTCAAAGTTTCCAGTGCAACCGGAGCTACAGTCAAAGTCGATATTAAGGCAACGGGAGAAAGCTGGCTTGAGGTGTACAAGGGACAAAACTCGCGTGGTGAAAAGCTGAGCTATGGCATGACCAAAAGCGGAGATGCTATGTCCTTTGACATCGGTCCGGAAGGCTTGTATATCAAATCAGGACGTTCTTCTGCCACGGATATTTCCGTAGCAGGTCAACCGATAACTGATAATAAATCGACGACTCGTGTTTTGATACAGCAAGGAGAAGCTTCTTCGACCGAAACGAGTGCCGGGGTGAGTGGTACTACTACGGATTCGACTACAGGCAGTACGGATTCAACACAGAGCGGTACAGCTCCTTCGACTACTGGCGGTGAATAAACCCTCTATTGCGCGGAAATACTAATGACTGTAATTCATGGGAAGCCAGTCATTTCATTTTCCGCAAAGTGAGGTGTATACATTATGACCGTCAGCTGGATTGTGACAGGGCTTGGTATAATTGTCAGTCTACTTGGCTATTATCTGACCCCAAGTGCATGGGGCTATGGCATACTGGGCTTTGGTCTTGCTCACATTGTGCTGGGACTTCTGGATATGTTCCGGAATCCGACTCGCAGCCACAGTTAGATATGTTGACCGTGGAATGAAATAAAGGCGTTTTTGTCAGCTTAACTGGCAAGAGCGCCTTTTTAGTGAGCGGATTATTGGATTTTTGTAAATGACTAGCCTATAATTAGTTATTGAACTTTGTTGTGGAAAGGAAAGTGAAACGATGGCTTCAGAAAATTCATTTGATATCGTCTCCAAAATGGATATGCAGGAATTGACCAATGCGGTTCATCAGACGGAGCGTGAAATTGAAACACGATTTGATTTTAAGGGGAGCAAAAGCAGTCTTAAGCTTGAAAAGGAAGCTCTTACGATTGCATCGGAAGACGAATACAAGCTCAACGCGGTAATTGATATTTTGCAATCCAAAATGGCCAAGCGCGGTTTATCCCTTAAAAACGTGGAGTACGGTAAGCTGGAACCAGCCTCTTTGGGTTCAGTACGCCAGCGTCTTGCACTCAAGCAGGGGATTGATCAGGATAATGCCAAAAAAATTAACATTCTTATCCGGGACTCCAAGCTGAAAGTGAAAAGTCAAATTCAAGGTGATCAGATCCGCGTGACCGGAAAAAACAGGGATGATTTGCAAGCGGTCATTCAGTTGTTGCGCAAAGCTGATCTGCCATTGGAGCTTCAATTTACAAATATGAAATAAAGCCGTTTTCCCTCATGCAGATTGTAAGAAAAAATGATACTTGATGCGCGGTAGATTATTTTGACATGCGTTTTACACCATATTATACTTGTAACGAAAATGCAGACGATCAGGTGTATAGCGATAGTCAAAAGCGATTTACATAGGATTGAATTCAATCCGAAAACTTCCATTTTTAATCAAGTACGATAATCAGGGGAGAGTGTGTTGTGAATTTACCCAACAGAATTACAATAACGCGGATTTGCCTCATCCCGGTGATGATGCTGGCCTTGCTGGTGGATTTTGATTTTTATCCGCCGCCGATTGAGATCGGAGCTTTCAAGCTACCGTATAATCAGTTGATTGCGGCTATCATTTTCCTCATAGCCGCCAGCACGGATGGTCTTGACGGATATTTGGCCCGTAAAAATAACATGGTCACCAACTTGGGAAAATTGCTGGACCCTCTTGCGGATAAGCTTTTGGTAACTGCTATTTTGGTTTCTTTGGTGGAATTGGGCAAGATTGATTCGTGGATTGTTGTTATAATTGTTAGCCGTGAGTTTGTGGTTACCGGTCTGCGTCAGATTGCTTTACTGGATGGCTCTGTGGTCGCTGCCAGCAACTGGGGCAAAATAAAGACTGTCATCCAGATCGTTGCCATCGTAGCGTTACTCATTAATAACTTCCCGTTTGTTTTTCTGGGTATTCCGTTCGATTTAATAGCGATATGGGCGGCTGTGTTGATTACCATTTATTCGGGTATTGATTACTTTGTAAAGAATATCCATTTGTTGAGCTCCTCCAAAGTTTAACAGGATAAATTTTATGGAAACAGCAATAGGGACTAAACTTATTGCTGTTTCTTTACATAATTCTCACAACATTCGCAGTACGGGAGGAAAAATCAATGAAAGCTGAAATAATTGCAGTAGGAACAGAGTTATTGCTTGGACAAATAGTGAATACAAATGCTCAATATTTATCACAAGAGTTGGCTACAATCGGAATCGATGTATATTTTCAAACCGTAGTCGGCGATAACATGGATCGACTTCAGGAAGCGGTTCGTCTGGCTCAGAAGCGTGCGGATATTATTTTGTTCTCGGGCGGTTTGGGACCGACTCAGGATGATTTAACAAAAGATGCAATTGCCGCTGTGCTGGGGCGTAAATTGCATATAGACCGTCTCGCTATGGATAAGCTGGAACAGTTTTTCCATAATCGCGGGGTGGAGATGACCGAGAATAACCGCCGTCAGGCGCTTTCTATTGAAGGGGCTACCCCGCTTGAAAATGAGACAGGGCTAGCTGTGGGCGACGCAATTGCACAGGACGGTAAATTTTATGTGGTTTTGCCTGGACCGCCGAAGGAACTTAAACCGATGTTCGAGAATCAGGCGAAACCTTGGTTGCTCCAGCAAGCACTGAGCGGTGAGGAACAGGCAATTTATTCGAAAATGCTAAAGTTTGCAGGAATCGGTGAGTCAGCTCTTGAAACCCGGTTATTGGATCTGATCAAATCACAGACGGATCCGACCATTGCTCCTTATGCCAAGGAGGGAGAGGTCACAATCCGTATATCCACCAAGGCGGCCAGCGAGAGCGAGGCACTGGTCAAGCTGGCGGCTACGGAAGTAGAAATTCAGCAGCGTCTTTCGGAATACATGTATGCGAGCGAGGACGTCACGCTGGAGAAGGTTATCGTAGATCTAATGACCAAACGCGGACTCACTGTGAGTGCGGCGGAAAGCTGTACAGGTGGGATGCTGATGGAACACATCACTTCCATACCGGGCAGCGCTGTTATGTTTCAAGGTGGCATCGTGTGTTATTCCAATGAAATGAAAATGAAACTGCTCAACGTGCCTCATGATTATTTGGAAGGGGATCATGCGCCGGGCGCAGTGAGTAAGGAAGTAGCCCTTGTGCTTGCAGAGCAGGCGAGAATGGTTATGGACAGTGATTTTGGACTTTCAGTTACAGGCGTAGCCGGACCTGGATATTCCGAACGGAAGCCAGTCGGCCTGGTATACATTGGCATTGCTGAGCGCGACAAGGAAACGGAAGTACATGAGCTGAGACTGAGCGGAAACCGTGAAACAATCCGTCTGCGATCAGTCAAAACAATCCTGTACAGATTATGGCGCAGACTGGTGGAAAATGAGAAGCTCTCTTAATGATCTGCGTACGACGCGGGTTTTCATAGAGTTGTTTTAGGTAAACGATTAATGGTATAATCATATCATCGGAAGAACCGTTGCAAAAGCCTTTTTGCCTGCGGTTCTTTTTTTGATTTAAGAGATAGATGGAAGTATAGAAGAGAACTGCCTAAACAAAAAAACGAATGTATGTTCGAAAAAATGCTTGGCAAGCGTGTCAAAACAAGGTATTATTAAAGTACAAACAATGAAGGATGTGAGTTTATTGTCAGATCGTCGTGCTGCGCTGGATATGGCGCTCCGTCAAATAGAAAAGCAATTCGGTAAAGGTTCCATTATGAAGTTGGGTGAGTCCACCCACATGCAAGTGGAAACGATCCCCAGTGGTTCGATTGCTTTGGATATTGCGTTAGGAACGGGCGGCTTCCCGAGAGGCCGAATTATTGAAGTATATGGACCGGAATCCTCCGGTAAAACGACAGTAGCTCTTCACGCTATAGCAGAGGTACAAAAAACAGGCGGACAAGCCGCTTTTATCGATGCCGAGCATGCTCTTGATCCGTCGTATGCCAGCAAGCTGGGTGTCAATATTGATGAGTTGTTGCTATCGCAGCCAGATACAGGAGAGCAAGCACTTGAGATTGCCGAAGCGCTTGTACGTAGTGGAGCGGTAGACATTGTTGTTGTTGACTCTGTAGCGGCACTTGTGCCAAAAGCGGAGATTGAAGGTGAAATGGGAGATTCCCATGTTGGTCTTCAAGCCCGTTTAATGTCGCAGGCATTGCGTAAGCTGTCCGGTGCCATTAACAAGTCGAATACCATTGCTATCTTTATTAACCAATTACGTGAAAAAATAGGTGTTATGTTCGGTAACCCTGAAACTACACCAGGTGGACGTGCTCTGAAATTTTATTCTACAGTTCGTTTGGATGTCCGCCGCATTGAAAGCTTGAAAAGCGGTAATGACGTTGTAGGTAACCGCACACGTATTAAAGTGGTGAAGAACAAAGTCGCACCTCCTTTCCGCCAGGCGGAAGTGGACATTATGTACGGCGAAGGAATCTCCAAGGAAGGCAGTTTGATCGACATTGGTACGGAGTATGACATTGTCGATAAGAGCGGAGCCTGGTATTCCTATGAAGGTGAACGACTAGGTCAGGGACGTGAAAATGCGAAGCAATTTTTGAAGGAAAATCCGAACATTGCTAGTACGATCGAACAAAAAATTCGGGTGGCCAGCAATTTGATTACGACGGTAGCTCCACCGACAGAAGAAGAGTTGGCACAGCAAGCCAAGGAAGAACAGGAATTGCTGGAGCTTGAATAAAGCTTGGTGAATCCTGGTTTGTGAACTGGAGCCAGGGGTTATGGCACAGTCCGTTTGAATAGCATGATTCTGATGCCCTGCACAGTTGTGCAGGGCATTTTTGCATCGAATATGGCCTGCGTGTCAGCTACATTTTACTTTTGCGTGGCGGGCGTTCTCAGCTCGCTTTCGTGAATATCAAAGTGAGGGAAGCACATTGCAATTGGAAGATGAAGGTGAACACACTTCGAAGGAAAATGAGCAGCAAGGCATTTCCCTTTTTCCTGATCATGAGGAATTGATGATTACGAGGGTGGAACAGGGGCAGGGGAGGAAACGCGGAAGATACACGATTCATTTTGGCCCGTATTCATTGTCCGTACTGGAAGATGTAATGATCAAG
The DNA here is from genome assembly GCA_040544055.1 of Paenibacillus sp. PvR008. Classification (GTDB taxonomy): domain Bacteria; phylum Bacillota; class Bacilli; order Paenibacillales; family Paenibacillaceae; genus Paenibacillus. The sequence continues at coordinate 147,506 of JBEUOG010000002.1, forward strand.
TACAATATGTTCAAAGGAACGACTTTCGTCAAAAAGGAACTGGAAGAAATCGTTCTGGCGGACGAAAAGCAACAGGCATACGTGCACGCGCTTCGTTATTTGGAACGAAAGCCGCGTACACGTCAGGAGATTGAGCAGCGTTTGACGCAAAAGGAAATGGGTCAAGCTGTTATTGATGAAGTGTTGAACCGTCTGGAGCGGGAGCAACTTGTGGATGACGATCTATACGCCCGTCAGTGGGCAAGGCAGCGCATAACGAGCCAGCGGAAGGGGAAGATGTGGGTAAGGCAGGAACTGCGTCAAAAGGGCATCTCTAAAGCCTCTATCGGGGAAGCATTAGGTGAGGTCAGCGATCAGGAGGAATGGGAGAGCGCTTTGATTGTCGGACGCAAGAAATGGAATCAGGTACGTGGAGATATAATGGAGAAAAAACGGAAAACGTACCCCTTTCTCATGAGACGCGGATATTCGGGGGATATGACACGCCGCGTAGTTAATCATCTCACGATGGCTGAGCAAGACGGGGCTTCCGATGACGAGGAATTATCGCTGTGGGATGAATAGTTGTTAAACAGCCGGGGATCCATTAGCTGGCATAAGTGAACAGGATGAGCTGGTTATCGCACGGAAAGCCACATGGTAATCTACTAAAGTTTGCATTCCCTTGACAATGCTATTTGTCAAATAATAAAATATATATGAAACGATGCTTGTGGAACACCCTTTTTCCTTCCAAAAAAGCGGAGTCCATGGGTACGTTCTCATCGCCAAATAACAAGTGATGCCGCTATGCCAGGCGGAATTGTACGTGTGAAAGCATGTGCATATGAAATGAAACGGCCGCGTGCCGTTATCTTAGTTTGACGATCAAAGCTAATGTGACAATTGCAAAAAGTCCCAAGGAATGCCTTGGAGGAACCAACGAGGAGGTGAACAGTATGATGATGACTGCGATCTGGTTCGTTCTCGTTGCTGTAGCCGCGTTATTCTTTGGGTTCGGGATTGGTTATTTTATTCGCAAATCTATTGCAGAAGCTAAAATCTCCAGTGCGGAAGAAGCTGCCGCGCAAATCGTGGAGAACGCGAAAAAAGAGGCAGAAGCGCTGAAGAAGGAAACGGTATTGGAAGCGAAAGATGAAATTCACCGCATCCGTGCCGAAGCTGAAAAGGAAACTCGTGAGCGTCGTAATGAAATTCAACGGCAGGAACGAAGACTGCTGCAAAAAGAAGAGTCGCTGGATAAAAAATTGGAATCGCTGGAACGTAAAGAAGAACAAGTGGCCAACAAAGAGAAACGAATCGATGAAACCCAGCAGCAGATTGATTTGATTTACAAGAGTCAGGTAACTGAGCTGGAGCGTATTTCCAATCTGACGACGGAAGATGCGAGAAGTATTATTCTGTCCAACGTAGAACAGGAAGTTCGTCATGAAACCGCTCAGATGATTAAGGAAATTGAACAACAGGCCAAAGAGGAAGCGGACAAAAAGTCTCGTGAAATCATCACACTGGCCATCCAACGCTGTGCAGCGGACCATGTGGCGGAAACGACGGTTTCCGTTGTCACGTTGCCGAATGAAGAAATGAAAGGCCGGATTATCGGACGTGAAGGCCGTAATATCCGTGCGCTTGAAACCCTTACGGGAATTGACCTCATTATTGATGATACGCCGGAAGCGGTTATTTTGTCCGGATTTGATCCGATTCGCAGAGAGATTGCGCGTACTGCGCTTGAGAAGCTCGTAGCGGACGGACGGATACATCCGGCTCGTATTGAAGAAATGGTGGAAAAATCCCGTAAAGAAGTGGATGAACGAATCCGCGAGTATGGCGAACAAGCCACCTTCGAGGTGGGTGTGCATAGCCTGCATCCGGATTTAATCAAGATCCTGGGACGTCTCAAGTTCCGTACAAGCTACGGGCAGAACGTATTGAAGCACTCGATGGAAGTTGCATACTTGACAGGTCTGATGGCCGGAGAACTGGGCGAGGACGTTACACTGGCAAGACGGGCAGGGTTGTTGCATGACATCGGGAAGGCGCTGGATCACGAAGTGGAAGGATCACACGTTGAAATTGGCGTGGAACTGGCGAAGAAGTATAAGGAACACCCGGTCGTCATCAACAGTATTGCTTCACATCACGGCGACTGCGAAGCGACTTCAGTGATTGCTATGCTGGTTGGGGCGGCAGATGCCCTGTCGGCAGCAAGACCGGGAGCGCGGCGTGAAACACTGGAGACGTACATCCGTCGTCTTGAAAAGCTGGAACGCATTTCCGAATCTTTTGAAGGCGTGGAAAAATCGTACGCCATTCAAGCTGGACGCGAAGTTCGCGTTATGGTGCAGCCAGAGAAAATTGATGATGCGGAAGCATTCCGACTGGCTCGCGATATAACGAAAACGATTGAGAATGAACTGGATTATCCGGGACATATCAAGGTTACTGTCATTCGTGAGACCCGTGCGGTAGAATACGCAAAATAAAAGCAATTTAACGAAAAGTGGCCGCTGTTTGTAGGGCCACTTTTCGTTATGTAGGCATACCAGGGAGGGTTTTCTATCAACGTATTATTTATTGGAGACATCGTCGGTAGTGTAGGCAGAAAGGCATTGAGGGAGAATCTTCCTTCATTGAAATCAAAGTACAACCCGCATATCATTATCGTTAACGGAGAAAATGCAGCTTCGGGAAGAGGGATTACTCCTGCGATCGCACGTGAGTTTTTTGATTGGGGCGTTCATGGTATTACGATGGGGAATCATACATGGGACAATAAGGAAATATTTGATTTTATAGATGATGAGCCACGCATTATACGTCCGGCCAACTTTCCGCCGGGAACGCCGGGACGAGGCTACACGGTTGTGAAAGGTGGGGGCAAGGAGCTGGCGATTGTTAACTTGCAGGGCAGAACCTTTTTACCAGCCATTGATTGTCCGTTCCGCGCAGCTGATGAAATTGTAGATGAGCTGCGCAAAAAGCATAAGCATATCCTGGTCGATTTTCACGCCGAAGCGACCTCGGAGAAAATTGCTATGGGTTGGCATTTGGATGGTCGCGCTTCAATCGTGGTGGGTACGCACACACATGTACAGAGCAATGACGATACGATTTTGCCACAGGGAACAGCGTATCAGACGGATGCCGGTATGGTAGGCCCTTATGAGGGAGTGCTTGGCATGCAGAAAGAGGCTGTGCTACAGAAATTTCAGACCCAGCTTCCGGTACGCTTTCAAGTGGACATGGGGAAATGGCACTTTCATGCCATCAGCGTAGAGCTGAATGATGACGATGGAAAAGCCCGCAAAATTCAGAAAATCAGACTCAAAGAAGATGAATGGCGGATGGATTAACGTTTTTGGAAGCTGATTAAGGAAAGAATAAGGAAAACTGTCACCAAAAAGCAGGAATTTTTTTGCTGACCCTCGAATAACATCTAATAGTGGAATCAAACCATCATCATTCCCAGGGGAGGTACTTACTATGGATGTATTAAAAGTATCAGCAAAATCCAATCCCAATTCAGTTGCAGGCGCACTCGCAGGGGTACTGCGTGAACGCGGAAATGCCGAATTGCAGGCGATTGGAGCGGGTGCACTGAACCAAGCCATTAAAGCTGTAGCCATTGCCCGGGGATTTGTCGCACCAAGCGGAGTGGATTTGATTTGTATTCCTGCTTTTACGGATATTGTTATTGACGGAGAAGACCGTACTGCAATCAAGCTGATTGTAGAGCCAAGATAATAAATGCTAGTTGTTGAGCCTGTTTACGATGGTGTAAACGGGCTTTTTTGCATGGAAGTCGCCTGTTGTTACATAGATTGTAAAATAGCTTTGTCACGTTGTAATCTATGAATGGAGGTAGGATGCATGAACAGTAGACTACACACGAAATGGTCGGTTGCCGATTTGCATTGTGATGTGTTGTGTAAGATGCAGCTTAACCCGCAGGTGGATTTCAGTCATCCCTCGCTTGATGTTACAAGAGAGCGTTTGTTAGAAGGCCATGTGAACTTGCAGACATTCGCTATATATATTTCCCAGGTGCTGGGTACGCCAAGATTTGAGCATGTAATTCGTCAGGTTGAACTCTTCAGACAGCATATGATATCCCCATCTGTCGGGTTGAAGCCGCTATTGTGGAAGGAAGACTTGGAAGAACGTAAGGATACATCAGTGGGACATCTGGAAGGGAATGAAATAAAACAACATCAAGGATCACCGTGGGCTCTGCTATCGCTGGAGGGAGTGGAAGCGCTGGAAGGAAATCCGTTTTATGCTGAACTGTGCTATGCCTTGGGAATCCGATTGATCGGGCTGACGTGGAATTATGCAAATTGGGCGGCTGACGGCATTATGGAGAAGAGGGGTGGCGGACTGACTCGCAAGGGGCATGAGTTGGTCAAGCGCTGTAATGAATTAGGTCTGCTACTAGATGTATCGCATTTGTCTGTACAAGGCTTCTGGGAGGTGCTGGAGGAGGCGGCTCAACCACCGATTGCTTCGCACTCCAACGCCTTCGCGGTATGTCCTCACCCACGTAATCTTCGGGATGAACAGATTCGTGCGTTGATCGCGCGTAACGGACGGATTGGTTTGACTTTCGTCACGATGTTTCTCAAAGAGCAGGGTACGGTGACCGCTGAGGATTTGTTGCCACACATTGAACATATTTGTTCACTAGGCGGCGAACGGCATTTGATGTTCGGATCTGATTTTGACGGTATCGAGCATCATGTGCAGGGGCTGGAGCATTCAGGGAAATATCCACGTTTTGCGGAACTGCTGCTGAAGCATTATCCTGAGGAGCTGGTCAAGGGGTGGCTGGAAGGACATGCGCTGGAATATTTGCAAACGAATCTGCCTTCCAAAATGTCTTCTTAAATAGCTATTTATAGCAGTTATTTTTGGTTACGCACACCCTTGACAAAGCGAGATGTATTACGAAATAATTGGAGCATCCTAAAATGGTATAGTGCTAAAACAACGCTTGCTGAAATATGACATACCTTGGGGCGAGCCTGACGAGTCACCATGCTGTACCGCCATGTCAGAGGGGAGCTCCATTACATAATGTTGATAAAAAAGGTTACCTGGCTTGAACTCTTTTATGACTTATTGTTCGTAGCCGCTGTCTCCAAGGGCACTCAGGTTTTACTACATGTTGAACATGGTAGTATTTCTTTGGAGCATCTGGCGAAGTTTATTTTGATTTTTATTCCGATATGGTGGGCTTGGGTAGGACAAACGGTCTACAACAATCGTTTTGGTCAAGACAGTATGACGCATCGAATCTTTATGATTCTGCAATTGTTTTTCGTGTTAATTATGACCGCCAGCCTTAATATAGATTTTGATGCCTATTATGTGTCTTTTTTTGTTGGCTATATTGGTTTAAGAGGTTTGACTGTCGTTCAATATTTACTTTCGGCACCCAAAGAAACGGCTCATAAACAGGAAACAGCTCGTTTTTTCGGAACCTATTTTTGGATCGGAATAGTCATCTCTAGTTTCTCCCTCTTCTTTGACTCTTGGGTTCGATATTTGATTTTATATGCCGGCATTACCGTTGATATCCTCGTGCCTTTGATTGGCCGTAAAAAATTGCTGATCACACCTATCCATACGGAGCATCTTTTAGAACGCTTTGCACAGTTCACTTTAATTCTGCTTGGCGAATCGGTGATCAGTATGCTTTCTGTTTTACAATCCGATCATTTTACGGTCTCTTCTGTTGTATTTGCTGCTTTGGCTTTTGTATTAGTCATCGCAATCTGGTGGCAATATTTTGAGAATATGGAGAAGCGCGTAGATAAATCAAAACAAACAGCAGGACAGACTATTATTTATGGTCATTTGTTTATTTATCTTTCACTTAGCATGCTAGCTGCTTCGATACAGCTCTTGTTTTTGGGACAGGTAGCCTATATCTTTGTAGTTTGTTTTACCTTTGCTTCTGTTCTTATTTACTTTTTGTCGGTTCTGCTGGTATTTCATCGGTATAGATTAAATCATCTTAAACCAAGACTCAGAGTCATTCTTTTCTTAACTGGAGTCCTCTGTGTCTTGTTTATCCTTAACATATTTATTGTTGTTCCCTCTCATCTTATCGTAGCTGAAATCATGCTGTTCTTTCTCCTGTTTGCTAAAACGACGGTTTGATCTGTCAAGGATGAAGTGTTAATCTGGCGAGTGGGACGATATTTAAGGCTGATTAGGGCGAAAAACGGAACTTTGTCCCGCTTTCCTTTTCTTTCTTGGCAAAGTAGGAGTATAATAGCATAGATGTGTAAAGTATTGTATAGAGAAAAAGGAGTGACCATACGATGAGTAAAATCGTACCTGTCGGCGTTTCTGCACGCCATATTCACCTGACTCAAGAGCATATTGAAATTTTGTTCGGAGCAGGATATCAACTGACTGAATTTAAACCATTGTCCCAACCAGGACAATTTGCCGCAAATGAAACGGTAGCTGTAATTGGTTCTAAGGGCCAATTTGATAAGGTTCGTATTCTGGGACCAGCTCGTCCAGCTTCCCAGCTTGAAATCTCTCGCACAGATTCCTTTGCTATCGGTGTAAAAGCGCCTGTACGCGAATCTGGCAGCATTGACGGTACACCAGGAATCACAGTAAAAGGACCAGCCGGAGAAGTGGAACTGCAAGAGGGTGTAATCGTAGCTGCCCGTCATATTCATTTCCATACATCTGATGCAGCAAAATGGGACATTAAGGACAAGCAGTTGCTGAAAGTACGTGTCGGCGGCGAACGTGGTCTTGTATTTGAAAATGTTCTTGCGCGTGTGTCCGATTCTTTTGCTTTGGATATGCACATTGATACAGATGAAGCGAACGGAGCCGGTGTGAAAAACGGTGACAACGCTGAAATCGTAGACTAATATACGTATATAATGCCGTAAGGCTGAGGGTCCGATTCTTGCTAAAGAGTCGGGCTTTTTTACATACTAAGGATTCTCAAAATGGTCATCTATAAAAATATGGACATTAGATTCTCAGCGTACCCATTTTGCGTTCACGGGGATATATGGCGATGGCTTATAAATCATGCTATAATTTAGTGTAATGCCTTTTTCAAAGGAGTTTTCACGGGCTAAAAAGAGATGTACCCATATGCAAAGATACAGTAAAAGCGTGATTGGCGTGAAATAGATGGTGTAAGGAGTGACCAAAGGAATGGCCAAGGAAACGAAAGATTACTCTAAATATTTTGATTTCTCGGATGCAAAGATCATTTCTCAGGATGAGCATAGCAAAAAGATCCGCATTCGCGGACGTGAAATCAATATTATTGCGGAGCCGAATCATAGAAAAGAAAAGCAACGCGGTAAAGAAGACGTACAGGTATTGTACGATAACGCAGTTCCGGATGAGCTGAAGCATATCGGCGAGGGAAAGCATTACATCGTGTACACATTCGGTTGCCAGATGAACGAGCATGATTCCGAAACGATTAAAGGATTGCTGGAGCAAATGGGTTATCAGGCGACAGAGGATCGTAAGGAAGCAGACATCATCTTGCTGAATACATGTGCGATCCGTGAAAATGCGGAGGACAAAGTATTTGGTGAACTGGGTCACCTCAAGCATCTCAAGACAGAGAAGCCGGGTATGCTGCTGGGCGTATGTGGTTGCATGTCGCAGGAAGAGAGTGTCGTCAACCGGATTTTGCAAAAGCACGGTTTTGTCGACATGATTTTTGGTACTCATAATATCCACCGTCTGCCGCAGCTTGTCAAGGAGGCACTCTTCAGCAAAGAAATGGTGGTCGAGGTGTGGTCCAAGGAAGGCGACATTATCGAGAACCTGCCGAAGAAGCGCGAGGGTATGCGGGCTTGGGTGAACATTATGTACGGCTGCGATAAATTTTGCACCTATTGCATTGTACCCTTCACACGCGGTAAGGAAAGAAGCCGTCGTCCCGAGGATGTTATTGCTGAGGTACGGGATTTGGCACGTCAGGGCTTTAAGGAAATTACCTTGCTCGGTCAGAACGTCAATGCCTATGGCAAGGATTTGAAGGATATGAATTACAGATTCGGGGATCTGATGGACGATATGCGTAAGATTGATATCCCGCGTATACGTTTTACAACATCACATCCGCGTGATTTTGATGACCATTTGGTTGAAGTGCTCGGTAAGGGCGGCAATTTGGTGGAGCATATCCATCTGCCTGTTCAATCCGGCAATACGGATATATTGAAGAAAATGAACCGAAAATATACACGTGAGCGCGTTCTGGAGCTGGCGGCGAAGATCAAAGCGGCTGTTCCGCATGCTTCGCTGACAACGGATATTATCGTAGGTTTTCCGGGCGAAACGGACGAACAGTTTGAAGATACCATTTCTCTCGTGCGTGAGGTCGGTTACGACTTTGCCTACACCTTTATTTATTCGCCACGTGAAGGTACACCTGCGGCGTCCATGGAAGACAATGTGCCTATGTCGGTCAAAAAAGAGCGTCTCCAGCGTCTAAACAATGTGGTGAACGAAAACAGCCTCCGCTTTAACGGTAGACTGCGTGGCGAGGTGGTTGAGGTGCTGGTGGAAAGCGAGAGCAAAAATAACAGCGAGGTACTTGCCGGCCGGACCCGTTCCAATAAGCTGGTGCATTTTGAAGGTTCCAAGGATCTGATCGGTACCTTTGTGCAGGTGAAAATTACGGAGCCTATGACCTTTTACATCCAGGGTGATTTGGTTCAAACTGCCGTGACGGTTAACGGTTAACAAAATAGCGTAGCAAGGTTTGCATGTGGATCAAATATGAGTTGTATGTGCGACCTTATAAGTGAGAAAAGGAGCGATGGACAGTGACAGAGGAGCGGTTGCAACAGTCAGAGCTTCAACCGGCGACGCGCCAGTATGATCATTTGGTCAATCGCGATATGATATTGGCGAAAGCCCAAGAGTTGGCGGGTATTTTGGGTAACAGTGAGGAAGTGCAGGTATTTCGGAAAGCAGAAGATAAAATCCGTGATCATCAGCGCATCCAGCATCTGATTGCAGCGATGAAGAAAAAGCAAAAGGAAATTGTGGCTTTCGAATCCTTGAAGAATCAAACCATGATTGCCAAAATAGAGGCCGAGCTTCAGGAGCTTCAGGAAGAGCTTGACGGCATTCCGATTGTAGCGGAGTTTCAACAAAGCCAGGTAGAAATTAATGAGCTGCTGCAAATGGTTATCATGGCGATTCGTGATACAGTTGCCGAAAAGGTGAATGTAGAAGAGGGAAAAAGTACTTCCTCCTCTAATTGCAGTGACTAGAATGATGTATGGTGTGGAGGCTCAGCTTCCACGCCTTTTTTTCAGGAGCAACTTGTAATCATACGTACTGTACCAGATCTCAAGAGGAAATGGGGCATCATAGAAAGGATGAAAACAAGGAATGGATATCTTGCGTAGTTTGGTAGAGGGTGAAGTAAACACATTTTGGGAGTATTTGGGATGTGAGTTGATCGAAGCTGATGCAAAAGAGGTACATATCGCTTTACAGGCCGGACCGCAGCATACCAACGTGGTAGGAATTGTTCATGGGGGCGTCCTCACTTCATTGATGGATCAGGCGATGGGGATGGTTAGCATGGTTTCACGCAATATGGAATTATGTGTGACAACGAATCTGAATGTTCATTTTCTGTCAGCGATGAAACAAGGGCGATTGGAGGTTAAGGCACGAATTCTCCATCAAGCAGGGCGTACGATAACGACTGAGGCGGAAGTAAAGGATAGTGAAGGGACACTCGGCTGCATGGCTACTGCGACATTCCGAGTCTTGCGTAAACAACCAGGTCAATTGGGTAATGCCTAACTCTTGACAAAAAAATTTATTATGTCATAATGAATTTATCAAAACGATATAATATGGTGATGCCAATGGATAACGAACGTATAAACGAAGAGGCGCAGAAGGCGTCGTATAACATTAAGAAATATCGGACCCCGGATGGTGCTCCGGCAGATATCGTCATGTTCACCTTGACCAAGCGGGAGCGCAAGACGGTGACGAAGACGTTGCCGATCCGTGAGCTGAAGGTAATGCTTATCAAGCGCCGCAGATGGCCGTTTGCCGGACGTTGGGCGTTGCCCGGGGGCTTTTGTCAGGAAGATGAATCTATGTACGGAGCCGCCAAGCGCGAGCTGTTAGAGGAAACCGGCGTGGATGGCGGGCATCTGGAGTATCTAGGTGTGTATAGTGGACCTGGGCGTGATCCGCGCGGGTGGATTATATCGCATGCGTTTTTTGCACTGGTAGAGGAATGGATGCTAGAGCAGCGGCAAGCGGCGGATGATGCTTCCGAGGTCGGGATGTTCACGATCCGTGAAGCGCTGGAGGAATTGGAGCTGGCGTTTGACCACCGGGACATTATTGTGGACGCTTATCGGAAGATTCAGTTGCAAATGCTCCAGACGACGATAGCTAAGCAGTTTTTGCCTCCGCATTTTACATTGGGCGAGCTGTATCAGGTCATTCAAAGTGTCGTACCGGATTTCGAAGAGCCGAACTTTATTCGCAAAATAACATCGACTCGCAGCAGACAGGGAATACTGGAAGAGGTACGGGATGAGAACGGCAAACCGCTCAGCTCCAATCAGTACTCACAGAGACCTGCACAGCTTTATCGTTTTAGTGATAGAGTGCCGCGCTTGTCTATCTACACCTAATGTATTGCAGTAGGTCACGTAAAGAGCGCACAATCCCCAATTTGAGGATGAAGGAGCTGACTGTACGATGAGGGCATTAATCGTTATTGATTACACGAATGATTTTGTGGACGGCAGTCTGCCTGTTGGACAACCGGCAATTGAGCTGGATGAACGGATGGCAGCTATTACGCAGGTATATGTGGATCAAGGGGATTTTGTCGTTATGGCAGCAGATTTGCATGAGGAGAATGATCTTTATCACCCGGAAAGCAAGTTGTTTCCTCCTCATAATATTCGTGGAACCGAGGGACGAGATTTGTATGGCATGCTCTATAACCTCTATGCGAAACAGAGTGATTCCATCTATTGGATGGATAAAACACGATACAGCGCATTCGCTGGCACGGATCTGGAACTCAGATTGCGTGAACGTGGTATTACGGAAGTTCATTTGATCGGTGTGTGCACGGATATATGTGTACTGCATACGGCTGTAGACGCTTATAACAAAGGTTTTGCGATTACGGTATACAAGGACGCTGTGGCGAGCTTTAATCAGGCCGGACATGATTGGGCTTTGGGTCATTTTCAGGGCAGTCTGGGAGCCGACGTATGGTCGGCTGAGGATACGATTTTACGCCAGAAGAAGTAAATAACTTAACGATTGTGCACCAATATCCGATAACAAAATGGAGTCGGATATTGCTGAATCCGGGTGGACGAGGCGGTACGCCGCTGCAAAACCGGGGACAGTCAGAGAGGATGATTACGATGCAGTCAACGAGCCTCGCATTACATACAGATAAATATCAGATTAATATGATGTACGCCCATTGGGTGAACGGAAGCCACCAGCGCAAAGCTGTGTTTGAGGCATATTTTCGCAAGCTGCCCTTTGGCAACGGATATGCGGTGTTCGCAGGTCTGGAACGCATTGTGAATTACATTGCAAACCTGCGTTTTACAGAAGAGGATATCCGTTACCTGTCGGAGCAAGAGGAGAATTATGATCCTATGTTTCTGGAGGCCTTGCGCCAGTTCAGGTTTGGTGGAACCGTTCATTCGATGAAAGAAGGGGCGCTTGTTTTCCCGAATGAGCCTCTGGTACGCGTCGAAGGAACGATTATGGAAACACAATTGGTCGAGACAGCGTTGTTGAATTTTATGAACTATCAGACGCTGATTGCGACGAAGGCGTCGCGCATCAAGCAGGTGGCAAGCGGCGATACGCTGCTGGAATTTGGCACACGGCGGGCGCAGGAAGCAGATGCGGCGATTTGGGGAGCACGGGCAGCTTATGTAGCGGGCTTTGACGCAACATCTAATATGCTGGCAGGTGAGCACTTTGGTATTCCGACGAAGGGAACGCATGCTCATTCCTGGGTGCAGACTTTTATGAGCGAGCAGGAGGCTTTTGACGTGTATGCGAAGGTTTTGCCGGATCAGGTCACACTGCTGGTGGACACCTTTGATACGCTGGAGAGTGGCGTTCCCCATGCGATTCGGACAGCGAAGATGCTAGAGAGTCAGGGCAAACGGATGAATGCGATCCGTCTGGATAGTGGTGACTTAGCTTATTTGTCCATTCAGGCGCGGGAAATGCTGGATGCTGAAGGCTTGGATTACGTACAAATTGTAGCCTCCAATGATTTGGATGAAAACACGATTTTCAACTTAAAGGCCCAAGGTGCGCGTATTGATGTATGGGGTGTGGGAACACAGCTCATTACAGCTTCGGATCAACCTTCACTGGGCGGGGTGTACAAGCTGGTCGAGCGTGAAGTAGAAGGCGAAATGCTGCCGACGATTAAAATTTCGGGCAATCCGGAAAAGGTATCCACACCGGGCAAGAAGGATGTATATCGTATTATAGATAAGAAGAAAGGGAGAGCTGTCGCCGATTATATTTCTTTTCCAGACGAAGATCGTCCGCGCAATGGAAAGCGGCTGAAACTCTTTAACCCGCTGCATCCGTACATGAAGAAGTATGTGGAAAATTACGAGGCAGTTCCGATGCTGGAGCCTATTTTCGTAAATGGGCAGAAAGTGTATGAGCTTCCCGGGCTGGATGAAATTCGCGCATACCATACTTCCCAGTTGCAACTGTTCTGGCCAGAATATTTGCGGAAAATGAACCCGGAAATTTACCGTGTAAATCTCAGCGAAAAGGTATGGGGGCTGAAACAAAAGCTGATCGACAGCTATATGCAGCCGGAAGTAGAAGAAAAGGAATAGTTTAAGAGGCACCCTGCAAGTGATGGGGTGCCTCTTTGTGTTTCAGAGCATGGGAGGGAAATCTGTGTGTTATTTGTAAATTTCCCTCATGACATGCCGCAGCTCAGGTATAATAATCCGTTCCATTGCCAAACGGACGGCTCCACGCGAGCCTGGCATAGAAAATACGGCTGTCCGGCCCACGGTGCCTGCCACAGCACGACTCAATATCGCTGCTGAACCAATATCCTCGGCAAAGCTTAAATAACGGAAGATTTCCCCGAATCCGGGCAGTTCCTTATCCAGCAGAGAGGAAACGGCTTCATACGTTGTATCACGCGGGGAAATACCGGTGCCGCCTGTCAAAAGTACAGCCTCAATGTCATCGCGTTCGGCGGCTTCGGATACCAGTTGCCGGATACCATCATAATCGTCTTTGACGATAACATATCGGACTACCTGATAGCCGTTCGTTTCCAGCAGATCCACCAATAGGCGTCCTCCGGTATCTGTCTCCATGGTACGCGTGTCGGAGACGGTTACAACCATGCAGCTAACCTGCTGCGGGGCCTCCCGCCGATGTTCCTCTACAGAAGATATATTCATTGCAATGCTCACTCCTCAATCTATGGTTAGACATACTCTTTTTACAATAGAGGAATGATTGCTGGTGTGCAAGTCAGTAGTGGACACGAGGAAGTGGTGTGATTTATTCCCTTGCACGGATGGGTTGGAATATAGTACACTTCCTTACATAAGTCGGGATTTCTTGTCTGGTCATTGATGAAAGCGTGAACAACGGTTGATTAATCTCAATTGTCGGCGGGTAATAATACAGCAGGGTCAACAAAAGGGAGGTAATGTATTATGAAACATTCATACCAACAATGCGTGGATGCTTGCCTGGAATGTATGAGCGCTTGCAACGTCTGTTACGTGGCGAGCTTGAAGGAATATGATTTGGCTATGCTGCGCGAGTGTATTCGAGTGAGCCGGGAATGTGCAGAAATATGCGGGTTTGCTGTTCAAATGTTGGAACGCGGAACGAAATTTGCCGAACAAATTTGTGAGTTGTGCGCCAAAGCCTGTGAGGTATGTGCTGCTGAATGCGGTAAGCACGCCCATAAGCATTGCAAGCAATGTGCAGAAGCCTGCCGCCGTTGTGTTCAGGCTTGTCGCCAAATGGTGGCTGTGTAATTACATATTATCGAGTCAGCGCCTGAACAGAAAATAAAAGATTGCTTTCCACTGGATTGGTTTGTATAATGATGGGAATTCACGTCTTGGAACGGGAGAGTAGCAGGGGAGCCATAACATAACAGCGAGCCGGAAAAGGTTGAAGCCGGTATGAGGCCCGATGTGAAGCGCACCCGGGAGATGGTTGTTCCAACACGGAGTTCCGTTAGTAGTTCAGCCCAGTAGACACCGTTATTTGTCATTGGAGTGAAATCGGCGATTATGCATAAGTTCGTTGCGCAATTCGATTTACGAAGAGTGGTACCGCGGGGATCTTGAAGTTCTCGTCTCTTGAATAATTCAAGAGGCGGGAGCTTTTTTTGTTGGATTCTAAATGAAAAAAAGGAGAGAAAGCCATGCTGTTATCGATCGCTACTCAGGCTATTTCTGCCCATACGGGCTTGGAGGAAAAGGAGATTTCCTCTTTATTGGAGGTACCGCCACAACCGGAATGGGAGGGATGTAGCGTTTCCCTGTTTTTTGCTGGCTAAAAAGTTTAGGAAGGCTCCGCAGCAAATTGCGTTGGAACTGGCGGAGGCCATAACCCGTAAGGAAGGACTGACTGCTTCGGCATCAGGAGCCTATGTAAATATAACACTGGGGCGTTCCATTCATATTCCACTGATGCTGGCTGAATTGAGCAAACCCGAATTTTTCAAGCCAGATATCGGACACGGACAGCGGGTAGTGATTGATATGTCTTCGCCCAATATTGCCAAACCGTTTGGTATTGGCCATCTTCGTTCTACTGTCATCGGCGCTGCACTTTACCGCATTCTCGGGGAAACGGGGTATGTTCCGGTTAGTGTGAATCATCTGGGGGATTGGGGAACACAGTTTGGTAAGCAAATTGCGGCTTATAAAAGATGGGGAAATGAGGAGCAGCTACAGCAGGATCCGATTGGGGAATCGCTGAAGCTGTACGTGCGTTTTCATGAGGAAGTCGAGCATGACCCGTCTTTGGAGGACGAAGGTCGAGAATGGTTCCGCCGTCTGGAGCATGGAGATACCGAGGCTCAGCGTCTATGGGAGTTTTTTGTTGAAGTCAGCCTGCGTGAATTTGATCGCATGTATCAGCGTCTGAACATTACATTCGACCATGTGCTGGGAGAGAGCTTTTACAATGATAAAATGCAGGCGGTTGTTGCCCAATTAAGGACGAAAGGTTTGCTGGAAGAAAGTGAAGGTGCGCTTGTGGTGCGTTTGGAGGATAAAGGACTGCCGCCTTGTCTGATCTTGAAAAAGGATGGTACTACCATCTACCCGACACGTGATTTGGCTACGGCGATCTATCGTCATGAGGTTATGAAAGCTGATCGGTTGCTGTACGTGGTAGGTGGAGAGCAGCAGTTGCATTTCCGGCAGGTGTTTGAGGTGCTAAAGCGTGCAGGGGAGACGTGGGCGGAGCAGTGTGAGCACGTGCCGTTTGGTCTGATGCGTTTTGCAGGTAAAAAAATGTCTACAAGACGCGGAAAGGTTGTGAAGCTGGAGGAGGTGCTGGATGAAGCGGTAGCCCGCGCTCGATCTATCATCACTCAGAAGAATCCCGATTTACAGGATCAACAGGAAATAGCGGAGGACGTCGGCATCGGGGCGATCATTTTTGGCGACTTAAAAAATAACCGTCTGAACGAAGTAGATTTCTCAATGGAAGATGCATTAACCTTTGAAGGTGAGACAGGTCCTTATGTACAATACACACATGCACGTATACGCAGTCTTTTGGAAAAAGCTCATGCTGGCACTGGTACGTTGGCTGGTTCTAGTATAGATGTTCCCGCGGGGGAACGTCATGCACCTGATTCAACGTATACATCAGATGAAATGCTGGGGGATGCAGGCTGGGCGCTACTTAAGCAACTGGTTCGTTATCAGGGACAACTGGTGCGTGCGGCTCGGCAACTGGAACCTTCGGTTATCGCGAGGTTTGCGCTGGATACGGCGCAGGCGTTCAACCGCTTTTACGGCAAGGAACGGATTGTCGATGGTGGGCCATGGCGCATTCAGTTGGCGGAACAAACCGCTGATATTTTGGCACATACGCTGCAACTTCTTGGTCTGAAAGCACCTTATCGGATGTAGCCAAATGGCCTGCGGAAGAAGGACGGCAAAGTGAGTATCCTTAGCATGCAGTCTGGAATGTGAGCAGAAAAGGGTTAAACGGGTTACACTAACTGCAAGCATCGTATACTTTTTTTTATAATCAACTTTTGAGTATTTGAAACATTTGTTGATAGTATTACGTCGATAAGTATAGAAACATAGTAAATCTGGAGGTGCATCTCATGAAAAAAAACAAAAGTGTGACAGCAGCTTTGCTCGTGATCTGTTCGTTGGCAGTGGCTACGTCAGCTTCTGCTTTTCGTGATATAAAAGGAACTGAGCAGGAGAAGATTGTAAGTTCGCTTCAGAACAAAGGTATTATTCAGGGCATTACCAAGGATAAGTTTGCGCCTGATCAATCACTTACGTATGCACAAGGGGTGCATATGGTCGTTAATGCAATGGATCTTCAAGTTATGCCGGATTTCACGACGGGTTCCTTCGCAAATATTCCGTCTTCGGCTTGGTATGCCAAGTCCTATCGAATCGCAGCTCAACACCAAATTCCTTTGTCACCGGATATTGATCCAAGCACTCAGATGACAAGAGAACAATTCGCGAATATATTGTACAAAGCGGTTAGTGCAACCGGAGAATATCCAACAGTCCGCATGTACATTAATGTGGCGGATGGCAAGAAGCTGGACCAAGATTCAAGCGAAGCGGTTCAGTTCCTGTTGTTGACCAAAATTGCAAAATTAAATGAAAAGAGCAACTTTAATCCGGAACGTAAAGTAACCCGAATGGAGGCAGCAGAGATGGTCTATAAAGCATCCGAATTTGTGCAAAATCATAAAGCGATTGAATCCACTCCAGAAAATTCGGCTGAGCCTTCAGATCCGGGCCAGCAAAATGGTATTAGTATGAGTGTAGAGAAGGTGAATGACCAGCAGAACAAGGTAACATTAACCCGTTTGCAGGCACCTAATCCCGGTTACGGCATTGAGGTCGATCATATCGACTACGTAGATGACACCAATGCAGTGATTTACTACAAGCTGACAAGTCCAAAGCCGGGGGAAATGAATATCCAGGTCATTACGGATACCCACACAAGTACACTGGTGGACAGCAAGTATAAAGTTACGATTAAGGCGGTAGAAGGAACCGTCTTTCCCCCTACAGGATCAGGCACCTCGGTAGCCCAATAATAGTTGTATCCTTACACACGAAGCATGTGTTTAGAAAAAGCAAAACAGCAAGCCTCCATTGTATTTATCCGGAGACTTGCTGTTTTTTTATGAATGTTTTGTGTGATTACTTGATGCGCTTCCTCCAGCCAAGCCGGGTCCGTTTTGACCTGTGCCCGGTTTCTGCAAGGAGCTGGTACCTGCTCGGGAATCGGCTTTTCCAGAAGTGGCAGCTCCTGCTGCTACAGCAGTTTTCTCTGCAAGTAAAGATTCTTGTTCCGACGATGCACTAGAGGATGCATTTGTATCTGTTCCCGCCGTTCCTGACTGGAGCTGATACATCTGGAAGTAGCGACCCCCCTGAGCCATAAGCTCGTCATGGTTGCCTCGCTCGACAATCTCACCCCGATGCAGTACCAGAATTTGGTCTGCACTGCGGATGGTCGACAGACGGTGAGCAATGATGAAGGTAGTACGCCCCTTCTTGAGTACCTCCAGCGCAGATTGGATAAGCGCCTCGGTTTCGGTATCAATATTGGCGGTAGCTTCATCGAGAATCAGAATCGCCGGATCAAAGGCCAACGCGCGGGCGAAGGAAATGAGCTGACGCTGCCCGGCTGATAAAGTACTTCCTTTTTCGATCACTGGCTCGTCAAAGCCTTGCGGCAAGTGGGCCAACAGTTTGTCAGCCCCGACATCACACAGTGCTTTGTTCACCTGTTCTCTGGTAATCCGGCTGTCTCCCAGACTGACATTGGAGGCTACTGTACCTGTAAACAAATATGGATCTTGAAGAACGATCCCCATATGATGGCGCAGCCACTGCTTTGGAATGTCCTTGACAGAGGTTCCGTCAATGGTGATTGTTCCTTTTTGCGGATCATAAAACCGGAACAGCAGGTTAATAATTGAGCTTTTTCCGGATCCGGTATGTCCGACGAGTGCAACCGTTTGGCCGGGATGTGCAGTAAAGGAAATATGCTTAAGGACAGCATCCTTTTTGTAGGCAAAGGTTACGTCGTCGAACTCCACCAGACCTTTGTAACGCGGCATCGTGCCGTCTGTTACCTGTTCTCCGGTTTCATCCATCAGTTCAAATACCCGTCCAGAGGATACGATTGAAGTATCCAGCACCGCAAGCTGGTTGACCATACCAGTCATCGGTTGGAACAGTCGCCCCAGTACATCGACGAAGGCGTATAGTACGCCTAGGGATACCGCACTGCCTGTCGTGCCAAGCGCCTCTGCTCCGAAATACCACAACACGACGGCAAAGGCAAGATTTCTCAGCACATTGACCAGATTGTGTGAAGTGAAGGCGTTCAAATTCAGCATTTTATTCTGATGTTTCATATAATCATCGTTCAGTTCTTCAAACTCATGTTGCGTTTGTTTCTGGTGCCGGAACACGCGAATAATGGACATACCTTGAATAGATTCATTGATAATCGCATTAATCTCACTGAGCCGGGACCGAATGATCGTATTAAAGCGGGTGGCGACCTTGCGGTACAGCACAATCCACAAGATCAGCAGCGGTACAATGAACAGAGAGATCAGACCCAGTCTGAAGTCCAGCAAAAAGAGTGCGACATATACACCGGCCATCGTCACAATACCTGAAGTGAAGTTCGACAGTACGGCCACGAATAAATCTTTTACCGCTTCTGTGTCATTCGTAACACGGGATACGACCTTACCTGCGGGCAGATTGTCAAAAAAGTAAACTGGCAACCGTTGAATGTGCGCGTAGAGGTCAAGCCGAAGCTTTTGAATGACCTTGTTGGCCGAGGATTGCAGCCAGTACGTTTTGCCAAATTCGGCAAAGATCGAAATGATCAGAAAGAAGCAATACCAGCCAATCAGTTGAAAGATACCGGGCATTTCCGGCTTGTAAAAGCTATACAGCTCATCGGCTGTCAAAGTCTTGGCATCATAGCGAAAGGTGTCGGAGCCGCGTGTCACCGTCAGCATGCCGTTCGCAAAGGAGCGGTTACCGTCATCCACCTGCACCGAGCCATCAATAAATACGAAGGATTTACCGACTTGTAAAATCCTCGCTTCACGCCCTTTGGCCTCTCCGGCCTCAAAACGGTCTTCACGCTTAAAATGGGTCCCGGCATAGCTTACGGTGCCGTCCACACTAGTTGTCTCGTAAAATGGTTTTTCAATAGCGAGCATATGGTCGTCGATCATCGTTTTGGCGATGAAGGGTCCGGCCAGCTCGGCGGCAACCCCGATAGCCAGTGCGATAAGTGCGGCGATAAAACCTGCTTTGCTCGTCAGGGCATACTGGAATAGCCTTTTGCCGATATTGGATTTCATTAGGAAACCTCCCCTGAGGTCAGAACAGATTCCACTTGCTGCCGTTCATACTGTTGACGGTACCATCCGTCCGTCTGAAGCAGCTCGTTGTGGGTTCCTTCCTCAATAATGCGTCCTTGCTCCAGCACGACGATCCGGTCTGCATGTTCTACAGCTGAGAGACGGTGAGTGGAGATCAGAGTTGTTTTACCCGAGCGTTTACGCCGGATATTGTCAATAATACGTGCTTCTGTTCGAGCATCAACCGCGGACAGTGCATCGTCTAGTACCAGAATATCCGGATCGCCGATAAAGGCGCGTGCCAGCGAAACACGTTGCTTCTGGCCACCGGACAGTGCAATGCCTTTTTCTCCAACGAGTGTATCCAGTCCATCGGACAGGGTGCCTAAATCCTGGTCAAAGGCTGCGGTACGGATTGCTTCCATGATGTCGTCATCATTTGCACGCGGTTTACCGAACTGAATGTTCTCACGCACTGATTTGGAGAACAGAATTTGCTCCTGTGGCACGTAGCCGATCCAGCTGTGCAGTTGTTCAACAGCAATGTCCTCCAGACGAGTGCCAGAGATTAAAATGTCACCGCTACCCGTCGGGTATTCATGCAGTAGTTGTTTGAGCAGGGTGGATTTCCCGCTGCCTGTTCGGCCGACGACACCTAGTGTTTCTCCACGTTTCAGCTCCAAATTCACATGTAACAGATTGTCAACAGATGAGGTTGGATAGCGGAAGGTAACATCTTTCATCGTAATGGACTCGGGGTGGTTAACCGTTACAGGCTGAGCTGCATCTTGTACGTCCGGCTCCGCATGGAGAGTTTCGTTCACCCGATCGAGGGAAGCGCTACCGCGCTGCATAATGTTGATCAGCTCGCCAATGGCAAACATCGGCCAAATCATCATCCCGAGATACATGTTAAATGATACCAGCTCACCCAGTGTGATATCGTTATGAAATACCAGATAAATACCATAGCCAAGCCCAATCACATAGCTAAGTCCTACGCACAAGCGGATCGTCGGTTCGAAGAGAGCGTCCATCCGGGCGACCGCCAGATTTTTACGATATACATCGTCGGTAATATCGGCGAACCGTTTTTCATCCATTCGTTCCTGTACATAGGCGCGAATGACCCGGATACCTGCCACGGATTCCAGTACCTGGTCGTTCATATCGCCAAATGCATCCTGTGCCAGCGTGTAACGCTCGTGAACGGCTTTACCGTAAATACTCATTGCCAGTGCGATAAAAGGCAGGGGCAGAACCGCCGCCAGCGTCAGCTTCCAGCTAATCAGGGTGCCCATGGCGATCAGCACGACGCTCAGGTAAACTGTAGAGTCAGTTAGCGTCAGCATGCCAAAGCCCGCAGTACTAGCCACGGAGCGAAGGTCATTCGTAGCACGAGCCATCAGGTCACCAGTACGATTGCGTTCAAAAAATGGAGGTGTCATCCGCAGCAGATGGTTCATAAAGCGTGTGCGCAACAGGCGCTCCACCAGATTTGCACCCCCAAACAGCTTGTGCATCCATATGTACGTAATGTAGTAGATGACGGCAAGAATGCCTAAAATGTAAAAAATATAACGCCAGAGCGAAGACCATGAAATTGAACCGCGTACGATCTCATCAATAGCACTGCCTAGCAGCCGGGGTGGAGCCAGCTCCAGAACGCCAACGGCTATCAGCAAAAACAGCCCAATCGAGTACCGGCTTCGTTCTCTTTTAAAAAACCAGCTTAAATTTTTGAGTACCGAAAACAAGAGGAATCCCATCCTTTCATGAAAAGCTCATGCGAGAGTTGTGTACCATTTTGAATAAACAATAACGGCTTGCTACCACTAGCTTCAATCCGGTAACAGGCGCAAAAAAGGCATACCGTCCGCAGACGATATGCCTTAAATCTCAATATCATATGGCGCGCAGGTATTTTCAGCACACTCACCACTGAAAAACTGCTCAAACGCAGGCAGCCACTCGTATTAAACCATACAACGTGAATGGCCCAATTCCGAAGGATGTGTCAGGGGAGATGCTCCGGTATGAAGTTGTTGTGTTTGTAGAGTTGGGTAAAAGGCGAGATGAATGTTTGGCACCGGTAACACTCCTTTCTTCTTCGAATTGGATTCATTCTGAACATGAGTAATCGTTCAAATTGGTAATTAATTTCAAAATGGATCTCGTATGGTTGAATCTTAACACCGTCTTTTGCGAATTGTCAAACCTTTTTCAAAAAAATGTATATCGCTCGCTGGAGATTTTCACTTGAGTAAGGGCGGTTGGTGGTCATTCTAAATAATACTATGATATAGTTAACAGGACGTAATTGTACAAGGAGATGAGCATAACGCATGAGCATACAGGTAACTGAACCAGCGGCACAGTGGTACATCAAGGAGCTTGGTCTGAACCGTGGAGATACTATCCGTTTTTTTGCCCGCTATAGTTCTGGCGGTGGGTTACATCCGGGCTTCTCTCTGGGAATTGCCGTAGAGCCTCCGCAGCATCCCGTATTACAGCATGAAGCGGCTGGCATTACGTTTTATATGGAGGACCAGGATTACTGGTACTTGAAGGGTCATCATCTGGAAGTGAAGTATCTGGAGGAACATGACGACATTATTTACACGTATGCCGAGGAAGAGCAGTCTTAATGCTCTAGCGTTAGAAATAGCATGCAGGTAACCGTTTAGGGACATGAAAAAGCGGCGGAGTATCGCATTACAGGGGATTAACCTGTGTGCGATACTCCGCCGTTTTGTTGTCCTTGGGGCGCGCGTGCTGCATGTTAAGGGTTGCTAAGCATCGGACCATCCACCGCAAAATCAAAATCATCTATGTCATACACATGTACAGGAACGGAAGCTTCAATAATGCGGTGAATCCAGTCCAGTTGATCAGTCAAAATGGGTAATTCTTCACGCAGGGCTGTTAGCACCAATTCAGTCTCGATTGGATCAAAATATTCTCCGTAATGCGCAGTATCGACGGCATTAATGACGATCAGTGAGGTGTTGGCGTCGAACAAGATGGGCAAGCTTTTGGCCCAAGGCATCTGAAGTGCGCGCCGAATTTTTTTCTGATTCAAAGGTTCCTCAAAATAGCTGATCAGTTCGTTTACCTTGCGCTTCACATGCTGATCGTCCGCAGGATTATCCATGAGCGGTTCCGTGCTATCCTGAAATTCGTATAGCTCCAGCAGCGACGTGTAAGGCACTATATATTCCACAGGGGCGGGAGTTGTAAGCAGTTGGCCATATATGGCAACCATTACAGCTTCCGTTACAAATTGTCGGGACATCGGTCAAGCCTCCTGCATTTACCAAATTATGCAATAATAGTATAACACAAAGCGGGACTGAATTCAGCTCGTCATGCAGATTGCTCAGGTTCATTCGTCTTTTGCGTTGACTGCCTTTTTTAATCTTATGTCTGCCGCTGATCAAATACGTTTTTATGGAAAGCATCTGCCAGCGGCCAGACGAAGGATAAGCAGGGGGGCTAGGCGCGTCCAATTAACAGCGACAGCAGTCCGGCGGCGATTAGTGGACCTACAGGAACGCCTTTGAAGAAGGCAACACCAATCACGGTTCCGATAAGCAAACCCGTCACAATGACGGGCTGTCCGGACATCAGGGTTACCCCGCGGCCGCCAAGGTAGGCTACCAGGATGCCAATGGCAATAGCGAGCAGCGACTTCCAGTGAAGGAAGGACTCCATTACCTGGCTGATGCTGATTTTACCGCTGGCCAGAGGTGTCATCACACCAATGGTTAGAATGATGATCCCGATCGTCAATCCATACTTTTCAAGCCAGGGGAAAGCAGTATGAAAATGGGTTACCCGAAGTAGCAGTAGTACGACCATGGCAATGGTGACGGTGGAGTTGCCGCTGACAATTCCAAGACCAGCCAGTACCAGCAGGATGAATGAACTGTAATCCATATATGTGTTCTCCTTAGTTCATTTAGCTTTGAATATGTTCAGCGATTTGACGACCGTGCCAGCGGCCTGTTTCAATGAACACCTCATTGGCATTGCTGCCAGAAGCGATGACACCCGCCACATATATACCCGGCATATTGGTCTCCATCGTGGAAGGATCATATTCAGGTTTATCCAGATCCTCAGCCATGTGTACACCGACAGACTCCAGTAGCTTCCGTTCCGGGTGAAACCCGGTCAGTGCCAGTACAAAATCATTTTTGAGCTGGAAAGCTTCTGCCTCCAACGGGGTGACCACTACATGATCCGGATGAACTTCAGTGATGCGCGCGCCCAGATGGAGCGTAATGTTTCCTTTTTGCACCATACTGTCGAACAGTGGACGAACCCACGGCTTAATGTATTCAGACAGTTCGGTTCTGCGATACACCATGTCAATGGTAGCCCCGACACGTACGAGTTCCATTGCTGCATCCACCGCAGAATTGCTGCCGCCGATGATTGCGACCCGCGTGCCGGTATAGGGGTGGGCTTCACTGAAATAATGAGTAACTTTATCTAATTGTTCCCCAGGAATGCCCAAATAGTTCGGATGATCAAAATATCCTGTAGCCACGACGACATAGCGTGACGAATACGTTTTGGCTATTCCCTGCTTGCTCACCGTATGTACAGTAAATGTAGCATCATCCTGTCGTGTGATTGTTTTTGCTTCCTCGTAATGACGAACGTTCAGGTTATAATGTGCCGCTACCTTGCGGTAATACGCCAGTGCTTCATGACGGTAAGGCTTGTCATTAGGTGTACTGAACGGAACATCGCCAATTTCCAGCATTTCAGCCGTGCTGAAAAACTGCATGTTCGTCGGGTACAGAAAAATAGAGTGAACAATGTTACTTTTTTCGATAATGACGGTTTGCAAGCCTCTGCGGCTGCATTCGATTGCAGCGGACAGCCCGCAAGGCCCGCCTCCGATAATGACTACGTCGTGCATCTCGATGAACCTCCCGTTGTATTGGTCTGTTGCGCCAGTTTTGCAGTAGTATGGTAGACGTTTCAAAGCGCTAATTCATAAAAATTTGAAAAGGCGAAACAATTGAATATATGCAATCTCTGCACAAAAGTCAAGTAATATCATCCTACCGCAATGCGTACACAATATCCAGCCGTTTTCAGAAAGAAGTAAAAGAATGATACGATTGACAGCCATTTTTAACATACATATAATTAGATGAATATCTATGGACGGCAAGCTGCGTCAAATTCCTTCGCAATACAAGAAAAAGCTGATCGTGCTTCAAATGCTGGCAGAAAAGCTGGAGCCGGGCCGCGTGTATCCTGAACGTGAGCTAAACGAGTGGATTAAGCAGTATCATGAAGATTTTGCGACGATTCGGCGTGAGTTGATTATGCATCAGTTTATGTACAGGGAACGTGAAATGTATGAATTGAACCCACGTGAGATGTGGACGCGTTGGGATCAAGTGCGTTAAAAGAACTTGAAAAAAAATTTAAAAAAAGGTTTGCGGCAGACTTGACAGACGATTTGTGGACTTGTATGATTAAGGAAATTTTAGGAGGAGGCGATGTTATATGCGTACGAACATGAATGGATCGGTTCAGCAGCAGTATGACGTTGTCTCCCGCACGGATGATGCACAGTTGAAAACTATATGAAATAAGTATAGTTTTCACATGGCATTCGGTTGAGCAGTAGAACCGATGAAATCCGCAGGGAGCGATTCCCTGCGGATTTTTTTATGATTAGGGTCTTTGGATAGCCTCGGCCTGAATCATACACCCTCCGCAGGGGTTTCCCTGCGGATTTTTTGCGTTGTTTGCTCGCGGGAGAGAACGTTTATAAGTACAGAGTAGCACGAAAATAAAAAACACCAACTTTAAACATCAGCAATAAACGATGATTCACAGGAGGAAAACAATGAGTATACATGAATACGGCTGGTCTGATTACTGGAACGGCTTTTGGGATCAATGGAAACAAAGCTTTGAAGAACGAGCAGGAAATACACAGGTACGCCCGGCCCGTCTGATTGCCGATTACGGTCAAAAAGTAAAGCTTATGACTATGGATGGAGAACGCTGGGGAGCTGCTTCCGGCAAGCTGAGACATGCTATCGTCGATCCGGCGGAAATGCCGGCTGTGGGGGATTGGGTGGCTGTCACTCTGCCAGATGGAGTCTCGGATGCAGTGATTCATGCCGTGCTGCCACGTAAAAGCCGGATATCTCGGCAGGCTGCGGGCTTTGAGACGAAAGAGCAGCTGATTGCGACAAATGTAGATACCCTCTTTCTCGTCAATGCGCTGAATTACGATTTTAATGTGCGCAGGCTGGAACGATATTTAATTATGGCGTGGAACAGCGGAGTCGACCCGGTCATTGTGTTGAGCAAAAGCGATCTTTGTCCTGATGTGGAAGAGCGGGTGGCAGAAGCGGAGGGGGTTGCCCCTGGTATACCAGTTATCGTCATTTCCGCTTTGCAGAACGAAGGGAGAGAGCAACTGGAGGCGTTTCTTCAACCCGGACGCACAGTTGCGTTGACAGGCTCATCCGGCAGCGGCAAATCAACAATTGTGAACTGGCTGTCCGGGGCCGAAGTTCAGCTTACACAGGATGTGAGGGAAGAGGACAGTCGAGGGCGTCATACAACAACCCACCGACAGTTGTTCCCCATATTAAAGCAAGCCGTTCTGCTGGATACGCCGGGAATGCGTGAACTGAATCTGTGGGATGATTCCACCGGGGTCGCCAATACCTTCGCGGATATTACTGAAATGGCACAAAAATGCCGTTTTGCAGACTGCAAGCATCAGGGTGAAGCTGGATGTGCAGTGGAGGAAGCTGTGCAGCGTGGGGAGCTGTCTGAATCCAGAGTGAACAACTATCGTAAAATGCAGCGGGAGCTGGAGTATCAGGCGCGTAAAGAGGCAGATCGGCGGAAAAAGGATCAACGTTCAAGCACAAACCAGAGCCGAGGCGATAATCGAAGTGGCTGGAGACGTGATGTGGAGTGGTGAGATGAAGAAAGGTCATTTGTAAAAATCACAAGAGAATCTGCAGTGTGGTCGGCATATCCTGTAGAGGGGTGAGTATATGCCGAATTATAGTATCGTGGTGAGTTTGTCGGATCGTCGTCTGTATTTAAAAGATGGCGATCAGACCGTACTTAGTTATCCAGTCGGTATCGGTAAAATCGCTACACAGACACCGTACGGACAGTTTACCATCATCAACAAACAGCCCAATCCCGGCGGCCCCTTCGGAGCGTTCTGGATGGGGCTGTCCAAGCCGCATTATGGCATCCACGGCACCAATGCGCCTTGGTCCATTGGCAAGCTGGTGTCGCATGGTTGCATACGTATGCAGAACAAGGATGTGCTGGAGCTTCAGGAGAAGGTGAGTATTGGCACGCCGGTTATCATACAGCCTTAGTGAGCGACAAGTTACAATACTCTGCAAGCCATGTGCTGTCCAATTATGATTTGGGTTGAATAGGGACACGGGCTTCAATCCGTTTGGAGCCCTCTTTGTCGTCTGGGGATTTGACTAGCGTGCCCCAAAGATGCTCTCCGTTTGCTCCGTACACTCGTTTCGCATTCGCCCATATGTCTTCATTGGGCTCGAAGGTTATAACCATGGTGTAACGATTAGCCAGGCTCGGTTTTTTGACCCTCATACTGAAAGAGCCGTCAGGCATGACTTTGGTTTGATCGTCATAGCCGAACTGCCAGCGTCCCGGGAAATCAATAGTGAGCTTTACGTCTGATCCTTCAAGCAGATTGCTACGCGCATATACATGATAATAGTTGCCTTCCTGCTTCACATCCGGCTTGATCCCCACTTTGGGGGTACCGTAGTCCTTGGGTTTGTGCCAGACAGGCTTAACCAGCGGGGGGCTTTGTTCCTGCTCAGGATCAAACTCCGCGCCAATTCGGACTTCTTGCCGAAGCTGTTCCTTTTCTTCGTATTGATATACATAGGGACCTTCCAATTTCTCACCACCGCTGCCGTAAAGATTGCGTATCGGGTCGTCTTGGTCAGCCGGACGGAACAAAACCGTCAGATCCCTGCTGCCCTGTATGCCTGGCCGTTGCACACGAAGTACAAAGTTTCCGTCCTTTTGAACAGTTGCTTCGTTGATGTACAGGGATGCGATTGGCAGCTCGCTCATCCAGGGAGGACGTATTCTGGTTCGGGTTGCCGGTAACGGTGTAGGCGCGGGCCTCAGCCTCATGTTGGGCCATACTGCGGGTAGAGGCTTTTTCCCTGCTGCATGCAGACAGAATTGTCAGTAACAACAAAGTGTATAAAAGGTTTCAGCCTACTTTATCCAACAGGTTGCTTACGTGTTTAAACTACAAGCGGAATGGTTAAAAATGGATAGCCTGATCATCCCCTTGGAAAGCAGGGGCAGCATGTTGTAAAGGAGCCTGAGTCATATGTCCATTGATCGTTTTATTCTGAAAAAGCTGGACAACTGCCGGGAAAAGCATACACGCGCTAATTTACTAGAACTGTTTAGAATACGAATTGAGAAGGCGCAGAAGATGGAACGTGGTGGTAAAAAAGGTTATCACAGAAGAATACTATAAGCAGAGTGTTTATAAATGTATGAGTTGCGGCAAGTCACACGTATCATGTTTTAAAGCCGCTGATATGGAGAGGGTACTTAGTCACTCTCTCTTTTTTGCTATGATTCGGAACAAAAAAAGTCCCTCTTAGTAGAGGGACAGTGCCAATGAATCATTTTCACTAACGCTATGCAGGATGGCTTCACAACCGACGATTTCTATACTGATCAGAGAGTTAAGACATTTTTGAAGGGCACGCTTGCCTCTGGAGATTTTGTTCTCCAAAGTGTTGCTTAGAAGTTTTAACGTTTTTTGTACAGGTTGTTTGTTTTCTTGGTTGAAGTATACGGGAATACGTTTGTTTTGAAATGTAATTAATGTTCTCACAAAAATCACCTCGCTTGAGTTATTTCATGGCTTTATTGTAGAGCCCGTTTCTTAAAATTACCTTAAAAACACCTTATAAAAACATAAAGGTCTGAAAAATTTACAAAGTGTTCACAATACTCTGGCAAACAATCAAATTTGCTTCTAATCCATCGACAAAATGACGTATATGCGAATTCTGCAAAACTATGAAAATATAACTTATTGATTCATATGACTCTTTTAAGATATAAAAATACAACTAAAGTCTTGATTTGATAGCGCGAATGGGTAGTTTGTAACAAATTGACAGCCTAATAGGTGGATGCTACAGTTACGATAGCCATATTTTCATAGAAAATAGGCTCTTTGTGTGAGCTTTACTGTATATATTAAGGATCGGGAGGGATGACAGATGATCCTGACCGTGCTTTCGGGACGACAGGAAACAGAGTGGTTTGACATCGAGGTGGCTGATGAATACTCGGTGGATCATTTGAAGCTAATGCTGGGTGTGCGTATTTTTGGTGAGACTCCGGCGGAAGGAATGCAATATATTATGGAAGCAAAATTCCCGGAGGGGCTTTGGTTCAGGGTGGAGGACGACCAGCTGTTGATAGGTGCAGGTCTGCGGGAAGGCTGTACGGTGCGTATTCAGCGTGCTTTTTCGACAACCCGGGACGAAGCTCCTGTATATGGACGGCGTTCGCTGTTTCAAAGTGAAAAAAATGGGTAAATACACACATGAAATTATATGAAACCTTGGTAAAATGAAATAGTAAGCGAAAAGGGGGACTTTTGTCTTGAATGTATTATACCAGCGCTCCCCGAGATTAAGACCGGCGCTCCGAGAGGAGAAGCTGGAGATTTTACGGCCTCCGGCTGAGCCGAGCAAGCCGTCTTTTTCCATTATATCTATACTTATTCCGTTAATGATGACGTTGGTAACGATTGGTTTTTACGTATATATGAGCAAAACAGGCAAGATGGGCAACAGTAACTACCTGATGTTCCAGATGGTTACTGTGGTCATGATGCTTACATCCTATACCATTCCTTTTTTCGTGTATTTGAACAATAAGAAGGAATACAAGCGCAAGCTGGAGGAACGTGACCGGATGTATCGGGAACAGCTCCAGAAGCATCGGGAAGAGCTTGAATTGAAACGCGAAGAGCAAATTCGCACGCTATATGAAATTCACGGTGACCCGCAAATCTGCGCTCAAATCGTCAAAAACCGTAACAGCTCTCTCTGGGAGCGTTCGCCGGAGGATGAGGATTTTTTGCAAGTGCGTATTGGAACCGGACAAGTTCCATTTCATATCAAGCTGCAAATCCCGCGCCCGGACGGCTATGACCGAGACCCGTTGCTGGGAGCTGCGGATGAATTGGGGGAAGAGTTTCGTCTGGTGGATGCTGCTTCCATTGCCTTGCCACTGTTCCAATCCAAGGTGGTTGGACTGGTTGGAGAGCGAGAGCATACTCTTGCAGCATTAAGAGTGATTCTGGCACAGGTGACTGTCCGTCACTCGCCGGATGAAGTGAAAATCGCTTCCTTTTATGATGAGCGTGAGGAAAGTGAATGGAATTGGATGCGTTGGCTTCCGCACGTGTGGGACGATGACAGAACTGGGCGGATGATGTCAGACCGCAGCAGTAGCTCCCATCAATTGGCAGACTTTCTGTTTGCCAGATTGAACCGCCGTAAAAACAACCGCAACGAACGTAATGGAAAAGGGATGGAAGCCCCGTGTTATGTGGTTGTTTTATCAGATAGCCAGCTAATTGAAGAAGAACCGCTACTCCCGTTGCTGTTGGAGGACGGACGGGCAATTGATGCGTGTACCATCGTGCTGGCCTCTCGCAAGGAAGCTTTGCCGATGCAGTGTCAGCTTATCGTGGAGACTTCCAGGGAGCAGGGCGTATATGCCCGCAAATCGGAGTCACCGGAGGTTGAACAGCAAAGCTTTAAACCGGATCGTCTGTCGAGAGAGGAAGCAGATGCATTGGCGCGATATATGGCTCCTATTCGCTTGAAGCGTTCCTCGGCTTCCGATATTCCCTCTGTGCTGCCTCTGTTCGATATGATGAGCGTAGCGGGTGTGGAAGAACTGGATGTGACAGAGCGGTGGCGGCGCAACCGCCATCCTGATACATTACCTGTACCCATGGGTGTGCGGGCAGGTGGCAAGAAGATCATGATTAATCTGCATGATAAAATCGAGCGCCAGGGACACGGTCCCCACGGCTTGATCGCGGGTACGACAGGTTCAGGGAAGAGTGAGGTTATTCAGTCCATCGTAGCTTCCCTTGCTGCTGAGTTTCACCCGCATGATCTTGCGTTTATGCTGATTGACTACAAGGGTGGCGGCATGTCCAATACGTTCGTCAATTTGCCGCATGTGGTGGGCACGATTACGAATTTGGACAATAACCTGATCGAACGCGCCAAAATTTCATTAAAAGCAGAACTGGTTCGCCGACAGAAAGTATTAAACGATGCAGGTAATTTGCAGCATATTGATGAATATTACAGATTGCTCCGGCAGCGGCACGCACAACCGCTGCCTCATCTGGTTATTATTATTGATGAATTTGCACAATTAAAACGGGATCAGCCCGAGTTCATGGATGAGCTAATCAGTATTGCCGCCATTGGACGGACGTTGGGTGTCCATCTGATTTTGGCAACCCAAAAGCCTGCCGGCGTGGTGGACGATAAAATCTGGAGTAACTCCAGGTTCCGTATTTGCTTACGGGTGCAGAGCGAAGGCGACAGCCGTGATATGTTGAAAATACCGAATGCTGCGTGGATCACGAAGCCGGGACGAGGGTATTTTCAGGTCGGTAGTGATGAGGTGTTTGAAGAAATGCAGTTTGCCTGGAGTGGTGCCCCGTATGTAGGCAACAGTGATATTTTTTCCGCGCTGCCTGTGCATGAGGTGAGACTGAACGGCAAGCGTGAAGCGCTGCTGACTGGCGGCGAACGGGCAAACTCAGGCTTAAAAGGGGAAGAAGCTCCCAAACAGCTTCAGATATTCATTGATTATATTGCAGAAGAAGCTGCCAAGGCAGGGATCGAACGGCTTCAGGGACCGTGGCTTCCGCCGCTGCCTGAATTGCTGGATTTAACTGACTTGCCTCCATGCGCCGAAACGGGCAGTCCAACATCGCCTCAAGAGCTGAAGGCGGTCATGGGTCTGGTTGATGATTTGCCGAACCAGCGACAGGAGCCGATTTATGCATCGCTGGATCATGGTCATTGGGCAGTGTACGGTATGCCGGGCATGGGCAAAACGACCTTTTTGCAGACAATGCTGATGTCGATGGCTCAACGCTTTCATGCCAACCGTTGGAACGGTTATATCATTGATATGGGTCGAACGATGCGTGACTTTGGGGAGCTTCCCCAGATCGGTGCTGTTATGATGGCAGAGGAGGACGACCGGATCAAGCGGTTGTTCCGTTATCTGTTCAAGCTGGTGGCTGTGCGCAAGGACATGATCTCCGAAGCTGGCGTCAAAACGATAAGCTCTTATCGACGTTCTGCTGTTGAGGATGTGCCGCAAATTATCGTAGTCATTGACGGCTACCTTAATTTCCGTAATGCTTATCCAGATGAAAATGAGCTGCTGGAATCTCTTTTGCGTGAAGGTGGCAGTCTCGGCATTACATTTATCATTACAGCGAATCGGATTACCGATGTGTTTGAGAAGTTCCGCAGTAATATTCCGAACGCCGTTTCTTTTGAAATGTCTGATCCGAGTGATTATTATTATGCAGTAGGACGGCCAGCCAAAACGCCGGGGCCTTTAATTCCGGGCCGGGCTTTGGTTAAAGGGCATATCCCGCCGCTGGAATTCCAGACGGCGTTACCTTCACCCGGAGAAGATGAAACGGAACGTTCAGCGCGGTTGCGCCGCAATATCGCGGGCATCGTACAGGAATGGAAGGGCAAAAACGCCCCAGCCATTCTTCCGTTGCCCGAGCGAATCCCGTTGGCGGAACTGCTTCAGCAGTGGGACGGGACGAGTGGGCCTTCGGGCGCGCTTCCTTATGAGGTGCCTGTAGGGCTACAGAGCGACGATCTGGAGCCTTTCTTACTGAATCTTAAGGAGGGCCCTAATTTTATCGTGGGCAGTCCTATGGAGGGAGGGAAAACCTCTTTCCTCATGAGCTGGATCATATCGCTGGCTTATTACACATCGCCGAGTCAATTGGAAGTCTATACGGTCGATACCCGCTATGGAGGCGGGGGACTATCACGATTGCGACATCTTCCTCATGTCAAAGCTGCTGCTGAAAGCGAGGAAGAGCTTGGACCTTTGGTACAGCAAATTTATGATATCGTTCAACAGAGGAACAAGGACGGAAATGATCCCGAATTGCTGCTGGTCATTGATGATGCGGATATGCTAAGCAAGCAATTGAACGATTTTACGATAAAGGATCAGCTTTCTGCCATTGTGCGGTTGGGACGTGATCGCAACTTGCATGTTGTGCTCTCGGGCGTGCCATCTGATTTCCCAACCTTTGGCGTGGACTGGTTTAATGATGTTAAGGCAAGTCAAAGCGGTATGCTTTTCGGAACACTGGATTCGAATGATTTATCGTTCTTTCGTATCCCCTATTCAGAAGCGAATGCCGCCGCTGGTGGCCTAAAAGTCCTGCCCCCTGGGCAGGGATACTACGTACGGCGCAAATTTACTAGGATAAAAGCGGCAATTCCCTTCTCAGAGCAAGTGAGCTGTGAGGATTGGATAACGAAAATTCGTGACCGATGGCATGTTGTAGTTTGAAGGGAGGTGGCTCATAATGTTAACGTTTCAAGCTTCCAAGCAAAAGTTAATAACCCTCAAGTCGAAGGAACTGTTTTTCCTGGCAGGCGTGTTGGGTTCTGACAGGCTGCTTGGGGTGGAAGATCCGTTTAAGGGCTATCTGGCAGAAGAGTTGGCGGAAGAGTGGGAGCAGGTAAAAGCCTCTCTTCTGGAAAAGGGTTATCTAAAGCGGGTAGATAAGGGTACTGAGTTGGTCATGCCCCCTACCGTTTTTTCGAGGGTTGCTATCGCGGGATTATCTAACCGGGCTTGCCGCATACGCTATGCACGGGACGGCAAGCAGTTCGAAGGTTACCTCCATTGCACGAACGAGCGTGTCGTGGAGCTAGTAAAATCCGTTGATGAACCCGATGAGTACCGCCTGTATGATCTGGGTAATGTGGAGAAGGCTTGCGAGACATTGATTGATAAAATGGGCTGGGTAGATCGGCTCGTGCCTGAATCTCCCGCGCTTATGTTCTCCAAGCAGGCATTTAATGAAATTTACAAACAATCTGCAGGAGACAGTGTTTCTCAGATTAACAGCAAACTGACCGAGGCGAGCGGAGATGCAGAAGGATCTGCGAGACTTGCCCAGTCATTGAGTTCCCGTATAGCCGAAGGAGAACTGCAATTGCTGGTCTGGAACGGAAGGGAGTGGGAATCACAGCGGGTTGCCTTTGTCCTGTGTCCAACGATGAACTGGATATTTCGTATGAGCTCTAATGGCAACGGAGATTGGCTTATTGCAGCCATGGCATCAAGAGATCAGTTTGTGGATTTATTATTGAATTGGTTGAGACAGCCGGCAGTGACAGAAGAAGTGACAGAAGAAGGGTGATGGATATGCGCATTCGAGTTGAACCGGATGTGCTTCGGGGGCTTAGCGGGCAGCTACAGCATGCGGCGGAGCAAATTCAACAGTTAACAGCAGGGTTGGAGCAGGCGTTACAATCGCTTGATTGGGATGTATCTGAGCGTGAGTCGATCTTGAATCATTGGATGCAGGCCAAACGGATGTCGGAGCAGATTCATGCTTATCTCCTTACAACAGGGACACAACTGAATCGAAAGGCAGAACAGTTTCAGTCTGTAGACCACAACTCTCATACGATTCTTTCATTTGCCAGCCAACCATTAGGACGACCAGTCACGATGCTGGATTGGTCGAATCAGCAGTCACCGTCTATTTTGCCCGGGCAACCTTCGGAAGGAAGTGGTCCGATTTCGGACCCGCAGTCTGTCGTGCATGCCATTGCTGGTGTACAGTCGTCGGATGCAGGTACGCTGAATCAGGATATTTTGAAACAGGCGTCTTCCAGCAATCCGCAGGAATGGTATTTTGCTGACCCGGCTATAGTTAGGGATCAGCCTGTCGCTTAGTAGATTCCCGGGACTCTCATGCCTGGACATGAGGTCCATATAAATTCAGTTCATGGAATCCTGATTTTGGGACTTATTAGGTACTAATTTTATTGACATTATACTGTTAGGTGCTGTTTGATAGTAAAAAAGTGGGGTTATTACAATTAGGACCTTCGCCTTTTGTAGGAAATTAAATAAACATAGTACAATTTGAACCAGTTAAACAAAACATTTATTATCATCAAGGAGGACTCATAATATGGCTGGACGCATTTTAATTACCCCGGAACAGGTCGATCAGGTAGCTAACCAATTTAAACAAAGTGGTGAACAAAGCCAGCAGATCGTTTCCAGCTTGACACAATCCATCTCAGGTATGGAAGGTCAATGGGAAGGTATGACTAAACAACGTTTCTTTCAAGAGTTTCAGGAAGCCAGCAAACAAATGCAAGCTTTCGTAACGACTTTGAACAGCATCAGCCAGGAACTGACGGCTATTGCTAACAAATTCCGTACTGTTGACCAAACGAAGTAAGATGCGTAATAGGCATCACCTCATAATATACCACTCTATGAAGAAGCAATTTGGTTGAACCATTTCTAATGGTTTGTACATTTGGTATAGTGGTTATCAGGAAAAACCGGGCGATCTTCGGACACCCGGTTTTCTTGCCATCCATAGATTGTATATAATAGGGTGAGGAAACTAGCATACTGAACGATGTAAGGAGAGGGATGTTCCATGTCTTTTCAACCGAATCCGGGAGACGAATTGATCATAAACGGCACAGCCTATGTGATTGGGCGACATCCTGTTGCACCCGGTTTGGCTTATGCTCAAGCAGGGCGGCAGGGGATCGTATACCAGCTGAATGCCAAAAGCGGAGCGCCGCATGAGGCTAAAGCCCTTAAAGTGTTTTTTCCAAAGTTT
The DNA here is from genome assembly GCA_040544055.1 of Paenibacillus sp. PvR008. Lineage (GTDB taxonomy): Bacteria > Bacillota > Bacilli > Paenibacillales > Paenibacillaceae > Paenibacillus. The sequence continues at coordinate 183,190 of JBEUOG010000002.1, forward strand.
CGTATCCCGGCCATGGTTTATCAATCTGAGCATATGGAAGCGTACGGGGATATTCCCGGTTTGCAGGTATGCAAGCGTGATGTGCTCACTCCAGAAAGAAACGGAAGTCTGATCGCCGAGCAGCCTGATTTGTTGTATGCAGTGCTGATGCCATGGATTCATGGGACGACATGGTTCGATTGTCTCACAGCTCAGCAGCAGCTTGAGGCTTCCGATAGTCTGGCTTTAGCCAGAGCGCTGGCAGGGATCGGTTCGGCTATGGAGCAAAAAGGACTGGCGCACTGTGATTTATCTGCGCCGAATGTCATGATTCCGTTTTTTTCTGAAGTGGAACTGCCTGAAGGCACATCAGCTGTAGAATTGGTCGATGTGGAACAAATGTACAGCACCAAAATGGATCGTCCGGATGCTCTATTGGCGGGTTCTCCGGGGTATGCTGCACACCGTACCGTTCACAGCGGATTATGGAGCGCGTATGCGGACCGTTTTGCAGGGGCCGTTATTATCGGCGAAATGCTGGGATGGTCAGACCGTGTGGTGGTCGATAAAGCGTGGGGCGAAAGTTATTTTGACCAGCATGAAATGCAGACGCCTTGCGAACGTTATTATATTTTACGCAAGTCGCTGGAAGCCCGTTGGGGAAGCAAAGTGGTGGAGCTGTTTAGCCGTGCCTGGGACAGTCAGGATCTGAGCAGTTGCCCTACCTTTGGTGAATGGCTGGTTGTACTCAATGCACTTACCGAGCAAGAGATTCCTATTGAAGTAGAGACGGTGGAACCCGAGGCGACAGAGGCAGCAACATTAGCTACTGGCGAGTCCGGGAAAGCTGCATCCTCCTTGGTTGCACCGCTCCAAGCGGAACAAGCTGCGATACTGAATCAGGCGGTCGAGGAGCAAGGGGAGCGTGGGGTGACGGACAAGCTGTTCCGGCAGGCACGTGAACTGGAGAAGCAAAACAAGCCTGCTGCGGCCCTGGAGGTATATCGATCGTTGTATCATTTTGTAGAAGACGGCAGCCCTCTGCATGTGGAGGTATCGGCTGCCATTATGGGGCTGGAGGAGCAGTTGAATCCCAAGCCGCCTGAGCAGCTGGAAAAATCGGCAGCCTGGTACCGCTCCAAGACGTTCATTGTGACAACGGCGGCGGCTGTCGTTCTGCTGGCTGTTGGCATTCCAGCCGTGAATATTCTGGCGGATCAGTCCAATCAGCGGCAAATCGAGGCAGCCAAGCAGGAAGAAGCCGCAAAGGCGGCGGAAGCGAAGCTGGCTGCCGAGCAGGAGGCCTCTCAAAAGGCACTGACGGAGAAGCAACGGCAGGAAGCTGAGCAGCAGGCCAAACAACAGGCTCTTGCTGCCCAAAAACAACAGGCCCTTGTAACTCAGCAGGTCAAATATGAAGCCTACCTTGCTCAAAAGGAACAAAACAAGCAGGCGGCTGCCAACCTGGCAAAGCAGAAAGCGTATAATCAGCAGGCGAAGTACGAAAAATATTTGGCTTGGAAAAAGAATGAGGCTGCCCGCGCAGCGCAGAAAGAGGCAGCACGTAAGGCGGCGGCAGAGGCGGAGCAAAAGCAAAAAGCATCAATTCATGCAAGTAACAAACAGAATGTTCTTCAGCTTATTTCCTTGTATAACAAGGCTTATGCCTCTCAGGAGGGCGGAAGCACGGCGAAGGCGAAGGGTTTTTCCAATCGTTTTAGAGCCTTGTACGAAAGTAATTCTTCCTATTATCGTTCGGTAGGCGAAGTCGGGTATCGGGCTTCCTCTATCTATAACTTTTTAAGCGATACGAATTTTAGACTGCCTAAAATTTGATTTTTTCATATTTTCATACTTGGATGAAGTGACACAAGATGATAAAAGGTAACTGAGGGGAGCGTGTGCAAACGATGAATTATACAATACAGGCTTCACAGCGTACCCCCGCCCTAATCATTTACCTAATTGACATTAGCGCGTCAATGAACATGCTCATGGAGGGGCGGCGGCGAATTGACGTTGTCTATGAAGCTATATCACTGGCGATTCGGCAGATGGTTTTCCGTTCGACTAAAGGGAATCGACTGACTGCACGCTACCGGATTGCGATTTTGGCTTATAGTGACGACGTATATGATCTGCTCAACGGTGTGAAGGGGATTGATGAAATCGCAGCGATTGGTTCGTTGCCCGATTTGACACCCAAACGATTTTCAGATTCGGCAAAAGCTTTCTTGCAAGCCGAACGTATTTTACAGGCGGAGCTGCCGGGGATGCAGGATTGCCCTGCGCCTTTGGTTTGTCATATGACAGATGGTGTTTCCACAGGTGATGATCCGGAACCGATTGCGAAGCGTATTATGAGCATGAGTGTACCGGACGGTAATGTACTGGTGGAAAATATATTTTTATCGGACAGATTATTGGAAACGCCTATTCAGGACCCCCGCCGCTGGAAAGGTCTTACGCATAATACGCCGTTACAGGATGAACATGCTGTGAAATTACGTAATATGTCTTCTGTACTTCCTGAAAGCTATCGGGAAATGCTGTTTGAGGCAGATTATCAGCTAGGTGAGGGAGCGGTTATGATGCTGCCCGGAACCTGTCCGGAACTGGTGTCCATCGGTTTTCAAATGTCGGCCGCAACGCCTGTACGGTAAGGAGGTAAACGCATGAATCCACTGTTGTCTCTGCTCCCCATGAGCAAAAGGAAGGGAATGGATGCACGGCTGGCGCAGCATTTTGTCTATATAAGCTCTCAGACAGGTGATCAGCCACTATCGACTCATCATAGCCGCTTTATGTGCCGTTATGGTTACGGAAGGTCTGCCGAATCTGCCAGTATGGGTGAATCCGGACAGGATTTCGCCGCAGTGCGTATTCATAAATCTGTCTGTTGTTTTGTTCTGTGTGATGGTGTCGGGCTTAGTTACCAGGGAGATTTTGCAGCCCGCTATTTGGGTTCCTCTTTGCTGGATTGGATGGAACAGGGACAGGATCTGTCTGCTGATAAACTGGGACTGTACCTCGAACGTTTGGCAGGCATGGCTGCGGAGGAACTGGATCGGCAGCCTTTGCATCATGAATCGGGTTTGATGCGTTCGGTGCTGGAGGATAAACGTCGTCAGGGAAGCCAGTCGATGTATATTTGCGGTAAAATCGAGCTACCGAAGCGCGGTATCCGCGGACGTCTTAGACTTGCCTGGCAAGGAGATTCACGATTGCGGCTGTGGAATGGTGCGGAGGAGATCAGCGAATTATTTGATCATACCTTCTCCACAGCGGAACGCTGGTCCACAAGCCGTGGGCCGATTGGTGGTAAGCCTCATTGGTACGAAAGAAGCATACCCGCTGATATGCCGATGAGATTACAGGTATACAGTGATGGATTATCCGATTTGGACCCTATTCGTGAGCCTGTCCCTGATGAGCAGATACAGGTTTTGCTGGATGCCTCCCATACCGGAGGGCTTGATGATGATGCTGCATTTATTGAATTGCAGTGGTAAACGTATAAGGAGAGGACGTATGCATCCATACTTGATGGCTGTATAGCGTCCTTTTTTGATGAATACATAGAAAGAAACTAACGGTTAACAAGAAAGTAGAAGAAAAGATGCGATAATGGTGATTATAAAGTATATCTTTTTGGGTAATCTTGTGATTATACAGGATACTGAAAGGGAGCGATACATATGAGCTATACATTGGCAGGAGGAGCGCGCTTTGAAGGCAAAACCGCTTTGATTACGGGGGCGGGTTCTGGTATTGGCAAGGCAACGGCTATTCAAATGGCCAGAGAGGGAGCGAATGTTGCACTTTTTGATGTCAGTAATGAACGGATTGTAGAGACGGAGAGAGAGATTAATGCTATACGTGAAGGTGCCGCTCGGGCTTTTGACGTGGATATTGCCGATCCGGTGCGTGTGGAAAAAGCGGTTTTGGAAGCGGTTGAGCTGTTTGGCGGGCTGCATATCATTTTTGCCAATGCGGGGATTAATGGGGTTGTCGGACCGATTGAGGATTTGAGCATCGAGGATTGGCGGCAGACGCTGTCTACGAATCTGGATGGTACTTTCCTGACGGTGAAGTATACCGTGCCGCATTTGAAAAAAAACGGTGGCGGCAGCATTATCATTACCAGCTCTATTAATGGAAATCAGCGCTTTACCAGCTTTGGAATGTCAGCCTACAGTACGTCCAAGGCAGGCCAAACCGGATTTGCTAAAATGGCTGCGCTGGAGCTAGCCAAATTCCGTATCCGTGTCAATGTGATCTATCCGGGAGCTATTTCGACGAATATTGACGAAACGACGGAAAAATCCGAAAGTTTAAAGCAGATTACCATCCCCGTTCAGTTTCCCGAAGGAGGGCAGCCGTTGGCTGATGGGCCCGGTCAACCCGAGCAGGTAGCTGATTTGGTGACATTCTTGGCTTCCGATCATTCGCGCCACATTACCGGTGCACAAATTGTGATTGATGGGGCAGAGTCCTTATTGTTTTAGCATTAAAGAATTCTCTGTGAGGGGAAAATGTTTTGTGGTATCCTGAATGTAATGTCTTGGTTAAGGTGCGAATGTGAAGCTCACATAAAAACCCCGGATCCTTCGCACCTCGAAATTTGTCGAAAAGGATTAGAATACACTTTCTATAATAGAAGTCAAGGGTGGATTCAAGCTTTTTTAGCATCGTTTTTTGCGGAAATGTATGGAATTGATATCATTAGAGTATGAATTGCTGCATTTTCGCTGTCGCACTCTGTATGGAGTGCGTGGATTGAAATCATATCACGTGGTAACTGATCGTTGCTCCAGAACTTGTCGCACTCTGTATGGAGTGCGTGGATTGAAATTGGAAGGGAGGTGAAATGACCATGCTGGATACAAAGTCGCACTCTGTATGGAGTGCGTGGATTGAAATTGATCGTTAGGACAGATTACAAGGTTGACAGTCAAGTCGCACTCTGTATGGAGTGCGTGGATTGAAATTTTTCGTCCTTCAGCAGAATTAAGACTAAATTTTTCGTCGCACTCTGTATGGAGTGCGTGGATTGAAATCGTAAAGGCGGTTGAGAAAATAAAGGGCTTTAAGTCGCACTCTGTATGGAGTGCGTGGATTGAAATTGCTGTCTTCATGGTTTCATGCGCCTCCTGTGTATCGTCGCACTCTGTATGGAGTGCGTGGATTGAAATCGGTAACACAGGTATCCTCGGGAGGCGTAAAGCTAGTCGCACTCTGTATGGAGTGCGTGGATTGAAATATTGATGAATGCATCTTTGTATCGACCTGTTTCGTCGCACTCTGTATGGAGTGCGTGGATTGAAATGCCAAATGATGATGTATACAAGAACAGCGCTAAAACCGGTCGCACTCTGTATGGAGTGCGTGGATTGAAATATCCATACTCCCCACCCTTATCCTGTCATTTTTTCGTCGCACTCTGTATGGAGTGCGTGGATTGAAATACCAGTCTCTGCACCTATAATGACTCTATGCATAGTCGCACTCTGTATGGAGTGCGTGGATTGAAATTATGTTGAATGAGTATAACAAGACAATGAAGGGCAAGGTCGCACTCTGTATGGAGTGCGTGGATTGAAATTAAGAGAGATAGCCAGTTTACAGAAGTGGAGAGAAAGTCGCACTCTGTATGGAGTGCGTGGATTGAAATATTTAAACCTCCATAGTAATTATTGTGACTTGTTGTCGCACTCTGTATGGAGTGCGTGGATTGAAATTCGAAGTTCTTGCGCTCCTCGTCCGTCAGGTCTTCGGTCGCACTCTATATGAGTGCGTGGATTGAAATCGTGGAGGGTATAAGGAGGGATAGGAACTTAGGTCCCATTCTGTTGTATAGAGAGTGCGTGAGTTGAAAATGGGATAGGCAGTTGCATTTAATTTGGGTATAAGCCAAGAATCCTCAGAGGGAAGCCTCTGGGGATTTTTGAATGTTTGATTCAGCTTAACTATTGAATTTTTCTTTTAATTTATCTTTTTGGAGGAAAAGGTAAATAAATGTCGAAAGAGTAAGTGTAAATATATCTTTGTTCCTTTTTTATCAACATATTGGTAAATAGGTCTTAGTTCATAAGCATCGTTCAGCAGAACGTAAAGCCAACATTGAACAAAAGTATAGGCATATTCAGACAAACATCCCAACCATTGAATAAGGAGATTAAAACATGCAATATATTGCCCACATACGGGAAAGTGACCAAGAGATTCAGACGGTAGCAGACCACCTGTTGGAAACTCAACAGCTAGCAGAATCTTATGGAGACAAAATAGGTATCCGACATATTACCGGACTCGCTGGTATGCTGCATGATTTGGGCAAATACACAGAAAAGTTTCAAGATTACATACGTTTGGCGGTGCAAAATCCTGACAATCCACCGAAACGAGGAAGCGTAGATCATTCTACCGCTGGTGGAAAGTTATTATACAATCTTTTTCACATTCAACCTCAAGGGACATTTGATAAGCAGGATTTCATGAACAAAGCTTTATTATCCGAAGTTGTAGGGAATGCGATTATTTCGCACCATGCATATCTGCAGGATTTTTTAGACCCCGACCTGGAATCAAAATTTTTGGATCGGGTGCGTGATCGAGAGCTGGAAGGATTTGATCATGCAGTCGGCCTTTTTTATGAGCAGGTGATGGAGAAATCTACATTTTACCATTATGTGAATCAAGCAGGAGCCGAGTTGGCTCATTATATGAAACGGGATCATAATCCAGACGTTGAACTCAAAATGATGTTCTTATCCAAGTTTGTTTTTAGCGCTTTGATTGATGCGGATCGCACGAATACCCGTTGTTTTGAAGAAATTAATATTAAAGGCGAAAAGAATGACAATGAACCGATGAATCGCCAACAGCTATTTCAAACGTATTACGAAAGATTAATGGAGCGTATTAACGCTCTGCAATCAGGAGAGAACGCCGAGACAACCATTAATCTGCTTAGAAAACAAATGTCCGAGCAATGTGAGCAATTTGCAGATAAGCCTTCGGGGATACATACGCTCTCCATACCCACTGGGGGTGGAAAAACGCTGGCTAGTCTGCGTTATGCCCTCAAGCATGCGGTCACATTCAAAAAGAAGCATATCATCTACGTCGTTCCATTCACGACGATTATTGAACAAAACGCTCAGGAGGTTCGCAAAATTATACGGGATGACGCTAACATTCTGGAGCATCACTCGAATGTGGTCATGAACGAGGTAGAAGATATAGATCGGCAGGAGCATGAGCTTGAAGATGTTGTTGTGAATACACATCAAAAATTAAAGCTGGCTAAGGATAATTGGGATTCGCCCATCATTTTCACGACTATGGTGCAATTTTTAAATGTACTTTACGCAGATGGCAGCAGAAATGTCCGCAGACTTCATAATTTGAGTGAGTCTGTCATCATTTTTGATGAGGTCCAAAAAGTCCCCACTTACTGTATTTCATTGTTTAATCAAGCGCTGAATTTTTTGAAAACGTATGCCAGTTCAAGTATTGTTCTTTGCACTGCTACCCAACCGGAATTGGATTTTGTACATAACAAGCTGGACATCGAGCCGGATGCGGAAATAGTGCATGATCTCGATCATGTCATAGAGAAGTTTAAACGGGTTGAAATTGTGGACAAGGCGACGAACGGTACTGTGAATACGGAAAAACTTGCCGATTTTGTTGAGCAAAAGCTCGCTGATGAGCCAAGCGTACTCGTTATTCTCAATACAAAAGCGGTGGTCAAAAATTTATATCTTCGACTAACAGAAGGAAACAGTGCAATCCTGGTTTACCACCTAAGTACATCCATGTGTCCGGCTCATCGCAATCGCATATTGGAGAAAGTAAAACAACATTTAGAGCATAAGGAACCTGTCGTTTGTATCAGCACACAGCTCATAGAGGCAGGAGTGGATATTAGCTTTACCTGTGTCATTCGATCCTTGGCTGGTCTGGATTCAATTGCACAAGCGGCAGGCCGATGTAATCGCCACGGAAGAGATGAAACAAAGCAGGTGTATGTTATTGATCATGAAGAAGAGAATCTCAAGCGGCTCAAAGAAATCAAAATCGGTAAAGAGATTACCAGAAAAATGCTCATTGACTTAAAACGTGACAAAACCTGCTACGGTGGTAACCTATTATCCGCACAGGCTATGGAAATATATTTCAAAAAATATTATACCGAGCTGGCAACCGACTTGAACTATTTTATACCTAAGCTAAGAAAAAACATGACTGAGCTATTAACTGTTAGTCGCAGTGAAAATACGTACTATCGCTCTTATTACGATGAAAAGGGCACGATTCTTCCTTTATTTTTAGCGAATAGCTATAAGACCGCAGCAGAATACTTTCAGGTCATTAAAGATCATACAACAGCAGTTATCGTTCCATATGGAGATGGAGAGAAGGAAGGAAAAGAGATTATCGCTGATCTCAACGGACAGCAAAGCATAGAGGACCTTAGTAGTCTGCTGCGCAAAGCACAGCAATTCACCATTAATATATTGCACCATGAGAAAGAAGAACTGGATCACAATAAGGCGCTGATTCCTTATTTGGATGGAAAGATATGGGCTTTGACTGAGGGGGCCTATGATGATTTATTTGGGCTGAATCTTCACAATGATAGTTTGCATGATGGTTTTATTCTCTAAGAATGCCTTTATGGGAGATAAAGAGCCTATATTTTGTATTGACTGACCATGCCAAAAGTAATATTCTGGTACTATGTTTAGATAAAAAGACCTAGAAAGGAGGAAGCTTCCAGTTGAGGAACGCAATCGAATTTAGAGTGTATGGAGATTATGCACTGTTCACTGACCCGCTAACCAAGCTGGGTGGTGAGAAACTAACCTACAGTGTCCCCACCTATCAGGCATTAAAAGGGATCGTAGAAAGTATATATTGGAAGCCTACCATTACGATGGTAATAGACAAGGTTCGTGTCCTAAATGCTATACGAATGGAATCGAAGGGGATTCGGCCCATTGAATATAGCGGCGGTAATACGCTTGCTAATTATACCTATCTGAAAGACCCTTGCTATGAGGTTCAGGCTCATTTTATTTTTAATCTGCATCGTCCCGAGATGGAATATGATCGTAATGAGAATAAGCATCATAACATTCTCAAACGCTCGTTGCTTGCGGGTGGGCGCAGAGATATTTTCCTCGGTACACGGGAATGCCAAGCTTATGTGGAGCCTTGTGTCTTTGGTGAGTCCCCTGGTTTCTATGATGGCTACGGCGAAATTCATCTGGGAAACATGGTGCATGGAATTAACTACCCGGATGAGACAGGTCGGGATCAGTTGGAGGTGCGCTTGTGGAATACGGTGATGAAGGACGGAGTCATTGAATTTATTCCACCGGAGAAATGCCCACAAGTTCGTATCATAGGCGAAATGCAGCCCAAACAATTTGGTGAAAATAACGTTCAATCCGTAGATGAGCTGCTTGCAGAGTGGGAGGGGTGGGGCATGAAATGAGCTGGCTGCTAAATCTATTTGAAACATATGAATCCAACCTTGGCCGTGTCGGTGTGTTTGAGAAAAAGTATAATGATCGCGAATACACGCTGCTGCCCATCTCTCATACAACTCAAAATGCACAAATTGAAGTGGAGATTACAGAGCAAGGCGATTTTCATTCAGCCCGAGTGCTGGATAAAGACGATTTTAGTACATTAATTCCTTGCACAGAAAAGTCGGCCAGCCGGGCTGGCTCTGTCGTAGCGCCTTATCCGCTGCATGATAAATTAAGCTATGTTGCCGGAGATTTTGTCGCCTATGGTGGAAAGATCAAAAAAGAAGAGCCCTTTGCGGCTTATATTCAGCAGCTAGAGGGTTGGGCTAATTCAGAATTTGCTACGCCCAAGCTGAAAAGCATCTATCGCTACTTGAGCAAGCGCCGACTGATTCAAGACTTGGTAGGCGAGCCTGTTTTATATCTTGATGCGGATCAGAAATTAATAAGTACATGGGGCAAGAAGTACGAACCTTTACATGGGGAAAAACCACGTATATTTACGGCAGTTCCCGGTGAAGTGGAGAGCGTATTTATTCGTTTTAACGTGTATTCACCAGATAAAGCGTTAACTAAAGTCTGGCAGGATATAGAACTATATGATTCATTTGTTGGTTACTACAGCCAACTATTGGGCGAAGAAGATATTTGTTATGTAACCGGGAAGAAGCTTCCCGGTACAGATAAACACGCGAATAAAATCAGAAATTCCGGAGATAAAGCCAAGCTGATTTCGGCAAATGACACGAGCGGTTTCACATTTAGAGGACGGTTTGCTCACAGTCATGAAGCAGCAAGCATCAGCTACGAGGTATCGCAAAAAGCTCATAATGCCTTAAAGTGGCTGATTCATCGTCAAGGGAAAATCATGGAGAATCGTGTCTTTCTCATCTGGGGAAATGATGATCCGAATGTTCCGAGTTGTACCGACAATGACAACATCTTTGCAATGGATTTTGGCTCTGAATCATCGCGGCCGATAGCAATCAAAGGTCATACTAACGAGGAGTTTGCTTTTGATCTGGCCAAAGCACTATCGGGTTATCGTAATAAACTGGCTATCAAATCGGCGTCCAAAGCAAACGTCAATATTCTTGTGCTTGACTCAGCGACAACGGGACGCATGGCTGTTCTGTATTATCGGAATTTGGATAAACAATTGTATTTTGACAAGCTGATAGACTGGCATTCTACATGTGCCTGGTTACACCGTTACCAGAAGGATGAGCAAGGTGAGCTTTTACAATTTTGGGGTGCTCCGGCGACGAAGGATATTGCTTTCGCAGCATACGGCTCTAAAGCGAATGACAAGCTCGTTAAAGGCTTAATGGAAAGAATGCTTCCGTGTATCGTAGATGGTCGAAAAATTCCGCAGGATATTGTAAGGAGTGCTACTCACCGTGCCTCTAACCCGGTAGCTATGGATAAATGGGAATGGGAGAAGACACTGAGTATAGCATGTGCATTGATTAACCAACGGGAGGGATACAATGTGGCATTAGATAAAGAAAATATGGATCGTAGTTATTTATTTGGCAGACTGTTGGCGATAGCTGATGTGATGGAACGAAGCGCATTAGACAAGGATGAGAAGCGATCCACTAATGCAATTCGATATATGAGTGCTTTCTCACAACATCCAGAAAGAACCTGGAGGACCATTCAAAATGCCTTGCAGCCACATCAGGCCAGACTTGGCAAACGCTTAAACTATTATACCAATATGATTGATGAAGTAGCCTCAAAAATACCCATTGATGAATTTAATAACAAACCGCTAACCGGCAAGTATTTGCTCGGCTTGTATAGTCAACGCTATGAAATCTATCATAACACGGATAAAAAGAATCATGAGGGCAATAACACAGGGAATGACGACGACCAAGACAGCAACATCGCAAATGTGAAAAAATAATACTGATCATAAGAAATGTTAAAAATATAGAGTTTACATTAAAGGAGAGTAATCATATGTCTATTTTGGATCATAAAATTGATTTTGCTGTTGTATTGTCTGTCGCGAAAGCTAATCCCAATGGTGATCCCCTGAATGGCAATCGCCCACGGCAAAATTACGATGGTTATGGCGAAATTTCAGATGTGGCTCTGAAACGGAAAATAAGAAATCGTCTGCAGGATATGGGAGAGTCTATTTTTGTTCAATCAAATGATCGGAAACTGGATGCTTTTCATAGCTTAAGAGAACGTGCTGAAGCCAATCCTGAGCTGGGGAAAATGTTCAAGAATAAGGAAGGCTCAGGTGAGGATTTTACCAGAGTTGCCTGTCAGGAATGGATGGATGTTCGTAGTTTTGGTCAAGTTTTTGCATTCAAAGCGGCGGGTAAAGGGGCAGGAGTATCTGTGGGGGTAAGAGGGCCTGTATCTATACATACAGCAACCAGTATTCTCCCTATTGATATTACCAGTATGCAAATTACCAAAAGTGTAAATTCCGAACCAGGGAGCGAAAAAGGCTCCGACACCATGGGGATGAAGCATCGGGTGGATTTTGGTGTGTACGTTTTTAAGGGAAGCATTAATACACAGCTAGCCGAAAAAACAGGATTTACAAACGAAGATGCCGCAAAGATCAAGGAAGCGCTAATTTCCTTGTTTGAAAATGATATATCCTCCGCCCGTCCTGACGGCAGCATGGAGGTTCATAAAGTCTATTGGTGGGAGCATAATTCCAAGCTTGGAAAATACTCATCTGCTAAAGTACACCGTTCTTTAGAAGTGAAACCGAAAGAAGATGCAAGTGCAATCGACAAATCTTTTGACACCCATTATGAATGCATAGTAACACCGCTCGAAGGCTTAGAGGTCCAAGAGTATGCAGGGCTATAACGAAGAAGATTATTTGCTATTATCCGGTATACAGCATTTTAATTTCTGTAGAAGACAATGGGCTCTTATTCATATCGAGCAGCAATGGGAAGAAAACGTGCGGACGATTGAAGGCAATCATTTGCATCGAAAAGCGGATCAGCCGATGATTCGTGAGAAAAGAGGGGATAAGCTCGTCGTTCGCGCATTACCTGTGCATTCCAGAGAGCTTGGAATCACCGGAATCTGCGACGTGGTAGAGTTTATACGCGATCCCCTTGGTGTTCCGCTTGCAGGGGAGGAAGGTACGTACCTTCCTATTCCTGTGGAATACAAGCGCGGCAAACCGAAACGAAATGATTCGGATCATGCCCAATTGGTCGCACAAGTGATGTGTCTTGAAGAAATGCTCGTGTGTGAGATTTCTAAGGGCTGCTTTTATTACGATGAGATCAAACATCGGGTAGAGGTCGTGATTACGGCGTCTGACCGTGAACGTGTGCGAACAAGTTTGCAGGAAATGCGGCATTATTTTGAGCGCAACCATACGCCTAAAGCCAAAGCGGGGCCGCATTGCCAAAGCTGCTCGCTTCAACACATATGTGTGCCGGAGATTTTGAATAAAAGGTCTGTTTCCAGTTTCATTGAAAGCAGGATAGCTGAATGAAAAAACTACTGAACACATTATTTGTCACGATGCCGGATACGTACTTGTCACTGGATGGGGAAAATATCGTAATCAAGCAAGAAGAGTCCATTCTTGCACGATATCCTTTGCACAATTTGGAGGCGGTTTGCACTTTTGGCTATGCAGGAGCCAGCCCCGGCCTAATGGGAGCTTGCGCCACACGCAACATAGACCTAACCTTTATGACGCGAAGCGGACGTTTTCTGGCACGAGTTACGGGCGAAAGCCGGGGAAATGTGGTACTGAGAAAAGAACAGTATCGGATTTCAGATGATGATAGAAGAAGCGCTCTTGTTTCCAGAAACATGATTATAGGGAAATTATATAACCATAAATGGATTTTGGAACGGGCGACGCGGGACTACCCTCTTCGTATTGATACAGGACGAATGAAGAAGGTAAGCGCTTCTTTGTCCGAAATCATGAAGCAGGTTCGTGAAGTGGAGGAACTGGACATATTACGCGGCTTGGAAGGGACGGCGGCGGTTCAGTACAATTCGGTTTTCGATGAGCTGATCTTACAGCAAAAAGAAGATTTTTATTTCCATGGACGCCATAAGCGCCCGCCGCTGGATAATGTGAATGCATTGCTATCCTTTGCCTATACACTGCTGTCCAACGACATGAAATCCGCTCTCGAAGCCGTCGGGCTGGATGCTTATGTAGGTTTTCTGCATAGAGATCGTCCGGGGCGAGCCTCATTGGCACTGGATGTGATGGAGGAGCTTCGAGGAGTATATGCCGACCGTTTTGTACTGTCCTTGATTAATAAAAAGTTGATTCATGGCAAAGGATTTTACAAAAAAGAAAACGGAGCTGTCATGATGGACAATGATACGAGGAAAATCGTATTGAAGGCATGGCAGGAACGGAAGCAGGACAAGATTATTCATCCTTATTTGAATGAGAAAATGTCTTGGGGGCTTGTGCCCTATTCACAGGCTTTGCTCTTGGCCAGATATATCCGGGGAGATCTGGATGAGTATCCTCCATTTCTGTGGAAGTAGGTGTGATCTTGTTAATTCTAATTACGTATGATGTGAGTACAATAGACAGAGAAGGCAGAAAAAGACTGGCCAAGGTTGCAAAAAAGTGTGTGGATCACGGACAAAGGGTGCAAAATTCCGTGTTTGAGTGTATTTTAGATTCCACCCAGTTCCGCCGTTTAAAATATGAATTAGAAGAATTGATAGACAAAAAAGAAGACAGTCTGCGTTTCTACAATTTAGGAGATAACTATAAAAAGAAAGTAGAGCATATGGGGGCAAAAGAATCTTACGATATGGAAAGCCCGCTGATTCTGTGAGGTGCGAATGTGAAGCTCACATAAAAACCCCGGGTCCTTCGCACCTCGAAATTTGTCGAAAAGGATTAGAATCCATTTTCTATAATAGAAGTCAAGGGTGGATTCAAACTTTTTTAGCATCGTTTTTTGCGAAAATGTATGGAATTGATATCATTAGGGTATCAATTTCTGGATTTTCGCTGTCGCACTCTGTATGGAGTGCGTGGATTGAAATTTTTCGATCGAACGACTACCGACCCAATTTTTCGTCGCACTCTGTATGGAGTGCGTGGATTGAAATTCGTTTCGGCAGCTCCCACACGGCTGCACCTGTATTGTCGCACTCTGTATGGAGTGCGTGGATTGAAATCACACGGTGAGGTGAACGATGCGGAACCGGAGCGGTCGCACTCTGTATGGAGTGCGTGGATTGAAATTATAAGGAGTGTAATAAAATAAATTTGTGAAGATAAGTCGCACTCTGTATGGAGTGCGTGGATTGAAATAATAAGTGGTTCTGAAGGTGTCAGAGGATATTACTGTCGCACTCTGTATGGAGTGCGTGGATTGAAATTTATTTTCTAACTCCGTTGCAATGGTGTTCAACGTCGCACTCTGTATGGAGTGCGTGGATTGAAATATCAGATTTGACCTTTTTACCTTGTGAAGGAAAACGTCGCACTCTGTATGGAGTGCGTGGATTGAAATTTGCAGGAATTACAGTATGACTAAATAAGAGTAGGAGGTCGCACTCTGTATGGAGTGCGTGGATTGAAATCTATAAAGGATATACTGTACATGTCATACGATAGGTGGTCGCACTCTGTATGGAGTGCGTGGATTGAAATATGATAGTACCTCCTACGATATCATTCTATATAAAAGTCGCACTCTGTATGGAGTGCGTGGATTGAAATTTCCGGGGAGGGAATTTAGATGGACAACTTTAAGGTCGCACTCTGTATGGAGTGCGTGGATTGAAATTTTAACACATGTTCCGCTTTTTCCTCATCTTTATTTAGTCGCACTCTGTATGGAGTGCGTGGATTGAAATTCTAGCGCTTGGGCTAGGAATATTCTCCTATTCGTAGTCGCACTCTGTATGGAGTGCGTGGATTGAAATTTGCGTTAATTGATCACCATAATCCAAATAATGATCAAGTCGCACTCTGTATGGAGTGCGTGGATTGAAATCTCCCATATATTCTGTCTGTTTATGGAAAACAATATAGTCGCACTCTGTATGGAGTGCGTGGATTGAAATTGCTCCCCGGGCTAAAAGATCCAACAAAGCCTTAGTCGCACTCTGTATGGAGTGCGTGGATTGAAATTTCATCCGTTACGCCCATATTGATTAGTAGTTCATTGTCGCACTCTGTATGGAGTGCGTGGATTGAAATCAGAAAGCTGCAATGGGCTGGAATGATGATTTAACCAAGTCGCACTCTGTATGGAGTGCGTGGATTGAAATTGAGTGTGTTTCGTCGTTCAACCATACAGCGCACTCGTCGCACTCTGTATGGAGTGCGTGGCTTGAAATAGTCACCTTTCCCCCGCTAACTCTGTACTGTGTCGCACTCTGTATGGAGTGCGACCTTTCCATCATACACTGCGTCCATTTTAAACAAACTAGAAAACAACGCAAATCCTCTTATCTACTCAAAATATATTTTACAAATACCTTTATGATTCTTGAAAACATAAAAGTATTTACTGATCAATGTAGAATAGATATCGCTGTACTCCAATTCCAGAGAGGGGCAGATGAGAATGAAAAGGCGGGTTGCAGCAAATGGAATCAAGAGAGGTTTTTTAATAACGTTAGCATTATTCCTAATGATTGCAGGGTCTTCATTGGGAATGAGAGACGCTTCCGCTGCACTATCTGAGCAGAAGGATAAGCAGGATGCGCCCGCTTTTTCCGAGGTATCCGTTCATGATCCCTCCATCGTCAAAGACGGTGATACTTATTATGTGTTTGGTTCACATATTTCGGCGGCGAAGAGCAAGGATCTTAAAAACTGGACTTATTTTGCAAACGGTTACATAACTCCGGGAAACACGCTTTTTGGGGATTTATCGAAGAATCTCGCAGGTTCCTTTGCTTGGGCAGGGGAAAATGATTCGGACAGCAAGGGAGGATTCTCGGTCTGGGCGCCGGATGTATTTTGGAATAAGTATTATGTCAATGACGATGGGACAAAAGGGGCCTATATGATTTATTATAGTGCGTCTTCTACCTACATTCGTTCCGCGATTGGTGTTGCTGTTGCACCCCAAATCGAAGGTCCTTATCAATATGTGGATACGATTGTATATACTGGTTTTATGAAGGAGAGCGCCTACGTCAAGGACAGCAAAGTGGATAAAAAATGGACCGACACGCCGATCCAACAGTTGGTTGATCAAGGCAAACTGCAAGGTCCAAGAACGGGATGGTTCAACGCAGATGGTTCTTACGCAAATAAATGTTTCCGAATGCGATTGATCCAGCTATCTTTTATGATACAAAAGGGCGTTTATGGATGACATATGGGTCATGGTCTGGAGGGATTTTTCTACTAGAGCTGGATAAAGCAACAGGAAAGCCTATCTATCCAGGGCAAGACGGAACGATGGAAGATGGTCGGCTGATTGATCGTTATTTTGGCACCAAAATTGCAGGAGGATATGGGGAATCGGGAGAGGGCCCTTACATTGAATACAACAAGGATACGGGCTACTACTATTTATTTGTAACTTATGGCGGGCTTGCCTCGGACGGTGGATATAACATGAGGTTATTCCGTTCCAAAAAGCTGTCAGGACCTTATAAGGATGCCAAGGGGCAGAACGCCGTATTACCTGCTAACACCAAGAATGCCACTTTTGGCAACAAGCTGATAGGTAACTTTTTGTTCAACAGTAAAATTGGTGATCCAGGCGAAGGAATTGGCTATGGCTACGTATCCCCTGGCCACAACTCTGCTTATAACGATCCTTATAACCGGCAAATGTTTGCTGTCTTTCATACCCGCTTTCCTCAGCAGGGAGAGAAGCATGAATTGCGCATACACCAGATGTTCATGAACCAGGAAGGCTGGCCTGTAGTACCTCCTTACCGTTATGGTGGTGAGACTCTTACAGAACTGGATGAGGATCAAGTCGTTGGGGATTATCAGTATATCAATCATGGCAGTGATACGTCGGCGGCGATCAAGCAAGCGCAGTTTATTCAGCTAAAAGCAGATCACACCGTCACAGGTGAGCTACAAGGAACGTGGCGTAAGGTAGGAGACGCGAGTGTTCAGCTCACGCTGGAAGGCACCGTATATGACGGAGTTTTCATTAGACAATGGGATGACTATACCAAGCAATATGTAATGACATTTACGGTTGTATCCAAAACAGGGGAAATGGCCTGGGGGAGTCAGTTCGCTCCTTCGACGGATGCAACAGTGGTTGAAAGTGTATATGGCGATTTGGACCTTGGTGATACAAGTCGGTTAGTAGCTAATGTATCCCTTCCAAAGCAAGGAAGTCGGCAAACCTCGATTACTTGGAAAAGTTCAGAACCGAGCGTCATTTCTGATACAGGCGAGGTTAAACGTCCTGAAATCGGAGGAAAGGCTGTACCAGCCACTCTGACCGCACAATATAAATTTGAAAATAATCTTGAGGATAGTGAAGCTGCTTTTACGAATGGTGAGGTCATCGGTAACCGGATTGATCGTGAAGGAGGAACTGTCACCTACACGGAGGGTACAAGTGGTCAAGCGGTCTTGCTGGATGGAAAATCTGGAATTAAGCTGCCCCAAGGGATTATATCCAGTTCTGCATATTCCGTGTCCCTGTGGGTTCATCCGAGTGAGCTGACGCTGTATACCCCCACTTTTTTCGGAGCTATGGATAGTAATCACTGGATTAGCTTGCTGCCCAAAGGTGTCCCGAGGGAGACAACACGATGCTTTGGTTCGGTAGCTCGCCTTGGTATACCGGCAGCACCGGTATGAAAATCAAAACCAATGAGTGGACACGTCTCGCCTTCACAGTAGACAATGGAGTATTATCCGTGTACGTGAACGGCAAACCCCAGTTTGCAGGAACAGGATTTCCAGAAGTATTTACATCCAAAGCAGGAACGTTCAGCTTGGGTGTTAACTGATGGGACCCTGCCTTTAAAGGCGCTATTGATGAACTTAGATATTCGAAGGGGCGCTTCCTCCTTCACAGGTAGTAGAATTGGCCAAGGTGAAATGAACCTAGGCTGATAGATATGAGAGGTTGAGAAGAAGCATTTCCAGTGAGAGATTACTGTATATGCTTCTTCTTTTTGTGCAGCATACTTAGTGCGAATGTGAAGCTCACATGAATTCCCCGGGTCCTTCGCACCTCAGATTTTGTCGAAATTCTGTCGAATGTGAATGATTTGTGAATGCATCATAAAGGGAACATGCTTTTTTTGATGCCTTATGGTCAAAATTACGCTAAAATGAATTGAAACGGGTTTGTTTTGACCCTTTTTCGCTGTCGCACTCCATATGAGTGCGTGGATTGAAATACTGAACTGATCCTGCATCCATCGTACCTGAAGAAGTCGCACTCCATATGAGTGCGTGGATTGAAATATCCTTAAATATATCGTCACCACTTTTCACTATATTGTCGCACTCCATATGAGTGCGTGGATTGAAATTTACTCCTTTATAGCTTGAACTTATTCTTAGAAGTCGCACTCCATATGAGTGCGTGGATTGAAATTATACTATCTAGCGACATTACAGGCGGTGCTTTTGCGTCGCACTCCATATGAGTGCGTGGATTGAAATATACTTCCGCCTGTTTGCCATTGATTTTCGTAGTCGCACTCCATATGAGTGCGTGGATTGAAATTGAATAACAGTTTGGGGCTTACCCATAGGGAAGAATGTCGCACTCCATATGAGTGCGTGGATTGAAATGCGGTTGAGTGCGAAACGGCGGGTGTGATAGGAAACGTCGCACTCCATATGAGTGCGTGGATTGAAATTCCAGTGTACACAGAGCTAACTGACTTACAGGTGGCGTCGCACTCCATATGAGTGCGTGGATTGAAATTGAGGGAGGCCGAAAGGCATTTTGGAACTGAAATTGGGTCGCACTCCATATGAGTGCGTGGATTGAAATGCTTTACGTATGATACCGTTTAGAAAAGATACTGGTCGCACTCCATATGAGTGCGTGGATTGAAATATTGCCTGTGGAGTGATTTTGGAAGGAGAGTCTTGCGTCGCACTCCATATGAGTGCGTGGATTGAAATCTTATTGCCCTCTGAGGCAGAATTAAGGACCCTTCCGAGTCGCACTCTATATGAGTGCGTGGATTGAAATAGGCACGGTAAAAGCGTTTGTTTTTGTGGATGGGGTCGCACTCTATATGAGTGCGTGGATTGAAATCTTGATCTGGTACAATTCACGTGGGTCATGGTCCCAGTCGCACTCTATATGAGTGCGTGGATTGAAATTTTACCTCCATTTATGATTTATGCGCTAACGCATTTCGTCGCACTCTAAATGAGTGCGTGGATTGAAATTACTGTCAGTTCAGCATCGGTATAATCAGTGTCGTGTCTCAAGTATTGACATGAACATATCGTGTGGTACCTTACGCTATTTCACAGGCTGTCGATTGTGGAACCAATTTTTTCATAATAAACATAGTGATTTATCTTGCCGGGACGAATTCCAACATTAGTAGAGAAATTATAAGAATTATATGAAGAGCTCATTCGAGACTGTACGAAAATACGGTTGGAATGGGCTTTTTATGATTGATGAAAATCTAGTAAATATGAAAATGTAGAATTACGAAGAATAATATGTCTATTATTGTCTTTTGAAGGTATAATATTTCATGTTACTGGTACTTTAGACTTGTATATTCATCTTATAGGGTTTGTATGGAACTAGGTTTAAAGTCGTATTTCTTAGTGGGATATTATTTGTTGAAGAAGCAAGGGTAGGAGAACAAATCTACTAAGTCTATGAGCCAGCTCCTAATGCTGCTTAATAATCCCATGTTATTCTCTCACTATGCTTATGCAGAGGCATTTCAAGGAATCACAAGGGTACAGAGTTTCTCTGAAAAAAATATACAGTTGGGAGATCAACATGTTTGAACACATCAATACTTTAACACTTCGAGTGGTTTTTACCGCTGAGGGCAAAGGAGAATTACCTCTCTACCTGGGTTCTACGTTACGTGGAATTATGGGTCATTGTATCCGGGAATTTGTGTGCACGCGACCTAATGTACAATGTCATAAATGTGAACTGTCGCCAGACTGTGCTTATGCTAAAAACTTTTGCTCACCAGGAAATGAAGCAGGTGCTGTAAATCCTTATGTGATTCACTCACTTACCAGAGACAAGCTACGATGGGAACCACAGGATGAGTGCCAATTCGATATCACGCTAATTGGTGATGCAACGGAACATGCAGGTCTTTTTATTGATGCACTACTAGAAATGGAAAATAAAGGTTGGGGATCGGCTAGACTACCCTTTCGACTTCAGCAGATCATAGACCCTGAACGTCAGGCTCTGATTTGGAGTTCAAGTAAATTATGGATGAGGAATTGTCTACCACGTCCACTAAGTTGTGAGCAACGTCGTGCTCATACTGCCGTCGTCCGCTTTGATAGCCCGGTTCGCATATTGGTAAGTAAGCAATTGCGCAGGCAATTAACTTTTGCGGAGATGATTCATTCTCTTACGCGGAGGATTGCGTTGCTTTCGCACGCCTATACAGGTCACATCCTGCAATGGGATGAGCAGGCGATGTTGAATGAAGCGAACAAAATTAGAACCGTTGCAGCAAATTGGAAACAGGTGGATTTTGAACGTTATTCTATGACCAGAGGGGGAAAACTGCCTCTTCCAGCCATCAAAGGCTGGGCGCAGTACGAGGGGGATTTAACACCTTTTACACCAATTCTTAAAGCGGGTGAACAACTTCATATTGGGAAAAACGCCACGATTGGATTTGGGCACTATCAGGTGAATTATAATTAGGAAGAGGGAAGCTGAAAATGAGTAAGCTAACACAAACAACAGATCAAAAAGATTCAACTGAATCGCATGTATCACCTGCAGAAACAATTCAAGCTATTACAGAAAATTATACTGATCAGGGGAAAGCGATTGTTAGTCAATTAAAGCTCAAAATCCCTAGTCATAATCTAACCACTGGGACTACTCGTGAACTAGTATGGGGCGAATTGTTTAGATCTATGATCCCCAAGAAGTTTTGTATTGACCAGGGTGTGTTTATTATTGATTCATTTGGTAACATTTCGGCGGAAGTAGATTTAGCCATTTTTGATGAACAGTACACCCCGTATATTTTTTGTTTTGGAAATATAAAGTTTATCCCTATTGAGGCAGTTGCTGTAGCAATTCAATGTAAGAGTAAATCTACTAGCAATGCTAGTGACTGGGCGGGGACGATAAAGCCCCTCAGAACATCCCTTGACTCTGTCTATCGCATAATTGGTGGCTTGTGTGACAATGGACTCGAGCAATCAACACCACCTAAGGGGCAGACCTCGACACGCCCAATCCTGATTCTCTGTACATCTGTAGAGGGTGCAAGTATTACTAAAGATACTTATAAGGAATTTGACATCGTGTTAAGCGCGGGTGAGAACAATACCATAAAAAAAACAATGATCAACGAAGATGAATTTGACTATAGCGATTGGTATAAAGATTTGAATCATTACGGTCTTAAACGTTATGGGAAAGAGGAGGAGAAGTATAGAAAACTTGTGAATGAGAACGCGATCAAGCCGATAGGCAAGAAATTATCCTCATTAAAAGTGAGTGAAAAAGTGGCTGACACTGATGAAAAAGTAGAAAACGTTCTTCTGTCGCTAACCTTTCAACTGAACCAACTACTTATGTTGCTCAACAACCCCATCCCGTTTCCACATCAAGCTTATGCGACAATGTTCAACGAAAACTATGCCAAGTACAAAAAAATAGTACAGGAAAAAGAACAAAAGAAGGAACAAAAAAATAAAGAAAAGGGTGAAACGAAACGATGACAGCCTCCACACAAGGACTGCTTGCGATCTATGACATCAGTGGTATTCAGGAATATATTTTTGCCTCCAATCGACTGCGCGAGAATGTTGGGGCATCTCGTATTGTAGGGGAAATCCTGAAAAATGACTTGCCGGAAGTCATGCAAGCTGTTGCTGACCAAACCCAAGCCCAAGTGAAACTCGAATGGTACCAGATGGTAGGAGAAGGTAAACGAGAAGCCGAGGAATCTTTTGATATTGCACATAAGGATTCTATATTAGCGGCTGAAATTGTATATATCGGTGGGGGGAGTGCCATTGTTGCATACAGAGATCGGAATTACTTTCAACAGGTGAACGTTGAGTTTGCAAAGCGGATCATTGAGACAACATACACACTTTCCATGGCAGTGGCGCATATCGAGACTAACTTTGGTAAATCTGATCAGTTCGGTACTGACCGAATGCGACTGGAAGGGGAGTTGGAGCGGGTTAAAGCGGGTATGCTACGTCAACGTCCGGCGGGTGCTTTTCCCATATCCGAGCAAGAGAGCTTTGGCGGATTACCAGTCACCTCTCATGACAGGAAGAGCGGAGAAGGGATTTCGACAGTCCAGTCACTAAAACGTCAGGCGGCGGATGATGAACGTCCAAAAGTGAGTGATGCTAGCAGCCACTTCAATGAAATATTCCCTTTGCCCAAAGAATTGAAGGGTTTGAAGTGGGGTTTTGAAATGAAAGATATGGTTCGTTCAACTGGAGAGGATGGTTATGTAGCCGTTGTACATATTGATGGTAATGGGATGGGGCAGCAGCTTAAGAATAAGATGGAAGTATTGCAAAATGATAATGTTTCGTATGCACAAGCTGTTGTAGAAATGAGGAAACTTTCGTTGGAGATATCCGAGGGGTACCGTGAGAATTTCTACCGAGTCATCAAACATATTGCATGTGTTGATTCAATCTTAAAGGAAAATATGTTACCCATTCGACCCTTGATTATGGATGGTGACGATTTAACATTTATTTGCCGCGCTGATTTGGCGGTTCCGATGGCGGCGGCTTTTCTACAGGATCTGGAATCAACGAAACTTAAGTCGGATAAACAAGATAAACGCATTTCGCTGTCTGCCTGTGCCGGAATTGCCATAGTACATAGTCACTTTCCGTTCAGCATTGCCTATGATATTGCCGAAGAATGCTGTAAAGAAGCCAAAAAGAAGAGACACAAAGAGAAGGACTGTCACCGGGAAAGTGATAGCTATTTGGACTTTCATTTGGTTCGGGGAAGCTATGTACAACAGTTGAAGGACATTCGTAAGAATCTCGGCTTTAAAAAAGATGAACAGCACGGTCGCCCGTATCTCGTGTCGGCTCCAAAATTATCAACAGATCCAATGGCAGCCGATTCATTTAACTTGCTGCATACATGCCTGGAACGTATCCAGGGGCAGAGCGATCAGGAGAGTATTTGGCCGAGTACGTGGTTGAACAGGCTCTATCGTGAGTATCTTGCTAATGGGGAGAAACTGGATATTTTAATCGACGAATTGCGTTCTCGAAACCTGCATCTTAAGCAGCTTTATCAAGCTAAGGAGCAAAATAATGTTGGGCAATTGGACTATGCTGAAGAGAAACTGTCTGATCACCCGCATGCGACTATTTTTGATGCACTTGAGTTGATAGATTTGTATAAGTCAGCGGTGTTTAGTTTGGACGGAGTGGGGGAGACTCAATGATACAAGCATGGTTAGAAATTACACTTCATAGTGAATTATGTGCGGCTACAGGTGATAGCATCGCTGGGATGGTGGATACAGATATAGCGACTGAAGCAGGATTGCCTATCATTCCATCCAAGCGAATTAAAGGCTGTCTACGCGCCGTTGGGCAGAATTTGCTCGATTGGGGGATAGCCGGATCTTCTGAGATGAACGCTCTTTTTGGAACAATTGGGCAACAGCATGGTGGATTACTACAAGTTCACGACGCTCATCTCTACGAAATCCCCGACAAAGATTCAGGAGGTGACGTCGTCCGGATTGAAGATTATGACCGATTTTTAAGTCAGGCTCAAAGTAAGTCCCAACAGAAACAGCAGAATATTCTCAATGAACTAACGGAATTACGTACTCGCACTGCAATGGACCCGATTAGCGGAACAGCACAACCCCATTCATTACGTACAATACGTGTGTTGCATAAGGGAATTGTGCTCAGAAGTCAAGTTATCATTCAAGAAAGTCTTGGTAACGGTAAAGAGAGCGACAAGAAAAATCGGTCGAATAAAACTAAAAACTATGTAAAATTACTAACAGATTGTGTCAATGGCTTACGTGGAATAGGGCTTGGGAATACAAGAGGGCTAGGTGAGGTCAGTTGTCAGCTAATCTGGATCAATGAATCACATGATGAGATGCAACAAGAACAGCTAATAACACCCATTCTTTCCGGTCCTCCAGAGAAAATCACGGAACTGCCGTATACATTGCACCTGGATCAGCCGGTATTAATCCCTGGTCAAGGCGGGCTATATTACAGTAGTGCGAATTGCATTCCAGGTTCGGCTATGTTGGGGGCATTGGCAGGGATGTATATAAACCAGCAGGGGCTGGGTGGAAAAGCCCATACGAATGAAGATTTTGCACGAATCTTTCTGAATGGAGGAGTGCAGTTCGGATATGCTTTTCCAACCGTAGCTGACAGAGTATTCATTCCTTGTCCAGTTAGCTGGCAAGGCGTTAAAAACGAAGAAGCAGCTTACGATAAGGCAAATATAGCGAACTGGAACTCTAGTAATAAAAATTTGAATAATATGGAGTTTAGAGGCATTAACTCCTATGTCTATCTGGATCAACTTTCAGCAGAAGGAAATTCAGGAACTACACAATTACTGAAATACGAACCGGAAAAAGAAGTGCGTATGCATCATGCACGGCCACTTGATCGGTCATATGGACATGCACTGGGTTCTGATCATGGCCCCAATATGGGGCAATTCTATCAGTATGTAGCACTGAAAAAGGATCAATCCTTCTCAGGAACGCTTCGTGGAAATATAGCAGATTTAAATAAACTATTATCATGTATTAAGCAAAACGGGTACCAGCTTCGGCTAGGGCGCTCTCGTACAGCAGAGTATGGGAATGTCACTTTTAAGGCAGATTCTGTAGCTTCACAGCCTAATCTATTGATGTCCGTGGGTGGGCAGCGGAATCCTTTGAATTGTTTTACAATTATCCTGCTCACTCCACTAGTTCTGGCTGATGCAAGTGGGCGCGTGGAGGCGAATCCTGCTTTCTTCCTGGAAGAATTGAAGACAAGGCTTGCTCTTGACATTAAGACTACAGAACTCCAACTGAAATTTGGTACAGTCTCGGGTTACAACTCGAAATGGCGTATGCCTAAACCGCAACGTCCAATGCTGGACGTCGGTTCGGTGTTCACGATTACACTGGAAGATACACAAACGGTAGGGCCTGAACAAATTGAGCAAATACGCTGGGGAGAGTTGACCGAGGAAGGCTATGGACAAGTTAAGGTAATAGCTGCCCCAACAGCAGCAGAAGCATGGAATGTCACTACTATTTATGCTGATGATCATCAACAAGGTGAAGGTCATTCCATACAAGACGAGCTTCAATCAGATTCTGCGTATGAAAAGCTGGAAAAGCGAATCAGCACGTATGATCGCGATTATGCAAAAGGACGGGAATGTGCTGGAAAAGTGAAAACCGAGGGGCTTGGATTGACCAAGCTTCATCAGCTACAGGACTTATTCCAAAGCTTGACCACTAAAGAAACCTTAGAGAAAGAACTCCAAAAAATGACTGCTGAAGAAGTGAAGTCCCGGTATAAGGGGGTCGTTGAAATTTTTCAAAAAGGGAATTTGAATAGCAAGGCCTTTAAAGATGGGTACTTTAGAACGCTGATATGGAAGGTGAGGGGAGAAAAGAATGAATAAGCAATCAAAGCCTACAGAGCATCTCAAACTGACGGGTAAGATTACCGAGCGATATTGTATCCAATTAACAGGTCGTCTGGGGTCCCCCTTACTTGCAGGCTCGGGTGATGACCGGAATACAGATAGTGACGTCATTGTCGATTATACGGGTCGTCCTTTCGTACCAGGAAGTGCATTAGCGGGCGCATTCCGTCATTTTTTGCAAGAGAATGTACAAGGGGCAGACAACACATCTGTTGATCAGCAGGTTCTTCATTTTCTATTCGGCGGATCTTCAGCAATATCCACTCCAACGGGTCTCACGGATGCTGGACAACAAAGCCGGTTGATCATTTATGATATGTCTCTGGAAGATGAGAGCGCAGTGATAGGAATCCGTGATGGAGTTAAGCTTGATTCCTATAAGTCAGCAGAAGATGAAGGGAAATACGAAGTACAAATGGTTGAAGCTGGCGCAGGCTTTATATTGCGATTGGAATGGCTGCGACGAGATACCGACAACCTTCATCTTGGACAACAGTCCGGACATGTAGATATTGCTGCATCAGTGGCCAATCTTTTAATGAAATTAATAGATGGTTTGGTAAGCGGTGATCTTACAATTGGAGCCAAAGGTCGCAGAGGATTTGGTAAATTACAGATTAACCAGGTACATATGCGCCGATTTGATTATACCGACCGAAGGCAAGCAACGAAATGGCTTGTATGGGATTGGCGACAGGAGAATGCTTTTGACAAACAAACGGAAATCAAGCAGTGGCAACCAGGTAGCAGTAAGCTTCCAGGTTTTGTACGTGTGGGAGAACCGGGCAATTCAAGGTACTGCAAGCTGGTGGTGCCATTGCGAATTCGTCATACCCTTATAATTCGCAGTTATTTGACAAAAGGCTTTCAGGAAAATGGGGTTCCAGTTTTTGAGCAACTTCGTAAGAGTAGCCAAGGAGGGAACGGACAGGAGAATCCAGCAGTGATCCCCGGAACCAGTTGGATGGGTGCCATCAGAGAACGCCTTAATGTTCTGCTCGAAGAAGTGGGTGTGACAGATGGGCAAATGAGACGAGGGAAGCTGGAGCAATTATTTGGGACTCGTATCGGTGCTGAAAGAAATGACAATGGTAGAACCCATTCCAACTCTCTTATTGCATCACTCATTCGAGTAGAGGAATCCGTCGTAGCGGGTGGGCACCCACTGACCATGACGAGGAACAAAATTGATCGATTCACCGGAGGAACGGTTGAAGGTGCTTTGTTCACGTCTGTACCTTGGGTGGGTGGAGCTACAGAGCTAGTGCTACGTTGGGAAAGAACAAGCTACCTGATTTCAGATGCGGCTATTTGTGGATTACTACTGTGGATTGTGCGTGACTTGGAAGAAGGCTTGCTTGCAGTCGGTGGGGAAACAGCAATTGGACGTGGATTATTTTCAAAAGATAGCACTAAACCGATTACCCTGGACGGACAGCCTTTACTAGAATCAGCATATAGCCCTTACTATCTTGCTGCCTTGAAGTGGTGTCAAGCTGAACATATAGAGCAAGGAGCGAATACATGAGTACATTAACCATCATGGAACAAAAAACCTTTGTATCTTACAAGACAGTAGAAGAAAGTAATCTTCTTGAGTTGTTACAGCAGTGGTTTGTCATGCCAAGCGATACCTCAGAAACTTATGTATATGGGGTCATGAATGATCAGGTAGCTATAGGTCGGTATTATAATCAACAATTATGGATGGGTCATGCTCAGTCTTGGGACGTTAAGGAGTTAAAATCAATAGAAGATGTGAAGCAATTACGTGAGTTGAGAATTTTCAATGTGGATCAGGAGCTTCGTGCCCTTCGTGTGGGTCAACAATTCCGTTTGCGGTTGCTCCAAGACAATCATAGTCACGCTTCTGCTTCTGACGATCAGCATGATCAAGTAAATCTAACAGATCAGGCCGAGTTATCAGGTGATTTTGAACAGTCAGGCCCACAGACTTGGAGTAGCCTCGACGAGAAACATAAACTTTGGGGTTCGGCGGATGTTTCCAAATCGAAGCTCAACGACATACAAGAACACAAATGGACACCTTTGGTTGCCGCGCGGGGAACCAGGCTGTATTTTCCAGGAGAACTTAAGCAAGGTGCACAAAAAGCAGTTCAGATTCGGAATTACATTGATTTTAATCCGGTTGCTAATGGACTTGGAACCTATACGCCAATTTATCGGTTCATAGATGAACGTTTTGTTGATTTCGTTGATTGTGATTGAGAGGAGAGAAAGTGAAATGAAGTCAAATCAGGGAGTAGCTCCAGAAGAGCGATTTATTAATCCCTATAATTTTGTTCCTTTAGAAGCTCAATGTGAGCGACAACCTATAAATGCCTACAAAGAGGGAAAGGAACTTTACTCGGGTTATATAGATTGCTCAATTCATCTGAAAACGCCTATATTCATTCCAAATTCTTCAGGAGAATGTGTCTTAAGTAATATGAAGAACAAAAATGATGATAAATATGAAAAGAGCTATGATTTCTTTTCTTATGATGATTTAAGACATTGTAAGCCAGGAGATCGAAAGGAAGTATATAGCGTACCTGTCATTCCTGGTTCAGAGATTCGTGGTGTGGTGAGAAGCGTATTTGAGGCAGCGTTTAATGGGTGTCTATCTACCATAGATACTGGGCGAGTCCTGCACCGGCGTTCAGCGGCAAGTGATGTTAAAAAGCCTGGTATATTAAGATATGACACAGATCAAGAAAAATGGTTCGTTTATTCGTGTGATCGAATCATGTTGAACAGGCGGTTTGATAAACTCGACGAAAAAGATAAACATAAACACGGCAAATTTATGAGCAATGAGGAATATAATGGTTATGATGAAGGTCAAAAAATTTATTTTAAAAAGTCTGATAATAAGTATGACAATAGATATTATATGCCTTATGTAGTTGATGAATTTTTTGTAGGGGAACCCACCCAGGACATGGATAATTTATGGCAGGAGGGATATTTACACAAGGGTGAACCTTTTGGAACGAAAAAGCATCACGAGTCCGTGTTTTATTTTGAAACAAAGAATATTAGCAAGAGGCTGACGGTGGATGAGAAGACATTAGACAATTTTCTGGCTGTCCTGAATCTTTATGAGGAAAATAATAAAGAAAAAAAAGAGGGTTCACCTCATACCGGATATGCAGCTTATAAAAAGCAAACGTTATCCAAAATAAAGAATAAAGAAGATATCCTTGTGTTCTATTCAGCAGCAAATGGAAATCAAGCTCAATATCTATCACCCTCTATGATCTCACAACAAGTATATTATACAAAAATCAAAGAAATGCTGACTAAAAATGGTGGTTATGAACCGTGTGAAGATCGTCATTGTGTGTGTCCGGCTTGTGCGCTGTTCGGTATGATCCCTCCAGATGAGCAGAACACAAGGAGTCGTACAGCTAGGCAGGCTCTAGGCTCAAGAGTTAGATTTACAGATGCAACCCTATTGGAGTCGAGTCTGTTGAAAGAAAGAAAAGATTACTATCTCGGGGATATTCGTTTACCAGCGATGGGAGAACCCAAACCTGGGGCCGTGGAGTTTTATACAAAAAAACCGTCGGATTATCAAGAGGGAGCGCTATTTTGGACATATGATTATTTGGTTAAGAAGGAAGGCAAAACAAGGACACCAATAAAAGATTCAGCATTTGGTATTCGCGGACGGAAATTCTATTGGCATAGTGAGAATTGGAAACAGCACAAAGACAAATTATATGGTAAATCGACTGAATTTCTGAAAGAAAATATAAATACAAATATGACTGTCGGCGTTCGCCCTCTTAATCATGAAAAGTGTCCAGCTTTTCAATTTAAGGTGTACTATGAACATCTGACATGGGATGAATTGAATCAATTAAAGTGGAGCCTTGATTTTAATGATTCGGCTTGTTCACACAAGATTGGGCGAGGTAAACCCTTGGGTTTTGGAAGTATACAGTTAAAAATTGAACAAGTCATGCAACGAACTATTGATTTACAAACAGGAGAATGGTTCATGAAACAATTCCCTGATACATGTCGTGAGGAGTTGCCTGAAAGTGATGCTATGAAAGATTTGAAGCTTATTACAGGTTGGGAGAACAAACCCACGGCTACAATTTCGTATCCACAAATAAGATTGGAGAAAACGACAGAGCCTAGAGAACAGCAAAATAATGTAAATGAAGAGGCTTCACATAGATGGTTTACTGAGAACGCGAAGCATGATAAGAAAGTTCTACCCACTATACAAGAAGAAATGTCGGCTAATGAAGCATCTAATTGGCTAAAAAAGATAAAGGTAAAATAAAAGACAAAACGTAGTAAAAACGACTATAATACTAGGAGATAGTCAATATATTTCGAGGTGAGAATGTGAAGCTCACATGAAAATCCTGCGAGCTTCGTACCCCAGATTTGTCGAAAACATGTCGATTGAGGTACGCTAAATAATGCTTAAATAGGGTCGATATGAACCATGATCTTGTAATTTTAATTACGTATAAATTAGAAGAGTTGATCGATTCAAAAGAAGTCAGCCTTCGATACCGCAATTTAGGAGATAACTAAAAAAAGAAAGTAGAGTATGTGAGGGAAAAAGAGTCTTTCGATATGGAAAGCCTGCTGATTCTGTAAGGTGCGAATGTGAAGCTCACATAAAAACCCCGGATCCTTCGCACCTCGAAATTTGTCGAAAAGAAATGTAATCAGTTCAATTCGGTAAAAGTCAAGGGTGGATTCAAGCTTTTTTGACATCGTTTTTTGCGGAA
Organism: Paenibacillus sp. PvR008; assembly: GCA_040544055.1. Taxonomy (GTDB): domain Bacteria; phylum Bacillota; class Bacilli; order Paenibacillales; family Paenibacillaceae; genus Paenibacillus. The sequence goes on from JBEUOG010000002.1 coordinate 214,309, forward strand.
ATGTGTGAAATTGATATCAATAAGGTATGAATTGCTGCATTTTCGCTGTCGCACTCTGTATGGAGTGCGTGGATTGAAATTAGTAATGATAGTGGATGGGGAGATAACTACAATCCAAGTCGCACTCTGTATGGAGTGCGTGGATTGAAATTATTTACCATAATAACATAATCGTGAAGACACTTGTCGCACTCTGTATGGAGTGCGTGGATTGAAATTGCTATACAAATACAGAAAAAATGTTGGAATCATTTAGTCGCACTCTGTATGGAGTGCGTGGATTGAAATGATCAAAACAAGTAAAATACCCTATTTGAGATTGAGTCGCACTCTGTATGGAGTGCGTGGATTGAAATAACTGCTTGTCCACCAACCTGCATCAAAGCCTGTAGTCGCACTCTGTATGGAGTGCGTGGATTGAAATTCCTGCGCCTCAAAGTCAGGGTAAGGTACCCAAGTCGCACTCTGTATGGAGTGCGTGGATTGAAATTCTGATAAGCTGGAGTGGACGCCGGAGAAGGGCCAGTCGCACTCTGTATGGAGTGCGTGGATTGAAATCTTTGACGCGAGTTTGCATATGCATCGTCTATCACGTCGCACTCTGTATGGAGTGCGTGGATTGAAATTTTGATGGTCTTTCGCATGAATTCAAATCGTTTTGAGTCGCACTCTGTATGGAGTGCGTGGATTGAAATCTTACTATTGTACCATCTAGCCTTATCCCCTTGGCCGTCGCACTCTGTATGGAGTGCGTGGATTGAAATTCCCCTCAACTCTCCGTAGCACTCGGGACAGACCCGCGTCGCACTCTGTATGGAGTGCGTGGATTGAAATTTCCGGGTTGCCTGACGCCCCGTTGATGTGGATATCGTCGCACTCTGTATGGAGTGCGTGGATTGAAATTACTGCGAACGTATACGTAATATGCTCCAGCGTGGTCGCACTCTGTATGGAGTGCGTGGATTGAAATGCCTATCGTCCCTGGCTATCTGAAAAATCTATCGCCGTCGCACTCTGTATGGAGTGCGTGGATTGAAATAGCAAGTGGTTCTTGTGTGTTTCTGAAAGTTCGCAAGGTCGCACTCTGTATGGAGTGCGTGGATTGAAATTTCATATTGGGTTATAAAAAATTAGTAGCAGAATCGTCGCACTCTATATGAGAGTGTGGAATGACTCTGGTGATGCTTGGTTACAGAAGCTCTGCTGCGAGCTGCTTGAGCACTGGCGGCGTAGCGATGAGCGGGCCTTTCGACCTGTTGCCTTTAACATAAGCCTTGACCTCGCGGGCATAGTAAACAACGCCTTGACCCTCAACAACTGGATAGCCGCTCACATCATCAGTTAGTGAAGTTTGTACATGTTTGCCAGTGCTGCTTGGCATGTTTCTCATCGTGAAGATGCAGGATGCCTTCTGAATCCAAAAATGCGAAACGTGGTAGTGTAGTAGACATGGTTCATGTCCTCCTAATATGGTATTTCGAAAAATCAAAAAGGCCGGCACATTGGCCGACCTGATCACTGAAGCGTTGCGCCTCAATTCGTCTTATTCGATTTTCCATGATACAAATCTACCACAGCAAAAGTCCAGTGGCGGGCCACTTCAAGGCCATATTCAGGACAAATATAGGCCACGGAAACACTTTTCTATGAAAAGTGTTTTTTCTCCGCAACTTTTTCCATCCATGATCAGTCTACTATCCATGAAGTCTTTTTTTTCCAAATCTAATTAAGATTGAAAGGAAGTACGAATTTATTCAAACTCCTGTATATAGATGAGGGGAAGCCTATCGCTATATCATGAAAGGATGAGAAAAAGATTATGACGAAAAAGTGGGTATCTTTATTTTCTGTTATTTGCACTGTTTTCCTTCTTTTTGGCTCTACTTCTATTTATGCAGAGAGTTATTATGCTGGGGTCAACAAGTACGGAAGTCAGTATTTAGGTATGACTGCTACCATTACAACTCCGGGTAAATTGCCTACGCTTGGTACTAGTGGTGAGTCAGCTTGGGTAACAAATGTCACTCCAAATAGAGATTGGATTCAAACAGGTATCCGATATTATTCAGGATATCCGGGATTTACAACTTACGTTGAACATACTGTTAATGGTGCTTATGGTATGCAGGAAATAGGGGCTCACCTTTTATCTTCATCTATAAAATATATGGTTCAATATGGTTCTGACAGTAAATGGCATGCATATATTGGGGGTTATGATAAGGGGAGCTGGAGCTTAGGAACAAATAATAATGTACAAGGGCAAGCAGAAACCCATTCAACAAATACTCAAATGGGGCCATTCCAATTTACTGGTGTGCAATACAAAAATACAAGTGGTGTGTGGAAAGCAAATGATACAGCCCCGTCTGCCGATAGTCCATATCATGTCAGCAAAACGGATAATGCAAATTACAAAGTCTATTAAACGATAATTGTAAAGGAGGCTGAAAGCATTGAAACATAAAAAGTTGTTACTCGTTGGGGCTGCACTTAGCATTCTTAGTGGGGCTTTTTATATTAATTCCATTTCTGCCGAGAGTTCTACTGAGCTTATTCAAACCAAGCTTTCTCAGCAAGGAGTATCTATTTCAAGTATTAGTGCCCAACAGGAGGACTTGAAAGTGGAAACGAAATCAGCTTCAAGTTCTGGAAAAGCTACAATTGATGACATTAAAGCGATCCGCGCGGTTCGAAATGAAGTACGGAGTGGAGTCAACGGGACCAATGAAATCAAAAATATTGATTTAGCTATTAAAGGTGCGAATGGAAAAACGATTTATGATGCTGTTTCTAATGATGTCACTCATATCCCGGACTTTTCGAAAAAAATCCAAGGTTCCCTGGAGTCGACAAAGGTTCTGGAAGCTGTTTATGGTGAACTGCAAGGAAACGGTATGGATGTAAAATCGGTAGATATTACAGATAGTGTTATTGGTGGAAAGCTGGCAACGATTGTGATTGCAGCGGATGTCTCCGAGATCAATAGTCTGGTTCCTAAAATTGAACAGTGGATAATGGCGTTAAATGATGCTAAAGACAGCAGTGGTATTTCTCAATACGATCTGACTATTAATGGTAAAGATAATGAAGTATTATTCTATTTGACAGCAGATTTAGTATATCGTGATTTTTATTGGTGGCAATCTGATGCTTTAGGCGGTGAAACTTGGACGAACTCCGGGCCTGAAAGTGAGAAGTCTGCTAACAGTAAAGACAAAGTTGAGGCGACACTTGAAAAAGGGATTACTGCTGAACCATCCGGAGTAGATAATAACGGTTTGGAAGAGCTACAAATTAAAAAATAAAGATTATAAAGTATTTTGAAAAGGCGTTCCTCATTAAAACGAGGAACGCCTTTCTTACTAAAATAATTCACAAAAGAATAAGGTACCGGATAATTCCCACCCGGTACCTTTAAATAAGTTGGAGGTAATAAATATGGTCTATCTATACATGCTTGTCAGTCTCATCGTGTTTTATGTCGTGGTTTTTAACCTCTCTCTGTTTAATATTCATGTAATTAAAGGTGATGAACTGATATACATTTTACTGGTCATGATCATTGGCATCCTTATATATATTGCCGAAACTCTGGATGAAAAAAAGAATGAAAAAAAGAAAAATGAGCCCCGAACCATTGATATAACGGATGACGCATCTTAGCTATACATTCTTTTCTTTTTTATAGTCCTCATCAATCATTTCAACCCTCAAGGCAGCGGCAAGAATACAAAGGGCTTCCGACTTTATACGGCGGAATGTCCTGTCGCTCAATCCCAACTCTCCACAATGCGGGGGTTGTTTGTATAGCATTCAAAACCCGTGTGAAATCTTTTCCTTGGGTCTATCAAATTTTAATCCTCTCTTTCGTGTCACCGTGTCCTTTTTGGACAAATTATGCCAAACGTAGTTTTTCCGTATGAATTGCAAAAAAATATTGAAAGTTGTTAATTTTTTGGACAAAAATAGTAATTGGTCTTTGAAATTATGGAATTTTTATGTGAAGGGTGGTTATGACTTGAAGCATACACCTACGATTTTAGCGGAGTTTGAAGAGTATCTAAAACAAAATAACATGACTTTGGCTCAATTTGCGGAATATTCCGGTGTTCATCAAAGAACACTCAGTAATTGGATTACTCAACATCGTCCTGTTTCAGTACAATAGCTTGACCGAATCACGTTGGCCATGGGATTACCGGAGGGCTATTTTTACAAACTATACATAGAAAATTACATCATCGACCTTCCCCCGAATTGGCGGCGAATCGAGCCACTATTATATCGTTGTGGAGAGCTGGACAAGCTGGATGCGATCCGTCGAATGGTTGGACATATTATGGACAATCCGTTGTATTCGCCCAGACTATTTGACATTGCGGAAGCGCTATTTGCACAGGGAAGACATGCTACTGCGTTGCTGCTCTATGAGAATGTAGTAGAAGTGGAAAAATATCAACATTCTGAACGCTTGGCAATCTGTCAATATCGTATATTCACAATTCAGGTTGGAGACGATCAGAGTCTCAATCTCAGAGCAGCTACACTATTTGAGGCTTTTGTTGAGCGACTAGATGAAACTAATCAGCTTGATGCATTGAAGGATTTGGCGAATGTGTATCGTTCTTTGCGTGAATGGGACAGGCTTGATGCAACAGCTAAAAAAATGAGAGATAAAGCGGAAATTCAATATTCAAAGAGACATCAGCAGAAGAAACAAGAGCATAATGAGTCCGTAAAGAAGCTGAGTCGTTCCATGTTTGTATACATCACCTATGCCGACTTACTGTGTGCCAGTGTATGTAAAGCCCAAGGCGATTATGAGCAAGCTCTACAATATACATACGCCTATGCTGATTTAGATTGGGTATTAGAGACGGATAAGGACACTCTTATTGGATAAAACTGTATCAACATTGGGCAGGAGGAAATACTTACGTATACAAGCTTTTGTCGGGCGATTTAAGTACGCTACACAATTATGTTAAATATATTATGTCATCGCCAGATAACACTGAAAAAGAAATGGTTGCCAATCTGATAAATATTATAATGGCAGCTAATCAATATCAGATAGATGTGGATGACATACTTCTTCGTTTTGAAACGGAGATTGATTCTATCACCCAACAGCAATCATCTACTGATATGTATACCCATCAAGTGGTACCAGAACAAACAACACGTTTTAAATATGAACTGGCTAAATATTACTTGAATAGAGGTAGCTACTCACATGGCTTTAAATACTTACTGTACGTTTTATCTAAATCTTTAGCCATTAACAAAGAAGACTTTTTTATTAGATGTATTAGGTTATTTGAGCAATTTAAAGAATTTTCAGATTTTAAAGCTTATGTAAAGTACGAAAGTTTAGTTAATGAAGGGCGAACGGAAAGATTATTTTATTATTAGTTGTAATAGGCTGAGCCATAGGAAACCTTTAAGTTCAGCTTGAAGGAGTTCCATATCATTTACCAAATGAACATAGATTCACATAAAGTGCCTCTGGAATGTTCCAGAAGCACTTTTTTTATTGAGCGTATGATTTAAAAATCCAAAAGTTTACTTTTTGTATTAGAATATTACACAAAAGGGGGAATCATGCTGATGAATCAAGGTGTGACTTTACTTCGTGTCGAGCGGGCGAGAAAAAGACTGTACCAAGTCCAGAAAAAATAAGGATTTTTAACGCACCCCAAATGATTGAACATTCCAAGAAACTGGATGATCTTTTGAATCAATCCCAAACGTGCAAATCAAAATCTTAACGTACTGATAATTAGAGCAAAACTTAACCTGGAGGTAATAAAGTTGAATAAACGCAATGTTGTAACCCCTTTTGGGTGGAAAATCAAACAAAAGCTGGTTGAAAAACAAATTGACCAGAAAACATTTTGTGAGACATATCATATACCCCCTAGCCGATTGTCCAATCTCATTCACGGAACACGTAGGGCCAAGAAACATAGAACACAAGTATCCCAATTGCTTGGAATAGAAGAGTAATCCCTCCCCTCTTTTCCCCATGAATGCAGGACATCTTCTGGGGATTTATGCTACAGTGACGAAAGACCCCATTTTTATGATCCAATATGGTTGTACATAAGTTTATACAGGAGTTGAGTTGACCTATGGGAATGTTCTCCAGAATGGCCGAGCAAAAAATTGCCGAAGCCATGGCAAAAGGCGAGTTTGACAATCTGGCAGGAGCAGGCAAGCCGCTGATTATTGAGGATTTATCACATGTGCCAGAGGAGCTGCGTATGTCGTACAAGCTACTGAAAAATGCGGGTATTTTACCGGAGGAGCTTCAATTGCAAAAGGAGTGCGTCCAGCTACGCGATTTGCTCCACGCTTGTCGTGAGTCGGGAGAGCAACAGCGCATTAGTCGCAAGCTGACTGAAAAATCGCTTCGTCTACGCATGCTGCTAGAGGAAAGAGGGCTGAACGCTTCGTCGGTATTTTATGAATATGAGTCGGCTGTGCGTAAGCGGTTGGAGGGATAGAAGCGGAGCTTCGTCATTCAAACCGTAATAATTACAGATAGTGAAAAATTCACAATAATAAAGCAAATTCGTTGCTCATATAGAAACAACACTTAGATTCTACGCATCCGCGTATCATTGGAGAGATTTCATTGACAGATAAACAACTGCCTATCATTCAAATTATACCCGAGCTTAAAAATGCGCTGCAATCCCATCCGGCTGCCGTATTGATTGCACAGCCGGGCGCGGGCAAGACGACGGTTACGCCGCTGGAACTGCTGCACGAGCCGTGGCTGGCGGGGCAAAAAATGTTGATGCTGGAGCCAAGGCGCTTGGCGGCACGTGCAGCAGCGGCACAAATGGCGAAAGCGCTGGGAGAACAAACCGGGCAGACGGTGGGCTACCGGGTTCGCATGGATACAAAAGTAGGGCCGAATACGCGGATTGAAGTGGTTACGGAGGGCGTGCTGACCCGGATGCTGCAACATGATCAGGCGTTGGAGGGGATCGGCCTGATCATTTTTGATGAGTTTCATGAACGTAGCCTGCATGCAGATTTAGGCTTGGCGCTTGCCCTGCAAAGTCAGGCATTGCTGCGGCCTGATTTAAAAATATTAATCATGTCTGCGACACTGGAGGCCGAGCCTGTATGCCGACTATTGGAGGATGCTCCATTGCTGGAATGTCCGGGCACGGTATTTCCGGTAGAGACGCTTCATATATCCAAGCCTTCATCCACTTCGTTAGAATCCTTTACGGCAGAGACGGTAGACAAGGCGCTTCATGCTCATGAAGGCGATCTGCTGGTATTTCTCCCGGGGGCCAGAGAAATTCATAGAACGGAACGTGAGCTGGCTTCAAGGAATTTGCCTGCACACGTCAAGGTGATTCCGCTGTACGGCAGTATGAAGCTGGAGCAGCAGGATGAAGCGATACGACCGTCGGCTTTGGGCCGCCGTAAGGTCGTATTGGCAACTTCTATTGCCGAGTCCAGCTTGACGATAGCCGGGATTACGGTCGTGATAGACAGCGGGCTGTCGCGGGAATCCGTTTTTTCCGCGCGAACCGGCATGAGCCGTTTGACCACCGTTAAGGTGTCCAAAGCCTCCGCCGATCAGCGGCGCGGCCGGGCGGGCCGCCTTCAGCCGGGCGTGTGCTACCGGCTGTGGAGCGCGCAAGAACATGCCGCGCTCCCCGATGCTAGCCGACCGGAAATCGCAGCGGCGGATCTGGCCCCGCTCGCGCTGGAGCTGGCCGCCTGGGGCGTCCGCGAGCCCGCCGAGCTGGCCTGGCTGGATGCCCCGCCTGAGGCGGCGTACCGCCAGGCCACGGGCCTGCTGCGCCAGCTCGGCTGCCTGGATGCCGCAGCCGATGGCACGGCAGGCGGCATCACCGCGCATGGGCGCGAGGTGTCTGCCCTGGGCGCGCACCCGCGCCTAGGGCACATGCTGCTGCGCGCGGCCGCCCTCGGCCTGGCGCCGACCGCCAGCCGCCTCGCTGCGCTGCTGCAAGAGCGGGACCCGTTCCGCGCTCATGGCGGAACGGATTTGCGCCCGCGGCTGGACGCTCTGCGCGAGGCGGCTCACGCCCGCAGCACGCACAGCCTGCTGCGGGCGGCAGACGATACGGTGATCCGCCGTATCGTGCAGGAGAGTCGGCAGCTACTAGCCACGCTGCCGAAAGCAGCCGCAGGGCAGGACGAGCCTGACGGCTCCGGGGCCTGCGGGCTGCTGCTGGCCTTTGCGTATCCGGACCGGATCGCGCAGGGCCGGGGGGATGGCCGCTTTTTGCTGAGCGGCGGCCGGGGTGCGCGACTCCGACAAGTGGAGTGGATGTCGCGTTCGTCCTATCTCGTCGCCGCCGAAGTGGACGACGAGGGGGCAGACGGTGTCATTCAACTGGCATCACCGATTGAACTGCAAGAGCTGATCGAGCATTGCAGCGAATTGCTGCTGGAGAAAGCCAATGTATACTGGGACAGCTCAGCGTCAGCAGTAAGAGCCCGTAAGGTATTACAGCTGGGCGCACTCGTTTTAAAGGAAACGTCCTATGAGCGTCCTCCGACAGAGGAAATCGCTGCCGCCTTGATGCAGGGTGTCCGTGAATGCGGTCTAAAGCTGCTGGCCTGGAATCGGCAAACCCTCCAGTTGCAGGCGCGTTTGACTTTTATGCACTTCTCGGCACCCGAGGATTGGCCAGACAGCACCGAGCCAGCGTTACTGGATTCACTGGACTCGTGGCTGCTGCCTTTTGCCCTTGGAGCCAAAAATGTATCCGATCTGCAACGGCTGGACGGTGCTGCATTGCTGCTGGGCAGACTGGATTGGGAACAGCGGCAGCAGCTTGAGCAGGAGGCGCCGACGCATATCCGTGTGCCCAGCGGTTCCCGTATTCCTGTCGATTATTCGAATCCCGAGGCGCCCGCGCTGGCAGTGCGGCTACAAGAGTTGTTCGGTATGCGAGATACGCCGCGTATTGGACGCGGACGCGTGCCGATCGTACTACATTTGCTGTCACCTGCGCAGCGACCTGTGCAAGTGACTTCCGACTTGTCCAGCTTCTGGAGCGAGGCTTATTTTGAAGTCAAAAAGGACCTGAAGGGCAGATATCCCAAGCATTATTGGCCGGATGACCCACTGGAAGCCGTGGCGACCAACAGAACGAAGCCCAAGCGTTGAACAGCAGCTTTTTTATGCGAATTTTTGGTTTGAAATGAAGTTCTGTTTTCATTCATCTGCTTTTCCATATGTATGCCCGTTGATAAACCAGAGATAAGCGAAGCTTTGCTTGGATTGTCGTTTATCCTTCTATATATTTTTACAGAATTGTCGTTATAATAGACATATATATTGCTAGACATAACAGGAGAGTGACATGAGTCAAAAAGAGAGAATTTCCGAAGTCGCTTTGCTGAGAGGGCTGGCGTTTGCCGCCGTTGTTCTTCAGCATTCCGTCGCACATTTTGCGGTTGCGCAGGGGGCGCGCATCCAGGATGGAGTTTTGATGACACTTTTACTGCTGTGTTCTAAATTTGCAGTTCCCGTGTTTGTGTTTATCACCGGGATGGTGTTATTTTACAATTATGATGGACCCTTAAAGTATGGAACTTTTTTACGTAAAAGGTTCATGGACATCATCGTGCCTTATATCATATGGTCTCTTTTGTACGAATTGGGAAATCAGCTAGTCCAAAGTGGAGGGCATCTTCACCCGCTAGATTTTTTCCAGAAGCTTTTGAATGGGAAAAGCAGTTATCATCTGTGGTATATCGTGATGATTATCCAGTGTTATGTGCTATTTCCCGTGTTTCGTTATGCTGTCCGCCGTTTGTCAGCGGTATTGCCGTCAGCATGGCGACCCACTGCATTGGCTGGAGTCGGCGTGCTGTACATCATGCTCATGTTTGCGGTGGGGCCGATGTACCGATGGATGGATGGGCTCCGGCTTCCGGTAGTTACTTCCTGGTTCACCATCTATGCTGACCGTAATGTGATTTACTTTTTCTTTTATTTTGTGCTAGGCGCGGCAGCCGGGATGAATGTCCGGCGCTGGAATGCTTGGGTAACCAAGGCGCAAATCGTATACTGGCCGTTGTTTATTGTAATTACAGGCTACTTGCTGTATGAGATGATCGGTCTGTTTCAGACGCCGAGAGGCACGGTTCTTTCCTTTAACTACTTGTCTCTGCTGCGTCCGGTCATGGCTGTATATTGTGTCACGTCTATTTTTGTTGCTTACCGTGTGGCAACGTGGATTGCTCATAAGGGCGGACGTGCCGCGAGGTTGCTGACTGCCATCGGGACGTTGTCCTATGGAGCGTATCTGATGCACGCCTTTATGCTGCGTGTCACGTACTCTTTTGACGAGACGTTGTTTGCAGACTGGAGCCACGTTCTTCGTGCGCTGGCTTCGTTCGTTCTCTGTATGGCCTTTTCTGTTGCTGGCACATGGCTGCTGGCACGTTTGCCTCTGGGAAAATGGATAGTCGGGCTTCGAGTTCGTCCCCGCCCGACCGGAGGCCCGTTGCAAAAGCAAGCCTGATTTGGTAATCCCAATCACATATCTTAACAAAAAGTATCCCGAAGCCCATGTAACAAGGCCGAGGGATACTTTTATTTTCTCCATTTGTTTAATGGTATGCATACTGTTAGACTTGGACGTGCCTTCTGGATTTTGAAAAAAACGTCCTTTACCATTTTGATTTTATAGGGGACAAATTAAAAATCGGTAAGTTTTGCGCAATTGCAACCCAGGCCAAATTTATTATGAATGGCGCAAATCACAATACAAATGCGTTTACTACTTTTCCTTTTGGGGCGTTTGGTGGAGAGTGGGCAGTTGGTTTACCCAATTTAAGTGGAGGTTTCAAAGGGGATACCGTGGTTGGAAACGATGTTTGGATAGGCTACAATGCTACCATTATGCCTGGAGTTCGTATAGGAGATGGAGCCATCATTGCGTCAAATGCCGTGGTGGCTAAAGATGTCTTGCCTTATTCTATTGTAGGAGGAAATCCGGCAAAATTAATTCGTTATCGGTTTGACGAGGAAACTATTGAACTACTCAATACACTAGAATGGTGGAACTGGGATATCCAAAAAATAACAGAATGTATTCCTGTTTTGACAAGTAACGATACGGATGCCTTAAAGAAATTAACTAAGTCTTCATAATCTGTAACTCTATTTTTTAGTCCTTGTTATATTATTTCAATATATGAAAAATTCATAATAGTAAAAGAAAAAACTACAGACCGCCACTTCGCCGACTATCTCACAACGCTTCATTTTATATCTCGCTCCATCTTCAAACAGGTCACAAGGGAGAGATTGAAAATTCCCCCTATCATTAGTGTATGGACGCTGAGTGGTTTATAATGGAAGGTAAGATATGAGAGAATGGTGTGAAGAGGAGGCCATGAAATGGCGTTTATGATATCCCAGCGGGCTTTTATCAAAATTTATCTGATCACAATGGTGGAGAAGCATCGCGGTTATGGATATCAGATGCTCGAATCGATGAAGGATGAGTTTAGTGGCTTTGGATATGTTCCGCCTCAGAGTGAGGTCTATCGGGCGCTGCACGAGTTGGTGCAGGAGGGTGTCTTTTACCGTACCAAACGGTTAAAAGGAACAGATCCCCGCGTAGATTTTCAGGAAATTGTACTCTATCATTTTACAGATGATGGGGAGGAGAAAGCGCGACTGTACAAGAAGCAGGTCAAAACCGATTTGGACCGTTGCTTGGGTATGCTGCACAAAGCGGAACAGGACAATTATTCCTGACCACGAAAGGATGAGAATGATGGGTAGAAAGCTGAAATGGGGAATTTTAGGCACTGCCGAGATTGCCAAAATTGCTGTAATTCCGGCTATTCAGCAATCCGAGCGCGGAGAAGTACTAGGAATCGCTAGTCGCAATGCGGATAAAGCCGCTGAGGCCGCCCAGGAGTTCGATATTCCGAAAAGCTATGGAAGCTACGAGGAATTGTTGGCTGATCCCGAAATCGGGGCGGTGTACATCCCGTTGCCGAACCATCTGCATGAAGAGTGGACGATCCGGGCCGCGGAAGCGGGGAAACACGTTTTGTGCGAAAAACCATCCTCTCTTAGCTCAGCCGGGACAAGCCGCATGATTGAAGCCTGTAAAAGTGCAGGAGTCATTTTTGCAGAAGCTTTTATGTATCGCTACCATCCGAAGCATCGAAGAATTAAGGAAATCATCAATAGCGGGGAAATTGGCGACATTCGCGGCATTCATTGCACATTTACGTTTAACAATGCCGATCAGGCAGATAACGTGCGCTTCAATAAAAGCATGGGCGGTGGATCGTTGTACGATGCAGGCGTATATCCGATTTCGGCGGCCCGTATGTACTTGGACCGGGAGCCGGAGGCGGTGACAGTACATGCTTTATTTTCACCAGAGCATGACAATGTCGATATGATGGCATCCGGCCTGCTGGAATTTCCGGGCGGGGTGAACCTTACCTTCGATTGTGGCATGTGGGCAGCGAACCGTTCCAATATGGAGGTTCTGGGTAGCAAAGGCACGATTGCGATGCCTAAAATGTTTGGCTGGGAAAGATCGTCTGTCGTACCGCAGATTTTCGTTCATGTCGGTTCGGTTACACGGGAGGAACGACTTAAAGGCTTCAATTCCTTTGAGCTGCAAGCGGATGCTTTTGCCAAAGCGGTGCTTGACGGTGCTCCGTTGCCGTATGAACCCGAAGATGCGGTAAGCAATATGAAGGTGATCGACGCTTGTATCGAGTCGGCCGGCAGTCGGAAACGGGTAGAGATCGGATAAACCGGATAAGCGTGTTCTCGGAAAGCATAAAAAAGCAGCCTGTCACAGGGACAAGCTGCTTTTTTAGATGAATGAATACATAGGCATACAGAGAAGTGTGAAGCCTTCTGGCGAACCTCACCAGCACCTTTGGGCGGCGGAGTCATGACCTGCCCCTCTACCGGGCGGTCATTGGATAACTCGCGATTGGGAGTATGCTCTTTTATACCCGTTCATCGGGGGAGGCAATCAGCAGAGACTTTTATTCCCAGCCTAGAATGTGATATAAAAAGAATAGTGTGTTAAGGAGGGAATAACCGATGGATGAACATATGAAGCGTCGTCTGGATAAGCAAAAGCAGTTGTTTAAGCAACTAGGGATTCAACTGGACGCGCTCTCCATTCATGAAAAACAGTTTAAAAATAAAATGCGAGGCTATGATCCGGACGAGGTGGACGCCTTTCTGGATGAAGTGATAAAGGATTATGAACGCTTCTATGCGAACATAGCCGACCTGATGGACAAGTGGCAGGAGCAGCAGGCAACCATACGTGATTTGAAAAACGCACCCAAGCCTGCCGCCGATTTTGACGCACTTGACCGACGCCAACTGGAGGACATCGTCAAGCAACTGGAATATAGCGTCCGCCAGCTAAAGGTGCGAGTACGCCCTGAAAATGACTATTTTCCGGAGTAAGACGCAGTAAGCGCTGTGTCGGTGCCTCTTATTGTGGTATGATGGGACTATGCATGTGTACACAAACATTTAATGAGGCACACATATAAAGGTGGTTAACATGAGTACCCATTTTTCCGTTAGTATCCATTGTCTGCTTCTTCTGGCTGAAGGAGCGCCGGAGCGGTTGACTTCGACACTTGTCGCTTCCAGTATCAATACGAATCCGGTGGTTGTGAGAAGAATCATGAGCCGACTCAAGCAAGCCGGTCTGGTTGATTCCTCACCAGGAGCACGCGGCTTTCGTCTGAGCATGTCCAGTTCCAATATTAATCTTAAAATGATATATGAAGCAACCAAAGACGACGGCCCGCTGTTCGCTATCCATAGTGACAGCAATCATAATTGCGAGGTAGGCAAGAACATTGACGCTTTGCTGGACGGATTATATACCGTGGCAGAGCAGAAAATACAGGCGTTTTTCGAGACAGTTACGCTGTGGGATCTGGAGCAGACGCTTCAGCCGCGGGTTGGACAGCAGAGTTCATCCGTGTAAAGACGCCAGTAAGGAGAATTGCAATGAAAATCATCGTACTTTCAGATACTCATATGCCGTACCGAGGCAAAGCGCTTCCTGGTCGACTTGTACAGGAGCTAAAAGGCAGTGGCCTCATTCTCCATGCCGGAGACTGGACGGACTGGTTCGTATATGAAAGGCTGTCCGAATTTGCACCTGTGCAAGGGATTGCCGGAAACAATGATGGAGTAGACATCGTAGAGCGCCTTGGCTATCAAAGAATCGTTGAAGTTGAGGGCAAACGAATCGGTATGGTCCACGGTCACGGCTGGCGCGGCTCGACAGAGAATATCGCGTTGAATACGTTTAAGGGAGAAACGCTGGATTGCCTGATTTACGGACATTCGCATATTCCGGTTGTCAAAAAGTTGGACGGCCTGCTCGTCCTCAATCCCGGATCTCCGACAGACAAGCGCGGCGAGGACGAATATTCATTTATCGTGCTGACGATTGAAGCCGGGCAGATGGAAGCACAGCTTGTTCTTTATCCAGATAAGCATGAATAAACCAACAACCGTTGATTAAAGGGGAAGCTATGGCTATTTTTGAATTGGAACCGATGAAGCATCATGTGTTGATCTGTAATGGAGGCACGTGTATGCGGCATGACGGTGAAGAAGTTACACAAGCAATTCGGGATGAAATCCGTGAACAAAACGCAGAAGCTTATATTCATACGACCAGAACTCGTTGTAATGGTCGTTGCCACGATGCTGCGGTTGTTATCGTATACCCTCAAGGGGACTGGTATGGTCAGATGACGCCTGTTGCGGGCACACAACTGGTACAGAAGCTTGTAGCGGGAGAGAAGCTGAAACCACATCTTTTTCACACAACAAATTATAAATAAGAACGTGAGTAGAGAAAATCTTTGCGGAGATTTTCTTTTTTTTGCGTTTAATCCCTGACCTGAAAGGTAAAAGTATAATGTGGATACCAATCCGATAGGGAGGGAAGTGAAATGACCCCATTTGATGATGACCTGCACCATAAGGAACAACCCGTAAATCGGGATCACGCTGAGCAGTATCCGACGGAGCAGGAGAGCTTGTTCGATCGATTTGAAAGTGAACAGACGGTAGACGCCATTCCCTTAGAGGATTTGAAGATGGAACGTCAGGAGGAAAAAGATAAGGACGTCACCAAGCATACCTCTTCCAGTGAGAAAAAATACAATGGCGGCGCATCATGAATGAAGGAACTGGTAATATTTAAAAATAAATATCTTGACTTTAAGGCAAATGGAATATATATTTAGTTACGAAAAGTAATTAATTTTTCTCAGGAGGTAACAAAAATGGCTAAAGATTTCTTCACAGCTCTGAAAGAAAGACGCTCCTATTACGGCATTAGCAAAGAACAAGTAATTTCCGACCAACGGATTCAAGAGATTGTAGAGGAAGCTGTTAAATATACACCTACCTCTTTCAACTCCCAAACTTCACGTGCAGTTGTACTGCTCGGAGAGCATCATGACAAACTGTGGAATATTACAGAAGATATTTTGCGCGAAGTTGTAGGCAATGAAGAGCAATTTAAATCTACTGCTGAGAAAATGAACGGCTTCCGTAGCGGCTACGGTACTGTATTGTTCTTTGAAGACAACAATGTAGTAGCTGGATTGCAACAACAATTTGAAGCTTATGCGGACAACTTCCCAATCTGGTCTAACCAATCCAGCGGCATGCTGCAATTGGTTGTATGGACAGCTTTGGAGCAAGAAGGACTGGGCGCATCCCTTCAGCATTACAATCCTTTGATCGACGAAAAAGTGAAAAATGAATGGAATATTCCTGAGCATTGGAAACTGATTGCTGAATTGCCATTCGGTAAACCGACATTCCAACCAGGTGAAAAAGAATTTCAACCTGTTGAAGAACGCGTAAAAACATTTAAATAAGCCAGACGATGCAACGATGATTCAGGTTTGGCCTGAACAGAGCACTGTGGATATCCACAGTGCTTTTTGTCCTTCTATTTTTAAGGAGTGAGCTTCTGGATATGTATTTTTACTTTTTGGCCTTTGGTGGCAACGATGTTCATTCGGAGTTGGCGGAGCAGTTGGGCGTGCACTTGCTGGATAACAAGCATATTGAAACTCACCTCCGCAGCAAAATGACAAATGTAGAAAATGTATGGGTAGCCGGAGATTTGGGGGCCCATGCCGAGCAAGCGACTGTCGCGATGGGAGAAGGAACAATGTCAGCGATCTGGATACATAAAGTATTATCCGGTATGAAAACAAAAGTACTGCAGCTCTAAGAGCTGCAGTTTAAAACGGTGGACGTGTACCCGTGTGAAGATGAAGGCCGAAGCGTTTCAATTGATCGCTCATGCGATATTTGCGCAAAATTTCTGTTTGTTTGTTGCCGATCAGGTCAAAATGGGGATAGGGCTGACGCTGATGAATATACTGGGGGTTCAATCCATTGTTGCTGCACCATAAACGCAGCTTGTCCAAATTGGAACAACCCACCTTGGTCACGGTTGTAATACCTGGAAAGCGGTCATCCAGCCAGTAATGCGTCAGAAAGGCAATTTCACCGCGACTGACCTCTCTTTTCCAGGCTGAAAGCTCCTGCCGGGTAATGCCAAATGCCATCGGTCTCATCCTTTCTTGGTTCGCTCCGAAATCATGAGCTGCCGGGTAGGCTTACCATTATTTTCGTATTATATCCTGTATTACGTTTCCTAAAGGGTAACACAATAACAAGAGACCGTGTATAACGATCTCCTGTTAGTGGTTAGAGCCATTTTTCGGCCCAGCTCTCTACGCCATTCAATGCATCACCGAGCTCCTTACCCTTGCGTGTCAGCGAATACTCGGTACGCACAGGCCGCTCTGTAATGACATTGCGAAGGATCAGGCCGCTAAGCTCCAGCTCCTTAATGCGTTCGTTCAGCATACGTTTGCTAAGATCAGGTATGGAGACATGAATTTCACTGAATCGTTTGGGATGTTCCATCAAAGTATGAATGATGAGAGCGGTCCATTTTTTGCTGATGATCTGAAAGGACTGTTCCACCTTGCCGCACAAAAGCTTAGGCTGCCTGTCGTCGCTCATCTGAATCCCCTCAATTTCATTGGTTGTTTTAAACAGTATACTAAAAGTAACTCTGTATACCAATAGTAACTATCTTGATTCGTGTCAACCGTGACATTTTTAACAGTTTTTTCCCATTCCTTGCGTCAATCATACCACAGAAAACGTTATCATTACAGGAAATATCGAATGTTCACGATTTCGCTAAAATTTGATTGACTTGCCCCTTATTTTGGGTGTATTATGGGTTACGTTAATTCCTCAGGTAACTTTTAATAACCTCATCTTTTATAATGGGAAGAAGGAATAATTCATGGATTCAATGACATTTGTCTTATTTGGAGCGACAGGGGATTTGGCTAAACGCAAAATCTACCCTGCCTTGTATAATTTGTTTGTAGAAGGTAAAATTCCGGCTTCCTTTTCTGTAATTGGTATGGGGCGTCGTGAAGTAGCTGATGAACAGTTTCAAAGTAACGTAGAGCAATCCATTAAGGATTTTTCCAGACACGTGAATGATGACCGTGCACAGATGGATCAGTTCTTGAGCGCTTTCCGCTACAGTGCATTGAACGTCAATCATCCGGAAGATTATAAAAAGCTGTTACAGCTTGCTGAGCAACGTGAAAATGACTTGGAAATTCCGGGGAACCGCATGTTTTACTTATCGGTGGCACCGGAATTTTTTGATGTGATTGCCCTCAACATCCGAGAAAGTGGTTTGGCTGAAACGAAGGGCTGGAAACGGCTTATTATCGAAAAACCATTCGGACATGATCTGGAATCGGCACGCGAGTTGAATGATCGCTTGAGCAGAACATTTGCCGAGGATGAAATTTATCGTATTGACCATTACCTGGGTAAGCCGATGGTGCAAAACCTTGAAGCCTTGAAGTTTGCTAATCCATTGCTTCAGGGTGTATGGAACAATCAATACATTGCCAATGTGCAAATTACCGCTTCCGAAACTGTAGGCGTCGAGGAACGCGCTGGCTATTATGATCACTCCGGAGCTATTCGGGACATGGTACAGAATCACATGCTGCAAGTGCTGATGATGGCGGCTATGAACAAGCCGGGACATGTAACAGCAGATCAGGTGCGTGACGAAAAAAGCAGGGTGATGAATGCGCTGCGTGCGCTCGATCCGTCCGACATTGCTTCCAGCGTGGTTAGAGGTCAATATACGAACGGTGAGATTAACGGAAAAGCAGTTCCTTCCTATAAAGAAGAACCGGACATTGGACCGGATTCGCAAAATGATACTTTCATTTCAGCTCGTCTGTGGATTGACAATGAGCAATGGTCAGGTGTGCCGTTCTATATTCGCACAGGCAAGCGCATGAAGGAAAAATCTACACGTATCGTCGTGGAATTTAAAAAGGATAGCACAGACCCGTATGCGGCTCAAGGACAGCCTTCCGAGCCGAACTTGCTTACGATTCATGTGAACCCGGATGAAAAAGTAACACTGCGTCTGAACAGTAAGGACCCGCTCAACAACGGTCAACTGGAGACGGTGCTGATGAATTTTACATCAGAGGATAAGGATGTACCGGAAGCTTATGAGCGTCTCATCTTTGATGCGCTGCGCGGCGACTCCACCTTTTTCGCTCACTGGAATGAAGTTGAGCTTTCATGGATGTGGGTACAGCCTGTGCTGGAAGCTTTTGCTCGTGGGGAAGTTCCACTTCATACGTATGCAGCAGGCTCCTACGGTCCAGAGGCTTCTGACAAATTGTTGGAGGAACAGGGCTTTACATGGTGGCTGGATCAAAAGTCAGAACGTTCTGAAAAAGCGGTTGTTCGTTCGTAGACATGTACACATCACTACATTGAGAATATATTTTTGCTACGGCAGGAGGCCTTTACAATGCAAGTTGGATTAATCGGTTTGGGAAAAATGGGCTTGAATCTCGGAAAAAACTTGATCGATCACAAGCATGAAGTTGTCGCGTACGACGTCAATGCAGCGGCGATTCAAGAAATGAAGGATTACGGCGCTATAGGCGCTTCCACACTGGAAGAGCTTGTGCAAGCAACGCAATCCCCGAGAGTGCTGTGGATTATGGTTCCCCATCAATTTGTTGATTCCGTACTGGATCAGCTTCAACCGATTATGTCCAAAGGGGACATTATTATTGAAGGTGGTAACTCTCATTACAAAGAGTCCATTGCCCGTCATGCTCGTCTGAAGGAATACGGTATCAGCTTCATGGATGCTGGAACCTCTGGCGGTATGGAAGGCGCACGCAGTGGCGCTTGTTACATGATCGGTGGCGACCCGGAAGCATGGGCGTTTGCTGAGCCTATTTTCCGGGATACAGCAGTGGAAAATGGTTATCTGTATGCAGGTAAATCCGGTAGCGGACATTTTCTCAAAATGGTTCACAACGGTGTGGAATATGGTATGATGGCCTCCATTGGTGAAGGCTTTGAAGTGCTGGAGAAAAGCAGCTTTGACTTTGATTATGAGCAAGTGGCACGCGTTTGGAACAACGGTTCCGTTATTCGCTCCTGGTTGATGGGCTTGACCGAACGTGCATTTTCCAAGGATGCAAATCTGGATGAAATCCGCGGGGTTATGCACTCTTCCGGCGAAGGTAAATGGACAGTTGAGGAAGCATTGGACATTCAGGCTGCAACTCCAGTTATCGCGTTGTCCTTGCTGATGCGTTACCGTTCTCTGGATGCAGATACGTTCAACGGAAAAGTCGTTGCCGCGCTGCGCAATGAATTTGGCGGTCATGCAGTAGAAAAGAAATAATAACGATATAAGTTAGCATCGATCCCCGCAGCTTCAAAACTGCGGGGATATTGCTATATGTTCTTGCCGTGCGCTTTTTTGCTTTATGCATATTTTTCCTTGTATAACCGCACAATAGATGAAAGAGAAGGCGGAAGGATGAATAGCATATGTGCAAAAGGTTTCCGTTATCGGCTGATTTGGACGAGGTAAGGGATTATTTTGGATAACCGCGAATGCATTCAGGAAATGGTATGGAGATTTTTCATTCACTAAAGATCATAAGCTTCCCGCCGCCTGCATAGGTATGTATTGGGGAACAAGTGTCATGATCCGGGGAGAGGGGAAACGGCCGAAGGAGTATCTCATATGGGATGGAGGCGATTGGAATGAGCAACGATACACTCATCCAACTGCTAGTGCTCATGGTGACGATCATCGGTCTGGTCCAAAACCGGTAAGTGGCAGGTTCCAGAAGGCGGGAGAATTGCCCTAGGCAATCTTCCGCTTTTTTTACGTTAAAAGGCTCGCAGATGGAGGGAGCTTGCGGTACAATAGATGCTAAGCTATAGGTGACAAGACACCTGAATATACGGCTATATATGATGCATTTTTAAGGGAGAGCGAATCATGAGTGAATTGACTTCATTACCACCATCCAAAAAGCGAAAGTTGCTGTTTAGCGCGGGACTCAGTTGGCTGTTTGATGCCATGGACGTTGGGCTGCTTTCGTTTATAGCCGCAGCGCTGGCTAAGGAGTGGCATTTGGGATCAGAGCAGATTGGACTGCTGACTGCGATGAATTCGATAGGGATGGTGTTTGGGGCCGCTTTAGCGGGGATTTTGGCTGATCGCTATGGCAGGCGTGTGATATTAGTGTGGACGCTGTTGATCTTTTCTATTGCAAGCGGCTTGTCGGCTTTGGCAACCGGGCTCGGTGTACTGCTGGTGCTGCGCTTTATTGCAGGCGTAGGCTTGGGAGGGGAATTGCCTGTAGCTTCGACGTTGGTGTCGGAATCAGTGCCAGTTCAGGAACGGGGAAAAGCGGTCGTTCTGTTGGAAAGCTTCTGGGCGGCGGGATGGATTCTTTCGGCGCTTATTGCCTATTTTGTTATTCCAAAGTACGGCTGGCAGATGGCCTTTATTCTCGGCGCAGTACCAGCCCTGTACGCCCTCTATTTACGCAAAGCGATAGAGGATTCACCGCGATACAAGCAGCAGAGTGTCAAGCTTCCACTGTGTGCAAGACTGGCTTCCATTTGGTCAGGGCCGAACCGCAAGTCCACGCTAATGCTGTGGATTTTATGGTTTACGGTTGTATTTTCCTATTACGGAATGTTTCTGTGGCTGCCAAGCATTATGTTCATGAAGGGCTTTGAACTGGTTAAAAGCTTTGAGTATGTCCTGATCATGACACTGGCGCAATTGCCAGGTTATTTTACTGCCGCATATCTGATTGAAAAGCTGGGCCGCAAATTCGTGCTGATCGTCTATTTACTGCTGACGGCGGTGTCCGCGATTTGGTTCGGTACCTCGGAAACGGCAGGAATGCTGCTCGCTGCTGGTATCTGCTTGTCCTTTTTCAATCTCGGTGCGTGGGGAGCCATGTATGCCTATACCCCGGAATTGTACCCGACAGCCGTCCGTTCTACCGGAGTGGGTATGGCGGCTGCGTTTGGCCGTATCGGTGGCGTGATCGGACCTTTACTGGTCGGCATGTTGGTCGGACAGGGCATGGCGTTGCAATCTATCTTTGTGATTTTCTTCGTAGCGATCCTGATTGGAGCGGCGGCGGTATGGTTGCTCGGGACTGAAACGAAAAACCGGGAGATCGACTAACCTTTACATTCACCTGTGTAAAGATTCATAATACAAGAGAGAGGAGTGACCTGAAATGGAGCATACCTTTCTGCTCAAGGCAGACTGGAGCGGGGGGCGCAACAGCGACGGTCATATTGAGGCCGGACAGCTGCGGACAGCGATTTCGATCCCGGCGGAGATGGGCGGTCCCGGTGTGGGCACCAATCCGGATGAAATGCTGCTAGGCGCTGCCGCGACCTGCTATTTGATTACATTGGCGGCGATGATGGAGCGCACTGGTCTTCCGGTGGCCTCACTGGCGCTGGAATCCGAAGGCATTGTCGATGTAACGAACAATATTTTTACATATCGTCGAATTATCCATCGTCCGCAAGTTCAATTGGCCGCCGATGCGACAGAATCGCAGATCGAACAGGCATTGCGGCTGGCAGAGCAGGCAGAGAGCTCTTGCATGATCTCGCGCGCCGTAGCGGGAAATGTGGCTTTATCTACAGAGCCCGTCGTGGAACGCGCCTCCTAGCGCTATTTGAACCGGGAGCAATCATTCCAATTGTCCCTTATTTTTCTAATTCGAGGAGGACACAACTATGACAGCACAACAAAAATTGCTCGTTTTCGCAGGCTCTTACGCCGAATTGGAAGGCAGCGGAGTTTATGCGTACACTTTTAATGAAGAGACAGGGGTTCTTACATTACAGGATGAGTTCTCCGGATTGAAGAATCCAACCTTCCTGAATGTGGACGTAAAGAACCGGAAGCTGTATTCCATTGGAGAAACGACTTCTGCTGCTGGAGCGAAGGTGGGCGAAGCTGCTGCTTTTGAAATTGATCCGGTCAAAGGGACATTTACATTGCTTAACCGGGCGGAAAACGTTGGCGCGACAACCTGTCACATTCAGCGTGATCCATCCGATCGCTACCTGATCGTAGTCAGCTATCACGGAGGTATGGTGGGACTGGTGTCTCTAACCGAGGATGGTCGTATCGGCGAGTTGCTGGATGTTAAACAGCATGAGGGCAAGGGAGCGCATCCTGAGCGTCAGGATCGTCCGCATCCACACTCCAGTTTCTTTAGCCCTGATGGTCGTTTCCTGTGCGTACAGGATCTCGGTCTGGATCTGATCCGTGTCTACACTATTGATGACAGCAAAGGACAACTGGTACTTCATAGCGAAACGAAAACCCATGCAGGTGCAGGTCCACGTCACTTGACGTTCCACCCGAACGGTAAATTTGCTTTTGTAATTAATGAAGTGGATTCTTCCATTACTTCTTTTGCATATGACGCAGAAGCAGGCAAGCTTACCGAGCTTGAGAGCGTACCGACGTTACCGTCTGATTTTACGGGCGAAAACACAACCGCTGAGATTGCTATTTCGGAGGATGGTGCTTATGTGTACGGTTCCAACCGTGGGCATGACAGCATCGTTGTATTCGCTGTAAACGCTGCAACAGGCAAGCTGAGCCTGGTAGAGCATGTATCTGCTGAAGGCGAGCATCCGCGTCATTTTTCTCTGACTCCAAACGGTGAGCATCTGCTCGTGGCAAACCGCGATACGAATAATATCGTTACGTTCAAAGTGGACAAGGCTAGCGGACGACTGACCTACACGGGACAACAAGTAACAGTATCCAAGCCGGTATGCGTGCAACCTTTTTACTTTTCTGTGTAAAAAGGGCGTTACTTCCTACATGATGCTGGATGAATAAGTAACGATATACGGGTAATGGCCGCTACGAGGACGGATCATTCTTCCGATCTTATACAGGACTAAAGAAATAAAGGACTATGTATATGTGTGATGGTTTCGATTGATTAACCAAGCATAGAAGATCTTTTAGAAAACGGTTCGTAGATTAATCTGCGACCGTTTTTTACGCTTAGTCATTTCTAAAGAAGTTATTACCTATTACATATGAATATATGAAAATATTTTTTATACATAATGTATAATTTAACTAAAAATGTTAAAAAAATGGATCTAGTATATCCATCTTGGGAATTTTAAGTCATATCCTTAGATCACACAATTACATCCGTAGAACTTCAGAATGAATTGTTTAGGTTGAACTGCTGGTCAGCATTCAATATACTCATTAATTATTCTAGGAGGCTACTGAATTATGAGAAAAAATCTTTGGCTCTTCGCTATACTTCGTGGGTAAAGCGCAAAATGTTAGTTTCATAACCCCTTCCGCCTGAAAGAGATGTTCAGGGGGAAAAAGGCGGTAAGGGGTATTATGCTCGACGAGCCGCGAGCCCTTGCAGCCGTAACTTGTTCGCGGTCATATAGACCATCTCCATTAAATTATCCACATCTCGGTAGCCTCTTCATATGTGTTAGTTTCCATGGTTCTTCCAGTTGTAAAGCCAGTTGAAACATGTCCATAATCCAATGTTCGTCACGGTTTAAAGAGGTCAATATCGCTCATCCGCTCCTATTAACGTATTACCAAGCAGTAGGGACTCTTTTTCTATGATTTAGACTTGCAGCCATGAGGTATAGCGACGAAGCATTTTAATAATAGGAGACAAACAAGTTAATCTGAATTTTTAGATGTAATAGGATAGAATTCATTAATATTTTAGCATCGTGAGGAAAAATACCTATCTTGAACCGTATTCCAAATGGGAATGTATGTTCCATCAAGTTGATAAGTTGTTTGGTGAAAAAAAGGAAAATATTTGCTCGAGAAATGACGTAGATGGATATGTTATATTAGGCATAGAAGTGTGAATGTGGGAAATCTCCGCTAGTCAATTAAAAAAATCACACTGAAGCATTCATTAAGAGTACAATAAAAGAAGATTAGATGAGAAGAAGGGTGGTTATCGTTTTGAATATAGAAAATATTGAGGCATTCGTCTATGCTATTCATTTAGGGAGTTTTGTTAAAGCAGCTGAGGCACTTTATCTTACTCAACCTTCTGTAACTGCCCGTATTCACTCCCTGGAACGTGAGCTCAATGCGGAATTATTTCATCGTTCTGGGAAGCAAATCTCAATAAATGAAAAGGGAAAGTCATTTTTACCATATGCACAAAACATTTTACAATCTTATCAGGAAGCCAAATTAAGGTTGCACCAACCGATACTTACTCTTGATAAATTGAAGATTGGATGTGCTACCTCAATCGCGAATTACATTATCCCTGAAATTCTTCCTGCTTTTAAAACTAAATTCCCCAATGTAAACGTCAACATTCTAACCGGACATTCTAATGATATATTAGACAAGGTTCTTAATAATGAGGTGGATTTCGGAATGGTTCGAACAGTTACACATCCTCAAATTGAATCTGTTATATTTCGTCATGATCCAATCGGATTGTTTGTCCCTATTAACCATTCTCTGTTACTCAATAGTCAGGTAACAATTGAAGAAGTAAGTGAAGAACCGCTCATATTTTTTGATTATGGATCGGTAGACTGGCTTATGATTTATGGCTTGTTTGAATCCAAAAATCTAAAGCCAAATGTGGTTCTTGAAGTGGATAGTATGGAGGCTGCAAAAAATTTAGTGGTAAATGGGATGGGAATTAGCTTTTTACCGGAGCATTGTGTGAAGAAAGAACTGGAAAGCGGCCAGTTATTCCGTGTGCCATTAGTCTCATCCGGGAGATTCGATGTAAAAATTGATTTTATCTACACAAAGGAAAACAATAAACCTCCATATATAGAGTATTTTATTAACAAATAGCTGGCTACAACTGTTCTAGAGGTTTTCAACTGATGAAAATATAACGATTGCCTATTATTTTATTTCTATATAGATTTATCTTATATAGAAATAAAATGCTTTAATTTTCTACATGACACCCTATAGCTTATAATAACTGCAGGTCTAAAGAAATGTAAGCACTTACATTTTTCTGACCGCAATCTCAGAATAAGAATAGGGGATGAAGATTAAAGATGAAAAAGTTAGGACTAGCATGGCAAATATTTATCGGACTAGCTCTAGGCATTGTAGTGGGAGCCATTTTCTACGGAAATCCTCTAGTAACGGTGATTTTGCAGCCGGTTGGTGATGTATTTATCCGACTTATTAAAATGATTGTTTTGCCTATTGTCATTTCCTCTCTTGTAGTAGGCATAGCAGGCTCTGGAGATTTGAAAAAATTGGGGAAGATAGGCTTTAAAACGATTCTGTATTTTGAAATTATAACTACCCTAGCAATAGTTATAGGTTTGTTCGCCGGGAATTTTTTTAAACCAGGATCAGGCATTGATATGTCGCATCTGGCCAAAACTGATATACACAAATATGTAAATACTGCAGAAAACGCTAGTCACAGTCTGGCTGACACATTCGTTAATATCGTTCCGACAAACATCGTCCAAGCTATGGGTAACGGCGATTTGCTAGCCATCATTTTCTTCTCTGTTCTGTTTGGGGTTGGTATTTCTGTAATCGGTGAAAAGGGTAAACCGGTGATTCATTTTTTGGAAGCCGTCTCTGAAGCGATGTTCTGGATGACCAATCAGATCATGAAATTGGCCCCTATCGGTGTGTTTGCTTTGATTGGTGTTACAGTTGCTAAATTTGGCGTTACCTCTTTAATACCGCTTGGCAAACTGGTAATTGTACTCTATTTGTCCATGTTTGTGTTTGTGTTTTTGGTATTAGGCATAGTAGCAAAAATATGCGGCACCAGCATTGTAAAAATTTCAAAATTATTGAAGGATGAAATTATTCTGGCTTTCTCGACCGCAAGCTCGGAAGCCGTTCTACCGAAACTGATGCAAAAAATGGAAAAATTCGGATGTCCAAAATCGATTGTATCCTTTGTCGTTCCTACCGGATATACTTTTAATTTGGACGGTTCTACACTGTATCAATCGCTGGCCACCATATTTATTGCACAGATGTATGGAATCGATTTGCCGATCTTGACACAGATCAGCATAGTGGTGGTATTAATGTTGACCTCCAAAGGAATTGCTGGTGTTTCCGGCGCTTCCCTGATTGTTCTACTAGCTACTGTAAATTCCGTAGGTCTTCCTGTTGAAGGTGTTGCTCTGATTGCTGGAATCGACCGTATTCTGGATATGGGGAGAACCGCTGTTAACGTGGTAGGTAACGCCTTAGCTACAGTCGTCATTTCCAAATGGGAAGGTCAGTTTGATCATGGAAAAGCAGGTACTCAAAAATAAATTACCCGATCCTTTTTGCGTTCCAATTGTTTTTGTTGTATATATATAATTTCTATATTTGAATAAATTCTCTTAATATACACTGCTTCCCACTCAAGTATTATACTGTTAATGTGCAAAAGAAAAAGTGGAGGTATATCTTCATGATAAAAACCGTTGGGATTATGGGAGGGATGGGACCACTTGCAACAGTCGATTTGATGAACAAAATTATTCGACTAACCCCTGCCCAAAGTGATCAGGATCATATTCATATGATCGTTGATAATTATCCTCAGATTCCGGATCGTACAGCAGCCATAATGGGTAAAGGCAATGATCCTCTCCCCTTTATGAAACAATCTGCCAAGAGACTGGAGGATGCCGGGGCGAATTTGATTGTAATCGCTTGCAATACTGCACATTATTATTTGCAAGACATTCAGGAAACCGTTAGGGCTCCGATTGTTAATATGCCCAAAGAAACGGCAAAATTCATAGGCGAGGTCGGTATAAGACGTGTCTCATTGTTAGCGACTGACGGTACATTGAAAACGATGCTCTATCAACACTCTCTCCGTGAGAAAGGTATTACTGTATTGGAGCCTGATGAGATTACACAAGCTAAGGTAATGGAAGGTATTTATTCAGTAAAAGCCGGAGATATCGAAAAAGGCAAGAGTTTATTGGTTAACGCATTTCAAACGATGATTGCCAAAGGAATGGAGGCCGTTGTCGCAGCTTGCACGGAGATTCCGATTGTTATGAGTGAAGTAGACGGGATTAAAGTAATCGATCCGACTTATATTTTAGCGAAGAAGGTTGTAGATATTGCCTACCGGGAGCATGTATTGTAAATGAGACTTGAAACTAGAAATAAGGGAGCTAAAACTCATGAACGAATATCGTAAGGAAAAAGATTTTCTTGGAGAAAAAGAAGTTCCATCTCAAGCTTACTACGGTATACAAACCGTTCGAGCGGTAGAAAATTTTCCGATCACAGGCTATCGTATCCATGAATCGTTAATTCGGGCTATGGCTATTGTTAAAAAGGCGGCAGCATTGGCTAATATCGAAATTAGACAATTGAATCCACATATTGGTGATGCGATCGTATTGGCAGCACAAGAAATCATGGACGGTAAATGGCATGACCAATTTATAGTTGACCCTATACAAGGCGGAGCAGGCACATCCATCAACATGAATACCAACGAGGTTATCGCCAACCGGGCGATCGAGCTGCTGGAGGGAACCAAGGGGGATTATTTTAAAGTGAGCCCCAACACACATGTGAATATGGCCCAATCAACCAACGACGCTTTTCCCACGGCGATTCATATTGCAACACTTTCTTTGATTGATAAGCTGATCGTCACGATGAAGGAGATGCTCGCTGCATTTCAGAAAAAAGCTGTACAATTCGACGGGATTATCAAAATGGGCCGTACTCATCTGCAAGATGGCGTGCCGATCCGGCTTGGGCAGGAGTTTGAGGCCTATAGCAGAGTGCTGGAACGTGATATTAAGAGGATCAGTCAGACTCGTGACCATTTGTACGAAGTTAACATGGGTGCAACAGCCGTAGGTACTGGTTTAAATGCCGATCCCCGATACATTAAACGTGTCGTTGAATATCTTGCCGAGCTCAGCGGGTTGCCGCTTACCAATGCCACGCACCTGGTGGACGGGACACAAAATACGGATGCTTACACCGAGGTGTCCGCCGCTTTAAAAGTTTGCATGATCAACATGTCGAAAATTGCCAATGATCTCCGTTTGCTTGCCTCCGGGCCGCGCACCGGGCTGGGGGAATTGAGTTTGCCGGCACGCCAACCCGGTTCGTCCATTATGCCGGGCAAGGTCAATCCGGTCATGGCGGAGGTAGTGAATCAGGTGGCGTTCCAGGTCATCGGCAATGACCATACAATTTGTCTTGCCTCCGAAGCGGGCCAGCTTGAACTTAACGTTATGGAGCCTGTGCTCGTGTTCAATTTGCTGCAATCGCTCAGCATGATGAACCAGGTGTTCAACGTATTCCGGGTATATTGTTTGGAGGAAATCGAAGCAAACGTAGAGCGCTGTAAAGAGTATGTGGAGAAAAGTGTGGGGGTCATAACGGCGCTCAATCCGCACTTAGGCTATGAGACAGTAGCGAGAATCGCGCGTGAGGCGATTTTAACGGGGCGTCCGGTCCGCGAGCTGTGCCTTCTTTATAACGTTTTAACGGAAGAGGAGCTTGAGATTATTCTTGATCCATATGAAATGACGAATCCGGGTATCGCAGGAGCGGAACTATTGGAAAAGAGTTGAAAAGGGACGTGCAATAAAACGTTTTATGAAACAAAGGGAGAGTGACAAAAAAATGTCAGTATCGAGCGGTGCCAGCACTTACATGATATTTCGGATTCAAATTGATAAAGAACGAACCCTCCTCAGCGAAATCGCCGCAATGATTGAAAAAACGAGCGGAGATATTGTGGGGATTGATGTCATCTCGTCCGATCACACGAGCACCATCCACGATATCGCTGTGAACGTATTCGATCAAGCGCACAGCCAATTGATCAGCGAGTCGCTTCAGAAGCTAAGCGGTGTCAAAATGATTCACGTGTCAGACCAGACTTTCCTCGCACATTTGGGCGGGAAGATTGAAATTGCCTCTAAAATATCGGTGAAGAACCGTGACGACTTGTCACGGGTGTATACTCCCGGTGTCGCCAGCGTATGTACGGCGATTGCAGAAGAGCCGAGCAAAGCCTACTCACTGACGATCAAACGCAATACGATCGCGGTGGTTACCGATGGATCGGCCGTTCTGGGGCTTGGCGATATCGGACCGTTAGCGGCCATGCCAGTAATGGAAGGCAAGGCTATGTTGTTCAAGGAATTCGCAGATGTGGACGCTTTTCCGATTTGCCTGGACATGAAAGACCCTGACGAAATGGTCCGAACCATTAAGGCAATGGCTCCGGCATTCGGAGGCATCAATTTGGAGGATATTTCGGCACCGCGTTGCTTCGAAATCGAGGAGCGTTTGAAACAGGAGCTAGATATTCCGGTATTTCACGATGACCAGCACGGAACAGCCGTTGCCCTGTTAGCGGGTTTGTTGAATGCACTCAAAATTACCGGCAAGCAAATGTCGGAGATTAAGGTCGTTGTCAACGGCATTGGAGCAGCAGGCATCGCTTGTTCGAAAATGTTACTGTCCGCTGGCGTGAGAAATTTGATCGGGGTGGACCGTAATGGCGCTATTCATCGGAATACACATTATGACAATCCTTATTGGACTGCGTTTGCTCAGATGACGAATCCGAACCTGGAAGTCGGCAACTTGTCCGAAGTTATCAAGAATGCAGATGTTTTTATTGGCGTATCGGCTCCGAACATTCTAAAGGTGGATGACGTTCGTTCTATGGCGAAGGACCCAATCGTCTTTGCCATGGCGAACCCGATTCCGGAGATTGATCCGGAGTTGGCCAAACCTTACGTTAAGATCTTGGCAACCGGGAGGTCCGATGGTCACAATCAGATCAACAACGTGCTTTGCTTCCCGGGCATTTTCCGTGGTGCATTGGATTGCAGGGCGAGCGAAATCAACGAAGCCATGAAGCTTGCAGCCGCACAAGCGATCGCTTCCGTTGTTACAGATGACGAACTGAACGAAACATGTATTATTCCGAGCGTATTTAATCAGGAAGTGGTAAAAAAGGTTAGAGATGCCGTGATTGAAGCGGCGTATCGTACTGGGGTTGCACAAAAAGCATGAGAGATGAAAATTATGGATAAATCCGTGCATCGTAACGAATGTACCTACTGAGTAGTTGTCGCTGAGAGTTCCTCGGCGACAACTGTTTTTTAATGGTTCAGTTCTGAAAGTTGATGGATTTCCATTAGAATGGGTCAAAAGAACTAGCTAAACACAATCACACGTAAATCATAATATACAAATTTTAAAGTTACAAGTTACAAATAAGAAACGAATAATCCTGGCAGGAAAAGGGTACATATGTTATAAGCAGGACTAGAATCCTTCGAGCGAATCTAAGACAAGCATTGCAAATTCATCATAGTGTTAGAAGCTTTTTAAACAAAGGTACACCGTTTTTGGAGAAGCAACAGGCAGTCTGCTCATAGTGTGGCAGAGATAAGCTGAGTAACGGAGCGGGCAGATGGATTTCGGAGAAGCGATAGCGCTACAGCCATCAGAGAAACCATGTGTTCGAGCAGTGCGCCACACAGACCAACAGTTATGAATTACACCCATTTTACACAAGGAGGAGGAACCGATATGAAAATTTTTATTACGCAAAAGGAAGCCGCCGACAAAGGAATCTGGACAGAGATTATGGGAATGTTCGCTGTAACCAAAGAGGACGAGGTATGGCAAAATGAAGAGTTTATTCTCACCGAAGAACAGGCGCGTCAGGTAGGATTGATCAAATAGTGAGACGTAAATAGGACATGTAAGCAAGTTTTAAGACCAAGTCTTAAAAAATCGTAACTTCTTTTTACGTATCTGATACACTTTTTAACCTTACAACGTTTATGATAGGTGCATAAGGGTAATGAAGCTTACAGACACCGTATCATACCCTAACGGTAAGGAGAGATCAGACATGATGAAACTAGCTTCGAAATGGACCGTATTGGCTTTAATGATGATGCTGATTATGACGGCAGGGGCAACAGCACAAGGCTACACGCCAGTAGCACCTGCTGAAAATCAGGAGACCGTTTATATAAACCAAATGGAGATCCGTAACGGACAAATCTATTTGTCGGTTGACCCGATTGAATGGTATGAAGGCGCGGCAGCAGATAAGGTATTTTTGGAGCATGAAGGAAACACAGGGTTGGACGGAGCACCGGACGGCTACTATATCGTGAATAATTCCGTGCAAAATGACGTGTACCAGGTTGCGCCAGATGCTTCGGTAGAGGTACAAATTTATGATCATACAGGTCATATAGAAGATACAGATGTGAAATGGAACGAATCGATACCTCTGGCACAGTTTGAAAAAGAATTTGCCAAAAAAGATGTATTGGATCTCAGCCAATTTCCATACCATGTTACATTGCGTGAGGGTAAGGTCGTTAAAATCGTGCAACAGTTCATTCCTTAAAATAGAAGTAGTCACATAGCAGACACGTGCTTTCATTTGTCGTAGATCAGTGAAAGATTTCCGTTAAAAGAGGCGGCGTTGGCGCATCAATGGGTTGAAAGCAGAAAAAATACAGGGAAAGTGCTGCTATACACGTAAAACAATATCCATAAAAAAAGAGGATATCCTCCCACCAAGGGGCGGATATCCTCTTTTGTTCATATATATGGGATTAGAACGATTTTGCTGCGTCTACTGCACGTTGTACAGCGGATGCCACGATTTGTTGTGCTTGATCTGGAGCCTGGTTATGTCCTTCCAGTACAACCTTCACGATGTCTTTCACACCGAAGAAGGATAAGATGTTGCTCATGTAGTTCAAAGACATTTCAGCAGCAGCAGCAGGCCCTTCGGAATAAACGCCGCCTCTTGCATTCAACAGCACTACTTTAGTTTCAGTTACCAGACCAACTGGACCCTCAGCAGTGTATTTGAACGTTTTACCAGCTTGGTTCAGGTAGTCAATGTACGTATGCAGTACAGCTGGAATCGTCATGTTCCAAAGCGGGAAAGCGAATACGACTTTGTCTGCTGCCAGGAATTGATCCAGATAGCCGTTGGCGATATTTGCCAGGCGAGCTTCTTCTGCGTTCAACTCCAAGCCTCTAGCGGATTTGAACGTGCCGTTAATCATGTTGGCGTTCAAATAAGGAAGCTCGACGGAGAACAGGTCCAGTTCAGTGATTTCATCGGATGGATGGGAAGCTTTGTAGCTTTCCAAAAAGGCATTATACAATTTAACGGTTGCGGATTCTTCGGCTGTACGGTCGTTAGCTTTGACAAATAGTACTTTAGACATGATTTATTTCCCCCTAGGTAAGTTAAGTAAGTCATTTACCTCGTAATATTACAATATAAAGATAATGCATGTCAACGCTTCTATATTAAATTTATTTTAACAAGCTACTTTATTTTTTACACTGTAAAATTCATGTGTTTCTTTTGCAAAATATCAGTTTTGCGGTAAAATTTAAATATGAGCCGATTAGAAGAATGGATTCCATAGGCGAAAAATGAAATTACCATGTAGTCAGCAGGATAGGCACAACAGATGAACGAAAAAGGTGAGTAGCTTGAAAATTGGTTTTTTTGATTCAGGATTGGGTGGAATTACGGTATTATCTGAGGCCTTACGACGGCTGCCAAACGAAAATTTTGTATACTTGGCGGATACGCTTCATGTTCCTTACGGGACGAAAACACCGCAAGAGGTGTGCGGATACGTCAAGGCTTCGGTACAAACTATTTTAAAAGAGGATGTTAAGGCGCTGGTCATTGCCTGCAATACAGCCACGAGTATCGCGGTTGCGGAGCTGAGGAACGAATACCAGATTCCGATTATTGGCATGGAGCCTGCGGTAAAGCCTGCGGTGGAGATGAATCGAGCGAATGGTAAAAGAGTGCTGGTGTTAGCCACGCCGTTGACGTTAAAACAATCCGGTTATGCAGCGCTGGTGTCCAGAGTCGATGATCATGGAAGTGTGGATTCGTTGCCCTTGCCCGAACTGGTGCACTATTGTGAGCAGTTAAATTTTGACCGGGCAGAAATGGCCGAATATTTTAACCGTAAGCTGGCTGCGTTCGATCTCGACTTATATGGTACGGTCGTTTTGGGATGTACCCACTATCCTTTTTATAAAGATATCTTGAAGGGGCTGCTGCCTTCCCATATTCAGCTAATCGACGGGAGTCAGGGAACGGTCAGAAGGTTAAAACAGGTGTTGTCTGAGCGCAATTTGCTGGCACCTCCGGCAAAAGTGGGTCAATCGCAGGAGGGACACATTACGTTCCTGTGCACCAGTCAGGATGCGGACTATGTCCATAAAATGGAGCGTGCGCTTGAAATTTATGCGGAGCATGAAAAGATTTCTTTTTAAAGCAGGTGCGACTGGCGAACGGATTGAATCATAGCGATGAATCCAAGCGTCAGTCGCGTAGTGGATTAGAGGCATGGATGGAGTGGAGGCTTTTGATGGACGTTCAACTGATCCTAAAGGAGCTTCATGAAGCAGGTGTACTTGAAGGTCATATGCAAGAACTCAAAACCTTGACTGGAGGAACTTCAAGCGAAGTGATTGCCGTCATGGACGGAGCCAAGCCAAGATATGTGATCAAACAGAATGATCCGGTTATTGTAGAAGCGGAAGCGGAATTTTTACAAACCTATTCACAGATTGAAAAATTAACGCGTCTGGTTTATGTTGATCCGCTATTATGGAAGGAACAAAAGCGATCTTCTGCTGCACAGGACGAAGGAATTCGGAAAGATCATACAGGACGTTTTATCTCCAGAGGATCATCGGTTTGTTCATGCACTTGTAGCGGGAATACCTCAACGGAATCTTAAATACTTGCTCCATGGCGACTGTGGGGTAGGAGAACCGTTATATGATCTGATATACGCCTTTTGCTCTTCACCGGACATGCTCAATGGCTACCCCGCATGTAGCGGGTGCTTTGGCGCTGATTAAGCAGTTGGCGAACGCGAACTTTGAACGGAATTTCACCGAGCCGGAGCTATACGCCCAACTGATCAAACGCACGGTTCCACTCGGCCATTCTGCTAAGCTGGAAGGCAACGGGCTGTTGTACTTAACGGCAGTAGAGGAGCTTTCCCATATTTTCGACGCTCAGCGTGTAGCGGTGATATTGAGTGCAGGATCATTACATGTTAAATAAGCCGTAACTATGGTTATATAACGGTTCTCCTGAGGGGGAGCCGCTTTTTTGTGTTTCAGGACATGAACGATATTATTGCAAAAGCCAGCGAGCTAAGGCGCACAGGGCAGGCGGAGGAAGCGCGGAAGCTGTTATTGAAGGCATTGGAACAGGAGCAGAATGATGCCGAGCTGTGGTATCAGACGGCTTGGACACATGATGCATTAGGACTGGAGAGGGAAGCTTTATCCTTTTACGAAAAAAGTCTGGGTATGACGTTATCGGCAGAATCGAGGAAAGGGGCGATCCTGGGATTAGGTAGCACGTACCGTGTATTGGGAGAGTATGCCAAGGCGAAAGCGTGGCTGGAAACAGGCATGAACGAATTTTCGGATTACAGGCCGTTTCGCGTATTTTACGCGATGGTGTTATACAATCTTGGAGAACATGGGAAGGCCATACAGGGCTTGTTAACGGAGCTGCCTGAAACCACCTCGGACTCACCAACACAAGCGTACTCACGCGCGATTCAATATTATGCAGATAAGCTGGATCAGATTGAGACGTGAGTATGAAATGATGAGAAAAACAACAGATAACCACTATCGCGCACTTATTCGGAATTCCCTATTAAAAAGATCGCAGCCGGAGAGCATCAAGCATCTCTTCCGGGCTGCGATCTTTTGGTTTCAATATGAGGTAGAATCTCATTCATAAACAAAGTCGACTGTACCTTGTAGAATCATACGTTGCGATTATTGCCCACCTTCGGTGACGGCGATTTCTTTCTCCAGATTTTCTCTGGACAGGTTGGCGGTCAAATAATCCGGTGTATCGGGCAGGACGAGGTGCAGATTGGATTTTTGACAAACACGGATTGTGCACTTGTCGACAACATAATCAAAGACATGCCCGCCTCCGGTGCGTTCATCGTTAATAAAGTGCAAATGGAACCCGGCCACTCCAATTCCTTGAGCATACGCAGGTGTCCAAAACCCGGTAATCACGCCGGAAGCGTCGTTAAAAGAGAACGTGGGCTGTGATTTGGTTACTTCGATAAAAGGCTTGTAAGGCTTCACCTGGTGAGGCACGGTGCGTGTCTTCACTTCACGGAAAGTGCCATCCATACGGAAGGCATAGAACAGATTACGGCTTGGAAACAGCTTTAGCAGCAGGGCTTCCAGCTCTTCACGATGCATGGGGCGGTCAATAGTATATGTGAAATCTTCACGGAAAAAGGTGACTGTGGAAAAGGGAGTTGTCTCTTCCGGTTTTACACGATGGGCCGTACCGTTTGGAAGCAAGTGATAAAACTCACCATCGAACGCAATCATCTCTCCATTCAGTTGATCAAAGGTACCGAGCCCGAAATCCCCGTGCTTTTGCAGTTCCTTGAAGGCAACGACTCCGTCATAAAGACCATCCAATAAAGCGAGCATGGTGGACGTTTGGTAAATATCATGATCAGCTTCTTGCTTTGTTTCCAGTTCTGCAACGGTCATGGCAATACACTTCCTTTTGTGATTGGATACATTTATTTTCTTTCTTTTTCATAAAAAAACGTTAAACGCCATTCATTGTCACGAAGCCGTCACGATTGGGCAACTGTGAAGTCAGTTTAACTGATTGGGCAGTAGTTTACGTCCCAGCTGGATATTGTCCTGATAATCAATCGGAATATCGACGACCACGGGGCCATCGGTATGGAGTGCCTGTTGCAATACGCTTTCCAGTTCTTCAGGGGAATGCACGCGCAATCCGGTTGCCCCGAAGCTTTCGGCATATTTCACGACATCCACATCTCCGAATTCTACGCCGGACGTTCTGCCATATTTAATTTGTTGTTGAAAAGCGACCATGTCGTAGGTGCCGTCTCTCCATACGATGTGCACCAGTGGGGAGTTGAGACGTACGGCGGTTTCAAGCTCCATGGATGAGAAAAGGAATCCTCCGTCGCCGGAAATAGAAACGACTTTTTGACCGGGATTGACGAGAGTGGCAGCAATGCCCCAGGGAAGAGCTACACCTAGCGTCTGCATCCCGTTACTGAACAGAAGGCGACGCGGCTCATAGGAGCGGAAATATCGGGCCATCCAAATGTAGTGTGAACCCACATCGCAGGTGACCGTGACATTATCATCAATCAGGCTGCGCAGAGTACGAATGAATTGTAATGGATGAATCAGATAGTCGTGCTTGCGAACAGGGACGGCAGCTTGCTCGTTCAGATCGTGGCGGAGACGGTTCAATTGGGCGCATGAGGCTTCAGACAGCTTTAATGCAGGCAATTCTTCTGCGAGACTGCGCACGATCAGGGCTATATTGCCGATCAGTTCGTAATCCGGTTGATAATCATGGTCGATATCCGCCTGATGATCATCGAGATGAATGAGGGTCCGGTTTGCTGGAATGTTCCAGTTTTTCGGATCGTATTCAATGGGGTCGTAGCCAATGGTCAGCACCAGATCTGCGGCTCCAAGGAGCATGTCACCTGGTTGATTGTGGAACAGACCGACTCGGCCAAAATAATGGTCCTCCAGTTCGCGGGAAATGGCCCCGGCAGCCTGGAAGGTTTCGACGACAGGCAAATCCGTATTTTGAATGAGTGCGCGGATGGCTGCTGTAGCTTCGGGAGTGCTGGCTTTCATACCGAGTAAAAGAACAGGCAGCTTGGCTTGGCTGATTTGGCCTGCTACTTGTTTGATAAGTCCGGCTGGTGCGGTTCCAAGCTGTGGAAGGGAAAGCTTCTCAATGGCGGTCACTTCGGATGACGAAGTCAACACGTCCTGAGGTAGACTGACAAAGGTTGCTCCAGGCTGTGCTGAGGTCGCAATCCGAAATGCGTTGGTGATGGCTTCTGGTATACTATCGGGATGCTCCACTTCCACACTGTATTTGGTGATAGGCTCGAATAACCCGGCGTTATCCATGGATTGGTGGGTGCGTTTCAAACGCTGGGATCTTGGGACTGCACCTGCGATAGCGACGACGGGATCACTTTCCGCATTAGCGGTAACAAGTCCTGTAGCCAAATTCGACGCACCGGGGCCGGAGGTGACGAGACATACGCCTGGTTTACCAGTTAGGCGACCGACGGCGGCTGCCATAAAAGCGGCATTTTGTTCGTGACGGCATACAATCAGTTCCGGGCCGCGTTCTTGAAGGACATCAAAAACCGAGTCAATCTTTGCACCTGGAATACCAAAAATGTGCGTTACACCTTGTTTAATCAAGCAATCGACAACGAGGTCAGCTCCTTTCGTATCGGTCTTAACATGTACAGCTTGAACTTTTGTGCTCAACGCGATCACCTCTTCTTAGGAATATGATTATGAAATACTTTCAGTGTAAAACATTGGTTGTATATGACAATTATAATACAATAACTGGTACTTTCAAGAGCAAAATTTTCTGAAAAAGAGCAAATATATAAAAAAACGTTTTCAAAGTGCGGTTTAAGAGGGAAAATAAAAAGTGCGGAGATTTGGAAATAAAGGATTTTCAAACAACGCTCATGCCCTAAAATAAGTGAGGGTCATTTTATTGAAAATGACAAGATGAAGGGGAAGAAGGAGTGAAAGTTGAAACGTTTGATATGGAACGGCTGCTTATGACGCGGTCATCGGTGGACTGTTTTGACAGGTGTGCTATCGAACCTATCTGCTGACGCATTGGACCGGGATGGGCGTTGTGCTGGTGCTGTTTGCCGTGTCTCTCGTATACCCGGATCAGCTCGTTCGGAATACGAGCCTGTACAAGCCGGGCTATAGTCTGAAATAAAGATGGACGGAGGAAACAGATCTGTCGAAGTTGAGGCCAGGTCTGTTTTTTTGTTCCTTCTCATGATAAAAATCACTTTTCTCTGCAAAGGATAACGGTTACAATTTAATTATTGTTAACGTAAACATTAAATTTAAGGAGAAGTAATCAAGGGTGATTTGACATTCAGGTATCTTATTATAGCGGTATCATCTGATATAAGCAGGTAACCTGCTATGTTTTATAGAATGCTATTGCTGAATAGCAGCAAGATTGAATTCATTTTTGTTCACGTTAACAATTATTCAGAAACATGATTAAGGTGAACCAAAAGCTGCAAGGAAAGGGCTTTGGGGCACGTGATCTGATTGTAAATTCGAAGGTAACCGTTGTGTGCACTACCGATGATCCGACGGACCATCTCGAATATCATAAGCAAATTAGCAAGCTGACGGATTCCCGCAGCTTTCTGTCCTATACACGGCGCGAATATTTCGGCGGATACTTTGTGATCTGATCGGAACGTGGGTACAGGAGGGCAAGTCGCCTGAGGATCTGGAGCTGCTCGGAGAAATGGTACAAAACATTAGCTACAAATGCCAAGCAATATTTTAATTTCCCGACGGTTGTTCACAGCAAGTGATGATATACAGGATGAACTTGTAAATTCACATTTCAATAGATGCCCTTGCCGGGAGGCTTTTCAAGCTCCGGGTAAGGGGGATTGAAAACAGAATACGTATTCATTAATAATGTGAAAATAATCACAATAAAATAGAGGAGTGAGCAGGGTATGGGAGTGCCTATCGTTCAGGAGAGCATCCAAACTGACAACAAGACAGGTGAGCATATCAGCCTGAAAGGAAAGATTTCTTACGGTATGGGTGACTTTGGAAACGGATTCATGTTTGATTTGGGGCAGTTGTACCTGTTGAAATTCTTTACGGATGTAGCAGGTGTTTCAGCAGGAGCAGCCGCAGGCATTTTTCTGGTCAGCAAGCTGTTTGCCGCCATTTGTGATCCTATTGTCGGCTCTTTAGTGGATTATCGCAAGCATATTGGTCCACGTGGGAAATTCTGACCCTTTCTTATTGCTGGAAGCGTTCTCCTTGCTATTCTTACGGTTCTTACCTTTATTTCACCGAACATCTCACCAACAGGCAAGCTCATTTATGCCTATGCGTCCTATATGATCTGGGGGAATCGGCTACTCCATAGTGAATATTCCATATGGTTCACTGGGCGCATTATTCGTAACCAGTGTAATTGTTATGCCGCTGATTCTGTTGTTTCCTAACCATCATGTCGGATATCCTGTGGTAATGGGAATCATGTCATTCATTGGTGTGATCGCTTTCATGATATGCTATCGGGGAACGAAGGAGCGTATGGTCAGCTAGTCGGGACCCAAGGAAAAACTCTCTTTTGGCGTCATCGTGCATACCTTTACGACGAATAAGCCTTTGCTGGTACTCGTGTTGATGACGATTTTCACCATATCCGCGTACAGTATCAAATCCGCGTTACTGATCTATTTTGCCGAATATAATTTGGGACATGTCGAATTGATGGCTTATATGAATTTTATTATTATCGGTTCGTCGTTGCTGGGTGTGTTGTTCTTGCCCAAGCTGGTGCGACGCTTCGGTAAACGAAAAACAGCCATGCTCGGGATGTTGGTCAGTGTCATTGCCGACTCTATGAACTTCTTTATGCCTTCAAATGTATATATTTTCACCATTCTGGCCAGTATTTCGTTCATTGGTATTAGTATTCCTAACGGGGTTACCTGGGCCTTTGTCTCCGATATCATTGACTACGGGGAATGGTCATCCGGGGAGCGGAAGGAAGGGATTACCTACTCGCTGTTTAACTTTTCACGCAAATTGGCTCAATCCTTATCCGGCTTTCTGCCCGGTATCGGGCTGGCGTTTATCGGGTATGTCCCGAATGTGGTTCAAACCTCTGGAACGCTGCTCGGAATCAAGGCGCTGCTGTGTCTCTATCCGGCTGTTGCCCTGCTCATTGCATGCTGGTAATCGGTAAAATGTACAAGCTGACAGACAGCAGACATGCAGAAATGGTTCAAGTACTACAGTGTCGACATGCTGATAACCGCGTTAATTTGTGGAAGTCTTCTTTTCCGGGCGGCTCCTGTGGTATGGTGGGTATATAATTTTTTTGAGCCTCAGTAAAGAAAGGATACGTATATGGCAGCTACCATTAAAGACATTGCCAAATTGGCGAATGTTTCCCATACGACCGTCTCCCGGGCGCTCAACAACAGCCCGCTGATTAAAGAAGATACCAAACGCAAAATTATGGAGCTGGCGGAGCAACTTAATTACATTCCGAATTTTAACGCCAAAAGCCTTGTCCTCCAGCGCTCGCATACGATTGGACTGTTTTTCACCAGTATTTCAGAAGGTACCA
This sequence comes from Paenibacillus sp. PvR008, assembly GCA_040544055.1. Lineage (GTDB taxonomy): Bacteria > Bacillota > Bacilli > Paenibacillales > Paenibacillaceae > Paenibacillus. The sequence goes on from JBEUOG010000002.1 coordinate 255,115, forward strand.
GCTCCAGCTTTTTTGCGGATACCATCCGTGGAGTGAATCATGTCATCGGGGTGGATTACAATCTGTTTGTGCGAGGGATTGACGATTACGCCGATTTTTCGGCCATTCACCGCAAGCGTTTTGACGGCATCATCCTGATGAGTCAGAGCGAGGCGGACAACCCGTTTATTTATCATGTGCTCGGTCAGGGCATTCCGCTCGTCGTGCTGAATCGGCAGGTGTCCGGGGCGGGCATTGTGAATGTTATTTCCAACGATAAGGAAGGGTCCTATGCGGCAGTTTCCTTTCTCATTGAAAGCGGGCATGAACGCATCGCGATCATTGAAGGGGTAGAAGGCTTTAAATCCACCCAGCAACGCCGCGAGGGTTTCATGAATGCGCTGATTGACAGCGGCAAGCCAATTAGGCACGAATATATCATGCATGGCCATTATGACACGGAAAGTGGCAGCCAAGCGATGAAGCAATTGCTTTCCTTGGAGGAACCACCGACGGCGGTGTTTTGCTCTAACGATGACATGGCCATCGGGGCGATGAACGCAGTATTCGAGCATGGCTTAAAGGTACCGGACGATGTCTCGGTCATTGGATTTGACGATATCGGCTTTTCGATGTATACGACCCCGCCGTTAACGACGGTCAAAAGACCGATTGAGCAGATTAGCGCGCGTGGAGCCGCATGTATTTTGGAACGGATCCAGTCACCGTCGGACGAGGGCGAGCTTATATTTATGGAAACTGCGCTCATGAAACGGAAGTCGACGGCAAACAGACAGCGTTAAGCTTTTTTGTTGGAAAAAGGAAAATCCTAAAGGGCAGGTTCAGTGCATGACGCGCTGTTCCTGCCCTTTTTTATTAAATATGTGCGAGTGTGGCGGCTTTTATCGCAAAAGATTTGTTTTCGCCAGTTCAACAATTTCGTCACCGCGCCGTTCAGCACAGCTTTCATCATCCACAGCGTAAAACCTCCAGCTTGTTTGAGATTAATCTTGGGCGGCATGGATAGCTCCTGACGATTGATCACTACATCCACTACTACAGGGCCATCATGAGCCAATGCCTGTTGAATCGCGTCCTCCAGCATCGCTGGATCTTCGACTCGAATTCCCTTGAGACCCATGGCTTCCGCCACAGCGCCAAAATCAGGATTCACCAGTTCGGTGCCGTTTTCCAGAAAACCGGCTGCTTTCATTTCCAGCTCAACAAAACCGAGGGCGCCGTTATTGAAAACAATGACTTTTACAGGTAACTGATGCTGTTTCAGGGTAAGCAGATCGCCCATCAGCATTGTCAGACCACCATCGCCAGAGAGGGCAATAACCTGTCGGTCAGGCTCCGTGGCTTGTGCCCCAATCGCTTGTGGCAATGCACTTGCCATCGTTCCGTGATTGAAGGAGCCGATAAGTCTGCGTTGGCCGTTCATTTGCAAATAACGTGCTGCCCACACGGTAGGCGTACCAACATCACAGGTGAAAATGGCATTTTCATGAGCGGCGTCAATGACGATCTTGGTGAGATATTGCGGATGGATCGGCGTATGACCTGGTTTACCAACCGCCAGTTCATCCAGCTCCTGACGCACCTTGGTATAGTGGGAGATGGTTTTTTCCAAATGCTTGGTATCATGCTTTGTCGTTAAAAGAGGAAGTAGCATTTCGAGTGTTGCTTTTACATCCCCGCACAACCCATACTTTAAAGGAGTGCGTCTGCCGAGGTGGGCAGGCTCAATATCCACTTGCAGCACAACTGCATTTTCGGGATAAAACTGTCTGTAAGGAAAATCTGTTCCGAGCATGAGCAGGACGTCACAATCCATCATTGCATGGTACCCGGAAGAATATCCAATCAGACCCGTCAAGCCTGCATAATAAGGGTTGTTATACTCCAGATATTCCTTGCCTCGAAGGGCAGCGACCATAGGGGATTTCAGCTTGTCGCACAGTTGCATGAGCAATTCATGGGATTTCGCACAGCCGGAGCCGCATAACAAAGTGATTCGTTTGCCTTTATTCAGGTACTCGGCCAGCCGGGAAATTTCCGAAGCTGACGGATGCACCACAGGTGCAGTGGGATGGTAGACATGTTCGGGAATAGGCACCTTTTCCGCTGCTAAAGCTGCCACACCCCCCGGAAGAACAATGACGGAGACACCTGAACGTGAAACCGCCTGTTGTATAGCCATCGTAACGGTTCTTGGAATTTGTCGTGGAGTCGTAATGACCTCACAGAAGTGGCTGCATTCCCCGAAAAGATGCTCGGGATGCGTAGCCTGGAAATATTCGCTTCCAATTTCGTCGCTTGGAATATGGGCCGCAATAGCGAGTACAGGTACCCGATTGCGGTGACAATCATATAATCCGTTAATAAGATGCAGATTTCCGGGACCACTGCTACCGGCGCACACTGCAATGCTGCCGCTAAGATCAGCATCTGCCCCGGCTGCAAAGGCAGCCACTTCTTCGTGCCGCACATGAATCCATTCAATTTGACCATTGCTGCGAATGGAATCGACCATATTATTTAAAGAATCTCCAACGATACCATAAATTCGCTTGACCCCTGCATTGACTAAAACCTCTACAATAGTATCTGCGATGGTTTTCATAGATGTTCCTCCTGCCCGTGCTATCTTGCATCTATTCTAGTTAGCCTTAACCGTCTTGGTTCAGGTGCGAAACAGCAGGAAGATAGTCATAGCTCCGCGAATGGGTGCATGAGTTTATATGTTAACGTGTGCATTGTGATAGAGTATTGGATGTTAGTATGGAGGATGCGCTCCGAAGCTTTGTAGATTACATTGTCGATGTAGCCAGTGGAACCTGGGTGAACAACGAGAAGAACAATTTCAGAGAGCTGGCTATTTTTAAAAACGGTGTTACGTTGTAAAAGGGGTGTAACGTAGGGGGAGGCGGAAGGAGTCCGCTTCCTTTTTTGTGTTTGTGTCCCTCTTAATAAGTATGCTAGACTTACTGGAAAAGTTAACTTAATGAAATTTTACGAGTACGGGGGATATGCAGTGCAGAATGAAATTGTTGCTTATCGGGAAGAAAATCATGATCAACTCGTAGATATTTGGCATCGGGCTGTACGTCAGACTCACACATTTTTGACGGAAGAAGACATTCAATTTTACCATCATATCGTGCGAAATGGTGCACTAAGAGAAGTTGAGATTTGGATGGAGTGGAACGAAGCCCAAGATCCAATAGGGTTTATCGGACTGGACGGGATTAAAATAGAGATGTTATTCGTTGACCCTAAGCGGCACGGACAGGGCACAGGCAGCCGATTAATCCAGCATGCTGAAAAAATAAAAGGCAAACGCCTCAAAGTGGACGTTAATGAGCAAAACGAACATGCACACGCTTTCTACAAACATTATGGCTTTGTACAAACAGGGCGATCCGCACTGGACGGATCAGGGCGAGCATTCCCTTTACTTCATTTGGAGAAAAACAAATGAACGATTGAAGTTCACCAAATCCGTAAATCCCATTTACCTCTGTGTAAATGGGATTTTTTCTCATAAAAAGCTTGCGGCATAGTTGATTTTATGATATAACTTAATTACGTAATAATTACGTAATTAAGTTATATCATAAAATCATTAAATCATATCATGAACGGTATTCAGTTCATTCTTTTGTTTGGCGAACTTTCTATTTGGTGAATATGAAAAGTCGGACAAGGAGGTGGGTAGGGTGGATGATCTTGTTCACTCCGACATCACAGATTTAGACACACTCGTTAACATGATTAAGCTGTCATTTTCGTTTAACGACGGAGCCAATATGATTGCTTTATGTGATCACTTGTACGACCGTGCCAGCCAGAAGTATCAGGAGTTACAGTTCTACAAAGCGCGCAAGAAACCGATACAACCCATACATACCAAACGTCCACTAGTATATTACTATGGATACAGTCATCTGATGAAAGGAATGGCCTTCCAGAAACAGGGGGAATATGATGAAGCCCGAGATTGCATCGAAAAGTATGCGGAATTGGGCTGGTTTAATGGTCTTGATCCTCACGGGGAAGCGGAAGTCGAGTATTATCGCCATGCCGCCAAAGCCAATCTGTATGCCCTTGATATTTTGTCAGGTCGTTTTGAAGTGTTGCAGGAATACGTTCAATTTCTTCAGGACAATCCGGAAGAACTGTTACCGGGGCTTCTTTCCATCGTGGAGGGGGCATCCAGGCACGACTATCCTTTAGAGGCTGTGCTTGAACCCTTCGCTGAACAAATTGACGATTTCAAATATCTCGAAGAGCCTGTGAATGTGTCTTATTATTTTCGCTTTTGCTATCAATTGTCTCTCTACTATATCAAGCAGCAGCAGTTTACGGTTGCGCTGAACTATATTCTGCAATCCCTCATGTTGTCAGATACCCTGGGTATGGAACATGAGCATGAGTTTAGGAAGTGTACCGCCATTTTTGAGATTTTCAGATCCCAAGCTACGGCAACACAGCAAGATCAATATATAACTATTTTAAAAGGAGTGTTAAAGGATGAACAAATTGATTTCACAGCCTCTGTCGCTCAGTCTGTTTAGCTTGCTGGTGTTTGTTACAAGTCATGACCTCATTTCAGTGTTCTATCATGGAGCAAATCATTAATTGGACAGAAGTAAGTAGAAAAGAAGCTCTCTGACAGCTAGATATTTGATGTAAAAGCATGCTAAATAGCAAGTAAGCTCATTAGGAACCGGGCTTGCTTGCTATTTGGCGTTTTATGAAGATAAGCTTAAGCAGTTGTAGGCTTATGCAGAACACCCTGCTCTGATGGATGCAATGAAATTTTCAACTGCTGGTAGGCTGGAAATGTTTCTTCCATATGGTATGGACTGCTCTTTAAGGCCCCATCCAATGCCTGTAGCAAGGAGCTCACGAACTGCTCTGGAGAAAAGAAAATACTTTGCCCGACCATATGAATGTGAAGCTCGTTATGGTCACGGTTGCTTACCGACAAGAGCAATCCCCGACCCTGAAAACCAGTACCGATGGCTCGTACCTTATTTATGCCCGAAAGCAGTATTTCCGTTTTCAACGCACGACCTTGTTCCTCTATAAACACGGAAATCAGGTGTTTATCCGTCACGATAATAATTTGGTTCCCCCGAAACGTATGGGTAAGATGCACAAAATCTTTATACACTCCAATTGCCTGCTCATCAGGAGAGATGATCCCTAAACGCACAAACTCAGCTAACTCGGCAGCATCAGGCTCCTGGTGATTTTTAATCCGTTTCTTGATACTGAACTGAATAGTGAGGATACACAAGATAGATATGAGAAAAGAAGTCAGCCGGGTGTTGAACACGAAGAACATCAGGGCGATAGAGATGCCCACAACCCATTGTGCCCAAGTGAGATAACGCAGCTTTTGTTGAACAGTACGGCGATAGTAACGGTAGCCCTTTCCAGGTTGGTATTCCGAAGCAAACTGGTTCATACCGCGCATTATCCTTAAAGCATAGATCGATAAAACCGTGATTGCCAACGAAATGAGCATCATAAGCCATTCTTGAGCCGCAATGCCAACTAAAGTACACAGACCAAACAAGATGATCCCCACCCAGCAGGCCACCTTTTTAATCCGTATCTGTTTTTGAATCGAACGAACTAATTCTTCCATTTTTTTAATCCTCCTGATCTAGATGTATAGGTAATGATTGGAATAACATATAGGCTTATCGTACCATTGGATAGTCTTTTTCGTAAACCAATAAATTGTAAAAAAATGCTGCACCTGTACTTTAGACACCAAAATCAAAAAGATCGGTACTACTCATGAACAGCGGGATTAGAGCATTTTTGGGCCTTTCTGGAGGATGATAATTTTTGGTATGTTGTCAATAATACGCTGGGCATCAGTCTGCTCAAGCTGGCAATCGGGTTCCCGTTGCCCATTCTATTTGCTCTGTTCCTGAATGAAATCTATGAAGAAAACCTTAAGAAAATCGAGCAGTTTGCCAAATGATCTGATTCATTGAATCCATAAGGGTGTGATTTCATGCCCAGCAGGCTGCGTATTTCAGAAGCCAAAAAGCTGTTAGAGCGTCAAGGTGGTAAAATATATGAAATTGCGACTACTGTTGGCTTTGACAATGCAAAGCATTTTAACAAGGTGTTTCGTGAGCTGGAAGGGATGACGCCGCAGCAGTTTCGAGTGAGGAAGCACGCGGGTAATTAGAAGTAAGGATGCGGAAAACTTCACTGCCTTTTTACCCTTATCCTGATATAATGATGATAAGTATAACCATGGCCTTCAAACAGAGATTTTATACACGAATCAGATGAATCGCCGGACGGAAGGGGAGAGCATATGGTTATTTATGAAACGGACCAAGCTTATATGATGACGACGCAGCATGACCATGCCCATATTTCAGGTGAGTTGGCTTCACAGTGGGAAGAAAGTGCTTTTAAGAATAGACGGCATAAGCAGGATTTTGTATATGCAGCACGGGAGCATGACCGGGGATGGATTGAGTTGGACGCCGCTCCTTTCTGGAATGACCAAGTGTCTGCACCCTATACGTTTATTGATTTTCCACTCAGTCCACGTTTGGTGTTCTATCGTCTCGGGATTGATGAAGTCGAGCAAGTGAATTCCTATGCCGCGCTGCTGTGCAGCCTGATGTACAAGGAGCTAGTCGGACGGACCGAGCATAAGGATGCTGAGGACAAGCAAGTGACGCGTGCTTATCAGGAGGCGGAGGAACAGCGTCGGCACAGGCTCAAACAGGAGATGTCATTTGGTGTAACCTTTGACCATCAGGTGCGGACGGATGTACGCAGAATGTTGTTCTGCGACGAATTGAGTCTGTTTCTGTGCAGCCGGGAGCCGGGTACACCTGCCGCAGATTATGAATGGTTCGCTGACGGCTTGAGCTTTCCGGCGGTTCGCCATGATTGCGGGCGAGTCCGGGCCGAGTGGCTGTCGGATCAGGCTGTAGGCCTTTCCCTTTTCCCTTTTACAGGCAAGGTGGGAATAACCCATACCTTCAAAAAGGTAGATAAAGAGCAAATTCGTACAGCAGGTCTTTTACAGGCATACCGATCCTCCGAATGGATGCATCGAACCTTTACCGTCGAACATATTATGGAAGTAGAAGAACATCAGGAGAATGCCTGACCGTCTTCCAATACTGCTTCGAACGGGCATTTCGTTCGTGGACGCAGAGGAAGTCAGAGCAGAGCCTCCCTGAATGACCATTCAGAGAGGCTCTCTTAAAGCTTTACCATTTTGTAGATGTTCTCGCGCGGTGGATCAAGGTCTGCGCCTTGTTCAATACCTTATCACGCGCCCCTTTGTTTTTCATCAGATACGCAACACCCATTCCCAATGCAGCTACCACCAGTTTTCTATTCTTCATGATTCATGCCTCCTTATGCTCATGTTTTCATACACTAACGAGTTAAAATCATCCAAAATGTGAAATGATGAACGGGATTTCACGATTTAGTGCTTCATTGCGCCCGTTCCGCATAACTATGATTTTACCCTTTCCATCAAATCTTACCCGTTCCTTCGGCCATGAAACGATTACGACTGCTTATTCACGTTTAATGGATATTATCAAGTATCCTGCCGCAATGGCTTCAGATGCACATGACAGGGAGGTCTGTGTTATGCGAAAGAAGGAAGTAGTTGCCATGCTGCTCGCTGGCGGACAAGGCAAAAGACTCAAAGGACTGACCCGCACACTTGCCAAACCGGCTGTATTTTTTGGAGGAACCTACCGCATCATTGATTTTCCCCTCAGCAATTGCACTCATTCCGGTATTGATACCGTGGGCGTGCTGACCCAATATGAACCGCTGGTGCTTCATTCCTATATCGGTGTAGGCAGCGATTGGGATTTGGACCGTCTGGACGGAGGAGTTTTCGTTTTGCCTCCCCATGAGAAGGAGAATGGAAACAACTGGTATCGAGGTACGGCAGATGCTATTTACCGGAATTTGCATTTTTTGGATCAATATGATCCGGAGCATGTACTCATTTTGTCAGGAGATCACATTTATAAAATGGATTACAGTCGCATGCTCGATTATCACAAGGAAAAGGGAGCAGATTGCACCATTTCCGTCATCGACGTCACGATTCAGGAAGCCAAACGATTCGGGATTCTGAACGCCGATGATGATCTGAAAATATACGACTTTGAGGAAAAGCCCGAACAGCCGAAAAGCACGCTGGCCTCCATGGGCATTTATTTGTTCAAATGGGAGGTGCTGCGCCGATATCTGCTGGAGAGCGCGAGCGATGCTGAATCCTCGCATGATTTTGGCAAGGATATCATTCCGTTGCTGCTCCAGCATGGGCGGTCGTTGTATGCGTACCCGTTTGTCGGGTACTGGAAAGATGTAGGCACCATTCAGAGCTTGTGGGAGTCCAACATGGATCTGCTGGCTCAGGACCCGCCTCTGGATCTGAACGACCCCTTCTGGCGCATCTATACCCGTAGCCCCAATCAACCGGCTCAGTATATAACCCAACGAGCGATTCTGAAAAACAGCATCGTGAATGAAGGCTGCGTGGTGGACGGAGAGGTCAGGCATTCCGTGCTATTTTATGGAGTTGAGGTAGGGGAAGGGAGTGTTATTACCGATTCTGTCATTATGCCGAACGTCAAAATTGGCTGCAATGTACGTATTCACCGGGCCATCGTGAGCGAAAACATAATCATTGAAGACAACGCGGTCATCGGATATGAGGGCAGCTCGGATGAAATTATTTTGTTCGATCAGGAAAGCCAGCTTCATGCACGAATATAACCCGGATAAGGACGGTGTCCGCTATGAGCCGACTCATTGGAGTCATCAACCTGGATCACGAACTGGATCAGTTGAAGGAATTGACCTATTTCCGGTGCGGGGCCGCAGTACCCTTTGCCAGTCGATATCGGCTCATTGATTTTACCTTATCCAACATGATGCATGCAGGGGTGCATGATATCGCACTGTTCATCCGCCGCAAATACCGTTCACTGCTGGATCATCTGGGTGAAGGACGGCCTTGGGATTTGGACCGCAGACGGGGCGGGCTGTTCATTTTGCCACCAGACTGGAATGATCCGACGGATGCATCCCTTGGAGATTTGCAGCATGTACACAACAATCTGGACTTTTTTCATCGCTCATCAGGGCAGACCATTGTTCACGCCGGAACCCAGCATGTCAACAAGGTTGATATTGAGGATGTGTACCGTTACCATCGGGAGAAGAATGCGGACGTCACCCTTGTGTACAAACCAATAGATCAGCTCGAATCTGAGCACGCTCCCTGTGTTCGACTGGAGATTGATGAGGACGGACGGGTGACGGGCATCCATCAGGAGCAGGATCATCATAATATTTATCTGGAAATTTTCGTTATGGACAAAAGTCTGTATCTCGATCAGGTGAAGCATTGCATTGCTCATCAGGATAATCATTTTTTCCGGGATGCCATTCAGAAAAATCCAAGCGGTCTGCGCATTTATGCATACCCCTATGAAGGCTATCATGCAGTGATTAATTCCATTGAGAGCTACTATAAAAACAGCATGAAGCTGCTGGATCAGCAGCAGTATCAAGCACTGTTCCAGAACCAGCCGGTGCATACCAAAATCAAATATGAAGCCCCAACCCGTTACACGGATACCGCCGAGGTGGATCATTCGCTTATCGCCAACGGCTGCACGATTGGGGGTAAGGTGGAGAACAGCATCCTTTTTCGCGGAGTACGGGTGGAGGAGGGCGCACGGGTAAGCAACTCGATCATTATGCAGAAATGTGTCATCCGTAAAGGCGCAGTGGTGGAGAATGTGATTTTGGATAAGGATGTGCAGCTTTCATCGGATCGTACCCTGATTGGAGATGCCAGAGTTCCCTATGTCATTGCCAAAAATAGCGTGATTTAAAAATATGATTTAGCATTTAAAACGGAAATAACAGGAGGTCACACCTTTGTTCAGCAATAGGGAAGCATTTAAGCAGGCTTTTCGAGAGCAACTGGTCGGAAGGCTGGGCAAGCCGATGCAGGAAGCTCAGGCGGAAGACATATACAAGGTTTTGGGCGGTATGATCCGCGAACAAGTTGGAAAGAATTGGGCGAAAACGAACCAAGCCTATAAAGAAGGACAAGAGAAGCAGGTCTATTACTTTTCACTGGAATTTTTGATAGGCCGTCTGCTGGGCAGCAATTTGCTGAATTTGGGCGTGCTGGATATGGTCCGGCAGGCACTGGGAGAGCTGGGCTGGGATCTGGAAGAGATTGAAGAACAGGAGGCGGACGCGGGGCTGGGCAATGGCGGTCTCGGCCGTCTGGCGGCTTGCTTCATGGATTCGCTGGCATCCCTTGGCTATGCAGGACATGGCTGCGGCATCCGTTACAAGTACGGTCTGTTCGAGCAGCGGATTGTGGACGGAAACCAGGTCGAGCTGCCGGATTACTGGCTGCAAAAAGGGAACGTCTGGGAGGAACGCCGCCCTGACAAGAAGGTCGAGGTTCAGTTCTGGGGACGTGTGGAAACTCGGGAGGCGGACGGTCGTCTTGTATTCGAGACGCAGGATGCCGAAACGGTCTGGGCTGTTCCGTACGATATTCCGCTTGTGGGCTACGGACATGAGCAGGTGAATACGCTGCGGATCTGGAGTGCGGAATCGGCGCTTGATCCTGTCCGAGGGCCTGTCCGGGGCGAGGGCGGCTACTACCGCTTTCTCGACTATAATCGCTCGGTAGAATCCATTTCGGCGTTCCTGTACCCGGACGATTCGAATTATGAGGGCAAGCTGCTTCGCTTGAAGCAGCAGTATTTCCTCTGCTCGGCCGGCTTGCAAAGTATTTTGCGGACGTTTGAGAAGCTTCGGTTGCCCTACAGCCAGTTGCCTGACAAAATAGCGCTGCATATTAACGATACACATCCGACGCTCGTTATACCGGAATTGATGCGTATTTTGATAGACGTGAAGGGCTTGGGCTGGGATGAAGCGTGGGATATTACGACGCGGACGGTTTCGTATACGAATCATACGATATTGAGCGAGGCGCTGGAGCAATGGCCTGTCAATATGGTGTGGGAGCTGCTTCCGCGTGTTTCCTTGATCATTGAAGAAATTAACAAGCGCTATTGTGCCATGCTGCTGGAGCGTTATCCGGGACAGGACATCAAAATTGGTGAAATGGCGATTATTCACGGTGAGCAAATTCGCATGGCCCATCTGGCGATCGTTGGCAGCTACAGCGTCAACGGGGTGGCTGCGCTGCATACGCAAATTTTGAAGGAGCGGGAAATGAAGCTGTTTCACGAGCTGTACCCCGGACGTTTTAACAATAAAACGAACGGGATTGCTCATCGCCGCTGGCTCATGCACGCGAATCCCGAGCTGGCAAGCTTGTATGATGAAACGATAGGTACACGCTGGAGAACCCGTCCACGCGAGTTGATCGACCTGTTTCGTTACAGCGGGGACGAGTCGTTCAAGGAACGGATACAGGCGATTAAGCGAAATAATAAAGTCAGGCTCGCCGAGCATGTTTTTGCTAAACAGGGCGTGCGACTGGATACGTCCTCAATTTTTGATGTACAGGTCAAACGACTGCATGGATATAAGCGACAACTGCTTAATATTTTGCATGTGATGCACGTTTACAATCAGCTCAAACATAATCCTTCCTTGGATGTGGTGCCGCGCACGTTTATTTTTGGAGCTAAAGCTGCTCCCGGCTATTATCTTGCCAAGCAGACGATTAAGCTCATTAACAACGTGGCGGACACGATCAATCGGGATGTGGATGTCAGGGACAAGCTGAAAGTCGTTTTTGTGGAAAATTACTCGGTTTCACTGGCCGAGCTGATTATTCCTGCAGCGGATGTCAGTGAGCAGATTTCCACGGCAGGCAAGGAAGCTTCGGGCACCGGGAACATGAAATTTATGATGAACGGTGCGCTCACCCTGGGTACGTTGGACGGAGCCAATGTAGAAATGCATGAAATGGTGGGCGATGCCAATATGTTCATTTTCGGACTGAAGGTGGATCAGATCGAGGCGTATTACCGGGACGGACAGTATTCAGCGCGTAAAACAGCCAACAGCGACGAACGGCTGCGTGAAGTGCTGGATCAACTGGTGAACGACGCTCCTTTTACGCGGCATGAACGGGAATTTGAGGCTATTTATCAATCCCTGATTGATCATAATGACGAATACTTTGTGCTCAAGGACTTTGCCGCCTATGTAGATACTCAGGTGCATATCGAGCAGGTGTACCGGAATCCGTCCGAGTGGACGCGGCGTGCTATTGTAAATATGGCGCATGCCGGCAAGTTTTCCAGTGATAGCACAATTCAGAAGTACGCGGCGGATATTTGGGACATTGTACCTCTCCAAAACGATGTCAACAAGCGAATCTTGTCCTAAAACGGCGAAACAGGCGGAATGGCATTGCTTTTCGAACGCTGAGGGTTATAATGACAGTATAGACATAAGTAAGGATGGGGGGCTGTATAACCTCATTCCTGAACTTGAATTGTACTGCTAAAGGAGTCCTCCTATTGATAAAGCTCAATCCGAAAAGGCTCAAACCTAACCAAACGAAGAAGAAATATAATGTGTTTCAAAATATATGGCGGGCGATTCGCCTGAATTTCATCAAGCTGTTGCGTGCGCCGGGTGGAGTGAAGAAAATCTCTCTGGGCTTTGCCATCGGCTTCGCTCTGGAGATGATTGTTATCTCCACGGCATCGCTGGTATATCTCGTGTTTTACCCAACTGTCCGGCTGTCCGGCGGATCGCTGCCTGCGGCAATTGTGGGTAACGTTGTAGGCAAGCTGACCTTTTTGCCGATTGTGCTGATGCCGTTCGCCAAGCAACTGGGAGCTTGGGTTTATCCGTCCCATTACCCGGTACATGTCCGGGGAGGCAGGCTTCAAGAGCATTCTTTTATGGAGCTGTTTCATGGCAACTGGTCTGTATTCAGAGACTTGCTGCATGGAGGACTGCACATTCTGATCGGCATGTCGATTTTCGGCGTGGTGCTAGGGATTATTTCGTATTTTGTCATTCAAGTTCTGTATAACCGTTCCTTGCACAAACGGCTGGAAAAGCGGAAATTGCGTCATGGCGCGGCCTTTTCAGCAGCCAGACTGTTGAAAAACGGATAATGTAGCGAGGAAGAAGCTCCTTGAGCCTATGAATTAGGCCTTAGGGGCTTCTTTTGGTTTGTTAGTGATGGGGAATGACATAAACGTGTTTGCCAGGATCACAGCCAATGAACCACAAAAAATGCCTTGTTCTTTAGGGAGAACAAGGCGATTTTTCATGATTAAACGTTTTGTATACAATAATTGGCTTCATTCGCTCGAATCGCTTACAATACGTGTGCATACAACACTGGACGACAGGTTAATGTACATACAAGGAGTGGTGAAGTTGCGGAAGATATGGCAAATCTACTTAACAGACTGGAAAAATGTATTCAAAGTATCAACCGGGACTTTATTGGTCATTGGTATTATTCTTTTGCCTTCCGTCTATGCATGGGTAAATTTGAAAGCAATGTGGGACCCTTATGCGAATACATCTGGCATTAAAATTGCAGTAACGAGTCAGGATCAGGGGACCGAGGTGAACGGGAAGAAGATTAATATCGGTGACGAGGTTTTGCATAACCTTCAAAATAATAAGAAGCTGGGCTGGACCTTTGTCAATGAAGCAGAAGCGCGAAAAGGTGTGCTGAACGGAGATTATTACGCAAGCCTGCTCATTCCAAAGGATTTTTCCGAAAAAATAACGAGCGTGCTCACTGAAAATCCGCAAAAGCCGGAGATTGATTACGCCGTCAATGAAAAAATCAATGCAGTCGCTCCCAAAATTACATCTGCAGGGGCAACCGCTCTGACGAATCAGATTAGTCAAAACTTTATTGAAACCGCCAGTCAGGCTGTGCTGACCAAATTGAAGGAAGCCGGGGTGAAGCTGGAGGAGGAGCTGCCGACTATTCGCAACATCGAGAACCGGGTGCTGGAGCTGAACAACCGATTGCCGGATATCGACAGGTTTGGCAAGCAGGCAATCGAACTGGAGCAGAATTTGCCGAAAATTAAGGCACAGGGACAAAAGATCATCGCATTAAAGGAGAAAATCCCTGAAATTAACCGCGCTGGCGATCTGGTGCTTAAAATTGAAAAAAACTTGCCCGAGCTGGACAAGGTAGCCGCGGTTATTTTAGATATACAAAAAAGACTGCCGGACATTCAAAAGGCCGGGGATCGGATTGTGGAGCTGGATCAAAATTTCGGTAAGGTAGAAAGCGCATTGACTACGGCTTTGGAGGACACGCAAACGGCGCTCAAGGTCATTAATGCCGCACAAAAAGCGTTGCCGGAAGTACAAAAAATCGCGGATACTGGCAAGGATTTTACAAGCGGATTGCTTGATTTTCTGGATAAAAATGATGGTGCGCTGGATTCAATCGGCACGGTGGTCAAAGAGGATTTACAGTTGGTACAGCAAATTGCGAATGGAGTTTCGGAGATCACAGGAATCATCCGCGGTGTTGATTTTGATCCTAAAGCAGCACAGGCTACGGTGAATCGGGTTAGCGGAAGACTGACCACTGCCGTGGGAGTGCTGGATCGTATTTCTCAGTTGTTGAGCCGTGTTAACGGATATTTGCCGAGTCAGCCGCTGGATTCGCTTATTTCCCGTGTGAGCGGGGTAGAGGATCGTTTTCGTCGCTTGAATAGCACGGTTACAAGCATCGGAGATGCCATTCAGCGCGGCGAGAAGCCTGCACAAAATCTACTGGATGACGCTGACCGCCTTGCTGGAGAAATCAGTAGCGGAATCGACAGCATTCTGGGCAATTATGATACGGAATATGCACCAGCCATTCAAAAGGCGCTGGATCAAATCAAAACGGTCGTTCGCAATTCTGCGAATGTGTTGAATACGGCCCAAGAGCAGCTACCGAATATTGAAAAAATATTAAACGATGCTCAGGCTGCCGCACAATTTGGTCAGCAAGAACTTGCTCGTCTTCAGCAGGACCTGCCACAATATCGGCAAAAGCTGCATGAAGCGGCTACGACGATTCAGGGCCACATGGGCGAATTTACGAATGCTGTAAACAAAGCAGCGGACTTCGTAAATAACGATTTGCCTGGGGTTAAAAGCAAAATTCATCAGGCGGCGGATTTTGTACGTAACGATTTGCCGAAAGCGGAGCAGCAGTTTGTCAAAATGGCTGACCTGATTGAGAACAAGTTTCCAGAGGCCGAACACGCGGTGCACCAGGTAGCCAACTTTGTAAGAACGGATCTTCCTGCGGCTGAGGATTCCATACGTCAGGCTGCGGACACGATTCGCAAGCTCAAAGGTGAAAATGCCCTCGGACGGGCCATTGCGCTGCTCAAGGGGGATGTGAAAAAGGAGAGCGATTTTCTCGGTAGTCCGGTGTCGTTGAAACAGGAGCGGATTTATCCGATTCCGAACTACGGTTCTGCGATGTCGCCTTTTTATACTACATTGTCCATTTGGGTAGGTGCGATGCTGCTGGTGTCGATGTTCAGGGTAGATGTGGAGGACCCGGAAGGTAAATATAAAAGCTATCAAGTGTACTTCGGGCGACTTATGACGTTCTCCACCATTGGTATATTTCAGGCGCTTAGTGTGTCGCTTGGTGACTTGTTCCTGCTCGGGGCGTATGTGGATGCCAAGGTCGCATTTGTACTGTCCTCCATGCTGATCAGTCTCGTGTTTACGGCCATGACCTATACTTTGGTTTCCGTGTTTGGCAATATCGGTAAGGGTCTGGCGGTTATCTTGCTGGTGCTTCAGTTCTCCAGCTCAGGCGGCACATTCCCGATTGCGACCAGCACGCCGTTTTTTCAAGCTCTGAATCCGTTCGTTCCTTTCACCTATGCGGTTAGTCTGTTACGGGAAACGGTAGGAGGGATGCTGCCTTCGACGGTGACACGGGATGTGGTGATGCTGTTTGTATTTATCGGGGTATGCTTCCTGTTTGGATTGGTGTTTAAGAAGCCGCTCAGCAAGTATACGAAGAAGATGGCTGAGCGAGCGAAAGAGACGAAATTGATTCCTTGATTGTTAAAAAGAGAGAGAGTAATCACAAAAAAGCAGCAGAGCAGGAGTAGTCTCCTGAGTCTGCTGCTTTTTTACTAATTGCCCTGTCAGAACCTGAACGGTAAGCGATCATGACCAGAATAACTCTGCTCTAAACGTGATCTGTCTTTTTGGGCATCATCCGAGGGATGATTTTCTTATCATGTGTACTATAGCTGTGCAGAATCATGCCGAGGCTGACGATGAACATTCCGATCCATGATAAAAGAGAAGGAACCTGTATAGATAAATAGATCAGTTCTCCCATTAATGCGAAAAGCACTACCAGAGATTGGGTTGCTTCAACCGTTGCTAACTTTTGCATATTTCCCCGAACCTGATCTGCGGCTTTAAAAAACAGGACTGTAGCAATCAACCCCTGAAAACACGGCCACCCAAGCAGATTGTATCGTCTGCTCCTGACTCGGCATTCCCACGCTAAAAACCCCGTATAACGAAAGGAATAACCAGAACGGTAAACTGGCTAATGTAAAGAGGTTTAAGCTTGCGCTGGGTCAAAACGATGACGAATAAAACGGGGAGCATAAACAGATAGCGCAAAGAAGCACTCCATATCCAGCTTCCGCCTGATAACTCCATTGATCGCAAAACATTCACCTTATTCTTTAAGTATCGTTATTCCCATATATTAATAACTTTTTATGATTCATTACAAGGGTTTCTTCGCAGTTGACAAGTCGAAAGGGATACTGTATATTACTAAATGCTAATGATAATAGTAATTATTACGATTTAAATAGCATAAAGATGAGCTTATATTAAAGGGAGCGTACCACCAATGAATAAGAAAGTAATACCGGTAACGGTGCTGAGCGGATATTTGGGTGCAGGGAAAACAACGATTTTGAATCATGTATTAAACAATCGGGACGGAATGAAAGTGGCCGTGATCGTCAATGACATGAGCGAAGTGAACATTGATGCCGAGCTGGTCAAAAAAGAGGGTGGCTTGTCCAGAACAGAAGAGAAACTGGTTGAGCTGTCCAACGGCTGTATTTGCTGCACATTGCGTGAAGACCTGCTGCTGGAAGTCAAGAAGCTGACCGAACAAGGTGAGTTTGATTATATTTTAATCGAATCCACAGGGATCAGTGAACCTGTGCCTATCGCTCAAACCTTTACGTACGCTGACGAAGGGACAGGCATTAATTTGGCTTCCTTAGCAAAGCTTGATTGCATGGTGACGGTGGTCGATGCGAACCGTTTCTGGCATGATTTTGAATCAGGAGAAACGCTGCTGGATCGCAGGCAGGCTACGGGAGAAGACGACACGCGTGATATTTCGGACTTGCTGATTGACCAGATTGAAACCTGTGATGTACTGATTCTGAATAAATGCGATTTGGTTCAGCCTCCGCAGTTGGACAAACTTGAGGGCGTACTGCGCAGATTGCAGCCTGAGGCCAGAATCATTCGTACTTCCAAGGGACAGGTTGCTCCTTCGGACATTTTGAACACGGGATTGTTTAACTTTGACAAGGCCAGCCAATCCGCAGGATGGATTCGTGAGCTGGAGCCGGAGAACCATACACCGGAAACGGACGAATATGGCATCCATTCCTTTGTATATCGCCGCAGAAGACCGTTCCATCCTGCGAGATTGGCTGAATTTATGAGCTACTGGCCGGAGGAAGTCGTTCGCGCCAAAGGTTTGGCCTGGATTGCGACCCCTCAGGATTGGGCGGCCAGTATCAGCCAAGCAGGCCCTTCCATTCAATTTGGCACTGCTGGAAGCTGGCTGGCGGCGTTGTCCGAGGAAGAACGTCAGGAGATCGTCGCGGCTGATCCTGAGGTATTAGATAACTGGGATGAGCAGTGGGGCGACCGCATGAGTGAAATCGTCATGATCGGTATCGGGATGAATCAACCGGAGTTGGAAGAAGAGCTGGATGAATGTCTACTAAACGATAGCGAAATGGACATGGACTGGTCCGGCTTTGAAAATCCATTGCCATGGCCGACAACGGATGAATCCTCGTCTATCAATTAAAAGGTGTATCCAATTTACAGAAATAGGATGTAGTGTATTGTCATATGGACCTAGTGATCCATTCAGCAATGAAGTCCATACATTTTTTGGCGGCTGGAGAAACATTCTTTAAAGAAGCGGTAGCGATACCGATAGTGCGGGAATGTTTTCCCTCCAAAGGTCGAATAGAGATATCATAAGGAATGTGAGATAGAATCATTTCAGGAAGAATGCTCACACCTAAGCCGTTCTGTACCATGGCCATAATGGCATGATCATCTTCTAATTCATATTTGATTTTCGGTGAAATATTATACTGTGAAAAAATATTTCGCACATCGGTGTCACAGCCTGCAACAGGCATAATGAAAGGCTCATCTATGAGCTGTTCCACACGAATAGCGGCTTGTTCCCCAAGAATATGATTGGAAGGAAGCAGGCAAAGCATTCTTTCTTCTTTTAGTGGCAAGGCCTCTAACGTGTCTAACGTGGGTAGGTTTACGAATCCAAAGTCAGCCTCACCGCTGACTAACCAGCTTTCAATTTCAAGGTAGTTCCCATCGAGCAGTTTCATCTCAATGAGAGGAAACTGCTCGTTGAATTTTTTTATAATACGCGGCAGCCAATGAATAGATACACTTGAGAATGTACCTATTTTTACGGTTCCGATTTCCAATCCTTTAATTAAAGCTACCTCTTGATAGAGCTTTTCGTCCATTTGTATAATCTCTCGGAAGTGCTTCATTAATCTTTCTCCGTTGTTGGTCAATTTGATGCCTGAACGACCCCTGACCAGGAGTGTTAATCCTATTTCTTGTTCTAAAGCAGAAATGGCATGGCTGATTGCTGATTGTGTAAGATTTAGAACTTCCCCTGCCTTTGTGAAACTTCCCATTTCAACTACACTAAGAAAAACCTTATATTTAAACAACTTGTGCTCACTCCTACTTTATATGAAATATATTCATGTATCGTATCATATAAATTCATTTTTTTTATTTAATAATTATGATTATAATCAAATTATAGAAAGGTTACTTATTTTGTTCTTGGGAGGTACGGTACACATGGACTCAATTGCTAAAACTCCACAGCCGCCTTATTATGCGGTCATTTTTACTTCTGAACGTAACGAAGGAGATCGTGGATACGAAAAAATGGGTGACAAAATGTTAGAATTAGCTGCTAAACAACCTGGTTTTTTAGGCGTGGAAAGTGTTCGGGATTCACAAGGAGTAGGCATCACCGTCTCGTATTGGGAGTCCTTAGACGCTATCAGGAGTTGGAAGCAACATGAAACGCACCAAGTCGCACAGGAAAAAGGAAAAGCAGAATGGTATAAAAGCTACGGCCTTAGAGTGTGTAAGGTAGAACGGGATTATTTTTTTGAAATGTAAAGTAAGGTAGCTATAAGTTTAAGGGAGCATCTTCATGGCCATTTGTGGCTTTGAAAATGCTCCCTTTTGGATGTTTCAGATCTTAAAATATGAGGTGCTCAGGAATTGGCAGAGTTGATCGGCTTCATATCCTGTATGGCTTCCTTCAGACTTTGGGAGCATTGCTCATACAGGTGTTTTTTTTTACTGTTCACTGGAGTTCGCTGCCAGCTTTTGCAGTTCCGTCGTGCATTTTTTTAACAGCGTCAGCACGGCTTGATTAGAGTCCTGTACCTTGGACATCTGTACATTATCGCTGTATTTTGGTCAATGTATAATTCCCATGTATGCCATTTGCTGCTCCATGACTTGTCCATCCATAATAATGGCTGTGGGTTCCTTCTCCGGTAACTGCAGTATATTGAGATCCTTAAGCGTCACAGGCTACTTGTCTTTGGTCAGGGCACGCTGACCTCACCGCTGGTCTCCATAATGGCAAATTCCACATCAGATACCTTAAATACATTTTTACTCCGCAATTGCTCCATGAGCTCATCCAGCGTAAGCCGTTCCTTTCTCAAATTATCCTCTAAAATTTTGCCGTCTTTAATCAGGGTTCTGGTTTTTCTATCCGCAAAATCCCTAACCTTCTTGCTTTTAATTTGCAATATTTCAATCACAAATGTTGTCAGGACCCATACTGCCAAGGCTATAAAGCCCAAGTACCAAGTGGGTTCTGGCTCCATAGAAATGGTAGCGGCCAGGTTACCCATCGTGATTCCTGTTATATATTCGAACAGGGAAAGCTGAGATACCTGACGTTTCTCGAGAATTTTGGTAATTAAAAATAATACAGCGACAGCCATTAATGTGCGTATAGCAACCTCGGCCCAATCCTGCATATACTCAACCTCATTTCACTTCATTTCATTTCGCCGCAAGTGCGCTGGTATTCCAAGCATGTTCGCACCAAGGTCTGTTTAAACTCCAAGTATTCTTTTTTAGTTCAGCTTAAATATCATTAAAATTTTCTATCGTTGCATTATCAATGCCTATTACGCAGGCGATTGACGGAAAAGGGTTTGTCTGCCTGTACAGTCCTAGATGTTGTTGGCTTGAGAAAGTTGTAACCATTTTGGATTTACGAAGGAGGAATAGGGATGAGTGGATCAACCGGGACGAAGGAGCAGGTTTTGGAGCAGAAGTTGGTAGACATTCGTCGCCATCTTCACCAGAATCCCGAGCTTTCTAACGAGGAGGTTGAAACTACCGCCTATATCCGTCGTCTGCTGGAAGAACAGAACATAACCGTTCTGGATGTGCAGCTGCGCACCGGACTGGTGGCGGAAATCGGCGGGCAGCAGGAGGGGCCGATTGTGACGCTTCGCGCGGACATTGATGCGTTGCCGATTCAGGAGGAGACGGGCTTGCCTTATGCTTCGCTGCATCCGGGCAAAATGCATGCCGCGGGCATGATTTTCATACGGCTTCTCTCTTCGGAGCCGCCGTATTGTTAAAAGAACGGAAGCAGGATTTGAAAGGCACGGTTCGCCTTGTGTTTCAGCCAGCGGAGAAAAGGCCAAGGGCGCAGCTCAGGTGCTGGACAGCGGTGCGCTGGCAGGCGTGCAGGCCATATTCGGCCTGCATAACAAGCCGGACCTGCCTGTAGGGACGGTCGGCATTAAGGAAGGCCCGCTGATGGCGGCGGCAGACGGATTTTACATCGAGGTAGAGGGTCTGAGCACGCATGCGGCGGTGCCGCATGCAGGGATTGACCCCATCGTCGTGTCGTCGTACATCATCACGGCGCTGCAATCCATTGTGAGCCGGAGCGTCAACCCGCTGGACAGCGCGGTGATTAGCGTGACGAAGCTGCACAGCGGCAACGCCTGAAACATCATTCCGGACCGTGCCCATCTGGACGGCACAATCCGGACGTTCGACGAGAACGTGCGCGCACAGGTGGCTGAACGCTTCGAGCAGGTCGTAAAGGGCGTGGCCGATGCTTTTGGCACGAAAGCGAACATCCACTGGATCGAGGGCCCGCCACCCGTACTGAATGACGGCAAGCTAGCCGTCCTCGCGGAGCAAGCGGCCCAAGCGGCCGGTCTGGAGGTCGTTCGCCCCGTGCCATCCTCGGCGAGCGAGGATTTTGGGCTTTACCAGAAGAGCATCCCCGGTGTGTTCGTCTTTGTCGGCACTTCGGGGAGCCAGGAATGGCATCATCCAGCCTTTGATCTGGACGAACGCGCGTTGCCGGGAACCGCGAAGCTGCTGGCTTCACTGGCAGAATCGGTATTGGTATAAATAGAGTAAGGCAGGACATTTGCCCACTACGTATTGCTGGAGGAGTTTCCCCACCTAAGCGTCTACTTTGCCGACCCTTATTCCTCGTGGCAACGGGGTTCTAATGAAAATGGCAATGGCCTGCTGCGCGAGTTTTTCCCCAAAGGGACAGACTTTGCTCAGGTCTCGGAGGAGGACCTCGAGCATGCCCTTCACTTCATCAATAACCTTTTTCGCTTCCAGATTCTGAACAAACATTGTGAACCTACCATCTTCGGGTATAGTAATGTTCATACAAATCATGGGTCAATTAGCATTGACAATAAATGACGTGTCATTTATTGTGTAGATAAATGACACGTCATTTAATTTAATGCGAAAAGAGGAATGTCTCATGTCGAAAATTCATGTTTGGCACACAGGGGAAGTCTATATTGATCAGGCCTTGGCATTCGAAGAGAAAACGATTCATCCAATGCCCCATACAGGATGGTTAAGACCAAAGGCAAAAAAGCGCTGGGTTCCTGTATCCGTTTACTTGATTGAACATCCGAAAGGTTTGATTTTAGTGGATACGGGATGGCATGAAGAGATGAGAACGAATCAAAGAAAGCATCTCGGGTTGCTTGCTTCATCCGTGTATAAAGGGAGGTTGCCGGAAGGAAAAGCTGTTCATGAGCAGCTTTCCAATTACGGCATAAAGCCGAACGAAATCGATTATGTTCTGATGACCCATTTACACTCGGATCATGTCAGCGGGATTAAACATGTCTCCCCAGCTAAAAAAATATTGGTCAGCCAATTGGAATGGAAAGCGGCCCATCAGGAGTTTGGTTATATAAAATCAATGTGGAACGGTGTGAATTTGACTCCATATCATCTAACGGAAATCCCCTACGGACCCTATAAGCTGGGACTTGATCTTTTTCAGGACGGTTCCGTTTATCTTGTTCATACGCCAGGACATAGCGCAGGCCAAATTTCCGTATTGGTTCAAACGGGAAATGGGTGGGTGCTATTGGCCAGCGATGTAGGTTATGCTGCAGCGTCGTTTACTCAAAACATTTTGCCTGGAGTGAAGACGAGTAAAATCGATGCACAACGTTCGTTAAATTGGGTAAGTGAGTTTTCCCAGAAAGAGGATTGTCTGATCGCAATGGCGAATCACGATCCAGAGATACAGCCGCAAATTATAGGCTGATTGCGATCAGGAGGAATCTATTTGAATACATCCGTCAAAGAAGTTGAAAAATTTCAATACCTTATTCTGGCCGTTCAACGGCAAGGGAACCGAATGTTTAATGCACTTCTGAACAAAACGGGAGTTACCCCTTCCTATGCAGAGGTAATCAGGGTGTTAGAACTTAGGCAACCGTTAACTTTAAAGGATTTAGGAAATCTGCTGATTTGCGAAACAGGCAGTCCATCAAGATTGGTTGAACGCATGGTAAAGGATGGGTGGATTGAGAAAATGATTCATCCTGAGGATTCAAGATTTGTTCTGCTGAAGCTGACGATTAAAGGGCAGGAAACAGCGGAAAAAGTAAAGATTATTGAAGGAGAGGTTTATGGTAGGATTGAAGAGAAGTTGTCTGAAGAAGAGATGCAAGTTATTAATGATAAATTAGGAAAATTCCTTCAAGATTTCCCTATACACGAAACTTTGATTCGTCGCGGTTATCTATAAAACTTGCCATTGTACACAGATCAATAAAATATCGAAACAATCTCTAAGACTATACATTTCCTTGAATAAGAATAATGTGCTATTCAAATGCGATGTGTGCAAAGAACCACAACCGGAGGAAACATCCAGGTAGGTGGTTCTTTTTTTATACCTCACTCTGTGACATGATAGCTCTGGGGGCGATGTTGTGTTTCGTGATTTTGAACCTATAGGTGACCGTCCGGTCTATATTCAATTGAAAGATTACATGAAACTTATAATTATAAAAGGTGCCTTACAGCCTCATCAGAAGTTGCCATCTACCCGTGAACTGGGTGTACAGATGAAGCTTAGCCGCAATACGGTGATTTCGGCATATGCCGAACTGGAAGAAGATGGATTCACCTATGCTGTTCGGGGCAAAGGAAACTATGTGGCTGCTGTATCAGGTGGAACAGTGACTCAAGCTTGCCAGATCAATTGGCTGGATCGGATTAATGATCATGCTCGACTGGCTGAGCAGCTCGACCTGATGAAGCACGGCATTCGTGCACAGAAGGGAACGATTTCTTTTACCAGTATTGCGCCAGACGAGACGTTGTTTGATATAGGTAATGTAAAGCGGGCGTTCATGGATCGGATGTCTGTGGAGGGTGATGTACTGCTCAACTACGGATATGCCAAGGGCTATAAGCCGCTGATGGACTTTTTGTTGCGCTATATGCAGCATAAGGGAGTGGATCTGAAGGGCAAGGATATTTTGATTACCAATGGGTTCACAGAGGGCTTAGATATTGTGTTGTCGGCACTTGGAAAAAGGAGTGGCAGGGTGCTGTGTGAAAATCCGACCCATCATACAGCCATTAAGAATTTTAAGTTGCATGGATTTCAAATTACAGGCATCCCAATGGAGGATGATGGTATTAGCTTAACAGAGCTTGAGCGGTCGTTGTCTGAACAACCTTATGATTGTGCTTATTTTATACCTTCCTATCATAATCCTACTGGGATTGTAATGTCCCCGAAGAAACGACAAGAACTGATGAGCCTAATGAACCAGTACGGGATTCCTGTCATTGAGGATGGCTTTAATGAGGAGTTGCGCTACACCGGATCGCATGTATCTCCATTAATGGCAGGGGCGGGCAACGGCAATAGTGTGATTTATTTAGGAAGCTTTTCTAAGGTGCTATTTCCCGGTATTCGAGTGGGCTGGGTATTGGCGGACGCTGAGCTGATTGACTATTTGGAGAGCATTAAGCGAGCGCGTACGATTCATACGTCAACATTGGACCAATCGGTTCTTTATCAATATTTGCACAATGGAAATCTAGAGAAGTACTTAAAGAAAGCACGTACCGAATATAAGCGCAAATATGAGTTGACCATGCAGTGCTGCAAGGAGCATATCCCGTATGCTCAGCTTTCCGGTCATGGGGGGCTGCATCTGTTTGTCACTTTTGAGATAGGATTTGATACACGGAAGTTGTTGGAGCTATGTTCAGAGTTGGGGGTAATTTTTACGCCGGGAGATATCTTCTTCACGGATAATCGTGGTAGTAATACGATGCGGTTGGGTTTCTCTCGTGTCACCGATGAGGATATTATCAGGGGAATTAAGATGATTGGTGATACTGCCAGACAGTTAATGGAATGAGAGGTGCAGAGATGAAGTTAGGCGTTATTATGGGAGGATTATCATCAGAGCGTGAGGTTTCGCTTCAGTCGGGTAAGGAAATCATGGCGCATCTCGACCAGAATCGATATGAAGTATATCCGATCGAAATAACAAGGCGTGATGAACTGGCTGACAAAGTGAAAGGTCTTGATATGGCTTTGCTGGCTCTGCATGGCTCCTATGGTGAGGATGGTACGATTCAAGGTATGTTGGAAACATTGGGTATTGCGTATACCGGAAGCGGCGTATTATCCAGCAGCCTGTGCATGAACAAGGATGTTTCAAAAAAGTTGCTCCGCTACGAAGGTCTTTTTACTCCAGATTGGCTGTGCTGGGGCAGTATAGGCGACTATTCAGCAGAGGCCGTAGAGAAGCTGGGTTATCCGATAGTTGTTAAGCCGAACTCAGGCGGATCAAGCATCGGAATACAGATTGTAAAGAGCAGCCAAGATTTGAGGGCGGCGGTAGAGGAAGCATTCCGGTGGGATGTAGAAGTGCTCATTGAGCAATATATCAAAGGGGAAGAATTGACTTGTTCCATTGTAGATGGGAAACTGCTGCCGATCATTGGCATCCAGAGCAAGGGCTCGGAGTGGTTTGATTACCATGCCAAGTATGAGGATGGCGGCGCAGAGGAGCAAGTAGTTCATCTGACGCCTGAGGTGGATGAGCGGGTGCGGTCCGCAGCATTGGTGAGTTACTGGACTTTGAAATGCAATGTGTATGCCCGCGTAGATATGCTGCTGAGGGATGGTATTCCCTATGTGCTGGAGATGAACACCTTGCCAGGCATGACAAGAAATAGCCTACTTCCCAAAAGCGCACAGGCAGCGGGGATGACATACAGTCAATTACTGGATGTGATCATATCTCTATCCCTTGAGAAATCTGGTGGAGAGATAGAGACAAAGAAGAAATCGACTAAGAAATCGGAGATGGGGACCAGACTGTAACAATCAATTGAAATCAGGGAGTGCTGAGTTATGGGTAAAGAGTGGATTTCTCCATTCGTGCTTTGCGGAGGAAAGATTGTCACGGTAAATATCTCTGCACAGCAAGAGTTCAAGCTTACTGCTGAAGCAGTGAAGGAGAAGCTGACCTCCCGCTCAAGAGTGTTGATGTTAAACTATCCGAATAATCCCACAGGTGCAATCATGACCTATGAGGACTGGCTACCGATTGTAGCTTATCGTGAACGTAGAGATTATTTTGTCAAAGGTTTGAGAGAGAGGGTTGTCTTGTCATATGCCGGGGGGAACGTTTTACGTCTTTCCTTTCATTGCAGATACCGGATTAAGCTCAGAACAGTTTGCACTTCAGTTGCTAAAAGAAACCGGAGTTGGAGTTGTTCCAGGGTCCGTGTTTGGGGAAGGCGGGGAGGGCTTTGTCCGCTGCTCCTACTCAGTTGCTCCTGAGCAGTTGAATCGGGCGCTGGA
Source organism: Paenibacillus sp. PvR008 (assembly GCA_040544055.1). Taxonomy (GTDB): domain Bacteria; phylum Bacillota; class Bacilli; order Paenibacillales; family Paenibacillaceae; genus Paenibacillus. The sequence continues at coordinate 281,666 of JBEUOG010000002.1, forward strand.
GCGGATGGAACGTTTTATACGGAAATTGCAGTCCTGCCGAGCGAATGCGATGTGACGATCTGAGGATATAATTAACACTCGCTCCGCTCCCGTGAAGTAGCGGAGTGGTCGCCTTGGTTTCCGGATTTTAACCTGGTTACAACATGCTACAAGCAGTGAGGCAGAGTATGAGAGGTTATAGCTGGGATTCGGCCCGGCTAAAAATTACCTCATGCGTGAACTTAAAAGTTACCTATCGTGCCACTGCCCAGGCAGCACCATTCCGCCTACTCCGTTTTACATGTACATTTTTAGTTCAGCTTATATAAAGAAAACTTCGCTTGTTTCCTATCTCTTTATTAGCTCTCTCCACAAAATTCTAAAATATTGGCTGTTTGCAGCGTAGCGCTCGCCTTTGCCGTGGAATTTTAACCTTGAAAAGGTTTATTATAATCCAAGAATCCCACGGCAACAGCGATCGTAAGATCAAATCCTACGCGCAGCGCCCTCACACACACGAACCCCGATGTCCTTTCTTTTATAGAATTTCATAGGAAATAAAAAAATGTAAGCTGTTCGCACAGTTTCCATGTTCTTTTTAGGTTGTTTTGCGTTATAATGAAAGGATGCACATTATGAACGAATTGGAGGCACAGCCCGATTGACTACTTATCCTTTTGCCTTTGATCCGTCCAAGCCGTTTATTGAGCAGGCAAGTGACTGGATTGCGGATGTATTTTATGAAGTTTTGCCTGAAGTCGGCTTTGAGGTTCGGGATGAACAAATTTATATGGCATTCCAGTTGGAGCGTGCCTATAAGGAAAAGAAAACGATTTTCGCGGAAGCAGGTGTGGGCACAGGCAAAACGCTGGTGTATCTCCTGTACGCTATTGCATATGCCCGGTACATGAGAAAGCCCGCGATTATCGCCTGTGCGGACGAGTCGTTGATTGAACAACTGGTAAAGCCGGAAGGGGATATCGCCAAGCTGGCGCGGCATTTGAGCCTGACGATTGATGCCCGACTGGGTAAGTCGCCGGATCAGTATATTTGCCTGAACAAATTGGATGAGGTGCGAAACGGACTGGATGAGGACGCGGATGTGTTCCGTGATATCTATCAGGACTTGCCGGATTTTGTCCATTTTCCGGATACGTTACAGATCTTTACTCCTTACGGGAACCGCAAAGAGTATCCCGAGCTAACGGACAGACAGTGGAGCAGATTGGGCTGGGATGTTTTTCAGGATTGTCTCGTTTGCCATCAGCGGCATCGTTGTGGACAGACGTTGTCCCGCGATCATTATCGCAAAGCGGCAGATCTGGTGATCTGCTCTCATGACTTCTATATGGAGCATGTATGGACCTATGAAGCGAGAAAGCGTGAGGGCCAGCTGCCGTTACTGCCGGAGCACAGCTCTGTCGTCTTTGACGAAGGGCATCTGCTGGAGACAGCGGCGCAGAATGCACTCACTTATAAGCTGAAGCACGCTCAATTCGAGGCCATTATTACTCGTCTGCTGGAGGGAGAAGTGCGAGAATCGCTGGCAATGACGATTGAAGATGCGATATCCCAAAGTGAGGCTTTGTTCGCTGCGCTCGAAAAGAACAGTCAGCCTGTACAGGGTTCTAATCGCAAGGAGTTTACCTTGAATGAGTCGCTGATTCGAGAGGTAAACCGCTTTGGCGAACTGATCGGCACGATTGAGGAAGAGCTTGTATTCGAGAGTGGGTTATTCTCTCTGGATGAGTACCAGGTCAAAATCGTGGAAGAGCATCTGGAAATGATTCAGACGGCGTTGGCCTTGTTTAAGCGTCCGGAACTCCTGATTTCTTGGGTGATGGAGGATCAGGATGGATTAACGCTTGTGGTTATGCCCAAGATGGTAAAAGAGATTCTCAAAGAACGGGTATTTGCACAGCATATACCGATTGTATTCTCCTCAGCTACACTTTCCGTGGAGAGCTCCTTTGATTATATGGCGCAAAGCCTCGGTATTGAGAATCCGCTCACGTTTTCCGTTGCTTCTCCGTATGAATACAACGATCAGATGCAAGCGGCATTATATCCGTTCCAGGTGGGGCATGATCCAATCCAGAGAGCGTTGGCCCTGCTGGAGAAATCGCAGGGAAGAGCGCTTATCCTGTTTCCTTCACAGGAGGAACTGGTTGCATTCAGAACGGGTCTCGCGGCTTACCGTGAAGCGTCTGCTTTTCGTTTTCTATATGAAGGATCGGCTGAAATCAGCCATCTGATCTCGTCTTTCCAGAATGATGAGGAAAGCGTCTTGTGTGCTGTTACGTTATGGGAAGGACTGGATATTCCGGGCCCGTCCCTGTCGCACGTTATCATCTGGTCGCTGCCTTTTCCTCCGAATGATCCGGTTTTTACGGCACTGCGCAAGGATGCGGCAGATCCGTTTATGGAGATAGATATGCCTCACATGGCGCTCAGACTCAGACAAGGCATCGGGCGATTAATTCGCTCGCGTAATGATCGGGGCTGGATCTCCATCATGGGTCAGGATCTGAACCGCGAAGAAGTACGTACACAGGTTTTACAACTACTGCCTGCGGGCGTAGAATGCACTGTAATCGAAGGAAATCCGGAGGGAATGAAGACATGTTAAATTTTACATCGTACACGGTAGATCAGATTAAAGACGCTTTTGGTATTTTGAGTGGGCAGCGTTATGAATTTATGATTGATGTAGAGGTTGAAGAGGACGACGAACTTTACACCGAAAACGGGCTGTATATCCGTACGCTTTATTTAGTAGACGAAGAGAAAACAGGAATATTGAAGTATGAGCTGATTGAAAAAGTAACGAACCGTTACATCGAGCTTGAATTGGAAGAGGATGAGTTGCAGGCTGTCGAGAGCTTCTGCAAAGAGCATGTGCAGGACGGAGCCGTAAAGTAACGTAACAGAACGCTTGGCAGTGATAGCCACCGTATAACGAAGTATGTAAAGGAGTCCTGATGTAATGGGTCAGGCTCCTTTTTTTCATGCTCATTCTAGGAATATCCGTCTGTCTCAGCGCAGTCTGTCCCACACATTCACCATAAACAGCACAACCCCGGCCGCCAGTAGTACCCATCCTATGATGATCAAAACTCCAATATCAGGCACCCCGTACTTTTTGCCTGCAATCGCTAACACCAGCACCGGTAAGCCGATATTATGCAGCCAAAAATGGACGCGTGCCAGCACGGTAACCGAAAGCGCAGGAAAGGCCACATAGATCAAACCTATAATTCCGAGAGCCGTCCAACCGAGCAAATGAATATGAGACTGAGCGCTGGACAGGCTGTAATCGCCCGACACACCAATAATCACACTAAGTAGCACAGCGAGAGCAAAATACACAGCAGCTATTTTAATGAATTGCTTTCCCATATGAAATCCTCCTTATGATTATAGGCATTGTGTAACACACCATCTATCATATCGAGGAAGAAGGTCAGGGGTGTTAGTGCTGTGAAGGATGTCATTTGACAAATGCTTTAAATACACATAAAATCTTATTGCGTCAATACTTACCGTATTACTGTGTTTACTCGGAGATGATAGCGAACTTCTCCGGCAATAGGCCGCTATTTTTTGACCATTTGTTTATTAGGACTCGCCATTAAAAGGAGCTTGAAATCATGAATGTATATCATAATACCCTGGAATTAATCGGGCGCACGCCGCTGGTAGAACTGAACAGCTATTCTCTACCGAGGGGAATTCGTCTGTTTGCCAAGCTGGAGTTTATGAATCCCGGCGGCAGCGTGAAGGACCGGGTGGGCAAGGCTCTGATTGAAAAAGCCTTAAAAACAGGCCAGTTGAAGCCTGGCGGAACTTTAATTGAAGCCACAGCAGGTAACGCAGGTATTGGTCTTGCGATGGCTGCGCTTCATTATAATATCTCGGTTATTTTTGCTGTGCCTGAGAAGTTCAGCCAAGAGAAACAGGACCTGATGAAGGCATTGGGAGCACGCATTGTTCATACCCCGACAAGTGAGGGGATGAAGGGAGCCATCGAAAAAACGAAGGAGCTGGCTGCTGAATTTCAAGATGCCTATTTGCCGCGTCAATTCAGCAATCCGGATAATCCAGAGGCTTATTACACAACGATGGGACCGGAAATTTGGAACGATCTGGACGGAAAAGTAGATGTATTTGTAGCAGGAGCAGGTTCGGGGGGGACCTTTATGGGGACCTCGCGTTACCTCAAGGAGCAAAATGCATCCATAAAAACCGTAATCGTGGAGCCGGAAGGTTCCATTTTGAACGGCGGAGAATCGGGCTCGCATAAAACGGAAGGGATTGGCATGGAATTGATTCCTGAGTTTGTGGATAAAGGATATTTTAATGCCATTCATACGATTAGCGACGTCGATGCATTCGACCGTGTCAAGGAGCTGGCAGCGCGTGAAGGACTTCTTGTCGGCAGTTCTTCCGGGTCGGCATTACATGCGGCTTTATTGGAAGCAGAAAACGCACCGGATGGCGCACATATCGTCACTATTTTCCCGGATAGCAGCGAACGCTATCTGAGCAAAAAAATATATGAAGGCGGGATATAAAATGAAACGCAAAACAAAACTGATTCACGGTGGGCTCCCTACCGATCCCCATACAGGTGCGGTTAACGTCCCTATCTATCAGGTAAGTACTTATGAGCAAGAGGAAATTGGCGTTCATAAGGGTTATGAGTATTCGCGCACAGGCAATCCGACCCGGTTTGCACTGGAGGAGCTGATCAAGGAGCTGGAGGAAGGAAAGCGTGGTTTTGCTTTCGGCTCGGGGATGGCGGCGATCCATGCGGTATTTTCACTGTTTAAAGCAGGGGATCATATTTTGTTGACCGATGATGTATACGGGGGCACCTACCGTATTGTAAGCAAGGTGCTTAACCGGATTGGCATTGAGGCTACATTTGTGGATACGACTGACCTGGAGGCCATCTCCAAAGCGATCCGTCCGAATACGAAGGCACTGTATGTAGAAACGCCTACAAACCCGCTGCTGAAAGTTACGGATATCCGTGCGGTTTCAGCGCTGGTGAAGAAGCATGACCTATTGCTGATCGTGGACAATACGTTTGCCACTCCATATTGGCAGACACCACTTACGCTTGGAGCCGATATTGTCATTCACTCGGCTACCAAATATTTGGGTGGGCACAGCGATGTTGTAGCCGGTCTGGCTGTTGTGAACAGCGACGAGCTGGGAGAGCAACTTCATTTTCTGCAAAACGCCATTGGTGCTATTCTCGGCCCGCATGATTCCTGGTTACTGATCCGTGGTATTAAAACATTGGGTCTGCGTATGGAAGCGATTGAGCAAAATGCGAAGGAAATTGCAGCCTTTTTGGAAAAACATCCGAAGGTTAGCAAAGTGTACTATCCTGGACTGGAAAGCCATGCGCAGCACGAACTGTCCAAAACTCAAGCCGAAGGCTTTGGCGGCATTATTTCCTTTGATGTAGGTAGCGATGCCAACGCGGTTGCCCTCCTGAAAAAGGTGAAATATTTTACACTGGCTGAGAGCCTGGGAGCGGTTGAAAGTCTGATTAGCGTTCCGGCACGTATGACGCATGCCTCCATTCCGGTAGAACGTCGGGCAGAGCTAGGCATTACCGAAGGTTTGGTGCGGATTTCGGTTGGGATTGAAGATCTGGAAGATTTGATCGAAGACTTGCAGGCAGCATTGTAAGAAAATAAGCGTAATGATCAAGAGAGGTGGCTGAGGCTGCCTCTTTTTTTTGGAAGAAGAAAGGAGTACGCAAAGGCGATAACGAATAGCTTTATATAGTTAAAATGAATGTTAACGGAGTATTATCGCGACGTCTCTGAGGAAACAAAAACCTGGAGGGGGAATGTTATGAGGTTTACGCATCTGGAAAAAGCGACAACTGTGCTGTTAGATCATCCGGTTCGTCTGACGTCTGCTTATGCAGTTGGTCCAGTCAAGCTGCCTGAAAATTGCGGTGTGGGTAGGGCATGGTCCGATCATTTTACCTCTGAGGAATGGGATTTGGAAAGGGCTTGTAATGAAGAAGGACTGGAGCTTTCGGCTGGAGGAAAGGCAGCGTGCCGCTTATTAACTGAGCTGGACCCTCGAAACGCCGAATTGATTTTAGGTGTCTTTCCGCCCCTGACTGAGCAAGAAAGGCTTTTGCTGGTTTCGAATCTCCGCTGCGCGGTAGCACAGGAAGTTATTTTCAGACCGTTTGAAGGGACAGGACAAATTTGGGTGGACGGCATATTGGTATATGCGGAATCCGGTCCTTTGCGCTTGGTTCTGGAGGAAGGTAATCATACGGTGGTGGTCGTTGCAGCCTTTATTCCCGGTGAAGCTCGCTCTATTCGGATCAGAGGAACTCAAACGCATGATAGTGCAGATGTGGCGGAACTGCATCAAGAATTCGTAGAGCGTAATATACGTTTTCATATGGCATGGCTGGAAGTGGAGAAACCCGCTGGCAGGAAGGGAGAAGGCAGTCCGGTCTCGTTTTATTTGCTGCGCAAGGATCGCATAGATCTTCCTATAGATCAGCCATTATGGGTCGAGGTAACGAATGATGAGGGAACGCTGCTGGATCGGTTTCAAGCGGTTTGGGAGCAGGAGCAGCAATATGCCTGGAATGAGGAAGTTACCGGGAATACGGGAATGCTGCATTTTACGGTTACATATCAGGACCATGAGGCAAGAGAGCATTATTTTGTGTACTCGATGCTTGTGCGGCCTTTGTCGGCGGTTGTGGAGGGGTTGCAAGAAGAGTACGACCAGTATGATCAAGCTTATAATATAGATGCTTCTGGCTCTGCGAGGAAATTACAAGCAGAAGGCTTGCTGGCTGAGCTGAAAAGGTTAACGGCTTTGCCGGAAGACCCTTTTGAAATCTGGGATAATCGCATTGTGCGGGAATATATCAAGCTGCTACAACGGATTTTCACACATGCATACACGGAACGGCCTCAGCATACATCTCGGGAAGATAACATCCTTTTGTGCCCTGACGGGATTGGCGAAGGCTTTTTTGTCTCCCGTTTGGACAACAGCCTGCAACGCTACACGATACAGCTTCCCCGAAACTATTCGGCGGATCGGCAGTATCCTCTGATCGTCCTGATGCCGGGCAAACGGTATGAGCTGGGTCTGCCGGATTTTCAGAAACGGGGTTTTGGACGGGGCTGGGAAGAGGAAGCGATATTCGTCACTTTTTCGTGCCGTGGAGTTACGCTGGGCAGTTACATTGGCGAAGCCGCTTTTCTGGAGGCGCTGGATGTCATTCTGCAAGCGTACCGGGTGGATGAAGACCGAATCTATCTGACGGGCTATTCTAACGGCGCATACGCTGCTTGGGCGATGGCACAGGCGTATCCTTCGCGTTTTGCGGCTATTGCCGTCATTGCTGGCGCACCGCATCCGAAGCATCTGATGAACCTACTGAATATGCCCATATTCAATGTGGTTGGAGATCAGGATTACTTGTTTACGCAAGCTTATACGGCTCCTGAAACCGAACTTTTATCCGACCATTATAAAGGAGTGGTGGAACGGTGGGCCAACCATTGGGACACGAATGAACTGAGGCTTTTGGACGGTGTACTGAGCTGGCTTATGCAATGGAAGAGAGTGATGGTACCTCAGCGTATTGCCTACCGAACGGAGCGGGGGAGACATAACCGGGCTTATTGGCTGGAGCTGACGCAAGTGGATGAAAACGAGGAATACGCCGAACTGTACGGTGAATTGAGCAAAACGGGTGAACTGGATGTTAGAGCCGTCCACGCCGATGAATTTATCATTCACCTCTCCCATAAGATCGTGCCATTGGAACTTGCCCGTGTCCGTATTGGAGCGCGGATTTTCGTGTTGGATTTACTAGAATATAACCGCTTTCGCTTTGTTAAAATAGAGTCGCGGAAACGCCCCTCACCTGAATATCGATTGATTGCTGAACGGGGTAGCGAAACGTATGGAAGTTCTGGAAAAGATACGGATGACGAAACGGCAATGTTCAGGTTAAAAAGCGCAGGTCGGAATCCTTCTGGCTATGGTATGGGAGTACTCGACGTTTATATGGGGCGCCTGCACATTGTCCTTCCGTCCAGCTATGCTACACCCGAAGAAGAGCAGGCGGTAAAACGGACGGCAAAGGCTTTGGCCAGCCCTCGGACAGCGACCTGGAATCCGTATATCGGTGTTCATTATCCTGTTGTGGCTTCTCATGTGATTTCGGAGGAAGAACTGGCTGACAGTAACGTTATCTGTATCACCTCGGGTTTGTCCAGACATGAGCTGCTTCAGCGGCATCAAGCCCATTTGCAGATCACCTGTACGGAAAAAGGGTATATACTGGACGGCGATTTTACGGCAGGCGAGTATTGTCTTTCGTATATCCAGCCTGCCCCGTGGTCCACAAGCCAACAAATGCTTGTTGTGGCCACCAATTCTCCCCGCATGCTAGGTAAAAACCTGTTCACGCGCAGACTGATTATGCCCGGTTATTTTAACGGTCTGCACCCGTATTTGAACAAGGATATTATCGTGTATGACAGCAAGGGTGTGCGCGCTTTTAATTTTACTTCCATAAATCATGCGCAGCAAAAGCTGCAGGGCTGATCCAAAAGTCGTAATTAAAAACCGTCCGGAGGCACGCTGGCGACCTGACGGTTTTTTGCTGCTTCATTGCAGTGGTTTGTTATTGTAATGACGTCATATATAGAAGGGCGTAAGGACAGATCAGTTTTTATACTGCTCCATCAGGTATACGATCTTGACCTCATCGGCCAAATCGCCAAAGGGTTCATAAGGATTCTCCTGAATGATATGATATAAACGCTGGACTCGTTCCTTCGGTAGTTTGCGTACATATCTGGAAATAAAACCGGCGTGCGTGACCACGTAGCGCTTTTTACGGACAGCCGCGCTGGCAACACGGACGAGAATATCCTCGCCTCCTGCCATTTCCAGAATGCGGCGTTCATAAAAGGTCACGTAACGGAACGTCCGATCCTTAATTAGCTCGCGATTTAATCTGGCAATCTCTCCGATATATCTGACCATAAGCGGTTCAAAGCTTTTGATCAGGAGAGGGTCGAGCGTTAGCTCCATATCCTTGCGGAGAACAAAAGATTGCAGCAAGGCCACCTGTTGGAGCCTTATCCGGTCGTTGTGGATGAGTACGGCAATCTCGCGCAGCATTTCATAGGAGACACGCTCGCTGAGCTGTCGCAGGGCAACCGCGTTTTTATGATTGATGTTCAGGCCCTCTTTAATCTGCTCTATGCGGCTTCTGAACAGGCGTATAAGCTGCCTACGCTGCTCATAGGGACGAGTGCGCTGCTGTAGAAGCACCAAGGGTAGCAGGAGAAGCACGCCGACGATACCACACAGAAGCATTTGTTGGGGTGAATGGCCGAAAAAGACGGCGGCGGCCAGCAGCACGATGCCGAAGGCAAGGTCCTTGCGAAAATAAAGCTTGGCTTTGCGGTTGGCATATTGCTCTACAGGAACCAGTGCATCCCGACCGCATGACTTACACTCCTTTTCCCATAGGGCAGTGAACTGTCCGCAACGCTTGCAGATCCGCAGCTTTTGGTACGCATGCTCGGTGTGGGTAAGCGGGCGAAATTGTACAGGCTGTTTGGCACTACTCATTGCGATCACTTCTCCGGTTCAGCAGGGCTAGAAGCTCGGTGTTCATTTGTGTAATCGAGGGAGCGCGTTTTTTATGTATAGAGTAAGTGATTAATTTGATGGCGACAAAAAGAAACAAAATCGCCAAACATCCGTATGAGATCATAGTGTACTTCCTCTTTCAGCTCAGATTTTTACAGCGATAATTTACAAGAGCGGGTTTCGCTTCTGTCATTTTTGTCGTATAAAGGAGAAGGCTGGTGCCCGATTGCTCTTGTTGAGGTATAATTATATCATTACTGCAGGATATTGGTAAAATCTCGCGGTATAATAGGCTTCTTGGCTGTATTCAGGCTATTCGGGCATCATTTTCAGCTGGCTCTCATGTAAAACTCATTATAATTTAATAGTAGGGGAGTACAACTGTATTTTAGAATGAGAACTAACCGGCAAAGGGGTACAAGCGATGTTTAGTAGAGACAGAAAATGGTTTTTGGTCATCGGAATCATATGTGCAATGATCATGACCTCAATTTCGGCATGGCAGCCGCAGACGGCGAATGCCGCTTCAACCTCCGCCTCCAAGGTGGATGCGGTGCTGGTTGTCGATGTGAGTAATTCCATGAACACCAGTGATCCAGGCAAAATTGGCAATGAAGCCATGAAAATGTTCATTGATATGCTGTCGACGCAAAATGACAAGGTCGGCATTGTAGCGTATACGGATGTCGTACAGCGCGAGAAAGCTTTGCTTAATATTACGTCCGAAGCAGACAAGCAGGAACTGAAGTCGTTCATTGATGGGCTGAACCGGGGGGCGTATACTGACACCTCCGTAGGTGTCAAGGAAGCGATCCGCATTTTGCAGGATGGCAAGACAGCGGGACACGCGCCTATGATCGTTATGCTGGCCGACGGTAACAACGATTTAAATAAAACGACGGGTAGAACTGAAAGCCAATCTGATCAGGATATGGCGAAGGCTGTGGCCGAAGCTAAAAATAGCGGCGTTCCGATCTACACCATCGGTTTGAATGCAGACGGAAAACTGAATAAAAACAAGCTCGCAGACATTGCGCAGCAAACGGGCGGTAAATCTTTTATTACAAGATCGGCGGATGATCTGCCGAACATCTTGAGTGAAATTTTCGCCAGCAATTTGAAGCTGAAGGTTGTTCCTTTGAAGTCCATTACAGCGAACGGCAACTATCAGGACGTTACGGTAACTGTACCGAACGATAGCGTGATGGAGGCTAACATTTCGATTATGTCCTCCAAGCCGGTGGATGTGAGACTGATAGACCCGTCGGGCAATACCAAGCCGATTCCTTCAAGTGATGTACTGCTGTCTAAATCGAAAAGCTACTCGCTGATTAAGTTGCTCAAGCCTGTGGCTGGCGACTGGAAGCTCCAAGTCAAGGGAGTCCGGCAGGATCAGATTGATATTAATCTGGTGTTCAACTATGATTTGGAACTGAAACTGGACGCACCGCCTGCCAAAGCTTACAAAAAAGGTGACGCAGTCCAAATTCGTTCCTACCTGACGAGTAACAACCAGCAGCTTCAGGATCAGGAATTGTATGCAAATATGAATGCAGTTCTGAAGGTCAAGGACCTTGATTCCGGTACAACGAATGAGGTTCCATTGAAGAATGAGGGGGACGCCTTTACTGGCTCCTACACGATACCGGATGAGCATGACTACGAACTGACCGTCAGAGCAGAGGAAAAGAGCTTTTACCGTGAAACCCAGCCTGTGACCATCAGTGCCAAAGCTGCGGCGGGTAGTGGCACGAATACGGGCACTACGACTGGGCCGGCAGTACCTGCCGAGAAGTCCAAGCTGCTACCCCTCATTCTGTTGGGACTGGGACTGATCGTTCTGCTGCTTGCAGCCTACTTCATCTGGAAGGCTGTCAAAAAAGCCAATCGTGGCTTCGTCGGACAAATCGTTCTGGAAATTCGGGATGAAAATACCGGCGAAAAAACGTATCCGCAATACAAAAAGCTGAATACCTTCCGGGGCAAATTCAATCTGCACCAGTTGCTGCAACTGGCACCGGAATTTGCCGGAACCGATAAGGTGGTGTTCACGCCAGCCAATCAGGACCGCATCATTGTACGCAGCACGCCGGAGATTACGATTGAAAAATCCGGGCGCGCTGTAGACACAGGCAATGGTCTTGAACTGAAAAACGGCGATCGTCTGACGATTCCGCTGGCTAGTGTGGACAAAACCATTTTGCTGGAATTCATTTCAGTAAACAGCTAAACGAACCCTTAGGAGGTCAAATCTATGAAACCAGTAGTTAGAGAGCATATCCAGCAATTAGACGTATCACTCGGTGGAGGGATCGTAAGCGATAAAATCAGGGTTGATACCATTGATAATCCCATTTTGATTATCGGACTCGGAGGGACGGGTATTGATGCCCTCCTCCGCTTGAAATATCAAATTAACCGCAGATTCAAGCTTCCGGCAGATCCGGTTTCCAAGAAAAAGAGCGAGAAGCCGGACAACGTGGAATTTCTCGCTTTTGAAACGAATGAACAGGACCGTAACAAAAAATATAAAGGGATTGGCTTGGACCCGATCAACGAGTTTGTACTGCTGTCCAATGCGGAAATCGGCGGATTGCTGCAAAACCGCAGCATTTTGGAGCCGTACATTACGGATTGGCTGTCACCCGAGCTGAGCATTACGGATGGCATGAACGGAGCGGCAGGGGTGCGTCAGGCTGGACGTTTGCTGTTGTTCACCAAAATCAACCAAGTCGTGCAAAGCATTGACAAGAAAATCAAAACCCTGTCTGAAGGCACCAATAAGAAGCTGATGGTGTTCCTGCTGTCCGGGTTGTCCGGCGGTACGGGGAGCGGTACCTTCCTCGATATCTCGTATATCGTCCGTGGGATTATTGAGCGTGATTACGGCTCCGCAGGTGTAGACCGTGTGAACACACTCGGTTATCTGTTTACGCCGGACATTAATCTGGCGAACAAAAGCTTGAGCGAGCATACACGTGAATATATTAAAAAGAACGGCTATGCTGCGCTGAAAGAACTGGATTACTGGATGAATGTGGACAGCCGCGGTGAACGGTTCAAGCAGCAGTATGGCAACATTTTGACCGTGAATTCACCGCTGCCGCCGTTTAATCTGTGTCATCTCATTTCAGCGACGAATACCGAAGGCAAGCTGCTGGAAAATGCTTATGATTACTGCATGAATGTCACCGCCGAGAATATCACCAACTTTATGGCGAGTGAGGAAAAGCAGTCGGGCGAAGAGTTTGCCATTCATGACTATATCAGCAACATTCGTACCAATATTGCACAAATGAACAAGGCATATCCTGCCAACTACGATTACAATATTATCGGGGCTTCCTCAGCGGTACTGCCGATGGAGGAAATGACAACATATCTGGCCTACCGGATGTTTGGCAAAATGTCCAAAATGTTCGAGCAATCACCGAATCAAGAGGATGTTGAGAAGTTTGCCCGCAAGCTGGGCGTCGATCTAGACAGCATGATCAAAAACTTTGAATCCCGTGTACCCGAGCCGCTGCCGGGCTTTGAAAACAGTGAACGATTAAGCTACACCAATGTGGTCAAAATGCAAGTCGTTAATATGGACACAGAGCTGGAGCAGACGTTCCTGACCCGTGCTCGCGAGGAATATATCAAAGCGAAGAAGCAGCTTCCGGGTGAAATTACGGGGCAGTTTACCGACCAAATTCGCCGGATGTTCCTGCATCCGGAGCAAGGGCCGTTCTATGTGTCCCGTATGGTTTATACCGAGAAGGGCTTTAGCTTGCTGAAAATGCTGCTTTCGTACATTGAGACGCTGCGTGAGTCACTGCATCGTATCCCTACGGATATTGAATGGGCGCGTGAGCAGGCGGGCGAAAAGCTGGGTGATGCCAAGAGTGCGTTCGTCTCCAAGGATAAAAAGAAAAATGCGTACATTGAAGCGAAAATCAATGAATACTGGCTTCGGGCCGATGTGGAGCGTACAGAGCAGCTTATTGAATTTTATGAAGACCTGTATGATCTGCTGAATAAGGAAAACAGCCGCATTTATAATGTATTTACTGAAATTTTGAACGCACTGAGCGCGATTTTTGAGAAGAATGGCGATCTGCTGATCAACGGCGAGGAACAGTCCGATCACAGAGGCAACAAGACGTACTATTGGAATCTGGTCAGTGTGCCGGATATTTCAGAAGTCGTAACCAAGTTGCTGGATAAGCGTGACGGTGACGATCTGATTCGTGATTTTTCCCAAGAGCTGTTAGAAAATTCAGATCAATGGGTGAAGGATCAGGATATCGACATCATTAGTTCCATCTCCAACTTCCTGACCGACAAGTTCGGTGATCTGATCACCCGTTCGATGGAGGATTTCCTCGTGATGAAATACGGGCAGGATGAGGCCATTGAAAAATTCGTGGAGCGTTATATTGCAAGCAAGTTGGATGAAGAGGCCGTGCCTGTGTTCCATCTGAGCAATAGCTCCGGTAACCTGTACTTCCCGTCATGGGGCTTTGTCTCGGTTCCGGTGCAGTCACCTAATATTCTGAAAGGCGTTCGCAATTATCAAAATAATGCCATTGGTAAATCACACTTTACAATTAAAGAGAGCGAAGTCCGTAACCGGATTTTCTGGCTCAATACGCGCAATGGTGTGCCGCTGTTTGTTTATACTCCGCTCAAAGTGTATGAAGAAAGCTATGAAAAAACGATTCTCGACCGCGAAGGTATTGGCCGCCATCTGGTGCAAACAGGTCAGAACAACTGGACCAATCTGCCATCGCCGATTCCTGAAAAATCCTGGGGCGAAACGTACGTCAATTCGCGTGTGCAAGCTTACAATGCCCGCATCCGTAATGACTTCGACCGTGCCAAGTCCCTTGGCGTGATCCGTGAGAAGGATGTCGACCAGAATACGAGCAGCCGCTTTACCGTGCTGCGTTCACGTGCGCTGGATCTGAACGGTCTGCTGGCAGGCTACGATATGCGTTTACAGGAATCCAAGCCGAATCTGGGTGAGGTGAAGAGAGCATGGTCTGAGCTGAAACGTCTGCTGGCTGAAGGGCTGGAGCAGGCGGGAAGCAAGGACATCTTTGGCAGCATCAATGAAGAGATGGCGAAGGAAAACCTGATTCGTTCACCGGAGTTAACGCAGGTAGTTCGTGAAGAGCTGGCGAAATATACTCAAATTGAAGCGAAGGCCGCCGAGCTGGAAGCCTTATTGGGCAAATATCAGGATGAGGAAAAATGGCTGGATCAATTCATTCAGGCACTCTATACCGACACGATTACGAAAAAAGGCGCATTGTACGTCTATGACCGTGACGAAGAGGAAGAGGCTTGGGAGCCGTTTGCCAATGTCATGAAGAGCCGTAATTACGTGGAGTTTGAAGTGTTTACGAACTTCCGTGGTCTGGAAGAGAAAAAATATGCAGCCCTGATGCGCAAGGCGGATCGTCGTGATGCTGTCCTGACTTCGTCCGAGGATATTACGCCTTTGCTGGCGAAGCTGGATGAACTGGCTGCAACCTACATGGAAGCCCGGAATCAATTGGAATATGAAAAGGTGGAGCTGGCTAACGGAGCGGAACTCTATGCGTTCTACGCTCAAATGTCCGGTAAACTAAACGATATCCGCAGAAAGTTGAAGTAAAGTATGAGAGAGCAGCTGTTACGTTATGCGGCTGACTATGCAGTCGCAGAGGATCAATTCATCGGTAGCGGGGATGGACGCAGCAGCATCCATTTCCCGTCCGTGTTTCTTTTTATCGGTGACCGTATGGGCCCGGTGATGAACACCATTGCAGATATCAACCGGACCAAGTGGGATAACAGTACAGGGGTAACGTACATCCATATCCGGTCGCAGGAGGACCATGCCGCTGTTGACCGTTCGATGGATGCCATTGTCCATACAGTAGCGGTACCGGAGGAAAGCAGCCACAAAACCGGACGCCGTGATTTGCATCAGGCTTTTTATACACATGAATCGCAGTTGATTGAGCTTAACACCGCGTTGCGTCGGGCTAGTGGGCACTTGGCGGATTACGGTCGCTTGTATTCTTCGTTCGAGCGTGTCCATCTGTCCATCCTGACGACAGCCGATGATCCCATGAATGTATTGGTTCCCGAGATTACGCTGTTGGCGGAATACATTTTTGCGCAGTCTTTTAAGTCGGTACAGATGGATCTGTACGTATTGGTCAGCGAAAGCGATCAGGCAGCCCAATATGGCTACAGCAGCGCAGCGTCAGTCGCTTTTATGCGGGAGCTGGACTATATTCAAAGTCCGGATTATACGTTTACGGCGCCACTGCATATGACTGAGGACAAACTGACCATTCCTGTATCTCATGCTCCGTCGCCGTTGTTCGATCTCGTCTATGTGCTGTCCGACAAGAACGAACGCGGTGTAACGGTGCCGAATAGCCTGCGAGAGAGCTGTGATATCATTTGCCACATTCAGCTTCTCAAAAACCGTTATCAGGCGGGAGATTCCTATCGGTCACAGGATGGGGGATACAACAATACATCGTTTAAAAACAACATCATGACGGAATCCGGGCGGCAGGGCTATGTGTCGGCCGGATTTTCCCGGGTAAAGCGCCCTAATGAGTCGATTGCGCTTACGGTGCTGTATCATTTTTATATGAAACTGCTGGCGCGTATGAGAACAGAGCAGGAATGGGATATACGCGATAAGCTGGATTATTTCGGTTTGGATGCTGCCGGGCGTAGCCGTACACGAAATGACCTCGTTCCTGGTAATGAGGCCATTACAGACATGAGCGGTCTCATGACCAGCGGCGCCAGCTACGGCTCATTGAAGCGAATGACACTGCACGAGGCGGAGGAAGCCTTGTTCGGACAGGGCTGTGAAGCCTTTTTCCGCGATAACTGTGAGCGGGTCATACACAAACGGCTGGCGGATTTTCAGGCGGAATTACGTCTGCAAACGGCTGTGAACGAAGCTGCCAAGGAGCACCCCGGGATCGGTTTGTTCGAGCTTACGGACTGGACGGATGAGAATAAGACCGGGAATGTACTTACCGCCATTCGGGGACTGATTCGTGATACGTCCAATGATTTGCAAATCAGCGCTGCCGAGCTGGATGCCCTGTACAGCGGACGAGTGGAAGACCAGCCCTTTCAACGATTGCCGCTTATGGATAAACATAATGTGCGCAGCTTGATCCGTTACCTGACCGAGACGGTCTATGGGCACAAGCTGCACATGCTACGGATTCAAACAGATCTGGAGCTACTGCGCCGTTATGAGCTGGCTCTTGAAAAATGGCATATGCAGGCGAAGCATATTACCGTGCAGCTTGCCAACCTGGAGCGTGATCTGCAACAGGCTGCAACGGACAGCGTCCGTCAGGCTGACAGCTACACAGGTCAAAACCTGTTTGAGTATTACGAGCGTGTGACGGAGGATGTCATGCGGGAGCTGGAAACCAAGCGGGGCAAAACTGTATTCTTTGATGCCCGGCATATGGGTCCTGTGTCCGGTTTGCTGGATGGAGGTCCGTCAAAGCTGGTGGATCGACTCACCCAGACTTGCCGCACCCTGATCCTCAGCGCACAGCCGTTTAACCAGACATTCGAGGAAGAATTGCTGCGGCGGGCGAATGTGGCTGCTGCCTATGAAAATCGGCTGGTCGTTCCGAAGGATGAGCTGTTTAAAAAACTGTACCAAACGCTGGAGGAAAACGGCGGCATAAACGTGCGTTTGCTGGATTACACTCATGAGCATCGGTATGAGGAAAAGTATTTCTTTGGTGACTATGAAGGTGAATTTCTCCCGTATGCGCTGGATGTGGATATTACCTCGCGCATTTACAAGCTGGGGTTTGTGCATGAGCGTCGCAGCAGCGGGGTAGAAAAGCTTCATTTGATGGGTGGTTTCCATCTGGAGGATCTGATGGTCTACCGCAACGGCAAGACGTATTATGAGACATATATCGCGAATGGTTTCGTGTTTCACGGGATCAACGCGGATCGGCTGCCGGAATTGCGGTAGCAACATCTGTATCCTACTTTAATTATGGAAGGAAGCAACGATTCTTATGAAGCAGCGTAAATTTAATGTTCTCCTGCTGCTGTTCGGCTTGCTGGGCGCCGTAGTGGGCTTCATCATTGGAGAGCTGATTCTTAATAAACTGATAGGCCACTGGCCGCATATCATCGTGATTGGGCTGTATTTTGGCATCATGGCGCTGTGTATTGGCCTGGGATGCCTGATCGGCGAATGGATTTCGCCACAACTGAACGGGCCTTCATGGCGGCAGCGGTACTCCGGGCTGTCCTGGAAGCTGCTGGTACCTGCTACGCTGGTGATGCTGTTCGTGGCAGGGCTGCTGCTGGAGCTGGGCTATCAGGTGAACCCGGAAGGTCGCAAAAGTGTACAGGACCTCGTGCTCGTCATTGATAATTCCGGGAGTATGGAGCAAACAGATCCCGACAATGAACGTCTGACAGCCGCCAAGAGTCTAATTGGCCAAATGGATGGAGACAAGCGGGTAGCCATTGTTTCCTTTGAGTCCACTGCGCAGTTGGTTCAGCCGTTTACCCCGATTGGCACAGATGCGGAGAAGCAAGCCGTTTATGCCAAAATCGACAGCATGCAGACCTTAATGACAGGCGGCACAGAAATCGGTCTTGCTTTGGATGAAACCATCAAGGAAATCGAAACTCAGGGTAATGCAGAAAAGGGCTCTCTCGTTATTATGCTGTCTGACGGCTTTAGTGAGCTGGATACTCAGACGGTATTGGCTCCTTACATCGCCCGGCAGATTCCGATTAATACGATCGGTCTGAAGCTCGCTGAATCCGATGGTATAGCATTATTGCAAAATATTGCCCAAATGACGGGTGGAACTTACTCCAATGTAGCGAATGCGCAAGGTCTTACTCAGGCGTTCGGTAAAATTTATGACAAAATCGGCGACCGTACACTGGTAACGGAGCGAACAGGTGAGTATGCGGACAGTCTGTATTTTGCCATTTACCGTGTAACTGCACTGGTAATTATTGGGGTCCTAATGGGATTGGCGCTCGGACTGGTGTTCGATAACCGTTTTCTGGCGCGGAATTTCGCGATTGGCGGGGTTCCTGCCGGATTGCTGGCTGGCTTTATTTTGGAAAAGGGCCTGTCCGGCTCGCCCATCGGTGATTTGATGATTCGTTTGATGGCAGCGCTCGTATTGGCGGCCCTGATCGCGGTCTTCTCGCTCGTGCTGCCGATTGCGGAAAATACTCGCCGTTCTTCCGGTGGAGGAAACCCCGGTGCGCCATCAGGTCGCCGGAGAGGAGCACCGGAAGGCCCGCCGCGTAATCGACGCAGCAGTGGATTTTAGAACGGGAGGCGGAACTTATGCAGTATAGGGATGCACAGCCCGGTGATCCTGTTATTTCGGAGCTGAGCCACAAAATTGACGACAACCGGGTTGTGCTTCGCTGGCAGTGGCCGGAAGGAGCCGCCGTGGTATATATTGCGAAACAATTAGCCGATCCGGGTGTGAATGGGCAGGAAGACGCCGAAGCTTTGCCACCTTTTTCAAGCCTTAAACTCTTCACACGTGAGGAATATAAGGCTGCTGGAAGCTACCGTGACCGGATCGATGGCATTGGACGCGTGCGGTATACCGTGTATCCGGCTATGCGGGAGGACGGAGATACTTTTGTGATCTGTCAGCAGGATGGAGCTAACCGATTGGAGCTGAGCACGGGTAAAGCTAAAATCAGATATGCGGTTCACCACAAAAAAAGCTGGTTTCGCAGCCGCAAAACGGTACAGATTCAGGTGACGGCTGAAGTCCCTGTTCCGCAGGAGGCGCTTTGCTACGTGAAAAAGCGTGGTGGCTATCCGGCGGACCGGGAGGACGGAACCTTGTACCCGTTCACGGCACCATTTGCTGCGGGACGGAATGTGTTGCCCGCTGTGGAAGTGGGCGGAGATGAATATGTGCGGCTGTTTTTTACGGACGGCCAGAAATATGGCATGGTATATGAATTAGTCCCTGAATGAAAGGAGGCCGCAACCGATGAGTTTTCTTAGCAATTTATTCAGAAGAAAGCCGCAGGCAGCGCCAAGGCCGTTATTTTATGATATTGTGTGCCCTTATTGCTTTAGTAAATTTTCCCCGGAGGAAGTTGTATTCCGTGCTTCCCATCACCGTGAGGATGACGAGGATTACGCTTTGGGCGAGGACGAGCTGCTGAACAAATATCGGGAGCGCTTTGGTTTGGACAGTGTACATGATATGGAGGCCATTCTTCACCCTCTTGATGTTCCTGAGGAACATCGTTTGTATTCGGATCATGTACTGACAGGTCTGACGGATCGCTACGGCGAGCTGACACGTCGCAGATTGTGTCCGCATTGCCATAATGAGCTGCCTGTGACCGCAGGCAAGGTGCCGAGTAATATTATTTCGATTATTGGAGCTTCGCAGGCGGGGAAATCCGTCTATATGACCTCCCTGATTCATACGTTGCAGCATGTTACAGCCGATCATTTTGATGCGGCTTGCATGCCGCTCAATGCAGAGATCAGCCGCAAGTTCCGTACGATGTATGAGGAACCGTTGTTTGAGCGTGGGGATCTGCTGACCTCCACACAGAAAGAAAAGATGCAGGAGCCTTTTATCTTCCAGTTTGTGTTTAAGGATGAGGAAAAGCCGCCACTGACGCTGGTGTTTTTTGATGTCGCCGGTGAGGGGATGGTCGATCAGGACTATCTGGGTCTGCACGGACAGCATATTAAAAATTCGGCGGGCATTCTGTTTATGGTCGATCCGCTGCAAATCCGCTCTATTCGGGAGCGTATCAAGATCAACATCGGCGATAAGCCGGGCGAATGGGTTTCGCAATATGATGAGCCGCGTGATGTTGTGCTTACGATGTTCGGTGATTTTATCGCGTATCAGGAAAAAGGGAAGACGGACATTCCAACCGCCGTTGTCCTGACCAAAAGCGACATGCTCACTGCGCTGGCAGATGAAGAAGGCACGTACATCAAGACGAACAGCAATATTTTTAATCCAATGGAGCACCGGAAGTATATGGATTTGGATGAGTTTGCTAACATTGATGGCGAAGTTCGGCGTTTCATCGAAAAGGTCGATAAGCCGTTCAAGGGCACGATGGATGTGTATTTTACAGATACGGCCTATTTTGCAGTTTCCGCCTTGGGCAGCAATCCGGTGGAGCAAAAGCTGCAAGGGCTGGTTAGTCCGATCCGTGTCGATGAGCCATTCATTTGGCTGCTTTACAAGCTGAAGTACATTGAGGGGAGAGAATCACAGTGAGTTATTCTACCTCTCATTTGATACAGCAGCAGATGTACACACGGGAACGGCGCGGTATTTTCCGTTCAACGGAAGGTTTCGATACGGTAGCCAATTCCAAGGGGCTGGACGCTTCTTTTATTAAAAAGGTGCTGCATCCCTTGTGTGTGTATGATGCGCCTGCTGCTTTAACGGCGCGTGGCGAGAAGCAGGAGAGCGTTTACCCGGAAGCCATGCATCTGGTACGGACCGAGTCCGGGGATGTGGTGCTGGGACGGAGTATCTACAAGGCAGCGGATTTTACCGGGCTGCGGAGCGCCTTTTTTACGCACAATTATGTGATTCCAGCCGGGCAGGGTGAATCTTCGTCTGATTACAAGCAGTGGCTGAACACATCGTTTGTCGATGCTTATGATATTGAGCAAGGAACGGAATTGCCAGAACTGGAGCGTCTGCCGGGTGGGAGCGTATTTCCATCAGTTGATCCGTCTGCGGTGCTGTCTCAATTGCAGCTCGGCGAAGAAGTGTTCAAGCAGATTCTATATGCAGTCATGATGTCGGCCACGGGCCGTAAAAAGGTATATATAGCATTGAACGTTCCCGCAGAAGGGGTAGCATCTTCAGCCAAGCTGCTGCTGGGTGTGTTGTATGCGGCACTGCCTTATGCATTTCGCAACAGGCTCGGATTTCTTACATATGCGAAGGAGCCGCACAGCAGAAAAGGCATTCATTTGATGTTTGTTGAGCCTTTCAGTTTGCGTCCCGGTGATCGGAATGTGGAAAAGGATTTTGTATTTGACCTTACTAACAGTGGCCGGATACTCAATGTGGATGCAGAGCAGGTGAGACAGCCGTATTTTGACTGGATTACCCGTACGCTGCTAAATGGTGGGGCGACGGACGATTTTTTCAAATTTGCCGAGCAAATGCTGACAGGCATGGAGACGGGGCGTGATCTGACGCTATCCAGCTATCACGAGCTAATTACGTTGTACAAAATAGAGCAGGGAGAGCGCGGACTATATAACGAACGGCGAATTTCCGTGCTAAGAAGCTTGACCGACTATTTGTCTTCTCCCGATGCGTTGCCACGTAAAATGCTGCTGAATGACTTGTTTCTGTCGTTTTTTGATCATGAATTTGATCGGGTGAAGGATGGATATATTCCTGACGTAGGTCTGGTCGACTGCTTCAAGGATTACTATAAAGTTCACGCGCGTAGCAGCGAGAATCGGTTGGTGGAGTATTTGATCCGCTCGCTGAATAACGCCTATACCGCCAGAAATACGGAAGCTGTCACTTATATTTATCATACGATTGAAGAAAATCCTTCATTGGGCAAGGCGTATTTTACGAAGGTGCTGGGTAATCCGGCGCTCACGAAGATGCTGTTTATTCCCTACATGGACAGTCAGATGAAAAGAACACCGGATGTGAAGGGTTTGCTGGCTGTCGTGCATGAATGGGGCAGCCGATATATTGAAGTATCGTCGAATGCTGATTTTCAGCTTTTGTCTGAGTCCGCATTGATGGGCAGACTGCGTGCCGAAAGAAAGCCGGTAGAGGCTGTGGCTGCTATTCATCAAAGGTTGCAACAATGGAAAAGTAGCTCTACGGGGGGCAAACTCTCTCCACTGGAGCAATCCAGGTTAACAGAACGCTTACAGGAAGCGTCGGATCGGTATTTGCTTACCGAAGTGGAGCTAAAGGAAATCTCACCTGATCAGGTCGTACAGATTCCGTTCTTCACTCGGCCTGATTTGGTGCAGTGGGTCGGGAAGCTGCCGGCTCCGCTCAAGGGACAAGCGGTGCGATTGATTGCGGCTTACGATTGGTTTAGCACGGAGAACCCGGAACCGTCAGTGCTGGAGGGTCTGGAGCCGGGCGAAGTGGAAAAGGTGCAGGACTGGGCTTACAGCTGGCTGCCCCAGCAGCTTGCGGAGGGCCATTTTGCCCGTCTGCTGCCTGCCTTCTATCGTTCTGACGGCACAGGCGAAGGAATATTGGATTTTGCCCGTCTGGTCAGCTCGATCCGTAAATGGGCGAAGGATAACGATACGATGTACCGTTTTATCCGCTGGTCGGAGGGACAGGCTGAATTTGCTACGCCACGGGGCGGTTTTGAACCAGCCTACCGACGTGCGTTGCTTTTGTTCTTTCAAAATGAAGGACGCGAGGGGCTGCATAAAAAAACGCTGTGGCGTGAATATTTTGAGCCTGCCGAGCCTGTCTTTAAAAATTTCTATCTGACAGTAAAGCGTGATACGGATACGTCTTTGGTCAAAACGCTTCGTCGCTTCCGCAAGGGTGGGGTGATTTCCGGGATCGTGCTTGTCGTCATTGCAGGCACGCTAGGGGGCCTGAAAGCAGCGGGAGTAATTGGTTCTGATGCCGCCGCGCCTGCGCCTGTCACTACACCCAAGCCAGTGCAGCAGCCTGTAGTGAAGCCTACAGTACCCGTAAAGGAAGAACCTACGGCGATTGTGGCTCATGTGCCCAACACCAAGGCGACTACGAAAATGGTCAAGCTGCTGTTTGCTTTTCAAACATCGGCGGAGCAGGCATCGTTTAAGCCTAAAAAGCTCGTCATTGTCGGTGCGGATCAACAGGAGCATTCATACGAAATTTTTACGCTTGCTGAACAGAACGACAAGGAAGTAGCCAGTAAAGCTAACACTGGACAGTCCGGAACGGTGACAGGAGAATCGGGCGCAGGCACGACGTCGAGAACTCCTACAGAGGGGAACGGCACAGCAACCAATGGAACCGGAACCGACACTGACGCGCCAACCAAGTATGACCTGAAGCAGTATCCTTATCGCACACTGCTGACCATTTGGCAACGACTGGAGCTAGACGATGCTAGTACAGTTACGGTGGATGGAAAAGAGTACCCGCTGGTTCAAGTGAAAACTGCTGACTAAGTGTTCTTCAATGTTTTTTCATGTACAAGCAATTATACTTGAACCAACAAGCAAAGAGACGGGCTTCCCTTACTGGGCTCGTCTTTTTGCTATGCATAAGATTTTAAATAAGCTTAACATAGAAAATGTACTTAAAAACGACTAAAGTATTGACACTAGATAGGCGACTGTTTAAAATTAGTTGGAATTCAAACCATTAAAATTCAATGATTATGGAGGTTAGTAACGACATGGGAAGTGAGGTGTATCCCGTTTGTCTTCCCTGGGAGGAAGAGAGCACGATGTATTTAATTAAATGTATTTTTACTACAGTCCGGCGCCAGATTGAGACGGCGTTGCGTCCTTTGGGGCTTACCTCCCCGCAATCGCAGACGCTTTATATACTGGCAATGTCGCCTGGAGTGACCAATACAGATTTGGAAAAGCTGCTGCTTATAGATAAATCAAGCGTCACCAGCCTGGTTAACGGGATCGTTAAGAAGAACTGGGCAGTACGCAAAAGTCACCCGCAAGATGCGCGTATGAAGCAGATTTATTTGACTGAGGAAGGCTTGAAAATTCACAAGGTAGCAGAGCATACAGTTGAGCAGATTAAAAGCTCGGTAGGCGAAACGTTATCTGTGGGGGAGTTGGAGACTCTTCGAGGTCTGTTGAAAAAAACACTTCACGATTACCGTCCTGCGAATGCCCGCGTTTGAACGGATATATAGAGAAGGCGGAATGGTGCTGTTCAAGCGAAGCGGTGGCGATGGGAAGCATCATCCGACTGCGTAGTGGCGCTATAGAAAACTCTTGCAGCATAGATAGTTTTTACAGGAGAGGGAGAGACCAGATGATAAAAGAACAAACTTATCCCAATGCGGATAAGCTTATGCGTGTGTTGGCCTTCACACTTGTTTTTTCAGTGATGAACGCCTTTATGTTTAATGTAGTCATGCCTGTGATTCGCGAGGAGTTTCATATTAGTTCTTCCGATGTGAGCTGGCTGTTGACCGGTTATTTGATTGTGTATGCGGTTGGCTCGGTGACCTACGGTAAGCTGGCGGACAAATACCGTCTCAAGGATTTATTGACGTTTGGGATTATCTTTTTTGCGTTAGGTTCGCTTATTGGTCTGTTGGCCAATCAATTTTGGATGCTGATTGTAGCCCGTTTGCTTCAGGCCGCAGGGGCTGCTGTTATTCCGGCGACAGCTATGATCGTTCCTGTCCGCTATTTCTCTGCTGAAAAAAGAGGACGCGCTCTGGGCATTACTGCAATCGGATTGGCACTGGGTACGGCGCTGGCTCCGATTATTTCCGGTTTGATTACAGGCTTTGCAAGCTGGCGTTTTCTGTTCGTTATTTCCATGCTGCCGCTTATCGCCTTGCCGTTCTTTCGCAAATATTTGGACAACCAGCGTGGAGAGAATCAGAAATTTGATTTTCTCGGTGGATTGCTGCTGGGCGGAACGGTAGCCTTCTTACTGCTTTCCATTTCGCAAAGCAATATTATATTTTTTTTGGTCGGTATTGTGCTGTTTGCTCTGTTTATATGGCGGATCACTACCGCTAAAGATCCATTCATTCAGCCCAAGCTGTTCCGCAACAAGCACTATTCTTACGGATTGTTTATAGCCTTTTTGGGAGCAGGGGTCAGCTTTGGGCTGCCGTACCTGGCGCCGCAGTTTCTGAACAGTCTCAATCAGCTTACGCCTGCAACGATTGGATTGATTATGTTTCCGGCTGCCATTGCGTCGGCGTTGCTTGGTAAAAGCGGTGGGCGTTTGGCCGATAGCAAAGGAAATTCATTTCTAGTCTACACGGCAGTTACGCTTATGTTTATCTGTTTTATCAGCTTGTCTACCTTTGTGGGCGCGTCTCCGTATCTCATTTTATTTTTGCTCATTTTCGGAAACGTAGGTCAGACTTTCATGCAGATTGCCATGTCTAACACGATTTCCCGTACCTTGTCGAGGGATCAGATTGGTGTTGGAATGGGGCTGCTGTCTCTTCTGAATTTTATTTCCGGTGCAGTGACGACAAGTATTTTGGGTAAAACGCTAGATATCTCGTCTACCTTTCACCTGAATCCTGTCGTATCCAACGTGCAAGTGTTCAATTTTAGCAATATATTTACGGTTCTTGCGCTGATTGCGCTCGCGACCATAGGCCTTTACGCTTTGCAGTTTCGCCGGGGCCCACGCCGCAATACGACTGCTGTCCAGCAAGGATAAACATTTTATGCAAACTCATGCCAAAACAAGGGTATAATATAGAAGGAAAAGTTCATCTACGGAAGGATGGAGTGTCCGACATGACAAGAAACCTTCAATATGTACCCTATGGCTATGAGCCTCCAGTCGAGACGCATAAAGGGACTATGATCTATTATGATACGTTTGAGCAGATTACAGCTGGAGAGCTGGGGATTTTTGCTGAAACGGGAGCAGCGTTATCCTTTAAAAAGCTGGTACTATACCCGTTACATGAGGAAACAGTCAGAAGAATGTGGAAGCAGTCGGTTCGCTCGTATTACAAGCGGGTGGATGACCTTGGGGAGTGGCAGAGGGAGCAGGCTTTGAGTACTGTCGTAATCGAGAGCTGGGAAGGTAAACGCAAAAAGTATACGCCGATTGAAGCAGCAATCCGTTTTCTGGCGGAAAAATATCCTCGCCCGCTTTTTCTGTATATGAGTCCTGAAACTGCAAATTTGTGTGCATCCTATGCATCGTTCGATGAATGGATCAGAAACGTCAGATTGGTACTTTCGACCGAACCATTGGAACTTCATCCGAAGCTGGCACAGTACCGTAATCGCTGGAATACAGTAAAAGAAGCGATAAACCGTCAGTCAAAGGTTGACAAAGAGCACCATGAATTATAAAATAGAACTAATCGTAAAAATTACTATTGTAATTGAATACCATGTATTCCATTTAAGGAGGAAGAGAAATGCGCGTAATTGTTACCTTGGCATGCACCGAATCTGGTGACCGCAACTATACAACAACCAAGAACAAAAGAAATCATCCGGAGCGTCTTGAAATGAAAAAATACTCTCCGCGTCTGAAAAAGTACACGATCCATCGTGAAACTAGATAATTTGGGTTTGCTACATAGCAACCTGAATTGTTTTGCATCCTGAACAGAGCCTGAATTCTACTGAATATAGGGCTTCATGAAAGGAACTGCGGCATGATTTCTCCAGTTAACGATGAAGAAATCGTGTTAAGTTTGCAAAAGCCTGCGTTATGGAACCGGCGAAAACTTGAATTAGTCCAGTGGACAGAGCGTCCAAAGTTAAAGCTTACGCCTAAGCGAATAGCTTTTTTTCATGGCTGTACGATAGATGTGGAGCTGCACGGTACGCTTTGCCTTTTGAATCGAAAGCACGTGGCAACCGAGTTCTCCTGTGCTGGTGTCAGCATTTGGGACGAGCCGGAGGACCATTCACTATATGCTTATATAACGATGAAGGCTGACGAAAGATCCGGAGCGTTCGTGCAATGGGCGATGCGATATATGCGGCATCGTTTGCTTGTCGTTTACGAACCTGAGCGCAACCGTTACGATCTATCGTCTTTTTTTCTGGGACATAACCGTTCCTTTTGCCAACTGATGGAGTATTGCGCCAGTACGTATGAGTTTGAACCAATAAAATAATATGAAAGCTTAGGTGAATAATATGAAAAAAGATCTTCATCCAACATTGAACAAAGTTATCTTTTTGGACCCTAGCTGTGGATTCTCTTTCCTGAGTGCTTCCACTAAGTATTCCCAAGAAACGATGGAATGGGAAGACGGCAACACATACCCGGTTATCCGTGTAGATACCAGCTCTGCTTCCCACCCGTTCTTCACTGGTAAACAAAGAAACGTGGATATCGGTGGACGTGTGGATCGCTTTAACAAAAAATATAACCTTTAAAACAAGACGAGCGTGATGTTCACGGATTATACAAATAATTCGTGAACATCGCTTTTTTATTATCTACAGATAGTTACATACGCAAATAAGAACAACAAATCATTTTACACAATCGAAATTGAAGACTTTTGGTGGATATTGGCGTTTTGGAGGAGTTTATTTTAGGGAAGGGGCACGTTTTCGCTTAAAATGTGAAGAAACCCATGCCCATCATTTTGTCTGCGCAAGAAGTCTTAACCAGTGAACCCCCCGACAGAAGTGGAGGGTTCTTCTTTTATATCAAAGCAGATGTGCCGATTAAAGCGAAATAAAGCACTGCTCCCATTGGTCAGCAATGAATGCTTTGTCCAGTTGCTCCCCAATGAGCGTGACATACCCCTGACTCACGGGGAGCCCGGTGGGCTGCCACTCCAAGTGACTGCCTGAAAATTGCAAAAGCATTGTACCTTCGTGCGGAAGCACGCAATAGCCTTTCGCCCGAAGCAGCGAGGAACCAAGCCCGGTCAGGAAGCTTTCCAATCGTTGCTTTTCTAATGGCTGTGGAGAATATTGATGCAGCGTTAAGCTCTCCAGACGGGAAAACGAACGGGGCTGGTTGGTATCGTAGTTGTGGCTATGATTGTGCGCAGAAATGACTTTGAATGCCGTACTTCTGGAGATACTGCCAGGTCGTCCGATACTTTTGGCGGAAATAGAGGCGGACGATGCGGCTGCATCGGTTTGCTGCGCCTGTGCTGGTGCGGCTTGAGATACCTGTACAGGTTTTGCGGCAACGGAGACGGAGGCCAGAACAGGCTCCAGCAGTGGTTCAAGGTCAACCCGGCTATATTCAGCGGTTTGCAGCTTGGCCGTATCGTTGAGCTTGCGGATGCTCTTGACGACCTTCGTCACTTCGCGGCTACTTGCCGCATCTGTCTTGTTCACCACAATGAAGTCTGCGGTGTGAAGCTGCTCGTGCAGGGTCCGGACCAGCTCCTTGTCCGCGGTGAAGCGGCTGTTGTATTCGTGAAAAAGCTCAGCGTCCACAACACTGATGCTGTGAACCAGATAAAGCCGATCCGCCAGCAACGGGGAGCGAAGCTCTTTCAGCACTTGCTCAGGGTTGGCTACCCCGGTGGTTTCCATGAAGATCAGATCCGGCTCCTGACTGAGTAAGTTGTGCAGAGCGCCTGCCAGCTCATTTCTTTTGCTGCAACAAATGCAGCCCTCCAGCAGTCCTTCCACCGATACGTCAGGCATTTCTTCAGAAATAATGGCGCCGTCTACATCATATTCACCCATTTCGTTCATTAATACAGCGGGACGGAGCGGAATTTGCCGGGTATGGGCCAGCAGGCGCAGAAGCAGTGTCGTTTTGCCGCTTCCAAGAAAACCGCTGATTAAAATAACAGGAACCTTGTTCATCATTATTCCTCCTTGCTAGGGTTAGTGTGCTGCATTCAAGCGATCAAAGGTGGCTACCGAATCCGCCTGGGTATAAACATAAGGGGATTCCGGCTGCGCTACAGCGGTTATTTTCTCGGATCGAATTTCGAGTACGGGTGCATTGCCTTTTTGTGTGGCATGTAATGTTCCTTCAATGGTCACCCACGTATCCTTGTCAAAGGATGGGGTCTTCTTCGATTGGACAATGATTCCGAATGGCATGGCATCGGCAATACAGCACATGACCAGAAACCTTCCCACCGCAAATAGACCATTGCCCGGCAGGCTGCCGTCTTTATAGACAAAGCCAGTCACCTGCACTTTTTTTCCTTCAAAAGCGTGCTTATACAATTCGATGGCTCCGATAGTTTCGGAGAAAATCTCCGGCTTGATCTGTATGATGGGTTGCTGATACAGGCGTTTCGCCAGCTCGGCGAATTCTACATTGTATTTATCAGGCGGAACGAACAGCTTATCCAGCGTTTCCTGACTCCATTTTCCTCCTGGAGGGGGCGAAGTTGGGGCAGAAGATGCAGTTGATAAAATAGGGGATGCAGGTATAGGAGCTTGGGCGGACTGTATATCTGTTTTGCGCCGGATATCCGGGTTGGGATACGTGAAGGACATGCCTTTTTTGGCCGCCATATCACTGCCAAGTGCCTGGTTGGGCAGCAGAGAACCGAATAGGGGCGGAATGAGCAGCATTCCGTATACGAGCGTTTTTTTGAACCAGCTTTGCGACAACGGATGCTCGCAATCACATAAATCCTCACCTTCTTGCTCCCAGGCTATGCCGTGCCATGCCATGGTCAGGGCGATGAACAGCAGGGGCACGGGGCAGAGCAGGAGCAACTTTTGCATTTGCGGAGCCAAGTAGTAATAAAGGGAATTCGAGCGGCTCAATGTGATGATATACACAGCCAATCCAATCATGAGCAAGGAGCGCATGCCATACTGCCAGCGGATGCTAAAGGTTGAATTCACGTTCGTATTCACCTCCCCAATAACCATTCAGCAGCTATAGAACCCACCAGGACGAGCGAAACAATGAGCAAGCACAGGACGGCGACAAATTTGGTGCGGAAGGTGCTTAGCAGCATGAGCGTGCCTTTGAAATCCAGCATCGGGCCGAGTACAAGAAAGGATGCCAGCGGACCCAGTGTAAAGGTATGCGAAAAAGCAGTAGCGACGAAGGCATCGGAGGTGGAACACAGCGACAGGACGTAGGCAAAACCCATCATAAAGGCGTACGAGCCAGCCGTTCCACCGCTTAACGAAAGCATTTCATCACGCGGGATGAAGGTTTGGATGCAGGCCGTCAATAATGCGCCGATAATGAGATATTTACTCATGTCCAAAAATTCGTCGCCAGCATGTACAAAAAAGCCCCGCCATGTGCGATTATGCCGATGAGTCTGGTTGTTCTGCTTTTGCTGGTTAAAAGAGAGCAACGACCGTTTGAGCGGATGCACACGCACAAAGGCATACACGATCAGCCCGATGATCGCGGAAACGACAAAGGCCAGCCCCATTCGAACGGCAGTGACCTCGGGATGGGAAGGAAACGCCATCATCGTGGCAGCCAGCACCACGGGATTGATAATCGGCCCGCTTAAAATAAAGGTGATACCCATATAGGCAGGCATTCCCTTGAGCATCAATTGGCGAACGACAGGGATCATGCCGCATTCACAGATGGGAAACAGCAGACCCAGCAAGGAGGCCAGCAGGACACCCGGCACAGGATGCGCAGGCGTTATTTTGCGAATCCATGTTTCCGGTACGAGCCATTGCAAAAGGGATGAGACGAGCACACCGATAAGGAGAAACGGGACAGCTTCCAGAAAAATGCCCATAAATACCGTTTTTAACGGTTGCAGTTGACTCATATCTAACAAACGAAGCCATCGGGGAGATAGCGTAACAAGCACAGGGATGAGAAAGGCAAACGGAATCATAAAAGGCAGCATCTTCAACAGCGTACTGTTTTTCATTCCACGGCTCCTTGGAAATAAGGGTTCTTATCTACATCCTATGCCTGTAATGGGACAAACATGCCCGCTGGATAGTGCTCGAGTCACCAACGATTGCAAGAAGGAAATTTTTACGGTACGATCCTTATTAAAACGTTGGAAAGACAAGGAGGATTTTATGATACCGATTGTTGTTTTATCCGGATTTCTGGGCAGCGGTAAAACAACTCTTCTTCAGCATGTGCTGGCTTACTATAAAGGGCAGGGGCTCAAGCCGGCTATTTTGATGAATGAGTTGGGCGATGTTAATTTGGACGGCAGTTTGGTGAACGGCCAGGCTCCCATGAAGGAAATGCTTAGTGGCTGCATATGCTGTACCATTCGCGGAGATTTAGGCGTTGAGCTGATGAACCTTGCCGAGGAATATAAGCCAGACGTGATTATCGTAGAATGTACCGGAGTGGCTAATCCGATGGAAATTGTAGATGCCGTGACAGATGCCTCTATATATTCCTCCATGATTTTACAATCTGTTATTACGGTGGTGGATGCGCGTCAATTTCTGGATTTTGCCTCAGGTAACGAGAGAAACAAGTCGTATCGTCTGATGCAGGATCAGCTTCGATGCGCTTCCAAGCTGATTATTAACAAAATTGATTTATTGGCTGCGGGCGAGTTGCAGAAGGTACAGGCCCTCGTAAAAGAATTAAATCCGTATGCGCTGACTGTGAGCACGCAACGGAGCGACGTGGACGCGGGTACTTTTTTCTCCATTCAAGGAGAGGATCGCATGAACGTTTCGCGGCAAAAGGAGTCCATAGTCGATAGCGGAAATGATCATCATCATTCGGAAAATCATCTACACGCTCATGATCATGCAGACCATGCAGACCATCACCATCATGACCACCAGCGCCATGAGCACGATCATGACCATGACCACGAACATGGGGAGCATTATCATTCCTACGACCACGTAGTTGTACACACGCATTTCTTTGGACAACCTGTGCCACGCTCCGAGTTTGAACAGTTGTTCCGCAGTTTGCCAGCTGAAATTTACCGAGCCAAAGGAATTGTGCGTTTTCTGGAATCAGAGGGTCAGATGATGTTTCAGTTTGCCTACCGGGAGCTGGAAATCATTCCGATTCGCCCGCAAAAGCTGGTGAATGATGTAGCCGTCGTCATGGGTGAAAATTTCTCTGCTTCTGAGATCGAAGAACGGTTGAGAAAGCTGGAAGTGGCCGAAAAGCCATTGACTGGTTCATGACGTCAGGAACGACAGCATTTATCCGTCAAAACATAGTCCGTCTAAACCGAGCATGACCGCGAGTGTGAAGAACAGCACCAACCCGGCAGTCAGCAGCAGAATCGTTGTAAATACCCAAGCAGGCTTTCCAGCTAGGTGAGCGTGTGATTTATGTTTTGATGGATTCGGCCCCGTGGCCATCCCACTGGGGACAGTATGGCGAATTGCTATGGAGATACCTCGCTGGCGGACAAAGAGAAGCTGCTGTTGAGCAAGCCCGCACTGGCTGGTGTGGAAGCGATCAAAAACAAACGGTTTGTGGTGTTGCCTCTGTCCACAGCGGCTGAAGGCGTGCGCGCTCCGATCGCGCTGAAAACCTTGGCTGCAGGCTTGTATCCGGACAAAGTGAAGTAAACAAACAAAAGAGTTGCCAAAACATTGACGAACCTTGCCTAAACTGTTAAACTTGCTAATGCGTAAAGGTTACGTTTATCAAACGCTTATTTTTTTATTACCAAATCGTAATAATTACGGTAGATGGTTTAATGAAAATAAACGACCTGGAGAATCTGCGCGGAGGTATATCGTTCAGATGGCTCCAGGCTTTTTAAAGGAAAGGGAGATTTGCGTCATGTTATTAGCCTCACTGGAACAAGTTACATTTGGCTACGGGGATGTTCCTAATCTGGTGGATGCCAATGTTGAAATTTTTTCTGGCGAATTTGTGGCCATTACCGGGCCGAATGGGGCTTCCAAATCGACAATGCTCAAGTTATTGCTCGGTTTGCTTCAACCTTGGAAGGGCAAAGTGTTTATGTCCGACCGCACAGGTGAGGGCAAGAAGCTTGTTGTTGGATTCGTATCGCAGCAAATTGCTGCTTTTAATGGCGGATTTCCAAGTACCATCCTGGAATTTGTCCGTTCAGGAAGATACACTCATGGCTCGTGGTTGCGCCGTATGCGGCCCGAGGATCATGATCTGACAGAGCAGGCGCTTCGTCAGGTAGGTATGTGGGATTTGCGTCATCGTAAAATCGGCGAGCTGTCCGGTGGACAGAAGCAGCGCATTTGTGTGGCACGAGCGCTCGCTCAGGAATCGGATTTGCTCATTTTGGATGAGCCCACGACCGGGATGGATCAGGAAAGCCGCCATCACTTCTACGATCTGATGAATCAGCAGGTTAAGGAATATGGAAGAACCGTAGTCATGGTTACCCATGGACTATCGGAAGTGCAACATTATCTGGATCGTATTATTGAGCTTGAGAGGAAGGAAGATGGCGGATGGAAATGCTGCACTACGACTTCATGCAGCGGGCATTTTGTGCCGGTGGGGTAATTGCACTGCTGGCCTCGGTGCTTGGAGTGTACCTGATGCTGCGGCGTCAGGCTCTGATGGCGGACATGTTATCGCATGTATCACTGGCGGGGGTGGCAGCGGGAGCCTATTTGGGCATTAATCCGACGATAACCGGTTTTATTGTAGCTGTAATCGGAGCGATTATCGTTGAATACGTCCGCAGGTCTTATAAAACGTACAGTGAGATTTCTGTGGCCATTATTATGGTAGGCGGTCTGTCGACGGCTGTTATTTTAATGAACCTGAACCAGAGTATTAATAAAGGATTTTCCGCTTATTTGTTCGGTTCAGTGGTGGCGGTCAATCAGACAGAGCTGATGTTGATGATCGCAGTGGCTGTGATCGGGGGTATTTTCTTTTTCGTATTCCGGCGTCCTTTGTATCAGATTACCTTTGATGAAGAAACAGCGAAGACAAATGGCCTTCCTGTCAAATCCATTTCATTTGCGTTTAGCATTTTGACAGGGATGATTGTAGCCGCTGCAATGCCGATTGTCGGTGTGTTGCTTGTCTCCTCACTGATCGTGTTACCGGCTGCATTGGCGATTCGAATTGCACCGAGCTTTGCCGCGGCCATCTGGATATCTATGGTGACCGCATTGATCGGGGTATTTTCGGGCTTAACTGCATCGTATGAACTGAGTACACCCCCAGGGGGGACGATTGCCATGGTGCTGTTATTATTCCTGATCGTGGGAATCGGTATTCAAAAGCTGGTCCGCAAGCTGGGCAAGCAACAGGCTTCCCGGCAGAAGAGTGCAGCACGCCAGTGAGCTTAATTGGAAAATCTAACACATAAGGAGTTATGAACATGAATACATGGTTCAAAAAATCATTTGTATTGTCTGCGGGGCTGGCACTTATTTTGTCCGGCTGCGGAGCCAAATCTGATAATGCAGCTACAAACACTTCTCAAACCGAGCCGAATACGGCACAAACGGCAGACAGCGGCAAAAAGCTGAAAGTGGTCACCACTTTTTATTCGATGTATGAGTTTACAAAGCAGGTCGCTGGAGATCATGCTGATGTAACCGCTCTGATTCCTGCTGGTGCGGAGCCGCATGACTGGGAGCCAAGCGCCAAAGATATGGCACAGGTGAAGGATGCTGACGTTTTTGTATATAACG
The DNA here is from genome assembly GCA_040544055.1 of Paenibacillus sp. PvR008. Lineage (GTDB taxonomy): Bacteria > Bacillota > Bacilli > Paenibacillales > Paenibacillaceae > Paenibacillus. Next base: position 316,575 of record JBEUOG010000002.1, read on the forward strand.
GTATCGTCGAAGGCTGGGCAGAGCAGGCTTTGAGCAGCGCGCCTAACGACAAGCGTGTTGTGGTTGAAGCAAGCAAAGGGCTGAACCTGATGGAAGGTACTGCTGAGGAGGAAGAAGGAGAGGCACACGCAGAGGGAGGTCACGATCTTGTGCTGGACCCTCACGTGTGGCTTGATCCGGTATTGGCCCAAAAGGAAGTAGAGTCCATTAAAGCGGGCCTTATCTCTGCAGATTCTGCGAACAAAGCAGATTATGAAAAAAATGCTGATGCTTACATCGCTAAGTTGAAAGAGCTGGATACCGAGTTTAAAACAGGTCTGAAAGATGTAAAACGTAAAGACTTTATTACGCAGCATGCTGCTTTTAGCTATTTGGCTAAGCAATATGGTCTGACTCAAGTGCCGATTGCCGGACTTTCTCCAGAACAAGAACCTACACCTGACAAGCTGGCGGGTATTATCCAATTTGCCAAAGAGAATAATGTTAAAACGATTTTCTTTGAAACCCTTGTTGATCCAAAGGTCGCTGAGACCGTAGCTACTGAAATCGGTGCAAAAACCGATGTACTGAACCCGCTCGAAGGCCTGACGGATGAAGACAAACAGAAGAACCTCGATTACCTTGGCGTTATGAAAAACAACCTGGAGGCTTTGAAAAAGGCCCTGAGTGAATAAAATAAATTTGCAGACAGACGTCGGGACTATACCGGCGTCTGCTTTTTTTATGTACCCTCGGCGTCATTTTCATTAACTAGTGCTAAGGTTCCAGTGGAGACCTAGTACTTTGTAATCTTCACCATACAGGAATAATTTACGTCATTATGAAAGGCTATTTTGAAAACTAATTCAATAGTATCTAGTTTAAAATTCCGTTTCTAATCCAATGGTATCGTTTTTATTTTAACAGATTTTTTCTATTAACTTCAGTTATTATTTCACCGATATTGAAACTTGGATATGCATTTTGTTCAGCAGTCAGCATCTGAATGAAGAAGTACGATATATAAAAGACAGGAGAGATTAACCTTGGCAACAATTATAATCGTCGACGATTCTTTATTTATGCGATCTGTGCTTAAAGATATTTTTTTGGATTTGGGTCACTCTGTTATTGCGGAGGCGGGAAATGGGTATGACGCTGTTTTGAAATACTCGAACCTTCGTCCCGATCTAATCACCATGGACATCAATATGCCCAAGATGGATGGACTTGAGGCTGTTGAAAAGATTATAGGGCTTGATCCCGAGGCTAAAATTTTAATGTGCTCTGCTTTGGGTCAGCAAGAAGCGATTATCAAAGCATTTCAGGCAGGTGCAAAGGATTTCATTGTTAAACCATTTCAAATGGAGAGAGTTGTGAATGCAATCACAAAAATATTTGGTAGTTGATTGATCGGGTTAACCGTACCATTCATGAGATGATGGCTGCAATCCATAAGTTAAACAAGAGAGCATTTCTATGACATAAGATTTTAATTTACATAAATATGAAGCATCTTGAAAATGAGTAAGAGGGTTGTGATTTAAATGAATGTGGAGATGAATAGGATGAGCAATCGGGTTTTATCTCAAAAAGTATTTATCGATGAACTGATCACTACGATTAAGAAAGGAGGGCTTGTCCCTGTAAGTTATGAACACCTCATTAGCGAGCAACGAGAAAGAATAGATGCTTTTAACAGTAAACTTACCGCGCGTATAGAGGGGCTGGAAACGGATTTAATTCCTAATGCGACACACTCCATTCCCTTTTCCAATGGTGAAATCATTTTTCTTGCTCGTTATATTGTACTCATCGGGGACAACACCGAGGGTTACTTTGTTTTTTACAGAGCTGAAGAATGTGAAAGTCCGGAAGAGTATCATTTTATAACAAGCTCATACCAGCTTCCGCATTTGTTGCCTGAATTCTCTCTTATTTTACAAGAGCATAGTGCTAACGAGCCTGTTGATATTCTGACTTATTGGAACGGCCCAGCCTATCCGCTGAAAGATTTGAATAAAGAGGATATCAAGCTGTCCACCTACGAATTTTAAAGTGAGATGCGGGTGCATGTGAAAAATCCCTTGAGAAAGCCAAATCTTCTCAGGGGATTTTTTTACATTGATAATCAAACGCATGTTCGCATATAATACAAACAAACGTTCTGATAAGGAGTGAAGGAGCATGCTGGAAAAATACGTGGGGCAGATCGTGGAAATCGTGTATATGGACCGGAAGGGCAAGCTGTCTTAGCGGCGCATTGAGGTGCATTGTGTGCGGAATGGTTTGATACGGGCCACCTGTTTACAAACAGGCCAGCCACGCGTTTTTCGATTAGATCAGGTACTGGCATGGCATCCGGTAACTAGAACAGCATAGGAGGCGTTTATGATGGGGAAAAAGCTTGAAGGGAACGGCATATGGGAAAGCTCGCGCATGATCTTGCCTGAGCATCGGGATGCTTATTTGCGACTGATGAAGGAGCAGGGGAGACGCGGCAAGCCGACACTGGACGATCAGGAAATGCAGCAGATTGAGCGGGCGATCATCGTTTCCTATAACGAGCGGAAGCCCATTACGCTGCGGGTATTCAATCCATTTGATGACGAGGAGCTGTGCGGGTTTGTGACGGTGATTAACACGAGTCGGAGGGAAGTGAAGCTGTCCCGTGGGGAAGAGGATTTTAGCTGGATTAAGCTGGAGGAAATTATAGAGGCAGATATATAAAAAATAGTCCGGTAAGTCGGACTTTTTTTTACGTCGCCCTGTTGGATGAAAATAAGATTGTAGCCGCATGAATACAGGCTTAAAATGAATCAGTAATCGCAAAAGGAGGGGTTCAGTTTGAAAATAAGTAAAAACAATGCCGAACATTACATATGGGGAGATCAATGTGATGGCTGGCGTTTGGTGAAAAATAAAGATTTGAGTATTATTCATGAGCGTATGCCCGGGAATACACACGAGGTCAGACATTATCACCATCATGCACGCCAATTTTTCTTTATTTTATCAGGTACAGCCATACTTGAAGTGGATGGTGAACGAATCGAATTAGGGTTTCAGGAAGGCTGTGAAGTTCCTCCTTTGGTCCCTCATCAAATGTTTAACGAAACGAATGAGGATGTTGAATTTTTGGTGATCTCTCAGCCTGCGAGCAGAGGTGACCGGGTCCTGACTGAAAAATAATATTTCGGCAGACCTATTCAAGCGAAGTTTGACAAGTATGCATTAGTACTGTATAGTGCTAAATATGATAAAAAAAAATAAAACGACTAATCGGGATGTTGTTCTGCACACTGCCACTTCATTGTTCCTGACCCAAGGCTATCATACAACAAGTATGGATGAAATCGTGGCTGTAAGCAACGTATCCAAAACGAACATTTACTACTATTTTAATAGTAAGGAAGAGTTGCTTTCAGCCATTCTGGATCAACTCATTCAAACGTATAACGAGATGATTTATGAGGTTGTTTCGCGTAAGAATCAGTCTGTTCAGGAACGTTTTGAAATCCTTCTTCAACTGCTGACACAACAAGAGACAGATTATTTGGGCGGCTGTCCATTTATTACTCTTTATACGCAGATGCCCCAGGATAACCCCTTGTTTCGGGATAAAGTCAGCCCATTTTTCCAAAGCCAAATCACCACCGTAGAGATGTTGCTGAACGAGGGAATGGAGAAATCAGAGATTCAGACTGAACTCCCTGCCAGGCCGACTGCCCAATTCATCGTCTCGGCCATCGAGGGGGCACTTTTTCTGCAACATGCAAGCCAGGACCCGAGCATACTAGAAAATTTAAAATTTACTTTAGCGTTTCTGCTAAAGTGATTTTTTTAATCATCATTAGCACTGATTGGTACTAAAATATAGAAAGCAGGTTATATTCATGGCACATATTTTCATCACGGGTGGTACGGGGTTTATTGGCATGCATTTGCTACGGCAGCTTTCCCGGGAGGAACATACCGTTACCGTCCTTGTTCGTTCGCAGCAGAAGTGGGAACGAATGTGCAGGCAAGTGGGTTTGGAGACAGCGCGGCATACCGGGAAATTAACGTCGGTTATTGGTGATTTAAGCATACCCGCTCTGGGGCTGAATCCTTCTGACAGAAAGCGGGTTGAGACCGCAGATGTGGTGATTCACGCAGGAGGTCCGATGGATATTTTGCTGGGAGAGGAAGAAGCGAGAGCGGCTTTTCTACAAGCGGCAGGAGAAATGCTAACTTTGGCTACACATATTCATGCGAGCAAGGGGCTGCAACATTTTATCCATTTGGTTGGGTTCAAAAGCCCTTTTAATGATCATAACTGGAATGCCCCGGAGCCTGTCATCGCTCAATTGGAACAAGCACCTCCATACGAGCGTATGAAGTTTCTGGCTGATTTGCATATTCGGCAGGGGGCGCACAGGGAAGGGTTTCCGCTTTCGGTTATCCATTTGAGCGCTGTCATTGGTGACTCTGAGCATGGGGATACGCCTCAAACCGGTGGACTCGGCATTCTCGTGGCTTCTACAGCACGCAAGCTCACGGGTCTCGTTCCCGGGGGGAAGTCTCATTGGCTTCCACAGGTTCACGTAGATCATGCGGCCGAATTTATCAGCGCTCTTGCGAAGGAACCGCGCCCTGCCAATGAGACATACTACTTGATGGATGAAAGGCAACAGAGCCCGACGATGATAGAGCTGGGAACGAATATGGCGAAGGAGCTTCGAGTCCGTAAACCGTTAGGTTCGATTTCACCCGCTTGGCTATCCAAGATACTGGGTACTCGACTTGGTCGAAAGTTGGGTATCCCGAAGGAATCACTCGATTTTATCGTGGACGTGGACTACCCATTAGATACAACGCGGCGGATTCATCATAAATACGGGCTGACACATGCGGTGAATACCAGCACTTTCCCATTTGTTATTACCGATCTTGATTTTAGAATTATCCATTCCCATGCGGAAACAGATGGATATGTCCGCAGTAGGCGCGGGCCTTTAGCTACACTGGAGCGAAAGGTGGAAAAGGTGAGAAATGAAAATCCAACGATAGTGTTTGTTCACGGTACTTTAAGCGGGGCGGATTGCTTGATACCGCTGGCTGAACAATTTCCTGAATCCTCGGTTTGCCTGGTGGATCTTCCCGGCTTTGGACGCTCTCCATACCATCATAAGGAGGATGTACTGGAAGGCCATATTGAATCGTTAGTACAGGCCGTTCAGGCTTTTGAAACGCCGATCCGCCTTGTAGGTCATTCTTTCGGCGGACTGCTGGCTGCTAAAGTATGGGAACGCGTACCTGAGCGCATCAGCAGCTTGCATCTGTTGCAGCCTGTATTGCATACCGCTCCGCCTAGATATCGGAGTGCACGAATGACGGAGAGTGTGCTGGGCAGGCTCAGCGATCCAGGCTTACGAAAGCAATTGCTTTCGCAGACATGTTTTGAAAGCATGGGAGATATCCCGCCAGCATACGTCACGTATGTTCTTGAAGAAATGCGTTCCCCGCGCGTAAGAAAGACGACTGCGGAAACGCTGGCCATGTTAACGAGGTCGGATAGCTTCCAATTCGCTCCCCAAATATACGAAGCACGGTCCAAGGAGAAGGTTTCGATTCTGTGGGGGATGAAGGATCAGATTTATACGCTGCCTGAGCCATTCCGTTCCTTGCACACGCTGGATATTCCCGCAGCCCATCATTTTCCGATCTCGCAACCGGAGCGAACAGCGCAATTGCTAAAGCAGCACATATAAATCATGTCTGGTTGGTCTTTATTAAAGATATTCTTCGCACCTGCTGGAAGGGCTTTTACGCAAAGCGATCACGGTAAGTCGGAACGGGTTTCATGTTTTCATCGGGCGTTTGCATAATGATCAATTCTCCAAAACTGTTGATCCAGCGGCGATCCTGAACAAAGCTGTCCACGGAGGATACGAGGAAGACGATATCATAATCCTAAAAAATATCCCGTGGAGCATGTGGATTGGCACGTGAACCATTCATAATCACAGCATGCACCCGCTCGTTCTCTTGGGCAAATTGGAGAATGGTATGAAGCATTTCATGTTCACTTCTCAGGGAAACAACCTCCTGTAGATTCAGCTTTTTATCTGGAAAAAATATTCTATATTTACAATAGCTCATGAATGAGCGCTATTCAACTGTGTTGTAGGGAAGGGAAGGGATGGGATGGGAGGATTACAGGACAGAGTGCTGTTGACTATAAGTTTGAATACGAACAAACAAATCAAAAAGCTTATGAGAGGCAAATCGGACAGATGTGTGCTAATAACATGATTCAAGGAATGGAACTCACGGAACCTCATTTTTATAAGGCTTCAGGTCTTTTTGATGCATTGCAGCATAGTGGACATGATCCATCCTGCCACACTGGATGCTGTAGAGCAAATACAGATTCGCACCGGGAAAAATGTGAATGATTTAGAACCCCCGAATTGATGGGGAATAGAAAAAAAGAACTTTCAATCCACATGAAAGGTGCATGTAAGCACTTCAAGGTGGCTATGAAAGTTCTTTTTTATATTAATTTTCGTCATACGATGGCTACTTGCAACGTCTGATCTGTCCGCGAATGGCTCCATCTGGATGACGAACGGTGTGGACATTAACGTAAGCGTTGCCTTCTCTGATTTGGCAAACTAAATCATAAATGGTTCTGCCTCTGAGTGGACCAACGAGGTCACATGCACGCAGCATGCCGCTAACAACGCCTCTTTTGACCGTGATTCCAAATTTTGAAGGACCGAACAAGACAGCTACGACCGGACCATTTTCACCGCTGCGTCCCAGATGAATATCCGCTTGGGTTACCCGTGAAATATTGCATACAGTAAGTTCGAATTTTAATTGCCGACGTTCCTTTTGGTAATGAAAATTCGCATTTCCCGTGGCATTTGTTCTGACAGGAGGTACTTCATGACTCCCCCTTAAAGTGGCTTTAAACGTAGACATTACATCGCTCCTTTTCCCAGTGTTGGTTTAGTGTATTCATGGGGCCAGGGAAAGGGCTGTACATTCGCCTATAAAGAGAAAGTTGTATGTTTAGCAAGTTATTTAGTCCAAGCATATAAGTCATCTTTTCATAGACTATGAGTATCTGGTAGAGAAAGGGGGAAAAAACATGGGAACATTTATAGATGGAAGAACATCTCAAAATGCTTCGACAGCTAACTCTATCTCCATTCCGATCACCGTTTTGAATACGCCGCAATTGTTTGGGCAGATCGGATTAAACACACTGGGGATTACAGGCATACCACGAGTTCTGCTTAAAGGAACTCTGTCGATTCAACTGCCGCTGGCTTTAGTAGGAATTACGATTACTATTGTAAGAGGTACCTTGCCAACCGATCCTATCGTTTACTCGGCAACGTCTACGTTTAGCTTAAGTTTATCGGCTCCGCAGGTCATCGCGTTCTCTGCAGATGATTTCAATCCGCCGATTACGTCACCGTTGGTGTATACCGCTTTTGTTTCTTCGAACCTGCTGGGTACGATACGGGTAGGTCCAGAGAGCTTCGACGGTATTTTGGTTGGAGATTGATGTAATGATATAAATGAATTGAATTTCACCTCCATTGGCCCGGAAGCCACACTCGCCCTGTATATGAACGGTGACACGCTGCATCCGAATGTTGCGGGAGCAAAGGAACTGGCACGTCTAGTAGCAAAGGATTTAAAAAGGCAGGGTCTAAGCGGATTCTAGCCTTCGCCAACCGAAGACTGTGGGTGCTATAATGATAGAAAGACAGCGCGAGAGCCGGAATGGTTTTGTTGTGTGGTGTCAGCACTGTTTTGAGACGTGAAGGCCACAGTTTACGGCTAGGGGAAAGGAGATCCGACGATCACATGCAGCCTTTTACAGCTCGTGTATTAAAAATAATCCAGCTCATCCCTGAGGGGAAAATCATGACCTACGGACAAATTGCAGCGGAAGCAGGGAGTCCGAGAGGGGCGCGTCAGGTGGTGCGTATTTTGCATACGCTTAGCAGCAAGCACCGCTTGCCCTGGCACAGGGTCGTAAATCGATTGGGAGAAATTGCGCTACAGGACGATGAAGGAGCTTCTTTACAAAGGCTGCTTTTGGAAGCGGAAGGTATACAGTTTATGGAGAACGGACGAATTTCGCTGAACAAATATCTGCATGATTCTCAAGCGATGGCAGAAGACGAATAGATAGAAACAATCTAAAAATGCCGATCACATACGCATCCAAGCGACGTTGATCGGCATTTTAGGTTAGAAGCGAGATTCATCTCTATTAAAATCATCCCTAGCTGATCAGATGCTGCTGATTCCGTTGGGCAAGGTGGAAAGAAATACTGTTTATAAGCGGTATATCGTTATTTTTCCGGGCTTCCCGGATCAGTTGTTTCTTTTGCTGTTCTGATTCACGTAAAAAGCGTGTCATCCACAAATCAGACGGTTCGTTCGTAGTTGTCATGCGAGATTCTTTTATCATCTATTAACCCTCCCAGTGAGCGGCTGTTATTCTTTCTCTAGTATATGTTCCAAACCTTAATAGATGCTGTTGGTTTCCTTAAAATTAGCTGAAAATTAGGTAAATTTCAGGTAAAAACAGGTTAAATCTATATCTGATTGGCCGAAAAGTAGTAAAGAACGAGTAATCTGGTAGTAAAGGTTACAAAAATGTATTGTTTTGACACCTTGTACCAACATAAACCTGAAAGTACAATTAGATTGCGAATAGATAGTGGAAATTTATGTCGAAAAGGATGGAAATGATTCGAAAAATGCACCGAGAGGGGAGAGATTCATCTATGAAGCAAAAAGCGGCTGCCGTGCTGCTTGTGTTGTCCTTATCGTCAGGCTTGGTCTCGACTGTACAGGCTGACAGTTTATCAGGAAGTGCAGCAGCGAGTACGTCAGTTACTTCATCTGCTGCGGCTACATCGAAGACATCATCCGTAACGGGTCAGGCTTTACCTACATTGACGCTCAAGCAGGCCGCGGAATGGGCACAGACGAACAGTTACAATACGCGTACCGCCGAGCGTGATGTGGAGCGTCGCAGAATTGAGTTTAAGAATGCGGAAAAGGATCTGGGAGATTCATTCACCGATTTTATAGACGGTAAATATGTTGAAAATAACACATCCTGGAGAAATTATAATTCTTCGACGCTTTCTTATTTAGCCAGCAAAAAGCAGGCCCAGTACGCCAAAGATCAGATTTATTTTAATGTGATGAAAAGCTATCAGAGCGTGTTTGTAGCAGAGAATCAGGTGAAAAATGATCTGGAAGGGCTTGAAATTGCACAAGCGGAGGAAAAGATTGCACTCGCCAAATTTGCGCGCGGGAAGCTGTCTGAGTATGCGAAAAACGAGAGTACACAGGCCAGAAGCCAGGCGGAGCAGACGGTCGAGCAGGGGAAAATTGCTCTGCAAAAATCGCGTGACGCTCTGAATTTTCTGATGGGCCAGCCTAACGGAACAGCCTATGAAATGGTGGATCGACCAGTGTACAAGGAACCGAAGAAGCTGGATATCGAAATACATATACAACAGCTGATGGATATGAATCCGAACTTGTGGAAGCTGGAGGATGGCATCAAGACTTCGGAACTCAATGTGAGATATTTCGATTTTAACAGCGGTGCAGGTGCTTACGATCTAGCCAAAATGGACGTGGATACAGCCAAGGAGGAACTGGGTAAGGCTCAGAAGGATTTTGCCGAATCGCTCCGCAATTTATATGCCACGGTCAAGGAAAACCAAAAAAAATACGCTCAGCTCGAAGAAAGCCTGCGCACGGCGAAAGAGGGGCTGGAGCTGTCCCGCAAAAAGTGGGCCAGAGGCTTAATTATCGAGCTGGAGCTGAAAAATAACCAGTTGAAGGTAGACCAAATTGAACGGCAAATGGAAGATCTGGCGATTGAGCTGAGTCAGAATGAATACACGTTGAGCAAGCCATGGAGCACATAAGGAGGAAACGAAGTTGGCAGAAACGATTTTAAACGATGCCTTATTAAAGTTACGAAGAAAACGGAGAAAAAAGTGGATCTGGACCGCGGTTGTGCTGCTGGTTATAGGCGGGGGCGGAACAGCAGTGTATTTGAAGCTGCCCAAAGAGCAGGCCGCACCATTAGTTCAGGACGAGACACTTAAAGTGGAACGCGGGGATGTGAGCGAGAAGCTGGATACGTCTGGTACCGTGCAGGCTTCCAAGGAAGTAAAACTGAATTTCACAAGTGCAGGCGAAAATAAGCTGGCGGCGGTAAACGTGAAGGCCGGAGACAAGGTGAAAAAAGGACAAGTCCTGGCTCTTCTGGACAGTTCTGAAATTAAGATGCAAATCCAGAGCGCATCCGATAATTTGGAAATATCCAAATCCAAGCTGGCTGAATTGGAGAAGGGGCCGAAGGCGGAGGATATTGAAATTCAGAAGACGAACGTGCTTCGGGCTAAAATGACTGTGGATACAGCGAAGGAATCATTTGAGCTGGAAGAAGCGGAAAGTCAGAAGAAGGCTTCCAAAAAGCAGCTGGAGCAGGCGCAAAAGGCATATGAAGATCAAAAGTTTTTACATGATGCCGGGGCGGTGTCCAACAGTGAAATGGAGCAGGCAGAGCAAGCACTGGATAAGGCACAGACAGATTATGACGGTCTGGATTTACAATTCCGAAAAATCATGTCGCAAAAACGTCATGCCATCGCAGATGCTGAAATTGGCTATCGATCGGCTATGGCTGAGCTTCACAAAACTGAGGTTCCAGCCGATGCCTCCAATATCCAATCCGCACGGATTGAGGTTAGAAGACTGGCCACCGAGCTGGAGCAGAAAAAAAATGACCTGAATAAGCTTCAGGTCACGGCACCGTGGGACGGAGTCATTTTAAAGGTGAACGGGGATGTCGGAACCAGTCCGACGGCTCCTTTTATCGTTATGAACAACTCGGACTCCAACAATCTTAAAATTGTTGCGAAAATTAGTCAAAACGATATTGTAAAGGTGAAAAAAGGACTTTCAGCGGTGTTATCCACCAATGCTTATCCAGGTGAATCGTTCCCGGGGAAGGTGCAATTTGTCTCACCGGAGGCATCCACAGATGAAGGCATGACGACTTATCTGATGGAACTGTCTGTTCATGATCCGAAGGGTAAGATGAAAACGGGCATGATTATGAATGTCGCTGTTATTTTGGGGGTACACAAAAATGTGTTGTTCGTACCAGCGACTGCGCTAAGATCAGAGGGGGGACAGGACGGCGTGTATGTTTCCTCTAATAACGCTGCAAACCCAGGTGCGCGCACATTCAAGCCCGTAGAACTCGGATTTTACACGCCAGATCGAGTCGAGCTCAAGTCGGGTGTAAAGGAGGGTGACACTCTTATTGTGCCTGCTCCTGAACCTCCGCCGGACCCTTCCGCTATGGGCGGCATGCAGGGAGGCTTTTAAACGGGTATGAGATACGTCATTCAGATTGAGGATTTGAAAAAAGTGTACCAGGTCGGGGATCAGGAAATTCATGCCCTGCGGGAGGTACAACTTGATATTGCTGACGGTGACTTTGTTGCGATCATGGGACCGTCTGGGTCAGGCAAGTCCACGATGATGAATGTCATCGGTTGTCTGGATCTGCCTACCTCGGGACAATTTTATTTGGACGGTTATTCCATACTGGATGCACGTGAGGATGAGCTGGCTATTATCCGTAATCAGAAAATCGGATTTATATTTCAAAAGTTTCATTTGCTTCCGCGGGCCACAGCTTTGGATAATGTAGAGTTGCCCATGATCTATGCCGGGGTATCAGCCAAGGAGCGGCGCTTGCGGGCCATTGAGGCGCTGACCAGCGTGGGGCTGAGCGATCGGATGAACAACAAGCCGAATGAGCTGTCAGGTGGTCAGCAGCAACGGGTATCCATTGCGCGCGCGCTTGTGAACAATCCGGTCATTCTTTTGGCGGATGAACCGACAGGCGCATTGGACTCCAAAACAAGCATTGAAATTATGGGGATTTTTCAGCGTCTGAACGACCAGGGCAAAACGGTTGTACTCGTTACCCATGATCAGGAGATTGCAGAATACGCCAAGCGTCTGATTCATTTTCGCGATGGGCAGATTGAAGAGGATCAGCCTGTTGGGAACCGAAGAATGGCGGCAGAGGAAGTGAAGGCATGAAATTTCGGGAAATTATCCGGGTATCGCTCAACAGTTTGCGAACCAATATGCTGCGATCCTTGCTGACCATGGTGGGCATTATTATCGGAGTGGCCGCTGTGATCACGATTGTAGCCATCGGTAAAGGATCAACGGCTACGATTACATCGCAGATCAACAGTATGGGAAATAATCTGCTGATGATCTATCCTTATGCCCCATATGATGGGTCCAGCTCCATGTCGTTCAGTCAGACGAAAGGAATATCTCTGGAGGATATCGATGCGCTAGAGCAGCAAAAAGCAGTAGCAGAGGTAGCACCAAGTGCCATGACCAATGCGGATATTACGTGGAGTCGCAATAAGGTCAGCGGGCAAATTGAAGGGACTTCTCTGGCATTCGTTCATGTGAGCAAGCTGTCGCTCGCTCAGGGCAGGTCGTTTACCCACTATGAAGTGGATAAACGAATGAATGTGGCCGTGCTTGGGAGTGATGCGGCCCGTAATATTTTTGGACCGGATGCCTCCAGGGCGGTCGGTGAGACGATCATGATCAAGCAGCTTCCTTTTAAGGTGGTCGGTGTGCTGGCAAATTCCAATACCGATATGAGTAACAGCGGGCAGCAGGTATATGTGCCGATTACAACGGGGATGGAACAGCTGGGCAATATGAGCATTCAGCAGGTGAATGCCTCTGCAACAACGGAGGAGAAGATTGATCAGGCAAGTGCTGAAATCCGGCAGGTGCTGCGTGTCAGGCATGAGCTGAAGCCATCAGAGGGCGATGATTTTCAGATCATGACCCAGACGGGAATCTTAAAAACAGTGTCCGGGGTTGATCGGATTATGAATATGCTGCTGGCCGGTGTAGCTGCAATTGCGCTTGGCGTTGGCGGTGTTGGCATTATGAATATTATGCTGGTGTCCGTCACGGAACGGACGAGGGAGATCGGGATTCGCAAGGCGATTGGTGCGCAGCGCAGTGATATTATGCTGCAATTTCTGGCCGAGGCTGTTTTTCTCAGTCTGATGGGTGGACTGGTTGGCGTTATGGCGGGTCTTGGGGGCGCGAAGCTGCTGGAGAAATTTGTCCATATGCCGATTGTGTATACGATGGAGCCGGTGCTGTACTCTTTTCTGTGCTGCATGGGGGTTGGTGTGCTGTTTGGAGTGTACCCGGCGCGGAAGGCGTCCAAGCTGCGTCCGATTGACGCTTTAAGATACGAATAAAGGAGCGGATACTTCGTCTTACTCGAAAGAGCAGGGTGTGAAGTATCCGCTTTTTTGGTGTGGTATAAGTGCTTTAAACGATAAAAAACCATCAATAACCGCTTTAATTTTATATATGTGATGTTTTATATGCTTTTATAGGTTGATTTTTAATTATATATGACGTATTATATTCAATATCAGATAGCAAGGAAAAAAGGAGGGGCGTTCATCATCGACCTTACGGCAAGACAAGTGGAAATTTTAAATATCGTACAAAAGCATGCCCCGATTACCGGTGATCAGATTGCGGAAATGCTCAATCTCAGCAAGGCGACCATTCGGACTGATCTATCCAAGCTGGGCATTCTGAATTATATAGATGCGAAGCCCAAGGTTGGTTATTTTGTCGGAAAACGGGGCACGCCGAACCGGGAGGAAAAATTCCGGCTCATGCAAATGAAGGTCGGCGATCTTCACGGGGTTCCAGTCATCGTACGTGAAACAACAACGATTCAGGAAGCTGTGGTTTCTCTTTTTCTGGAGAACGTGAGTAACCTGATCGTTACCGATGAAGAAGGGGATTTGGCGGGAATAGCTTCCCGCAAGGATCTACTCAAGGTTACGTTAGGCAATCCGAATGCGGCGTCCATCCCTGTCAGTCTCGTGATGACCCGTCAGGCGAATGTCGTCACCGTTTCCCCAGAAGACACTGTATTGGAGGCAGCGCGCAAAATCATTGCCCGTCAAATCGACAGTCTGCCTGTCGTCGTCCCTTCCAACTCCGACAAACCAGGAGAGCATTGGAAAGTCGTGGGACGCATTACGAAAACAAATATCATCAAAATGTTGCTCGATATGGTAGCAGAGGATTAATGGGAGGAATCGAATGGTTCAGGCGCGTAGTCATTTTATAGCGATCTGTTCAGACTCGATTGGCGAGACGGCGGAAGCCGTCGTTCAGGCGACCATGCGCCAATTTGAGCTACCGGACACAGAGATCAAGAGATTTATGAATGTAAGAGATGAAGACGAACTGAGCCGTGTGATGGAAGAGGTGGCCGAGCGTAAAGGCTTTGTAGCCTATACGCTGGTACAGCCGGAGTTGAGAGAAGCAATGAAAGAGGAGGCTGTCCGGCTGAATGTGCGGGCTGTCGATATCATGGGCCCGATGATGCAGGCGTTTGCCGATACGTTCCATGATGATCCGAAGGAAAAACCCGGTCTGCTGCATCGGATGGACGACAATTATTTCCGCCGTGTGGAAGCCATGGATTTTGCGGTTCAATATGATGATGGCAAAGATGTGAGCGCCATTCTCAAAGCAGATATTGTACTGCTTGGCGTATCCCGTATTTCCAAAACCCCTTTGTCGATGTTTCTGGCCCATAAAGGTTTTAAAACGGTCAACATTCCCATTGTACCGGAGCTGACCCCACCCGCACAGTTAAAGGATGTACAGCATGGTCGGGTGTTTGGGTTGACGATCCAGCCGGAGTTGCTGTTAAAAATACGCAGTGAGCGACTCAAGGTGATGGGATTGCCCAACAATGTGCAATATGCTACATCAACGCGGGTGGAGGAAGAGATTGCGTATGCGCAATCCCTGTTTACGGAATTAGGTTGCCCGATCATTGATGTCACGGATAAAGCGATTGAAGAAACAGCGGGTTTGATTATCAAGTTGTTATAGAAGCGTAGACTGCTCTATAGATAATAGTTGCCGTAGGATATAGGAGATTAATAGATAAATAAATAAATAAAAATAGCAGCATAGCTGCTCTAAAAATAATGATTTGCCCAAAGAGTAACAATAATTTTTAGAAGAGGTGGAGGGATAGGTATGGAGAGTCAACTGGCATTGGAATTTGTTCGGGTTACAGAGGCGGCAGCGCTGCAATCAGCGCAATGGACAGGACGTGGAGATAAGAACAGCGCGGACGAGGCGGCTACGGTAGCCATCCGCACTCATTTTAACGCAGTATCTATGGACGGTACGGTCGTCATTGGCGAAGGAGAAATGGATGAGGCTCCCATGCTGTATATCGGGGAAAGAGTAGGCAATCGCAGAGGGCCGGCCATAGACATCGCCGTCGACCCGCTGGAGGGAACCGAAACGGTGGCGAACGGATTGAACAATGCCCTCTCTGTCATTGCTGCTGCCCCCCGTGGCGGTCTGCTCCATGCTCCGGATATGTATATGCAAAAAATGGCCGTAGGCCCGGCACTGGCTGGAAAGCTGTCGTTGGATGATCCGATTCCGGCTACCCTGTCAAAGGCCGCACGGATATTGGGTAAATCCTTGTCCGAACTTACCGTGTCCATTCTGGATCGTACGCGTCACGCCGGAATCATCAAGCTTCTGCGGGAAAGCGGCGTTCGGATCAAGCTGCTTGGGCATGGAGATGTAATGGGTGCAATTGAAACATGCCTGGATAGCGGTGTTGATCTGCATATCGGCTCCGGTGGAGCGCCTGAAGGTGTGTTGGCTGCGGCAGCGCTGAAATGCATGGGTGGAGAGATTCAAGGCCGCTTGTTGCCTCATGGTGAAGAAGAGATCGACCGGTGCAAACGTATGGGCATTGCTGATCCGGGGGCTTTATTGTCCATGGAGGATATGGTCGGACGTAAAGGCGTAATGTTTGTGGCTACTGGCGTGACACCGGGCGAGTGGCTGCAAGGGGTTCGTTCCCTCCCTGGTCATAGAGCGGAAACCCATTCGGTCGTGATGCACTCGGAAACAAAAACAATTCGCTTCGTGCGCAGTATTCACCATACGGCTGACTCTTCTGGTACGCTCGCTGCAGCCGCATCCTCTTAAGTCTTCACAGCTACATCAAAGACCAGGTCATAATAAGCTTAAAATAGCAAGTCTCTTACCACATGGAGACTTGCTGTTTGGTGTTCTCGGTTCGTTTGGCGATTGCAGAAGATCCAGAACCAAAGTTATAAATTTCCTGAAAATCGACACTTTTGAAGGTAGATAAAAACGTTTCTATTAAACCTTGAAAAGAAAATTCATAGCTTTAGGGGAGAAAAATTCAATCTGAACTGAAATTTTTAGACGGAGAGTCAAAAAAATTTATGTGAAAATTAGTTCTATAGAACTATAAAACAGTATAATTTATTAAAAAATTAAAGAGTTATTAATTTTGATTGATGTGAGTTTTATGGAATTTAATCCCATAAAATAGGAAGCTAAAGGCTGTTGCGAAAAAAGGCGGAATTTGTCGGATGATATCAGGCTGAATTTGTTACATTTATGTTAATGGCATGTAAAGGTAAAATTGTTGTAGCACAAGGATTTCGGACTCTATTGCAAATCACAATAATTTTGATTTTACAAAATTCCTGAAAATTTGAAACCTCGTTTTGAATCAAATTAACAGATTATGATCAGCAGGCAATTCATGCAAAAAGTGAAATTGTTGCTTTTAAAGTCTGAAAATAAATAGCATAATATGGATTTTTTTATTTTTATGAACTCTATCAAGTTAGCTCTTTTGTCCCATGCCAAGTGGGTTTAAAGTTTGTATATTAAAAACACTTAGAAAGTGTTGGAAGAAAAAAAGTGATATAAGGATTTACTGTAAAATCCTGAACTACATAGAGGATGGAGGAATTCATATGACGACTCGGTCACAATCTTGGTTTACGAAAACCGCGGTCCATCCGGCTGAGGAGCTCCAACTATTTTGCTTCCCTTATGCCGGTGGCGGCGCTTCCATATTTAATTCTTGGAAGTCTAGACATGCGCCTGACATTACGGTGTTGCCTGTACAGCTTCCAGGACGTGAAAGCCGCTCAACAGAGGCTCCAATGGACACCATTCAGGACATCGTGCAATCGTTGATTCCCGCTATGGCTCCATACGTACATAAGCCGTTTGCTTTTTTCGGACATAGTATGGGAGCACTGATTGCATTTGAAACAGCACGGCAGTTGTATAGCAAAACCGGGATATTGCCTGTCCATATCATCATATCCGGTAAATCTGCACCACATCTTCCGTATTCCAAAAAACAACTTCATGATTTAGCAGACCAACCTTTCACCGAAGAGCTTCGTTTGATGCAGGGAACACCCGAAGAAGTACTGCAAAATGCAGAGTTAATGCAAATTATTATGCCTCGTCTGCGTGCGGATTTTAAGGTGTGCGAAACGTATGTTTATCAGTCGGGAAATCCATTGGCCTGTCCGATGACCATTTTAGGCGGCATGAAGGATTTTGAGGTGACCACTGATTCACTCCATGCCTGGCAGCAGCACACCACATCGCCCATAGATGTGCGGATGTTCGAAGGCAATCACTTTTTCATCCATGAACAAGAGCAAGAAGTGATAAGCGCAGTCGTGAATATTTTGTCCGCATCTTCAGCTCTGAACCACGCTGCCGCAGCTCATACATCTTACAGCACCAATACCCTACAACCACGATTCAGACAGAGTTAAATGACCCACACATCACGATACACCACGATACACAACATGATTAACATCTCGGTAACAATCCGACAGCGAACCTACCACCATGATGCAATACCCAGCATAATTCAAGAACGATTTCATTCCATGAAAACACTCCTACATCCAGAGCCAGAGTTTATCTAACCGTGTCCATTGCAACTTAAAAAAGTTCGCACTGCGAAAGTGTGAGCAGCGAAAAAGAGGGATGTCCTTGTTTCGATCTAATTCTGCTTTTCGGAGACTCGCACGCTATGTAAGACCGTACAATCTATGGGTCCTCATAACGGTGATCGCCTCCTTATGTTTGGCAGCCATAGACATTATTTTGGGTAAGGCCATTGAGCAAATGGCACAGGGGACATTCTCCTCCGCCCAGAACATGATCTATCTGGTTGTTGGTATGACGCTAATTGGAATGCCCTGTAAGTTTGTGATGAGGTACGCTTCGGCGCGATTTAGCGTTAGCGCTCTGCGCGACTTGAGAGGCGACCTCGTACATAAGTTTTGCGATTTACCGGTTTCCAGCGTGGAGAGGAAGTTCACCGGAGATTTGGTATCCCGGCTTACGAACAATACGGCGGTGTTACAGAACTTTTTTATCCAGCAGTTTGCCAATCTGTTTTATTTACCGCTTGTGTTTACGGCATCATTAACGTTGCTTTTACTGACAAGCTGGAAACTGATTTTGGCAAGTCTTGCGCTCATGCCTGTAGGAATAATCGTAACATCACTGATGAGCAAGCCGATTGAAAAATATTCCGAGCAGCTTCAGGAGAAAATTGCTCATTTGAACGCGGTGGGGCAGGATGCGATTGGAGGAATTCCGATCGTCAAGGCATTCAATATGCAGGCTGTGTTGTTGAAGAAGTATATGGTGATTATGGAGGAGGTCGTCAAGCGCGGCTTGCGGCTGGAAAAACGCTATGCGTTCATTACTCCGGTAGGTGTGATGATGCTGGCAACACCGATTATTTTGGTCATTGTGTACGGAGGATACCTGATTCAACATGGAGAGCTGAATGCTGGAGGCATTGTCCTATTTTTATATCTGATTTCGTTCATATTGCAGCCCATTTCAATGCTGCCGACGATCATCTCGCAAATGAAGGAAGCAGGGGGAGCGGCGAAGCATTTGTTTGAGCTACTGGATTGGCCGGATGAACGTCAAGGCGGCGAAATCACTTCAGTCGGTCAAGATCGAGGGGATAAGGCCCGCCGTTTGGAAGACGATGCAGATAGGGAAGCCAACCAAACTAGTGGAAGTGAGGCAGGCGGAGCAGAAGGCGATGATGACGTTGGTGACGCTGCTGTGGTCAGCTTTGAGCATTTAACCTTTGGCTACAACGAAGGGAACACGGTGCTGAAGGATATTAGCTTCCAGGTAGGACAAGGAGAAACGGTAGCGATTGTCGGCGCCAGCGGTGGCGGCAAAAGCACGATTTTCAAATTGCTTTGCGGATTTAATGAACCGGGAGAGCATGCTGGAACCGTTCAACTATTTGGAAAGAGTTTGACAGATTGGAATTTAACAAGCCTGCGCAGTCATATTTCGATGGTATCTCAGGAGCCGTCGCTTTTTCCGGCCACCATTGCAGAAAATATCGGATATGGACGTCTGGAGGCGACCTGGGAAGAAATTGTCGAGGCGGCGAAAGCGGCACATGCGCATGATTTTATTGTTCAGCTTCCCGAGGGCTATGAAACTCTTTTGAGCGAGCGGGGAGGCGGATTGTCCGGCGGACAAAAGCAGCGTATTTCCATAGCAAGAGCATTGCTGAAAAATGCTCCGCTGCTTCTACTGGACGAGCCAACTTCAGCGCTCGATAGCCAGTCGGAGGCTCAGGTGCAGATCGCGATGAATGCGGCCATGCATAACCGGACGGTACTGGTCATTGCTCATCGACTGTCAACCGTGCGTCAGGCGAACCGGATTATTGTACTCGATCAGGGGAGCATTGTGGAATCGGGGACCCATGAGGAATTGCTAGGCCGTGACGGTGTGTACCGAAAGCTGTATTTGAAAAATTTCGAAGAAGAACAGCATACGATGGAAAACGGCAATTCGATGCCGGAGGAAAGGAGTGAGCATCGTGACCTTCAAGCAGGGGTTTTATGAGTTAAAGCAGTTGATGTCCCTGATGAAGCCGCACCGGAAATGGTATTTTACCGGGCTGATTGGCAACAGTCTGACCAATGCCAGCATCACGATTTTACTTTCCTTTGTGGTGCATTATTTGCTGAATTTTGCGGTTGATGGCGATGTGCAGGAGCTATACCGGGCGGTTTATTTGGTCAGCGGTACATTTTTGGCATTAAGTCTTATTTCCCCGCTGTGCAGCTACATGTATAAGCGGTGTGTGAAGCTGGCGATTGCCGACGTACGGATGAGACTATTCGGGCATATCGTCAAGCTATCGTATGAAAAGGCCGAAAAACGACATTCGGGTGATCTTGTATCCCGTATGACGAACGATGTACAGGCGTTGGAGCAGGCTTACACCGTTCATATTCGCTCGATTATACTGGAAATTTCGCTTTTCTTTGGCTCACTGGTCATTATGATGGCGCTGGATTGGCGATTTGGAATTATGGCGGTTTTACTGGGGCTGGCCTCAGCTTGGGTAAATTCTCATTTCGCGAAGAAGATGCGACAGACGAGTGAAGAGTTACAGGGACGGATGAGCAGGTTCACGGAACGGTTGAGTGATTTGCTTTCCGGTTTGCAGACAGTGAAGCTGTTTGGATTGCGGAAAAAGGTAGGCGGCCTTTGTAACGATGCAAGCGAGGACATAAACAGCATCAGCATCCGGCAGGGACGTCATATGGGCTTGCAGGATATGTGCAATTTTATCATTGAATTCATTACGCTGGGTGGTGTGCTTGTCGCCGGACTGATTCTGGTTTCGCAGAAGCAAATGGAGCTGGGAGTACTTGGACAGATTGTGCAGCTGCAAAGCGGTATTTCCACGGTGTTTTTGCAACTGGGGGCGGCTATATCACTGTTGCAAAACTCCTTGGCGGGTTTGGCGCGTATCCGCGAAATTCTGGATGAGTCGAAGGAAGAGGAGCACTTTCCAGCAGCGAAACAGAAGGGACTGCGGACTGGGCTTATCGGCCCGGAGGCGGCAGCTTTATCAGCCAGTGAACCTAAGGGATCCGATGGTGATGTCGAGACCGTGAGCCCAGGCCACGCCATTGAAAAAGTTCCGGCTGCGCTGGAGCTGCACGACATCACCTTTGGCTATCAGCCGGACCGTCCAACGCTGCGAAGGTTGAACCTGATCGTGCCGGAAGGGCAGGTAACCGCGCTTGTCGGCCCGAGTGGTGGTGGCAAAAGCACAGTCATGAAGCTGTTGCTGGGCTTTTACCCACCGGATGAGGGTGTGCTGCGGGTCCGTGGGCGTTCGGCAGGAGAATTTCGGTTGGATGAGGTCAGGGATTTGATGGCCTATGTACCACAGGAGGCTACGCTGTTCCACGGTACAGTAGCGGATAATATCCGTTTTGGCTCACCGGATGCCACGGATGAGGAAGTAGAGGCTGCGGCCAAAACGGCCTATGCCAGCGGCTTCATAGCCGAGCTGCCGGAGGGTTACGACACCATTGTCGGTGAACGCGGAGCCAACTTGTCCGGCGGTCAAAGACAGCGGATCGCGATTGCCCGTGCTTTGCTCAAAAATGCACCGATTTTGCTGCTGGATGAAGCGACCTCGGCCCTGGATGCAGAATCGGAATACGAAGTCCAGCAGGGCTTAAATGAGCTGATGAAGGATCGTACGACATTGGTCATTGCCCATCGTTTGTCTACAATTGAGCGGGCGGATACCATCTGTGTCCTTGCCGAAGGCGAGCTGAAGGAGCAGGGGTCCCATGACCAGCTCCTTGCCGAGGGTGGTCATTATGCGGAGCTGTATGAGCTTCAGTTTCGAAAGCATCCCGAGGAACAAACCGCATAAATATGCGAAGTTTCTTTTTACCCATATCCATTTTGCGAGGAGAGAGAAGTATGATTCAGCACGATGTTCAATTGTTTTCATTAAGCCAGCCCCAGCAACGTATTTGGTATACAGAGCTTTTGTATCCCAATCGCAACACGTCCACGATTATTGCAACGGTTAAAATTAAGGGAACGGTTCGTATAGATGCATTGCAGCAGGCGATGAACCAGGTCATTGCGCAAAACGATTCTTTTCGTATCCAAATCACGGCTCAGGATGGTATTCCATATCAATATGTAGAGCCGTTTACGGTTCAAAGCATAGAAACGCTCCAGGTTACCCCGGAGGAAGCGAATGTATGGTTAAAGCGTCATAATCCACAGCCGTTCTCCTTGCTGGATTCGCAGCTGTACCGATTTGTGATTTTACAGTTGGGGGCAGAAGAAACCTGGTTTAATTTCAAAATGCACCATATTATTTCAGACGGTGTATCCATGAATCAGGCCGTTAATGAAATTACGGGGCATTATATGGATATTGTGCATGGTACGGGTCAAGATACGCCTGCCAAAGCCAATCCTTATCTGGATTTTATTCAGGTAGAGCAAAGCTATGAGCAATCGGACCGCTATCAAAAGGACAAGACGTACTGGACGGAAAAGTTTGCCGATTTGCCAGAGACCACAGGTTTAAAATCATATAACCCGCTGACACTGAGCACGGCTGCACGCCGGGAGAGCTTTATACTGGAGCATGAATTGTATCGTGGTGTTACGGCTTTTTGCGAGGAACATAAAATCAGTATTTTTACGTTCTTCCTGGCAGCTCTGTATATTTATTTGCATAAAGTAACAGGGGAACAGGATTTAACTGTAGGTACACTGTATGCGAACCGTACGTCGAAGAAGGAAAAGGACACCATCGGCATGTTCGTCAGCACCGTGGCTACGCGTCTGCTGGTCGAACCGGAATCCGAGCTGCTGACCTTCCTGCAAGGTGTGGGCAAGGAACAGGCGTCCATTTTGCGGCATCAGCGTTACCCGTACAACAAAATTATTCAGGATTTGCGTGAACAGCAAAGCAGTCTGGACATTCAGCGTCTGTTTGGTGCTTCCATTCAGTACCGTACACTGAGTTTCTCCCGCTTTGATGAAGCGATTCAGCAGGTGGATAACGATTTCTGCGGAGATACGGTGAACGACTTCGATATTCACATGGTCGAAATGCTGGATGACGATCGTCTTGTGTTGTACCTGGATTATCGTACCGAGCTGTTTAGTGAGCAGGAGATTGCTCGAATGATTCGACAATTTTTGAGTGTGGCGGAGCATATGGTGCAGGGCCCACACAAGCAGATACAGGAATTGTCGCTGATCCGTGAGGAAGAACGGGCGCAAATCGTGGACGTATTCAATGCTACAGCGGTGGAATATCCACATGAAGCAGGCATTCATGAACTGTTCGAGCAACAGGCGGAGCGTACACCGGATCAGACAGCGGTGGTGTTTGGAAACAGCCGTTTAACCTATGGCGAACTGAATGTAAAAGCAAATCGACTGGCTCACACGCTGCGCGGGTACGGTGTTGCTGCCGAGCGAACTGTAGGTATCGTTGCTGAGCGTTCCACGGATATGATCGTCGGCATGCTGGCGATTCTCAAGGCGGGCGGCGCCTATGTGCCGATTGACCCGGATTATCCGGCTGAGCGTGTACGTTATCTACTGGAGGATTCAGGGGCGAAGCTGCTGCTGGTGCAGCGTGCGGAACAGCAACCGGAGGATTACAGCGGAAACGTACTGGATCTGAGCGATGCCAGCGTATATGGGGCAGAGGATTCTCAAGACATAAATACCGTACAATGGGAGCAAAACGAGACTTATCATGCAGATTATACCCATTATACAAATCTGAAAAATAATATTTTAGAAGCGGGTACATTTGGGGATCGACTGGCCTATCTCATGTACACTTCGGGCACGACCGGACAGCCAAAGGGGGTTATGGTAGAGCATCGGAATGTCGTGCGTCTGGTGAAGAATACAAACTATGCACAATTCGATGCTGACACGCGCATTTTGCAAACCGGCGCGGTTGTCTTTGACGCGTCCACCTTCGAAATTTGGGGTGCGCTACTGAATGGCGGACAGCTCGTGCTGGTGAGTCAGGATGTCATTTTGGACGCGCCGAAGCTTAAAGATGCCGTACGCAGCCACGGTATTACGACGATGTGGCTGACTGCGCCGCTCTTTAACCAGCTTTCCCAGCAGGATCTGGAGCTGTTCGAGGGCGTACAAGAGCTGCTGATCGGCGGTGATGTGCTGTCCGTACCACATATTAACCGGGTGCTGGAGGCCCATCCGTCCCTGAGGATGATCAACGGCTATGGCCCAACGGAAAATACAACCTTTTCCACAACGCATGCGATTACCAGCGTGCAATCGGAATCGGTGCCGATTGGTCGTCCGATCCACAACTCCACAGCGTATGTCGTAGACCGTTCGATGCAGCTCCAGCCTGTCGGGGCATGGGGTGAGCTGATCGTCGGTGGTGACGGGGTGGCACGTGGCTACCGGAATCGTCCGGATCTAACGGCCGAGAAATTCGTAGACAGCCCATTCCGCAGGGGGGAACGCTGCTACCGTACGGGCGACTTGGTACGCTGGCGTGAAGACGGAACGCTGGAGTACAAGGGACGGATTGACGCGCAGGTGAAAATCCGGGGCTACCGGATTGAGCTGGGCGAGGTGGAAGCTCAACTGCTGAAGCTGCAAGCGGTGCGTGAAGCCGTCGTCGTTGCACGTGAGGATGAGCAAGGGCAAAAGCAGCTCTGCGCTTATGTGGTGACCCCTGCGGATATCGCGGCAAGTGAGCTGCGAAGCGCTTTGAGCCAAGAATTGCCGGGCTACATGGTGCCGTCGTATTTCGTGCAGCTGGAGCAACTGCCGTTGACACCGAATGGCAAGGTGGATCGTCGGGCGTTGCCGCAACCGGAGGGAAGCGTGGATTCCGGTGAGGATTATGTAGCAGCGCGAACGGATGTGGAGCGGACGTTGGTATCGGTATGGCAATCTGTACTGGGTATCGAGCCTATCGGTGTGCTGGATAACTTTTTCCATCTGGGAGGCGACTCGATTAAGGCCATCCAGGTGTCTTCAAGACTGTTACAAAATGGTTACAAGCTGGAAATGAGGGAGCTGTTCCAATATCCGACGATTGCTGAGCTGAATGGACGGGTGCAGCGGGTGAGCCGCGTTTCCGATCAAGGAGAAGTCAGTGGAACCGTGGCGTTGACACCGATTCAACACTGGTTCATTGAGCAGCAGCCGGCCAAGCCTGAACACTATAATCAGGCGTTGATGCTGCACCGTGAGGAACGTATGGACGAAACGGCGCTTCGTCAGGCACTGCAACGCATTGTCGAGCATCATGACGCGTTGCGTATCGTATTCCGCCAGAATGCAGACGGTGGGTATGAAGCATGGAACCGTGGCGTGCAAGAAGGAGAGCTGTACAATCTCGAAGTGGTGGATTTTACACATGAGCCTGATTTTGCTCATGTGCTGGAGAACAAAGCCAGCGAAATTCAAAGCAGTATCCGTCTGAATGAAGGCCCTTTGGTAAAGCTGGGTCTGTTCCGTTGCACCGATGGCGATCATTTGCTGATGGCGATCCATCATTTGGTGGTCGACGGCGTGTCTTGGCGTATTTTGCTGGAGGATTTGGCATCCGGCTATGAGCAGGCTTTACGGGGCGAGTCTGTCCGTTTGCCGAACAAGACGGATTCGTTCCAATTGTGGGCGGATCAGCTGTCAGCTTATGCGAGCAGCACAGCATTGGAAAATGAGCGTGCGTATTGGCAGCAGATGGAGCAAGCCGGAGCCACTCAAGCAGCTTTACCCAAGGATTACACTTCCAAATCTCAGGCCAAGCCTCAGCTACGCGATGACCGTACACTAACGGTGGCGTGGACGGTCGAAGAAACGGAGCAATTCTTGAAACAAGCGCATCGTGCCTATAATACGGAAGCCAATGATCTGTTGCTGACGGCTCTGGGCACCGCCGTGCACGAGTGGGCAGGCATCCGTCAGGTGCTTGTGAATCTGGAAGGGCACGGACGGGAAGCGATTTTGCCGGACGTGGATATGACGCGTACGGTCGGTTGGTTTACCAGCCAATTCCCAGTTGTACTCGATATGGATGAGGACCGGAATGTGGGACGGCGTGTTAAGAACGTCAAGGAAGGACTGCGCCGTTTGCCGCATAAAGGAATTGGCTACGGGATTTTGAGATATCTGTCTGCGGGTGGAGAAGGGGAAGCGTCTTTTATCACCGAACCGGAAATCAGCTTTAACTATCTCGGACAATTCGATCAGGATTTGAAACATAATGCATTCCGCATGTCTCCCTATTCCATCGGGGCATCCATTAGCGACACACTGACCAAACGGTATGCCCTTGATATCAACAGCATGATCACGAACGGTGCATTGGAGCTGACCATCAGCTACAGCAACAAAACGTTCATGAAAAAATCAATCCAAAAGCTGGCTGATCTACTTCAGGAGAGCTTGCGTCAGGTACTGGCTCATTGCGTGGCAAAAGAGTTGCCGGAGCTGACACCAAGCGATTTGTCCTTCCAAGGACTGACGGCTGGAGAGCTGGAGCATATTGTAGAGCAAACAGCTACTGCGGGAGAGCTGGAAAACATTTATTCGTTAACGCCGATGCAAAAAGGCATCCTGTTTCATGGCTTGATGGAGCCAAAATCCGGGGCGTACTTTGAGCAGGCGACATTTGATCTGCAAGGCAGCTTTCAGGTGGAGGCTTTTGGCGAAAGCTTGAATCAGCTGGTGGCTCGCCATCCCATTTTCAGAACGAATTTTTATAGCGGATGGAATGAGCAGCCTTTACAGGTGGTGTACCGTCATAAAGCTGCCGGATTCCGTTTTGAAGATGTGCGTTCGATGAAGCAAGGAGAGCTGGACGCGTACATGGCTGATTTTGCTGAACGTGACAAAGCGGAAGGCTTTCATTTCAGCTCAGGCGAGCTAATGAGAGTATCTATATTACGTACGGGCGAGGAGTCGTACCGTTTTGTGTGGAGCTTCCATCATATTTTGATGGACGGATGGTGCTTGTTCCTGGTGGTGGGGGAAGCATTTAATACGTACTTTGCTCTGCTCGAAGACCGCAAGCCGGAGCTTGCACCAGTAACGCCATACAGCGAATATATTGAATGGCTGGAGCGGCAGGACAACGCGGAGGCTGAACGGTTCTGGAGTGACTATTTTGTAGGCTTCGAGCAGCAGACGGTATTGCCGCAGGCAAAACAGCTGGACGGTCACGCTAAAGCATATGAAGCGGACAAGCTTTCGTTTACGTTGGGCCGTGAAGTGACGGAACGGATGAACCAGCTGGTTAAGCAGCAGCAAGTGACGGTAAATACATTGCTGCAAGCGGCGTGGGGCGTTGTATTGCAACGGTATAACAATAGTCGGGACGTTGTATTTGGCAGTGTCGTATCCGGCAGATCAGCGGATATTCCGGGCATCGACAAAATGATTGGATTGTTCATTAATACGGTTCCTGTACGGATTCACAGTGAGAAAGATATTACGTTCGCTCAGCTGATGAAGCAGACACAGGAGCAGGCGCTTGCTTCCCGTGCCTATGAAACCTATCCGTTGTATGAAATTCAGGCCCTGACAGAGCAGAAGCAGGATCTGGTGAACCATATTATGGTGTTTGAAAACTACCCGGTGGAACAGCGCATGGAGCACATGGGTAGCCGTGGCACGAATGGCTTTACGATTGCAAATGCTTCCGTGTCGGAGCAAACGAACTATGATTTCAACATTACGGTTGTGCCGGGCGATGAAATCCATGTCCATTTGGAGTACAACGCGCAGGTGTTTGAACGCGCAGCTGTAGAGCAAATCCGCGAGCATTTGCTGCATATAATTGAAGAAGCGATGAACAGACCGGATGCGCTGGTAGATGAGCTAGAGCTAGTGACTGCTGCGGAAAAAGCGAAAATCATTGACGGTTTTGGTTCAGTAGGCGTATCTGCGTGGAGTGA
>JBEUOG010000003.1:0-291418 GCA_040544055.1 Paenibacillus sp. PvR008
AGACGAACATGGTGTTTCGGCTCATTGAAACTACGGATTTAAAGGGAAAGGCTATCCGCATTTTAACGAATCGCTTTGATCTGACAGCCGAAGAAGTAGGTGACTTGTATCGCAACCGCTGGAAAATAGAAACGTTTTTCCGATGGATCAAGCAGCACTTGAAGTTGACCCGGTTTTATGGGGAACAAGAACATGCCGTCTGGAATCAAATTTGGATCTGTTTGATCGCTTATGCGCTGTTGCTGTTGACCAAACTGGAGCTATCCACCTCAAAGTCATTACGGGAAGTCGGACGATTGCTCAAAGTCATGAGGTTCCGATATTGGAGTGAGTTTAGAGAAGTCGTCCACCGAAAACCGTTACGAAGCTCCAAAGGGCGCCAAAAAGTCTCCAAGAGCTAAAAAGCAACACCGATCTTTTGTTTACAGTAAATACCAAATGGACTGGATTACTTGCTCTCAAGCACCTGTTACTTTTTTTCGTTGAGAGCATCGAAGTAAATGTAATAATTTTATAAATCGTGTATTATTAGAAAATTAATAATTAATCATGTTACGTTTATGCAACGCTATTGATTTAATCTAAAAAGTTTGACTAGAACCTTAACATTCGATGTCTTTCTAACCTCCGTTCGAAAACTTGTATATAAGCTTCCTTTTGAAAATACTTATTTCATTCCTCTCTGATATTTTCATTGCATTTTTTGATTTATTTTAAATTTGCAAAATATATATAGAAATCCTCCCAAGACCCATATATAATCTAATCAGTTCATATAACAATCTTACTTATGAACTGATCCCCATAACTCAGGAGGTGCTACACACACCTATGAACCCACACATACTTCTAATTGAAGACGATACATCCATCGCCGAGATGCTGCACAAAGCACTCAGCAAAGAAGGCTACACATTAACCACCGCCTATGACGGCGAAGAAGGGCTTCTTGCCTTTGAACATCACACCTATGATCTGGTACTGGTGGATCTGATGATGTCCAAGGTTGATGGCATGGAGGTCATACGCCGAATCCGTTCCAAATAGCGCGGTGCCGATCCTGATAATGTCTGCTAAAGATAGCGACGTGGATAAGGCGCTCGAACTGGGCTTCGGGGCAGACGATTATGTCGCCAAGCCATTTTCGATGGTAGAAATGACCGCACGTATACAGTCCGCGATTCGCAGAGCCACTACCTATGCACGCCAGCAACAGCAGGAAGAACAGCCGAAAGCACAAGTCCTGACCTACGGAAGTCTGCACATTGATTTCGAACATTTTATGGTTCGTAAAGGCGAGGTTCGGGTTCATCTAACAGCCAAAGAATCTGATATTCTGAAGCTATTTGTAACCCATCCGAACCGTGTATTTACCAAAGCTCAATTATACGGGTTTATCTGGAAAGAGGATTATATGGGTGACGAAAACGTGATTAACGTCCATATTCGCCGCTTACGTGAGAAAATCGAAGAAGACCCCTCTCACCCCATTCATATCAAGACCTTATGGGGCGTCGGCTACAAATGGGAGAACGGGTGATATGAGCATCGGGAGCTTTTCTGAATGGACAATTTACACGGTACACTGAGCTTTTGGACCTCTTGGACTATCTGGTCAGAGCCACGTTTATTATTTTTGCCTCCGTCCTGCTGTGCCGCTTTATTGTGAGCGAATTTACGTTCAAGTCGATTAACATCTTGTTCATGTACCCGATTGACCGCAAAAAGCTGATGGTCGCCAAACCCGGAAATCTTCTGCACTTAGCTCCATTGCGCTTGTGCAGATCGGCTTTGCCGTGCTGGGAATGCTCGTAGCTTATGCAGCCATCCGCCGCATCGAGTATACGGATTTTCCCTCGTAATATGTAATTTCGCAAAACGCTTTCAAGAAATAAATGAAAACCATTGCTCGATGTACACATATTTTTCACTGGACTTCATTCTAAAACAGGTATATTCTATAGGAGAAATTAAAAAACGGAATAAGGATCTTCGGGGTAGGGTGTGATTCCCAACCGGCGGTATGGCTCATGGAGCTAAGCCCGCGACTCTGTATCTGGCAACAAGATACGGACTGATTTGGTGAGATGCCAAAGCCGACGGTAAAGTCCGGATGGAAGAAGATCGAAGCATGAACATGCCGCAAAGTGGATGAATGCTGCGTTATTGGTTTTGCAGCAACT
Organism: Paenibacillus sp. PvR008; assembly: GCA_040544055.1. Lineage (GTDB taxonomy): Bacteria > Bacillota > Bacilli > Paenibacillales > Paenibacillaceae > Paenibacillus. The sequence continues at coordinate 2,184 of JBEUOG010000003.1, forward strand.
TCATTTAACTTGCATAAAGCGGCAAGTTTATTTGATCAACCCCCGTCTTGCATGGCCGATCGCCATGGACGGGGTTTTTTTATGCCACCGGTCCTGTATTCGCAAGGAGCTAATTGAGTATGAGTCAATCATCAACTGTACTAACATCCAGAGGTTTTGATCGTAGCTCCCACATGAAAAGCGGTTTTTGGCTAGTCGCGATTGGAGCGGCCTTGTGGGGCGCAGACCCGCTGTTTCGCATTATTTTGCTTAAATCATTTACCTCTACACAAATTGTACTAATGGAGCATGTGCTGCTCTTTATCGCACTGGCACCAGTGCTGTGGAAGCATCGCGAGGAGCTTAAAGCGGTACGGTTTCGTCAGATTTTGGCTATTTTGTTCGTCTCGTGGGGCGGCTCGGCTCTGGCCAGCGTGATTTTCACGATGGCACTCAGCAACGGTGATCTTAACGCTGTGCTGCTGCTCCAGAAGCTTCAACCGTTGGTCGCTATTATTCTGGCCCGCGTTATATTGAAGGAAATGCTGCCGCGTAATTTTGGAATATTAATGGTCGTGGCTCTGTTCGGAACGTATCTTCTTACCTTCGGCTGGTCGCTCCCTTTCGGACATGTTCATGATTTCGTCCACGTCGGCAGTCTGCTTGCACTAGGAGCAGCGGTCCTGTGGGGCGGTTCGACAGTGATGGGAAGCTACTTGCTTCGTTCGATGAAATATGAGACAGTGACCTCCCTACGCTTCATGGTGGCTCTCCCTCTGCTGATCGTTCTCACTTCTGTGGAGCATGCACCTTGGAATATGCCTGCTGGCACATGGGCGGGCGCAGCTGTGATTATTAATCTGTTGTTGCAGGCGCTGCTTCCGGGTCTTCTCAGCCTGTTGCTGTATTACAAGGGCTTGAGCACGATCAAAGCGTCTTATGCCACGATGGCAGAATTAAGCTTCCCCATGGTCGGTGTCGTGATTAACTGGATCGCATTCCAGCAGATTGTTACCGTATCGCAATTGACTGGCTTTACGCTCATCTGGATTACGCTCTTTATGATTTCTCGTCAGCAAAAAAACTAACAGGTTCAATGTCCATTTTTTCTCTCAACCAAGCCAAATCGAGAAGATGCTTTGCATCTCCGATTTGGCTTTTTATGTATAAGTATTAATATTTAATATACTACTTTAGAACTATTTTTAAATAAAAGCGTCTAAAACATACAACTATTCGTCGTTTACCATAGATTACATCTATAAAATTTATCGTTTTTTGTCGAATAAAACAATGTAGTGATCATCAGACACAGAGGAGCAAGGACTATGACTAAAAACAAACAAACAGTTCCATGGTGGAGCAGGCTTCTCGAACAGTTTTATTTAATAAGAACAAGATTAATTGTATCTTTTTTGGTAGTCCTATTGATTCCCAGCATTCTGATTGGGTACTTTTCTTATCAGAGTGCCGAAACACAGCTTCGTCATCAAATGGCAAGTTCAATTGATTTTAACCTGTTTTTATTTCGCAGCAACATTAATCAATATGTAACACCTTTAATAAAAGATTTAGAAGTATTAACTACTGAAGTTCAATCCAATACCCTGATCTCCAAGAATGAAGAAATTCAGGCTAAATTTGATGTGATCCTGAAAGCTCATCCTGAGCTGGATACGGTAATTCTCGGTAATACCAAAGGAGAATATGTCCGTTCACCAAAGAAAGAATCAACGGATTATGATCCCCGTGATCAACAATGGTATACAAATGCGATGAAGTTAAAAGGGGAAACTTACATTAACAATCCGGCAGTCAGTGTTTCCTCAGGTAATTTAGTGGTCATGCTGTCCAGAACCTTACCAGATGGTCAAGGAGCTATAGCAATGAACTTGAGTCTGGAAAGACTAAGCCAAAGCTTAAAAAATATTACGATCGGCAATCGTGGCGGACTGTTTGTGGTTGATGAGAACAGTACAGTTGTAACGGGTGCAGGAGTAGCTTTTAAGAATACGGGAAAAAAACCGGGAGACTCCATTGAGGGACTCCCCGTTATTAACAAGTTAAAAGAAGGGGAAGTTCAATTAGCATCCGCAACGAAAGAAATTCGATTTATGAACAGAGATATGCAAGCATTTACACTTGTTGATCCTCTCACGGGATGGAACATTATCGCCTTGGCAGATCAGGAGGATTTTAGCGATTCGGTAGCTCCCATTTTGAGACAAAGCCTAATCGTTATCACCATATCCACACTGGTTGCTGCTATCATTATTTTCCTGATGATTCGTTCATTCCTGATTCCACTAGGCAAGCTGCAAAATGGAACCCGCGATGTCCGAGACGGCAACCTCACCGCACGGGTCAATCTGTCCGGCAAGGATGAATTCAGCGAGCTGGCGCAAAATTTTGACCAGATGACACATGCACTGCATACGATGGTTTCCGAGGTCAACCAGACATCGTCCCGACTCGCGTCCTCTTCCCTGATGATTAAGGAAAGCACGGAGCAAACGACCGATTCCGTACAGCATGTAGCGGAAACGGTTATGGAATCGGCAGAAAATGCGACCACCAGCGCAGAGGCATCCGAGCAAACGGCCAATGCCGTTGAAGAAATGGCCAAGGGTGTTAGCACCATTGCGGAATCGGCAAGCTCCATCGTAGATTCAGCAAGACAGACTGAGCATGACGTAGCCAAAGGCAGCCAAATGATCGGTAGCGTACGCACACAGATGAACCGCATTCTGGAAGCTGTGACCCAAACAGCCAGCCTGATGGATGAGCTATCACAGCTCTCTGACGATGCGAAGCAGATGAATAGCGCGATTGCTGCCATTGCCAAGCAGACCAACCTGCTGTCGCTAAACGCGTCAATCGAAGCCTCCAGAGCAGGCGAAGCCGGGCGTGGATTCGCCGTGGTAGCCGTGGAGGTGCGCAAGCTGTCTGAGCAATCCAAAGAAAGCGCGGATTCCATCAGCCAGATCATTACACAGATGCTGGATTTGATCCAGCGCTCCACGGCTACGATGAACGGTAATGTTCGTAACCAAGTGGGCGAAGGACTGCGTATTAGCCAAGATGCAGAAGGTGCCTTCACGAATATTGAGCGCTCCACCTCTCATATTGTGGAACAGATTCAAAGCGTATCCGCAGCCGCTGAACAAATTTCGGCCAGTACGGAGGAAGTTTCAGCCACTGTTACCCATCTGGCAAGCCTGTCCCGCAATTCGGCGGATAGCTCACAGACGACTTCCGCAGCCGTTCAGGAGCAAATGGCGGCGATGGAAGAAATCGCTTCTTCCTCTCAGGAGCTGTCCAATATGGCGCAGGATTTGCAAGAGCTGGTGAAGCGATTCAAGATTTAGTTCCTGCGATACATCTGCACCTGTTCAACCTAAAAAAGCCTTCGTCCGTAAACAAAATTACGAGCGAAGGCTTTTATGATGTCAGGCGGTTGGATGATATCTCAATACTTGGCTCAGATGCTCATCTGTCCGGTCAACTGGCGGCGTCTTTCCCCTTCCGGGTCATGCTGCACCAAGATGTCTTGATGAAAAATGGTCGTAGCCCGTGTTTCCCTGTCGTATACCGGCCACTCCCCTTCCGGCAGCACAGGCTTTCCGTCACGTGCAAAAGCAACCCATGCCTGCTGCATATCGTGAGCCAGCGTCCGCATAGGCGGATGAACGTCCAATCCGAGCTTGCCCAGCAGCTCCAGATTATCAAAAACAAACGCAATTTCCGCGCAGTGAACCGCTTGTCCGAATACAGGATGCCCCGGCAGCGTCCAATCAAAACGGTACATCCACACCGGGGCATGCACCGCTTGTGCAACTGCTAGAGCCAGTGCAGGCCGCCAGAAAAACAGATCAGTTAGCATCTGCGCTTGTCCCTCAATCGTAACAGGGAAAGGTTCCCTCAGCTCACCAACATCTGACATCCCCGTCATCATTTCCAATACCTGACTCGCCGTCGACTTGTTCATCAGATGGGATTCCTTGCGAATAAAGTAAGCACCCTCATGCAAATTCGTTCCGATCAGAACGGATACCTGCTTTGCTGATCCTTTGGCAATCGCAGATAAAGGTACGTCCGGCAAGGTCACACCGTCCACAACGGGTTGATAGAGCAGCGCCAGTCCCGGGCCGATCATTTCATGCGTCTTAGCCATGGCAAGCATGAGCGCCTCCGTCGGTAGCGTAAACAATCGTTCCGGATGCAGGGTATCCACCCCCAATTGCTGGAGATATGCAGCCGTGACTTGCTCAGCCTGTGAGGTCGGCAGCACCTGCGATGCACCGCTCTGCAAAATAGCACGCCGGAACAGGCCCTCCGCGGCTGGCATGGCCAACAACGCGGCAATGCTCATGGCTCCCGCCGATTCCCCGAACACCGTCACCTCGTTCGGGTTACCGCCAAATGCGGCGATATGGTCCCTGACCCATTCCAGCGCAGCAATTTGATCCAGCAGCCCCGCATTAGAGGTCAGTCCGTCTCCCCGTGGAGTCAGATGCAAAAAGCCCAGCGGCCCGAGCCGATAATTGAGCGTAACGACGACAACATCGCCATTTTCCGCCATCCGTGCCCCGTCATATAATGGAATAATTCCCGATCCTGTTACAAAAGCTCCGCCGTGAATCCACACCATCACCGGACGTCCCTTTGCAGGTGCCTCCGAAGCAGGCGTCCAGACGTTCAGGTACATGCAGTCCTCCGACTGCTCAGGCGGTTCCATCAAATTCCCAGTCATACTCTCAGCAGATGGCAAAGGCTGCGGACAAATCGGTCCAAAGCTCGTCGCATCACGAACCTCTTCCCAAGGCTTCAAAGGCTGAGGCGCGTGAAAACGCAGTTCACCCACAGGAGGCTGTGCATATGGGATGCCTTTCCATACATGATATCCATTCACCGTTTCCCCACGAAGCTGACCCAGGCCGGTATGTACTGTAATACTCTCCATATATGAAGCCTCCTTTAACTCTATTATATCCTTTGCGCAGGCCCAAACCAAAAATCGAACAAAGCCAATCCAAAATTAACAAAGCCAAACACAAAAAAACGCCGGGAACGCTTTTTGCGCTCCGGCATTTTTATGGAAACAAAAGATGATAAGCGATTAATCACGAACCTCTTCTTTGGGGATCAGCTTGTATATTTCTTCGCTTTCCATCGAATCAATCAGTCGGTCCAGCCACTTGTAATAGGCCACGGCCTGCTTCATTTTCAAACGATCCTGCTGGAGAACAGCCTTGAATTCCTCATATTCTCCATCCCGTTCCAGCAATCTGTCCAGCTCCTCAATGGCCTTGCGCAGCACCAGCAAATTCGTTTCAACCGCTTTTCTCCATTTAATAGCAAAGAAGTCCGTGAACGTTTGATGCCAGTCATATTCGACTTCATACAAATCCTTGCGCGAGCCCTTGCCCCACACCTTGTTGACCATTTTCAGATCCAACAGCGTTCGGACACCGGTACTCATGCTCGTTTTGCTCATTTCCATTTCACGGCCCATTTCGTCCAGCGTCATCGGTTTATCCGCAAAAAAAAGCAAACCGTACAAATGCCCCGCAGACAGGGTGATCCCATACAAGTCCATATTTTTACCTATAGCTTCTATGACACGTTTGCGAATTTTTTGCAGCGAAGCCTGCTGCTCATCACCTAACTGGTACAAGCTCATGCTTGCAACCTCCTAATTTTAGAGCATTTTGCCTAAGATCCTATGAACGACTTTTACCCGTAACCGATTGGCTTTGACGCAATACATGAAATCTTTCAATTAAAAATGAAATGTTTCAAATACAAAGCTTCTGTCTATATTACAGCAGCATGGGTCGTTCAAAATCATAATCCGCAAAATTGCTAATGATAGTAAACTTTTAAAATTATGGATATACATAAATCTTTTGCTTATGGTTATATTTCATTGTCTATTTTAAAAAAAGAGCTATCGGTTGTAAAGTTCCGGATGTTTGAGCATTCTAAAGAACGAAGGAGCATATGGAAGGAAACTTTGTACAGTTTTTTCTGTACGTACTTTACGAACAGTTTTTTTGTTTGAAAAGTAAGCAATGCTTCTGTTACAATTAATTTTGTCATTAACCGTTCAGGATGTTCAAAATGTTGATTTTTATACTCATTCCTTAATGTAACACGGGGTTAATACCAAGCAAAGTATAGAAAGAAGAGGTGTATGTATGACGATTTTGGAAGTCAAAAATGTCAGCAAACTCTTTGGTCCTCACGCAGAGCAAGGTGTTCCGCTCCTGGAGCAAGGCTGGGGCAAGGAAAGGCTGGCCAAAGAAAAACAAATTACCGTTGGTGTCAATAAGGCCAACATGGAAATTAAGCAAGGTGAAATTTTCGTTATTATGGGCCTTTCGGGCAGTGGCAAGTCCACTTTAGTACGAATGCTAAATCGCTTAATTGAACCTACCTCCGGTGAAATTCTGGTACACGGCAAGGATCTCCGCAAGATGAACAAAGAACAACTCCGCGAAGTTCGCCGTAAAACCATCAGCATGGTTTTTCAAAAATTCGCCCTGTTCCCACATCGGACTGTATTGGAAAATGTAGAATACGGCCTTGAAATTCAAAAGGTAGAGAAAACGAAACGTCAGGAAAAAGCACAGCAAGCGCTGGAACTGGTCGGTCTTAAAAACTGGGGCGATAAAATGCCCGATGAACTGAGTGGCGGTATGCAGCAGCGTGTCGGTCTGGCACGGGCGCTGGCTAATGACCCTGAAGTGCTTTTGATGGATGAAGCATTCAGCGCACTGGACCCCCTCATTCGCCGTGACATGCAGGATGAGCTGCTGGAGCTTCAAGATAAAATGAAGAAAACGATTGTGTTTATTACCCATGATCTGGATGAAGCGCTGCGGATCGGTGACCGGATTGCATTGATGCGGGACGGATCGGTCGTGCAGATCGGTACACCGGAAGAAATTATGATCCAACCGGCTAACTCTTATGTAGCCCGCTTCGTCGAGGATGTGGATCTGTCCAAGGTACTGACGGCTGCTCATGTCATGCTTCGTCCAGAAACGATCACAATGGATCGAGGTCCGCGTGTTGCTCTGGAATTGATGCGGGAACGCGGGATTTCCAATCTGTTCGTCATTGACCGTACCAAGAAACTATTGGGCGTTATCAATGCCGAGGATGCTGTTCATGCACTGCGCAATAATTTGAAGATTGAAGATATTCTCATGACAGACGGACCGCAGGTTGCTGCGGAAACGGTCATTAATGATTTGTTCGAAATTACAAGCTCGTCCAAGGTCCCTCTGGCTGTGGTCGATGACAAACAGAAGCTGTTGGGTGTTATCGTCCGTGGAGCTTTGCTGGGCGCACTTGGCGGAGATGTAACCACCATGAAGGAGGTGAATGCCCTTGATACCGAAACTGCCAATCGCTGAGTGGATTCAAAGCATTGTAGACTGGATGGGTATTCATCTGGCTGGATTTTTTAATGTTATCTCTTCTGTTATTGAAGCTGTTGTAGGCTTTTTCTCTGGGCTGTTCATGCTTCCGCACCCTCTGGTGTTCATTGTGATCATCGGGATTATCGCGTTTATGATCGGTCGGGTTCAGCTTACGCTGTTTACCGTCATCGGCTTCCTGCTGATTGACAACCTGGGCTATTGGAGCGAAACGATGAATACGCTCGGACTGGTGATCACGTCCGCACTCGTATCCATTGTTATCGGTATTCCAATCGGGATCTGGTGTGCATACAGCAAAACGGCGTCACGAATTATTACGCCTTTGCTTGATTTCATGCAGACGATGCCCGCGTTCGTGTACTTGCTCCCTGCGGTTACCTTTTTCAGCCTCGGTGTTGTACCGGGCGTTATTGCATCTGTTATCTTCGCAATCCCGCCAACCATTCGTATGACGAATTTGGGGATTATGCAAGTGTCGAGTGAATTGGTCGAAGCCTCTGACGCATTTGGTTCAACCTCGGCGCAAAAGCTGTTCAAAGTGCAGCTGCCGCTGGCTATGCCAACCTTGATGGCTGGTATTAACCAGACAATTATGCTCTCACTGTCTATGGTTGTTATTGCTTCCATGATCGGTGCAGAAGGAATCGGTGCCGTTGTATACCGTGCCGTGACACAGCTGCAAATTGGTAAAGGTTTTGAAGCCGGATTGGCTGTCGTTGTTCTGGCTATCGTGCTTGACCGTTTCACGCAGAACCTGTTCAAACCAGCAAAAAGAGGCAAAAGCCGCGTATCCACCAAGCAAAAGGTATGGATTACCTCTGCGGTTACGGCTGTCATTCTGATCGCTGGCGCATCGCAATATTTTGTTGGATCGAATCATTCTGCATCTGGCAAAGGAAACGCTGCTGCCAACCCGGTTGGCGAAGAAGTCGGCTACAAAATTATCGGAATTGATGCCGGGGCAGGGATTATGAAATCAACTGCCAAGGCGTTAAAGGACTACAATTTGTCCGACTGGAAGCTGGTAGAAGGTTCCGGTGCAGCGATGACTGCAACCCTGGACAAGGCCATAAAAGCGAAAAAACCGATCATTATTACAGGTTGGACGCCCCACTGGATGTTCAACAAATATGATCTCAAATATTTGGAAGACCCTAAAAAGTCTTATGGTGAAGCAGAGGGAATTCATACGATTGCCCGTAAAGGGCTGCAAAAGGATGCTCCTGTCGCTTACGAATTCCTGAAACGCTTCAAATGGACTCCGGAGGATATGGGTGAAATGATGGTTGCCATTCAAGCCGGAACCAGTCCTGAGCAAGCCGCCAAGGATTGGGCAGAGAAGCATGCCGATAAGGTACAGGAATGGACTCAAGGGCTGCAACCTGTCAATGGGGACCCTTTCAAGCTGAGTTATGTGGCTTGGGATTCTGAAATTGCCAGCACGAATTTGCTGAAATATATTTTGGAAAACAAATTGGGCTACAAAGTAACCGCGCTGCAAGTTGAAGCAGGTCCAATGTGGACGGGTGTCGCCAGCGGTGATGTGGATGCTTCTCCGGCTGCATGGCTGCCACTGACACATGCGGATTACTGGGCTAAATACAAGGATAAGCTTGATGATCTGGGCGCTAATATGACGGGTGTCAAAACGGGATTGGTCGTCCCAGCTTATATGAATGTCAAATCTATTACTGATTTGCAAGGCAATGGAGCCGCTCCGGCTTCTGCCGCTGCGGGGGACTTTGGCAAGGAGGTCGGCTATGCACCTGTTGCTTATGAATTTCTAAGCCGCTTCAAGTGGACTGCCGAAGATATGGGTGAAGTGATGATCGCCATTCAAGACGGTGCTGCTCCACAACAAGCTGCCAAGAGCTGGGCTACAAAGTGACTGCCCTTCAGGTAGAAATTGGTCCGATGTAGACAGGCATTGCTACCGGTAGTGTAGATGCTACAGCAGCCGCTTGGCTTCCACTGACGCATGCTGATTACTGGGCTCAGTACAAGGATAAGGTGGACGACATCGGAACCAGCATGACCGGCGTTATGTCTGAACTCGTGGTTCCATCCTACGTACCCATTGATTCTATTGAGGACTTAAAGACTCAATAATATTTCACTCAGCCAATATGATATAGCACTTAAAACCAAAAGGCAGATCAGGAGTAAAAACCTGATCTGCCTTTTTAATATACATACATATTTAGGATTACTCTTAATCTTTTTAGCCTTTAGGCGTAGCTCCCTCTTGAGCAGGCACATTGGTATGCTGCTCTGCTGTCTGACGTTGTCTAAAGAAAAGCGGATAGATGGCAAAGGACACCAGCAGACTCATACAGCCAATAACGCCCAGCGCAATCGTATCCTTGAAGACGTACGTGATATCCAGCCCTTTGAGGGTGATGTTCCGTACAGCATCCAGAAAATACGTCAGTGGCAATATTTCGGCAAGCCCCCGCAAGAAGCCGGGCATCGCATCCAGCGGCCACGTATAACCTGACAGCATAAAGGAAGGAACGGCAATCAACATGAGGGTTTGGGTCGCATCCACTCTTGTCTTGGAAAAGAGACTGAACAGGAAACCTAAACCGCACAAGGCAAAGTTAAAGGCCAGCGACACCAGAATCAGCGGCAGCACCTGCCCCCTGAACGGAATATCAAAGCATAGGGCGCTAATACTGAATACAGTCAGCACATTGAAAGCTCCCGCCACATAATACGGTGTCAGCTTAGCAATTGCGAGTCGCCAAGGGGTATTTTTCCATGCGGCAAATCTTCCCCAAGTCCCTGCTTCCTTATCCCGCGTACAGGACAAAGCAATACCGAGCAGCAAACACTGCTGGAGAGCCGCAGAAATGACCCCCAGCGGCATGAACAGCTTGTAATCATATACCGGGTTGAACAGCACTCTGGACCGGAACGGGATGGTACTTAGCGTTGAGGCGGCCTGATCGGCGTTCATTCCCTTTTGCTTCATGGAATTGACCGAAACCCCGGCGCTCACGCTGCTAATGACCTGATTTGCGATCCGGCTGGCGCTGTTGGAATACATCATGTTACTGCCGTCAATCAGGGTCAGCACGGGCGGGTTCTCCCCATGCTTAAGCCGGGTGGTGAAATTGTCGGGAATGACGATGCCAACCTTGGCTTCCCCGGTTTCCACCTGACGGACCACATCCTCCTGATTGGTGGTGTGGCGTGTAACGGCAAACGAATCTGTAGCATCGAACGCCTGAATGATCTGGCGACTGAGCTGTGAATTGTCTCCGTCATACACCGTGACAGGCATCTCGGTAATCCGCTGATGGGAATACAGGAAGCCGAACAAGATGGTATACACAATCGGCGTAATCAGCAGAATAGCCATAAAGCGTCGATCCCGGAAGATGCTCAGCCATTCTTCACGAAATACATCGCGGATACGAAGTCTTTCCTGTTGATCCTGCATATTACTGCGCCCCTTTGCCTGTAAACAGAACCGTGGAGCCTGTCGGAACCGAAGCTGCAAGATCCGGCAAAGCTACTTTAACGCCAAAGGAACGGACATCCTTATCACCGGAGCTTTGGCTCGGTTTTTGAATAGCAAAGTCGGCAGCCGATTCCAGCAAAATGACCTTACCTTTCAGCTCCTTGCCGCCCGACAGCAGTTTCACTTGCACCGTATCCCCTGCTTGAAGACCGTTCAAAGACGTTTCCGGCACATAGAATTTTGCCCAACGCTGTGTCGAAGTTTCAATGGTATAAACCGGGAAGCCTGCGCTGGCCATTTCGCCCAAGCTGAGCGATTTAGATTTTACAATACCATCCTCGGATGCGCGCAGCGTGGTGTAGCTCAAGTAGGTCTGAGCTTCCTGAAGGGCAGCTTCCGCCTGGGCTACTTGTGCATTGGCACCTGCAACCGCCGACTGTGCCTGCTCTACCGTGGATTGCGCCGCCTTCACAGCGGATTGCGCCTGTTCTACCGAAGCCTGTGCGGCTTTGACATCCTCCTGCTGCAAAGTAACCTTGCCTGCTCCTGCCTGTGCTTCCTTCACCGCAGCCAATGCCTGACGGTATTGCGCTTCAGCCGCCGTAATTTCTTCCTTGCGGCTTCCCTCGCGTACCATATTCAGTTGCTGGGATGCTGAATTGTACTTGGCTTCCGCCTGTTGATGCTCCAGCGTCGCTTGATCCAATGACGCCTGCGTTGCCGCCCCGGCTTCTTGGAGCTTTTTGGCACGCTCCAGATTTTTAACGGTCAAATCCAGCGTTTCCTTGGCTGCCTTCACAGCTACTTGCATTTGCTCAAGCTCCTGCGGTCTTGCGCCGCTCTTGAGGGCATCCAGCTTGGCTTTAGCCGCAGCCGCAGCCGCTTGTGCCTGTTCGATCTGACTGGATGAAGCCAGTGCAGTCACCCCGACTGCTGTGGTGCCCTGGCTCTTTTTGGCCTGAGCTGCACTCACGGTAGCCTGTGCCTGCCCCACTCCCGCTTGAGCCTGCAATACGCCAGCTTTCGCTTTGGACACATTACTCTGGGCTGCCAGCAATGCCGCCTGTGCCTGCTTCACCTTATCTTCCAGCTCACGACTTTCCAATTTGGCTAACACCTGTCCCTTTTTCACCTGATCGCCCTCTTTTACGAGCATCTGGTCAATCCGTCCCGCTATCTTAAAGCTGGCATTGAGCGTATCCGATTCTACATAAGCTGTCGGAATGGAAGAGGACTGATCCGCAGATAAGCTGCTGCCTCCCCGTGGGAAAGCGGTCAAGGCATAAATCCCTACAGCGATTAAAACAATAAGTACGGCGTAAATCGTATATTTTTTAGCTTTCATGTTTTCATCACTCCATCTGTCTATTAATGATGCATACCCAGCGCGTTACATACAAATACTTCAATACTTTCGCGAACCTCCTGCAGATTCATCGTTTCGCCCCAAACCATCGACCGCATCGGAGCAAAAATGTAAATACCAAATAAGCAATTTGCCGTCGTTTTTGCATCCAGCTTACTCGAAATTTTCCCGTAAAACTTACCGGAATCGATCTCTGCCTCCATAAAATCAAAATAGTCAGCCAGTACCTGCCTGATATTAAAATGCTGCTCCTGCGAAACCCATCCCTTGCTAACCAGCAAACGGCAGAAATCCGGCTCTCTTCCAATAAACTCAATATGCACTTGAATCAGCTTGAGAATCCTCGATTCTACCTGATCCTTTGGAACCGGAGCCATGGCTTCACGGATATCCTGAACAAAACGCTCCATCCCCATCTTCAGAATGTAAATGTACAATTCTTGCTTGTTTTTAAAATTGTAATACAGGGTTCCTTTGGCTATGCCACATACCTTGGCGATTTCCTCCATATTGGTTTCATTAAAGCCTCGTTCGGAAAAAGCTTTGAGTGCGCCGTTAAAAATAATTTCCTTCGTCTGGTTTTTCATGCTTCCTCCTTCTTTTGAACTGACCGTTCAGTACAAAAATTATACGTTTATTATAAGCTCCTTTTTAGGTACCCAGCAATAGGAAATGTACAAAATAAACAATTTTAGACAGTTCGTCTAAACGGACGTTCTAAAAACAGGAGATTGCGGACATACAAAAAAACAGACCGAACAAGTGAGGGGGTCACTTATTCGGTCCGTTATTTTATAAAACCGGCTGATAAAAGGGGCGCGCATTACAGTTTACCAGCCGCTTTTAAGGGAAGGCCGATTATTTTTTTACCGTTTGATTGTATTGCGCAATTTTGCCTGTAATCTCTTGTGCGGCTTGATCCAATGCCTGTTTTGGCTGTTGCTGTCCGCTCAGGACGGCCTCGATTGCACCCTCTACGATTTGACGCGCTTCCGGGAATACGCCCATGACTGCGCCTTGTGTAGCGGTGGATTGCGCCGCTGCATGCAATTGGTCAACAGCTGTTTGGAATTGCGGATATTTCACCATGTTGTCCTTGAGTACCTTCTCGTCATAGGCCGCTTTGGTGATCGGGAAGTACCCGGTATTCACACTCCATTGTGCTTGTACAGCCGGGGAAGTAACGAATTTAATGAATTCCCACGCTGCCTTTTGCTGGGCTACAGGTTTGTTGTTCATGATGTACAAGCTCGCACCGCCTACAACCACGCCGCCTTCTTTAGCTTCATTCGCTCTTGGCAGAAAGCCAGTGCCTACCTCGAATTTATCGCCAACCTGCTCCACAATATTACGTAGCGAAGCGGTGGAATCCAGTGTCATGGCAATTTGTCCTGCGGAAAAAGCTTTGGCAGTATCATCGGAGTTACGTCCCAGGTTGGATACAACCTTTTCGTCGATCATTTTTTTCCACCAAGTCAGGGTTTTCACCCCTGCATCCGAATTCAGCAGGGATTCCGTTGCCGCCTGATTGCGTCCATTGCCATTATTCACATAATCCGCATTCTGATTAGCGAACAACTGCTCCATAAACCAGCCATAGATAGCGATGGATGCACCGGATTTTCCGTCCTTGCTCAAGGCTTTAGCAGCCTTTTCGAATTCATCATATGTCTTCGGAGGATTGGCCGGGTCAAGTCCCGCCGCTTTAAAAGCATCCTTGTTATAGTACAAGATCGGGTTCGACGTATTGAATGGCATTGCATTCAGTTTACCGTCAATGGTGTAATACCGTGTAATATTCGGCTCAAGCTGCGAGAGATCGAACTTGTCTGCATCAATAAATTGTTGTACAGGAGTAATCATCTTGGAGTCAATCATGAATTTACTGCCGATTTCATACACCTGAATGATGTCCGGGCCGCTATCGGAACCAAGCGACGCTTTCAGCTTGTTCAAGCTGTCATCATATTTGCCTTGGTATACCGGCTCTACCTGAATGTCCTTGTGGCTGGCGTTAAAGTCAGCGGCGATTTGCTTGATTGCTTTCTCACCGTTACCGGACATGGAGTGCCACCAAGTCAGCTTCACTGGAGAACCTGCTGCTGCACCCGCATCGCTACCATTGCTTGGCTTCTCAGCCGTCGTGTTATTGCTACAGCCTGCTGCAACAACCATTGTAGTCAGGATAAGCAAGGTCAAAGCACTTTTCAGACGAAAAAATCTCATAATCTCTCTTCTCTCCCTTTGATTAAATGATTCTCGAATAAAGCTTTCTTTCCTTGCGATACTCTTTTGTGATAAAGCTCTGTATATAGGCTGCTTGCGCAGGTGTTACTGTTACTTGTATGTTGATTTAGCCTTTAAGTGCACCCGCTGCCATCCCGCGTACCAACTGTTTTAGACCAAAGATCAGCAGGAGCAGAGACGGTAAAATAACAAGCGCAGTGCCCGCAAACACAAGGTTCCATGAAGTGGATTCCTGAAATTCGAGCATGGAAATTCCGATCTGTACCGTACGCATATTCTCGCTGTTCGTGATCAACAACGGCCACAGGTACGAATTATACATATTCAGGAACGAATACACAGCCAGTGTTCCGAGCGCCGGGCGCGATAGCGGAAGCACATGAAACAGGAAGTAACGAACATGTCCGCACCCGTCCATACGAGCCGCCTCAAACAGTTCCTTGGGAAGCTGGAGAAAAAATTGCCTTAACAGGAATGTCCCGAATGCCGTCGCCAGAAACGGAACCGTCAGCCCTTGATAGGTATCAAGCCAGTTCCAGCTACGTACCGTCAGGTAGTTCGGAATAATGGTCACTTCCCAAGGGATCATCATCGTCGCGACAAACATGCTGAAAATGAAGTTCTTCCCCTTGAATTCCATTTTGGCAAAGGCATATGCCGCCAAGCTGGCTGTAATCAACTGACCGATCATCGTCAAGCCCGAAATGAGAAAGGTGTTACCGATGAATGCAGCAATCGGAACGATTTCAAACACCTCGGTAAAATTGGCCATATGAAAGGAATGCGGGAAAAAGCTTGGTGGATAGGCACTCGCTTCCTCTGGCGACATAACAGCCATAAAAAACGTATAAATGACCGGATATAAAATCAAAGCAGCCGCAATCGTAAGCAACACATACACGAGCATTGAATTAAGATGTCGTTTCATTGGTAATGCACCTTTCTTTCCACCCATTTGAACTGGATCATCGTAAGCAGCAGGATGACGACAAACAGTACAATCGCCTGAGCGCTACCCGTTCCGAATCGGAAATTAACGAAGGCTTCCTGATAAATGGAATACACGAACACATTCGTGCTGTTCACCGGACCGCCCTTGGTCAAAATGTTAATTTGAGCAAAGGACTGGAAAGCTCCAATGATGGATACTACAGTTACAAAGAAAATCGTTGGCGACAGCAGCGGCATGGAAATACGCCAGAATGTTACCAGCGGGCCTGCCCCGTCCATTTTGGCACTCTCATACATGTCATCTGGAATCCCTTGAAGTCCACTTGATAAAATAATGTAATTAAAGCCGAGATTCATCCAGATGGTCATGATCGCTACAGAGAACAACGCCAAATCCGGGCTGGTCAGCCACGGAACCGGATTGATATGTAGTAGGGAAAGCACATAGTTGAACATCCCAAGTGTCGGATGAAAAAGAAATTTCCAAATGACCGCAGATGAACCGACCGACAACACCATCGGCAGCGAAAAAGCGAACTGGAAGATGCGCATCCCCCGCAGCTTGCTATGTGTGAGTGCAGCCAGCACCAGCGCCAGTAAAATGCCTACAGGCACCGTCAGCAGTGCAAACAGGAGCGTAACCTTGATTCCTTGCAGGAATTGACCCGAGCTGAAAAGTGTAGCAAAGTTGTCTAACCCAACATAAGCTGCAACATTTCCTGCGGGATCTGTAGAGTGCAAGCTGAGATAAACCGACTTGATCATCGGGTAAAACATAAATAAAGCAAACAAAATAAGAGATGGAGCCAAAAACGTATACGCCAGCGCGTTTTCGCGCAGTCTCTGAATTTTTAGCGAACCCGTGCGTATGCTGGCTTTAGACGAAGCCTGTTGCTGGCTCCTCGTCCCGAGTCCCAAAGATTTGTTAAGCTCACCCAAAACGGAGCGCCCCTTTCTTTTCAGACCAACCTCAGTAAGTGTATCGTTTTGATGTAAAGGGAACATCAAGCGGGCTGGAGCAGAATGTTAATGTTTCATACTTTTGTAAAACTTGTCCCACCTGGGTACCTGCACAATGGCACAGACTCCTGCATACGATACATCATTATATGAGTATGGAGGTCAGAGGCGAATGCCGTACAACACCGTTAACCCGCAAACCTTATATCAGGCCAGACCGGAATTACAGACAGAACTCAAAAGGGTCCGCGATCATTTGCATCACCAGTTGGGTCCTTACGTCAATCACACCGTCCGGGTTCAAACGATGGATCATCATGTGTATGAAGGAAGGATTGTCCACATCGATGCGGATCACCTGTATTTGAGCGTTCCTCAGCCGCACCACTCTCCCTCCCCAGGCACCCCCACCCCTTATCGTTCTTATGCCTACAGAAACGTCATTCTGCCGCTGGTGCTGTACAATCTGCTAGTTGTGACACTGCTGAGCTAACGCTCGATCCATTCCGTCCCAAAACAAAAACCTCCAAATTCGTGAACAACCGACTATCGGCATATTACGAATTTGGAGGTTTTACGTATTTATTTTACATTTTATAAACGAAGGATTACATATGAAATGCATGATTACTTACATCTATACCCGATTCTTGACCCAGGGCAGCTATAAAATGCTCCAACGCGTCTGCATCCGGCAGGTACTTAAATACTTCACGTACATTCCGGTTCATCAAAATAATATGTTCACTTGAACCCGGATCCAGCAAATTCTTTTCCAGCCTGGTCGATGAAATATGGTGATAGTTGATGAACTTGACCCATGGAGTGCCAAAAGTGGAAGAATAAAAAATCAGTCGTTCGGACGTTACCGCCAATGTTCCACAACACGGTGTGTCCTGTGGGATTTGTGACAAATCATGCGTACACCAAATGAATGACCGGATGTGTTCGCCGGCCTCTAAGGTCTCGCTAATGGCTCGCAGTTCTTCTTCCTTTGTTTTCATCCCGTCTCATCTCCTGTTCGAAGCTGAGGAACAAGCCGCTTTTATATCATGACCTCAGATAAGCTTCTGCGGCTTGTCCCGTCAACCTCATTCATTTTCAGCCAGATTAAGACTTTCACGAACCGGACAAAGACCTACCTCAACTGCTCATTGAAACAAGGATGGATATGTACAATTTAACATGGCTATGGGCAGTAATCAACAAGCAAGCTACCACTCTTTCGGAGCATCATTTCGCTGTAGAGCCATGCTAAAAATCTATGTTGGACAGGAATTTAAGTGAATTTGAAGCAGATAAATTTCGGGAACGAGGAATGGTATGTGCTCCTTCTTGGCAAGCTAATGTGAGAAAACGTCAGAACGGAGAAGAAGCCTGATGGAATATAACCGATTACTGTCTGCAAGTATCGCTGTTTCCTTGTTCTGTGCCAGCTTGTGCCCCACACCCTATACAAATACTGCACAGGCCGCATCGTACGCCTCCCCTGCTCCTACAAAGGGACGGGCCTATTATGAAGAACGAGGGGACATTGTATGGGAGGTTCCTACCCATCGCAAGGTGATTGCCCTTACATTCGACGACGGACCAGATGAAAGCAAAACGCCCGCCATTCTGGATTTGCTCAAGCAATATGACGCCAAAGCGACCTTCTTTGTCGTTGGTAGCCGTGTAGAAAAACTCCCTGACATTGTGAAACGGGAACGAAGAGAAGGCCATGAGGTCGGCAATCATACCTTCCATCATCCATCCTTTCATCATATTTCCCGTAACAAAGCTCTTTCCGAGATAGACCAAGGCCAAGCGAGCATCGTTCAAGCTACCGGTTCAGGAACTCATCTTTTTCGTCCGCCCGGCGGTTCTTACACCGACACGCTCGTGAAGCTATCTAAAGAAAAAGGACAGAAAATGATTTTATGGTCCTGGCATCAAGACACCCTGGATTGGCGAAGACCCGGCGTACACCGCATCGCTAGTAAGGTGATCCGCAACGCCCGCAACGGTGACATCGTCCTCATGCACGATTATGTATATAAAAGTACACAAACCGTTGAAGCCTTAAAAATCATTTTGCCTGAGCTGAAAAAAAGAGGCTTTACCTTCGTCACCGTATCCGAACTGCTTGCCAATCGCGAGACTCCCGAAGGACTTATTGAGGTGAATAAGTGAAGAAATCGGAAAGTTCTAAGTCAATCATTTCCTATAAAATTATTGGCTACATAAAACCTTCTTCGTAAGGACAATATATTTGTGAATTACCAACTACCTAAAGGAGGCAATACAATGAAAAAAGCAATAATGACTGTAGCGTCCCTTGCTGTACTTCTGTCAGCAGGATCAATGGTATCTGCGTCTGCACCTGCAACGGAAAAGCACGAGCATAAAATGCACCAGCATAAAATGCACCAGCATAAGATTCATGCGAAACATGAACACAAAATGCACGCCAAGAGCAAACATGAGAAAACCCACAAGCTACATGCACGTGAAGCTGCTCCTGCCAAAATCATTGGAGGAAAAAGCATTCATGCGAAAAGTATGAAAGCAAAGGCTACTAAATTACCAAAAACGGGATTTGGTGGCGCAAGCGAGCAAATGAATTAGGGAGGTTAAAAAGAGAGGGTTAGCTTTGTAAACCCTCTCTCTTTCTTCATATGAACAATACATGGATCATTCGTATAGTAGTGCTATTGATTTTGCTGGGGAGTACAAGCTGTTCGTCTTCGGCTGAACATCATGGTAACACCACCCACGTCCCGGCTAAACCTGAAATTCAACAAATTAAAACGACGAAGCCCTTACAAGTTAAAAATAAACCTTTTCCAGGGATCGTTCCACATAAAATCGATATTCCTGCGGTTCGTATTCATTCGATTATAGAACCGGTAAGCAACTTAGAAAATGGTCAAATGGGCGTTCCAGGCAACACGGATCGAGTAGGGTATTTAGCTACCGGTACATTGCCAGGGGCGGCAGGTAATGCAATTATGGACGGTCATGTTGATACATACACCGGCCCGGCTGTTTTTTATCCTCTTAAAAAACTGAACAAGGGGGATTTCGTGTATGTGACTGGCGATAACGGCTGTAAGATTCAATTTGTTGTCGAGTCCGTCAAATTTTACTTAACCTCGGAAGCACCGATTCAGACGATTTTTGGCCCTACGGAAGAGCATCGTTTGAACTTGATTACCTGTGCAGGGCGCTACAGTCGAAGCAAGAAAGAGCATGAGGGAAGACTGGTAGTTTTCACAAAATTAGCGCACATGAATTCAGCCTGTGAGAAACTTACCGTTCAGGACAAGAACAATTCCAAAACAAATTCAACCATTTTCAAGGAGAATGAATAAATGTGCTTAGGATCGCAAAATTGCAACTGCTGTGCATGATCTTAATATTGATACCCTCTTACAGTTTCTCTTTAGTTCGTGCAGAAGCCGAGCTAGCTAAACAAGATGAGGTTATCCTATTTCTTCAAGAACTGTTTAACGACCGTACCCGGCTGTTGATGGATCAGGATAAAACGCATATCGAGGACCATTATTTATTAAAGGATAAACGAAGCAACTTCGCGTACCTTCATGAAATGAACAGAGCGGAATATATTCAGGAATGGGCCAAGCATCGAAAAATGAAATTCGTGAATGCGGAAAGTTCCATTCGGATAGCCCGTGCCGAAGTATCGGGCGATACGGCAAAGGTGTCACTTGTTCAGTCCTTGAAATTGAGTTATGAGTATATCGATAGCTATCCCGGTCAGCATGATTTTGGAATTGGAACACGTCATGGCATCACACTGAGAAAAAAAGATAGTCGTTGGTACGTGGAACGTGAATGGTATTCAGATCCTCTGGAAGAAAATTCAAAAAAGATTGAAAGGTCCGATTTAAGCTTTATTCCTCATAAAGATCAGGTGCCATCAGAGAAGATTAACCGTAAGTACAACAGAGCCCGCGCCGTTGACTATGCTAACAAGTATGCAGGAATAACATGGGGAGCAGGAAATCGGCAGCGATATAATCAAAAATACCTGGATTATAACTCCAAAGGAGGCGACTGTACCAATTTCTCCTCCCAAGTTATTGGGGACAAGGAGGAAGGCGGAGGGTTACCTATGAAATCCGGGTGGCATTACTTGTATGGCAACGGTGGAAGTCAAGCCTGGGTTCAAACGGACGCTTTTAAAAATTTTCTGATACGCTCCGGCTATGGAAGAATTATAGGACAAGGAAGCTTCTCTGATATTGTGCACTCGGTCAATGAACGGCAGCAGCACCTTAACAGACCACAGTTGCTACCCGGTGATTTAATTGCTTACGTATTAAAAGGCGATGTAGACCATTTCTCCGTTGTTGTTGGATTTGATCAGGGTGGCTATCCTTTAGTTAACTCCCATACGGCAGACCGTTTCAGGGTGCCCTTTGACTTGGGATGGGATAAAAACACCAAGTATTTGTTGATTCACATACAAGATTAAGCATCTTGAACGTAACACTTGTTCATATCCCGGAGGTTGCTGTCATAGGAATAAAATGGACAGCTTCTAATGGGGTGAAAAATGATTTGAAATTACCTCTTATATTAAAACAAACCATGGTGAGAGCTAATGCGATGATCGTCGTGAAAGCCATAGGTTTGGTCGGAAAAGTATTTATGACACGGCTTGTTGGAGCTGAAGGAATGGGCCTCTACCAGCTAGCCTACTCCTTCTATAGCTTAATATTGATGATTATTTCCGGGGGATTGCCGACAGCTTTGGGTATGTTTACAGCCAAGCATACGGCAAGAGGCTGGCGGTTGTTCAAAATTTTTTCAGTGTTCATGATCCTCACGGGATTGGCCTGCAGTGTCTTAACCTTTTGGTTTTCAACACCGATCGCTAATTTGCTCGGCTATCCGCAGCTCGATTTTGTGATTCGATGCCTCTCCCCAGCTATACTGGCCGTTCCCTTGTTAAGTCTGCTGCGCGGATATTTGCAAGGGCTTGAAAGATACACCGCAATTGCCCTTTCAGAAATCGTAGAGCAAACCGCCCGGATTGGTACTTTAATGTTGCTGGTGCCATTATTTATCCAATCCGGCATCGAGTTTGCTGTAGGCGGAGCGGTACTGGGAACTTTTACAGGCGCGTTGTTATCCTTTGCTGTGCTTACTGCTTTTTTTATGTATAACCGTCCCTCTGTAGCTTTATCCCCTCCATCAAGTCGAGCAGATTTACCTTTAGTGGTACAAGCTTCCTTTGCTATTGCGCTTACTCGCTTGCTCATCCCTGCGTCCGATTTTATGGATGCGATCATCATCCCCCAACGATTACGGGTTGCCGGGGTTTCTTCCAAAGAAGCAGCGGAGATGTTCGGTATTGTCACTGGCATCGCCCTTGTCGTCGCTTATATGCCCACTTTGATTACAGGTGCATTAACACATACACTCACAATGAAAATAACTGCGGATTGGCAAAATAAGAAATATAACGCATTCTACAAAAAAAGCCATACCGCCATTCAGGTAGCATGGGTCTGGGGATTAGCCTCAGGTTTTTTCATTTTTGAATATGCCCCAGAAATCTCCCTATTTGTTTTTGGTATACAAAATGCCGAAATCCCCATTAAATCGTTGGCTATGTTACCGTTACTCGTCGGATTGCGGGAAATCACAACCAGCGTCTTATGGGCACAAAATCGAAAAAAAACTCCCTTTATCGGCCTTTGTGCAGGTGTACTTGCCAATTTCATTATTCTTTACTCCATAGTTGCCATTCCCGAGTTCGGGTATACCGGCATGTCTCTGGGAATCATAACGCTGGAGCTGATCGCAACAGGCTGGAATTTCAAAACGCTAAAGCTCTTCCAACGAGCTAAATCCCGTGCAGCCATTGTGCTATTGGTGGATATTCTCGTTTTTGAAGCCATTCTTATCGTGGTTACGCTGTGTTCCAAGGCGTTATCCTCATTGGGCTGGCCAGAGACGGTTCATATGATTGTAGAGATACTACATTACTGCTTCTGGTGTGCTCTGTATTTGAAAGTACGATTAAAGGGCGTTTTCGAAGAGTAGCGTGAAGCTGTAAAAGAAAACATTAAAAAATAAATCTTCTAAATAAAAAGGCCAGAGATTAGCCGACCGTGGTCATACCCCTGTCAAGTAGACAAGTAAAAAAAGGCTAAGCAGCCAGCGCGTGCCGGTATTCAATCGGCACGCGCTGTTTGAGTTTGGCCTGAAATCGTTGGTAGTTATAAAAGTAAATGTACTCCTTCATGAGACGCCACACTTTCTTGTGGTTGACGAGATAACTGGCTTCCTGCAAAGCCGTCTGCATCCGGGGATAACCGAAGTAGGGATGAGCCAAATGAATAGCCATCATATGCTCCTTGATGTCATGATCCCGCATATGAATCTCGTCGCGTCGGGGCTTGGCCACTTGTAGTAGTTAGCTCTGGGAACCCCCGCTATGGTTAGCAATAGGGTTACAGGATGCTTTTCCCGGAAGCCAATCTTAAATATTTTAAATATATAAAAGGAAAAGTTAAAAATAAAACGAATTTATATTCATTTATTTTCTTTTTTTATGTATATCATATAATTAACATAAAGGAGTAAAACGCTATGGACAACATCGATCTTCAGATCTTGGAAATGTTGAAGAGCAACAGCCGAATGGCCAGTTCCGACATTAGTAAAATCATTCACTTATCGGTGCCCTCCATCGCTGAAAGAATCCGTAAACTAGAAAAAAAAGGAGTGATCAATCAATTCACCGTCAAGCTGAACCGCAAGGCGATGGGGCAAAACTACGTGGTTTATATTTTTGTGCAGCTACATGGCTCGGCCGAAACTCAATTGTTCCGCAAGACCATTATTCAGTCGCCGCAAGTACTGGAATGCCATCATACCTCGGGGGAATACGACTATCTCCTGAAAGTGGCGCTGCCGGATTTAGCTGAATTGGAGGATTTTATCACGCATACACTAAAGGCCAATCTTAATGTTATGAGATCGAATACGTTTTTTATTTTATCCACGCTGAAAGAAGAATAGAGAAAAAGGAGTGAATTCTTATGTCGTGGGAGTGGATGGCAAAAGGAATTCTGCTGGGGCTTTCCATTGCGGCTCCTGTAGGCCCCATTAGTATATTGTGCGTCAAGAAGACAATGACCTCTGGTTTCAAAACCGGGCTGTTCAGCGGTTTGGGGGCGGCCACGGCGGACGCAGTCTATGGCAGTATCGCGGGGTTAGGCCTATCCGCCTTGACCACTTTTCTGATTGAATACAAAACGGTGCTACAGGCCATAGCCGGACTTTTCATTTGTTATCTGGGCATCAAGTCGCTGCTGCATACGCCCGCGACGGGAAGCGCGGAACCACACTCCAAGAAATGCTCACTGAATTCCTACGCGGTAACGCTGCTCCTGACATTGTCCAATCCCATGACGATTGTTTTTTTCCTTGGCGTATTGGGCGCTTCCGGCATCCTTCTGTCGCATACCAGCTCCGATATACCTTTTTTGGTCGTTGGTGTCTTTCTAGGTTCCACGTTATGGTGGGTCTGTCTGACAGGGACCGCCTCGTTGTTCAGGATCAATATGACGGTGGAGAGATCGAAGCTTTCCTTGTTCAACAAACTGTCCGGATTGGTTATGCTGTATTTCGGCGTAGTTGCCCTCATTCAATCTCTTGGTCTACCGAATTTCCTTTCTTTATCTCTTAGTTTCTACTAATCAGCTTGAAAAGGGCAGTTAAAAACTGTCCTTCGTGAAAGAATCGTATGTGTTATTCACACATGGGCCGATCTCAAATCCCATAAAGCAAATTGATTCCCCAATTTCTTCATCAATCGGTACACCTTTTTGTGGTTTACCAAGATTCCTTCTCGACGTAAAGCAATCTTCATACGCATATAACCAAAATATACAACTTCAGCCATTCTTCCTCTTGTTTCGCTGATTGCAGTTTTAAAATCAGCGAGGCACGCTTTCTATTGCTAAACAACTCGACCTAATAAAAAAAGGCCTCCCACAAGTTCATTGAACTCGTGAGAAGCCTTTTTTCTATTGCAATGTTAACATTTCGTTAACAAAATGTGGTCAAACCGGGCTTCTTTTCACAGAAACCCTTGATGCATAAGAGTTTTGTCACCCTTATTACATCATTCCGCCCATCTTTGATCTATCTTCGCTAATGAACGTTGTCAAACTCAATCTTTATTATACGGCTTGTTTGAACCTATCTCAAGGGGATTTCGTTCGCTTGTATACGCCCTTATTCGCCGTAATCTGCTAAAAACTCTCAAGATATGTATAGTCACATTAGTTGGAAAATCGCTTCAATGGAACAAAATATTCAAAGAAAATAACAGGAAATACCGATAATATGTATGGCAGATAAAAAGCAAATACCGCAACCGATGTGGATATATGAGGACGTTTAATAAATGAAAATAGTAAGTGTATAGAATTATGTTGGGACAAAATTATGTTTTTTAAAACCTCTTAACTGGAAATGGAATAAAGATGGAAAGAAGAAGCGTTAAGTTCTAAATAACATAAGGAGAGTTAAAATGGAAAATATATTAGCAGTATTCATGGGCTTGTTTGCACTTATTTTTATATTATATCCTTTCAAAGTACTGGTTCGGTGGTTAGCAGGATTCTTAAAATTTAAAAATGTCGTCACTTCCTTTATTACTTTTGGCACGCTTGCTTTGTTGTATCTAATATTTATTACACTTAGATCACAATCAATAGAGGATATACTAAGAGGAGCTTTGATGGCCATAACTGTTTTTGTACTATATTTAATAATTGATCTTCAAAAAAGTAATGAACATAGTAAATTTATAAAGTTTATTCATCATCTGGCGGTAAGGATTATTGTCTCTGTCTTTACTTTTATTTTGGTTTTGTCTTTCTATTCTCAACAATTACATGACGTTCTCTATATAAAGTCATTGTTGATTGCTATAGTTTATGTGTTTGTCATTCTTAGACGGAGAACTAAGAAATCAAGAAAAGTTAAAAATAACGAAGATAAGGGAACTTCATCGCCTGCATAAAGCGGATATGATAACATATGAATAGAAATAAGTATTAATAAAGTGGTTCGGAATAGACAACAAGGTTTTAATGCCGCAGTTACATCATGGTATCGGGCTAAAAAGAGATAATAAAACAATCCCCGCCGACCAGTTAAGGTTAGCGGGGATTGTTTTGTTCCTATCCGTTTAGTATCCTCCAACCTGTACTTGAGGTCGTATACTTTGATTATAACTGTGCGGCTGAACAGGCATAGCTAAGATAAACAAAAAGCTAGTTGCGACGATCAGCAATACCATTTTTCTCAACATTGTTTATCCACACCCTCTCAACTAAATTGAAAAACTCTGCTTTGGTTTCAGGAACTGCATGGGCTTGAAAACGAGCAAACAATCCCATACAGTTTATAAAATATGTCTCATTATTTAGTATATTCGCTTTTAACGATGCATTCATTAAATATTTAAAACCATCACTGTACATCCCCTGGTTTAAATAATAGTAAGCCAGTTCGTAACCAAACCATGCGAAATAATCCGGCATCACTTGTTTAGAATACATATCATTAGATGCTGGCAACAGACCAAAAGAATCAATTTCTAATCTGAACCGCTGGAGTATATCATCTACATTCAGTTGATATCGATTAGCCGCTATTATAACGTTCAACAGCTTTGAGAGCTTTTCATCTTCGTCAGTAAGTGGTGTTGCGGCAATGTATTCAATATAATCCGGAAGCACACCTGTATCTCCGGACAGGAGTTTATTAACATAAATATTAACTTGTGCCCAATGTTGAAACAATCCGATCCTGTGTCGGGTATCCTCGTCCGTCTCTATGACCCAATCTAAATTAGCGTAGGCGTATGTATATTGTAGAGCTTGTTGGTAATCGCCTCGGGCTTCACAGACGCTTGCACACAACAGGTCAGCATAAGCAACGTAACCAAATAATGGATTCTTTGTTTTCTTTTCATGCGTTCTATTCTTGCGTTTCTCCTGATGTTTCATCGAATATTGAATTTTTGCTTTCTCCTTCATTTTTCTCGCTATTTTATCAACATTGTCCCATAGACGCAAAGACCTATACACGTTAGCCAAGTCTTTCAATGCGTCAAGCTGGTCTATTTCATCCAGACGTTCGACAAAAACCTCAAATATTGTAGCTGCCCTGAGATTGCGTTTTTGATCGTCTCCAATCTGAATCGTGAATATACGATATTGACAGAGTGCCAAGCGTTCAGAATGTTGATACTTCTCCACTTCTGCTACATTCTCATAGAGCAGCAGCGCAGCAGCATGTCGTCCTTGTGCTAATAGTGCTTCTGCAATGTCAAATAGTTTAGGTGAATAGAGTTGATTGTCCATGATTTGTCCAACGATTCGACGGATCGCATCCAGCTTGTCCAGCTCTGCACAACGATATAGTAACCGCTCAATTCGACGCATATTGGGGGAGCGTTCGATGATGTAGTTTTCTACATATAAGTCGTAGAAGTAGCCTTCCTGTAAACCCATGGCCTCAGTGATTCGGTCAAGCTGGTTAACAGATATAGGACTATTTCCTGTCACAATGCCACTTACTAGCCCCCTATTAATGCCTGCAATATGCCCAAACTCGGTCATGCTTAAGTCTTGTTGTTTTAGATATTTTTCCAATTCAGCTCTTATCGTCGGTGTGATTTCCATATACAAACCACCCTTCACATAAAAATGCCATTATTTTATATTTCACCCTCTATTATCGTCCATAATTTAACAGTTGTCAATAACTTTTGTAACTTTTGTGAGGTATTCGCATTTGAGAGTAAACCTATTGGGAGAATATAAAAAAACACCCCACCAGCCCGGCTAAATGTCAGTGGAGTCCTTCTTTACATCTACTCTAAATTCAAATTGATCCCGCATGAAATACTTTCCGTTAATCTTGATCGACTCTGGCGAAAACTTTTCCACTGGCCCACCATAATCCTCAAACGACACACGTAATTCCTCGTCCACGGACACGACATATACCCGCACCTGGAACAATGGAGCTGCACACAGTTCGATCTGACTTTAACACTTTATATGTATGTTTGATGCTGATCACCTCGAATAGATATTCGTTGAATGTTGTGGTAGTTCCTTCAATAACAAAAAAGCTCTGGCACCCAAAAGGTTAACAGAGCTTAGGGTTATTTGACCTCATAGCTACTCATAGATGAGAGCGGCTTCCCAATTGTAGAGGGGCAAGGTGTTGCTTATTATGCGCGAGAAGATAAAGCGTATGTCAAAGGCAATAAGTCTAACGGACAACTCATCGCCACACCGCCAGTGCTCAAGCAGCTCGCAGCAGAACTTCTGTAGATCGACTAAATGTGGTGGCGGAAGAGAGACGCTACAACGTAGGATGACACCTGCATACGATAGGCTGATAGTTCAATGATTCCAGCAAGGGGATAGAGGACATACTGCTCAATGGCTTTGACCAGTGCGCGCAAGGGAAGGCCCGAGATATGGCCGCAAACAAGGTGAAGCCTTGCAATCACTTAGCGGGCACCTGTAACGCACAGCGGTAGATTGGTAACAGTATGCAGTTGCGGTTAAACGGTAAGTCATCCATGCGGGGAAGAGTGGCCCCCGCCCACATTTTTACATGGCACGCGCTGGCGGCAAGGCAACAGATATCCGGCGGAAACGTCATACAGACCCGGCCAGAACCCTTGCGCGGTTCAATTCCGCAGCGTGCCTCATGATAGATTGGTAGGATTTCCCGAAATTTTTGTTGAAAAATTACAATAAAAAACTTATAATGTAAGAAAAGACAGACAAATGTAAAAAAACGCTATTTAATTTATAATAGCTGTTTTTTGAACATTCTTTATTAGTCATAAGTACATACATAGTAGTCTTACGTAATCAGCCTGATTAATAAAGTTCACTCTTGTCTTGGAAAGAAGGGGATCGATCTACTTAATCAGAACAAGGAGTTAAATGAGCCAAGCTAAAAATCGTAGAATTCTTAAAATGGAGGTAATTGCGTTGAAAAGAAACCTGAAATCTGTAATGTCTCTAGCTGTTGCATCTGTGGCGTTAGTAGGTAGTCTCGGGCTTGCAAGCATAGCAAGTGCCAGTTATGCTTACGATGGTTTTAATGGTTTCCCTACATTGCGCCAAGGTGACAGTGGGGGATATGTGAGAGCGCTGCAAGCAAATTTATGGGCCTATGGACAAAAGGGAGACGTGGGAAGGATTGATGGGAGCTTTGGAAGCGGTGTGAAAACAGGGCTCCAAAATTTCCAAAGAAATAAAGGGCTGCCGGCAGACGGAACAGCTGGTTCGGGGACTTGGAATAGAATGACCTATAATGTTTCTATTGAAGTTCCGGGAAGATCTTTCACCTTATCTTCGTCTGACAGTTCGAGGTATTACGTGTTTTATGGGAGAAACGAGAATAATAGAGGTCTGAGATACTCTGTTTTGTACAAATCCAATAATAAGGCCATTACTGAAGGCACAGTATTTTACGATTAATAGGAGGGGTTTAAATTGAAGAAACAATTAGTTGCTGTAGTATTGGGTGGCGCACTCGTAATAGGTAGTGGTGCATTTGTATATAATTCATATGCTGCCGAATCGGAAGCTCCATCACAGGTTCCGGTTAAGGCGAAAGTAGAGGCGCTTGATACTTCATCAGCACAAGCGCCGTCGGAAACACCGGCAGAGACAGTAGTTGAGAGCTCTTATGATATCAAAGGTCTCATAAATATATCTGATGTACCGGCAGAAGATATCCATATTCCTAATCTAG
Source organism: Paenibacillus sp. PvR008 (assembly GCA_040544055.1). Taxonomy (GTDB): domain Bacteria; phylum Bacillota; class Bacilli; order Paenibacillales; family Paenibacillaceae; genus Paenibacillus. Next base: position 31,429 of record JBEUOG010000003.1, read on the forward strand.
CGCAGGGAGCCTCGCTTAAAACGGCAGCGGCTGACAAACACAGTTTGAAACCATTGAACACAACAGCTTTGAAAGGCGAGGATGGTTTGGTAATCAGGCAGTCATATCGTGGCAGTGACGGCACTGAAATTATGGTTACTCAAGCAGAATCCCAAATGGATGAACAGGCTACTATTGATTATGTGAAAAAAACATATAATATGGAAAAAGTTGAGTTGACTAAAATCAACAATCATACTGTAGCTTATGTTGACGGGCAAGAAAGAAGGGTTGTTCATCTGATTACAAAAGGTCACTTTTATACTGTTTCTTCTTTCAATTCCACTCTTGACGAATTGATGGAAATTGCAAAAAAAATTCAAGAGTAATAGGATAGTATACAAAAAAACACAGGCATATTTGCTTGTGTTTTTTTGTTACTTCTTTCTAGCCATGAAATCCGGTGATGAGGACAAGTTGGGTGAAAGGATCGTTTGGGACAAGTGATATTGAGAAAGTGAGCAAAAGCCAGTTTCTTGTGGCTTAATCGCTCATTTTCCCGTATTGTCCGGTTTTTGTTCTTTGACGGCCATTTTCGGTAATCAGTAAAATGGTCTTGTTCTTCTTCTTTAGTTACTAAGTACAAATGCTTTTATGCAACAGCGCAGCGTTTTGCATCCCGTTTAACGGGAATAGGTCTTATCGCTGTTTATTTTTTCGGGTTTTAAATAAGCGCCAGTGATACTTTGGTGCCGTAAATACATAGGCAGATACAAGTCACTCATTTGGGTGGCTTTTTTTATTGCCTTGAAAGGTTGAAATGGTTTTGAAGAAGCAGCAGAAGAAAGGAATTTTGCTACACATGAAAGGCCAGCAAAACAGCCGAAGAAATACAAAGGTTGTGTATGGGGATAGCAAGACGCATGAGCGCTGGCACAAGAAGCGCCCGCCGGATCTGAACATGGGTGATGTGACGGAGCGCGAAGAAGGTAAGATGAGCAACTTTAATACCATTCTGCTCAAGGATCAGAAAGTGGTCAACACGCTCGCCAGTTCGTCCGTTTTCTTGCGTGACAATGCTCCTGAGCATATCACCGATACGGACGCTATACGGATGCAGACTTTCCCAAGCGACTACGATTTTATGGATGCTAACGTTCAATATGTATGTGGCATGAGTGTTCCGCCTGTCATGATGCAGCGGATCGCAGAGCAGATCAATTCCCAATGGTTTAATGCATAACCCAGAAACAACTCTAAAGATCTACACACACGTCACAGACAAGATGAAAAAGGATGTAAATGAGAAAATAAGAATTCACTTTGCGGATATATTGAACTTCAATTTTGCAACAAATCAACCCCCGATGCAGGAAATGTGATTTTTTTGTGATTTAATGAAGAAAGGCTCCCTCTCGGGAGCCTTTTAAATAGCGGTATTACAGGCTTTTTAGCCTTTCACTTACATCATTCCGCCCATTCCACCCATGCCGCCCATATCAGGCATTGAAGCCTTTTCTGGTTCTGGCTTGTCAGCGATTACCGCTTCGGTAGTCAGGAACATAGCTGCTACGGAAGCAGCGTTTTGCAATGCATAACGAGTTACTTTTGCAGGGTCAACGATACCAGCGTCAATCATGTTCACCCAGTCACCAGTAGCTGCGTTAAAGCCTACGCCAACTTTTTCGCGTTTCAGACGCTCAACGATTACGGAGCCTTCTTCACCCGCGTTAGCAGCGATCGTACGGATTGGAGCTTCCAGAGCACGCAATACGATATTCACGCCTGTTTGCTCGTCGCCTTGCAATTCAACGGCTGCAACAGCGCTGTATACGTTCAGGAGCGCTACACCACCACCGGATACGATACCTTCTTCAACCGCAGCACGGGTTGCGTTCAGGGCATCTTCGATGCGCAGTTTGCGTTCTTTCAATTCTGTTTCAGTAGCCGCACCGACTTTGATAACTGCTACGCCGCCGGACAATTTAGCCAGACGCTCTTGCAGTTTCTCTTTGTCGAACTCGGAAGTCGTTTCTTCCAGTTGTGTACGGATTTGGCTAACACGAGCGTCGATGTCGGCTTTGTTTCCAGCGCCGTCAACCACAATCGTATTTTCCTTCGTAATACGCACTTGACGCGCTGTACCCAGTTGGTCTACAGAAGCAGTTTTCAGGTCCAGACCCAGCTCTTCCGTGATCACTTGACCGCCTGTCAGGGCAGCGATATCTTGCAGCATTGCTTTGCGACGGTCACCAAAGCCTGGAGCTTTAACAGCTACAGCGTTGAATGTACCACGCAGTTTGTTAACAACGAGCATAGCCAGCGCTTCACCTTCGATGTCTTCAGCGATCAGCACGAGTGGCTTGCCTTGTTGTACGATTTTCTCAAGCAAAGGCAAAATTTCTTGTGTGTTCGTGATTTTTTTGTCTGTGATCAGGATATACGGATTGTCCAGAACAGCTTCCATTTTGTCCGTATCTGTAATCATGTACGGGGAAATGTAGCCACGGTCAAACTGCATACCTTCAACCACTTCCAGCTCAGTTGCAAAACCACGGGATTCTTCAACCGTGATCACACCGTCTTTGCCCACTTTTTCCATAGCTTCAGCGATCAGTTCGCCTACTTCATCGTCAGCAGCGGAAATACCGGCTACTTGTGCAATGGATTGTTTGCTTTCGATTGGTTTGGAGATCGCTTGCAGTTCAGCAACAGCTGCTTTAACCGCTTTGTCGATCCCTTTACGGATACCGATCGGACTTGCACCAGCAGTTACGTTTTTCAAACCTTCTGTGATGAGGGCTTGAGCCAAAACAGTAGCGGTTGTCGTACCGTCACCAGCTACATCGTTTGTTTTGGTTGCTACTTCTTTAACCAGTTGAGCGCCCATGTTTTCGAACGCGTCTTCCAATTCGATTTCTTTTGCAATCGTTACACCGTCATTGGTGATGAGCGGGCTACCGAATTTTTTCTCCAGTACAACGTTACGGCCTTTCGGTCCGAGTGTTACTTTAACAGCGTTAGCCAATGCATCTACCCCACGAAGCATGGAGCGACGAGCGTCTTCACTAAATTTAATGTCTTTTGCCATTTGCGATAAACCTCCCATGGATTATGAATGATTTGTTCGATTCCTATATTCAGGTCTTGTCCGGATTCCGGTTAACCAATGATCGCGTGGATATCGCTTTCTTTCATAATCAAATATTCTTTACCTTCATATTTGATTTCCGTTCCAGCGTATTTAGAGAAGATTACACGGTCGCCTTCTTTTACTTCCAGAGGAATACGGGCACCGTCTTTCAATGCGCCTGCGCCAACCGCGATAATTTTGCCTTCTTGCGGCTTTTCCTTAGCAGAGTCAGGAAGTACGATTCCGAAGGAAGTCGTTTGCTCTTGCTCAATTGCTTCCACCAATACGCGTTCACCCAAAGGTTTGATCATGAAAAAATAGCCTCCTTATTAAGTGTTTTACTCCGTTATACGGTTGTTATGTTGTATGTGTTAGCACTCGACACTCGTCAGTGCTAACAACCAACTTTATGATACTCAACTTGAGATTGAATTTCAAGTCCCTAATGTATTTTTTATGGGAATTTTTATGGATGGCCCTTCTCGATTATATCCATCTGTCCTAAAAATAACCGTTATCTCAGGCTAATGGTTATTTTTAGAACAGCTAAGCTGCTGCTTTTCATGATCTGCAAGTTGCCATGTAGCTCCCGAACCCCAAGATATCGTTTTGCATGGAAATTCGGGTTCTGCCTGTTACCGCTCCGGTGCTACACGCAGTTGTGCCTCACGTTCCTCATCTGCACGTAGTTGCCTGCGGTATACCACTGCTGACATGTACACACTCACTTCATACAGCACCAGTAACGGGATTGCCACCAGAAAGTCGGAGATAAAATCCGGGGGAGTTATGACGACAGCAACAAAGACAAGCAGAAAATAAGAAATTTTCCGCCATTTGCGAAGCCTCATCGGAGTGAGTACCCGAATACCCGTCAGGAACATGATGAGCAGCGGCAGTTCAAACAACAGAGCCACAGGCAGCACAATATTAAACATGAAGGTGAAGTATTGAGCGATACCATACGTTTCATGCAGTCCCATACTTCTGGTGACAGACGAGGTAAACTGAATCGCCATCGGGAAAACAATAAAATATGCAAAAGCTGCACCGATCACGAACAACAGCAGCACATGAGGCACATACCGCAAAGTCGCATTCCGTTCTTGTGGTCGCAAGCCTGGGCTAACAAACTTCCACAGCTGATAGCATGCAAACGGCAGCGTCACCGCAATCCCGATCAGCATGGCAATCTTCATGTAGATGCCTATTCCGTCCCAGAAGGAAAATGCATTCAACTGAAAAGCCTGCGCCGAACCAGAGCGAATAAGCCAGTCATAGACGGGACCTGCGGCGAACAAACCACCGACCAGCGCCAGAACAAATACAATCAGCACATAAATGATTCTACGCCGTAGCTCGCCCAGATGCTCCATTAGCGGCATTTCATGCTCTGGTTGGGTCATATTGCTCCTCCTTTCTGGGTCGGACGCAGCTGCGCCTTCTAAAAAATAAAGCCCTTCCCTGGAGAAGAGGCTCTTCTTGAAATTGTAAAAGCATCAAAAATAAAACTAACCTAAGGCAACCGTTTATCCTCCGGCTGGGACTGCACCTCTGAAGCCGTCGTCTGGGATGCTTTGACCTCGCTATCCTTGCTATCTTTGCGTTCAGTCCGTTCGTCTTCAGACAAAATGTCACGTGCTCCGTTTTTAAACTCACGGAATGTACGACCTACAGCGCGACCCAACTCAGGCAGCTTGTTCGGGCCGAATAACAGCAGCGCCAGAATGATTAACAAAATATAACCCGGTGCTCCAATATTAGGCATGTGTGGTAACCCTCCTTATGTTGACAGGCAAAATTACAAACAAGAACCAGATCTGGTGCACAGGCGCAGAAACAACCATGGAGACCATGCTTGTCCGTTGTATGTTGCTTGTGTGATTTGCCCGCATACAGTCATGTAAATTCTTACGGATATCATACCACACTCAGCATGCCGCCTTCTACCGGAACTGGCCTGTCACCATGAGAAGCGCCTCTGGCAACTGATCCATAATAGCCGCCAAATTTTCATGCACGCCCTTGGGCGTTCCCGGCAAATTCACGATCAGCGTACGCCCCCGTATCCCTACGATTCCACGAAAAAGCATGGCCGCCGGATTTTTCTGCATCACAATCATACGCATTGCTTCCGCCATGCCGGGCACTTCCCGTTCCACGACCCGCCGAGTCGCCTCGGGTGTCACATCACGAATCGCCAGCTCGGTTCCGCCCGTCGTCAGTACCAGGTCTGCATGAAAATAATCGGTCATTTCGATTAAAGCCGCAATAATTTCATCCGGTTCATCGGGAACGATCCGGTACTCCACAATCTCTCCGCCCAGCTCTTCTTCGATGAGTTCCCGGATGACCTGTGCGCTTGTATCCTCACGCTCTCCCCTCGCCCCTTTATCACTGGCTGTCAGGATCGCCGTTTTCCACACCATAAGATCACCCTTCTCCTATCATGAAAGAATACTTTCTCTTCAGAAAATCAGAAACAGCCACGCTGCATCCTCCATCACATCACAGTACCCTCTCGGCGACATGTATGTCTATGTCAAGGTTCCCGGTGGTCTTCCCTTTGGAAATCCCCATGCTTGCCACCTGTTTTCGATTGCAGCATGGTAGGGCCGATGATCATATCTTTTTGCAGCGCCTTGCACATATCATACACGGTTAACGCTGCGGCTGAAGCCGCTGTCAAAGCTTCCATTTCCACACCTGTCTTACCCTCGGTCTTCACTTCCGCTTCAATATGGAGCACATCATGTCCATTATCGGAAAATGTAATATTCACGCCCGTCAGGGCCAGCGGATGGCACATCGGAATCCAGTCCGACGTTTTTTTCGCACCTTGAATCCCGGCGACCTGGGCCACAGCAAGAACATCGCCCTTGCCGATCCTACCCTCTTTCACAGCCGTGAGCGTAGCAGGATTCATCGTAATCCGCGACACGGCGACTGCTGTACGAACCGTGGACACTTTGCCCGAAATATCCACCATACGAGCTCGTCCCTGTTCGTTAAAATGAGTAAAGGAATCCACGACTCCCTCACAGCTCCTTTCACATGCCAAACTTCACTTCATTCATCGTTTGTTTTTTCTGATTTTGCAATATCGCAATGTATGGGACCTTCCGGGGTAAAAAGCACATCCACCCTCAAATCCCCCGGCTTCATAGGTACCTGCTCCTGCAATTGTCCCGGCAGTAACAGCGAAACATAAAGCGGACCTGCATAGCCGTTGGCACGCTTCTCCGCTTCTATCTGTACGGTGAAACGATCATAGTAACCTCCGCCGTAGCCGATTCTGCCCCCATGACGGTCAAAGGCCAATCCCGGCACGACAACCCAGTCGATTTCCGACCACATTTCAGGCGCCCATTCTTCGCATGTGTACGCAGGCTCAGGAATGTTCCAAATGCCGGGCACGATATCGCCGTGCTGACCCATCTCCCTCAGCTCCATGGTCCGGGTTACCGGGTCCACTCTTGGAGCCAGCACACGGTCCCCGCGTGACCAGCAATGCTCAATAAAGGGAGTCGTCGAAATCTCGCTGCCAAAAGAAAGATAGCTAAATACCGTCAGCCTATCTCTGTTTCTGTCTATTCTAAGCTGCTCCCATGCCTCAATTGCATGCCGACAGGCCACAGCCGATGCCTCCTGCCGCGTCAACGGGTCCATAGAGTCCCGCGCCTCCCGTTGCTGCAAGCGCAGCGCGTTCTTCACACTATAGACATCCAAAGAATATCCATCCTCCCGCACAATCGTCGATAATGCTTTAAAACGTTACTATTTGTCCAATTGTCAGTAAGTCTTGTACCTTGCAAGCTTTTTTCATTTTTTTTCAGTTCTCGTTTAAGTTTATCATTGTTTATACAAATTGACTACACGCGGCTCAAGGGTTTAGAGGGTGATAGCAGTGCATTAGTGGGTATTTTCATGTAAACTGGAAGGAAGACACCCTGCGGAGGAAGCGGGGAAAACTGTGCATAATGTAATGGAGGAACGATACGCGATGCTATTGCAAGTAACCGGAATTACGAAATCCTATGGAATTGAGCCCGTTCTGGACGGGATTAACCTTCAAATATTGGAACGTGAACGCATTGGACTGGTAGGTGTGAATGGCGCGGGCAAATCGACATTGCTCAAAATCATCGCTGGTGAAATATCATATGACAGTGGACAAATTTTCAAAGCGAAGGAGACCAGCATTGGTTATTTGGCGCAAAACAGCGGCTTGAACTCCGGCCGATCCATCTGGGCAGAAATGATGCTCGTATTTACTCCGCTGATCGAAGCAGAGCGGGAACTGCGGCAGATGGAGCAGGAAATCGCCGACCCCGCCAATGCGCAGAACGAGAAGCGCTATGCAGATCTGCTGGAAAGATATGCGAGAAGGTCGGACTGGTTCAAGGATCACGGCGGCTATGAAATGGAGACCCGTATTCGCAGCGTGCTTCATGGTATGGGTTTTGGCTCATTTGCGCCGGAGACGCCTGTATCCACACTGAGCGGTGGACAGAAAACACGTCTCGCGCTGGCCCGCATCCTGCTGCTTGCCCCGGATGTACTCATGCTGGATGAGCCGACCAACTATCTGGACATTCAAACGCTGACCTGGCTGGAAGATTATTTGCGCGGCTATTCCGGCTCGCTACTGGTCGTATCCCATGACCGTTATTTTCTCGATAGACTGGTGACCACCATTATCGAAATCGAGCGTCATCGTTCGACCCGATATACAGGTAACTACAGTCGATTTATGGAGCTGAAAGCTGCCGAGTATGAAACTAATCTCAAGCACTATGAAAAGCAGCAAGGGGAAATTGCCCGTCTGGAGGCATTCGTACAACGAAATATCGTGCGAGCTTCTACGACCAAACGTGCCCAGAGCCGCCGCAAGCAGCTGGATAAAATGGAGCGAATGGACCGGCCAATGGGAGATCTGAAAAAAGCCCATTTTTCCTTTGAAACGGCTTATATGTCGGGGAAGGAAGTGCTGGAAGTACGTGACCTCTCCGTGGCCTACGAAGGTAAAAAACCGCTATTTCAGCATGCATCCTTCGACTTAAAACGTGGCGATACCGTTGCGCTGATTGGTCCGAACGGAATCGGTAAATCGACGCTGCTCAAATGCCTCACCGGAACCTTAAAGCCTGCTGCGGGGTCGATTCATTGGGGCACGAAAATCAAAATCGGCCTGTATGATCAGGAGCAAACGAACCTGAACCCGGCCAATACGGTGCTGGAGGAGCTATGGAGCGAGTACCCCCATATGGAGGAAGCCCGGATACGCACAGTGCTGGGTAACTTCCTGTTCAGTGGTGACGATGTACTGAAAAAGGTAGCCACATTAAGCGGCGGTGAAAAAGCCCGTGTCTCTCTCTCCAAGCTGATGCTGCGCGAAGCCAATGTACTGATTCTCGATGAGCCTACCAACCATCTCGACCTGTTCAGTAGAGAAGTGCTAGAGGCTGCCCTAATCGACTATGATGGCACACTGCTGTTCATCTCCCATGACCGTTATTTCCTCAACAAAATGGCGGAACGTGTCATTGAGCTTCATTCTGGAGGAATAGAACATTTCCTGGGGAATTATGATGACTATGTAGACAAAAAGCAGGAGCTGGCGGAAATTGCACAAGAAGCTCTGGAGTCCAGTCAGGCAACGCGCAGCAAAGCATCATCTGTATCCGCAACGGACGAGACAACGCCCAAAACAGGGGCAGCAGCCTATGCCGCAGACAAACAGGCCAAGAGCGAGGAACGCAGCCGCCAGCGCAAGCTGGAGACACTGGAAAATCAAATCAAAGAGCTGGAAGAACAAATTACGGGGCTGGAGGAGCAAATGACTCTGCCAGAAATTTATCAGGATTACACGGCCCTTCAGGATATTCAGGCACAGCTTGACGCACGCAAGCAGGAATTGGCAGCAACCTACGCGTCATGGGAGGAACTGTTAGAAGAATAAGGCATTCTTCAAAATTATGGCCTTAAAAATTTCACATTTGCCCCATCCGTCTTTTTATACACAAAGATACCCACAGAATATGTGCATGAAATGTATTGAAAAATGGCCTTTGGGGCCATTTTTTTATTGATAAACAGCCATTTTCATATGAAAACCAAATTTATCCACCTTTTTATCCACATTATCCACAGATTTCATAAAACCTAAAGATACAAAATGTCCCCTGTTCTTGCATCCTAAAAAAGTCTTAAGCTGCTTGCTTCGAGCTTAATTATCCACATTTCGGACGGGATATGTGGATAACTTTGTTCACAACTTGACAAATCATATCATTGTTCCGGGAGTATTAAATTTCAGTTTTTTTTGATGAATGCTGAAAAATCGTACAACATCATGACGAACGATGCGGGAGAATTAGACATTAAAATTCACCTGCTCAAACTCCTGTATTTATACCTGTTGAATTTTATATTTATAGAGATGTATAAGCTGAACTTACATTTTCCGTGTTCAGCTTATATAAAACATAAAAAGACACGACCCAAGCGAGTCGTGTCCCTATCTACTATCTTCACTTGCATTTAGCTCACTGCCCAATGCTTCTCCAATTAAGATTGGACGGACCACTCTTCCAGAGACAGCCCGGGATCGGCTTTCATGTCCAGCGAGGTGAATTCACCGCGCTTCCACTTGGCGTAGGCTGCGGCACCAATCATGGCCGCATTATCCGTGCAATATTTCATGGACGGTACAAGCAACTCAATTCCTTCACGTTCACATCGTGCACGAAGTGCCGTCCGCAGTCCGCGATTAGCGGCAACACCGCCGCATAGCAGCAGTTGCTTCGCGCCGTATTCACGCATGGCACGAATCGCTTTTTCCACCAGCACCTCCACGACCGACTCTTGAAAGCCTCTTGCGATGGCTCCGGCATGAACGGTTTCTCCGCGCATTTTCGTCTGGTTGATCACATTCAACACCGCAGATTTCAAGCCGCTGAAGCTAAAATCATAGGAATCCGGCTCCAACCATGCACGCGGCAAGGTGATAGCTTCCTCGGATTCATGAGCCACACGGTCTACGTGAGGACCACCGGGATACGGAAACCCAATAGCACGGGCTACCTTGTCGTAGGCTTCCCCAACCGCATCATCCCGTGTGCGGCCAATCAGGTGAAAATGGCCCTCGGACTCCATCCATACCAGCTCCGTGTGCCCTCCTGATACGACCAGAGCGATGCACGGATATACGATTTTATGCTCCAACTGATTTGCATAAATATGTCCTGCGATATGATGCGTTCCGATCAACGGCTTGCCGAACGCCATGGCGGCGCTCTTGGCGGCAACAATGCCCACCAGCAACGCACCGACCAGTCCCGGTCCTTGCGTCACGGCAACTGCCGAAAGCTCGCGTGGCGTAATTCCCGATGCCTGCACGGCCTCGTCCAGCATGTAGGTAATACTCTCCACATGCTTGCGGGATGCCACCTCCGGCACAACCCCGCCAAAGGCCTTGTGCGTTTCAATCTGACTGGAAATCAGGTTAGAAAGCACCTCCGTGCCATTTTTTACGACGGACACAGCCGTTTCGTCGCAACTCGTCTCCACTGCCAGTATATAGCAAGGCTCGCCAGAGGCGGCGCCTGTACCTGCTTTTTCCTCTTGCGTCATTGCTTCTGCACGCTTCCTTCCTGTTCACCGGATGCCCCATGTGCGGGAAGATCCGCCCACATGATCACGGCATCCTCGTTATTATCCGAATAATATCCTTTACGGACGCCCGCTGGCTTAAAGCCTTTTTTCTCATACAAGCCCTGAGCGATCCGGTTCGTCACCCGTACCTCCAGCGTCATACGTTCCATCCCCAGATAAGAGGCCGTCTGCATCAGCTCGTCCAGCAGCTTATCCCCAAGCTTACGCCCGCGATAGGCCTCACGAACGGCTATATTCGTAATATGGGCCTCGTCCATAATCGTCCACATACCTGCGTAGCCGATGGCCTGTCCGTTCAGCTCCATGATCATATATTTAGCAAAATGATTCATCGTCAGTTCATTGCGGAACGCTTCTTCCGTCCACGGCAGCGTGAACGCTTCATGCTCAATCGCCAACACATCGGGAATATCATCCAGCTGCATCAGTCGAAACTCTAGCTTTTCTTCCCGTTGTATGTTCTTTGCCATGTTGTTCACCGCTCTCTTCAGCGCTGACGAAGCAGATTGGCTTCCGCCTCCGCCAACTGGGTATAGTTTGGAACCAGCGTATGTAACTCGTCATGTTCCTGACGAAGCAGCTTATCCGCTCCCAGGCGGCCAACCCATCTTCCTTCCAGCTCATACGGTACGATACGAAGCTCGCTCCATGCACGCAGGCGCTCGGCTGTCTCTGCGTGAACCGCCGTTTCACCGACCAGCCAAATGACCGCAGGACGCCCTTCGGGCGGCAAAGCCTCCAGCCGTTGCAGCAGGGCCTCGGTCCAAGTGGCCATTAATCGGATCGCATCCGGTTCCAGACGCTGCGGAATCCCGGTATCGCCGTCCACATTCGCTGCGAACAAGCCGGTGTAAACCTGTCCACGTCGTGCATCCAGCACTGGAACGATCCAGTCTGCCGCCTGCTCTCCAGCCGAGTGTTTGCTTGCTAACTCACTTCCAGCTTCTTGCTCCTGCGGCTCGGTGCCACGGCTCCAACCGCCCCATGCCAGCGCGTGCAAAGTGGATACGGATGTCACCGGGACGCCCCAAGCCCAAGCAAGTGTTTTCGCTGCGGTCACCGCAATGCGAATACCTGTGTAAGACCCCGGTCCGACACCCACCGCAATGCCGTCCACATCATCTCGCGTCAACCCGTCTTCGCTCAGAAGCCGTTCCAATTCGGAAATCACATGCACCGAGTGATTGCGTTCGCCATAGACATTGCTTTCACCCAGTAACTCTTTTCCGTTCATCAGGGCGGCCGCCATCACGGTCGTCGCTGTATCTAACGCCAAAAACCGCTCACGCGGCTTTACATTCTCATCTGTATGCTCTCTTTGCATGGTTCAAACTCCATTCTCCCGCAAACTGCGGCACCATTGTTCATAAGGCTCGCCGTACCCGGTAAGGTGAATCAGGCGCTCTTCCACATTCGTTGTTTCTATATACATGTGAAGCCGCTGCTTCGGCAACATATCCGGTATAATACTGCCCCATTCCACCAGACATACGCCTGTCCCGTAAAAATATTCGTCAAGCCCGAGATCCTCTGCCTCATCCTGTGTAATACGATACACATCCATATGGTACAAGGGTAATCGACCTTCGTACTCCTTAATGAGCGTAAAGGTTGGGCTGTTTACGATACCCGGGACACCCAGATGACTGGCAAAAGCTTTGGAAAAAGCGGTTTTGCCCGCTCCCAGATCTCCATCCAGCACGATCACCGTACCGGGAACCGCTTTGGCTGCCAAAATACCTGCCAAAGTCCCGGTCTGTGCCTCTCCGGCAGAACGGAACGTAAACTGTTCCTGCGAAATTGTCATATATTTTAATCACCTTTCGTCCGAATCGGACCGTTCCAACTTGTCCTTTATTATATAGTTCACCTTATGTCGCCGCAAGGCATGAAGACATGCTATTGTAAGTTAGTGAAACATACAGGGAGGGAATGGAAACGATGGGACAAAACGTTTTACTCATGATTGACGTGCAGCAGGCTATGTTTATGTAATAGCCTCTCGGCATTCGCCGAGGCAGATGGGACAAGAGTTTCCTCATTCCATCAGATGTAACTTCCTCCTACTTTCGTAGGGGGATTTTTTATTTCAACCACCTACTGAATTGGAAAAAACTCGGATAGCGTGGTGATTTCCTTTAAGAAAAGCTTGACTTTTTACCCATTTTTCCAAAATCGCGTGGAAGGGTCTGTTTTTCAACCCCCTACTCGAGATTGGAGTGTTGCTCATGAAGCCCGTTTTCATTCCGCATTCGGACTATCAAGCTTTTGTTCTTTTACAACTTCGTACGTCTTACGGCTCCGGTGTAGTTCTCATTCCCAAGGACTGGCCACTGGCCGTCAAACTCTGGATGACCGATCTTTCTGCGGTCACGACTTTACTCTTGGACGATTATTCCCCTCAGGGTCCAATCCCCCGTGATCCCGCATCCCTGCTCCGTTCTTACCTACTTCTCCTCCTGACTAATCCTCACATGGGCATTACCGAATGGATCAACGAGATGAAACGTACGCCGATTTATGCCATTCTGAGCGGCTTTCGCTTGGACGATCTTCCTGGCGTCGGCACGTTCTATGACTTCTTCCGCCGCCTTTGGCCCGCTGTAGATAAGAACCTCAAGCCCAAAAAATAGCGAAAGCGCAAAAGAAAAGCCAAAAGAGGAAAGAAGAAAGACGAGAAAGCTCCCACCACCACTCAGGCAGAATAAGCTCATAACTTTTAGCGACTTTTAAAGCAATTTCGTATGGTTCGCTAACTATTTCACTTAAACCTTATATGTTAAGGCTTCGTTCCTTATTCATAGCTTCAATTAGGAAGATAAACTTCCCCAAAACCCAATTTATTTTTAACATCTGGAAAAATTCCATTATTTTCTTTATCTGAAATAATATTAGGCTTTTCCGGTATTTCATAATTTGGGTATAACTGTCCGAATGGAATGATGATTTCAGCAATACAAAAAGAGTGCACAGTGCCAACAAATAAATTATATCTTGACGGATTACTTCCTAATAGTTCAAGTTGTTTTTAATCTCCGTGTTTGTCGTTAGAATAGGGAAAAATCGCCATAATCGCTGGCGGCACCAACTTGATCCTTGCACCGTCAAAAGCCTAATCGCCTCTGTACAATAGCGTCAGATTAGGAAAATTTTATTTCGTTAAGAGAAATGATTGAAGAGAATCGATTTCTCGGCGGCCGCCAATCGTTAATATACTCTAAGTGCGATTAGACGTAAGAACAGTAGGTTTTCTCTCATAGGGGTAATACCGACGTCGATGGAAGTTTATCTACACGAGCATGTGAAAACCACGCACCGTTTTCGCCCTTGCTGAACTAACTTATTACGGAACAAACTAAGTTTCTAAAATCATTATTAGAAATCCTTTATAAATTTAACCCAAATCTCTTCAATTCAATAAAAATACCTTCCAAATAGTCTTCCTTTTTCAGTTAACGTATATTCCACGCGCGGCGGAACTTCCGGAAACACCTTCCGTTCCAATACGCCATGTTCCTCCAATTCCTTAAGTCTGAGTGAGAGTGTTTTCGGACTAATCCCATCCATGGATTTCAGCAGATCGCTGAATCGCAGCGTTCCTCCGATCAGCAGGTCCCGAATTATTAAAAACGTCCACTTAGTCCCTATCACGTCAAGCGTTTTGGCAATGGGCAAGGCTCGTCCGGTATTCCTTTAGTCAGTTCAATTGGTTCGAGAAAGCCCATCGGAAAATCCCCCCAAAAAATATTCTCGTTTGATTTGGCTTATTATATACAATAGTATCTTTTCGGAAACTATGTGTATTAAATACCACTACTTCCATAAATGAATTTACTATATATATAATATTAACGTAAGTCGATAAATCCAATCCTAATGAGGGAGGTGATTACAATATCTACAGATAATCAATGGAACAAGCTTCCCCTAGCACTTATCGCTCTCTTGATCAGCGCGTTCGCTATCGGTACAACGGAGTTCGTCATTATGGGCATTCTGCCGGATGTAGCAAACGATCTGCATGTCACTTTGAGCGCAGCCGGATTACTCGTTACCGGATATGCGCTCGGTGTCGCAATCGGCGGCCCGGTGATCACCGCATGCACCGGCCGTTTGTCGCGTAAGTCGCTGCTGTTCGGGTTGATGCTCGTCTTCGTTGTAGGGAATCTACTCGCGGCAGTCGCCCCGGGCTACCCCGTTCTGATGATCGCGCGCATCCTTGCTTCCTTCGCGCATGGTACATTCTTCGGCGTCGGCTCCATCGTGGCGACACGCCTCGTTCCTCGCGAAAAACAAGCGAGCGCTATCGCCATGATGTTTGCCGGGCTTACACTTGCCAATATTCTCGGCGTTCCATTCGGTACGCTCATTGGGCAAATGTGGGGATGGCGTTCCACTTTTTGGATCGTAACGGCTCTCGGCATTCTATCTCTTATCGGGATTGCCGCTCTCGTTCCACGCATCCAAAGAGAACCCGTTTCGGATTTTCGTCATGAAATTCGCGTTCTTCGAAGCAAACAGGTAGTGCTGGCTTTATTGATGACAGTACTAGGGTTTGGCGGCGTGTTCACGGCCTTTACGTACATCGCTCCTATATTGACAGACATCACCGGATTCGAGGCCGGGGCGGTCACTCCGATTCTGCTTATGTTCGGTATCGGGATGACAATCGGCAATGTTATCGGAGGCAAGTTATCGGATTGGAAGCTGATGCCGTCCCTTGTCGGGATGCTCGCACTCTTGACTGCCGTTTTGGCCATATTCACGCTGACCAGCTACTTTAAAATCGCCGCCGTGGTCACTGTGTTTGTCTGGGGTTTTGCATCCTTCACAATCGTTCCTGCTTTTCAAATGCGGGTACTGGCGAAAGCAAAAGGATCTCCGAGTATCGCTTCCGCTTTGAACATCAGTTCCTTTAATCTGGCCAATGCTGGAGGAGCATACCTGGGCGGTTGGGTGATCGATAGCGGCCCAGGGCTTAGTTCATTACCTTGGGTAGCTGCAATCGTTACCGCTGCCGGACTCTTGGTTACCTTGATCAGTTGGTCGCTAGATCAGAGAGAGGCTTCACCTTCAGAACCTGCTGAACATTCTTAGAGTTTATCTATTAAATCGTAGTTGGAGGAAAATCATGATTATACAAAAAAAATTATTGAACTCGATAGCTGTTAGTGTTGTCATTTTCGGCACAATGGTGTTAGCGTCTGCATGCGGCAATAACTCGAATGCATCTGCTTATGTAAAACAATCAGTCGAATCGCCCGCTAAAAAAGACATTCAACTATTGAAAGATCTTCCTCAACCAAGTTCGATGACAATTGATTCGTCATTGAACTCGGAGGAGGCTACCTCTATGGTACAAGCCGCTCAGCGCTTCTACTCATTCTGGAACACGGGCAATGAGGATCTCATTCCGCAAACTGTTGTACCAGGCTTTATCGATAACACGTTGCCAAAGGGACGGCCTCAGGGGCCTGAGGGCTTGACATTCGCCTCCCGCAACTTTCGAAAAGCCGTTCCCGACTTGCAGTGTAAAATTGAAGATCTATTGGTCGTTGGAGACAAGGTAACAGCTCGTCTTTCATTCACCGGAACGCATAAAGGCGAGTTCTTGGGGAAAGCGCCGACAGGGAAGCCCATTCAATTCATGGCGATCGATGTTTTACGCATCAAGGATGGGAAAATCGTTGAAGATTGGCACTTGGAAGATAATTTGACTTTAATGCAACAACTCGGTGTCGTACCGAAAAATTAAACCTTGGAATTCGAAGGAGACGGGTAGAAAGTGAAAAATATACTTATCATAAATGGTCACGAAAAATATGGTTCGGCAGAGGGGAAGTTGAACCGAGCATTGGTAGATAGCATGGTGAGTTTGCTCAACGAAAAGAACAACGTAAAAACAACAACTATTCAAAACGGATAACAAATCGTTGCCCACCACAATGAGATGCTCGGTAATCGTTTTGTACGTTTGCTTGCAACGGAGGATGTACATTTTTAATATGAACCCATTTGAGGTCGATTGCTTTCAAGCAGTCGGCTTTTTTATCCTATATAAATCGAACTTAAAAGTTACCATTGCGCCACTGCACATTTTTTTAGTTCAGCTCCTTACATGTTTACTCAGCTCAGCATATTATGCAAAAAGACCGTTAATAGTAACGGTCCATTTCAATTATTCAATACTTCGTAGCTGTGGCCAACCAAGGTGACATCATCGAGATTTGCAGCCCGAATATGATCCACAATGTCGTTGATATGCGTCGTCAGATTCACGTCTCGCGAGAGCGCGGATGCCCGTTCGCAAGTCCGCTCAGCGTCGGCGCTGTAACGAAATGGCCTTCGACTTCGAGCATCGGAACCACACGCTCCCAGCACCATCCATCATGCCATGCGCATGAACTAGCACGAAAGATGTCATCATTGAGCCTCCTTATCTGTTGCAATATACTTATCTCGCAAAGGGGTCATTATTTTTATTGGAATTCCAAATGTATTCAATTTGATTAGCAACTTGTTGAGCTTTTTCAAGACCAATGTGGTCGGAAACAAAGCCTAAGGACATATCAATTCCAGCAGATACACCGGATGAGGTATAGAACTTTCCATCTACTACCCATCTTGCGTCCGGAATCCAGTTAACCTCCGTGTCGATGGATTTCACCCAATCAAAGGCTAACTTATTGGATGTGGCGCTCCTGTTTTTTAACAAGCCCGTTTTGGCAAGTAGCGCAGAACCTGTACAGACGGTTATACAAAAATAGGATTGTTCCGCAATCTTTTTGATCTGATTCATAAATTTATCGTCAAGGATTAAACTTCTTGTCCCCTGCCCGCCTGGGATCATGAATATGCCATCGGGCTTTGCTTGTGCAATGGGTGCTGTTACGATTTTGGTTTTTTGCCGGCTCTCAATAATTCCCCCGTCCATAGAGAAATATTTTAAGTCATACTCTTCTGGTAGGCGACCAAAAATCTCAACGGGTCCGAATACATCCAGTGTTTCAAAATCATTGAACAAGCATATGTTAAAGTCCATACAGCTCACCTTTCCTCAAAGATTAATCATACTATACACCCTGTTTCCTGAATTAAACAATATAAAAAGCGCCTTTTTGGGCGCTTATTTAGTATGCTATAAGGCGGTTATATTCGCTCATACGTGAAAATTTCCACAAAACATCGTAAGCCACCATGCATCCCCTCGCATTTGGGCTTTTTGTCACGGCCGTGAATGATGGCTAAATGTTTGGTTCCTATCTCCTATTTCTCTTCCAGACGATCCACCCGAACGGTTTGAGTATTGCCGGGGTTGCTGCCCACCTGTACGGTAGCCATACCGTTTGCTTCATCCACATGCTCGATCCAGATCGGTTTACCCTCTAATTGCACGGCAATGTTTTCGGATGAATTGTAAATCGCTTTTGCTCGTTCCACGTTCATGCTGATCTCCTCCTGATGATTGTTTTAGTCCTCATCTATAATCCGTTCAACGTCCAATGAAGGGATGCTATGAGAAGGCGAAGTTGAAACCACAGCCTCCAAATCCACATGACCCACAGCTACAGGAAAAGGCGGCTGGATTCCATGGGAAAGGGCAAACTCGGGCGGCAATGCATCCTGTTCGCCTCCGGCGGGTCCCCGAAAGGCGATATTGCTTTGACCCACACGATGCCTGATTTGCCGAGGATAGGATTTTCCGGGCATAAATTGTGTACCTCCTTTTGAATCGGATATGCCTTACTATGCACCAAAAAAGCTGCAACCATGCGCATCGAGCAGAAAACGGCTACCTCCATTTATGCCTGATATTTGCTTCATACATTCTTTCGCACGAAGCATACTAAGCGGAAAACAAGTCAAAAAGCCAAGGTTGAAACCACCTCATTCAACATAATAAGGTTGGCATACTTGATATCACATACAAGGAAAGGAAGAGCGGCGTAATGCATACGGTCTGGAAAGGCGCGATCAGCTTTGGACTGGTTCATGTGCCCGTTAAAATGTTTTCGGCTACGGAGGATAAGGATATTTCCATGCGTTATATTCATAAGGAGTGCGGAAGTCCGCTCAGTTATGTACGGAAGTGTCCCGTTTGTGACAAGGAGGTCGAATGGGAGGAAATTGGAAAAGGCTATGAATACGAAAAAGGGAAGTTTGTCATGTTCGATAAGGAGGAACTGGAGCAAATCAGCGGGCAAGCGGATAAAAATATCGTCATTTTGGATTTTGTGGACTTGCAGGAGATTGATCCGATTTATTTTCAAAAAACGTATTATTTGTCCCCGGATCAGGCAGGCTCCAATGCTTATAAGCTGCTTATGAATGCCATGAAGGATACCGGGAAAATTGGGATTGCTCAAATCTCGATCCGATCCAAAAGCAGTCTGGCGGCTATTCGTGTACTGGAAGAATGTTTGGCGGTGGAGACGATGTTTTACCCGGATGAAATCCGACCGGTGTCCCAGGTTCCTAATCTGCCGGGGCAGGAGGAAGTTAAAGAGAAGGAGCTGACCATGGCAAAAATGCTCATTGAGCAGCTATCCATGCCTTTTGATGCAGCAAAATATACGGACCAGTACCGCGAGCGTCTGCTGGACCTCATTCAGCATAAAGTGGCTGGAGAAGAGATCCGAATCGCTCCATCGCAGCCGCAGACCAATGTCGTGGACCTGATGGCTGCACTTCAGGCCAGCATCGAGGCAGTAAAACCTGTCGTTACCGATCCCGGCCCAGCCGTGAAAAAACGCCCTGCGCGTAAAACAGCAGCCACAACAGCACAACAAGCAGTGGCAGGAGATGCCGTTTCCCCGACTTCGGTCAAAAAGAAAAGAAGCACCGCCAAACGCAAGGAAACCTGAGACTGCGGCAGCTCAGGTTTAGCAAGCCATTTCATCATTCAGCGGGGAGTAAACAAGGTCAAGCAGAACAGGCGGCTAAGGGGTGGCGATGACACTGCTTTGGTATGACAGCAGTTGACTGAACGCCCCCCGCTCCTCCTGCACCAATTGACGGTAATTCCCCTGCTGTATAATCTCGCCCTGTTCCAGAACGACAATTTGATCGGCATGACGAATGGTCGACAGACGGTGAGCAATGACGATCAGCGTCATTTGACCTTTCATCCGCTCCAGAGCCGCCTGAATATCAGCTTCATGCTCCCCATCCAGCGCACTTGTCGCCTCATCCAGAATAAGTACCGGAGGACGATGCAGGACAGCCCGCGCTAGTACTAACCGCTGACGTTCCCCTCCAGACAGGCGAATGCCGCGATCCCCGATTACCGTGTCAAGCCCTTCGGGCAATTTGGCAACAAACCCGTCTGCGGC
Organism: Paenibacillus sp. PvR008; assembly: GCA_040544055.1. Classification (GTDB taxonomy): domain Bacteria; phylum Bacillota; class Bacilli; order Paenibacillales; family Paenibacillaceae; genus Paenibacillus. The sequence continues at coordinate 51,550 of JBEUOG010000003.1, forward strand.
TGCAAAATGTAACGCTTCCCATAACTGCTGCTCGCTCGCATTCGCATCGGCCAGCTTCAAATTTTCTCGGACGGTGGCATGAAACAAAAAAGGGTCCTGCGACACATACCCAAACGACTGCCGCCACTGTGGCAACAGCTCGTCGTCCAGCACATGTCCGTCCATTTTAATCTGGCCCTGGGTTGGGCGTAAAAATCCCATCAGGACGTCAACCATTGTACTTTTGCCTGCGCCCGATTTCCCCACAATGGCTGTCATTCCCCGAGCGGGGATGAACAGATTTATTTGGTGTAATGCAAGCTCTGCTGTACCATCATACCGATAATCCAGACCACTGCATTCAATGCCCGTACGAAGATACAAGGGCTGGCGTGCAGATGCAGTTGTAGATGAAGATACAGATTTATGGGTTGCCGATAAATCGCTTGAAACGCGAGTCTCAAAGGTTGTAAGTGCAGTCAGCGATGGATCTGAGAAAGCTTCGCATTCCTGCTGTACCTTGGTCACACTTTCAAAAGCAGACAGCATGGACATGATATATTCCAGACTCGCTTGAATAAGGGCAAACCTCGGCCATAAACGGGAAAATATAAGGATGAGCACCATCAGCTTTGCAGGAGAGACGTGTAACCATTGCAATGACACAAACATGATGCAAGCAACAAACACGGCAGCCGCCGTGCGGTGAAAAAATTGTGTGGTGGCATTTTGCCGTACAAACTGGGTCGTGTTGTCCTCCATACGTTGGGTCAAAGATCGAAACCAGTCTATATTCGCGGCTTCCAGCAGATTGCTTTTAATATCCTTCATCCCGTTCATATGGTCGGTAATCCCGGCAAAATAAACCTGCGACAGCTCGGTGGTACGGTCGCCCAGTTGTTTAGCATTTTGAATGGATCTGCGAAACACGACAAACAGCCCCAATCCGCACAGGAACACCAGTCCGGTTAAAGAAGGAGACAGCCAAAAAGCCAGCGCAATCTGGATCAGCGTAAAGATAACGGCTGTGGTGAGCTGAAGGAGCAGATTGGTTCCCTGACTGACACGCGCCAGCTCGGTCGTCATCACATGGCTGAAATCAGATTTTCGCTGACGCAAGTAAAAAGTCCACTGGGCCTTCATAAAGGAGGTATACACGTCTATTCGAAGGGAACGCATGAACCGTTGCTGAATCCGCGAATTCAGAATGGATTGGTAACGCTGAAGAAGTGCCTGCCCTATGAGCAGCAACGCAAAAAGCAGCAGCATTCCCGGCAACAGCCAGCTTTTAGGGATGTTTGACAAGAAATGATCAAATCCGCCGAACAGGATGGGCATCCCTGCATGACCGCCAAATATGCCGATAGCCGCCAGCATGGGAACAAGCATGTAAATACCCAGCCCCTCCAGCAAGCTGACGATGATCATACATCCAATATTGAGAAATAACGCACCGCCATTCACGGCATACAGCTTAGTCATATATAATCGCAGGTGGTACATAATGCACGCTCCTTATCAGGTCAGTGCTTTGAGAATCGCCGTTTTAGCCAGAGAAATGGACGTAGAGGCATGTACAGAAAATGCAGCTGACGAGGCAGCGGTAAAACCGCCGGATCGCCCGTAGAAGGAAACAAACGACTTATCAGGTACAGCAATTGGTGGCTCGGCTCCTTTAGGGAGAGCAAATAGGATCGACTGGTTGGCTGGCGGGTCGTTGGTTCGACTTTCTGGCACGCCGCCCCGGAAACGCTGGCCTGAATGAAGGCCAGCGCGCTCAGCGCGAGCCTGTGCGCCTGCCGTGTAGCCGCTACCGAACGCATCGGCTCCGGTAGCGGCGTGCCCAGCAGCGCAGCGGCGAGCGCCCAAGCCTGCCCGCCCGCAGGCAGGCCCCCGTGTCTGCGCATCAGCAGCAGAAGCTCCTCCCAATCAACGGCGCGCGCCGCAAGCCTGTCGATGTCCACCAGCCAGCGCAGCCTGAACCAGCCGTGACGCGCCCCGTGTGCGCTGAGGTACAGAAACTGGTGCTCGCTGCCAAGCGTGTACATACAGGGTGCTCCTGTGGCTGTGGCTTCACTCATTTGCCTGTGATCCCACAGCTCGTCAAAAGAAGGTTCTCCGCCTGCATCCGGGTGGAGCCGCCAATGCAGCTCTATCTCTACCCGCTTATGCGGATGAAGAAAAGATGCATGATGGTCCTTCCATTTCCAGCTGCCCAGGACACGCGCTTCTCCGCTTTTGGGTACATACCCGGCTTCCTGCATCCATTGCTCCGCCTGATCCATGTCGTCCGGTGCAATGAGTAAATCTACGTCCTTGGAGGTACGCAGGGAAACATCCCCGTACAATTGCTGCGCCAAGACAGGACCCTTGAGCATAAGTACACGGATGCCATGATTCATGAGCAGCCCGGTCACACGTCCGGCTTCCGCTTGCAGGTGCAGCATACGCAGGGTGTTCCGGTGATACTGCGCCTGAAGGTTGCGCAGCAATTCAACGGGGATGGCGGGGTGATTTATTCTTTTCAACTGGAGATATACCGCAGGTACCACCCGATGGTGTTCTGCCAGCCGCAACAAGCGGGTCCAATCCAATCCATACAGATCAGCAGCATGGACTGCATCCAGCCTTGAGTTGGCATCTTTTCGTAGTAAAAAGAGCAGCAGCGTTAATTCCTGATCCTCATTCCAACGGTCAGGTTCCAGAACAGTATTGGTGGGCATGCAGCATTCTTCTCCTTCAATTCTTTTGATCATCTAACTTTCAGCAATCTTCGTATTTTGGGCCGTCACAGCACGCCTGCCGAAAGTGCCCACCACGGTAAACGCCCCCATCTCCCGTTCGCCCGTAACATAAATCGGTCCACTCCGCACCCAGGCATGTGCCGCCAAACGTCCCGCAGCATTCTTGGCTGTGCCAAGATACAGCGTGCAGTCCAGCTTTCTGCGACTCAGCAACGTCATTGCGGCGGCAGCCTGCACAAGACAACTACTGCGCCAAGGGGTATAACGGCTTGCCAGCTCCATAGCATGTGAAATATGCCGAACGGATTGCTTCTGCCGGGAATCACACTCCCAAGAGGTTTCTTCCATCCGTATTCCCCAACCGCGTGCATAATCTTCAAACGGACGATGCTGATGAAGACGCGCCCATCCCAGTTGCAGCCAGGCTTCCGGCAGCAGTCTCCTGACCTCCGGGGATAGACGACGAAGGCGTTGAACCCACATTTTAAACCGACCCCCGCAGAAGCTTTAGCAGTCCTTCCCGTTCCAGTTCAGCCACAAAGGTATGTACCTGCTGTCTGCACCGTTCCTCGTCCACTTCATATTCATCCGTCAGAGCAGCTACGATCTCCCCGAGTGAAGGGCAGGATTCTGCCAGTTCCCAGATTCGTCCTCCCGTGAAGCCGAGATTATAATATTTTCCTGTGTTGATGCTCATCATGACCTTTTCCCCGTCCATGTCACTGACATAGAATTCCTCACCGTGAATGACACGGTCATGATCCTTCGTTGAATGAGTAGCTGCCATAGCTGTTTTCCTCCTTGCGAATGATATCAAGTACCCGGTGTACAATCTCGGACGCGGTAAAAGCCGAGCTATCCCTCAGTAGTCGCCAGCCCTCCACCTGCCGAGCCACCCGGGCTGCCGTTCCAAAATGCCATTCACCCAGACTCATTCGCGGAATAACCACCCTGCGATATGTATGAAATAATAACGTATGCAAGCATTCCAGCATGTTCAAAGGATGCTCCATAGCCGCCTTTAACTCCCCTTCGCGTTGGAACTCACGGTTGGGAGACTCTGCCACCAGCTCGAATACACCTCCCAAGGGAAGCGGCTCGTTGTGAAAAGAATCGACTGTCGGCACGGCATATTTATTCAGCTCACCTGTAAGCTTACGCAAATGTCCATGTTTATTTTCCTGTAAAACCTCAAGCTGGAGCATGCTTTCCAGACCCAACTTTTGCTGCGGGTAAGCCGGATAGACTATGGTTTCGGAAGCCGTAGCTTGCACAGCAATAACATCATCACTGACCATCCGATAGCCTGCCTGTGTAAAAGCAGCAGCCAGCGTCGATTTTCCTGCTCCGGATTCGCCCACGAAAGCATAGGCCCTGCCTCCGATAACTACCGCGCTCCCGTGAATAGGCAGTATTCGTCTCTGCATTAGAAGAACACCCATACATGTACCCAGCACAAACAACCGCACCGTGTCCGGATCAGCGCCAGAGTAAGAACATACTTCAATTTCCCTGCCTTCCCTGACGGCGTAAATGGCTGTGTCCGGTATATGGAACATAAATCGCTCACCCTGCATCACAAAATTAGCCTGCTCCAGCTGATCGCTCCATGCTGTCAAATCAGCCTGACGAATGATCACATCCTCCACCGCTCCCGGCGCTGCGGGTATCAGTTCAGGCAGGTACAGCTCGCTGGCAAGTTTGAGTCCAAAGGCTGTATACATCGTCAGGCTAGCATTTGTACTCCTATCATGCACGATAGGACTCACTCCTTCTGTCCTTTAAAAGTCCCGTCTTTATTTCTTCGAGCAAAGCCTCGACCCAAAAGAAATAAAGACGGCTTTGTATGGAATAATGTCCACCTGCTAGCTTGGATTATAAAGATCGGCATCATGATCAGATACCCAGTCAATCTGTTTCCAGCCCCTACCTGCCATCGTCTGGTTAATATCCAGCACCTCTATGGTTGGCTCCTGCCATTCTTTTTTACTCATGTCATCACCTCCTCTCCAACGAACGACGTATCTATCTGACCGGATAGAGTGGATCAGTTAAATCTGCGTATAAAACGGTACACAATCAGACTGTGCATCAGCAGCCGTATGTTGGGATCGGACGCCTGCTCCGGTCGCGGTTGACGAAACTTCGCCATAGCCGCTTTGATGACATCGATATTGAGAAATTCGGCGGCATGTAAATCATGGCACAGCAGTTGAAGTTCCCCCATAAACGTCTCCCAGCAGGGGAGCATACGGTGCAGCCAATCCGCAGGCTGTACACCGCGTACACGCTGGTTCAACCGGACATCATCGGGCAAATAACCCCGCATGGCTCCGCGAATGAGTGCGCGATCCCGGCCGTTTTGCACGTATTGCTCAAAGGGCACTGACAGGCAAAAGCGGATCACCCGGCTGTCTCCGGTCGGGTCGCGCTCCCACAGACCATAACGCAGCGACAGTTTGGTCGCGACTACACCATTTTTGTTGGAAATTGCCAAATTAGTAAATTTATCTCTTCTCGTCTGATCGGCGTTCTTCATCCATCCGGTTCCGCTCAAAGTCGGAATGTCCTCCACATTCATCCGCTTGGCAAACTCCGGGTGAATGAGTGAAGGAACCGGGCTTCGATTGTCATCACGTAACCATGAACGGGAGTCGAGCGGAGTCGCTTTTTTCAGCATCAAGGGTAATAATTGGGACATCCGCCTTCCGGTCAGCTTGCTGTACCGCCACAATCCCTGAAAGGATTGCAGCCAGTGCAAACGACGAAGCTGACGGGCATAATAGTCCAGTGCAGGTCCCCACGAAATGGTAAAATTCCCTCGCGCCCCGGTCAGTAGCACACCTACATTTTCCTCTTGTGCTTTTTCATAAAAACCTCTGATCCAGAACGAATTTTCAAAATATTTATAGGGAGCTTCCATCAATTCCAGCCAGATATCAATTTCTGAAAATGGACTTTTTCCCTCAAAATCCAGGTAATTTTCATGAATGTTACCCACATATCGAGCCGTGGATTGGATATAAGCCCGTTCATTCGCCAACAGTGTCGACGGTGTCCAATCCGTAAAATCCTGTACTGGCACATAACTGTACGCATGCAGGGGCTTTTGCTGCAATTGCAGCGACGGGGCAGCAAAGCTGGCAACCGCACCGGAATCCAGACCGCCACTCAAGGCCGCCCCCACCCCGCGATGCGTGCGCAATCTGGCATTCACCGCCTGTGAAAATACCTCGCGAAAAGCCTCGACATACTCGCCGCCGGTTTTGAGTCGCAGTGGCTCCACATCATCCAAAGAGGCATATTTATGGATGGTTCGCTTTCCCTCCTCCATGGTGAACCAATGGGCGGGCGGAAGCTGGTTTATATGCTTATAAGCAGTAGTCTCAATATCGACGGATTCCTGCATGGCGCGGATGACCAGAAATTCCGCCAGCCACGGCTCATGCAGTTCTTTTCGCAGGGAAGACAGAGCCAAAAGAGGGGCTATTACTGTACTGAACGCAAACCCTCGGTCATGTTGGTATGTATACAGCGTGCGGCTTCCTGCCATATCACGAGCGCCATATAATCTGTGCCGATTGGCATCCCAAATAACAAAGGCAAAATCGCCTATTAGATAGCGGGCCGCGTCAAGCGCCCATTTGTCGTATGCCAGCAAAATCAGCTCGCTGTCCGTGATATCTTGCCGTCGTTCCTGTCCCACCCCCAGCCGTTCAAACAGCTCGGAACGATTGTCAATAATCGCATCCGCCGTGATCGCCAAATTCCGTTCCTCGTCATAGAAGGGGAGACGCTCATGGACGGATTCCGGTGTCACATGCTGGGCATGACAGCCCAAAAATATGGAACCCTCACACCAGGCGCATACGCGGTCGGCGGGATATTTTCGCAGAGCTTGCATCATTTTATCGCCTTCTTCGGTGCATACGGACTCATGCCCAAAGCTGTATATTCCGGCAATCGCACTCACGTTCCCCCCCCTTTTTTCTTTTTCCATTCCCGATAACGCTATTATCATTTACAACCTGTACAACGTCCTTCTTTAGAGAATCATGAAGTGCAGGTTTCTGCCCTGCTTTTATTATGAATTCCCTGTTATCCGCACCATGATCTTCCAGCATTCGATAAGCGTTCTTCCATATCTCCACCGCCGGATTAGCTACAAATTGCTCATACACAAGCGGGTATGCAAGCGGGTGGGGTGTGGCAAAATAATGTGCGTAACGGAACAAACCGACCGTAATATCCGTCATTTTCATATTAAAATGCGGGCTCTCCAGCTCCTCCAGCAGATGAAAGCGTTCGCCGCGCATCTGATTAACTTTTTTGAATGAAGCCACGATAGATAAAGGATTACGGATAAGCCACAACCTGCGGGCTGCCGGGAAAAGGCGGTCTATAAATTCCAGCACCGTATAGTAACGCGGGGATTTGTCGATAACCATATTTGCCTTAGTCCCTTCGAGCAGACCGTTATAGATTTCAAGTGCATACGATCGGGAAGCCTGCTCCAATACGTGCCGAGGAACCATACCGTTAAAAAATTGCCGGATGATTCCGGTTCCTCCATAGGGACGTGTTTGTGACTGGGGAAGATCATACAGACTGAGCAGGAACCACATTTCCTGCGTGGCAAACAAGCGGGAGTGGTTTTGCAAAATGGTGGTCACTAGCGAGCTTCCACTTCGGGGGACACTAAGCAGAAAAATCGGTCCCTCGCCTTGCTTATCGATCAAGGAAACTCCTCCTCTACCTCTGCTCAAGACATTTTAATAGATACATTACGTATTTTATTATAAATTTATGATACATATTGTATCTTGTCAATCCCTTTGACGGATAATTTCTGTACATGACGCTCATGTTAATCCATAAGTACATCTTCCATGTAAATTTCTCAAGCTCAGCTTATAAGAGGTTAAAAGAAGGAGCGTAGCGCTATGGGACAAGCTGTTAAAGGCATCATTACCATCGAAGGTCTGGAAATTCCTATTACCAACCCGGATAAACCTCTGTGGCCAGAAGCTGGCGTCACCAAAGCGCTATATCTTCGCAAGCTTGCGGTGCTGGCCCCTTTTCTGCTCAAATATAGCCACAACCGTTTACTGACTGTCATCCGTTGGCCGCACGGCATTCACGGGGATTTTTTTTATCAGAAAAATGCCCCGCAGCCCCGTCCGGACTATATCGAGACTTTCCTGCATGACGGCATTGAATATATGGTGCTCGGCACGCTGCCACAACTGCTATGGCTCGGCAATCAGGCGGCGCTGGAATTTCATCCCTCCCTGCATCAAGCCGGAAGCACGCTGCCCTGTGAATGGATGATTGACCTTGATCCTTCCAGAGAAGTGGAGCCACGTATTATGGAAGCGGCGTCCATCGTCGGGGAGGTGCTGGCTTCGCTTGGTTTGGAATCCGTACCCAAAACATCCGGAGCCACAGGTGTGCAAATTATTGTTCCGATCCGCACAGGCATAACCTTCGACGAGCTTCGCAGCATCGGTCTGCTGGTGGGTCAGTTCGTAACCGAAAAGCACCCGCATCTGTTCACACTGGAACGGTTAAAAAAGGATCGGGGAACCGCTATCTATTTTGATTATTTGCAGCATTATCAAGGAAAAACCCTGGCCGCTCCCTATACCCCGCGGGCACGCCCTGGCGCTACGGTATCCACCCCACTGACATGGGACGAGGTACGACAAAATGTATCGCCGCTTGACTATCATTTGCTAAATATTGAGGAACGGCTAAATCAGGTGGGCGACTTGATTGCCAAGGTCCCTCCCCAGCCCATCGAGGATGTTCTCAAGCATATGCGCGCCAAATAAAAAGGGGACGAACTCCACAGCCGTAAAATCGGCCGAGGAATCGTCCCCTTGCGCTAGTGTATTCCTTTTTTCTTAAAGCGTCCGCCCTTCACATCATGAATGTTACCAATCGCCACAAAGGCATGTGGGTCCCAATCTTCAACGATGTTCTTCAGCTTCGCTTCTTCCAGACGGGTGATGACGACGAAAATGACTTTCTTGCTTTCGCCTGTAAAGCCGCCCTCACCTTCCAGATAGGTTACGCCCCGTCCAAGACGGTCCGTCAGGGCATCCCCGATGTCGCGGTATTTTTCACTAATAATCCAGACCGATTTGGACTGATCCAGACCTTCGATGGTAATATCAATCATTTTCATCGCAATATAATAAGCAATCATGGAATACAGGGCATTCGGCCAACCGAATACAAAGCCTGCGCTGCCCAGAATGAAGATGTTCACGAAAAGTACGATCTCACCGACCGAAAAAGGAGTTTTTTCACTGACGAGAATAGCTACGATCTCTGTTCCATCCAGCGAGCCGCCGGACCGGATGACAAGACCTACCCCAACGCCGAGAATGACACCGCCAAAGATCGCGCCGAGCAGCGGTTCGCCAGGGGTCAACGCATTTACACTGTGAAGTAACGTGGTTCCGATAGACATCACGATAATGCCGAATAATGTGGATAAAGCGAAGGTTTTACCGATTTGCTTGTAGCCGATAACCAAAAAGGGAAGGTTCAACAGGGTCAGGAAAATGCCGAGCGGGTAGCCAGTAATCTTGGAGGCCATAATGGAAATACCTGTGACCCCACCGTCGATAACGCCGTTAGGAACCAGAAATATTTCGAGGCCCACTGCCATAAGCGCCGCACCGAAAATAATCATGGCCGCACGCTGAAACAGGCGTTTTGCTTTATTTTTAGGATTGGCTGGAATTTTGCTGATCTTGGTCAACTCTCCGGTCACATCTGTAATCTCAGACAGATTTTGGACTTCCTTGCTCACTACACTCATATATAAATCCCCCCGTTACAGTATGGTATATTGGACCAAAAAAGGGGCTGCATTCCGCAGTCCCTTCTCCTTTACCGCGCTTGTGTTATATGAATACTATACCATAAAACTGTGATTTTGCGTAAAAAAGTTAGCAAAAAGCACATAAATCTCAATAAAGTGGGATTATATCGATAAAAACGGCGAAAACCGCCTTTAAAGGAGCGGAGAGAGCATACGAGCCAGAATTTCAGCTGTTTTCTGTAATCGTGGCCGTCTGCGGAACACCTTTAAATCAATGTGTGAGGAGTTGGACAGGTCCTCTTCAAAATCGGCCGACAGGTGTTCCAGCGCTGACTGGGCAAAGAGTACAGCGGTCAACTCAAAATTATAGAAAAAGCTGCGCATGTCCATATTGGCGGTCCCGACCGAGCCGAGCAAATCATCCACAATGACGACTTTGGCGTGAATAAACCCTTTACGGTATTGATAGAACTCCACACCCGCCTCCAATAACTCTTGTACATAGGACAGGGATGCCAGATGCACCAGCTTTGAATCCGATTCGTATGGAATAATAATTCGCACATCTACGCCACTGACCGCCGCCAGCTTAAGCGCCTCATAAATCCCCGGATCGGGAATAAAATACGGCGTGGTAATCCAAATCCGTTTCTTGGCAACCGCCAGCGCACCAAAGCACATTTCCTGAATCGTATCCCATACCTGATCGGGACCGCTGCTCAAAATCTGTACTTCCTCATCTCCTTCACAGGTATGCGGCGGAAATAAATTCTCATCCATCATCCGTTCCCCGGAGGCCAGCTTCCAGTCGCTTAGAAATGCATTTTGCAGAAAATAGACGCTATCTCCTTCAATCTGCAAATGCGTGTCACGCCAAAATCCCACCTTGGGGTATTTGCCGAGGTAATCGTCGCCCACATTGATTCCTCCAACAAACCCGATCAATCCGTCCACCACTACGATTTTACGGTGATTCCGGTAATTAATCCGGCGATCCAGCGTCGCGAAAAACGGGGGTAAAAAATAATGAAACTCTACACCTGCCTCAGCACAGGCACGAATAAAGGAATAGGGCAGATTGTAGCTCCCTACGCCGTCCACAACGAATCGAACCTTCACACCCTCACGCGCCTTGCGGATCATGAGTTCCTGAAACCTGGTACCGATGTCGTCCGCCCGGAATATGTAAAATTCCACATGGATATGATGCTGCGCCCGTTCCATCGCTGTCAGCATCGCCTCGAAGGTCTCCTCCCCATTCGTTAGCACACGTGTGCGATTGCAGCCGGTCAACGGATTTTCCGACATGCGGATGAGCTGGTTAAACAGACGCTCCTGGTGCTTGAAATGAGGATTGTGCATTTGTTCCACATTCTCAATCACCCTCGATTGTGACCACAGGCGCTCGCGGAATTCACGAAATAGCTGTGATCCCCCTTTTCGCACCATTTTGCGCTTCTTATAATCCTGTGCAACAAAGTAGTACACGACAAAGCCAATGAGCGGGAAGCAGAACAAAATAAATAGCCAGGCTACCGCCTTGGGCGGCTTGCGAAATTCAAAGAGCAGGATCGTCCCGGTCTGAAAAATAAAAACAATTAAAACCAACAGCAACCACAGCATGTTTAAGCCTCCTTATGTATCTATGTGTTATACCAAGCTTCAATTTTTTTGACATGTTTGCCCCTTAAGCTGAATAGATAGTAACCAAGCACTATAGGAGCGATGTCCGGAAAGGAGCGATTATGAAAAAAGGAAGCCTAAATCGCCGGATGACCTTGCTCGTCATTCGGGATGCACAGCAACCGCCCAAGCAGCTACAATGCTCTACAGCCGCTGTCATTCTCGTCCCGACCCTTGTGATCGCGTCCATCTCTACACTCGTGATCGGGCTGCAAATCCGTTCTTCCCATATTATCTCCCAAATGGAAACGAATCTTGCCGTCCAGAGCTTGCAGATGGAGGTTACGGTAGCGGAAAAGGATGCAGCAATCGGGCGACTGCGCCGCGAAGTCATGGAGCTGACGAATCAGGCCACCAGTATTCGCGAACGCCTCCAGCGCGTAACGGAGCTGGAACAGCAAATGCAACAATTTATCCGTAAACACGGAAAATCCTCTGCCACCAGTAGCAGCAAAGCGACTATGACCCCACTCTCCTGGGATGCCTCCGGCCATAATACCGGGGGCGAATTGATTACAGTTCATGAAAATACAGCCATGCTTACTCGTCAAGCCATGGATGATTTTCAGGAAATCGAATCCCTGCTGGACACGGTAGAGCGCACGGTTCCCCGCTCTATTCAGCAGGCGAACGCCGTACAGCAGAACCTTGAGCAGAAGCAAGCCTCACAGTTGCTCCAGACCCGCAGACTGGCGCTTGCCGAACAAGGCAAGCCTTCGGCCTGGCCTGTAGGTTCGCGCCGGATGACCTCCAGCTTCGGCTATCGCAGCGATCCGTTTACGGGCAAATCGGCTTTCCATTCGGGCATGGATATTGCCGGACAAACGGGTGATCCCGTCTATGCCGCAGGAGCGGGCACCGTGCTGGAGGCAGCCTCCAGCGGGGCACGGGGCAAGTGCATTATCATCCAGCATCCTGACGGATTCCAGTCCTGGTATATGCACCTGAGCGGTATGCAGGTGACTCCGGGGGATCGTGTCCGTAAAGGACAGAGCATCGGCCTGCTGGGAAGTACGGGAAGAAGCACGGGGCCTCATCTTCATTTTCAGATCGTCAAGCATAGTCAGCCTGTCGATCCGTTACTGTATGTACAATAAAGGATTGGAGGAAAACAACATGTTCAAGGACTCCAAAAAAAAGCTGTCCACTCCTGCGACCGATACGCTGTTGGCAAACGGCACCAGCTTTGAAGGTACGATTGAGGCTGAGGCCAATATCCGAATTGATGGCCATTTTCAGGGCGATATCCGCAGCACTCGCGCCGTCGTGATCGGGGAATCTGCTGTTGTGCGTTCGGATATCATCGCACGAGACGTCATCCTTGCCGGCAAGGTATTCGGCAGCATCACCACAGAGGGAAGACTGACGATCACGCCTACGGGCGAGCTGTACGGCAAGGTAATCGCCGCCGCGCTGGTCATTTCCGAAGGCGGCGTACTGGACGGTACGAGTCAAATGATCCGAACGAAAGACGCAGAACCGTCTGTTTCAACTGACGATTCTGATCTTGAAACACAATCCGGTACTCGCAAAGACAGGGAAATCAGTCAAGCGACCCTGCAATCAGAGACGGGATAGTATCTGTTTCTCTCTACCTCTTTAAACGCAAACCGACCCTATTAATTGATTTTTGCTGAAAATAGGTTGCAATATACCCCGGCACGCATAATCTGTAGCGGTAATTGTATAGATACAGCGCCAAAACAACGCAAAAAGGACGTGCAAATGGTTAGCCATTTAACACGTCCTTTTTTGCTGCTTTCAGGATATTGTGGAATTCTCATGATGAAAATCAGATCGAATCAGAGGATCGGGTTTAGGTTGAAACATCCCGTTTTACAAAAACCACCCAGGCAATCGCGATAAAAACTACATAATAGGTGGCCAGCACGGTGAGCGAAAAGGTCAAACCAGAACTTACCGTACCCGGCGGCATATCGAGATATTTTTTCAGGTCCATATGCGTAAACAGCACGTATTTGGTCCATTCATAACGATCTGTACTAAACAAACCGATTGAATTATAGATTGTTTTGGTGAACATCATGAACAAAGACAGGCCAATCGCCAAGGCGCTGGAACGAAAAACAGCGGACAGCATAAAAGCAAAGGCGATGGTCACGAATAAAGCGATATAGCTGTACAAGAAATTCAGTGTTACATAAGATATCGAATCACTGAACGGTGGAATTGAACCAACTGGCGCATCTTTGGATAACATCAACCAAGAGGACAGCGTAACCATCGCAATTAAAATGAACGTTCCGAGCAGACTGAACAGAATGACCGATATATATTTGGACAAAAGAATTTTGCTGCGGGTCCAAGGGCGGATAAGCAGCAGCTTGATGGTTCCCCATGTAAATTCACCTGCCACCGAATCAGCCGCTACAATGACCGCAAACGTCGTATTGAGGAAAAATGTAAACATCGCCGTCAACACGATACCATCCCACACACTGACCTGATTGGAAACAAGAGCAATCAGTATTGGAACCACAGCCGTAATGACCGCCAGCAGCCCTAGCATAATCCACGTCCGTACACGCAAGTAAATTTTGAGATTTTCGTTATGTACCAGCTTGAAGAAGTCAGCCAATGGACCCGCCTCCCGTCACTTCTAAAAATTGATCTTCCAACGTACGGGCCACCGGGCAAATCGCATATACCTTGACTCCGTTTGCAGCCAGAAGGCTGTTCATCTCTGCTATTTGCTCCCGCTCCAGATGCAGCAGCAGTTGGTTGCCTTCGACGCGCCCTGCACCGGCAAGCGCATAGGCTTGCTGGACATCATTCACTTCAAAAGCAATTTCCGCCGTCTGGGCTTCTTCACCTGTGCTCTTCAACTGCTTGATGTCAATCAGCCGTCCGCTTTGGATAATGGCGACACGGTCGCACATCAGCTCCATTTCGGACAACAAATGACTCGATACGAATACTGTAATTCCCTCGCTCCGGCTCAACTGCCGCAAATAATCCCGCAGTTCGCGGATACCCTGCGGGTCCAGACCGTTGGTCGGCTCGTCCAGCACGAGCAGCTTCGGCCGATGCAAGATCGCCTGTGCTACCCCGAGTCTCTGCCGCATTCCGAGCGAGTAGGTTTTGACTTTATCGTGAATACGGTTTCCGAGTCCTACCAGGCGGATCGCCTCATCTATGCGCTCCCTGGTCACCCCCGGTGACATTCTCGCAAAATGCTGCAAATTTTGATAGCCGGTCAGAAACTTGTACATTTCCGGGTTCTCAACAATCGCACCGACGTGGGAAACTGCCTTTTCAAAATCGGTTTTGATGCTGTCTCCACAAATATGGATATCGCCCTTGCTGATCGAAATCAGGCCAACCATCATACGGATGGTGGTTGTTTTTCCCGCACCGTTTGGTCCGAGAAAACCAAATACCTGCCCCGCTGGAACCTCCAGCGTCAGATCGTCCACAATCGCTTTTGAGGAAATGATTTTACTCACACCCTCCATACGTATGACGGGAAGCTGTCCTGTCGCTTGCTGCATGCTATGAAACTCCTTCCATCCGGAGTGAAGCTCTATTCTATTTTTCTGTTCATTTCCGGTTTTGGAAGTATTGTACCATATTTAACCTGTTAGAAACACCGCGTCCTATCTATTCCTTATCCTTGTATATCCAAAGCACCCGCCACTCTTCACCTTCCTGCGTCACATAACAAGGCTGTACGATATCAAAATTACCAAACCGGGTCTTGTAATGCTGGGTAACCGTAATGCGATACGCCTTCCCCAGCTCGTCTCCACTCTGCTCCGTGCGAATATCATATTCAGCCTGCGGCTCTCCCAGCTCGAATGTGAACGTATCCGTCCCCATATCCTGCATGAACACGTGCGCACGCTGCTGTACATACGTGGATTTTTCGAATTTTTTCTTCATTTGTGAATGAAAAAGCTCCCAGGAGCCTCCGAAATTACCTGACTGCTCCATCGTATAGAACTCATTCAGCGCTTCTACCGCCTGATCGCCTTCACCTGTAGACATCACCCCGCGCAGACCCAGCCACAGCAGCCATAATAGCCCACATATCATTGCAAAATACAGCAGTTTACGGACGAACGCGGAAGCCGCTCTTCTTCTGAACAGCACAAATCGCCCCTCCCCTCAGTTGGACATTCTACTGGATACTCTAAGATGTATGTGGGACAGCCTGGTTTAGAAGAGAATGACGGGTGACCTCCTTACAAGCCACCCGATTGCATAAGGCAAACCTAAGGTGATATGGCTGTGGTGAGCAAATGCTGCTCCATCAGTCCACGGATACGCTGGCGTTCCTGATTATCCACGATGTAATAATACACTCCGTTGATTTTGGTTCCATGACCCTTCAACTCAACCATATCCGTCTGCCGTAGAGATGGGCCGATCCGGGTCAGAAAGGTCGTCATATCGTCAAAGGTAATATCCGTACGGATCTGCTCCCCCGCTGCCTGCAATATCGGTTTTACCTTTAACAGCCCTTCCTTGCTGATCGCCTGTGCGAGAATTTGCTTGAGCAGCTCCCGCTGGCGGGCATTTCTTCCGAGGTCCCCACGCGGATCATCAAAACGCATCCGGGCATAAGCCAACGCCTCAGTCCCGTTCAGCTTCAAGCTGCCCTGTGCAAAATGATGGCCCTCATATTGAAAATCGAGCGGATTGTTAACCGCAACTCCCCCCAAAAGATCAACCATTTTCGCAAACCCTTCCATGTTCATTTGCACATAGTAATCCATCGGATGATTCAAGAAATGCTCTACCGTACGGATCGACATGTCCACGCCGCCGAAGGCAAAGGCATGATTGATTTTGTCCTCACGTCCCCTGCCGATCAACTCCGTTCTCGTATCGCGCGGGATGTTGAACATCAACACAGTGCCTTCGGCGGGATTAACGGACAGGACCATCATCGTATCCGAACGCCCCCGATCATGGGGACGCTGGTCCACGCCCAACACAAGCACGGTGAATGGCTTGAATTGGGATATGGCCGCCGGATTGGGTGTACTCGATCCGTTGCTTGTTACTGCCGGGCGTCCCGCTCCGCCTGTTGCAAGGGTAGAAATCGCGGCGGGCTGCACGATACTGCGCGGATGGTACATGGCATTTGCCGCCGTTTGAACGGAATGATATACGTAAGCGGTGTAAGCACCAGCACCCACCAGCAATAATGCAGCGGCCCCTAATGTTATTTTCAGCCATCGTTTCATACAGAGCCTCCCCCTTTACGGGTTCATTACAGACCGATGACGATCCATATCCAGATTGTTCATCTGCGGCCTGCCGACAGAATAGTATGCAAAGGCGGACTGTCTGATTTGCTCCTCACGGTACACATTGCGTCCGTCGATCATAATGGGATACTTCATTAGCTCGTTTAGCTCACCCAGCCCCACCTCACCAAATTCCTCCCACTCCGTCAGCAGACACAGCGCGTCGCATCCTTCTGCCGCTTCTCGTGCGCTATCGGCCCACGTCACTTCCGAACTGTCCAGCAATCTGCGGAAGTTGGCGGTGGCGACCGGGTCATATGCACGTATTTGCGCCCCCGCTTCCAGAAGCGACTGCATAATATCCAACGCTGGAGCATCTCTTACATCATCTGTATTAGGCTTGAATGCCAGCCCCCATATGCCAATCGTGGCTCCTTCCAGATCACCTAGGGCTTCTTCCAGCTTGCGTATCACATTAAAGCGCTGCCCCTGATTCACTTCCACCACGGATTTCAGCAGCTTGAATTCATAATCCACATTGCCCGCAATCTGGATCAGCGCCTGTGTATCCTTGGGAAAACAAGAGCCGCCATAGCCGATGCCTGCGGACAGAAAAGAGGAGCCGATCCGCTGATCCAGCCCCATGCCGTGTGCCACACGCGTAACGTCTGCGCCCACTTTCTCACAGATATTCGCAATCTCATTAATAAACGAAATTTTAGTCGCCAAAAAAGCGTTCGACGCGTACTTAATCATCTCCGCCGAACGGATATCTGTGGTCAAAATATTTGTCGTCAGCGGCTCATGCAGCGTACACAAAACAGCGGCAACATGAGGATCGGATGCCCCGATCACGATGCGGTCCGGCTGGAGCGTATCTGCTACCGCCGAGCCTTCGCGTAAAAACTCAGGAACCGAAGCCACGCCAAAAGAGTAGTTCGTGCGGCTCGCGATCAGGCTGTGAATACGATCATTGGTTCCGACAGGCACCGTGCTTTTGGTGACAATCACTTTGTAGCCGTTCATGGCGTCTGCCACCTCGCGTGCGGCTCCTTCAATATAGGACAGGTTCGCTTCCCCTCCCGGCAACGAAGGTGTACCCACTGCCAAAATAACGATCTCCGCTCCCTCTACCGCAGATGCGGTATCTGTTGTAAAGGTCAGTCGGCCCTGTTCGACATTATCCTTGATCAAGCCTTTTAAGCCCGGCTCATAAATCGGTACTTTTCCTTCATGAAGCTGACTAATTTTGTCCTCATTCTGGTCGACACAGACGACCGTATTCCCGAGCGCGGCAAAACAGACTCCGGATACCAGTCCGACATACCCCGCACCAATTACACATAGCTTCAAAGTGGCTCCCCCTTTTACATACTGCCTCGCTGAATTACGCTTTTACCAGCTTCACTTCTCTACGCCTCTCCCTGGATGCCGATTATGATGGAGTGTAAGCCGTTTGTTCTGCCGATAGGATTTGAGAAATCGGTATACATACACCGGATTGTTATAGGCGTATCTCTTCCATAACCGTTTCGGCTCGCTAATCAAGCGGTACAGCCACTCCAGCCCCAGCTTTTGTATCATTAGCGGCGGTCTGCGAACCTTTCCGGTGATATAGTCAAAGGCCGCTCCTACACCAATCATCACGCCACGGATGCGGTCTTTGTTACGATACATCCATATTTCCTGCTTCGGACAGCCCAAGCTGACGAAAATGATATGCGCACCTGACGCATTGATCTCATGAATAATCTGCTCCTCCTCATCCGGCCGAAGCTCCCGAAATGGCGGTGAAAAGCCACCCGCGATGCGGATTCCGGGGTAATCCCGTTCCACTCTTTCCTTCAAACTATCCAGCGTATCCGGCGTGCTGCCGTAAAAATACATACTTAATCCCGTCTGCGGCCCACGTTCACACAGCTTGAGCATCAGACTGGGGCCATCCACCCGATCCTGAAGCTCAAATCCGTACAGCTTGAGCGCCCATACCAGCGGCATACCATCCGGGGTACACAAATCTGCACACGCAAGTGCTTCATGGAACTCGGATTGATTTCCGGCTGTAACAATGGAATGCGTGTTGCAGATACATACATAGCTGTCCCTGCGTCCGACTGCCCATTTCTCCACCATGTGTACTGTTTCCTGAAACGTAAGCGCCGCAATATCTGCATCCGCAATCCTTCCGACTCTATACTGGGGCAGCTGCTTCATAATCACGCTCCTCTATCGCCTCGCTGTATATGGCCATCAGTTGCTCGTAATTTACTTCTTCTGTGTAGCGTGCAGTATATATTTCCGATACCTTCTGTCTCATGGCTGGATAGTTTTCATAGGCTGTCGCACGACGGATTACGGCACTTATATGTTCCATATCATCATGTTGAAAATGAAACCCGGTCACTCCATCCTCCACCACTTCCTCCAGTGCCCCGATTCGGCTGCACAACACCGGGGTTCCCACGGAATAGGACTCTACGATGGTCATGGGAAAGCCTTCATACCAAATGGAAGGGACCATGACATACATGGCCCGGCTCATGCAATCCAGCACCGTGTCTCCATCCTGCTTGCCGAGAAAACGAATGTCCTCCTGCGGATAAGCGGCAGCCAGTTCAGCCTTTTCCGGGCCATCCCCAATGATGACCAGTCTCAAGCCGCCCCGATCCCCAATCTGTGTCCAGGCTTGCAGCAGATTACGCACCCCTTTTTCAGCTGAGATCCGCCCCACAAACAACAAGTAACGATCATATGGGTCATACACGGCTTCTACCTCTTTACGTTGGATAAAGTTTGGCTTTACCGCGATACGATCGGGTGAAATGCCACTTTCAGCAAATTTCTCCCGCGCAAACTCGGTTAGCGCAATATATCGGCTTACTTTGTGCTGCCATGTGCCGATCAGATCGTTGAACTTGATCATCGCCGCCACCGGAATCGTCTGTAGCTGTGAACCCCGGTAGCATCCGTAGCGGATGGAATGCAGCAACGTGCCGTGCAGGCATTTTTCACAAACCTCATTTCCCCGCATAAAGGTCGCGGCCGGACAAATCAACCTGTAATTATGCAGCGTCTGGATAACCGGAATCCCCAGCCGTTCACAGGCATGATAGACGGAAGGCGAAATAACCGGAAAAAAGTTATGCACATGCACCACATCCGGCTTCACCCGCAGAAGCAGCTTTTTGATTCTTTTGAACTCCGGCAGGGACCATGCCGCCTCCACCGCCAGCTTTGCCATGTTAGCCAGCCCTTTGCTTTGGATGCTGTCGTTATGTACATAATAATGTTCCGTCTCTATCCCTCTGGAACGCAGCATAGCCAATTCCTGCTCGACAACCTTGTCTTCTCCCCCGCTTTGCTGATAAAAGTTATGGATGACCAGCACCTTGCCCACCGTTTTTTGGTAATATTCACGTCGATGGACATGGTTTGCTGTATCCGTTGATGGTGATGATATGTCGGACTGAGGCGCCTCTTCTTGAACATGATGATGGCCTGGGCTTGAAGCCTGTGGACGCACTGGAGGCCCCGTCTGTATGCTGATCTGTTTGCTCACGTGGCTGTCCCTCTTTCCTGCCCGGATTGCATGGGATGGTGCATGGGCTGCATCGGTTGTATCCGTGAGTGACTTAGCATTTCTTCCGCAATACGATCCCACGACATACGCTCGACTGTAAGAAACGCCTGCTCCGCCATACTTTGTCTCAGCTCAGCATTGTCCAACAATTCAGAGACTCGACTCACCCATTCCTCCTCTGAAAAGCTGCTCAGGATCACTCCGCTCACCCCGTCCTCGATCAAGGTAACCGAGCCGCCATTTACCGATGAGATAATGGGGACGCGAAACAGCATACTTTCCAGCAGCACCATACCGAAAATATCGTAATGAGTCGGGAACAGCATCACATCCGCTGCTCCGTAAACCTGCCACAGATGCCGCTGCTCCACTCTTGGAAAATGCAAAATACTGTCCGTCAGCCCCAGCTCATGGGCATAGGCCCAATAGCGATCCGTATCCGCTTTACGCCCATCCCCGACGATTAACAAAAGGCAACAGGGATGCTTTTGAAGTACCTTTTTGAACACGCCTAGCATAAAACGTATATTTCTCCGCTCCTCCAGCACGCCGACATACAGTAGCACCGGACGATCCCCGAGCCGCCTCAGCTCACCTGCGACCTCACGATCTTCGCTTTTGTCGTTGCCGCTGCTGTGTGTCCCCTCGACTTTGCTGCGGTCCAGTCCAACCCCGATGGTGACGACGTTGTGAAAGCCTTTATCTTCTAGATATTGCTTGGCAAGATCGGATTTGACATAGGTACAACGTAGAGACTTTGCCACCTTCGGCAGTAGCAGGGTATCGTACAATCTTCGGATCAGCGCATGTGTGTTATCGCGGTACGGGCCGTGATACAGCACCAGCTTTTCGGGACATTTGCGGGAAAGCAGATAGGTCATGATCTGGTTGTATTCTGTGGAAATGACCAAATCATAAGCAGACAGAAACGAATCCTTAAGGACATCTCTGTAGATGCTGTTGCTCAGGAACTTCAACCCATGGAGCCAGATGATGCGCAGTGTGCAGCCTTCGTGACGGTATACCTGCTCCAGATGGGTTTCCTTGTGATCGTTGTAGTAGACAATGTCGCAATCGAAGCCTTTCCGAACGAGTGCTTTGCCCAAGCCGACTTCCTGCAAATTGTATGAGTCCCCGTTCACCTTGCTGGCAAAATTGCGAAGATACAATATTTTTTGAATCATCATTAAGCTCCTGCCATTTTATATTGGGTGAGTTATGGGAGCGCGAGAGTGAGGCCGCTACGTGGATGGATCATTCCTCCGATCGCTGTTGCCACTGAATTTTTGGGATTATATAAACCCTGACAGGGTTAAAATTCAGTGGCAAAGGCGAACGCTATCGCTTCTTCAGAACGATTCCATCCACTCCGCTGCTAACCGCCGTTTCCATAAAGTCACCCTAATTTAAAAAAAGGGAACTCAGGGCATGAAGTGCCCCCGCTGCGCGGGTTACGCGGGCGGTTGCACGCAAGCGTTGACTGCGCCGAGGGCTTGTGAGCTTGGCACGATTATCGCAATCTCACAAGCCAGCATGGCAATACTGTCGCTGGGATGCGTGCCCAGCGAGAAGTTCACGGCGATAGGCGAAGCTATCGCCGGGCGGCTCTTACCTTCCCCCACCCTATGGGCTGGGGGAAATTCTTTTTGGCGGCGGTGAGTAGCGGAGGGTAGGATTTGAATCTGGAGAAGCGTCAGCGTTCGCCTTTGACGTGGGATTCCGCCCTCTACAGGGCTTATTCAAACCAGGGAATCCCACGTCAACAGCGATCGGAAGATCAAACCCTGCCCGAAGCGGCCTCTCCCCTTCAAACTGAACTTTTCCCCTGCCGTTGCTTTTCCTCTGTCATCTGCATATTAAAATGATCTGCTCCTTTAAGCTGGGCAGCCGCCATATCCGCCACCAAAGTCACGCTCGACTCCATCGGCACAAAGCGGTATTTATAAGCCGTAAGCCGATGGTCCGTTTCGTGAAATAAAATATCCTGCGCGTAGTTGCCCCAACGATCCTTGGGCATCAAGTCAATCGTCATGCCGGCATGTGCGGAGGGCAGCAGCATATTGGAGCCGTGAATGCCGATCACTAATCGGCTGGATGCATACACCTCGCATACCCGCAGCTCACTTTCCCGGTCGAAGCATGCGACACGTTCGTCGGTAATCCACGCCGGGAAGCTCCCGGTGCGACCCAATCCGACGACCGTAAAACGATAATCCGGAAAGGATTCCCGCAGCCTGCGGAACAACCGGATGATTTTGCGGCGCTGATGATAAATCAGCGGTTTAAGCCAACGTTTGAGCTGCGGAAATTTCTGCACTGCCCGTGCTATATGATGGCTGCCGCTCCACAAGCGGTCTTCCCTCCATACAAAGGTAATGCGCGGCTCCGATTCACGTCCCTCCTCATAACGGGGGATGCCCGTAAACTGCTCAATATCGAACTGACTAGGGTGTGAATACGCCGGACTGACATAGACCTCATCAAAACGTACCAGTTCTTCCATCATCCGATGATGCAGCACCGGATAAAAGTTGCGTGCCTTGCTGAACGGCACATCGACTGTCCAGATTTCAGCCACCCCTGCGGGCACCATCCACTCCAGCGATTTTTGCACAATAACGACGATGCCCAGCTCCGGCGATTGTTCGTATTCCCGCTGCACATTCAGCAGCTTGAGCAAAGCGTGACCATACAAATAATCAATCGTATTGACGATGATGACGCGCTCAAAGGCTTTCATTTTATGCACAGTCATGCCAACCGCCGAATCATAGGAAGGACTTAGCAGCGCTTGCCGCAAGGGCTCTCCGAGCCATTTTCTCGACTTCGCATCTCCGGTCAGTGTATAGCTGGGCATTTCTACCCGATAGGGTGAATACGTGGCATGACCGACCCGCATATCCTCGATATATTCACGTCCACAGCCTTCACACAAAGTGCTGACACATACATGAATTCCCTGCCACAGCACCTCTCCGCCCCGTACCTTACCTCCACAATGCGGACACTGCCCCTCATGCTGAACAAACGGTTTAATGGGTATCATGATTGTTCTCTCCAACTTTCGGTACTGTAATGTGAACACGCCAGAAGGTCAGGATCGACTTCATCATCCAGCCCAAATTGGCTTTGACTTCCTTAAACAGCAAATCGAATAGAAATACAGATATCGTAAAAGACAAGATTGTCGCCACCAGCGAGCCTCGAACACCCAGTAACGGGATAAGCGCATAATTTAAAGCCACATTCGTGACCGCACCCACGATCGAGGTCAGCAGCGTATATTTGAACAAATTTTCATTCGTAATAAACAAGCTTTTGGCAACACTGAAATTGGTGAAAAACAGACGAATCGCAAATAGCGACAGCAGCGAGCCTGCCTCGGTAAATTCCCGCCCATACAGCACGACCACCACCCATTGGGACAGAAAAAATAATGGTATCGAGGTCACAAGAAAGCAGATAAACATCAGCCGATACACGTTGGACAACGTCTGTCTATATTCGTCGCTCCCTTTCATCTTGGAACGGGTCACCACCGGGGCATATGCTGTGGTAAGGACGACCGGAATGAAGCCCAACACTTCAATGAGACGGAGCGCAACAGAATATTGGCCCACTGCCGCATCCCCCAGCATCTCGCCGATAATGACCTGATCGATCCGTGCCTGTACATATACAGCGGAGGATGACAAAATAAGCGGCCAACTGTGATTCATGATCCTTCGTGCTGTGGTTAGGCTGAACGTCCACTTGTGCACACGCCGTCCTTCCTTACGGAAGAAATACAGTAGAATCAGACTTCCCAGCAGAAACTCACCATGAGCGCACAGCGCCACCACCCAGATTGGGACACCGGACAACAATAAAACGATTTTAACGGTGGAGCTGAGGACAAAGGCTGTATTCTTGGCAATGACGGTGTATTTGGACAACATTTGCGCCCGGAACCAGTAGTCGATGATATCAAACAACTGAAACACCGAAGCCGTTGCTAAGATCAGATTGATCAACCGTACGGAACTATCCTCTGGTCTGAGCAGCGAAATGAAGGAACAGGACAGGACAATGGCTACCAAAGTACCCACCAGCTTCAGCAGAATCGCCGTACCCAATAGCTCATGCTCATCCTTGGGGTCCTTGACGAGATCGCGCACCAATATGGAATCAAAGCCAAGAGTCGTGAAGATCAGGAACATCCCGAAAAAAGATTCCGCATAATTCCACTTCCCCAGCTCCTCCGGTCCGAGCACTCTCGCCATGATAATGCTGACCGCCAGCCCAAACACCATGCGGATCATTTTGTCGCCGAACAGCCAAGACGTATTCACCAGCAGACTTCTGCGCGGTTTGGTGCGATTTTTGACTAATGTCATAAGCTCTACTCCATCTTGAAAAATGACCTTTCGCACGGCTCCATAGCATGCTGTTCTGCCGATGCGACTACAATAATGTACAGCGAAGAGACCTCCCGGCAAGCGAGCGGCCCCTCCATGTCTTACACGACGACGGAAGCTTCGGCCCCAGCCTGTCTTTTTACCCGCTCCAAGTCTGTGTCCACCATCATATGAATGAGCTGTTCGAAGCCTACTTCCACTCGCCAGCCCAGCTTTTTCTTCGCCTTGGCGCAATCGCCGAGCAGTAGATCCACCTCTGCTGGACGGACGAACTGAGGATCAATGACGACATAATCCGCATAGTTCAGACCTACATGGGAAAAGGCAATTTGCAGCAGTTCGCGGACGGAATGCATTTCTCCCGTGGAAATGACGTAATCATCCGGTTGATCCTGCTGGAGCATCATCCACATCGCCTTAACGTAATCTCCTGCAAAACCCCAGTCCCGTAGCGAATCCAGATTCCCCATGCGCAGCTCCTGCTGCAAACCCAGCTTGATTCGGGCTACAGCGTCCGTCACTTTGCGTGTTACAAACTCCAGCCCACGGCGGGGCGACTCATGATTGAACAAAATGCCGGAGCATGCAAACATATCAAAGCTTTCGCGATAGTTCACCGTGATCCAATGACCGTACACTTTGGCGACCCCGTAAGGGCTGCGCGGGTAAAATGGGGTTGTTTCTGTCTGCGGCGTTTCCAGCACCTTGCCGAACATTTCACTGCTCGACGCCTGATAAAAGCGCGTGTCCGGCTTGGCAATCCGTACCGCCTCCAGCATATTGGTGACGGATAGCGCTGTAATCTGCCCGGTAGCCAAGGGCTGCGGCCATGAGGCCGCGACGAAGGATTGGGCAGCCAGGTTGTAGACCTCATCCGGGTCAGACTGACGCACGGCTTCGATGAGCGAAGCCAGATCGGTCATATCGCCAGAAAGCCAATGAATGTCATTCTGGATATGTGCCACATTTTCAAAGTTCGGCGTACTGGTGCGTCTGCGTACCCCGTACACCTCATAATCTTTGGACAGCAGCAACTCAGCCAGATAAGATCCGTCCTGTCCGGTAATCCCTGTGACCAGCGCTTTTTTCATTCCTATTCCTCCACCGTTTTTTTATTGTTCAACCAGATCCAGACCTTGAAATGCCTGATAGACAGACCTTAATCCCTCTTCCAGTGAAATACGCGCCGACCAGCCCAGCCCGGAAATTCGGGACACATCCACCAGCTTACGCGGTGTGCCGTCGGGTGCAGACGTATTAAAGGTAATTTCCCCCTCATAACCGACGACTTCCTTCACCCGTTCAGCCAGCTCCCGGATGGAAATATCCTCCCCAACGCCGATGTTCACAATCTCATTGCCCTCATAGCTGTTCATCAGGAACAGACAGGCTTCCGCCAAATCATCCGAATGAAGAAATTCACGACGCGGTGTGCCGGAACCCCATACTTCTACCGTCGGAGACTGATTCAGCTTGGCTTCGTGAAACTTGCGGATGAGCGCGGGCAGCACATGAGAGGTCTGGAGATCAAAATTGTCGCCCGGACCGTACAAATTCGTAGGCATCACCGAAATAAAACGGGTTGCATATTGACGGTTATAGGACTGGCACATTTTAATCCCGGCAATTTTAGCGATAGCATAAGCCTCATTCGTTGGCTCCAGCTCACCCGTGAGCAGGTATTCCTCCCGCAACGGCTGCGGGGCAAATTTGGGATAAATACAGGTGGACCCGAGGAACAGCAGCTTGCTTACATTCGCCCGGTATGCTGCATCAATTACATTCGTCTGTATGAGCAGGTTGTCACGGATAAAATCGGCCGGGTAATCGTTATTCGCCAGAATCCCCCCGACCTTGGCTGCTGCTAAAAATACATAGTCCACCGACTCGGTTTCGAAAAAACGGTCTACCGCCTCCTTGTTGCGCAGATCCAGCTCACTGCTTGTGCGGGTGATCAGGTTACGATAGCCTGCTCTACTCAATGCCCGAACAATTGCGGAACCCACCAGTCCGTTGTGCCCTGCTACATATATGTTGGAATAAAAATCCATGCTTTCCCCTCCCCTTCCTGTTGGAGTGATTTTAATACGCATCGTTGGAGCCCAATAACACCCGGAACGTTTTCAGCATGATGATGATATCCGTGCCCAAACTGCGTCTGGATATGTATTCCAGATCTAGCTCTACCATCTGGTTAAAGCTCAGATGATTACGACCGCTGATCTGCCATAGGCCGGTACAGCCTGGTGTAACCGTCAGACGCAGCTTATCCCTTACCGTATAATCATAGACTTCTCTGGGCAACGGGGGTCTAGGCCCTACCAGACTCATCTGCCCACGCAGTACATTCAGCAGTTGCGGCAGCTCGTCAATGCTCGTTCTGCGGAGGAAGCGCCCAATACGGGTGATGCGCGGATCATCCCGCATTTTGAACATCGCACCTTCGATTTCATTTTCCAGCAGCAACGCGGACAATCTGTCCTCGGCATCGGACACCATGGAACGAAATTTAATCATGCGAAACGGCCGCTCATTTTTACCAATACGAAATTGATAAAATAACGCGCCTCCTCTCGGGTCCTCCAGCTTAATCAGCAAAATCACGAGCAGAAATACCGGGCACAGCACGATTAATCCAATGAACGACAGCATGATGTCCATACTTCGCTTCACGAACGGATATACACTCAATCCTTGCCGGCGTTCAAGCCCATGAGCGGACGAATACACTTCCACTGATGTACTCAAAGCTTCGGCCTCGTTCGAGTGGGAAGAAGACACTGCTCATCACCTCGATTTCCGATTGACTCGGTTTTAGATTAATAAGTATTATTTGTTCATTGTTAAAAGAATTTTAGTAACTTCATTTCCCTCCTTTCTATTCATGTCAAGTTGCGTTCCTCCATGCCGCGCTCCGCACGAGTGTTTGACCGTTTCACGTTGTTGAGCACCACGCCCAAAATATGTGCCTTTACTCTTTCCAAATTGGCTTTCGTTTTCTTGACGAGATCCTTTTTGACCTTCCCTGCCTGCACCACCAAAATCACTCCGTCACACATGGCGCTTATAATGAAGCCATCCGGAAAGGGCAGCAATGGCGGCGTATCCATTAAAATCACATCATAATGCTCCTTCAGCTCAGCCATTAGAGCGTTCATTCTGCGGGAACTGAGCATTTCGGATGGATTCGGCGGAGTCGGTCCGGCTGTAATGGCATACAAATGATCAATCCCGGTTTCCTGAACCACATCCTGCCACGGCTGCTGGTTGGCAAGGACCCGCGTCAGACCCGTATGATTACGCAAGCCGAACATGTGGTGCAAGGAAGAGCGGCGCAAATCCATGTCCATGACGAGCACCTTTTTCCCCTCTTGCGCATACGTTACAGCCAAATTGCTAATCGTGACCGTCCTGCCTTCACCCGCCTGAGCTGACGCCACCATCATAACCTCAATCGGCTCGTCTATAGAGGAAAACTGGATGTTCGTGCGAAGCATACGGTACTCATCCGAAACGAAAGATTGGGCATGCAGGGATGTGACGAGCTGGTTATTGATTAATCGCGGCATATTGTCCTTCACCTACCTGTTTGGGAGTTGTAGTGGAATCGTCGGAGCGTTTGTCTTCTTTTTTCATTTTCGTAATCAGGGACAGGGTAGGCAGGCCGAGTTCTTTTTCAACATCCTCTTCATTTTTAAAGGTATCGTCCAGCACTTCCAGCAAAAAAGCCAAGCCTATACCCAGCAACAAGGAGGCGGTAAAAGCAATAAGCAACTGTATAGCGGGATTACTGTTCACGGGAACAGCCGGTTCAGTCAGGCTGGCTTCGCTTAGAATCGTGACGTTGTCCATTTTCATGATAGAGGGAATTTGGCGTTTGAATACTTTGGCTACCGCATTTACGGTTTTGACAGCCTTCGTATACGATAAATCGCGGATTGTTAAATCCATGACCTGTGAATCACTTGCGGTGTTTACTCTTAATTTTTGCGTCAGAGCTGACGGAGTGGCCTTGAGATCGGGGAAGCTGGCGACCACCTGGTCCATAATTGCCGAGGACATCATAATTTGCTTATAGGAGTTCGTTAAGGCTATATTCGTTTGAACGACACTGTAATCGACGACACCCGCACGATCCGGCCTTGGCGTCTGGTTGATAATAAGCTTCGCTGTCGCTTCATAAACCTGAGGGGTAAAATATATATTTTTCACGCCTACCACAGCACATACCAACAATACGATACCGCAAATCAACCATATTCTTTTTCGGATCATGCGAATGTACTCTTTCAACTGCACAAGACCAGTCCTCTCTGATTGACTTGTTATCGATGCGATGACGCTTGTACTGATCCTCTGCATACCGGGGAAAAGAACGATGCATGAGCCTCTAATCTATAGTAAAATGTTGTATAATAGCGTATATAAGGTCTAGCCAGCGAATAAGCACAAAATGCTTATTTATCGGTGGCCTGTTAAGGTATATAAACCATGACATACGTGAAAACTACAAAATATAGATACGTTATGTAACTTTTGTAACTTTTTTAACTTATATAACTAATTTATGATACGAATCGTATCTTGTCAAGCGCAAAATTGCAACTTTCTTAACCTTGCATTCAGGAGGAATATCAATGAATTATGGCACCCGCATCGCTGAATTACGGGAATATAAGGGATTAAAACAAGAGGAACTAGCGCAATCCCTCGGAATTACGCGGGCGGCTCTTTCTCACTATGAAAAAAACCGGCGCAAGCCAGATTTTGAGATACTGACCAAGCTTGCAGACATTTTCGGGGTATCCATTGATTACTTGGTAGGACGCACTAGCCATCCGGCAGCGATTTTGGATTCAGATGTGAGGGAATTTGTGGACCAGTTGGAGCTGTCCGATGAAGATATCCTGCAACGTTTTAATTTGACCATTGACGGACGAACTTTGTCTGAGGAAGAAGCCAAGCGTTTTATCGCGTTTGTCCGCATGGAACGAATGATGAAATAAAGAAGGGTGGGAGCCGGCTCACTCCTGTTTTTAAGCAGTGCCGGCAACCGGTATTTTACACGTTCTTATCCTTTCAGCCCTTGGTTCCGTCAGCTTCGCTCTGTAGACATTGCGGCATCGTGATACCGCATTGAAGCAAAATATCCCGGACGTCCAAGTGGACGACAGGTTTGTCTGCTCTCCGTGCGTTGTTTCGTAGAAGAGGGCTGTCCTTCCCTGATTCTGTCTCCTTGTTCATTCAGCATTAACCTCACTTTATTATTCTTGGTCACCGGAAAGAATTCCCTGCAAACCATGTATGTATCAGTCACGAACAAAACTATTATATATGAATACATACCTGCAATGTTGTCGTCTTATGGCGAGAAAATTAAAGGATTTTCGTGTTTTTTTCTAAAATATACGCAATCATCTGCCAAATCAGAACGATTTACAGATAAAAAAGAACCTGACAGGTCCTACTTTCTCCTGATAGGTTCTTTTGCATTCTGTTTTCGGTTGCATGTAAGGTATTCTTCGACTCTGGTCCTACTCTGTATCTGTCCTGATTAAGCGGCCTCGGCCGCCGGGGACACCTGGGTGCCCCCGGTCGCTCGGACTATGTAGGCGTAGTGACTTCCGGCTTTCGCGGTGTGGTCCGTATACGTGCTTCCCGCTACTTCCGAGGCAATCACCTGATACGCCCCGTCTGTCCCGTCCGCACGCAACACATCATAGGCGGATACGCCTTCTGCCTGAAGCCAATCAATCTTTACCGCGCCTTCCTGAACAGAGGCGGCCTTCACCTCTGTAGGGGCCGAAGCTGCGGCCTGATTTGTACTTTTCAGTTTCAGAATGTATTGCACTGACTCGCCGGGACCCAGCTTTTCTTGAAAATCAAGGGCAGGCGAAGCCTTGAGCCCTGATATGGAACGCTGTGCCTGGCTGTACGTAGAGCCAGCTCCGAAGCGTTCACCCGTGTACAAGCCGGCTTTCGGCATCGTCACCCGTACACGAATCGTCTGTGCTGTGGATTCGAAATTCACCAGATTCACCAGCAATTTGTCCGAGGTGGCGCCACTGCCAACCAGCGGTTTCAGTTTGGATGTATCCACTGCACGGACATAGACCATCCTATCCTTCGTTTCCTCCGGATTCAGTACCGTATAAGTCAATGGTTTCCCGTGTGTGGCATAAGCCAGACTCAAGCGTCTCATGATGTTTACACGGCTGTCCTGCCCTTGTCCGAACGGATAAATTTCCGTATTCGCCGGATTGTGATTTTGCAGGTCAAAGCCGGTTTTAAACAGCGTGTAGTCCTTATAAAAGGCAGCATGCTGGATAAATATATCGGCAAAACCGATCTGCGAACGCATAATCCGGTCGAACGCTGCTGCTTGTGGCTGACTGGCCCCGTAATCAGGGTTGTCCCGATGCGTATCGTTCGTACCAAACTCCGTATTCAGCATCTTCTTCTTCAGCCCGTTGCTCGAACCGCCGAAAGTTTTCAGATTTTGAACGAAGCTGCCTCCACCCTCTTCATTATACGATTCGCCGTAGGCGTGCCCGTTAGTCAGGTCGGTGACATCCTCCACCTGTTTACGCTGTGCCGGGTCCCGCTCCCATCCATCCGGATCGCCGCATTTCAGCCTACCTCCGGTTTGGTTTTTACATGCCTTGGTCGAATACGTCGGCCAGTAGGCCCAGCCCGGCGCTACCGTTTGGAGATGCGGCACCAATTGCTTACCTTCCGTATTCAGCCACTTGGCCACGGCCAGATCGACCGCTTTCGAGCGGTTAAACAATCCCGGTTCATTATCCACTTCATAATATTGCAGATATGAACCATATTTTTTTGCATAATCGCGCAATTTCTGCTTGGCCGTCTCCGGCAGGGAGCCGTCTTTTTGCAGCTTGATATCGCCCGTATATAAATACAAAGCCGACGATTGCATATTATACTGCTTCAACGTTTGGTAGTACTCTCCCACGTCTTTGCATGCCTTGTTCACATTACTGGCACAAGTGACTCTCATGACATTGCCGCTATATGCAATTCCCAGCCATTTGAGAACGTATGGTAAATGTTTAACTGCACCCTGATCATAATAAAATTCTTTATTGTTCACATTCGTCCCGGTCAGTATATATTTACCGTGTATCGGCTCCGTCGCAGGTGAAGCTAACGTCTCCAAGCTCAAGTCATCCCAAGTCCACCACACATTTTTATCTTCAGCAGATGAGCAGTATAGGCAGCGCGCTGTCTTTAGCTTGAGTACGTTAACACCGCTTTTCAATTGCTCTTTGGGTATATACAGCTCGTAGTTGTTTTTGAAATTATATGCACTGCCTGTGCCGGAAACCCCGACAATCTGAATGATACCGGACAGCTGATGATTTGAAAATACAGCCATTTGCGGAACAGCTTTGCCCGCATCCAAAATCCGTACACGGAATATCATCCCATTGGGAGGAACCTGATTCAGCGTATACTGGAGCGACAGTTCAGGATTCATAGACGCATTCAAGCCGGGAGGAATATCACCATTGCTGAGCAATACCGGAGCTGTTGTACTCTCTGCTACGGACATCGCTGACGATGTTGCTTTAGCAGACGACCCGGTGGAGGCTGCAGAAATATTGACACTGTCTCTATCAACCGGCCCTTTAAATTCCGCTGAAGAATCATCCCTCTTGCCCAGCTTCCATACTGGACTGGCTGCCGCTACTTTATCCGTCTGAAGTTCTTCACTCTTTGGAGGCGTATGAATAAACCAGGCGATCATCGCTATAGCTGCGATCCCCAGTAGCCCGGCCAATACTACTATATACCTTTGGGTCAACCATTTTTTCATTATGGTGTTTCACCCTCTCTCCTCAAAATTTTTGGCGGGGAAAGAGTATATATCAAGGAAGAAACAAAGCGTTGCCGGGAATCACCGCTTTCGCTTCATGCTGACTTTCCCACATCAGACGTGCCATTGCGTCGCCTTTTTCATCATAATATTCAACTTTCAGATCTGACATTTTGCCTGCTTGCAAGGTAATGCTGCCCTTGCGTTCGGTCCAGCTTTGTTTGAACCAGCTATCAATAATCAGCTTGCCGTCTACCCATACACGAATACCATCATCGGATATCGTGGTAAACGTATAGGTCTCACTATATTGCGGCTTGATTTTGCCCGTCCAGCGGACCGAGAACTGATCCGCCTTCACCTTGGGATCAGGCGAGGCGGCGCGCCAGTTATAGTCCAGCTTACTGTCTGTGCGAACCAAAACAGCGGTGCCATCCAGATTCTTGTTATTAAAATATTCACCCCGCAGCCCATTCCCATAAACCATATCCGGAACAGATGGGGGAACGGTCACTACTGGCGGAGCCGGGATAGGGTCGCTTTGTCCCTCGTCCGGTAAAGGCGGTACATCTGTCACGGGCTGTTGAATGGCTGCCAGCCCTTTTTTCACATCATCTCGCGTTAAGCTCCTCGAATCATTCATATAATCCTGAATTTGATCCGTTGTATTATTCTCGGTCAGCATCTTGCCCCAAGTCATGGAATACACCCATTTGGGCTGAGCCTGCATTACTTCGGGACTAGGCACCTCACCTTGTTCCCCAATGGCAATTGGCTTATTCCGTGCCAGTCCGAGCAGTCCTTCGTAATGGCTTTGCTTAAAATCATTGTTGTAGATGTCTACAGCCAAGATATCCACTTTGTCATCCCCCGGATATTTCGGGGTATATGGGACAGTGTACGAATTAGGCGCATTCGGACTCCATACCCACAGCAGATTGTTCAGTTGATGCGTGTTTACAAAACGGTCATACATGATATTCCACAGCTGATTGAAATTGTTTTTGTTTCCCCACCAGAACCAGCCACCGTTCATTTCGTGGTAAGGTCTCCATAATACCGGAACGCCCGCATCACGAAGCTGCTTTAACGATACAGCGGCCTTATCCAGATCGGCAATGAGAAGATTATATTGCGTAGTACCTGGCGTCACGTATTTATTGAACTCCGCCTGGCTTACTTTCGCCTGCACATTAGCCCAAGTCAGTGGTTTACCCGGCAACGGTTCATGATAAGTCATCGTAACTATGCCGCCAGCTCTACTCCAACGTATAGCGCTATCAACGACATTTGTACGTTGTTCTGCCTCCGTAGCGGCGGACTGACCAGAGATGGCTCCCAACTCGTAGCCATGTACACCAGCATACGCCATACTGATTTTTTGGACCTGGTTGCTTAATTCATCCGGACTTTCCAAGTAATCATGCTGTCCAGTGACTATTTTTTCCCCTGAAATGTTGAGTAAATAGCTGTATAGTTCCCGGACCCGAGTAGAAGCGTGCGAATTAACAGGTTGTAATGTAGCGGCATTCGCCACGGACAGAGATTGACCAAAACCGACGGGCAACAAAGAAAAAAGTATAACAAAGGGGAGTACATGACGTATCATTCGATACGTAGGAATAAAATTGAATCTCACTTTTGCTCTTCCTTTCGGTAGCCAGGCTGCCATCCTTACGGAAGGCCCTTTAGCTTTGCGTACCTACCTTTCGACAGGGCTGCGTTTATCGTTGGAAGGAGTTTGGATTCCTTCTTACCCTAAATATCGACTTTTTTTTACCAAAATTTAATAGGCCATGTTCATGAATTTACAGATTTTCGCGTATTTTCGACAGTTTGAGCTAAAAAACTTCATAAATGGTCTTTTTTCATCTTTTCGAAATAGTTATGAAATAAACTGGTGACGGGAAATTTCATCCCAATCCATGCAAAAACGGACAATATCCTCTTCGATCAGCTCAGAACCTGTCTGTACCTCGATCAATTCCACATCGGTCACGGCCAAAATACTATGCTTCGTCCCTTCAGGAATGCGAACCACATCACCAGTCTTCACCTTATGCAGCTTTTCATTCAAAATAATTTCCGCTTCACCGCTAATAATGGTCCAAATTTCACTCCGTTTGAAATGAAGTTGGTAGCTGATATTTTTCCCTTGCAGCACACGAATTCGCTTGGTCAATACCTCGTTGCCCTCGTCATACTTCACATAATCCACTACCCGATAATGCCCCCAACGGCGCTCTTCGTACATTGGACGCTGATTATGAGCCTTGAGCACTTCCTTGATGCGCGGACTTTCCGCCTTATTGGTCACAAGGATGCCATCCGGGCTGGCAGCTACGATCAGATCATTCGTTCCGATGATCGCCACGGGAATGTCCAGTTCGTTGATGAGGCTCGTATTGACGCAATCCTCCGTTACCACACCTCTACCCACTTGCTGATGTGACATTTCTTCCGTTAAGGTGTTCCAGGTACCCAAATCCTTCCAAAATCCATCATACGGAAGGACAACGATATCCTTCTCCTTCTCGACTACCTCGTAGTCAAAGCTGATTTTTTCCAGGGAAGCGTATTGCTTTTGCATTTCTTCATAGTTCAGCGGCAATCCTTTGGATGCCAAGATATCGAGCAAGTAACCCAATTTGAATGCAAAAACCCCGCAGTTCCATAGAGCACTGCGTTCAATCAGACGCTCCGCCTGCTCCCGGTCGGGTTTCTCTTGAAAATGGCTCACTTCGCGGTAGCCTGTGCTACCTTGTGTGGCATCATTTTTCGGTATAATATAACCATATTTCTCAGATGGATAGGAAGGGACAACCCCGATTAACGCAAGCTTGCCTTCACTCTCCTGAAGGGTATGTTCCAACTGGGCGACTGTAGCAAAGAAAGCATCCTCTACATAGGGATCTACCGGCAATATAGCAACGATTTCATCGGGCGAAACACCAGCGATGGAATATAGATAAGTTGCTGTCAGCGCAATGGCGGGAAAGGTATCTCTGCGTTCCGGCTCAACAATGATGCGCGTATCCTGCCCAACCTGACTCTGAATCATTTCGACCTGCGCTCTCCCTGTTGCAATGAACGAGGATTCGGATAAGCCGTTATCCCCCAGTTGTCTCCACACCCGTTGCACCATAGATTCCGAATTACCCTCCGGACTCTCCAACACCTTCAAAAATTGTTTGGAACGGGAATCGTTGGACAAAGGCCATAATCTTTTACCGGAACCACCAGACAAAAGTACGAGCTTCATAACTCTCCACTTCCTCTCTAATTTGGGTAGGTGATCGGATGATGCACGGTTGAGTGCCCGCTACGGGATGGATTTGATCTTACGATCGCTGTTGGACCGGGATTCACTCGATTATATAAAATCGTATAAAGGTTTGAATCCCGGTCCAAAGGCGAACGCTCCGCTTCTCCAGATTCAAATCCATCCCTGCGCTACTCAAATATGCATCATGCCGATCATACCGTGTATTACAAAAGGCACGACCGGACGATTCATGTCCGGTCAGCCTGTAAAGACGCTCACGCGCTCGGCGCATCCGCATGGCGCCTTAATCCGAAGGAGCGGTACCACCGCGCCGCTCCTTCGGATACGCCCTTCCTACCTCCCCCCATAAGGTGGGAGGTTAAAAATCGTGACTCCATGTGGTAAAAGCAGCGGAGCGGGCAGAATTGTTCTGAAGAAGCGGAGCGTTTGCCTTTACCCCCGGATTTTAACCTTTGAATGTTTTACCCAATCCGAAAATCCGGGGGTAACAGCAATCGGAAGAACAATCTGCACGCGCAGCGCCTCCAACAGCACCACAGTCACTTTTTAATGTTTCACTTTTTAAGCTTCAACCTTATCTCTGTTCCACCCACTCATCCGCGGACGACCCACGGAGTAATATTCCAGCCCGGAGCCTTGAATCTGCTCCTCAGTAAATACGTTACGACCGTCAATCAGGACTGGCTTGTGCAGAATGGCAGACAATTGTACGAGATTGACGTTTTTGAACTCTTCCCAATCGGTCAGCAGGCAGACCGCGTCGCTTCCTTCGGCGGCTTGCTGCGGCGAGGAGCACCATACAATATTCGGGTGATCCACATGCTCCTTGAATTTTTCCATCGCAATCGGATCATACAGTTTCACAATAGCACCTGCCTGAATCAGCGTTTCAACGATTTCCAGTGCCGGAGCCTCGCGGATATCGTCTGTATTCGGCTTGAAGGCCAAGCCCCAAATGCCAATTGGCACGCCGTGCAGCTGACCCAGCGATTCGCGCAGCTTGGATACGATCATGAAACGCTGGTCAGTGTTAACCTCGACCACCGATTTTAACAGCTTAAATTCATAGTCTACGTTGCCCGCAATTTGGATGAGCGCATTCGTGTCTTTCGGGAAGCAAGAGCCACCGTACCCAATCCCTGCTTGCAGGAAAGAGGACCCGATTCGTTTGTCCATCCCCATACCGTCAGCCACACAGGTAACATCCGCGCCTACTTTTTCGCAAATATTGGCGATTTCGTTGATAAACGAGATTTTGGTCGCCAGAAATGCGTTGGACGCGTATTTGATCATCTCGGCACTGCGGATATCCGTCACATAAATTTTATCTGTGAACACTTGATGCAGCGTAACCATCGTTTCACGCAGCCCCGTGTTGTTCAAACCGATAATGATGCGATCTGGATGGAGTGTATCTTTGATGGCAGAGCCTTCTCTCAAAAATTCCGGAGCGGATACAATATCGAAGGACAAACTCGTATGACGAGCCAGCACGTCCTTGATCTTTTCGTTCGTTCCGACAGGCACCGTGCTCTTGGTCATAATAATTTTATACCCGTTCATGGCTTTCCCGACATCAGCAGCCGCCTGCTCAATGTAGGACAGATTCGCTTCGCCGTTAGCCAGAGAAGGCGTACCCACCGCCAAAATAACGATATCCGAGCGGCGAACCGCGTCGGCCAAATCCGAAGTAAACTCCAAACGACCCGCTTCCAGATTTAACGCGATCAATTCCTCAATCCCAGGTTCATAAATAGGAGATTCCGCCCGGTTCAGCATGTCGATTTTATGCTGCTCCAGATCGACACAAATCACCTCATTACCTTTATGTGCAAAACACACGCCCGAGACGAGCCCAACGTATCCAGTACCGATTACAGCCAGCTTCATTCCGTTCATCCTCCTTTTAGAAAGTTCACATAGGCTTGCTCTACATACTTTTTGAAATGATCCTTGAACGTATCTTCATCAAATTTGTGTGCATGGCTAATGATACCGTCCACATCCCATGCATGCTGCTCGACCTTGGCGACCGCC
The DNA here is from genome assembly GCA_040544055.1 of Paenibacillus sp. PvR008. Classification (GTDB taxonomy): domain Bacteria; phylum Bacillota; class Bacilli; order Paenibacillales; family Paenibacillaceae; genus Paenibacillus. The sequence goes on from JBEUOG010000003.1 coordinate 89,147, forward strand.
TCCAGCACATCCTCTACCTGATGTGTGCGGAAAAATACACCATTCACATGAGGAACAATGGTATCCAGCGCTCCCCCGCCCTGATAAGCGATAACAGGCCGTCCGGCTGCATTCGCCTCCAGAGGCGTGATACCGAAGTCCTCTTCCCCCGGAAAAACGAGCGCACGGCATTCTGCCATCAGCTTGTTGACCTCTTCGTCTTCAAGCCTGCCAAGAAACTCAATGTTCGGGGAGGCCATGCCTTCCAGTCTTTTACGATCCGGTCCTTCACCGACAATGCGAAGCTTGAGACCATTGCGCTTGAATGCCTCAATCGCCAGGTCAACGCGCTTGTAGGACACTAACCGGGATACGATCAGGTAATAATCACCGATGCTTGTAGCGCGTTTGAAACGGGATGTATTAACAGGAGGGAAAATGACATCCGACTCCCGTTGGTAATAGTGCAGAATTCTCCGTTTGACGACCGAAGAGTTGGCGACAAATTGGTTTACGTTGCGAGAAGTTTTGGCATCCCATGTTTTCAACCGATTCATGTAAAGCTTTAGCATGCTTTTGAGCAGGTTGGATTTGGACTGCCGGGCCATATATGTATCGTAATCCCAGGCAAACCGCATCGGTGTGTGACAGTAACAAATGTGAAACGTATGTTTAGGTACCTGGATGCTTTTCATAAATGCGCTGCTGGAGCTTAGAACAATGTCGAAATCCCTAAAATCAAAATCACGGATAGCGATGGGGTACAGCGGCAGCACTCCTTTGAAATTGGCCTTCACTCCCGGGATGTTCTGTAGCCAGGTGGCTCTTATGTCTGCATCCTTCAAGTTGTTCGACAGGCGGTCGTCGCTGAACACCGTTGTGAAGATTGGAGCCTCCGGATACATATCGTGGAATACCTCTACCACCCTTTCCGCTCCGCCCATTTGGATTAAGTAATCGTGTGCTATCGCTATTTTCATCTGAATCATCCTTTAACGCGATTGTCGGTCAGACTCCTGCCAACAAACCCTTATAGTAATGAACTATATCCTTAACCGTGTTCTCGATCACAAAATGCTTCTTGACCCGTTCCATCCCTTTATCGCCCATTTGCTGACGTTCCTGTGGATGCTCCAGCATCCAGCGGATGGCTTCTTCCAGCTTGACCGGATCCCCCGGTTCAATAAGCAGCCCGGTTTCGTTCGGTACGACGGTTTCCTTGGGTCCACCCTCATTCGAAGCAATCACTGGCAGACCTGCGGCCATGCCTTCAATAATGACCTGCCCGAACGGCTCCGGTGTGATGGAGGTGTGAATGAGCAGATCACAACGCTGCATCAGGCCCTGAATGTCATCGACGTGTCCAAGTAAATTGACGTTGTCTAATCCGTATTCGCGCATCGTGGATTCCAGACGGCGTTTGTATTCCTCTTCGCCGAACAGCGCATCTCCAGCCAGCCAAAATTTCACACGCTTATCCGGTAAAAAAGAGCGCGCCGCTTCCAGTAAAATATGCTGCCCCTTCCACTCTGCCAGCCTGCCGACCAATACGACGTTAAACGAGTCATCGTCACGTGAATTTGCGGTCACATCACGAGCCGTAATCGCTTTGGCAAATGCCGAGTAGACGACGAGCGTCTTTTTGTCCGGGGGCAGCTCCAGCGCACTTAGCGTGGACTTGGAATTGGCAATGACGCCGTTGGGCAAAAAGCGGGACATCAGCCGAATGCCTTTGGCGACAATCGGCTTCAGGTACGGCGGGCCGATATGGTCACGAATATGCCAGATCAACGGCACCTTCGCTGACTTCGCGGCTACTGCGCCGTAGAACGCCGACTTGAGCGAGTTCGTGTGAACACACACGACCTTTTCCTCGCGCAGCAAAGGCGCAAGCTTTTTCCCATAAGCCAACAGTCGGTAGGCTGCCGCAGGCGCACCCAGATTGACGGCATTTCGCCCCCGGTTGCGAATGGAATCATCCAGCGGAACGATACGAACATCAATGTCACGTTGCCGGAGGCGATCTGCCAAATCACCTTCCTCCGCCAAAATGACAAGCGGGTCGATATGTTCCCCGATGTTCGTCAGTATGTTGTACAACGCGACTTCGCCGCCGCTCCATCTTGCCGTGTGGTCAATATAAGCTATTCTCAGCATTTTGCCGCCGCCTTTCTGTCAAGGGCCTGCCGGAACACATCTTCCACCTGCTCCGCCACATGTCCCCACGTATATTTGCTCAGGACATGGTCCCTGCATTCCCGTGCGTTGGGAAGGGCTTCGCGGTTATCCAGCACACGCAACAGTCCTTCCGCAATGGCTTCGCTGTCCGTTCCCCGGAACAACAGCTCCGGACGGAATCCACTTAAAATTTCCTTGTTGCCGCCTACAGGAGTCGCCATTACCGGCACCCCCGAGGCCATCGCCTCCACCGTAATCAGGCCGAAGCCCTCCAGGGCCTGTGTCGGCACAACGAACATATTCGATGCCTGATGATACAGGGGAAGTTCCTCATCCGATACATATCCAAGCAATCTCACATGATTATGAAGATTGTATTCTGCCACCTTGGAAGCCAGTTCCTCCATCAGAGGTCCCTTCCCTCCAATCAGCAGCAGATGATCAGGATGACGCTCGGTGACCCGCCGCCATGCTTCCAGCAGTTGCAGCAGTCCCATTCGGTTAACAAGACGACGGACGGTCAGCACAATCGTCGCATTCTGTGGCAAATTCAGCCGTTCCCGCACCGTCCCCCGATCCTCTGCCGGATGGAACCTCTCTACATTCGCTGCACCGGGAATGATATGGATTTTGCTGAGTGGAACCTTATAATGCTCATGCAAAATATCCCGAAAGGTTTCGCTCAGCACTACAAATTTGTCCGCCAGACCATAAGCCTTCATTTCAATGGATTTGGCCAACGTTGTTTTCAGCAGATGCTTGAGTCCTTGCCCTTCAATCTTCATTTCCTCTGTCCATGGGCCGTGGAAGGTGGTGACTACCGGAATTCCCCGTTTTTTCGCCTCCAGCGCCGGGCCGACACCATAGGGGGCAAAATGGGAGTACAGCACATCTATCGACTGCTTGTCGAACAGCGTTGCTGCATATTTTTGCATCAGCTCTCGACGCTTCCAGATGGATTGCTGCTTGCTGCCAATTGAATGAATTCGGATACTGTCAGGCACTTGCGGCTTCTCATCGCTACAGATTAAAGCATCCAGCGTATTCTGTTCCGCCAGTTGCTCACAGATGGATTTGAAGTAGGTGTTTAAACCGCCGGGCTGCAAGGACGGCCAGCTAAGCCCTGTTGCTGCAATGCGAAATCCGTTATTGTACGACATAGCTGGTTTCTCCTTTCTGCTCGGTCTGTTCGTCTTCCACAATCATTATTTTTTTCCGCCGCTTCGTCAGCTCATAATGCTTGAAGCAGACCAGAAACTCGTACATCACCCAAAAGACCGCTACTGCAAAACCTGCTAATCCCTTGCGGTATAAGCCTTGGACAAAATACTTCTGCACAAAGCGGGCTGGAGGCCGCAACAACAGCCTGGTAATCCGAAAGGATCTGCCTTTGTTAAGTGCCGTCTCCGCTTCGAGGTCTGTGTACTTGTTAAAACGGGTCATATGATCACTGATGCTGCGGAAGCCATAGTGCCATAACACGCCCTCCAGATTAACGATCTGGGAAGAGGCTACATCCGGCATTTCATGAACAAGGCTATTTGTAATGCCATAAATACGCCGATTGTAGAGACGAACCAAATACTCGCCTTTGTTCATCCATTTGCCCAGAAAATCACCAATTCGAAACACAGAGTATGCTTTGGCCGGATCATGGAGCGCTTCCTTGACCTTCAACAAATCTCCAAGAAGCTCCGCATCTACCACCTCGTCCGTATCAATCAGGAAAATCCAATCAAATTCGGCTTTTTCAACACCAAACATGCGCTGCTTCGCATAACCGGGCCACGGATTGGAGAACACACGACAGCCCAATGATTCAGCTACCTGAATCGTATTGTCCTTGCTCCCTCCGTCAATGACGACGATATCGTCCGCAAAGGGCTTGCAGGATTTAATGGCGGCTGTGATTCGAGTTCCATCATCCTGAGCGATAATAACTACGGATATCCGGTTGTCCTTGGGAACGCTAGACATGTGGTTCATTAGGGGGGGCCTCCTTCTTTATCTAACCGTTAACTGGCTTTTTCCTGATGTAGTGTGACATCGTTGATCGGAGCCATTGAATATCTTGTTTGGAAATAAGCAGTCTCGGAATTTTCATTTTCAGAACGAATTTAACATTACATAAAATGAAAACGAACCGTAGAATCCCCGAAGACAGCATTGCTATCCCTGCACCCGTCAAGCCATATCTCGGAACGAGTATAGACAGCAATGGTATGACGAGCGCCAATCCGACACCCTGTAGGATGGTAACCAGCTTGGGCTTACCCAGCGCCATGAATTGCTGTGCCAGCACCATGGTTCCTCCGCTTATAGCAACCTCAAGCACCAGTAACCGGAACACCGCAAGCGCTTGTTTAAACTCCTGACCATATAGCAATGTAAATACGAACGGAGCAATCAGTATCAGCATCATGGCAGCCAGAATCGTTGCTGTTGAAGTCACCCGAAATACCCGGAATGTTAATGCAACCGCGTCCTCCTTGTTTAACCCAGAGGCTTTGGGAAAGAGCACGACGATAATCGAGGTTGAAAATACATTCACCATCCGGGCCAGACTGACCGCTACCGCATATAAGCCGAGATCAGCCGGTCTGAGCAGACCTGCAATCAGGATCTGGTCGATATAATAAGAAACCTGCCCCATGAGATCGTTCCCGTATGAACCCATACCGTAGGTAAAGAGATTTTTGAATTGCGTCCAGCTGTTCTTCACCTTCGGTTTGTACAGCCGAATCATTCGAATCGTAACACCGATATAAATCGGCATCCCTGGCAGCAAATACGCCAGCGCAGAAGTATACGGATTCATATGACCCGTCAGGATCAGGATCGCCAGACCCAGCAGCGTACTCAGCGGTACCAGATACCGGAACAAATTGTACTGCTTGTATTCCGACCGGACCTGAAGCAATGCATTATTGATCTGTGAGATCGCGATAAGCGGACACATCATCATGGAGCATTGCGCGAACAGGATGACCGATGAAGAAAAGGAGCGCAGCCAATAAGGAATCAGGAACACGCCGATGAGTGTCGCCAAGCCCCCGAACATCGTCGCCAGTAGCAAGGCGAGGCCGTACAGCTTGCCCGTTTCCTCCGGGTTCCTTTTCGCATTGTAAATCAACGCGGACGGGACACCGAAGCTCATGCAGAAGGCGAGAAATTGGGACCAGTTCACCATCGCGGTCTGTTCCCCGCGTCCGGTAGGACCCAGGAATCGGGCCGTCAGCACGCCAGTCAGCATGTTCACGACGAGAATCAGCATGCTGAATATCATCGTTTTGACTGCTGCCGAGCTGCTATCCTTGCTTTTGGCAAAGTGAACCACCGTGGACCATAGTGTCCGGACAGGTGCGGATAATGTTTGTAAGTTTTGCACAGCCTTTACCTTCTTTCCGCGATGACATCTTTCGCCCACAGTCCTATTCCGATCATCATCCAGATCAGATAGCCGCGCATACCGGGAAAACCGTTATCCGATATGAGACTGGCTACAGCTCCGGCCCACGTAGCCAGCGCCAGTCTGATATAAGGCTGACTGGAATCTCGCTCGGCAATGCGGACGAGAAGGCGCTTGATGATAACGATCAGACCACCGAAGAAAAAGAATGCTCCGCAAATACCGAAGGTGAGGAAAATAGCAATATAGCCATTATCCATAATTCCAAGTTCACCGAGATCGCCGCCATTATCAAGTTTGGTTCCGATTCCTACGCTCCCGATCCCCTGCCCCACCGGGTTACCGACAATGGCGGGAATCATCGTATGCAGCAAATCCAAGCGTTCGTTGTACGAATGGTCCTGTTGAATATCCGTCAACGTTTGCATGCGGGCCACCAGACCTTCTGCTCCCGGTAGCTTCGGAACAATGATGTAGAGAAGGAGACCAACGACAGCAAGTTGAAACAAGGTTTTCCACTTGCCCTTAGAGGATGAAGTGAGAATATAAGCCAGCAGCATAACGAATGCAATGAGCCAGGCCGAACGTACCAGCGTGATCAAAAGACAAACAACCGTCAGCAGGACTCCAATCCATCCCAATGTGCCGCGCCACCGTTTTTCCATCAGCATGGGTACAAGCGCCATTGCGAGGAAAATAGCACAGGGACCAGGCGAGTTCATCGAAGAGAAAACTCTGATTTGAAGCGGCTCTGGTAAACCAATGGAATTCATCTCTACGTTATTCATCCAAAATGCATCCCAAGGAGGCACCGTCAAATACTGAATAATGCCGTAAATCGCCACGAGAACGGCAATGTTGGCAAATGAATACAGCAGACGATCCAGCTGTTTCGCTTTCATGGGCTTAATCGCAAGATAAGGCAGAAGTAGCAAAGGAATCACATAGTTGGCTAAATCATAGGCAAAAACGATACCATTTTTGAACAAGCCGACCGCACTTCCATAGGCCAGTTCAATACCAAAAAACACAACAATCCGGGTCAATGGCTTTTCCGCCTGATGAATGCCACGCAGCACGGGAATAATCAACATACTGCTTACCAGCAAGGGTGCCAAGCTCAGCAAGGACACCGAGTGATACGTTCCCTCCAGCCAGTCCGCAATGCGCCGGATTTCCGGTCCTACTGCCCACACCGTGAGTGTGTACGGAATCAGCATCCGCGATTGAATGATCGCCAGCAAAAAGGCCGGAAAAACGAGCGCCAGCAATATAGCTCCTTGCTGGCTCATGGTGGGATTCATCTTGGCGCTGACAAATCCGATGGCGAGTGGCAGCATACAAGCCAGCACTCCCATGCCGATCATGCCGATTCCACGCCGATTTCCTAACCAAACGGAAACCTGCTGATCTGCCAGTCGACTCATATTTCTCACTCCTGACCTCCCTTCATCCGGTCCCGCTTGAACATTTCCTTAAACAGCAGAACGAGAAACTCGGAATCCTCAATCAAGTATCTTTTCCACAAACGTTTAGGCTCCTGAGACAACCGCCAAAACCATTCAAATCCCGTCTTCTGCATCAGCTCCGGTGCACGTTTTACATTTCCCGACAGAAAATCAAACGTAGCTCCCACTCCTATCGAAATCGGAGCGCGATATGTCTCGTAATATCTGTAAATCCATTTTTCCTGTTTAGGTGCGCCTACGCCGACGAAAACGATGTCCGGGCGGGCCTCTTGCAGCAATTGGACAATGTGTCTGTTCTCTTCCTCATTTTCCTCAAAGCCATAGGAGGGAGAGTAACAGCCCACTACTTTCATGTTCGGGTACGATTCCTGAAGATTGAGCATCGCCTTCTCGGGAATACCGTCCGCCGCACCCAGAAAAAACAACCGATAGCCTCGATCCTCAAAAGCCTCCCCCAGCCGGGTGAACAAATCGGAACCTGACACCTTTTGCTTGAGGGGCTTTTTCAGCAACTTGGACGCCCAAATAATAGGCATTCCATCGGCCACTACAGCTCCCGCATCGGAATATACCTTGCGGAATTCATCATCCTTGCGAAGCTTGATCACATGATCGACATTACAGGTCAAAATGTAGGAATGACGCTGATGCTCAATAGAAGTATCTATAAATTCGAGTAGATCGTTAAAATCATAATTATCAAAGTTGACATCGAACATGTTCACTCTGCTCATCGTATCACTTCTCTTTGCGAAAATCGGTTTGCGTAGATGTCTGGTATAAAGCGTTCAAATACCAGCAAAATGGAATAATCATTTGAACCGTCGACAACGTGTTATCTGAAAACGAATAAATCAGAAAGCCCGCAATCAAGCTTGCAAAATAAGGTTTGATCGACTTGGCAAGCGACCGGTAAATGAGAACGAACACGACCAGCAATGAAAGCATCAATAATCCGCAGCCGATATATCCCGTGTCAAAATAAAAGCGTATATACTCGTTATGCGGTACGACAAAGCCTTTGAATAACGTCCCGTCGTTCGCAACCGTCACCGCGCCAAGACCCCTGCCTGACCACGGATAATCCTGTACTCTGTTCAAGAAATATTCCCATGCCTCCGAGCGTCCCGACAGGTCAATTCCTGTATCGGTCTCCCGCTCGAAGGAGCGTTTTTTCAAATTGTTCCATTGCAGGGCCACCGCCCCCAGAGCAATCAAAAACGATCCGGCCAGCGGTAGCAAATAATTGACTTTTCCCTTGAGATACTGCCGGGCGATATCGAACAGATACACAGCAAACATTAGCAACAATGCCAGAATCGGCCCGCGTGTGCCGGTGGCAATCAGAATCAAAAAGTTCAGCGCCAGCACCGTATAATAAAAGGCAGCTTGCTGCGGCTTGCGTTTGATCTCAATCAGCGAGACGGCAATCCCGAGAAAGGAGAGCATCGCCAGATGCGGCGGAATGTTCGCTCCCTGTACTCTCACCGCTCCCGTAAATTCTACATCAGTAAACGAATGCAGCCCTGCGACCTGTAAACCGAGTCCAACGACCACACTGATGATCGGCAGCAGGCTGATCAGCCGGATATGCTTTTCGGCCACATCCTTTTTCCATTGGATCAGTAGAAAAAAGAAGGGCAACGATAGTCCGACGAAAGCTTTTACTGCAATCGAGGTCGTCAGCGTAGGCAGCCATGCTGAAAATCCAAATGTAATTCCCAGCATGATCACCAATGCCCAGATCGGATAGCTAAACTTGAGGCGTATGCCGTAAACGAGCATACACGGTACCAGCAAGGCCAAAATGCCCAATTTGTACAATGACAAAATCTCGATGCCGAATACGCCACCCTGATACAGGAAATCCACTGATACCGCCGTGCTCAGCAGAACTGCATAGCTGATGCGCTCCGGATGATGGATAGAAACGGCCAGCAGAAGCAGTAAGCATACCGCCGCAATGCTGGCCACCGGTTGATAAGTAGCCGCAATTCCTACAGCAAGAGCGCCCAGAAGAAAAATGAAAACATGCTGTATTGTGTTTATTCTCGAAGTCCAAGGATAATTGCTCATGTTCAATCTTTCACCCCGCAGCTGACTCGCTTTTCCGGTTGCGCAGCGTATCCAGGGTTCCCCGTATACTTTCAAATCTGCACCGGTTCAACAGCTTCCTGCCCTCAGTACGTGCCAGCAGGGAGTCCATCGTGTTGTATAACCATTTGGCTGCTGTCTTCGCCATCAACATCACGTTGCCGCGCAGACCTACGGCCTGAACAGCGTGAGACATGCCCTGACAGTAGTAACGGTTCATAATCCATTCCTTTGTTAACCGTGCAGCCGGAACAAAATGCTTCACAGCCATGTGAGGATGATACATGATTGTTCCGCCATTTTTACGAATCTGCTCGAATACCCACGATTCTTCACCGGATAAGAGGATGTCTCCCTTTCTTCCCAAATGAAGCGGGAACATCACGGCAGCAAAAGCCGTTTTGCGCATGGCCATATTCGCTCCGAACGGATTCAGTCCCGCCGGATATTCGCGGATGGCTTTTCCCAAGTCAATAATCGTGTAAGGCAGCTCAAGCGGCCCTGTCAGCCAGCCCGGTCGTTCCGTTTCAAACAAAGGATCTATCTTCCCGCCCATGGCCGTCAGCTCGGGATTGTTCCCGAAGGTCGACATAATCGTTTGCAGCCATGTAACACACGGAATCGCATCATCATCCAGAAAAGCAATGACTTCTGCCCTCGATAACGTAATGCCCGCATTACGAGCGGCTGATAATCCTTGCTCGCGCTCATAATGATACCGGAGATGAATATCCTGACCGTGTGCGGCACTAAATCTTTTGATCGTCGCCGCCGTATGATCGGTGGAGCAATTATCGACCACAATGATCTCAGCCAGCGCAAGGTCGTTCAGCTCCAGCAGGGACATTAGCGTTTTTTCCAGCAGGTCCGCCCGGTTATAGGTGCAAATAACGACGGACACTGCGGGACATCGCTTGAATGCATCCATCAGTAAGCATCCTTGGAGAACAGCATTTTAATGCCTGTTTTCATGATAATTTTCAGATCGAGCCACGTATTGCGAACATGAATATACTTCAAATCCATTTGCACCATTTCTTCGAAGCCTACGCTGTTACGTGCGCTCACCTGCCAGTAGCCGGTACATCCCGGTGTTACAATCAGGCGTTGCTTGTCATAATCAGAGTATTGTTCAACCTCGCTCGGCAATGGCGGACGCGGACCCACTAACGTCATGTCCCCGACCAGCACATTCCACAGCTGCGGAATCTCATCAATACTCGTCTTGCGCAAAAAACTGCCAATCTTCGTAATCCGCGGATCGTTTTTAATTTTGAACATGGCGCCGCTCACTTCATTCAGCTCCATCAAATCCTTTTTCAGCTCCTCGGCATTGGACACCATCGAACGGAATTTATACATGTTGAATAGCTTCTCGTTCTTGCCCACCCGAATTTGCTTGAAAAACACGCTTCCCTTCGGATCTTCGAGCTTGATCAAAACACCCACTACGATAAAAAGCGGCAGTAATACGATCAAACCCACGAAAGACAGCAACATGTCGAGGAATCGCTTGGTTACCAAGTAAGAAGTTTTATCCTGAATTTGTGTATTTCCGTATGGCATGTAAAACGCTTTACCTGACATGACAGCCTCGCCGTCCTCCGGTAAATTTTCCATGCTCATGCTGACGTACCCCCTCTCAACCTGTCGTGGTTGCTTTCTCGGTCTTTTTCAGCCACTCGTTCATGGCCTCTATAACCGGATACTTCAAATCATCGCTAGCGAGTGCAAATTCAAGTGTGGTCAAAATATAACCAAGACGCTCGCCCACGTCATAACGTGTTCCTTCAAAATCATAGGCGTACACGCGCTCGCTTTGATTCAGCTTTTGGATGGCATCGGTCAACTGGATTTCGCCGCCTGCCCCTTTTTCCTGAAGATCGAGATATTTGAAAATTTTCGGTGAGAATACATAACGGCCCATAATAGCCAGATCAGAAGGCGCTGAGCCCGGAGCCGGTTTTTCTATAAAATTGTTTACCCGGTACAGGCGTCCGTCTTGTTGATCCGGTTCAATGATGCCATAGCGGTTCGTGAACTCCTGCGGTACCCGCTGTACACCGATGACGGAATTTTGAGTTTCCTCATACTGATCCATCAACTGACGCAGGCAAGGCTTTTGACCTGTTACGATATCATCGCCCAGCAGTACGCCGAACGGCTCGTCCCCGATAAAGCGTCTTGCGCACCATACCGCATGTCCCAGACCTTTAGGTTCTTTCTGGCGAATGTAGTGAATTTCTACTCCCGAAGAACGCTGCACCTCTTCCAGAAGCTTCAGCTTGCCGTCCTCCAGCAGTTTCGATTCCAGCTCAAATGCGTTGTCAAAGTGATCCTCAATAGCACGCTTGCCTTTGCCTGTTACGATAATAATGTCCTCAATACCGGAAGCAATCGCTTCTTCCACGATATATTGAATCGTAGGCTTATTGATAATCGGAAGCATTTCCTTAGGCATTGCTTTGGTCGCAGGAAGGAAGCGCGTACCCAACCCCGCTGCTGGAATAATGGCCTTTTTCACTCTTTTCGTCATCGCACTCGTTCTCCTTGCTTCATTGAATTTTGGTGTTGCTTACTTCACCTGATTCATCACAATTCCAACCAGTGTCGCACCGGCCTGATCCATGAGCTGCTTTGTTTTACGTAAATCTTCCCGTTTGGTCCGGGCGTGTCTGGCGACGAGAATCACACCATCCGTCAAGCTTGCGACCAGGCGGGCATCCGTATAGTTCAGCGCCGGAGCCGAGTCGAGCAGTATGATGTCATATTCGCGTTTTAGCTCTTCCAGCAGCTCCACCATGCGTTCACTGCCGAGCAAGTCAGCCGCGTTGTACAAGGTGTCTCCGCCGGGAATAACAGACAGCTCCGGCACGCCATGCCTGACGATGGACTTGGAAGAAGCTCCACCGCGCAAATAAGCCGATAAACCTCCAGTATTCTCCAATCCAAATATCTCGTGCAACGCTGGTGTATGGAGATTGCAATCCACCAGAGCCACCTTCCTGCCTTCTTGTGCAAAGGAAACGCCGATGTTGGCGAGCAGCGTTGTTTTGCCCGCTCCCCTCTCTGGCGAGGTCAGCAGCAGAGCCGTCCCGCGGTCCGTCTGCCCGATGACCTGCTGCCGGATATATGTACGGAGGGATCGGAATGATTCCGAGACATACGATGAAGGATTGCTTTCTGTAATCAACATGTCATTCAATTGAAGCATATTTACGCTCCCCTACCCGTTCTTTGGAATTTCCGGCTGCGCCGTTGATGTCCTTCTTGCGAATGACCGGGATGGATGCAATCACCGGAATACCGATGTCCGCATCTGCCTCTTTTTCCGTGCGCAGCGTACCGTTGATGCTTTCCAGAAACACAATCGTGCCCAGTGCAATCATCAGCGATACGAGAAAGCTAATCGCAATATTCATGAGCGGATTTCCATTGGTCGGGTCAGGATTGGCCCGCGGGTCCGCCTCATTCAAGATTTTCACATTATTCAATTCCATCAGCCCCGGAACCGTCTGCACGAATTTCTGGGTTACTGCGTTGACAACAGCGGCGGCCTGTGGATAGCTCCCTGCCTCAAACGTCAAGTCGATGACCTGACTTTTATCCGAGGTTTTGACCTGCAGCTTTTCTGCCAGCTTTTGCTGCGTCAAGCTGAATTCGGGATGAGCCGTTACGACAGCCTCCATAATTTTGGGTGAAGTGAGAATTTGCTTGTAGCTTTCCACCAAATTAAGGCTTGTGTTGACGTCGTTCAGATTGTTGCTCCCCTGCTTACCGGAAATATGATTAACCAGCAGCTGACTTGAGGCGGAATAGACCGGCTTCACGACATTGTCGCTCACAAAGTAAGTCGTTACGCATGAGAGAGTGACAAAAATCACAATCAGCCACAATCTTTTTTTAATCAGGACCAGATAATCCAAAATGGTTTTCTCCACAAAAATCCTCCCTCCATACAATTTCTCTTCTTATTTAAAGTATGATCTAATTGTACCAAGCTGCTGTGGGAATGACATGGAACCGGACGGCACTTTCTCCATCACTACAGGGGGAGGGGATTGTATACTTTTGGCTACGGCATGGTATACTTTTGTACCAGTCTTTGTCGATTATGGGAAAATAAATTGAAAAAAGCCTCAAAACCACCGAAGCTGGTGATTTTGAGGCTTCTTCTGCTACTCACTATATAAACTGAACTGGAAAGTTACATTGGTGCTACTGCCAGTCAGACGGTGCTTTCCATCGCCACCGCCTTCAGCGCATCAAACGCTAGATGTTCGTTGGCTCGTACTTCGCCAGACCAATCGCATTGGCATACAACGCTGCCTGCGTCCGATCCGCCAGCCGCAGCTTGGCCAAAATCTGACTGACATGCTTTTTGACTGTAAATTCGCTGATGAATAACCGAGATGCAATCTCGCGGTTGCAGACCCCCTGTCCCAGCTCGACCAATACTTCCTTTTCCTTCGGTGTCAGGTCGTCTGTCAGATTGCCCGCATCCTCCCGCAGCTTGTTTTCCAGAATAGCAGGATCATAATATTTGCGTCCTTTGTTGACAAGATGAATCGCGTAAATTAGTTCCTCAGGCAAAGCCTCTTTGAGTACGTAACCGTCCACAGAAGCTTCCTCTGCTTTCAGGAAGTCTTCCCGTGTGGCCGAGGATGTCAACAATATAAATTTGCTTCTGAACCCGCGTCCGCGTGCTATTTTGATAATATCCAAGCCCGATTCGTCAGCAAGCTTCAAATCCAGTAGCACCATATCCGGGTCGGTTTCCTCGATTACCGCAAGTGCTTCCCGTTGATTCTGGGCCTCTCCTGCAAACTGAACATTGGGCTGCATGGATATAACCGCAGCGAGTCCTTTCCGTACTAAAGGATGATCATCGACAATAACAATTTTCATGATTCGGCCTCCTGTCTACAGTTCAGGATTTGCATAATCCCTATGTATCCGATTGTTACCGCAGATTTTGTATTGCAGGATGTTCACACATCTTTATTCATAAGCATTTACTGGAATGGACAATCGGATCTGTGTTCCCTCTCCGATTCGACTTGAAATATCAAATTCACCTCCCATTGAATGAGCTAAATATTCCATATTCATCATGCCCAGGCCACTGCCTGCACTGACCGCCTCACCTCCTGCTACCATTCTCGCCGTCTCGAACCCTACTCCGTCGTCATGTATAGACAGTCTAATCACTTGGGGCGTCAATTTTAACTTCACATCAATTCGTTTTGCCAATCCATGCCGGATTGCGTTCCCCGCCGCTTCGGAAATGATGCGGAACAAAGCCTTTTGGTACAAGTACGGAAGGGAATAATGATCACCATGAATATCAAAGTCAATCTGTACATGATTCAGCTTGGACAGCGTATGCAGATGGCTTTTCACTGTTCCAAGCCATGTTGGGCCCCCGCTCTTTTTCGAGCTTAGGCTATGAATGGCCCCTTTCAGCTCCCTGACTGCCTGGTTGGCGGATTGCTGAATCAGTTCAATTTGTTCCTCCACCTGCTCCTTGGAATGATCGTGCCATGTCTGCCGAAGTGAATGCGTCGCGTACACAATGCCAAAAAGACTTTGTGATACATTATCATGCATTTCATTCGCAATCCGGTTCTGCTCGTTCGTCACAATTAACTGATTTTCGATTCGCTCCAGCTCGTAGCGCTCCAAAAACACGGCGCTCAGCTCAGCCAGAAATATCAGTTGCTGCACGAGCCAGCGTCTTCCCGTCAGACTTTGATCCGACCCCAGCTTAAGGCCGATAGTCGCTACAAAACGAGTCGTCATCGGTACCGTGATCATGAGAAAATCGCCCCATTCCGGCAGATGCCTGAAAAACGGCTCCCGCTCTTCCCTGAATTCCTCACGGTAATTCCCCAGCTCCTCAAATAGCTGCTCCTCTTCCTCCACCGTCCAACCTGTCTGACTGCTCTCCGGAGCATCCTCCTCCTGACTGTCCAGCCAGAAAAATGCGCGGCTCTGCTTCGTCAGCTTAACCGTGTAGTCCGAGATAACCCGCCCCAGATTTAATGCCTCGTTGTGGCTAGTCGTCTCCATGATGTGGTAAATCGACTTAATATGTTCCATCGTCTCATTAGCTTGCTCCTTCGCCATCTTCAACTCATTCTTCATGACGCCAATCACCTGCATGGCCATCGTAGTCACAATCAGCACCAGGAATAATCTCACATTCTGTAACACCGTATCCCGCAAAAAATCCCACAAAAAATATTGACCTGGTGTAAAAAAGATATAACAAAATGTGAGTACCAAGCCGATATAAGAAAGAAGGAGCGTCCAACTGTACCTCATAGAAAGGTGAGTACAAGCCACCAACATAGGGGTAATCACATACCATTTGAACGGACTGCCCATCCCTCCCGTCGGGAGCAGCAACAAAATGATTCCTACGGTTTCCAGAGCGATGCTGCATTTCAATACCATATCATGAAGTTTGTACTTGCGGTAAATCCACGTAAATAATGTAACAGATAAAAATAGAAACACAATGAGTAATAACTTCTGCCACACATTTAATCTGGATGATTCGAACAGAAAAACAAGCGACGTTAAAGATAGTGATACATAACGGTACAAAAAAATCATTTTGTCTTCTGCTGACTTCTTCAACTTCATCCTGTCACCCTATTCTGTGTTTTGAAGGGACGATGGGCATATTAGGTTTGTTTGAGTACTCTAAAAAATCATAACCAATCCAAAAATAAATAACAAGACATAAACTCTAACGTAAACGGTTACATTTCAAAAAATTTGGTACTTTTTATAATATATCTACCGTTTCAGGAAAACATTTTGGGGGTAATGTCAGAAACTATAACGTTTGTCAAGGACATGAATCACGCTTTTGATGAAATAAAAAAGGGACTTGCTGGTACCACTGTGATCATAGCAGCGGTATTCAGCAAGTCCTTTTTTAGTGAATTCGGTGCAGGGCTATATTAGCCCCCGGCACGCGCCAATTCACGCATATTCGCTTCAAATGCAGCTAGCAGAGCTTCATCGCCGCTCAAACCAGTTGCCTCTTCTTTTTGTATCTGCTCAACCATACGCTTGTAATCTTTCGGAATCACTCGTACAAACTGCTGAATCGCAGTCTGCCAGTCATCCAAAATTCGTTGTCCCGCTTCACTGCCTGTGTACGTAACATGGCGCTGAATCAAACCGCGCAGATCCACTGCTTCCGCAGGATCTTCCACGCCTTCCAGCAACACCATTTCCAGGTTACAACGGCTCAGGAACGTCCCCTGAGGGTCATAGACGTATGCAATGCCTCCAGACATCCCGGCTCCGAAATTCCGTCCGGTCTCGCCCAGTACAGCTACACGTCCACCTGTCATATACTCACAGCCATGATCGCCGACACCCTCGACGACGATACGTGCGCCGGAGTTCCGAACGGCAAAGCGTTCCCCTGCAATTCCGCTAATATAAGCTTCCCCGCTGGTCGCTCCATACAAAGCCGTATTTCCGATAATAATGTTCTCTTCCGCTTTAAAGGTCGCTTTGTGAGATTTCTTCACAATAACCTTACCACCGGATAGCCCTTTACCTACATAGTCATTGCTGTCGCCTTCAACGCTCAGCGTGATGCCTTTCGGAATAAACGCCCCGAAGCTCTGACCTGCTGATCCGATGAAGTTAAAGCGAATCGTATCCTCAGGCAGACCCGCCGCCCCGTACTTACGGGTGACCTCGCTGCCCAGAATCGTGCCTACGGCCCGATTCACGTTCGTTATAGGCAAGGTAGCCTCTACAGCTATTCCGTTCTCCAGCGCCCCGGCAGCCATCGGTACGAGCTTCTGCATATCGAGCGTTTCTTCCAGACCGTGGTTTTGGCGTTGTACGCGGTAACGTACACTGCCGTCTTCCAGCTCAGGAACATGCAGCAGCAAGCTCAGATCGACGCCTTTCTTCTTCCAGTGCGAGTCGGCGTTCACGGTATCCAGACAATCCGTACGTCCGATCATTTCCTGAATCGTGCGGAAGCCCAGCTCCGCCATAATTTCGCGGACATCTTCTGCGATGAAACGCATAAAATTCACCACATAGGCAGGATCGCCCATATAATTTTTGCGCAGCTCCGGATTCTGTGTAGCCACCCCAACCGGACAGGTGTCCATTTGGCAAACCCGCATCATAATACAGCCCAAGGCCACAAGCGGCGCTGTAGAGAATCCGTATTCTTCTGCACCCAGCAGAGCAGCTACCACCAAATCGCGGCCGGACAGCATCTTGCCGTCTGTCTCCAGCACCACGCGGTCGCGCAGATTGTTCAGCATCAGCGTCTGATGCGTCTCGGCCAGACCCAGCTCCCAAGGCATACCCGCATGGCGGATAGAGCCTTGCGGAGAAGCACCTGTACCGCCGTCATAGCCGCTGACCAGAATAATGTCAGCACGGCCTTTAGCCACCCCTGTAGCAATCGTACCTACGCCTACCTCTGATACCAGCTTCACGTTAATGTCAGCACGCGGGTTGGCGTTTTTGAGATCGTAGATCAGCTCTGCCAAATCCTCGATAGAATAAATATCGTGATGCGGCGGTGGTGAAATCAGTCCCACGCCCGGCGTAGAACCACGCACCTCAGCAACCCAAGGATACACCTTGCGCCCTGGCAGCTGTCCGCCTTCGCCCGGCTTCGCACCTTGCGCCATTTTAATCTGAATTTCGTCGGCGTTCACCAAATAATTCGACGTTACACCGAATCGGCCTGATGCCACCTGCTTGATCGAGCTGCGGCGAGAATCGCCATTGGCATCCGGAATGAAACGTGCAGGGTTTTCCCCACCTTCACCGGTGTTGCTCTTGCCGCCGATACGGTTCATCGCAATCGCCATATCTTCATGCGCTTCCTGACTGATTGAGCCGAAGGACATAGCTCCCGTCTTAAAACGACGCATAATCGATGCAGCAGATTCCACTTCATCCAGTGGTACAGGTTCACCCACAGACTTCAACTGAAGCATGGAGCGGATCGTCAAATGCTGTTCAGTTTCGCCCTGCACCAGCTTGGCGTATTTCTTGTACAGCTTGTAGTCTCCCGAGCGAACCGACTGCTGGAGCAAATGCACCGTTTGCGGATTAAACAAATGCTCTTCCCCATCGTTACGCCATTGATATTCGCCGCCTGAATCCAACACCTTGTCGTTGCCGTCCTTGTCGGTAAAAGCCCGGTTGTGGTGAGCCAGCGCTTCCACCGTGACTTCCTCCAGACCGATACCGCCAATGCGGGAAGGCGTCCAGGTGAAGTAGCGATCAACAAAATCCTGTTTGAGACCTACGGCCTCAAAAATCTGTGCTCCACGGTACGACTGAATCGTGGAAATACCCATTTTGGACAATATTTTAACTACACCTTTGGTAGCAGCTTTAATATAATTTTTAACTGCTTTTTCATGCGAGACACCGCGCAGCAAGCCCTGCTGAATCATGACATCCAGCGTTTCGAAAGCCAGATATGGATTAACCGCACTCACGCCGTAGCCAAGCAGCACCGCATAATGATGAATATCTCTCGGCTCTCCGGACTCCAGCAAAATACTTACACGTGTGCGTGTACCCTGCTTGATTAAGTGATGATGCAGGCTCGAAACAGCCAGCAACGCCGGAATGGCCGCATTCTCAGCATCCACGCCACGGTCAGACAGAATCAGGATATTATGTCCCTTATCAATGACACGGTCAGCCGCCTCAAACAGCCCTTCCAGCGCCTTATGCAGTCCTTCTGCGCCTTCCTTCGCTTCAAAGAAGATCGGAATCGTCATCGACTTGAAGCCTGGACGGTGGACGTGACGAATTTTAGCAAATTCCTCATTCGACAACACCGGTGAATCCAGACGAATCTGACGACAGCTTTCGGGTTCCGGATGCAGCAAATTGCGCTCAGGTCCAATCGTAGTTGCCGTGGACGTTACGATCTCTTCCCGAATGGCATCAATCGGCGGATTCGTGACTTGCGCAAACATCTGTTTAAAATAGTTGTACAAACGTTGTGGACGGTCAGACAGCACCGCCAATGGAGCATCATATCCCATCGAGCCAATCGGTTCCGCACCTGTGAGCGCCATCGGCTCCAGAATCTTGCGCAGTTCTTCAAACGTATAGCCAAAAGCCAGCTGAAGCTGGTTCACATTCTCATGCTTCGGCTCTGGCTGCTCCAGGGCTTCCGGCAGCTCATCCAGATTGACCAGATGCTCATCCAGCCATTCCTGGTAAGGTTCCTCGGAAGCGATACGCTCCTTCAACTCTTCGTCCGAAATGATGCGGCCCTCTTGGGTATCGACCAGCAGCATCCGTCCTGGACGGAGACGATCCTTGTAGAGTACATTTTCAGGAGCGATATCCAGTACACCCGCTTCTGAAGACAACGCGATCAGGTCATCCTTGGTCACATAGTAACGTGCAGGACGCAGGCCGTTGCGGTCTAGAATCGCCCCAATCTGTACACCATCCGTAAACGCCATCGCAGCCGGTCCGTCCCAAGGCTCCATCATCGTGCTGTGATACTCATAAAATGCCCGTTTCTTCGGGTCCATCGTCTCGTGTTTGTTCCAAGGCTCCGGCACCATCATCATGGCTACATGAGGAAGGGAACGTCCACTCAGATACAGGAATTCCAGCGTATTATCAAACATGGCTGTATCCGAACCATCGGGGTTAATAACCGGCTTTACCTTGCCGATATCTTCGCCAAACGCTTCACTTTCAAACTGGGCCTGACGTGCATGCATCCAGTTCACGTTACCGCGCATCGTGTTAATTTCACCGTTGTGAATCATAAAACGATAAGGATGCGCACGATCCCAGCTCGGGAATGTGTTCGTACTGAAGCGGGAATGGATCAGTGCGATCGCCGATGTCACCCGCTCATCCTGTAAATCCAGATAAAATTGTCCTACCTGCTCGGTTGTAAGCATTCCTTTGTATACAACCTTACGGCATGACAAACTCGGGATATAAAACGACTCACCGTTCTGGTCTTCTTCGTTATAGCGAATGGCAAGCTCCGCCCGTTTGCGAATAACATACAGTTTCCGTTCAAAGTCCAGTTCTTCCTTCAAATCGCTGCTACGACCGATGAACACCTGACGTACGCCCGGTTTGGCCGCTTTCGCCGATTTGCCCAGCATTTCGTCATAAGTCGGAACATCACGGAAGCCCAGACAGTTCTGACCCTCATCTACGATAATATCTCTCAGCTTCTGCTCATGAACTTCACGAACCTTCGGATCATTGGATACAAAAAGCATACCCACGCCGTAATGTCCGGCCTTTGGCAGCTTGAAGCCCAGTCGCTCCGCTTCCTCTTGGAAAAACAGATGCGGCACCTGAATCATAATCCCCGCTCCGTCACCGGAGTTCGGTTCACTTCCCTGACCGCCCCGATGCTCCATATTTACGAGCATGGTCAAAGCCTGACTTACGATATCGTGCGATGGTTTTCCCTTGATGTGGGCAACAAAGCCCATGCCGCAGGCGTCTTTTTCGAATTGGGGATCATATAATCCCTGTTTGGGTGGTAAACCTGTCTGTCTCATGGAACGCAACCTTTCTGTTATAAAGTCATGCTGGCCTGAAATACAGGCGGCCGAATAGAAGACAGTGGCAACAAGAGGTAACTCAAAGAACAACTA
Organism: Paenibacillus sp. PvR008; assembly: GCA_040544055.1. GTDB lineage: Bacteria > Bacillota > Bacilli > Paenibacillales > Paenibacillaceae > Paenibacillus. The sequence goes on from JBEUOG010000003.1 coordinate 109,945, forward strand.
CGAGGATTGGGGGACAAAACATGTGACGTATTCAAGGCGGTACGGTCCGCAGAATGCGAATACTTTTCAATAATTATGCAATAGCTTGACTTGAAAAACACGTCAGATCTACTGATGAATCTAATTAGTTCTATTATTTTATCATTGACCTACCATGTTAGCAATTCAAAGTTTTTATGATTGTGATAATAAATCTTTTACATTACAGCTTCAACATGGAAATGCAAAAACATACTATTTTTATGTATAAATATTCATTTTTAAAAAAAATCCAGCCTTTCCCATTCCCGAAGGAACAGAAAAGGCTGACAAAGGATATCTGTTGAACATTCTGACTCTCCGACGTATCCCTGCACTTCGGCAATACGGGTTAAAATTCGAGGCTTTCGCCGGGATTCAGGGCTTTCCCCTCAATCCCTTCTTTGTGCAGACGGTCACAGAAGGCGTTCCCGTCCTGCTCAATGCCCGGGAATGTATTGTAATGCACCGGAATCACGCGACTTGCCCGCAGCCATTTGGCTGCCAGCAGCGCATCCTCCGGTCCCATAGTATAACCGTCACCAATCGGTAATACCGCAGCATCTATCGAGTTGGTCTCTCCAATGAGACGCATATCGCCAAACAGGGCAGTATCGCCAGCATGGAAAAATGTTTTGCCGCCTATGGTCAATAAAATGCCCGCAGGCTCACCCATATATATCGTTTGTCCATCCACCATTAAAGAGGAGCTGTGGAACGCAAGCGTGAACTTTACATGGAAGCCGTCAAATTGGTGACCACCGCCAAGGTTCATACTGTGAACCTTGGCTCCCTGAGCTGAACAATAGTCAGCCAATTCCGCCACCGCGATCACAGGGCAATCGTTGCGCCTGGCAATTTCAACAGCATCTCCAAAATGATCGGCATGACCATGCGTCAACAGCACTGCATCCACCTGAATATCCTCAGCTTTCACTGGCGCTTTAGGATTTCCTGTCAAAAAAGGATCAATAATAATCCGTTTTCCCTCTTCCTCCACCAGCACAGCTGAATGTCCGTAATATGTGATTTTCATATCATCTGCCACCTCCATTGTCACTTTCATAACTTAGGTATCTTTCCTTTACCCATTATACCTCTTTTTGCATACAAGCTTCACCTGTACACGAAAAAATACGTTCACAAAGCTGAACCCTATTGTTTAGAAAAGGCTGTTATTTGTAGAAGGCTGCTTTTATTTATAAAAGGTATGATGGCCGATTGTTTTCACCTTGGTACGCGAATGATGAACCGTGAGATCCTGAGCCAACGTCAGCGACAGGAAAAAACAGGTGTTATCAGGCACGGCTTTATGGCCATTCAACGCAGCCGTAACCGCACGAATGCTGTCCTGGTTGGGCTGAACACGACGAAGACGCCCGTTCGCGACCGGACTAAATTGCGCTTTTTGATAAATCACTGCCTGAATCGTATCGGGAAATGGGGCTGACCGCAGCCGGTTTAAGACAACGTTGGCAACTGCCACTTTGCCTTCGTACGGTTCGCCTTCTGCTTCTGCCATGACTATTTTTTGTAGCAGGAGCAGTTCTTTAGCGGAGACATGATAGCTCCAGGTAGACAACGCCTTGTCATCCTGAGAGAGCATTTGTGTCTTCGTAAAGTAGATGGTTGTAGGAGGGGGAAGAATTGCGGACTTGCTATGCTGGACTTCAGGCTTTTTCACGCCGGTTGCAATATTGCTCCGGGCTTGTCCCGCCTGCTTCATCTGGGAAGCGGGTAACGGAGTCGGCATGATTTGTTTCCAGCTCGGCTGCCCATGAGCCTCGGCAAAGATGGGACTTGTCCTGTTTGACCCGTTATGGGTCCCCATCCTGTCCACGTGTGAAGGAGCCGAAGAATTCCCTGACCAGCTCAGAGATTGAATAGGTGCATTTTTATGATTTTTCTGTGTTTGCTGAACCTCAGCGTAGAGGCCTACCCCCAATATACAAACAAGCAGCACACTCAAAAGAGGTGCAAACCAACGATGTTCTTTAACGATTTCCATAATGTTCCTCCCGTTAACTTTAGGCACATTCCTCAGATATGTAGCCCAAAATGCGCCTTTTGAATAACGCTGAAACACTATATCACTAAAATCGCTGATAGATCAAGGGTTTCACCTCAATAATGGGATTGTTTGAATTATTTGGTACATTGGTTTTTGGCCCATTCGGGTCGCGTACAAAACAAATTCTTCCACTTCCCACAGCTCACCTATCCGGTCATCGGACTGAAAAATAGACGCCGGAACAGGCTCCTGCCCTGTATACGAACGTGCTACTGTGATATGGGGCCGGTAAGGCCGTTCCTCGGGCTTAAAACCAAGCGGTTCGGTAGCCTCGACTATGGATTGGTGGAGCTGGTTCAAAGAATCCTTCTGCCCCGTAACTCCCCTCCAAAGCACACGCGGAAATCCATCTCGTCCAAAAGTCCCCGGTTCGCCAATGCCGAGAGTGAACGGGGTATGTGCAGCGGCCGCCTGAAATAAAGCCTGTTCCAATTCCGGTATATCCTTGGTCGCCACATCCCCCAGAAACTGAAGTGTCACGTGATAGTCCCTGAAATCGGTCCATTTGCGAAAAGAAAGCTCGTTCACATCCTGTTCCAGCCAGCGGCGTAACTCCTTCTTATGCTCGCTCGGGAGAGCAATCGCGGTAAACAGTCTTTGTGTTTGTGCTGTTTGCGGTACTACCGGCGGTAATCCGTTCATCGTCATCATCTTCCTTTCATCCCTAATCAGAGCTACAGTCATTCGTTGTTATCTATAGTGACACAGCAAGCTCGTTTTTACCCCTATTTATGCAATCTTCCCGCCAATCTGTTATCCTTGAAGGGATGATTCATCAGAATATATTGGAAGCTCCAAAGAATCAAAAGCCGAGGAGGTAATGAATCATGGGGAACATCGTCAGTTTACACCAGCTTACCGCAGAGCAAGAAAAGCAAGTTCGTGCAGCAGCCCCGGGCTATGAGCTGATCATTGGTAAAGCCCAAGAGCTGGAGTCTGAACAAATCCGACAGGCCGAGATCATTTTAGGCTGGTCCAAGCATATTTCCCAAGCGGCTTTGCATCCAGACAGCAAGCTGAAATGGATACAGACCTGGTCGGCGGGTATTGATAAGCTACCACTTGCAGAGCTGGAAAAGCGTCATATTTTACTCACCAATACAAGTGGCGTTCATGCTGTTCCGATTACGGAGCAAATCTTTGGAATGCTGCTGTCGCATACACGTTATTTACAGCAAGCAGCTCTCTTGCAGCGTCAGAAAACATGGCAGCCACCGGAAGGCGACCTGACGGAATTACGCGGCAAAACGCTGCTGATTACGGGCGTGGGTGAAATCGGCCGTGAAACGGCGCGGATCGCAGAAGCCTTCGGCATGCGGGTGATCGGAGTCCGGCGTTCCGGCAAGGATGCCCCTCATGTGAAGCGCATGTACACAAATGAGCAATTACATGAAGCGCTAGGAGAAGCGGATATCGTGGTGAATATTTTGCCATTCACCGAGGAAACCCGTCACTTCTTTGACGAAAAGGCATTTACAGCCATGCGTAAGGGAGCTTTCTTCATTAATGTAGGTCGTGGCAACACTGTCCATACCGATGCACTTGTGCGCTCTCTGGAGCAAAAGCATATTGCCTTTGCCGGACTGGATGTGTTCGAGGAAGAACCGCTACCCGCGTCGCATCCGCTGTGGAGTCTGGAGAATGTCCTGATCACGCCGCATATTGCAGGCGACACGGACCGCTACGCTGAACGGGCGGTAGATATTTTCCTTACCAATTTGCAAGCCTATGCTACCGATCAGGAGCTGCCGCTGAATTTGGTCAACTATAAAACTCAGTATTAAAAAACCAACTACTCACAGATCCATATTTCCCGGCTCATACCTGTCTTGTGTATACGGCATTGCTCCGTCAGGGTCCAGCCTGACTCGGACAGCAATGCTGCCATCGGCTCCGTGCTTACAACTACCGCTCGTGCGGCCAAGCGTCTCAGGCTGCGAAGCATCTGCTTTTGTTCATCAGCAGGGAGCACGGAGCACAGGTTATAGGGCATATCCAATATGGCTGCATCATAGGTTTCCTCCAGCAGATTCATATCTCCCAGCTTCACCCGATCCTCTTCATATCCAAAATGACGCAAATTCACGCGTGCCCCGCGTACCGCCAGCGGATTGATATCACAACCGCTAATATCTTTTCCCATGCTCAGTGCTTCAATCATTACATTGCCCATGCCACAGCACGGGTCCAGCAACTTCAATCGGCCTGCATCTACATTACTTGCTGCTATATCATGCACTGCCAAATTCACAAGCGCTTTGGCTACCAGCACGGGTAGTCCGGTGGAGTAGTTTTGCGGCTTATGACGGCGCTCCAGCCATGATCTGTCGCTGTACATACACTTGCCTAGCAGCCATCGCTCTCCTACCCGTACGACACCCAGGGTGACATCCGGTTCCTTCATTTGCGCCTGCCCCCGAATACGTGCGCCAATTCGTCTTTCTATACCGCGACGCTCGTCATAGCCGGCCACGCTGTCGCCTTCCTTAAGGCACAGGACCTTGAAGGTCTTCCCTTCTTCAAGGTGAATTGCGGAAGCTGCTTCGCATAGCTCATCCAACGTACCCGCATCTGCGGTCACATCCAGCCGAAGATGGATGAACGGGCTGGTGCCCGGCTCTAACCGCCGATGGGACAGCAACATGGAATCATGCGCAGGCGGCAGGCCGAACAAGCTTTTCAACTCCAAAAGACACAGCTCTCGCTCGGTTTCATGACATGCGTAGGTATATATGTATCTTTGCATATTCATAGCAGAACTATTGATTTCATGTCGGTTCATGTCAGATCTCTTTTCATTTGGAATTACAGCTAGAATTTACGGCCGGAACGGTAAATGCTTAGCATTTCTCCCGCATCCTGCTCACTCATAAATGGACCAAACACATAGCCAGTTGAATACCGGGCGGCGTATTCGGCGCTTTTACGGTTTGTACCCAACATCCACAGCGCATGTGGCTGTTCAGCCACATGCTGGAGAAAGTTGCCGCTCAGCGCCATCGAAGCATGCGGTCCTCCACCGGGTGCTCTCCCGAGACCCAGCTCTCCTGCCCATTGAACGGCCTGCTCCAGTCGGTTTCCAGATAACAACGGCACCCTATCGAGTACCCCCAGATTCAGTGGTTTGGCAGGTATAGACTGAGAGCCCATAGATATTCCCCCCTTCTTTTCCATACTTAAAAACCAGTTTCTTCTACTATATAGGGTTAAATGAAATGTTAGTCCAGATCGTAAATGGAACCCACCTTCAAACCATACAGCTCATTATAGATTTTCTCGGCAAAAGCATCGGTCATCCCTGCAATATAATCAATGACCATATGCTCCCATGTCCAAATCGGTTTCGCCTTGCCCTGATCACGTTCAAAGCGTTGGAGCCAATCACTCGGAATAATGGACTTGGATGTCTCTGGATCGAGAAAAGCCAGCCACAGGCGTCTGAGCATCCATTCACTCCGTTTTTGCAGCCGCTGTACGCGCAGATCACGGATCATCGTGACCCAGGCAAAGCTTTTCAGCACACTCACAGTACGAAGCATGTCGAGATCCTCGCTTCCATCCCGCACAAAAGTAACTTTTTTCCAATCACCCACATCAATTACACCCAAGCTGCTGACGAACAGACTGACCCAGTAAGCTTTCACCTCACGACGGGTACGGGAATAATCATGTTCACACATCGGCATCTTGCCATTCCAGACCTTCAAAAATTCGCTAAGCACAGCCGCTACCTTCTGTTCGATCTGAGCCATCTGCCAGCCTTGCCAGAAGCTATCCTCCAACGTGGTGATTTTTTCTGTAATCAGACGGATCAAGTACGGATCATACAAAAAATGCTCGTGCACCTCAATTTTCCCTGCCTTAATTCCGTCCTCCAGATCATGCGCGGAATACGCAATATCGTCGCACAGGTCCATAAGCTGGGCCTCCAGCGTCTTTTGACCATCAGGAATTCCCCAATCCTCACGGATGGAACGAATGTATTCCCACTCATGCAGGTACATCCCTTTTTTGTTCAAAATCCCCGGATACGGGTACTTGTTGATCCCCAGTAAAACAGCGTCCGACAAATTCAGACCATCTACGTTCTCACGCTTCTCCAAAAACATAATTAGTCGGAAATTGTGTGCGTTCCCCTCAAAATGCTCGTAGATTCGCCGCTCACGTGCATATGCCTCCAGCCCCTGCTTGGAATCAGGCGTGAAGCCTCCGGCGGCTGCTATCTTTTCCACCTTCGTCTCGATTAACTGATCCAATATGCCGTCCAGTACCTCTTCGCCCTTGTGCCCGAACGGTGGATGACCAAAATCATGCGCAATGGATGCACATTCCACCACCTCGGGGTCAATAATCAGCCCGGCGTTATCCGCCTGCCCCAGCTCCACCTCGGGATGCCGCCGCAGCAAGCTGCGTGCCGCTTCGCGTGCAATCTGCGCTACCTCCAGCGAATGTGTCAGCCGTGTGCGGTAATAATCGCCCGTGCCTGCGCCAAAAACCTGAGATTTGCCTTGCAGCCGACGAAAGGTCGGTGAATGGATTAATCGGGAATAATCCCGTTCATATGCGGCCCGTGAAGCGTCGCTTCGTGTCTGTTCCGGAAACTGCCGATGCTCTCTCTTGTTTTGCCCTGTCATAAAGCCCACTCCCAACGTACTCAATTGGAGTGATTATACATTTTTTTTACGTCTCAGGAAAGCTCACACGACTTGCATCGAGAAGATTGTGTGTACGGTTGAATGAATCGAAGTTCGTTACACGAAAAATATCCTATGAAAAAGGTGTTCCTCCAGCCATTAGGATTCAGGCCGGGGAACAGGCGGAATGATGCTGTACAAGCGGGGCGGTGGCGATGGGAAGTACCATCCGACTGCGCAGTGGCGCTAAAGGTAACTATTAAGTTCGGTTTATATACCTCACTACTTTTGTTCTAGCGCTTCGCCCTCGGGTCCAGCACATCCCGCAAGCCGTCATCCATCAGGTTAAAGCCCAATACGGTCAGCATAATGGATATACCCGGAAAAATAACGGTCCATGGCGCGTTCTGAATATATTGGCGTGAATCCGACAGCATTTTCCCCCACTCCGGCTGAGGAGGCTGTGCGCCCAAGCCGAGAAATCCAAGCGCTGCCGCTTCAATGATCGCCGTTCCAATTCCCAGCGTGCCCTGTACGATAATTGGTGTCAGGCTATTCGGCAAAATATACCGGAGTATGATTCGTACATTATTCGCCCCAAGCGCTCTGGCAGAAGTGATATATTCCTCGGTTTTGACACTAAGCACCTTGGAGCGTACCAATCGTCCATACGTTGGCACGTTGACGATAGCAATAGCATACAGTGTATTTTCCAGTGAAGGTCCTAAAATAGCAACGATAGCAATCGCCAGCAGAATCCCCGGAAACGCCAGTAAAATGTCGAACAGCCGCGAGATGATCATGTCTGCCCATTTTCCGTAAAATCCCGCAACTAAACCTAAAGCCGTTCCTACGATCATTGAACCAATGACGGACAAAAAACCGACCCACAACGAGATTCTGGCTCCATACAGCGTGCGGGTCAGCAAATCCCGGCCGAGATCGTCCGTCCCGAACCAGTGCTCTGCGGAAGGGGGCTGCAAGCGACCCACCAAATTCTGCGCTTTATAATCAAAAGGAGCAATCCACGGCGCGATCAAAGCGATAATGACAAAGAAGATAATAATGCTCAGGCCCACGAGCGCCATTTTATTGTGTCGAAAAGCCCTCCACGCGTCTCTCCAAGGGCCAGACACGACAGGTACATGAGCCAGCGTATGGCGTGTCGTCGGTATGTCGTTGGGTTCCATCGAAAATTGTGACATTGGACAAGCTCCCCCTTGACCCATTGACGACTTGATTACTGATATCGGATACGTCGGTCCAGAACCGCGTACAGCAAATCGACAATCAGATTAATGATGACGAACAGGAACGCAATGATCAGAATCCCGCTTTGAATGACAGGATAGTCGCGCGAGCTGATCGCTTCAAAAATGTACCGTCCGATGCCGGGCCATGCAAAAATGGTCTCTGTCAGCACCGCGCCGCCCAGTAGCGAGCCCGTCTGAAGACCGATGACGGTAAGCACGGGGATGGCGGCATTTTGAAGTGCATGCTTGTACACAACTTGAAAAGATGCCAGTCCCTTCGCCCGCGCCGTGCGGATATAATCCGAATCCATAACCTCCAGCATGCTGGAACGGGTAATACGCGCAATGACCGCCATCGGGATGGTCCCCAGTGCGATGCTGGGCAAAATCAAATGCTTGATGACCGTCCATACCTGCTCCATACGTCCACCAATCATCGCATCAATAACCGCCAAATGCGTCACCGCCTCCACCGGATCACGGGAATTCATGCGTCCGATGGAAGGAAGCCAATGCAGCTTATTGGCAAAAATCCACTGTTCCATCAAGCCCAGCCAGAAAATCGGCATCGACACTCCGACAAGGGCAATGACCATGCTGACATAGTCAAACCATGAATTTCGCTTCCAGGCGCTCACGATACCCGCATTCATTCCAACAGCAATGGCAAAAAACATACTCGCCACCGTCAACTCCAGCGTAGCCGCCAAGTAAGGCAGCATTTCCTGGGCAATCGGCTGTCTGGTGCGGATCGAATCACCCAAATCGCCATGTGCCAGCTCGCTTAGGTAGGTTCCATATTGCTGCAACCACGGCTTGTCCAGCCCCAACTGCTCACGTAATGCGTGTTTGGACTGCTCTGTGGCCTTGTCTCCCAGTATCGTTTCCGCCGGATCACCCGGAATGGCATGAATAATCGAAAAAACGATGAGTGTCATACCCAGTAATACCGGAATCAAAACGGCCAGTCTTTTTACAATATATGAGTTCATACCAGAATCACCGCCTGCTTGCGCTTGAGCTATTTGGACTATTCAAAATAAACGCTGCTATACGATTCAATACCTGCAGGAGCAGGCACGAAATCCTTGAGATTCACTTTGCCCGCCATCAGCGGTGTGCTGTGAACCAGTGGAATCCATGGCGCATCCTGTTTAATAATCACTTGCGCTTGTTTGTACAGCTCAGCACGCTTGTCCTGATCGACCTCAACCTGGGCTTTCACCAATATTTTGTGCAGTTCCTCATTGACATAAAAGCTACGGTTATTACCCGGAATCGTATCCTTGTCCAGCAAGGTGTAAAGGAAGTTGTCCGGATCGCCATTATCCCCGTTCCAGCCCAGCATGTACAAATCATCTTTCTGCCCCGCCTTGACATCATCCAGATAAGTGGCCCATTCCGGCGATTGGATGTTCACTTTAACACCTATTTTTTCAAAATCAGCTTGAATGGCTTCCGCTACCTTTTTGCCGTCCGGCATGTATGGACGAGATACAGGCATCGCGTAAAAAGTTAACGGCTCGGTGAGCCCGTTAGGATAGCCCGCTTCCGCCAGTAAGGATTTGGCCTTATCCAGATCGTAGGTATAATCCTGAATGCTATCGTTATACCCCCATAACGTAGGCGGCATCGGATTGACCGCAGGCTTGGCCTCTCCCGCAAACAATGCATCAATAATGGCCTGCTTGTTCACCGCATGATTCAGCGCTTGCCGTACCTTAGGATTATTGAATATCTTTTTCTTTAAATTAAATCCGATATACGCCACATTAAAGGATGGTCGTTCCATTTTTTGCAGCTCATTATTGCCTTCCAGTTGCTTCGCATCGTCCGGGTTGAGATCCTCCATCAGATCAATCTCCCCGTTTTGCAGAGCATTAAATCGCGCGGTATTGTCGGGAATAGAACGAACAATGACCTTGGCCAGCTTCGGCTGTCCCTCTTTCCAGTAGTTTGGATTTTTCTCCAGCATGATGCTATCGTTCCGTTTCCATTCCTTAAATACAAAGGGTCCCGTACCGACCGGATTGCTCTTGAAATCAGCCTTTTTCTCCTGAATAGCCTTAGGGCTTGCGATACTAAAGGATGGCATAGCGATATTTTGTAAAAAAGGCGCCTGCGGCTTAGTCAGTGTAAACTGGACGATGTTCGCATCTACCGCTTTGACCGCTTTAATCACCCGACTTCCTTCAGGGCCGAACATGGAATCATAATAATCAAACGAGTCTCCGTCAAATTTATATGGACTTTTCGGATCAGACCAGCGGTTAAAGTTAAATACAACCGCTTCTGCATTAAAGTCGCTTCCATCATGGAATTTTACACCTCGACGCAGCTTGAACGTATAAATCAGTCCGTCCGGTGATACTTCCCAGCTCTCTGCAAGCCCCGGCTGAATCTCCGTTGTGCTCTTCTTGTATTCCAGCAGTGTGTCGAACACTTGCATCCCGATTTTTAGCGATTCACTTTCGGTCACAATGGCCGGGTCCAGCGCCACGGAATCGCCACCGCGTCCATAAATCAGCGTATCCTGTACGCCCTCTCCCGCTCCGCCCGGCACTTTTCCTGTCTCTGGTTTTGCCCCTTCACCTGATCCTCCACACCCGGAAAGCGCCAGTACAGCTCCTAGCGCAAGCACCAGCAGTACGGTCCAGATTTTGTTTTTTACGTACTTTTTGCTCATGCAGCAGACCCCTTTCACACCTCGTATATTGTTAATTCGTTGATACTGGATGGATGTCCAGATAACCTCTATGATCTAATGGACACAGCGTCCAAATTAAACCTCATGACATACAAATACGTAAGCTTATACAGCAAATAGCTATCACAAATCGTAAGGTATTATCGAATGATGAGGGACAAATTGCCAAAATGAATACCCCTTTATATTCAGCAGAAATAAGACTGCTTCTGGGTCGCATGTGCATTATTTCGCGTGAGTATGAGGGAATCAAGCTGATTTTCAGCCTAATACCGCGTGATATCATTTTCTCTGATGGAAGTTAATTCATAAGTAGGAGGTGTGAAAGGTAATTTTATATGTAGAAGTAGATACCAACACCTATGGTTCAATTCTATCGGCCTCCGTAATGTATGCCTAAAGTTTCGTACCCGATGCGATGGTCAAGTGAGGTTATGAGGAAGATTGCTGTCTCCAAGCATTCGATTACATGAATGGAGAGTGATTACTGGATACTTTACTATAAAATGAGATGGTAGACAAGAGCGTTTTCATAGATTTTTTTAAATTTCCGAACGTTTTCGGAGAGTAATGTCAGTTAATATTACAGGGAAATATCTACAAATATATAAAAAAGAACGCGGCTGTAACAGCTGCTCGCGTCCTCTTTGCAAGATCCGATTCTCCCACTTGGTTCCTGTTTATTCAGTAGTTTACGACGATTTCTTAAACACACCCAGACGGTTCAAGACTACAAGCAGACGATAAAAATCATAGCTGCTCGGCAGCTTCGCATCCACAATCGGACTTGTCGGATTAAAGGCAACGGCTGCGGCTGCGGCTTCCTTTGCCCAAGCTGGTACTGGCATAGCCTGACGCGCCTCCAGGTCAGCTACTCGCTGATCCACTTTTTTAATATAAGCGCTCTGTTCGTTCAATGTCTGTTTGAGCACATCTTTGCTGTTTTCAAGCGCGGCAACCTGCTGCTGCAAGGCTTTAAATGCCGCTTTTTCCTCTGCTGTCATCGGCTCATCCCCCTCTTCTCCTGCAAAAGCTTGGCGCAGCTCGGCCTCTGTTCCAGCATATACATTCAGATCAACAGGTCCTTGAATCCCATCAACCCGTCCGCTGTCACTGTATTGCCAGAAGTCCCACTGCTTCCATGCTGTGGTATCGCTGGGCACTCGTGTGCTGTAACGCGCGATCCACAGCTTATAGGCTCCCAGCGGCACCTTGAAATGTGCCGCAAATGCGTTTCCCGTATATACCATCGGCTTGCAGCCACTTACCCTTTCAAATTCCGTCAAAAACGCCATGGCCACTTCATGAATCGCGGCAGAGCTAAGTCCACCCGGATTGTTCTCATAATCCATGACCGCTGGAAAGTCCAGCGCTTTCGCGCCTCCAACCCGATCCAGCACCTCGGCAAAATGTCTGGCCTCCGCTTTGGCCGCGTCAACGCTGGTTGCATCTACAAAATGGTAACCTCCCAGCAATACCCCTGCTGCCTTGGCCCCTTTTGCGTTGGCGATAAATGTCGGATCGACGTAACTCTGCCCCTGACTCGCTTTAATAAAGGCAAACGATTTGCCCTCGGCTCGTACACGTTTCCAATCCATATTTCCCTGGTATCGGGACACGTCAATGCCCTCGGCAGCGTTAGGACTGCGATTTTGCATAAGTCGATCCCTCCTTGTCATTCATAATGTTGTAGCCGATGATGTTACTATTATAACTATGTTTGGACCGTTGAAGCGGTCCGGGCTTTTCCACCTTGGTGCTGAAAATGGGGCAGAGGTGCATTCTAACAACCTTTTATGAAGCCTTATTTCCTTTGTCGGCAGGGTCTGTTTGTTTTGTCTTTGCCCCACTCGACTTGGACTCAAAAATCGCCACCGCATTCCGTAAAATATCCGGCATCGGCACACCCATTCTGCCTACATTTTCAATAATCGACAATAGTTCATTCGCCAAATAAAAGAAAACGACGGCATCCCGGAAATAATGTGCATCCCCGAGAATACCGTCGATCAGATGAGCTACCGTAATCATCAAAAACACTGTAACCTTGCGAAAAATACCGTAATAGCCCTCTCGGCTTTTCAATGCTCCGTTAATCCAGCCCGCCGCCCAGCCAGTAAAAAAATCAATAATGACCATCCATAACAACAATGTCAGCATCGTCGTCCACCCCCCGAATAAATAACCGATCAAGGTCCCCGTGGAAAACCCCAGCCAAATCTGATCGATCTTTTCATGCATGCTTGTTCCCCCTTTTAAACCAAGGTGTAAAGTGAATGCCCTTGGACTGGTCCAAGAGCATTCAAAACCATTATTTTTGTTTTCTATACTGTTTTCTTGCGAAAAAAAGAGTTATACCATTTAACCGTTTCTTCCTGTTCATTCAGAACATCGGTTGATGACGAATCAGCTACGTTGCCCGGTAGCAGATCAGAACGTTGGGATAAAATAATCTTCATTACTTTTTCACGCTGTTCTTCATCTAAAGCGTTGCTTCCAATGATCGTTGCTATATCACCCTCTCCCCGATCATAGCGGGTAGTACAAGCATGAGCACAAATACGCAATTGAGCCTCTGTTAAAGCTGCCATGGTTATGACTTCACCTCTTTTAAATAATTTCTTGCTGCTATATATAGCAATATCAGTCAGTACACGTCATTTTCCTGTATTACCAAGCATGAGCTGAGTCAGTGTCACTTCGAGATCTGCTATACGCTGCTTCAATTGATCTGTCCCACTAGGCTGTTGCTCTGCTGTTCGTGTCACTTCCTTGATAATTTCGTCACTCAATCCTTCTCCCCAAAATGTTGCAGGGTCTGTTCGTTCAGGATCAGCGTATCCCGCCTCATAGGTCAGCCAGCCTTGAATATCAAAACGAGGATGGTATAAGCCCTGTGGCACTGGAATACCCACAGTATAGCCAGCAGGGATGGTTTCTGAATTCGCTTCATCTATAGCACTCGAACTATCGATAGTAAGCTGATAAGTGTCTAACTGCTGGTCTGTATCAGATAGTGTGAGCGAAGATGGGGCATAAAAAGGGACGACACCCGAAAAGGCATCGTCCACTAGCTCGTCCTCCAGATAGAGGCCGTCTGTATTTACTTTAGGTACTACTTTCATGTGTTGCCCTCCTTTATTGTTCAGCTAAGAAAGATATACCGTCCAGCCATACACCAGCATAATTTATATTCTGTAATAATACATTTCCTACCGCGTCAATGATCAACGTCGAGTTGGTAGATGTGCTACCGTTTCCGTATGAAAAGGTTGGTATCTCCGTGCGTTGGTTTGGCCGGAAACCTTCAGGCAATTTAAAAATACGTGTACCCGCTGTGGTAACGCCACCCTGAATTTGTCCTTTGAAACGAACAACACCGTCAGACGAACGAAGATACCCTACAGGTATTGTCTGACCCCACCCATTAAGCAAAGTCGGCGTAATCCACGCGGGGCTATCCTTCTCTGCTTTCTTATTCTCCAGAACTGACACCCGTGCCGTGTTCTGCTGCACACTCTCCACCAAGTCTACCAGCAATGTCTTTTCGTTGGCTGCATAGCTACCGACAAAGGATGCCACAGGAGACTTATCCAGCATCAGGTATGTGACACTGTAGGCGGCTGTAACGTCATGGTCTGACTCATATTGTTGCCCCAAGGCCCCAATAGGTGTGACCGTACCCTTGGTAAGCATCCAAGTAGGATCAAGGGAACCATTTCGGTAAACCGCCAAAATAGCAGCAGCCTTCCATTTAAGCCACGCTGTAGTGGTGTAGTTTGCGTTATTGATATTCCACAATTTTTCCACGGGTTGCTGATACGGATGATTAGATTCACGCACCACAATCCCCGTACCTACCTCAACCTGATTATCCCCCTCAACAAAGGATAGTTGCCCCTCACTCACTATAGGCTCCACGGTAGGCGTTGCAAGCTGATATACGAGTTTATAAGGCGTATACTCCGGTGCCTGTGCTGTCGGTAACGTTCCAGTTCCGTCAACAAATGCGCCATCCGATAGCCTACGTCGTACCCATCCTTTATACTGTCCATCTGTACGATTATATGGGGCTGTGGTATTCCCTGTGCTGGTATCATACGTCTTCCATCCCATGAAATACGCCTTAATCTCGTCTGTTGTCGGGGTGTAGCTGTCAGGCCATCCACTGTCGGCAACTGGGATACCGAAGTAAATTTCTCCGGCTGCTGTAACAGCGTTCGTGTCAGGCGTATTTCCTGTACTACCTTGCGGCAATATCTTACCGTCAAACTTTGTACCAATGCCGCTACCCGCTACCGCTCCAGTCGCCAACCCCGACACTTTCACTTGCCTGTTTCCGTTAGTAGCACCAGCTTCACCAAGTGTCCACGCTCTGTTACCATCAAGTATCAGCCCTTGCCACTTTTTAGCCTTGAAGTATTGCCCATCTCGCTCAAATACCGTGTCCGCATTAGCTCCTGTAACTGGATCGGCGTACAGGTCTGTCTGCAACGCTAACATTGAGTCTTCGCGTGGTTTAAATGGTTTAGCTGTGCTGCCGATGTTTATAGATACATCACGGAATACCGCCGTACCCGTTGCGGCAATATCTAGGCCTACAATCACCCGTAAATATGACGTGTTGGCTGGCGTTGTGAAACTCTTAACCATTGTTTTTGTTCCGTTGGATGTTGCGAAAGGCCCTGCTGTGAAGTCTGCCAACACTTCACCATTCTTTCCCATGGCTTGCAGATTCCAATATGCTCCCGAGCCAATAGTACCGCCTATGTTAGACACATCAACCGTGACCGATAATGTATAATCTGTCGCTGGCACCGCATTGACGTTATACGCCTGTGTATTAAATCCTGACAAGCCTGACGATTTAGAAAGTGTTATCTGATTAGGACCCGTAATCGTTGCTGTGCCTGCCTGTGCAGTGGCAGACCATTCGTAAAAGTTAGGTAACAGGTTTTCCCCGTACCGAATTGCGTATGGATTACGCACAGGCATTACACTGTCCACATAAGGATATTTTGAGGCTATTTGTTCTAGCGTCATACTGGCAAGTGCTGTGTATTCAGTATCAGAAATCTCATATAATCTAAGGGCGTCTGCATAGCCAACCTGACCGGCTGTTGAAACAGTTAGTCGTGCCATCGCTTGGGTGTTATTAACATCTGAAGAGGGCGAGAATGCTACATAAGTGAACTCCCACTTGTTCTTGGAAGTAACCGACGGACTTGAGAAGCTAGTTCCCTGAATAACGATGCGCATGTTACTACCAGATTCGTTGTACAAATTCCCTAGAGCAATATACTTTTTGCCTGCTTTTATTGTCGTTGTTATATTACCAAAACCGTCAGCAATAGCATTGGCAAGCTCCGATGTTATTTTTAAAGAACCGCCTCCTACTATGCTTTTTGTAACATCAATATTCAACGCAGACTGAAAGCGTCCGAACCTCGAAAGGGTTTTCGATGCTCCCCAATCCCCACCTGCCAAATTCACCAACGTACGCCCACTCAACCCAGTAAGCGAAAACGGTGCAGCCTTCTCCGCATGAACGATCTGCACCCCGGGTTCCAGCGTTACCGCCTTACGCTCAGTCGTATCCAACCTCTTCTTAATCGCATTCACACCATCATTCACATCACCTGCAAAATCATCTACAGCGCGCCAGTTTTGATCCAAATACTTCTCCAAATCAAAATATGTTGTTTTTGGAGAGGAACGATCAATTTGATTTAAGCCTAGATTCGGTGTTTTTTCGCTTGCCATGTTATGCGCCACCTCCTAAATATCTATCCTGTGTTGTATGTTCATTTTCATAGATCGTCATAGATTCGACTTCGGCAATGGTCAGGTAGCGTAGTTTATATTCAACCGCCAAATGAGCCGGCTTGATCTCCTCGATAGCTGCCTTAAGATCCTCCACATTAGGCGGAATCCCGATGGTATCTATAAACTTGACTGTGAATCCCCATTCGGCGGGATGAAAGGTAACATCTACCGTACCGCCGTCATATGCCTCAGCTACATTTTTGACAAGTCGGCCGGAAAAAGTCCCTGCCCCTCGTAGCTTCGATTCCACTACCGAACGTCGCTGATCCAGCGGTTTACTAAGATCCGTTGCGATCCCTAGCTCCGTTTCCCAGCGTTCCAATCCCCAGGTAGCGGTACGGACGAAAAACTGAGCCACCGTCGCATCCATCGCCAGATACAAGGAATCCAGTTCACTGCCCTTCGCATCCATATCGGAGCGCATCACACGGGAAATTTCATAGTAGGCGGGTAAATAGGAAAACAGCTCGCGTCCCCGCAAGCTGCTCATTTGCCCCTCTTCACCCCTAGCTAGACGATTCGTTTGATCGTTCATGTTCGTTCCATCATTATTCACTGACGCTCACCGTCCCCAACACCGCCACCTGACCTGATCCAATTTCAATATTCTGATTGCTCTGTCCGTTGATTTTCAGCTCAGAGAAATCAATAATAATTGGAATATCCAGCAAAACAGCAGTAATCCGGGTGTACCGTACCAACGGGTCTTCCTTGTAAAAAGCAAGCTGCTTCAAATAAGTCCGTACACCGCTTTCGATCAGCTTTTTGATTTCATCCAGTGTGGACGGCTTCTCTTTGGTACGCTGAACCTTGACCGAGATGTTAATTTCAACCTCTGTCGCAGGCATGATTGTCACCACAGGACCAGCTGGTGCCAGCCCTTCGCCTTGCCCATCCTGGGTTGGATCAATGTACTTCTGCACCGCAGCGACGATATCCGGACTGGCAGCGCGTTTATCTATGTCCAGCACATATAAAGCCACCGTACCCGGCCCTTTCCAGAGCGGAACAACCTCCACACCGCCTACTCCGGCGATTTCATTCGCCCACTGCGTATACTGCGCCTTGTTGCCGCTCGTGCCCTGGTTCCGCACCTTGGCATAAAAACGCTCCAGCAACAGCTGGTCGCTCTCAATGTCCGTGCCACTTTTAGTCTCCTCCGTATTCATAACGGAGGAAACACCACTGACCGGACTCGCCATCACCTGAATGACGCCCGCGGTTACGTTACCGCTACGGCCGGGATTGACCGCCCGAATCGCCGCTTCTCCTTTACCCTGCTCATCCAGCGTGACCAATGCCGTGGTCGCATACTCAATGGAAGCTTCCCCTGATACATCATCTGCCGGGGTCGCCACCAACGTTCCCGCCGGGACGGTCGTTCCCGCTGTGCCCGTGAACGCGACCATACCTGAGGCAGCAACCGCTTCCCGCCGTGTCACTCCATGCTCTGCTGCTCGCAGATCCAGCTCAGGCGAGCGAAAATCCGGGTTATCGCTGGCTGCCGTGCTGGCAAAGCCCCGGCGCAGCAGCTCCTGCGCCCAGATCGCCGCTTCGGAGAGCATAAATGCTACCGGCGCCTGCGCATCCCAAATAAAAGAACCCTCGGACTTATCCATGTCCGAAGGCACTTTTTCCAGCATACGACTCAAAATTTCCTCTTCCGTCTGGTCTACCAAATACTCCGGCAAGTCTGCCATTAGATCACCACACTTTCCACAATTTCCGTTTCATCCCGCACATTCGTAATCTGGCAGCTAAAATGGCATGCCTCACCTTCCCAGCTAAACGTGAACTGATCCACACTAGCCGTGCGGGCATCTGCCAGCAGCGCTTCGGTAACCATGCGCTTGATTTCACTTTCCTGCACACCGTGCCCATAGCTGCTGCCAATCAGCTCCTCCAGCTCGCTACCATAGTCAGGGGAATAGATCACATGACGGTAGCGGGGGGTACGAATTGCTTTTTCACACCACTGTACCCAGGCTTCTTTTTCACCTGTAACTACTATTTTACGGCTAGGACTCATGACAAACTCCCCGGCTTCAAAATCAAACCGCCAGCTTCGCCCAAATATCGCCCGGTTATCCTCCAGCACATCCGGATCCGTGATATCCGTCCAGAGCATATCATCCGTTTCGGGAAATAAATTAGCCATGTCCACTCACCACCTTGCACACCACAACCACATCGTTGCCGCTATTCACCCGAACCGCCAGTACGCGATCTCCGGGCTTCAGTCCTTCGTTCAGGCTCAGATTCACATCCTCCAGCTCATCCTCCCCGATATAAAAGGAAGTTTTCAGCTCTTTGCCCTCCCAATTCTCCGACTCCACTGCGGTTGAGGTTCCTTTGTACATATGACGCGGTACAGATAGCAATCCCGGCAGCTCGGCGACCAGATAATCCTGAAGCTCATGTTTAAAATCGTCCAGCTTGAGTCCCGTGGAGGTGATCGTGCCCAGTACCGCGCCCACTCCGCTCAGCGCTTGCCGAGTATGTCCCGCCATAGACGACTGCATTACACTTACAAATGCACCATAGGGGTCTTTACTCAAGAAAATACCTCCTTTTTACCATATCGAAGGAAGCGAGCTCTAAAGTCATATTTCCCAGATTCCCCAAATCCCGACTGACTGATGTAACAATCAGCTTCAACCCTTGTAACATTACAGCTTCACCAGCACGTAGGGTATTAATATCTGGTAAATTAACCGTAAAAGTTTCCTGAATTCCAGTTAGATGACTTTTCGCAAGCTTGCTGGCTCCACCAGCTGCCTTCACTTGATCATCCTCTACCAGTTTTTGCAAAGTACCTAGCGCTTTAGTATCCCCTTCTGCTACAGCCAGCACCTTAGACGGCACCTCTTGTCCGCTTCCTACATTCTCATTGGCTGTCATCACTTTGACTTTAGTTACAGCTCCCTCAAGTGTCCGCAACTGAGTAAGATCAATAAATCGGTCTAACACATAGGGGGAAGGATTGCTACCGATTTTAAATAGCTCCAATCCAGCACTTGTCATGCGTAACTGGTATAAATCTCCGCCCAATTTTGCTGTCTCTTTCAAATCAGCAAGCATCATGGAATATAGAGTCTGGGCACGATAAATACCTTTTCCTAACTGCACTTTCGTATCAGGTATTGAGGCGATTTGAAACTTCCAATCCTTCGCGTATTTGCGCAACCGTTGTGTGGCCGTTTGTCCTTTGGGAAATAAATATTCGTCCTCAGATTTATCCAAATAAATCGTCCTATCGTATACCACCAGAGAGAAACGTTTTGTTCCGCTGTTAGAACTCTCTACTTCCCACACAACAGCAGGATGGAGAAGTGGCACCTTCACATTTTTCCTAAATGGAATTCCACTGACACGAATAGGCATTCCGGGAGTAATCGTGGGCATATCATGAGAAGCAGCTACACGGATGCTCGCTTGATATGCAATTTGGTTTAGAGCATCTTTTAAAGTTATTTTCTCAACCAGGGGGGTTAGATCGTATTTGTCTTGAAGTATTACTTGATAGCTCATGGCATCACCAACTTTTGACCCACTTTAATCCTATTCGGATTGTTGCCTATGACCTTTGTATTCATTTGATATATACTTTTCCATTTGGAACTATCTCCCAACTCCAGCTTTGCAATTTTGGAAAGTGAATCCCCTGTCTTGACAGTATACATTTTAGATTTAACTTTAAGATCCGTGCGTGGAAGGGTTTTTGAGTTCACTTTTTGGGGAGAGCTTCCAGTTCGTAGAGCTATTTTGGGTTCACGCCATGTACGCAGTGTAATTTCAAAATAGATATCCCCTGCCTCTCCTCCACGAAAGGTCGTATTATGGGCAATGATAAAAACCGGAACATTAATTAGCGTATTCGTAATAATAAATTGGTATGGGTTCTCTGCTTTTAGCATTGCATTTAACCTGTTCATCGCTTCATTAGGATCCGGGATATTTTTATAACGGCAATAAGATGCATCATATACCTTGGGAAAAAAAGAAGAAAAGGTGATTTCTTTCACCTTTTCTCCTTGTGGGAAATCAAATTCTCCGTGTGTAAGCATCGTAACTGTCTCATATCCCTTTTGTCGTGATATGTTAACCTCTTCAGGATTAACTGGGAATTGAAATACATTTCTACTATTAATCAGAAAAAAGTCTATACTCATGGCCCCCCTCCTTTCTACTGTGATGGATTTACATTAGACCAGTACAGCTTTACCCTTTTTAAGGGAGCTACTGTCTCCCCCTCCCTTTCTATTAATCAATGCCTGTCGCACCTCATTTACAATCCGGTGTCCCACTTGAAGCGCCATGGCGTCAAAATCAATAGAATCTTCCTTGACTGTTACCTGTACTGCCCCTGGAGGCAACGTTACACTGATTTGATTGTTCGTTTCTGTCTTAAAATCTTTGAGAAAGCCTGAAAAACTGCTCATTTGCTCATCCGTTATTTGCACGAGCTGCGGAGCAGGTTTTCCTCCATTCGCTGTAGGAGCTTGTGAACCACCTGGTCCCATGCCTTGAATTACCTTAGAACGGTTTTGGGCATCCTGGATAAAAGATGGTAACGGCAGTCCCGGATCTACCGAAGGAAATCTTGACAGAGCTAACGACTGCCCAGGTGTGGTGGAAGCGGGATTATAAGCTTGTGAGATCTTATTTACAGATACAGCAGGTTGTGATTTTTCTGGTTCTTTTGAATAACCAAATATATTGGATAAGTCATTTTTCAAACTATCTGTTTGACTGGAAAACCAATTACTTACATCAGATGCTTTATCACTCATCCAATCCGTTGCTTGGGAAGCTTTTTCGCCAACCCAATCCTTTGCAACAGTAGCCTTTTCGCCAATCCAGTCCTTTGCACCAATAGCTTTTTCGCCAACCCAGTCCATTGCAGAAGTAGTTTTTTCTCCGACCCAATTACTCATTTCAGAAAACTTTTGAGCTAACCATTCACCTGCTAAACTATCTACTATAACGCCTACAATTGCACCAATAAGAGCACCTATTGCAGAACCTATACCTGGAGCAATCATTGTACCAATAGCTGCACCAGCTTCGGTAAAACCATTTCCTATAACCGCTGATGTAATAGCAGCCGGACGTTCTTCCGGCGAAGCAGTAGCAATGTCTACAGCATCTAAAAGCCAGCTCAATGGTCCAAGTAACTTCTTGCCCCCCTTCATAGCCCCCTTGCCTAGCTTCTTAAGTGTATTGCCCGGATTCTCGCCAAGGATTTTTTTTCCGAAATCAAAGATTTTTCCAAACATCCCCTTATTTCCATTTGGAGTCGGCCGTCCCCCTGGAATTCCCGGCTTATTGGTAGGCTTAGAGCCTGGTTTTGGGTTTAAAAGACTCTTTACCTTTTCCCACAAATCAGAAAACCCTGGTTTTTTTCCAGGATTTTTTTTGTTCTTCTTATTGTCTTTCTTTTTGTATTTACGATCAGGTCCGTCTTGTTCAGGAGTGTCTCTTTTGCGGCGGCCCTTTTTTCCACAACAGCAATCACAAATCACCTTTATTCTGGGAGAAACTCGAATGGGGCCTGTTTTCACATTGATTTTGGGCGCATACTTTGGAGCCGCCACTCTAATATTCAATCTCGGTGGTTTAACCTTGATATCATAATTAAAGTTAAAATTAAATTTAGGATCCTTTATCTCTATGTTTGCAGTAACGCTAACCGTCTTCTCTACAATATTAGAGATATTTAAATTGTTCCCCTCAGGGCCACCCCCCCTAGCCTTCTTCTTATTTGTCCCCTCTTGATCAATGCCCGTTTTAGCGCGCGCAACAATGTAGACATCCTTAAGACTTTTTAGCTTTCTGATGAGCGCTTCAAGCACTGGAGTGGCCTTGTCAATGAGAAAGACTTTTGGCATAATACGCAGACGACTAAGACGAATAGCCAGACTGTAAATGTTACCCAGATGCCTATGCATATACTTGAGTTCAGTATTAAGCTTAATCAAGCTCTGATAACGAGCGCGCCCTAGCCGATCAGAAAGTCGCTGTATCTGCTCAATATAACGACTTGTGGCTTTAAGTTCCCGGTTTGTCATGATCAAATCCTCTACATCTGTAACAATATTAACTCTG
This sequence comes from Paenibacillus sp. PvR008, assembly GCA_040544055.1. GTDB lineage: Bacteria > Bacillota > Bacilli > Paenibacillales > Paenibacillaceae > Paenibacillus. The sequence goes on from JBEUOG010000003.1 coordinate 132,562, forward strand.
TAGCTACTTGATCCTGCCATATATTCACCTCCTAACGTATCATTGCTGTATTTGTTTGGATAATGCATCCAGTTCCTCTTGCGCAAATGCGATTAGCATGGATTTTTCTCCTCTGTTTAAGGCCCAAAACTCTCCGGGACGGAGATGATGCCGTATCCACAAATGATACAGCAGCGTCGTCATCCCGCCGGAGCGAATCAGTTTTTTAGATCATCAATCTCCACACCGAAGCCGGATAGTTCCAGAACTTTGTCACCTACCGCATCCAACTCACCAGCCAAAAGCATACGACGTACTGCCTGTTCACCACCGGACAATTTGAGACGGCTAGTGATTCGCGGATCACCCCATCCATTAATTTGGAGGCCTTTGACTTCCAGTCCAGCCGTAGCTTCAGAGATAAGCAGCGCATTAAATGTTTCTGTATCTACTTTTTCATCCACACGACCTTTAATAGTTTTACGAATTGTGCAACGTTCACGAATGCTATCGACTTTGTTGGATGTTAAGCCACGAAGTGTGAGAAGCATATCCAAGCGTTGAATACGAACAGTTTCCTCAGGTAATTTGTCGGCTGCTTCAAAAAGACTATCCAAAATTTGTTCTTCTGACATATTTTCTGGCAAGCTCATTTTATATCCCCCTAATATTTTTTAATTAGGCCTGAATTACTCCAGGCCCACTATTAAGCAATAAATTACTCAGCAACGATAGGATCAAGCAGTTCATAGCCTTCGAAGGTGAAGGTGGTTTCTTCTGGTACTTCCTCTCCTGCGGTCCAGTTAGCCAACTGAATTTTATCTGGCATGCAGCGAATCAAACGAACACGTTCATGTCCAAAAGATTCTGGGTCGTCCAGCTTGGAAATAATATCGAATTTTGCAAAGCCACGACGAATCATATCAGAAGTTACTTTGTAACCGCTCATTGTCCCAGTCCCTTTTTTGGCTCCATTTTTATGCACTTTCCAGGTATTACCTACCAAATTCAATTCTCTTTTATCAATTTCAACACTGGCTTCCAGCTTGTTGACATGTGTCTGCCATACCCCGTCAATATATGCCTGACCATACGTACCTAAAATGACTCTTGAAGCATCCAACATTTATTTTTCCTCCTCAAAATGATCCATAATATAGTTTTGGATTTCTAATTTCCCGCGAAATTCTTATTGCACGTAAAATGTACCGAACAGTTGCTCCATCACATCGGTCAGCTTCACATTCCATTGCAGGAACACTTGGTCCGGCTCCGGTTTGATGACTGGCGCATCGCCATAGTAAGCCGGATCGAGAATGACATCGTAGCCATCGGCTTCGATCACGTTGCTCAGCGACAATTGTGCCAAGTATTCTTTGATCGCACCGATGAGTGCCAGACGGCCTTCCACCGTGTTGTTGATTTTGCCAATGTAAGTCTCTTCGGCTGCACGCTGCAAGTCAGCGTTAATAGCATCCATAACGCGAATAGAACGGATTTTCTTCCATGCGTTGTTTTGTCCAGCAGCCGGGTTCACCAAGCTGCTGATCCCGCGCAACGCTTTGACCTGACGGCCGTCGAAGAACAGCAGGAAGACACCATTACGGACAGCCTGCTCCTGTTCGGAGCGTGTCCAGCGGCGAGTTACATCCTCAAAAGGCGTCACCGTATATGTCGTGGATTGATTCAGACGTTGGCCTGCGATCAGTCCGGCTACATAAGCAGCCGTTTGAGCGGAGCTGTAGTCCGTACCTGCCAGACGCACGCCAGTACCCACGTTTACGATACCTTCATGGTTGAGCGCCAGAGAACGATCAGAGGCCAGACTGACAGCGGTTTTCGATACATCATCTGCCGCAGAACCACCAAACACGGCGATAACGCCTTTGCCTTCGCTGCGGACACGCTTGATCCAGGCGGCAAAGCTTTGCAGCAAGGCCAGATCGGCTGCGTAATCCAGCGCCAGCACATTAAATTCCTGTCCTTCAAGCGCTTCCTGCATTGCGATATAATCAGCGTTAACCAGCGTGCTGTTGCCACTGTTACCGCCTGTCAGACGTACGCCGCTGACATCTACCGGAATGCCGCCATTGCCGATAACCTCAGCCTTCACCCATACGTTTTCGCTGTTCTTGTTCATCGCTTCGGCAATCGAAGCAGCCGTGCCGTCACTGCCTTTATACGTACCCAGCAGTTTAGTGCCCTCATAGAGACGCACCTCACGGGCTTGCTCGTCACCCAAAGTTGGCTGCACAGTTACAGCAAAGCCATTACCGCGGCTACCTGTGTACAGCGCCTGCAAGCGCAGCACATCGGTTGGTGCCTCACCGCCGCTTTTCAGCGTCACAGTTGCTGGTGCAGCCGTGTCATCTGCCAAACGGTAGGCCAACAGCTTTTTTGGTCCACCCAGCAGAGCCAGATACAGCGTAGAATACGCTGTCGCACCATCCATACTGTCATTCGAAAAGATTTGGCTGATCGCCGTTTCGCTGCCAACTTCTACAAACTCACGTACAGGACCCCAATTGGCTTTAACCGGTACAACGACCGTACCGCGCGAGCCACCTTGAATCGCTGAAGCCGCTGCTGCCTGAAAATTCATATACAAACCCGGCAATACCGGTTTATTCGTGTTTTCCCATGTTCCGCCTGCCATAATTAGTCCACCTTCGCTTTCATAAATTGTTCGATTTTAGTGTGTGCTTCTGCTACCGTGAACAGCTTGTCCTGTGTGCCAAAAAATGCGCCTGCCAGCACTTCTTCCTTCACGGAAAACAATTGTTCCGCGTGCTCCTTAAGCTCCTCCAGCGTATAGCGGGGGCCGCTTGCTTCCTGCCCGGCATTGACCAGGGCCTTCTCGTTGTTTTCCAAGGTCACTCGGACCACCTCATTTCAAAATAGGATGAATTTCCACTCTGCGGATTAACGCCGCTTCCTCAGCCGGACGCATACGCCGCTGTACCAGCGTCAGCCGGAGCTGACCGTCCAAAATCGCATCCGCCTGCAAATCTGCGGAAGCTTCAGCTGTAGACATATAACGGCCCTTCTCCTGATCCAGAGGAAGCTGAATTTGGGCGGCAAAGCCCTCGACCAGCGCGGAAGCCGCGCGGTTCTCTTCGGTGGTGTCCGGAGCGGTGATGTGCCCGATGAACCGTTTGCGAAGTTCATACATGGAGGCTCCCGCCATCCTGGTCTCGCAGCCGCTCAGCCGCCATAGCACCGCGTGCCGTCCCGGCTGTGCGGGCCATGCATCGGCGTACACCGACCACGTCTCGCCCAACTGCTTCTGCGTCCAGCGGGTCAGCGCCGCCAACCATTCATCCGGCTGTGCAATACCGTTTGCCGGAGCAGCCGCCGGACTCCCTTCCGTTTCAGGCACATACACGCCAAAACGTAGCGTTCTGTAGGCCTTGCCCGTGACGGTGTCCAGCTTTTCTGCATCCCGCACGCCCAAATAGTGCGCGGTAAAAGCCGACGTGTCCTCGCCTTCGCCTGTCACCGGTTCCCGGTGCAGCCCGGCAATCAGGGCGTTCGCCCATACATCGGCCTGTGCCAGCCCGGCTTGTCCTGCGTACAGCTTGATGCGGACAACCTGCCGATATCCGGCCCAGGACGACTTCCAAATTTCCTCGCCCAGCACCATAACGGCGTACGGCTCCTCTGCCGTCTGCGACGGTGGCTGAACATCGTATACGCGCCCTTGAAGCGCTGGAACAATGTCAATGAGCTTTTGTTTAAAGGCTTGTCTCATCCTGCGGCATGCCACCTTTGCGCATCCTGCACTCGCATGTTGTGGCTACTTAGCCAAGCTTTTTTCCACTTCCGTGTTCTCATCCGGCGTAGCCTCAACCTCATGCATTGCAGCATCCATTGCTTAGGCAACACGACTCCTCCTTTCTGTAAAACAATTCCCGGGAATCGACAGGGACGACAACCGCATGAAAAAACCGGCCCTGATGGCCGGCTAACGTTTGACTGTGTGTGTCTTCGGTATGTCCTCTTGTCTTGATTCCCGATGATATAATCTTACACCCTTATAACGAATGCGTTGCCGGGGAAATGGACGATAAAAGCAGAGACTAGGGATGAAGTTGGGCGGTATTTTGAGAACATGTGTTCTTGTAATTAAAAAAGACCTTGACCCCTGCTACTACAGGAAATCAAAGCCTTTAAGAAACGATATTAAAATAGAAATGCGAACGAATGGATAATTATTACATTACCCCCATTTTCGATCCGTGCCCTTCTGTAAGCCTGCCTGATTCAAAACACCTTGATCCGCCAGTGCAAGCGCCATTTTGTAAAAAGCCCGGGTGCGGATTTTCGTGTACGTATCTTTGCTTACTGGCGGGTCGAGCACATAATTGTAAACCTTGTAGTCGAACACATCGTCATCCTTTAAATAACGCTCACGGATGAGCAACTGTTCGCGTTCATTCAAGCGGCCGACTACGGCATCCACCATTTCGCAATAAGCCAAACGAGCCGCAGGAGCATCTACATTATATACGGCTGTCCGTGCCGTTGGATCGCTTGTCACATTCGTCGGACCGTTCGGGCGATCCGTATAGCCAGCAGTGATGAAACTTTCCCGGTCCATAAAAGTAATGGTTTTATAAATCCGATATTTTTCAAATACCCCCTCCAATGCGTTCTGCGTTTTGCGTCTGTCCAATTCGGGTAAGTTATTTTTCATGTAAAGCAACACTCCTTATCTCATGCTTTTTGATAATGATGTATTTTTTAAATCGTACAACTCTTACGTTTACAATTTGTTCCCCTTTTGTTCGTATTATGAGTATAACATAGCATTATTTAGGATAGCTATCCATCGGCAAAAAAAGCGGTATGGCTTCAAAAACAGGATATTCGCTTTATTTTTCTATGCCTTTTGGCATATTACGCGCTTTTACTATTTACCTAATGGTATAATGGAACTAATCTTTTATTCTGTTGCAGAAGGGAGCCACCATTGTGGAACAACCAGCATTCGGAACATACTTAAAGCAGCAGCGTGAGCACAAGCAATGGAGCATTAACCAATTGGCAGAAGCGGCTGGCATCAGCAATTCACAAATTTCCCGCATTGAAAACGGACTGCGTGGCGTACCCAAGCCCTCTACTCTCCGCAAAATAGCGGACGCGCTCGGTGTATCGTATACCGAGATGATGAAGAACGCCGGATATTGGGGAGACGATGATTCCGTAGAGCAACATTCACACGAGTCCTATCGTCCCAACGTACCGGAATGGGCTACTTCCAAAGACCGCCGGGATTTTAAAAAAATGCTGGAGGAAGACGACGAATTGATGTTCGACGGCATTCCGCTGGATGAAGAAGATCGTCAACGGATCAAGGATGTGCTAACAGGTCTGTTCTGGGAAGCCAAACAGATGAACAAGCATAAACCCAAATCGCCCCCAACGGGCAGTGATCAGGAATAGCAGGTGAACGCATGAACGAACTCATTCGCAAACTCGTCCGAAAATACCGTACGAACTGCCCCTTCGATATTGCGGAAGCTCTGGGTATCCATATCTGTTACAGCGATCTGGGGCCCACAACCAAAGGGCTGTATTATCGCAAGCTGCGCAGGAGATTTATCGTCATCCACAACAGGCTTACACCGGAGTGGGAACGATTCGTCTGTGCGCATGAATTGGGGCATGACCGACTTCATAAAGGCGTCAGCCGCTTTTTTATGGAAGAGCATTCCTATTTCTACCCCGGCAAATTTGAGGTGCAAGCCAATCGGTTCGCTGTGCTTTTGCTCAGTGAAGGACAACCGCCGCTTACTGACGAAACGCAGGAGCACTATTTATCCCGGATCGGTCTGCCCAAGGAGGCTGCCCTTTTTTTTGACCCTAAAACAGAACGTTAGTTCTCATATATAATTGTTGTTTATTACTTCCTCTTCAATATAGGTAATTTGACGATGGCTTTAACAACCGATATGCAAAAAAATTTTCAGTGCCCTCATATAAAATAGAAGTTATTTTTACAATCTTCTGATAAAATGTGGACGTAAGCGGTTTCTCTAATGCATTCATTTTATAGGAGGTCGAAAGAACAACATGAACTCATGGAAAAAAATCTCGTCCATCTTGACGACCGCCGCGCTTCTGCTCGGATGTCTTGGCACAGCAGCAGCGGACCCGGCAGCCAGTACGGGAACAGCGGGAACTGCAACTCCTCCGGTCAGCGGTAAACACATCACCATCCTACATACGAACGATACTCATTCCCACGTGGTGGCGAACGACAAGGAAATTGGTTTCGCCAAGCTAGCAGGCATCATTGACCAGTACCGCGCTTCCAATCCCAATACGCTGCTGCTGGATGCCGGAGATACGGTTCATGGAACGACCTTCGCTACCTTGGTCAACGGCGAGAGCATCGTGAAAGTCATTAACAAGCTTCGCTATGATGCGATGGTACCAGGCAATCATGAGTTTAATTACGGCTGGAAGCATCTTGTGGAGCTGAGTAAGGAAATTCAATTCCCGGTACTCAGTGCCAACATTAAGCAAACAGACGGAACACGTTTGTTCCAGCCTTATGTCATTAAAGAAGTAGATGGCGTTAAAATTGGCATTATCGGCCTGACTACACCCGAAACGGCATACAAAACGAATCCTAAAAATGTCGAGGGCATTCAATTCGCCGATCCTGCGGTTGAAGCCAAAGCGGCAGTAGATGAAATCCGCAGTAAAGTGGACGTTGTCGTGGTCCTCGGTCATCTGGGACAGGATGCATCCAGCAAAGACACGAGCCTTAAGGTCGTGAAGGAAGTGCCCGGCATTGATATTTTCATTGATGGACACAGTCATACCGTACTGAACAAAGGCTTGGTCGGTGACAATGGTACACTGATTGCAAGCGCGGGTGAATATACGAAATATCTGGGCGTTGTAGATTTATGGGTTGACAGAGGTAAGGTTACCCAAAAACAAGCCAAGCTGATTGATTCGACGCAAGCAGTCGACGTTCAGCCCAATGCTGAAATTGCTACATTGATCGCCTCTGTTCAGAAGGAACAGGAACCTATCCTCAAAGAGGTTGTAGCGCAAACGAGTGTGAATCTGGAAGGAGCTCGTGAAAAGGTACGTGCAGGTGAAACCAATCTCGGCGACCTGCTTACCGATGCCATGCGCGATATTTCGGGGGCTGACGTGGCCTTGACCAACGGCGGCGGCATTCGGGCGTCCATCAAGACGGGAACGGTAACCAAGGGAGACATCATCACTGTGCTGCCATTCGGCAACCAGATTGTTACCCTGAAAGTGAAAGGCTCCGATATTCAGGCAGCACTTGAAAATGGCACAGCCTCCTATCCGGAGCCAAGCGGCGGTTTTCCACAGGTATCGGGGATCTCGTTTAAAATAGATACATCGGCAGCCAAGGGAAGCCGCGTCCATTCCATCCTGATTGGCGGAAAAACGCTTGATCCTGATGCCACGTACACACTGGCAACCAATGATTTTACTGCTGTAGGCGGAGATCAGTATACAATGTTCGCCAAATATCCGCAGGCAGGTATGTTCGGATCGCTTGACGAGGCCCTGATCCGCTACATGCAAAAGGTTGGCTCCGCCAGCCTGCAAGTACAAGCAGACGGCCGCATTCAAGAAGCCAAAGCAGACGGCAAGGCTTCCGTTCCTGCCGTGCAGCCTGTACCATCTGCTCCAACCGCAACATCGGCACCCGTGCAGGAAGAACCGCAAGTGGTCTCTACCCCGTCTGCGAAACCTGCACCAGCCAAAGCTCAAACAGCCAAGCCGCAACAGACACCGGCTTCTGCACAAGCTACAAATAGCCATGTGTATATTGTAAAGTCCGGGGATACACTGTATGACATTTCCCGCCAATACGGGTTCACCTGGCAACAGCTTCAAAAGCTGAACAAGCTGAAAAATCCTCACCGCATTTATCCGGGACAAAAGCTTGACCTCCCGGCCTAATTCAATAAGCTTGCAAAGGCAGCGTCCGGAACCCCAGTGGCTTCGGACGCTGCTGTATGTCAGGAGGCTGTTTTTATGGGATAGTCCAAACTCATTTGGACATCGCATATTTTTTTTCAAAAGGCAAGCCTCTTAGACGCTGACAAGTTGTGAACCGAGAGGTATGATGGAGAAGAGCCATTCGGGCAGAAAACATCCATCTCGTTCTCTAACGGGATCAGTTATATGTGTGGAAGGAGCACAAAAATGCAATACATTATTTATGATCTTGAGTTTACCGTTAGCCGTAACGCCAGATATTCCTCCGAAATTATTGATATCGGTGCCGTCAATGTCATGCAGGGAGACGATGGCTTGTACGTTGCGGACACGTTTCACAGCTTTGTCAGACCCTCGAATCGGCCTGTGCTGTCTACGGATACCGTGCAGTTTACCGGTATTACTCAACGGGACATTGATGCGGCCCCGCTCTTCCCTGAAGCTGTGAAGCAATTTATCTCATGGCTCGGAACGGACTCCTCCTATTACTTGTGTGCTTGGGGGCCGGATGACCGTCAGAAGCTGGTATCCCATTGCCGCACCCATCATGTGGACCTCCATTGGATTCATAATACGAATGATATACAGAAGCAAATCTCCCGTCTGTTCGGCTCCAACGGCAAGTACCGCCAGCTGAGCCTGTCTCAGGCGCTGGAACTGTGCAACATTGGCTTTGACGGTCAACAGCACCGTGCGCTGGACGATGCACTGAATACCGCTCAGGTTTTCATGCACCATTTTGATCGTATCACATTAACCCATAACGCTTCTGACGATGAAGAAAGCCGGGGCTCAAAGCTCGTATACTCTACACCGGAAGAAGAGCAGGAACAGTACAGTCCATTCGGCAATCTCGCAGACCTGTTTAAGGACCGTTAGGCGGATAGCACCCCGGCCCGTTCCGGGGGATCTATCACCCCTTGTCATTCTTGGTCCCCTGCCTTTTTATCGGAATAAAATGCCCCCCAGGTTCGCAGCATTTCCTGCATTCGCTTGCGGTATCGCAAAGGCTCCAAAATTTCCGCCTCCGCTCCATATTGAGTGAGCCAGTCCAGAAATTCACCATCATGATTAACCGTTACCTCAAACAATAGACCTCCATCCGGCAAATCCTTGAGAAAAGGCTTGATGAACAGCTCCTCTTCTTTGACCCGATATACAGATTCGGCAGAAAACCTCACCACAAACCGAATATTTTGGTTCCCCTTGGTAACCGACCAGGTCCCCTTAAAAAACATTTCCATTTCAGAAGTATTCTTCTGAAACGTATACGGCAAAATCCTCATATTTCGAAAGTGGCTGATCCGAAAGGTTCTCATGGCGGCTTGCTTGTGACAAAAACCAAGCATATAAAAACGCCGATCCTGCGGAACCAGACAATAAGGATCAATCTGAACCAATGATACATCTTCATTCTGAGGCGAACTGTATTCCGCTTCAATAGTCTGCTGCGTAAGACTTGCCAAAACAATCAGCCTGAGCAGATAAGGCTGGTTTTCCCGCTCAAGTGTCGAGCCGAGCCGGACGATATTTTTCATTTCCTGCGCGAAGCTTGTCTGGTCCATCTTTTTTTTCTGACTGGAGGCCATCACTTTCTCATAAGCACTTTCAAAAGCTGGTGGTAAAAGAGGCTTTACGGTTTCCATGACATCCCCCAGCTTGGCAAAAGCCTGTGCCTCTTCTTCCGTCCAATTGAGAGGATACAAGGCGAAGTTACTAATAAATATGTATCCTTTGCCATGCCCCATATTAGCTATTGGAATATGCATAGCGCTTAGAGCCTCCATATCTCGGTAAATGGTGCGCTCTGATGTTTCACAACGTTCGGCAAGCTCTCTTGCCAATATCCCCGGATTTGCCTGAACAATAGTAATAATCCGCATTAACCGTATCAACCGATCAGTCAAGGAAGTCTCTCCTTTACAAAAAGATAGCAAATTAGACTCACTATATTACATAAATAAACTAGCGTAATTTCCTATTTTAAGATATTAATTTCGGTAAAGCGAACATCTTCTACAGATATTCCTTTATTAACAAAGACTTTAGAACTATTTATTTTAAATAATTCAAAAGTTCCATTCCATTTATTGCGTACGGCAAAGAGTAATTTAGCTTCCTCCAAATATTCCATGTCTTCCGTTCTTGCTGCCCGTATAAGTAGTTCATCCGCTTGTCTGGTAAGGACAAATGCCCCTCGCTCATATCCCCCCTTCTCGTACATACGCAATGCTTTCTTCACAATAGGAGCCGTCTCATTCAGCTTTATGTATTTTTCCACCTTTGAATTGGATGGAATGCTCAGCAGACCAAGATGATGCGTGTAATGGATATAGAGCTGATCCTTTCGAATCAGCGTCCGTTTCTTCTGAGTTGGCTTACGCCAGCTCCACTCCATTAATCCAATGGTATGTCTTCCGGAAGAGTGCGCCGGTATAGAAAATGACAAAATAGCCTGCTTATACTTCCCCCTTCGCATATCACCACAGTGAACAAGCATGCACTCTCCGTCTTCCGAGCGATTGAAGCTGAGCCTGGCCCCATCCACTTTTAATAGATTTACCCCACTCTCTGGAATAAACCGGAGTTGCAGGTCACATCCAACTGTTTTCGGCATTAAAGCCCCTTTTCTTTTACGTATAGAACCATGGCCCCATTCTATCAGCAGGTTTACTTGCTCGGACCCATTCGCAGATATAGACTCCTTGTCCCATGTGTACGTTACGTTAATCATTGACTTCACCACTGGTAAATTCCCCCTAAAAGAACATGTAACTCTAAATTAACAGTGTTATCTGACACTATATTGTCAGGGAACGTATGTTCGATGGCAAAAATTATACATAGTAATCTATAGGAAAGGGGAAGTACATCAATAAATAACATTTTAACCCATTGAAATTGCATGATTACGCAAAAAAAACAGCCCAGCATAAGCCGGACTGCATTATAGTCTCGTTTCATAATATGAGGTTAAGAAATCGTAGTTTCTGTCAAAGAAACATTCGCTTTTGTGCAAATATCGGAAACAGGCGCAAAAGTAATGCTGTCCACCACCAGTTCCTTCGACAAAGGCTTTCCGTTTACAGTTATTTTTAACGTTTTATAGGTTTGTTCTTTTTCGTTCATCGTCATTTCTCCTTCTATATTCTTGCTTAATATATTCATACTCATTTCTGTTCTTCATCCATATAGGGGCGGCTCTTGTATACATGCTCGCCAGAAAACTACCGGAATGTAGCTGCTTCCTTGATAAACTTTGAACCCTAATCATTACACTGTACGTAACCATAAGATATGGGTAATTATGCTCATCATTTAACATCTTGGTGCATCAGAAGGAGGAAGATCTCTTGGTACGACAAATTTCTCGCTTTGCTTTCTGCCGCCGTGTCGTCTGCGCTGCTGTAGCGCTTCTGTTTGTTTTTGGCGGAACTGGTGTTCCGGAATCGCATGCCGCCTACTGGGATGATGTATACCAAGGCTTTGAGCAATTTTCCCGGCTGCCTGGGGATGTATATCAGCTCAAGGAAAGCTACCGGCAAACGCAGGAAGAACTGCAAAAGGCCCGTAGCAGCGTTGAGGCTTATCAGGAGCAAAATGTCCAACTATTGGAGCAAAATCGCAAGCTGACCGACACCGTTACCGAGCTGAAAAATCTTCAGGTACAGCGCGATCAGGCTTCACACCGTAACAAGATGCTGATCCTCACAGCTGTCATTCTGCTGGCTGGTTATTTTATCGGTATCCGCCTGTTGCGTTACGGGATGCGTCGACGTTCGGGAAGATACTAACCGCCTGAAAGGATGAAAGGTCAGAATGGACATACAAGCAGGACAACACCATGATGAAAGCGTCGGTTCCGTCGTAACGCTTGATCTGGCGGAGGGCGAAAAGCTGCATGTTCTTCACCCGCAGCAAATCATCGCGTACCGTGGACCCAGTTCAGGCCGCAGTGACAAGCTGATGAATATTAAAGGCATGTACCGCAAGCACAAGCTGATTCAAGCCGATTTTACAGGAGCTTGCCGTCTAATTGCCGCACTTCCTCCCGGCTTCAGTCTGAAAATGATTGAGCTGGAAGGAAGCGACGATCTGCTATACGATTTTCGCAACCTGTTCTGGTACAGCTCTGGTATCCATATGCGCACCAAGCTGCTGAGCGTGAAAAACATGTTGTTCAGCCGCGATGTCATTAAAATGAAATTCGACGGCATCGGGCAGATCGGTCTATTGACTCAGGGACTGGTATGTCAGGAGCAGCTTCATCCGACAGAGCCGATGTATGTCGATGCAAGCAGCGTCATTGCCTATCCCGAGAACGCCAAGCTGGAGCTGACGGTATACGGTAACCATTTGGCCAGCCAACATATGAATTATCATTTTAAAATGACCGGGCACGGTACTGTGCTTTTTCATGCGGGTGAACATCATCGACGGCTCCAGCAGGATATGAACGACGATGGCGTGATCAAACGCTTTTTAAGGGAAGTCATTCCATTTGGCGGAGTGTTTATCAAATAGCTCTGCCATGCTATAATGAAGGCGTCTGCCCTCTGGCAGACTCCAAATGAAGAAAATCCATGCGCCATGCATGGGAGAGGTTCGCGAACTCCCTCTATAAAAAACTAACGATGCTTTGTCCTCCGCATGAAAAAATAATCGCGGGGCAAGGCCTGTTTTTTGTTGAAGCTGGTTCAAGAACTCTCCTTCTTCCATGTGACAAGACCCTGTGTCTTTCACCATTCCAAGAAGATCGAGAGGTTTTTTATGTTTACCAACGAAAAAGCATTCGTCGTATTCAGCGGCGGTCAAGACAGCACGACCTGTTTATTTTGGGCGAAAAAACATTTTGCCGAAGTAGAAACGGTGACGTTTGATTACGGTCAACGCCACAAGGAGGAAATCGAAGTAGCGGCCGGGATTGCCCACGAGCTGGGTGTTCCGCAATCGGTACTGGACATGAGCCTGCTCAATCAATTAGCCCCCAATGCGCTCACACGCACCGACATTGACATCACTCAGCAGGAAGGCGAGCTGCCCAGCACCTTTGTAGACGGCCGAAACCTACTGTTCCTCAGCTTCGCAGCGGTGCTCGCCAAACAAAAAGGAGCACGCCATATTATCACAGGCGTCTGCGAGACAGATTTTAGCGGCTATCCCGATTGCCGTGATTCGTTTATTAAGTCGCTGAACGTTACTTTAAATCTTTCCATGGACTATCCTTTTGTCATTCATACTCCGCTCATGTGGTTGAATAAGGCCGAAACCTGGCAAATGGCCGATGAGCTGGAAGCCTTTGAATTTGTAAGAACCCGTACACTAACATGCTATAACGGTATTATTGGCGATGGGTGTGGCGAATGCCCTGCCTGTAAACTGCGCCGCGCCGGGCTGGAACAGTATCTGGCTGTACGTGAAGCTTCGTCGCAAGGAGTTGAAGGCCATGCGTGAGCCGGGCACCTTTCGTATCGTCGACAAGCTCCAGCAGTTCGGGACGGACATTGAACGCTCCCAGCTACGTTACCACCGCAAACGCGTACTGATCAGCAAGCAATTTACGTTCGATGCAGCACATCATTTGCACTGCTACGAAGGCAAATGCAAAAATCTGCACGGACATACTTATATCGTCGTTTTCGGCATTAGCGGCATACCGGGTGAAACTGGTCTGACCCTTGATTTTGATGATATCAAAACAATCTGGAAAGAGCGGATTGAGCCTTATCTGGATCATCGCTACCTGAATGAGACGCTGCCCCCGATGAATACAACGGCGGAAAATATGGTCGTCTGGATCTTCGAACAAATGGAGTCCGCCCTGACCTCGGAAGCCTACCGCAATCGTGTAGAAGGCGGACGCACTGAATTTGTGCGGTTGTTCGAAACACCTACCAGCTACGCCGAATTCCGACGGGAGTGGATGCTTGATGAGTAATACCACGGCAACTCACCAAGCAGCCACACCTTCCCAGGGAACGAAAACAGCCCCTATCCCTGTACTGGAGGTGTTTGGTCCTACCGTTCAGGGCGAAGGCATGGTTATTGGGCGCAAAACGATGTTTGTACGTACCGCAGGTTGCGATTACCACTGCTCATGGTGCGATTCCGCCTTTACTTGGGACGGCAGCGCCAAGGATCAGATCCGTCGTCTCAGTGCCGCAGACATTTGGCAGGAGCTTCAAGCGATCGGTGGCACACGGTTTTCACATGTGACTCTTTCCGGGGGCAATCCGGCCCTACTGCCGCAGCTTGGAGAGCTAATCACCCTGCTGCGCAGCCAAGGCATTGCCACCGCTGTCGAAACGCAAGGCTCCCGCTGGCAGGAATGGCTGTATGATATCGACGAGGTAACCCTGTCACCCAAACCGCCCAGCTCTGGTATGTCGACCAACTGGGGCGTGCTGGATGACATCGTAGCCCGCCTGTCAAATCGGAAGATTACTGATTGGAAGACGGCTGGAGAGCCCTCGTCAGCGTCCAACTTCTCTACCGCAACGTGCACGAAGGAAGCCGCTAATGAATCAGTGAGATTCTACCACGGAGCTTGCAGCTTGAAGGTCGTCATATTCGATGACACCGATCTGGAATATGCCCGCACCATTCACGAGCGCTACCCACATGTACCGCTGTTCCTCCAGACTGGCAATCCAGATGTGAACACGGAGAACACGGAACAGATTGCGGAATCCCTATTGCATCGTTATGAATGGCTTATCGACCATGTCATGGACGATTCCCAACTCAACGACGTAAGAGTACTCCCGCAGCTCCACACCCTCGTATGGGGCAACAAACGCGGCGTATAACACTTAAATGTAATATATTCCATATGAGCTGTATGTGATACAAAAGTTTCACCAAATTCGTTAAAGTATACTTTCGACATCCAAAGTTATAAATCAAGAGAAACCCTCGTCCGTGAGGACGGGGTTTCTCAACAAAATAACGCTCCTTTATATAGGAGCGAACTTTATTCAATTCTGCCCAACCCACTTGTAAACGAGTAGGGACTTTAGGGTGGTAACGGCGGTCGGCAGCGGAGCGGAGGATTTGAAGCTGGAGAAGCGCCAGCGATCGGAAGATCAAATCCTTCGCAGAGCGTCACTAACCTCCCCACCACCATAACTCCCATCTCGTTTACCAAACTACACTTAAGGAGCCTTACCCACTATGACCGGAAGAACACCCGAAGAAATGACCGACGTCACCCTACTTGGCAATCAAGGCACACAATACACCTTTACCTATGATCCCGCCATTTTGGAAAGCTTTGATAATAAGCATCCGTACCGAGACTATTTTGTAAAGTTCAATTGCCCGGAGTTCACCAGCCTGTGTCCCATTACAGGACAGCCAGATTTTGCCACCATCTACATCAGCTACATTCCCGATATCAAAATGGTTGAAAGCAAGTCTCTCAAGCTATACCTGTTCAGCTTCCGCAACCACGGCGATTTCCATGAGGACTGCGTGAACATCATCATGAACGACCTGATTAAGCTGATGGACCCGCGCTACATTGAAGTATGGGGCAAATTCACGCCACGCGGCGGCATCTCTATCGACCCGTACACCAACTACGGCAAACCGGGAACGAAGTATGAGCAAATAGCGGAGCACCGTATGATGAACCACGATATGTATCCTGAGACGGTAGATAACCGTTAATATTTTTGTATTACGGGTATCATTAAATATATAGAATTTTCGTGAAGGAGCGTGTACGCTTTGGCCACATTAGGAAGAAACGATCTCTGCCATTGCGGCAGCGGTAAAAAGTATAAAAAGTGCTGTCTGGACAAGGATCAACAAGCTGAACGGCCCCCGTCCATCCTCTTTCCAAATCAAGATTCAGGAGACGGTTTCGCTATGCAAGACATGACTGCACATGCCGAATCACCACAAAAATTACGCAAGCTGATCCGCAACTTGAACTGGCCAAGTGAAGCTCAATATCAGCTCACTGAGGAACTTTTTATGACCCTTTATGCCGAAAATGATTTAAAATCCAAATTCGTACGCGGGTGCCTCATAGAGACACTAATGACTTGGAACGAGTATTGCAACTTAAACAACCCATCTTTCCGCAAATCTGGAGGTTATAAAGCTGCGTTAGAGTATTTTTTCCTAACCGATTTCGGTATGCTAATCACTCAATCCGAGCTTGCAGCCAAGCATGGAGTTTCCGTATCTAGTCTGTCTAACAATCTGAGGAAGCTTGAAGCCTTTTTTGAAGAGAACTTCAATGAAGACAGCAATCCATCAGCACTCGCTTTTTCCAACCTGGAGCATGAAACCATGCTGAGAAATATTCAGAAATTAATGGAGTCACAGGATCATGAAAGCTTCGAGGATGTCCAGAAGTTTCTGGATGAACAATTAAAAAATCCTGATTTATTGAGAAACAATTCTCCGAATAGTAACGAAGAAAAAGCCTATGCATTAATGATCAAGGCAGAAAGAGAACCGTCCCCTGCAAAGAAAAAGAAACTGATTAACCGAGCCTGTGAGCTGAACCCTAACAATCCAGATGCCTTACTCATGCTCTCCAGATTATCGACGGATATCTCAGAAGCCATCGAACTAGCCAGGTCTGCTATGAAGTTTGCTCAAGAGGAGCTGGGTGAAGACTTTATCACGCAAAATAAGGGCTACTTCTGGGGAATGGTTGAAACTCGCCCCTACATGCTCGCTAAAGATGTGTATGCCAAACTGGTATATACCTCAGGTAGAATTAGCGCCGCATGTACACAATATGAACAGTTACTTGAATTAAATCCGAATGATAATCAGGGAATCCGTTATAGCCTGTTGCGATGCTACTTGGAATTGGAACGTTTTGACCAAGCAGAACAATTGCTCCAATCGTATGAAGACGACGCGTCGACGGAATTCCGGTACGGTAAGCTCGTACTGGAGTATCTTAAAAATGGAGAGGACTCCAATCTGTCTTTTCTGTACAAGCTTGCCCGCAAACAAAACCAACATGTCCCTACCTATCTCCTTGGAAAAAAATCCTTGCCATCAACACAGCCTGAGTACATGACACCTGGCGACCAGAATGATGCTGTTCAATATGTGAGTAGCCATGAAGGACTTTGGATCAAGTTATATGGATTGGTCGAATGGATGAGGAAGCAGACTAGCATCAGATAACGGAGCACCGTATGATGAACCATGTGATGTAGATACAAACCAACGATTAGGTGCTGAAAATGTGGACTTGCGCCTTGTTTTTACGAAAGTTGATCATTGTGAAATAAAAGCCCCGCTAATTGAAATAAAGTGCACCCTTAGAATTGACATTGGAATAACCCACTGGTTAATCTTATGAATTCTAAAGGTGCACTTCAATTGTTGTATACCGAGTTTTAGTTGCCCTTGGCAGATTGTTTGTAATTTCCGCCGATGACCAGTTTATTAAATCCGGAAAGCAATCCGATTGTCGGATTAACTCCCTTTATGATCTGCAGTTATGAAAAAAGGCATTTATCTTACAGCCATATTTCTATGACTTTGCCATTCACGAAAGCTACCGCCTTGAAATAAAGACTACGGTTGCCGTATACCCAGGCTTCGACTTGGGTTCCGTTTGAAGCAGATCCCTTTTCTCTGACTGTTGGGTTTCCCCATGCGAACTGCACCTGTGTCGTGTTCATGCCCAAGCTAACCTCATTGTTTTTAATCTTGTTCCAGATGGCTTGCGACCATTGGTATTTCTTGTACGGATCGTAAGTCAGAAATTGATCGGAATCAGACAGCATTTGTGGGATACGTGAAGCTCCGATGATGGAAAACGTGTCATAAGTTACACCATTGGCGCCCTGGAAAATAACTTCGTAAAATTTAACACCGTTCGGGTCCGTGCTGACTTCGATGTCTTTAACCGTTACCTTGCCAAATCGCTCTCAGCGCTATAGAAATTATTGACCCAATAGGTTTTGCCAATGAGTTTGGACAGACTGCCCAGATCAATAGCTTTGATAATTTTTGCCGTTTCCGGCGTCTCAATGACCAGCTTGGTAGCGCCCACAGATAATTCCCCTTGTTGCCGATCACGATTCCACTTGAATCCACCCAACTTCAGGTCGGTCAGCAATGTTCCCGGGAATACAACCTGTCCGTTGACCGTTTGAACCTTGCCTTTCAGCGCAACAGCTTTACCATCCACCATCGCGGAGGAACTCCCTTTTTGGAGTACGATATTGTTTTTACCTAGCTTGATCGTAAAAGTCTGGTTCGCCACGGTAACAGATCCGCCCAGCGTCTTGAACACAGACTGCACAGGCAAATACACACTGCCGTTCAGTATAGCCGCCCCGTTCAAGGTTTGATCGGATGATACTTTTAGTGTAAAAGAAGAGGGTCTTCCTTCGGTCCGCAGAGCTACGGATGTGCTTCCAATGCCCCGTACCTTGAGCGTACCCGAACCATCCTGCTGTAGCTCGGCAACCTGCGGTTTCTCCACTTCAATCTCACTAGCTTCGGGATGACGTGTTAGTCGATAACCGTTCGAATACGTCTCTTGTACGTTTAATTGAATGGTATCGCCGATGGCAGCTTCTTTGGAGGTCGTCAACAAGGACATCCCCGTTAAAGCAGGCAAGCTCAGCGGAGTCGTGATTCCGTCCTTATAGCCGACCCACGAACCATCCTTTAATTGTGCAAAAAGCTCGTCAGGCGAATCAACCAACCGTGCAACATTAGATAATCCGCTAAGCTGCACGGCCGGATATTTCTTCATCCGGTCATAGCTCCACACGGTCCCATCATGATGTACAGTAATCAAGACATGTGTACCTTTTTTCCATAAAATAGAAGCAATATCACTTCCAACCTCACGCGGCGGTTCATTGGTCAGCATATCCAGCATCGTGACATGGCCATCTTCCTTAAGCAACGCAGCATATGCCGTACTCATTTTGATGTCCAGCGCATGGTCTACATGTCCAATCTTGCGAGGTTTTGATTCTTCGTATCCAGTGGAGTACCATACATCACCAGATCGAGTAAGAACGGTAAAGTAGGTGCTCACTCTATCGCCGTCTATGGCATCAGATATCCCCTCGACCTGCCCTCTTCCCCAAGAAACCGTTCCATCGGTTCTAATAGCCAGACCCTCACCCGTAATAGTCTACACGCTCATCATTGCTTCCTGTAATTCCCTTCAAATTTAATTTCTCAATAACGGGGCCATCTATACTCTTTCTCCATAAAGAACCGTCATCCAGTATGTAGTTATCCCGGTCGACCACATCTATAATTTTAGCGTTTTTCCATGTGCTGTTCGTCGTCGTATCCGCCGCTGCCGCTACTGCTGTTACTCCAGTGTTTAACGTAGTACCCGCTACCGCTCCACATACCATGGATACTGCTAGCAAAATCATCCTTGCTTTTCTCATCGTTGTTCCCCTTTTCTTTCTCTATTTCCATTTAAATATCGGTTTTGAGGATGGTAAACGTTTAAATTTCCATGTGACGTGTAGAAAATCCAACTAAATCAAGCAATTACGAGTATGCAGCAGAATGGGAAAGAATCACCGAGTAAAGGCGGCCTTTATCCCCCTTTCAGCCATTTGCTGCAAACGGATCGCTTCCTATATCTTAAAATATACATACATAACCGGAGGTTGCCATGACTACTAAAACTGCTGCAAAAAAAGAAATGGGCCAATCGCTCCCTCTGCCGGGACCTCAAGCGAAGGGCACCATTTTTGCAATTCTGATTGCCATCAGTTTCGTTCATCTGTTCAATGACTCGATTCAATCGGTCATTACTGCGATCTTTCCGATCTTAAAAGAATCCATGAACCTCAGCTACACGCAGATCGGCTGGATTTCATTCGCCATCAATTTTACAGCTTCGATCATGCAGCCAGTGATTGGCTTGTTTTCGGACAAACGACCTACGCCCGCTATTCTTCCCATCGGCATGGGCTTTACGCTGACAGGCATGCTGCTGCTCGCCTATGCTGCCGATTATAAAGCAGTGCTAATCGCGGTCATCTTCGTGGGTCTAGGCTCTGCCGCCTTTCACCCGGAAGGCTCGCGAGTGTCCCATATGGCGTCCGGACCACGCCGGGGGCTGGCTCAGTCCATTTTCCAGGTCGGCGGCAATGCAGGCCAATCGCTGGCACCCATGCTTACGAGCTGGATTTTCATCCCATTGGGGCAATTTGGGGCCATCTGGTTTACAGGTATTGCCGCAGCGGGTATCGTCGTCCAATCGTTCATCGCCCGCTGGTATGGTAACGTCCTGCGCACAGAAGGCTATGCACGTAAAAAAGCGGCGGCACGCCGCCTGAAGCCCGAAGCACGCAACCGTATTATGTTTGCCATGATTGTTCTCATTCTGCTGGTATTCGTTCGTTCGTGGTACTCGACCTCGGTCGGAAGCTACTATTCGTTTTACCTGATGGAAGTGTTCAAAATGCCACTGGCTGATGCGCAGCTGTACATCTTCCTGTTTCTCGGAGCTGGAGCGCTTGGCACCTTCTTTGGCGGCCCGCTGGCGGACCGTTTTGGTAAACGCAATATGATTTTCCTGTCCATGGTATTGGCCGCACCTCTTGCGCTGTTGCTGCCTTACGCCAACCAATTCTGGACCGCTATCCTGCTGCCGATCATCGGATTTATTATGCTGTCGAGCTTTTCGATTACGGTCGTATATGCGCAAATGCTCATTCCCGGCAAAATCGGAACCGTCTCCGGTCTGATCACAGGCCTCGCTTTCGGCCTTGGCGGTGTAGGTGCGCTCGTGCTTGGCAACTGGATTGATAAGGTAGGCATCACCAACATCATGTTCCTGTGCGGCTTTTTGCCTCTGCTCGGCATTTTGACATTCCTGCTTCCTACAGATAAAACCTTAAACCGCTGGGCGGAGGAAAACGGAGCGGAAGTGTAACAGGTAACCGTGTGGCGGCCATCCCGGCCGCTTCACACCTTCGTAGTTACCTAACCTGATTCCCTCAGCAAGCCAAGAAACATACTCTCTTCTATCCCGAATAATCCAGTCAGTTCTCTTCTTCCGCCAAACGCATCAAAATGCGGCGCTTCCTGTATAGCATTTTACCCGCTTCAGCTACATCACGAATAGCACTTCGATTTGCAATGGACCCGAACAAAATGCCCGCAATCGGGACCATCTGAAGCAGCTTTTTCCATCCAAACTGATCGCGATAGGTGTTAATAACTTCTCTCCACCCTTGCATTTGGGAAAAGACCTGTGCCTGGCGTGAAGGATCATCAAACAAGGCCAGTTCCTCCAGCACAGCCTTTTTACCGACAATATCGGATGAAGCAAATTGCATACATTTAATAATAAAAATGCGTTCCTGCTTCTCATCAGGATTGAAGCCGTAGCATAAGGCCATTTCCTGAAGCACTTTGAGCGACAATCCGAGCAAAATAGGAATATCCGCCGCAATGGTAAACACACCGCCGATCCCCGTTGTTGCTCCCTGAGCGGTGGCAAAGGTGATGCGACCTGACGTAATATCGTCAGCGATCTGATCCATGATCGTTAGCGGCAGCTCAGCCGCCTGCTTCAATCCCCACGTCAGTTCAGGGCTAATGTCCGAATCAGCGTTTTCCCCACTATGAAGCCGATCCTGCGTATCAGAAGTGGAATCCGCGCCATTTTGCCGAATCACATGTTCACGGGCCGTCTTTTTCAGCTTATTCAGAACCGTTTCTTCTTTCACCAGATATTTACCGCCGTTTTGAATAAAGCTTCCCAGCTCGTTAAGCAATTGCTCCAGCTTGTCTTTAATGATTTTAGGCGTCAGCCGATCCAGCAGCATAAAAGGCCATCTGCCGAGCTTTTCCCAGAAAAAAATATCCTTTTGCGCCTTCTCCCACGCCTCAATGGTCTTCAATTCATGACGCAATCGTTCCTGACTTTCCCGATATGCTGTAACCTGCTTCATAGAAGTACACGTCTCCTTTAAACCATGCTGTTTAATGTAATGGGTAATACGTAAGTAAGGTAAGTTCAGGTTTCTTTTTCTAGCAAATTAGATGTTATAATATGTATAAAAATACGTACAGATCGGAGTGTACCCATGAACAAACCTGCATTCACCTCACAGCCTTCCTCTACTACTGACATAGAGCTTGTACCTTACCATTGTGAGCATGACGCAGTTTTACATACCTTTTATTTACCTGAGGATCAGCAGCAGTTTACCGGAATGCCGGATAAAATGATGGCACTGGCCAAGGAAGATCCGTACCGCCATCCTGTCGTTATTACAGCTGCCGGGAGACCGGTTGGATTTTTTATTGCCAAATAAAAAAACTCCCGGCGTAAGCACCGGAAGCCTTTATCATTCAATTTCTCCTATCGAAAAGCTTAGTTTGTAATTACCAAACTGCGTCAATTCATCCAGCATAGCATTTAACTCTGACTGCGAGGACATACGCAAACGCATCCAGTAACAGCCCTCTCCACTAACCCGATGAATCTCGACGATATAAGGATGCTCTCGTGCAAAAGCCTGAAAAGCACTGTGAGCGGTTCCCGAATTCAAAAAAACCGTAATAAAGGCATGGATGGTCTGTCCAATTTTTTCAGGGTTCCAGCGTAGCGTGTAGCCCTCGATGACGCCCGCATCTTGCATTTTTCGAACACGCGCTCCTACCGCTTGGCCCGTCAAATGAACAAGCTGACCAATCTCCTTATGAGATAAAGAGCTGTCCTCTATCAGATGATGAAGAATACGCAGATCGGTGTGATCGGGTACGAATAGTTCCATATTTATTTTTCCTTTCATGATGAAACGAGAATTCTTGTTTTCCTTTCAGCAGGCCATATCCTATATCTCCTTGCGTCCGATATGATTGTAACAGAAACAAACAACTGCCGAATATATCCGGCTAAAAAAATCTCTCTACAATACAAAAGGAGCTTTCAAATATGAAAATCACACTAATACGCAACGCAACCCTATGGCTGGAGTACGCCGGAGTAAAATTCCTGATCGACCCGATGCTGAGCGAGTCTGGCGTAAATCCGCCTATTCCCAATACGGAAAATGACCGCCGTAATCCGTTGGTTCCATTGCCGCCGCAATGGGAAACGCTTGGACAACCTGACGTAGTTATCGTTACACATTTGCACCCGGATCACTGGGACCCGGCAGCAGCGCAATGGCTGGACAAACAGCTTCCTGTCCTCTGCCAGCCCGGAAATGAAGATCAGATCGCCGCTGACGGTTTTACGCAGGTAACTCCGGTTTGGGGAGTTGGTTCTGTGGGAGATATTGAAATTATCCGCACAACCGGGCATCATGGTACTGGAGAAATCGGGGAAATGATGGGCCCTGTATCGGGCTTTGTATTTCAGGCTCCGGACGAGCCTGTTGTCTATTTGGCCGGAGACACAATCTGGTGCAGTGAAGTATCAGAAGCACTCGACAAGTACCATCCGGAGTGGACGATTGTCAATGCCGGAGGAGCGCGGTTCACGGTTGGTGATCCAATTACTATGACTGCACAGGATGTGACGACGGTTGCGCAACACGCCCTCTATACACAAGTAGTGGCTGTCCACATGGAATCAATCAACCATTGTCTGCTAACCCGTTCTGAACTTACAGAATATATTAGCCACGAAGGTCTGAATGATCGTGTGCATATTCCGATTGATGGAGCGAGTATTTCGGGATAATGGATTTCAAAACCGCCTAAAGAAGGGCTTAATCATGAATTGGCAATTCGGATGACGGCTCCTACATTACAGGCCAAACACTGCATGTGAACGGCGGATAAATGGTGACGACTTAAATACGCAGGATTCGATAGCCGCAAGGCACAACCAACAAGGAACCTCCAGCATCCACGTTTCAAGTGGGACTGGAGGTTCCTTTTATACGATTATGGAATATGAAGTTTAAGCCGATCTTTTGTTTTTGTTGTAAATATCGAAGGCAACCGCCAGCAGCAGCACCAAGCCCTTAATGCCTTGCTGCCAGTCAATGCCCAGACCGATCAGGGACATGCCGTTATTCAGTACGCCCATAACCAGACCACCGATAATCGCTCCGAAAACCGTCCCGATCCCGCCGGATGCCGAAGCCCCACCAATAAAGCAAGCTGCGATGG
Organism: Paenibacillus sp. PvR008; assembly: GCA_040544055.1. Classification (GTDB taxonomy): domain Bacteria; phylum Bacillota; class Bacilli; order Paenibacillales; family Paenibacillaceae; genus Paenibacillus. The sequence goes on from JBEUOG010000003.1 coordinate 156,649, forward strand.
CATCCAGCTCAAAGTTCGTACCTGCTCTTGGTGTAGCCGCGTTCAGACGTGCTGCGAAGATCAGGCCGGAAATGGCAGCCAGCACGCCCATGTTCACGAATACCCAGAACGTTACTTTTTTCGTTTTGACACCGGATAGACTCGCCGCCTTTTCATTTCCACCCAGCGCATACACATGTCGGCCCATAACCGTGCGGTTCATGACGAAGGAGTATACGACGATCAGAATAAACAGCAAGACGAGAATGTTCGGGATTCCCGCGTAGCTCGCGAGCATAAAAGTGAACAGATTGATGACAGCAGCCACCACAATCAACTTGAGGACGAATAAAGTCTGTGACGGAACCTCGAAACCGTATTTAAGCTGGGAACGGCGTTCGCGAAGTTCATTGACGATAAACCAAACTGTGAGCGCGATGCCGACAATGACGGATACCAGGTTATAACCCGAAGAAGCGAAATCCGGCAGGAAGCCTGAGCTAATTTTCTGGAAGCCACCCGGAAAAGGAGAGATGGATTGACCTTCCAGCACGATCATCGTCAATCCGCGAAAGAGCAGCATTCCCGCCAAAGTCACGATAAACGCCGGAATCCGCACATAGGCGACCCAGAACCCTTGCCATGCGCCGATTAGCGCTCCGACTACCAAGGATGCAATGACGGCGATCCACGCCGGAAGCTGCCAATCTACCATCATAATGGCGGCCACTGCTCCGACAAAAGCGGCTATCGAGCCGACAGACAAATCAATATGCCCCGTGATGATGACCAGCACCATCCCGATGGCGAGCACGAGAATGTAGCTGTTTTGCAGAATCAGATTTGTAATATTAATAGGCTTCAGCAGCAGAGCAATTTCACTCTTCATCCCCGAACCATTAGCCTCATTAGTATTCAGTACAGTGGTTTTGATATCACTTTCGCTGAAACTGTGCAGCCATTTTAATTCATCCATATAAACATAGTACAAATCATATAGGGCATTCTGATTTTGTTCAATATTATACTGTGCATAGATATACGTAGAATCACCATTTAACACATTCTTCCAATCCTTGAGGGTATTGACTGGCCACCACACCAAAAGCAACTTCCATGGAATGGGCGGTTCTGCCTGGCATTTTCACAGCCATGTACACCAGCATGGGCCTTTTTGTTTTACGTGTCGCACTTCATAACGGAAGTTAGTTTGATTAATTCATTTGAATTAATTATACTCAACAGTATGGAGGAATGGACATTGAATACAAACCTAAGCAGCGATATGAATAAAGGAAATGAAGACTCCACCCAAACTCGTTTATTAGAAGCAGGGCTACGGATCTTTGGATTAAATGGCTATGAAGGCGTACGTACGCGGACTCTTGCACATGAAGCTGGTGTGAACCAATCGGCGATTCCGTATTATTTCGGTGGAAAAAAAGGATTGTACTTAGCGGTTGCCCGTCGCTTGACAGAAGCCGTTCAAGATGATTTTTTGAAGCAAGCTCTAATTGAGACAGAAGAGATTGAGAAACGGTCAAAAGAAGAAGCCGCAGAAGCTCTTAAAAAAGTCATGACGCAATTTTCCAAGACGATGATTGGCAATCATGAAGCCAATGCAAGAAGTGCATTTATCGCAAGAGAGCAGTTGCAGCCTACAGAGGCTTATGACATTTTGTATGAACAATTCTTCCAGCCACTACATCAGATGATTGCCGTCTTGGTGAGTAAATTAATGGATCTAGACGCAAAAGATCCAAAAACGATATTAATCGCACATGCAATTGTTGGACAATCTGTTGCGTTCTCTGTGGCGAAGGAAACCTATCTCAGACGCCAAGGGATTCAAGACTTGGATGAAGTACACGTTGCTTTGATCGCCAAGGAGCTTGGCGAAATGTCGATTCGTACATGCAGCGGCTATTCTCATTAAAAAGAGGGTACGTAACGAAGACATAAACACTCTTCTATACGTACCCTTTTGCTATTTTACCAAGTTGCCCTCATCAGCTGAGTAGAATTTTTATTTAGTTCAATCCCCCCAGCTTCACCCACGATCACCGTTCCGCCAAGATTAATGACCTTCTTACCAATCGCACAATTCGGCTCAAATGCAAACACCATTCCTGTCTTGAGTTCGGTCTCTAACCCTATGGATGGGATTGGCAGCACTTTACCGTACTCTCTCGCCTCAGGCAACCGTGCAATCTCATCGCCAACCCCAATAAGACCAAATGGACTAATAGAATGAATAAGCGGATGAACGTGCCAGCCTCCTGCTTCACGCATCGGCTCATTCATCGCTTTGACCACGTCTCCGAAAGTAGCCCCATGCCGCAGCTCTTTTACTCCGTTCTCATACGATTGTCTCGCTGCCGCTGCCGCCCGCTCAAAATCCGGATGCACAGCTCCTACAGCGATTGAAGGCTGATGCTGCGTCTCTAGCATTCCGAATGATGAAAATACCTCGGCCAAAATAATATCTCCTTCTTGGATCACCCGCGGCTCCTCTGGTCGATATGTCCATGCGGGCAATCCCCATCCTACGAACTCTGGTCCTGATCCCATTAATATCGTTGTCGTGAACCCGACATGGGTCGCACAAGCATTCATCGCTGCCGCATAGATCTCATTTTCTCTCACGCCTGGCTTCGTTGCCTCAAGCATCGCCTGGCACATTTTTTCCCCAACGTTCGCTGACCATTTTAATACCTCGATCTCCTCCTGACTTTTCACAGAAGACAGTGCGAAAAATTTGTGTCCCACAGGCTTAAAGGTCCCATTCGGTAATCCCTTTAGGATCGTTTGCCAAGTATTATAGGGCATGGCTCCATCAAAGTAATAGGGAGGATAAGGCTCTAAGCCAATCACACCAAATGCTTTATTTGTAAGTGCTCTCTCTTCCATAATCTTGACAATGTGCGCACCCATTTTTCCGACATACATATTTTCCGGGCGTATCCAGCCTTGCGTATTCGTATATCCAGCTTGAATATGATCTTCCACAGCAGTGGCTAAAAAGACAACTGAGATCGGCTCTTCATTCTTAGGGAAAATGACAATAGAACCTGGACGCTCATTCGTAAAGTAGGTGTCCGGGTTAAATACAGCAGGGAACGCACCTTCTCGATCTCCATACACAATCAATACATCCACATGCTCTTCTTCCATTAGCTGATTTGCAATATTCCATCTACGATCTCTTTCCTCAAGTGAGTAGGTAGGGATTCTAGTATCTTGATTGTTCATACCTCTTTCTCCTCCTAACATTTATTTCTTTCCAGAGTTCATTGCTGATCGTTGCCTTTTGTCATCATCCAACCGTATACATGCGAATGGCTCCCTTCCAATAGATGTCATGAATGAACCTGTTACATTGCAAGTATAATTCATTCATTTGATTAATTCAATTGAATTAAATTGACGGAAGCTTCTTAACAATGGTTTCATACGAACATCTCATCAATGGCATGTACATAAAAATCATCAAACGTTAACTATACATAATATATAAGAAAATAGGTTTGTTCCATATGTACCACTTGACTAGACTTTAAGCGTACTGGAGCAAATAAGTCAATTTTTCAGCGGTTCACCCCGGATTTCATAATAAAATAAGTCATAATATAAATCCCGGAAGCATGTTGTATCCCGACGATCAGCTCATCTGCTAAATTATCGGTAATGAGCTTAACATTAAACTTCATCGACATCGATTAAGAACACCCGCTCCTGGAATCCACCCCGTGCCTCGGCTTTGTCTGCCCTTAGCTTGTCCAGTTCTGCCGCATTCGCTCCATGTACTTCTGCCAGCGCCCGGATGACTTCCAGTACATCCGCCAGTTCTTCCAGCGCGTCCTTATCTTTTGCCGCTTCAAAATATTCCGTTGCCTCTTCACGAAGCTTCGTTCTCAGTTCCTGCTTATATTCCTCCGGGTCCAAAATACGCGTTCGGCATTCCTTACCCTGAGACGTAATGATGTGCGGAATCTTATCCCGCACCAGCTTGTTGTATGTAGGCATATGCAATAACACCCTTTCCGTTGTGGAGCCTTTAGGCCGCAGCCAACATCTCCCTTTTTGCCATTATATCATCGTGAGAAAAGGTTGGGTGTTATTAACATATGATTTAACTATTTAATGGACTGATTCTTTATAAAAATAGATGGATACCGCTCATCCGGATCAGCTACAATTCGCCGAGATAAACGTATTAAAGTATGGTCTGTTCTAAAAAGTAGCCTATCCACCTCCTCCAGCTTCATCGACTTGTTATATGCATGATCCTCTGCGGAAATAAGGTAATGCACTGTACCCATAAACAGCACCATATCTAAACACGGCTCAGTATCCGTGTCGATTAAAGTTAGCAGATCGGTTATAGATAGGCTAATGGATGATAGAATAATTTGATATCGATGAACATAAACAGCCTTAGCCATAGAAAACATCGCCCGGTCACAAAGAACGAGGCAGTTGTGAAATTGATGATGGTTGCGCATGATCTGTGCAAGCTTAATCTGATATTGCGCCAGCTTTTGAAAATCCATCATGCAATTCAATATGTTGGAGTCGCTATGATTAGGCTGTATGGAATCCGGATCACTATGTAGGTGGTTACTTAAGGAGTCATTTTTCACGGGAGTCAACTCCTGAATTTTGATTTAATGAACGGTGAGGGCATCGTAGAAGCAATAAGGAACCAACAAAAAGTTTAAAATTCTAGCTATCGGACAAGCTTTATAATGAATATTACTATATAGTAGTTTTTAATTCAATTTACTTATTAACAGTTATTAATTAGAAGTAACTCTTTCTCTACACTTCTAACTATAGAGAGGTGTAATCATGTCTGAAATTTTAGAATTAGTCGGTACACGCATTCGGGATATTCGGAAGTCTAAAGGGCTTTCCCAAGAAGCTTTAGCCGAAAAAGCAGGATTCAATTCGAGTTACATTGGTTTTATTGAGCGCGCAGAGAGAAATATATCTTTGAAAAATCTGGAGAAGATAGCGAAGTCATTGAACGTGAGCGTTTTTCAGTTGCTTACATATGTGAAGGAAGATGATGAGCTTACCGAAGAAGATTCGAGTATAAAAACCATTTTGACTCTGCTAAGAACTCGTGAATCCAAAGATACTGAGCTGGCATTGAAAATTCTTACGGACATATTTACAAGAATTGATGAACGGTGAAACAGAAAGGAACTGCACTTTGCAGTTCCCCCCATTCCAATCCCCTACGACAATGCCAGCATTGCTTTCATATCTTCCTCCGCTGTAGTAATCAGCTTTAAGCCAAAAAGCTCCACAAGCACATCCAGTACGCCAGAAGAAATAAACTCGGGCGGTTTCGGCCCAATACGAATATCCTGAATGCCGAGGCTGAACAAGCCTAGCAGGATCGCCACCGCTTTTTGCTCAAACCAGGACAATACAATACTGACAGGCAGCTCGTTCACAGTACAACCGAAAGCATCCGCTAATGCCAGAGCGATTTTCACCGTAGAACCGGAATTGTTGCATTGCCCCAGATCAATATAACGAGGAATCCCTGTATCCCCAACGGTTCCATAGTCCACATCATTAAAGCGGAATTTGCCACAGGACGTAGTTAAAATAACCGTATCGTTCGGCAAGGAAGTTGCCAGCTCGCGGTAATAGTTTCCGCCTTTGCCCGGTGCATCACAGCCTGCAATGACGAAGAAACGACGGATATGTCCGTCTTTAATCGCCTGAATAATCTCGGGAGCGAGTCCGATAACCGTCTCGTGATGGTATCCCGTCGTAAGCACCTGCTCAGATTCTACATCTGCGGGTGGCAGCGCCAACGCGCGCTCGATCAATGGTGAAAAGTCGTCGTCCATAATCTTGGCGACGCCCTCCAGCCCGGCTACTTCATAAGAGAAGAACCGATCTGCATACGTGCCTTTAATCGGCATGACGCAGTTCGTCGTGGCGAGAATTGCGCCCGGGAATTCCTCGAACAGTCTGCGCTGATCGTACCAGGCTTTGCCGATATTGCCTTTCAGATGTGCATATTTCTTCAATGCCGGATAACCGTGGGCAGGCAACATTTCCGAGTGAGTATAGATGTTGATGCCCTTACCTTCGGTCTGCCGTAGCAATTCCTCCAGCGCATACAGATTATGTCCCGTCACAACAATACATTGACCTTCAATTTTATTCTGACTGACGGTAATCGGCTGCGGAATGCCAAAACGATCCGTATGCGCATGATCCAGCACATCCATGATCCGTATCGCTGCATTTCCGACCTTCATCGCCATGTCCAAATGCTCTTGAACATTAAAGTTAGAATTGGTTAAGGTCATATATAACGCTTCATGCGTGATACGATCCACCTCAGGATCGCTATAGCCCAACTGACGAGCGTGTGTCGCATAGGCCGCTATGCCTTTTAATGCAAAAATCATCGTATCCTGCAAGCTCGCTATCGTTTCATCCTTGCCGCACACCCCAACTACGGTACATCCGCCACTCGGCGTTTGTTCACACTGATAACAAAACATATCGTTTTTCCTCCAAATATTAATAGATATTTATTCGTTATCCACAGCGTAACAGACCCCCAAACGCGCAGGTGTGATTACACACACATTTTTTAGCACAGTTCATTATGAGACAGTGTGGGACAAATTCCACATTCCAATAATTCCTACTCCAACGTATTTTCTTGAATTCCACCGCCTTTGCGGTACTGAACAGGGGACACGCCCATGGTCTTTTTAAAAGCGGTGCTAAAATAGTGCTGACTGTCGTATCCCGTACGTTCTGCTATATCATAGATAGACAACGTCGTAGAATCCAGCAGTTGCACCGCTTTGCGGATACGGGCGCGCGCGACGAGGGTCACGAAGCTATCGTTTAGCTCTTTTTTGAGCACACGGCTGAGATACACGGCGGATACCTGTAAACGCGAGGCGAGGGATTCCAGTGTCAGCTCCCGGTCGGCGAAGCCTTCCTGAATAAGCTGCCGTGCCCGGCGCACGAGTGGAGACAGCTGCGATTCGCCATACACACGGTCACGGCACACTTGGAACGCATCAACCGCACCTTCCAGCCCCCCGGCATTTCGCTCCACATGCGTATGAACCGCTATGTTCAGGTAGCGACCAATAGCTTGCTCCATCGTCGCGCCGATGGCTTCGGGTGCCTCCTGCCACAGGCATATGCCGATCAGCCCGTTTGCATCGCGGAACAACACATGCGGCAGGCCATGGAGCAGCTCGCCAATGATATTTTCAGCGGCAAAAAGAAACAGTTGGCGGTCATTCTCGCGCATAATCGTCTGCCGCGCCTCTGCCGCTGGCCACCGCACAACGCCGATCTGAATGGGCGGCCGGGATGGAAGACGTAAAAACGCCAGTTGTTCCATCACGTCTTTTCCCGTGTTCTGACCTTCCAGCCATTCCAGGCAAAAGCGCTGGCGCAGCAGCGGAATATTCCGCTCAATCTGCCCGGCGGCCTGTGCTACATAGGCGGCACGCTTATGCTCTTCGTCCAGCCGCTGACCGAGCCGCGACAGCGCAGCGTGAAGCTGCCCCGCATCTACCGGCTTCAATATATAATCCTCCACGCCAAGTCGGACTGCCTCCTGCGCATAAGCAAATTCATCATGGCCTGAAATGATCAGGCACCGACATTCCGGGCGTTCTTCCCGCAGCCGTCGGATCAGCTCAATTCCGTCCATGAACGGCATATTCATATCGACCAGCAAGATGTCGATGCCATGCTGTACCGCCAGCTGCAAAGCTTCTTCGCCATCCTCCGCCTCACCCGCAACCTCCATGCCGAGAGCCGCCCAGTCTACGCAATCTCGTATGCCCTCTCGAATGATCGGCTCATCATCTGCGATCAGTACCTGATAACATTTTTTTGTGTAACGTTTTGCCGTCATTGTCGTCACTTCCGTTATGGCCTTGTTCGTCAAACTCGCCGTTGTCGAGGTACCTGTGGCGTTTGATTTCGTCATCCTGATCCGATAGTCGCCTTTTCCGTTCACAATCAGTATCCCTGCGATTTCAGGATATAACGTGGTAAAGCCCTGCAAAAACTGCTTCATCCCATACATCATATCCTGCTCCCGTTCCCCCTGTTGTTTCTCCTGCGTAACCGACTTCACTACCGTACCTGTGTAACCGTCAGCCAGCGTCCGACCTTGCCAGAACTCCCCGATATCCGGGTTAAAGCCAATCAGATACGTCATGTTCTGCAAATTTTCCATTTTGGTATCCAATGCCTCATTTACCTTGCCAATAAGCTGCATCGTATGGTCTTCCACCTGCCGCTCAATAATCCGTTCCACCGTCCAATTGACCAGCAGACCTAATCCCAGTGATGGTACGATGCCAAAAAACAGAAATAACAACATGAGCTGATACCGCAAAGGCATATTGCGTAAGCGCAAACGCTGCGTCCTTTTGTCCGACCATGCGCGTATACGCTTCCATTGATCATCATTTCGCATAATAATCATCTACATCGTTCGTGTAACAACGGATATTCCTGTGTCCACCCGAACGGGCAGCGGAGCGTTGTCACCGGAGGAGGAAGGAGCGGGAATCGTCAAATGATGGTGCAGATGGAACAGGTATTGAAGCGACCAATAGCCCATATTCCACGTTCCCTGAGCAATGGTTGCCGAAATCGTGCCGCCCCGGATCATGTCCAAGGTCGCTTTATTCGTATCAAAAGAAATGATTTTCAGCGGATGACGGCTCTTTAGGCTCAGCACCGCTTCACCGACACCTGTTCCTCCCGTTGCATCGGTCACAAACATCCCTGCCAGCTTCGGATGAGCTTCCATCAGTCGGAGCGACTCATCCCGGGATACCATTGCGTCTGCGCGACCATCTGCCACTTCCACCACCTTCATGGCAGGATACTGTCGCTGAATGGTATCGCGAAAGCCGCGTGAGCGTTCCTCATGATTTTGCTGACCAGGCAGCGTCAAAACGGCTACCTCCCCTTCTCTGCCCAGCAGCTCTGCCATTTTATCCGCAGCGGTCACGCCCGCCTTGTAATTGTCCGTCCCCAAAAAAGAATACGCCCGACTCCGCGGCGCTCCGGCATCAAACAGCACCACAGGAATGCCCGCATCCAGAGCCTTATTAATCGCCGGGATCAGCGAGTGCGGATCAATCGCGGAAATCGCAATCCCTGCGGGCTTCCGGGCAATCGCCTGCTCAATCACGGTCGTCTGCTCCTGCGCATCATAACGGGTAGCCCCCCGATACTCCACGGTCACGCCCATGGCATCCCCGGCATCCTCAAAGCCCTTAAGCCCGCTTTTCCAATACTCCAAGCCGGACTGGAACGTAATCATGATATACGTTTCTCCGATGCTGCCGCGCAGCCCCTTTTCTTCCCAAGCTCCGTTTAACGGTCTGGATTGTTCATATCTGAACACATACAGTGCAAAGGCCGCAATCAGCAGAATATACACCAGCAGCGTTTTTTTCATTTTCCCACCTCTTCCGTGTGTATCCTCAAGTTGTGAATTTACTGTAATTTTACTTAGATTGTAAACGCAATCATATCAATTTGGAACTACTTCCACTCTTCCAACTTTCAGGTAACGTTAATCCTGCACTAATGTTCCTGCGTTACAATACCTACAATTGTGTTATGGACTCTATACGAATCTTGTGGAAAAGGAGTGATATGGATGAGCAAGCCGCGTATCGCGGAGTGGACAGAACTGCGGGGTCTTGCCTACCTCGCTGTCGTGCTTCAGCATTGCATTGGCGAATATATTTATCGCAGCGACATCCAGCAGCCGGATTCCGTTATGCTCGCAATGCTGTATCATTTGACACGATTTGGCACACCGACGTTCGTTTTCCTGTCTGCGGCGCTGCTTTTTTATAATGGTAACAAACCGATCGGCTATCCCCGTTACATTGGCAGACGGTTTCGAGATATCTATGTTCCATTTCTCTGCTGGACGGTCGTTTATTGGGTATGTAACCAGAACTGGTCAACGGCGCAGTGGGGAAATATTTATTTTTACAGGGGCATGTTCGAGGAAATGATTATACCTGTCAGCGGATATCATCTATGGTTTGTGGTGATGATTTTTCAGTTTTATATTTTATTTCCCTTATTTGCAAAAGCGGCCGGACATGTGCAAACGTTTCTCCGTCGCTACAGCACCAAAAAACGAAAACAGCTCATTCTGACTGTTATGCTTACAGCAGCGGCGGCTTATGCTCTGCTAATGCAATGGTCCTACTATGACATGTCTACATGGAGCACCAAGTTACCGTCCCTTTGGCAGACTCTGCTGGATTACCGCACCTACAACTTTGTCATGTACTTCTTCTATTTTATGCTGGGCGCCGTATGTGCCTATATGACGGACACGTGGCGGGGACTGGCTAAGCAGACATTACCGTGGAATGTGTTTGTCTTTATTGGTCTGTTCATGCTCATGGGTCACACGATGCTGATCCAGTCGGGCGCTAAGATCAATCTCAATATTTCCACCTATCTCAAGCCAAGTACCTTTGTGCTGATTGTCTCGCAGTTGCTTTTGTTATATGGACTGCTGCTCCATTTGCAAAAAGACCAGCGCTCCGAGCCGTTCCGCCGTATGCTGAACTGGATCGGACGCTATTCCTTCGGAGGGTATCTGGCTCATGCACTCGTGCTAGCCTTTATATCCTATTACACCCGCCCGCTTTCACTGGGCGATCATCATTTTACGGCGACGCTGATTACATTTATCGTCGTGGCATGCGTTTCTCTCGGCATCAGTTGGCTGTTCGCCCATCTGCCGGGAGGCAACTGGATTGTCGGCTCAAAAGGCAGACAGCGCTTGGCCTGGCCGTTTCGGTTCCAGCCGCTTTCCTCCAAACGCGCTTCCAAAAGCACACAGGAGCTTGGCTAATAGAAAAAGGGACGCTCATTCGTTGTGACAGAGCATCCCTTTTTTTCGAGTAAATTTATATACCCGCTAGATTCGAGAAATTCACATGAAATACAGTCTAACTGCAAGGGTACATCTGTGAATTTGAGATTAGTGTTCGTTAGCCGAGGGTGAGGATGTACCTGCTCCCTGCTCCCGCTTCAATTGAGCTTCATGCGGAGCCCCGGATTTACGGTCGAATGTAATCGGGCCTTTACGGTTAACGAGCCGTTTTAGATCCACGGTCATTTCATTTTTCAGCTTATCAATCAGTTGCTCTTCTTTGATGCCTTTACTTTTGGCGATATCAACCAACGATTTTCCTTGTCCCAGCTCATTCTCTAACCGGGCAGGAGTGATACCCAGAAGCTTGGCGACCTTCTCATTCAAATGGTGATTCCAGCCGCCAGGTCCTCTGCCGTGTCCATGTCTGTGAACATGCCCTTGTTCATGACGTCCCTGTGGTTCAGCATTCCGTTGAGGAGCTTCTCCTTGGCTTGAAGCGTTAGGAACGGGAGCTTGCAGCTGGTTACCCGGTTTAGTACCGGAAGCTCCGGCGACACCCGCAGTCCCATACATCATCACCCCTCCATATAGGATAGCAGCGATCAAATTCCATTGGTTTTTCATGATGCAGCCCCTTCTTTCGTCCTTTTTCATACTATATTTTCTCTTTCTGCTTTTTTTATTCATCCTACATATTTTTGCAAAATCCTTAATGTAAAAATAAAAAAATGTTTAAAATTGCATTCTGTTTTATAATGGCGGGTAACAACTAGATATCGCTATAAAATTATCCATAAGAGATGTAGGTGATAGCGATGGAATGGTATTTTGCATACAAAGATGAATTGGAAAATGTTTTTCGTGAAGCGGAAGAACGGACAGCCGCGTTTCCTGCTCCATTTCAGAGTCAGGGCTTGGACTATCTGGCCCGATTTAATCCGTTACGGGAAGACAGCACGCGTAACTACATTTGCTACTTGCTTCCATTCTGGCTGCAAGAACTCACCGGGCTGGCTCCCGAAACTTGTCGTAAGCTGTCACTCGGCAACGTGTTCGTCATGGCTCATTATTTAATTCAGGACGATGTGATGGATACAGCAGCAGACAACCGCAAAACGCAACTCGCCTTAAGCCAATTGTTCTATACCGAATGTTTGGACGTATACCGGGACCTTTTTCCCGCGTCCTCTCCTTTTTGGACGTATGCCCGAACGTATATCGGTGAATGGGCCGTTAGTGTGACATCTGAGGGAACCAAGGACTATTTTCAGGGGGAACGACATCAGGTGGCGCTAAAAGCCAGTCCGTTAAAAATGGCTGGCACGGGTGCTTTGCTGCTCGCAGGACGTTCCGATCTGATCCAGATCATTACGGACATGACAGATACAGCGCTGGTTGTACTTCAAATGTCGGATGACTGGGCCGACTGGTCGGAGGACTTGGAGGAAAATAGCTACAACTGCCTTTTGTCCCATATCAGCGCCGAGCAGAAGACGGCTTATCGAGAAGGACTGGGACCGGAACAGATTCAGGAGGCGATTTATGTACGCGGCGCGCTTGCCAGTTACGTGAGTATTGCCGATCAAGCGGTTCAGCAGTTGGAAAATCTGGAGCCTGACATCCCTGGCCTGCGTATGTTCACACGTTCTATCGCAGAAGAACTGGGTGAAGAGGCGGCAGAAATTGAAGCCGGACGTTCACATTTGCGAAGAGGCGGATTGGATTTTTGGCTCTCCAGAAATATGGAATAATTCTAGATTTTGATGGACTTCTGTGGTATACTGGCTAGGTAAATATAACCAATTGAATGAGAGGGTGATTTTGATGACTACTGAAGTTCTTCAAACACAAGTCATTCAAAAAGCGTGGGAGGATGCCCGTTTCAGAGAAAAACTGATGACAGATCCCAAATCTGCAATTCGTGATGTGTTAGGAGTCGTTATCCCCGATCATATCCAAATCAAAACGTTAGTGGAAACACCCGATCAGTTTTATCTGGTCATTCCTCCAGACCCTTCCGGCGTGCTCGCTTCATCCCGGAAACCACGCTCCATGTGGTAAATTGGTTTTTGTAGCTTATTGGTTTTATAATCTTTAAACACCATGCGGGTGGGTTCTGCAAGCTTCCTTCCGTTTTCCCTGGCACAAAAAGCCGGATATTATCCGGCTACGGGGAAGCGGATGGTCGCTTCTGTTCCCACCCCTTTTGCACTTGTAAAAGTTATTTTGCCGTTCATCGTTTCAATAATCCGAAAGGTCACCATCATGCCCAAACCTGTGCCTTTAGTCTTATTGGAAAAGTAAGGCTCACCCAGTCTGGATAAAGTCTGCGCATCCATTCCTTCGCCATTATCCCGAATATGAATGACAGCTTCTCCGTTCTCCACATAAGCCCATATATGAATATGACCCTGATCTCGCAACGCTTCAATGCTGTTTTTAATAATATTGATGAACGCCTGCTTGAACTTGGAGGAATTCCCTCGAACTTTGATTTCCTGGGGAATATTCAAAGAAATTTTGCCGCATTGCAAATTAGCCATCGGACTGATGATTCCTTCAATATGCTTAAATTCATCCAAGATGGACAACGTTTTGGTGTGCTCAAATTCAGGCTTGGCAAATGTCAGAAAATCGGTAATAATCGCGGAAGCACGATCCAGCTCTTCCAGCGCGATATGCAGATAGTCTTTGTTTTTGCCGTCCTCCTGCTTGCTCATCAACTGGAGAAATCCACGGGTAACTTGAAGCGGATTGCGTACCTCATGAGCTACAGATGCAGCCAGATCGCTAATAATCTCCATTTTCTCCGAACGTTGAAGCTCATTATTGAACATCTCCAGCTCTCTGGAATACCGAACCACCTGCTTATGCTTTTCTGCCAGCCTTCTGCCCAAAATCGCAATCAGCGCCAGCACAAAGCCGAACACGCCCCATTTCCACAGAAACATATTGTAGCGTCCGTCCCTGATAAAGAACCAGGTCAGTTCACCGATGGAAATGACTGCGAAAAAAGCAAAGCCAGTTGATAGAATGATTGCTTCGTGGTCCCCTTTGATCGCCATACGGACTGAAGCAAACACCAGCAGTACGAGTAAAGCCACGAGCAATACGCTCAGCACGCTTACACTGAAAAAATAATATACATCGTTTAACCGCTCCTGTGCTCCAAAATTCACAATCATCATCGTGAAGCAGAACAAGGAGTAGGCTGTCAGCACTTTTCGAAATCTGCGAATCAGTATAATTGAACTAATATTTTGTTCAAAAAAGTATGCTAGTGAAGGCAGGAGAATAAACAATCCTACATCAAAAAGCTGTAAATAGAGCTCGCCGTAGCTGCGATAGAACGTATACAGGAAAGGTGAATACGTCACGACCATCAAACCAATTGACAGCACAATTGCGCTTAGGGACAGCCACATTGCCATGCTCGGACGGAATAGAAAGAATGAGCAGATCAGCAGTACCAGAGCTATAAAAATAAAGGTGCTCCCCAGTACAATATCCAGAACATTCATTCTGACCAAGGTCCCCAACAACTCACGATAATCACCAGTCATCACATTTCCGATAATGCCCAGCCTGTTCTTGTTGCTTTCCGTCCATATGTATAATGTTTTACCGCTGTCTTCCGGTCTAAGCGGGATCAGAATACGATTATTTTCATAATTGTACCCGCGATAGGACTCGTAAAAATTGATGCCGTCCTTATACATTGTAATATGTCTGCCATAAATATTTTCAAAAAGCACCGCCGACATTTCATCATTCAGCGATGGCAGCCGAATACGAATCCAGGCAGAGCCGGTGTCCGCGGGCTGCTTGGGCAACTGTGAATCATCATTAATATGCATCCAAACTTTGCTTGGGTCCCGCACCTCATCAAGTGATCCATCCTCCCCTTCCACTCCCCATCTCATATCCCAGGAGGGTATCCGGTATTCTATTTCAGGGGTCGTTTTGGCCGCATAGGCGGGTAGGCCTATCGACAACAGTATTACAATGACCGCCAACAGGGCGGCGACAGCTTTGGGCACAAGCCTCATGTTAAGCACCTCAAAGTTACATAGTAGGATTTACAAGATTGTATACGTTTCATCATTTTTCAACGTCCTGAAATAATATTATTCTATACGATGATGTTCATACCTTCTTCATAAGAAGGGTATCATGTTCTTTTTAATCATTTTTTGTCAAATTTTCATATTGATTTATGATCATTTCCTGTTCACTTGACTCCATTTGTTCTCTGAGGCCAATCCATGGTTCGCACTCTTCATCCTCATATATCGTCCAAATATCCGAAAATAAGTAATCGCGTATTTCTACCATTCCAATTTTTATCCCCCCATGTCCTCTTTATCATATCACAGCAGTTACCGAAAAAACGTTAATTGGGGATGCCAACATCCCGATTTCGAATGATTTTAACCTCGTACAGACACACTAACCCCAGGTTTAGTCGTTCTGCCTTTTGGGTAAGGTCGGAATAAGCGGTAAACTAACGAAGGAGCTGAAGCACGATGACAAAAAGAGATCATACATACGATGAGCTTCATGACAACGACTTTGAGCCTTCCCTGCAAAATGCAGAAACCAACTGGGAAAACCTGACCGAAGGACCGGATACTCCACTGGAAAACGTTCCCGATGCCGATGATGTATCCCTGGACAGCCCTATTGACCCTTCCGCTCCGGCAGAATTTCTACATGGCACGGACTTACTGAATGGTGCCGATGGGGATGACGATGACGAACGGTTATCGAGCCTTTCAAAAGGGTAATGAAGTATATACAACCGAAAGGAGTTACGGGTTCATATGTATAAAGATCCTATGTCTCAGGCGGATATGGAGTATAAACGTTACAAAGCATTGAATCCTGTGGAAGAGGACGACCGCAGGTCTGCGGATCCAGTCGTTTGTAGCCCAGATGAGACAGTACATCACGCCGTACATACGGGTCATTGGCTTGACGCCGCCAAAGGTATGGTCATTACCACGGTAAGGATCGTACATTTCCGCAAACATCCCCTGCAACTGCTGTCCGCTCGCCTGAGCAAGCGAATGCAAATCAGCCTGACGGTGCTTCCAAAGGAAACAGCCAATCCAGAGTCCTGGCTGTCCAATGATCGTAAAGTCCGTCATGGCTACATTAAAATCCTCGTAGTAGCGGTATTCGGTTGCACCGACCACTTTATGGTTCTGTACGGCGACAAAGACACGGATACCCTGGTCTTCCCAACGGTTCTTTCCACAGACTATACTCCAGTACTTACTCCGGTGGGAGTACCTCCTGCATTAACTGATGCATGCTCCCAAACAGTGGGTCTTCAATATGAGTAATGCGATGATATTTCATATGGGCATACTCCTTTTTATTTAGTGATGTAGTAATTTAATGATCGGTATGAAACGGATTTCGCCATTCCATCAAGGTCGCATAATTACGCGATTGTTCATCATCCAGATAATCGGGCATGATACAAACAGGCACCCGCCCGCAACGAAGCAGGAACGTTAACACCGGGTCCTTGAGCTCGCCAGATATCACGGCATCTACATACGCTTCGGCGCTTAACTGGTCTGCATGATGCTGATAACCCGGCATACGTCCCGCGCCCAGCAAACGATCCAGTCTACGCTCGATGACGAGATGGTATAAGGAAAAAATAAGCCATTTGCCCAGACCCAGTCGACGATATGCGGGACGGACAGCCAGATCAATGACATACAGTGCCTTACCGTTCTCACGGTGGGTACGGATATAACCGTCGTCTGCGACTTCCTCCCACGTATGTTGGGGATGCTCGGGGTTATAGTGCATCAGCAGGCTGGTCACCGAGCCAGCCAGTTCCCCTTCGATTTCAACACACAGCGCTCCTTCTGCAAAATGCTCAACCTGACTGGCAATCTGCGCCCGGCTCCACAACAGCTCCTGCGGATAGGGCGGCGGAAAGCTCTCCTGCTGAATACGCAGCAGCCCCTCATAATCGGCTATGGAATAATTACGGATGACCGCCCGCAGCGGGCGATCTCCGTCAAAGACAAACCATTCTTTGCGATACATGACGCCCTTCCTTTCGTTAGCTCCAGTCTGTATACAAATCTGTACGGCGGTCACGCCATGTAGTCACTGAGCCGCGCTCGCGCACATCATACAACAGCTGCAAATCAAGATCCGCGGTGACAATCATATCGTTGTTTAGCTCACCTTCTACCATAATGCCGCGTGGTGGAAATGGAATATCGTTCGGTGTAATGACTGCCGCCTGTCCATAGTTGGCCCGCATAAAATCAACCGTAGGCAAAGCGCCTACCGTGCCTGCCAAAACCACATATACCTGATTTTCAACCGCTCTGGCGTGGCTTGTATACCGTACCCGGTAAAAACCGTGGCGATCATCCGTACAGGATGGACAGAAAATGATATCTGCTCCCTTCGCCTTCGCCATGCGTACGATTTCGGGAAATTCAATATCATAGCAGGTCAGCATTGCTATTTTCCCCTTGGACGTCTCATACACATTCAGCCCCTCGCCGGGAGCCATATTCCATTCATGCACCTCAGTCGATGTGATGTGAATTTTGTCCTGAGTGACTACGCGTCCGTCCGGGTAAAACAAGTGCGCCGTATTATATAAACGTCCGTTTCGTTGTACCACATGGGTACCGCCGATGATATGCATCCTGGTCCGGCGGGCGAATGAAGTGAATAATTCAAGATAACGATCTGTAAAATCCGGCAGGTCGTTAATGGTCAGGGCCTTGCCTTGACTGTCACCAATCGACATGAGCTGGGTCGTAAAAAACTCGGGAAACAGAACAAATTCCGCACCAAATTCCTCGGCTGTTTTGATATAGTGCTCCGATTGAAGGGCAAATTCTTCGAACGAATCAATCGTATGCAGATGGTATTGAACCGCCGACACTCTGATTTTGCTCATAATTCCTCCTTGTACATAACGTCTTTTAAATGGCAAGGGGTTCCCGTTGCTGTTCACATTATAACCGATTCAAAACCGGGCGAGAACTGAACCTGACAAACAGGTCTTGCCTTCTGCACCTACTTTGTTTAAAATAAGGTCAACTCTTTTGAATCACATGAACAAAGACATGGACGGAGACAAGTAAACGTCTACCCGGATTTCCACAGAAAGGTACGAATTGCTGAGAGCGTACCGAAATCCCGCGTTGAAATTCACTCCCGAGTCGAGCCTTGAACCAGCATAGGGATTCATTTCTTATCTGCACTAGAGGTTTCCGGAGGCCCCCGTTACGGGCATCAAGCTCAGAAGTTGCTACTGTCGGCTGGAATGACGTTGACGACTTGTATGTATACTTCTGTAATTAGGGTGGTACCACGGCATTCGTCCCTTGCGACGAATGCCTTTTTGTGTTATTTTCTGAAAAAAACTCTATCGATTGACAGAAAAAAAATTTTTATTCGGGAAAGGATGTTATGTATGTCGACAAATGAAAATTCTTTGGAACTGCTGCGGGAACAGCTCGATGCTACCAACCTGCAATTGCTGGAGCTGCTGTCGCAGCGTGCTGAACTGGCCGGACAACTTGGTAAATTAAAAGAAGCTCAAGGGGTGCCTGACTTTGATCCGGTACGCGAGCAACAAATGCTGGACAAGCTGATCGCCGCGAACCGTGGACCGTTCGACGACGCTACGATCCGCCAGTTGTTCAAAAATATTTTCAAGGCTTCTCTGAACTATCAAAAAGAAGAGCACAAAAAGCATCTGATCGTTAGCCGCAAAAATCAGCCGGATAGCACGGTCATCAAAGTTAAGGATACACTCGTGGGTGGCAAAGCCTCCGTTATGGTTGCAGGTCCCTGCTCGGTGGAAAGCTACCAGCAAACCCGTGAAGTCGGGGAAGCTCTGAAAGAGGCGGGCGTTCCGATTCTTCGTGGTGGCGCGTTCAAGCCGCGTACGTCTCCGTATGATTTCCAGGGACTGGGCATTGAGGGTCTGCAAATTCTCAAACGCGTAGGAGATGAGCTGGGACTGGCTACAATCAGTGAAATCGTCGACCCAAGACATTTGGAGGAAGCGATCCAATACATCGACATCATTCAAATTGGTGCGCGTAACATGCATAACTTCGAGCTGCTCAAAGCTGCCGGCGAAACAAGAACTCCGATCCTGCTCAAACGCGGACTTGCAGCCACAATGGAAGAATTCCTTCATGCTGCGGAATACATCGTTTCCCGTGGCAATACGCAAGTGATGCTGATCGAACGCGGTATTCGTACGTATGAAAAATGGACACGTAACACGCTGGACATTTCCGCCGTGCCGATTTTGAAAAAGGAAAGTCATCTGCCTGTTCTGGTCGACGTGACCCATTCCACAGGACGCAAGGACATCCTGGCCCCTTGCGCCAAGGCCGCACTTGCTGCTGGAGCTGATGGTATCATGGTGGAAGTCCATCCGAACCCGGCAGTCGCTTTGTCCGATGCCCAGCAACAGCTGAATATTCCTGAATTCCACAACTTCATGTCCGAAGTGAAAGAATCCGGTCTGTTCAAAGTGTAATATAACGCTTTCATCTTTTTGATTTATGATATAGGATTGTGACTGATCATGCAGGCAAAACCTAGATACATGTATGCTCAATTTCCTTTTGAAGCATAATGTATTTAGGTTTTTTTATACCTAAAATTAGATATAAAACCATAATTGTGTTCACAGTCTTAATCCTAAAAACCATCATATGCAAGTTCAGGAAGGGGAAAAGAAAATGGAACAAGGAAATGAATTTGTCCAGTATCGTACTGACCAGTTCCGTATACCATTATGCAGGTGATGAAAAAGTTGATGCTTATGGAGAGATTTAACCTAATCTAACTAAACATGCCGAAGGATATCCAAAGCCTAAATATATTAAAATCGTTACCAAGATAGGCAATATATCACATAAAGGTGAGTGATAAGCTCGTTCTTTATATGAAGAGCAAAGAGGCAGCGATACGAATACGGTAAGTTTTACAGTTCCCGCAAAAGTACAAGACAATGGAAAGCATCAGCTAAAACATTACCAACGTGTGATTGTAACTGTAAAATAACGGGCGGAACGTCCAATGAAAAAGGCTCATGGAAGCAACACTCCATGAGCCTTTTATTTATGCACTTTGGACCATTGCTTACTCGTTTATGCCTTCTTTTCAGGCAAAGGGACATAATATCCTTTGCCATTCGGACCCATCGCGAATTTCTTGCGAAGATGGATAAGATTAGGGCCGAATTTGGCTTCCAATTCTTCACGAAACTCATACATGATTTCCATAATATAAACATCATGAATAATCACTTCCGTGATCGGCATCACAAGCCCCGGATGCATCGTCCATGCAGCACGGCTATCATCCCCGAGTGAAAGTATACCCGCTACAACCTCACGGTCATCTACGCTGAGTACAATCCACCGTCCACCAATTTCTGACGTAATCTCCTCACTCATATCATGGTGGTAAATGGTGGCGAATTCAAAGTTAAGATCTCCATACGCTACAATGAAAATCTCAACTCCTTCCCGGGCAACTTGCTCTAAAGCAGCTCTGAACACCTCGGCATCCTCTTTCCAAATTTCCAGTAAGATTCGGTGTTTGGCTCCCTTAATTCCTTCATTTATGCGACTTATAATGGCTTCATAACCCGATATATTCCAAATATTCTCTCTGTTTTGGGACGATGCCGTATACTGCTCCAAAGTCTCTTGCGCTACATTAAAAATCTGCTCTACTTTGCGTTTTCTCTGGGCAATCAATTCATGGGGAGGAAGTGGCACATATAGCGGTGTATTATCTTGACTTACCATAATGTCCCCACGGTTAACCATTCCTGATAAAACCTCATAAATTTTTGATCTTGGCACTCCGGAATTCAATGACACGGCGTACCCTGAAAGTGGAGAACTTTCCAACAAGGTTACATAAGCTTTAGCTTCATATTCCGTAAAATTCAGATCCCGCAGAATTTCTAACACATTTGGTTTCATGACGCATTCTCCTCAAATTCATGTTCAACCTTACTATATCACTTCCCCTTGACAAAAACTGATATACACACTATCTTTTTTATTAGTAGCTACTTGAGTAACTACTAATATTTCATTTTATATGAGATCATGTCAGGGAGGATTTCACTTGAACAAAGTCATAGCTATCAACAGCAACAGCAACCGTATCTATTACAGCGCTACGATTCTGGCCCTGCTGATTTGGAGCACATCGTTTATTGCCACAAAAGCGGCGTATACTACGTTCCCCCCTCTTACGTTGGGACTATCCAGATTTATGATAGCCTCTGTTGTGTTGGGTATTGTTTTGCTTATAAGAAAGGAATTTGTCAAAATTAAGCCAAAGGATTTAGCTATTATTGCATTTAGCGGTGTTTTGGGAATCACTCTTTATTTTTCAATGGAGAATATAGGGGTAAGCCTGACTACTGCTTCCAACGCAGCATTGATTGTCGCCTCCTATCCCGCGATTACATCGTTGCTTGAACTCATTATATATAAAGTGAAACTGTCCAAATATAAAATCATCGGCATTGTACTGGCTATGATCGGGGTATATTTTTTGACTTCGGTAGGCGGAAGCTCGAATGGAAAGAATGAACTGATCGGAAATTTAATATTGATTGGAACTGGTTTTGCGTGGGCATTTTATACTTTCATGACACGCAAGGTTGTGGACAAATACCCGCCCGTGACTTTATCTTTTTATCAAACTATTGCAGGCAGCATCTTCTTTATACCTCTGGCACTCATTGAAAAAGATAGCTGGCAAGCTCCAACATCCATATCGTTTATGTTGTTAATATATCTGGGCGTGTTCTGCTCCGTTATCGCATTTTTGCTTTATAATTACGGCCTCATAAAGCTGTCACCGAGCAGCTCCGTTTCCTTAATGAATTTGGTACCGATATTTGGAGTATTATTCTCTGTTCTATTATTGCAGGAAACCATTTCGTGGCGACAAATTATTGGCGGTTTGGTCGTTATTATCGGCGTCCTACTCAGTGCACAGCAACCAAGCAGCAAATAGCACAATAGTATTCATGCTCTTTGATCATCTTTCGCTATGGTTAAGAACATATATCCTTAAAACAAAAAGACGCGATTTACGCGTCTCTTATGAATATATCTTGTTGTCCTCTGACTCTTACAAGAGTCAATACTATGCCCTTCCGACTTCCTCCTGCGAAGCGAAAGGGCTGAAAAGTTTACTTTCATGTGATCTGGAGCGTTATTTCCCCAGCTTTTCTTTTTTATATAATTCAGGCAAAAATTTAGGGAGATTTTGCATTTCCTCGTTATCATGTTGAGCAAGTCCTTTTGCAGCTTCCTCAGGTAAAAAATCAGCTGGAAGATAATAAACTGTTTTCATATGAATCCCTATCTCGTTCTTCTCCCACTCTTCCATTATTAACCTCTAAATTAGAAAAGTCCACAGCAAACCTCACCCTTCAGCCGTGGAACAACCATGCAGAAGCTGATATAATCGAATGGAATGGAGTTGATGACATGGCTAAAAAAAGAAATTCGTCTTCCCCCGCTCCTGCGGCTCAGGACAAACCTGCAACGCTAAAGGATCTGTTGAGTCAGGATGTGCTGAATAAGCTCAAGGCTCAGGCCAATGAGGCCCAGGCAGAGCAGGACAAGCGTAAGGAAGACGAACGGCAGCGTGCCCTCGAAGCAAAAAAAGCAGAACAGAAGAAGCTGGACAACAACTTCGAGCATCTGCTGAATAACAGCAATTTGGACTGGCACAAATATAAATAAGCCAAAACCATCCTGGTTTTGGCCTATCTCCACGCTTGATTATGTTATAGCCAGTCACGAATGTGTTGTACCGAGTACAGCACCCCTACCCAAACCGGCAGACTGAACGCCATACCCCATATGAGACCTTTAGCCAGCTTTTTGTCTACCTCCACCATGATCCTGCCCCTTTCCTTGGGAATAGCAGCAGTATGGGTCAAGAATACGGTATTCAAACCCGTATTTCCTTATCCCCACAAAAAAAGGTATGATAGAAAACGGAAGAGTGCTCTGCGCTGCCCTAAACTATAATTTAGGATTTTACACATCTAACCTTTCAGGAGGAATACAAATGATTCGAAAAACGATACGTCCCTGGTATATGCTGTGCCTGCTGGCTACCATGCTCGTGCTGGTTGCCGGATGCGGCACAAAAGCGACAGATGTTGAAGCCGCAAGCCGGACAAGCAGTACAACCCCTGCCGCGACTAAAGACAAAAGTAAACCTGTTTCCCATCCTATCGTCACGATTGTCATGAACGACGGTAAAAAGATTAAACTTGAGCTGTACCCGGAAGTAGCACCGAACACTGTTAACAATTTCATTTCCCTGGTGCAAAAGGGCGCTTACAACGGTACGATCTTCCATCGTGTCATCCCCGGCTTCATGATTCAGGGCGGTGACCCGCAGGGTAACGGTACAGGCGGCCCCGGCTACAGCATCAAAGGCGAGTTCAAGAGCAACGGTGTCAATAATACGCTCAAGCACACGCGCGGCGTACTATCCATGGCCCGCTCAGCGGATCTGGATTCAGCCGGATCGCAATTTTTCATCATGGTTGCGGATGCGGATTACCTTGACGGTCAATACGCTGCTTTCGGCAAAGTAACGTCTGGATTGGACGTGGTGGATGCCATCGTGAACTCCAAGCGTGACAGCAATGATAAACCGATCAAACCAGCTACGATGAAAAAAGTAACCGTGGACACGCTGGGTAAGAAATATCCGGCTCCAGTCAAAGTAAAGTAAGTTTATATCGGCCCTGTGCATATGCATGGGGTCGTTTTTCATGTTATGCAAAGATGTTTATCGTGTTCCATTGTAACGTTTACTTGGCTGCTGCCTCTGTGATGTAGTAAGAGTATATACACAAAGGGAAGCGTTTTCAATCATTATTTTTAAAGCTTTTCTCTGTTAGCCGTCTAATTGGATTTGGTCTCTACTGAACGAATACCTTCCATCTCTTGAAGCAATGACAGCAGTTCCTCCACTCCCATGGAGTAGGAATGTGCTGCCAAAATAAAAAGGGTTACCCCTGCGTCGATAAATCCCACTCCGCTAATGACCTGTACTGCTATTCTGGAAGGGTCCAGCGACAGATTAGCCCAAGCTGTTTGATCCTGAAAACCGTATTTGGATACCACCATCATGAGCGACACGCCGATACCGACAATGAAATGCGTGCGAATGCCCGCCTCCTTCATCCGACTTTTGCGTTCATAGCCGATTAACCGCCGCACAAGCCGGCGAACATGACCCGAATCAGATAATCCCAATCCCACATACTCTTGTTCACTCCACTACATTTTATTTCTTGAACAGATGTTATTACTCAAATTTTAAGGAACTTGCACTTCATGCTCCGGCAGATTGTGATGTGCCTTCCTTCTCTTGAGCAGCCATAGCTCCGGTGTATCCTGTACCCCTTCAAGTCTCAGGCTGAACGCCCTCGGCGGCAAATTACATATACGTAGCAGTAGACGGTTACCGTCTGCCGCTACGTGCACAAGCTCTAATGGCCTCAGTGAGTCGTTCCTGCCTGTGCGAATCAGATCGCCCGTTCCACCAGTCGAACTCTCCCGGCTCCAGACACGCAGCTCATTCACAGACGGCGTGGCAATCCGCTTGCTGAAAGAAACGACTACCTCATCTGCGGTCGACCTATCCGCACGGATCGGGATGGGCGGCTCATCGTACATATAGCCGCCCAGATGGTATTCGTAGGCGGTCCAGGCGTCATAACCGCCCTCCAGGGCGGCAGCCTCGAACTGCCGGGTCCATTCGCGGTCCCGAACCATACTCGCGAGTGAACCGATATCCGCCTGCACCCCGAGGGGCAGATTCGGATAAGCGGCACGTACCGCCTGCGCTATGCGGGCGTAGCCGCCAATATAATGCGGCGGCAGGCGGCGGCGCATCCAGTCCGGCCAATGGGTCTGGAGCACATGCATATCCGGGGCTACGCACCCGATCATCGCTAACGCGTCCAGACCCTGCCATTCCCGTAGCTGGCCGGGCACATCGCCGCGTCCGTTCACGGCCAGCGACCACGTCGCCACACAGATGTCCGGCCGGACATCACGCACGCCGCCTGCGCCATTCACCAGCTCGCCGATCAGCGCGTTCACGGCGTCCACGCGCAGATCGACCCACTGCGCGTACAGCTTCGGGACCTTCCGGTAGTAATTTCGCGCATGCTTGTCGCGGAAATCCGGAATGTCCTCGCCGCTGCGCTCGTGGAAGGCCCGCCGGGCATGTGGCCCGATATCCCCGTACACTCCACTGCGTAGCCCGTTCCATTCGGGGAAATAAGGCTCCGCCACCTCGAACCCGTCGAACGGAATATCGGTGACCAGCCGGGCAGCGGCTTTCTTTTTCCACTCCACATACTCCTGTGCAAAATGCGAAAGCCGCTGAAACCCGTCATTCGGTTCGCGCAGCAGTTCCATGCGCCATCCCTTCCACTCTGGCGGCAACTGTGACACGCCAAAGGAACCATTGCCAAGCACCATCGCCCATACCGCTATTCCCCTGCGTTGAAAGGCCGCAACGAGCGCTCCATCCACTTCATTTTCACGCACAACAAAATAATGAACGGTCCGGTAGCCTGCAAGGGCGATTTCATCAGCTATACTGTCCCGCGAACGATTGGCGTAATAGGGAAACAACGGATCTATTTGAATACTGGGGCCGCTCAGCGCCCACGGCTTTATTTTTCCGGTCAAAGTTATAGATTCTGTTGGTTGTGTCCCGCCTTTTCCATTAAAGCTCAATTGGATCCACCTCCGTTACCCGTCTCTTCGCTATATGCTCCTGCTGGTTCGCCTATGTTACCATACTTCGCAAATTCCGTGAAATGCAGACTTACAGACGGAAATGCAGTAAGTAATGTGTTACCATCAGCAATCAGAGGTATTGGAATAACGAGTCAGGTTAGCTTATGAGCGGATGAGGAGGAAATCACTGAACCCTCAGCGCGGTGTTTTCTCCGTGCTATGATCTTCCCCAAGACGTTCAGCTCTGTGCACAGCCTTTTTGCGAAAGCGGGCAAACAGCCTGCCTCCAGGCAGCACCTCGAACAGTAACATCATAAGAGAAAAGAATAACAGCGCAATGACCTCTTCTGCCAGAATATACAGTGGATACGGTCCCAAAACATCCAATATCGACGGTGTTGACGGCTTTCCGGCAAGAAACATATAGTTTGCTCCGAGTACATCATCAACGAGCCACACGAGCAGCGCCAAGCCATTGAGAAAAAGCATCGCTCCCCCAACACCCTTCCACGTCGGTTTCAGCCCTTCGATCCACGTCATGTACAAGGCAGCCCATATAATGGCACTATGAGCTACAAAAAAATGAATAAAACGATAGTGCGGAAAAGCGTACGCCAAATTAGGCGTGAGTACCGCTTGAAGCGCTCCCCCAATTCCGGCAAAAAGTATGATCGGATACAGCCAGCGGCTACGGAAAATCAGCATCAGAATCGACAGCAGCAGCGTCACACTGCACAGCTCCAGCGGCAATGACGTCTGAGCATTCCAAATGTGCTGCGTCACATACCAAATATTCAGAGTCACCTCGGACAGAATAAGTATGGCAATCAGAAACCAGCGAATACCCTCGCTTAACGACTTATGCGACCGAATCAGGCCCCGAGTCAGCCAGAGCAGTAAAGCACATAAAATAAGCCCTAGTACAGCCAGCACATGTGAGGAAGTAAAAGCTTCGAATTCTTCCGGCGCAGCGGCATCGAACCAGGACCAGGACCACGGCTTGTCCATCGAAAGCCCCCTTCTATCTTTTTTCTCTTTCTTGCTTGTTCGACACCTTAGCCTTTATGATAAAAGATATCATATTCAAAGGAGCCCTCTCATGCCCATTAATCGCCGTTTGATTACAGATCAGGACTTCACCGAGGCGTTGGAACGTCATCTTCGTGTCCGAATATTTCAGGATGACCAGTTGATTGGTTCGGGCGGAGTCATTATCCGTTTTGACGATCAAACCATAGTCGTGCAATCCAGTGTCAGTGATCTGGCCTACCATCCCAGAAAACAATGTGAGTTTTTTGAAATTAAAAAATAGCCGCAATACACCGGAGAACCATTTTGTTTCGTTTTCCGGTGTATTGCGGCTATACTTACTTTTATGACAGGCTGCCTTCTACAACTGCATTCCACGTGTTTTCATCATGAGCTTGTTCGTAAGCACTTTCAAGTCCTCGGAAGAAGCCGAAATTTCCTGCATAATAGCCGTTTCCTCATGAGCGGCTGTATAAATCTTGTGCGCACCTTCCGAGAAGGCCCCTGACATTTGCTGAATACGATTGATCTGCTCGAAGGTTTGATCTACTCGATTCGTCTGCTCCGTCACAGCTTCTTCCATTAAGCGAATACCTTCAACAAATTCACACACAATGGAGTTCAAACGACTCAACGTCTGATCCACCGAGCTTGTCCGTTCCGCCTCAGCGCTGACCAGTGATGTTTGCTGGTGCATTAATTGTACCGTTTCTACAATTTGCGACTGCACACGGCTAACGATGGCATTGATTTGCTGCACCGATTCCGTGCTTTGTGAAGCCAATGCGCGAATCTGGTGAGCAACTACGGCAAACCCGTTACCTTTTTCTCCTGCACGTGCGGCTTCAATGGAGGCGTTCAGTGCCAGCAAATGAGTTTGTTCCGCGATATCCTTGACGGTGCTTGTAATCGCTTCAATTTGTGAAGCTTCTTTTTCGAGTCGTGCAATGACCTGCTGCGAACGACTATGCGAAGCAGTCAGCTCCCCCATTCCCTCCATCAGGGATGAAAATACCGTCTGCGTCGAATCGACCGAATGCTCCATATGGCCTGACAGTTCCAGCATATGGCCCGATTTGCTGCGCATCATTTTAAAATCGCCCAACATTCGATCCGCTGTTTCAATAGATTGGACAGACGCATCCCTTTGCTGCTCTACGCGTTCCAGAATGTCCTCCACCACCGAAGACATGGACTCAATCTGTGTCGTAGCCTGTACAATAGCCGAACTAAGGTTTTCCGCATTTTGCGAAGTCGCTCTTGAGCTATACGATATCTCGTTAAACATATCCTTGATGTTCAGCATCATACTCCGGAATGCATCATAGAGCACCTTGATTTCGTCATCTGAACGACGATCAGGAATGACTACGGACAGATTCCCTGCCGAGGCTTCCTCTGCCGCCTTTGCCAGTCTAACAATCGGACGTGTGAGAAATTTGGAGATCAACCACCCCAAAATGCCACTCCACAGAACGCCCATTAACAGAATGATTGAGATATATAGCCATTCCTGTGTACCTTGAGCAAACCAGTCCTTGAGTACAAAAATAAAAAAAGCGCTTGTTCCATAGGTTATTGCAGAAATAGCGACAAATGCAGCAACCATTTTCGTACCTAGTGACATTTTCATGTAATGTAGCCCACCCCAAAAAACTCAAATTTGATTCCATTTTACCATATAATTGCTACAATTCTAGTAGTATTTTTCACAGACAACCGTATTTATGAGCATAAAGATAGAGAGACTTTAGGCCCTTTACCTTAACAGCCAAAATAACATGTATCAGGCATCAGCGTGCATCAAAAAAATGGACAAACCGCACTGCTGCTTGCTTTACAGGTCATTCGTCACCTATTAAACCATTGATTTGCAGGCACTCAACCATTCCATTATTTGTACTTGTTGTCATTTTACTGTTCACTAGCTGTTTTTTTACTGCTTCAATTGTGTCTATTTGGTGACTGTTTTTTTCCAGTACGGTAAACTCCCATAAACCTACAGTCATACTCTCTCCCTGTCGGATATCAAAATGCTATGAAAGCATCCAGCCGCCAATCGTATATACGTCCCGGCGACAAAATATTTTTGACAGCTTTCGCATTTTTATCCTTCGGATGCAAGCTGATTGATACGGAATACCCGCACGCGAATAATGGAATACTCGGATGCAACGAAAAAAGCAGTTAACGTAATCAGTAAAATGACCAGGATAATATTCACAGTTTCCACAGCCCTCTCTTGCCCCCCTTATGACGTTCATTTTTGGATGGACAGATCCTATAAGTAATTATGTCCATAATCGTGTATTACCCAAAAATGACAAGAAGTAGACTATGGTTGACCCTATTAGCGAATCGCCAGCGGACTCTTTTGCACGATATCTATCCATTGATCCGCTATCAACTGGTGCCCAACCGCTGTCGGATGAACCCCGTCATGCAGCCAATAGGAGGCGTCCGCCTTGGTAGCAGCCTCGTTCAGCAGACTTTGGAGCGGCACAAATACGGTCCCAAATTCGTCTGCAAGCTGACGCATAAGACGCTGATAGCCCGTTATTTTTTCCTGCCAAATGTCCCATCGTGCCTCGGTAGCTCCTGTTTTCAAAATAAACGGCTCACATAGCACTAGCCCAGTATCGGGCAGCACTTCACGCGTTTCCTCCAAAATGTGGCGATAGGCTCGTTCAAATCGGTCCGTCACCCCGGACGGCTCCTGCTCCACGATCCGCCAGGCATCGTTTACTCCGATTAGAATACTGAGCAGGTCCGGCTTCAGGCTAAACGTGTCCTCATTCCAGCGTGCATACAAATCTGAAACCCGATCCCCCGAAATCCCCCGGTTCACAAATTCTGGCTGCGTAGCAGTCAAACGGCTTCCCAGTGCACCTGCGATCAGATACACATAGCTCTGACCCAGCCAATGGTTCGCGTCCTCATTCCGTCCTCTTCCTCCGTCTGTTATGGAATCTCCCTGAAAAAGAATACGTGCGTGCTCTGTACTCGTCATCTTTCTAACTTCCTCCTTTCTATTTTCCAATAATACCCTTATCATACCTTGTATTCTCCAAATTAGAAAGTGATTTCAATAAATAGAAGAATTTCAGATTTACAACATAGTTATTGCTATAAACAAAAGAAAGACACTCCTACATATGAATAGAGTGTCTTTCTCATAGCGTAGTTAGATCTTACACCGTGCGGTGTTTGCACACCTCCCGAAAATTACAGCCTCCGCACGCTCTGCGTGAAGGCATGGGCGTGAAGAAGGACTCGGGTTTCGGTCTGTTATAGTAATCGTCATCGAGACAGGACTTCATTTCCTCGATATATCGCCCGACATTGGCAACGACCTTGTCGATATCCTCCTGTGTGGGACGGTACACCTCATGTTCTCCCGTCATTAGATACTCCACACGCACCTCGATCTTTTCCAGCGGAAGCTGATAGTGCTCCTGCACATAGGAAGCGTACAAAAACAGTTGGTCGGAGAAATCGCCTTCCTTGCCTGTTTTCCAGTCTACAATAACCACTTCTCCATTACCTCTACGGTAGAGCAAATCCATTTTGACATAGACCTTCGTCTCGTGAAGCAGCATCGTATCCCACTTCTCGATCTCGACAATTCGGGCCTCAGCCTGCTGCAACTCACGCCAAACGGCAGTACGGTACAGATTGTGTACAACTGCATGCTGTCGCTCCTTAATGCGAGCAATCCGTTCCGGGAGCACCTCGTCTTCATAATAAATTTCAGCCAGCATGATGTGCTTTTTGGGATCTTGCTGCCATAGCTCACGGTGCAGCGATTCCTTATAGCTTTCATTCAGCATGGTCTTCATAGCTGCCTCCAGGTATGCCGGGCGCGGTACAGCGCCTTTTTCCGCCCAACCACGTATGACCGATTCACACATTTGATGCGTAATATTCCCAAATAAAATATACAAATTGCTCAGCTGCTTCAGCCGATACAATGTAACTTGTTCTTCGCTGCCCTGTGCCGAGTTCCAGCCGTTATGCGAACCATAATAATGATAATAATATTTGCGTAAGCATTCATCAAACGTTTGGGCCCTCGATTGCGAGTAGGACCAGGATGGGTACATAGCCATGACAGGCCCTCCTTCATCAAAAATTCCATAACTCCATTATAACGCAAACCCAAGCTGCATCGGCCCGTAAAAAAGTACAAAAAAGAACCGGCTCCTGATCGGGCCGGTTCCTGTCTATACCTGAATCATTCCATGCACCAGCAGTGCAAATTGGAGACAGGCATGCTAAATGTCTTCTTAGTCGCGTTTCAGCTCATACTCACCAGCACTGTTACGGGTTACTGTGGCACCAAGCGCCTCGGCAACCGATTTGAAAGGAACATACAACGTACCATATTTATCCGTATATGGTGCTTGTGTCAGCGTTAATGTGCTTCCTTCCAGTACAGCCTGTTTGGAACCGCTTTTCAGCTTGATGGTCTTACCTGTAATATCATCCACAACTGTAATTTGCTTGGCTGCTGCATCCCATTTTAATTCGGAACTCAGTTGAACTGTCAGATCACGCAGTGGAATGAAAGCAGTACCTTTACGATTCACCAGCACATAATAATCGTCCTTAGGATCGAAGGTTGTTTCTACTTTTGTAATTTTCAAATCATTTTTTAAAATATTGTAGATCGGAGAGCTCGCTTCAAAATTGCGAAGCGTCGCTCCCGGCGTAAGTTCTGCTTGTTTATTCAGGTCGATCACACCATTGGAGATATCTACCTTGTCAGCCGTTACACTACCGTTTACGTTCCATGATTGAACTTCCGTAACAATCGAGAAGGACTTCACTGGAAGTCTATCTACTTCTGGCAAAGCAACCGTCAGGTCTGACAGTGATTTGCGAACATTTCCTTTTTCATCAAAATACGTATCGGTTTTCAGAACCGTATTGGAACTCAGAACCGTTTTAATTTCAGGAGACTGTGCATATAAAGTGCTTACGCCTACATCATATTGAGCAACGGCCAGATCCAAATACTTTTTGACCTCAGTATAAGCCTCATTGACCAGTTTTTCCTTGTTCGTGTTCAGTTCGCTTGTGACTTGATTAGCACCTTCAACATTCATGCCGGAAGCGATATTTTTAGTAAAATCAATCACTTGCCCGATCAGTTCTTTCAAGCCTGCCTCGTCCTTGGCCAGATTGGTCAGGAACGGTTTCACCAATGTAACCAGCTCATCGCCACGAAGTTCAGCATGCAAACGAGTCAGCTTCACTTTGTCCTTCTCACCATAAACTTCCTCGGTTACAGACGTTGCCGAGATGGTCGAAGGGTTAGGAGCATGCTTGAGTACAAGTGCTGCGGCTGTTTTCGTCAGATTTCTTACATCTTTGGAGTATACATAAGGATCAAATCCGGCAGGCAGACCACTCAAACTCTCCTGCGAGTTCAATGATATGTAATAAGGTTTTTTGGCACCTTCCAGTTGAATAGCCAAACCTTGGCGGTCCAAAGCAATTTCAAACGGCAAATTATACTTGTCGATGTGCAATGTGCCCTTGGCGGAAGCGAGTTCCTCCGATTGTACCTTGGCCTCATCCACTGTTACGGAAATAGAATTGATTAAATTAACGATTTCCTGATCTCCTTGCGAAATGCCTTCTTTTGGAGTCAATTTAAGAGATATCTTCTCCGTTGACTGCTGGGATTTCACATCAAGTGTGCCCAAAAGATTTTTACTTACATCAAATCCGCCTACTGCCTGGCAACCCGTCAAAGCTACCATTAGCAGAATAAGAGGGACGGCAATCCATTTTTTTATATTCATATTAATCCCCTTTCAAGATATTACCGTTATCTCTTCTATTATCTCAGTGTTAATACGCATTGTAAATAAGTAGAATGAAAAATAGAAGTAGTTATTTAGGATCATTTTTCGGCCTGTAGCATTCGGTGAGCCAGCAATGCCATCTCCAGACAACGACGTTTATCCGGGTCTGCCAGATTCCCCCCTATGATCTCGTTAATTTTGTCCAGCCGATTGTAGAGAGTTTGCCTGTGAATGTACAGGATTCCGGCAGTGTCGCGTTTGGAACCATGGCATTGAAAATAAGCATCCAGCGTATCCAGAAGCTGCATATGGTGCTCACGGTCATGCGCAATCAGCCCGCCCAAATGGTCCTGTACAAACTCTTGTAAAAAAGGAGTGAGGGGCACGGCTTTCAACAATTGATAGATTCCGATACTGTCGTAAAAAAGTCGATCTCTCATGGCCGAAACGCTTCGCGCCACTTCAATGACCTGATAAGCCTCTTCAAAGCTACGGCCTGCTCCGGTCATCCGATACCTCATTTTGCCGAAACCTGCATGAATGCGCACCTTGTCAAGCTGCCCCGCGGCATAGTTCTGAATATATTGTACGGTATGGGCAAGCACTTTCTTCATTTGCGTCACGGAACGCAGGGTCAATTCCTCCTTGGCGCAAAGAATGTAGCACTGGTTACCCTTCATCATGAGCAGGTTGTGCAGCGTCTCCTTTTTCAGCAAAGAACGGAGCAGTACCAAAATATCCTGGTTAATGGACTCCTTGCGCTCCTGACTGGCTTCCTTATCCTGATGCTCCACCTCAATAACCCCGGCCCAAAATAAATACTGTCCCTTGGACAGCAGACGCAGCCCCATCCGAGTCTGAGCCTGTTCTTCGCTGGGAAGCTGTCCGTTCAGCACATCCTGAATCAGTTCATTCTGGTTGCGTAACAATCGGTCTTCGAGGAACTGAGTTCTCAGCACCAGCGTAGCAGCTGCCTTGGCTGTGTAGTCAAGCAGCAGCGAGAGTTCTTCTGTCGGCGTTTCACCATGCAACATCAGACCTACAGCGGAAAACACCTGCCCGAAGCAGACAACCGGCTGAAACAAGACGGCGGTGGATTCATTGAGATGGAACAGCAAGCGACCCTCCCGGTCAGACGTCATGCTGGATTCCACCTCATTGGCATAAAAATTCGCAATGCGGTCAGCCACATCAGGCTGGATGGAAGGCACGAACCGATTGGTATCAATGGAAGACATGTAGATGACCTGCCGGGCAGTATAATCATGAAGTACCCGTAAAAGAGCACTCATATCCGTGCTGCGCAGCGTCTCCTGCTGAAGCTGGCGCGAGAAGCGCTCCAGATCTTTCAGTAGTTCGTGGTGGCGGTTAATAAGCAGGGAATGAATATCTTGCGTGATTTCAACAAAGCGTACCGGCTGTTCAAATACGATGACCGGAAAATGATGCCGTTCCGCCAGCTCCAGAATTTCCGGCGGAATCTCATGGATGCTCGTACCCAGCTCCACGCACAGTCCTGCGGCTTCGGAACGGATCAGCTGCTCCATATACTCAGCGCGTTCCTCCCCCTCCCGGGTTAGCCACAGGCCGGTCGTCAAAATCAGGTCATGACGACTCACAAAGGGGGTTACGTTTGTAATTTCCAGCACATGGACCCAGCCGACCCGGTGACTCGTGCCCTGCTCCCCGGCCGCCAGCTTAGCCCGCCGGAATACCGGACGTTCCAGCACATCCGCAATGGTAAAGGTTTTTTTACCGTTCATCGGAATTCTCCTTATGTATATGTCTTTATGTCATTTTATATGACACCTATTCATCAAAAAGTCGAGCCTTGAAGTCAGATAATCCGACAAAATGTATGATGTCAAGAAGCTTTTCCACTTGTAAACTGTACCTAATCTAACATGAATTGCATTTGTCGGCTTGAGTCCATTTAACTAATTGGCAGGGCTGCACAAAAATGATAATGCAATTTTTGAATCCGTTTGGTGCAGCAAATAGCAACATTGCAACAAAGTAGCACAGCTGCCCTAAAGAATAATTATTTGCCGGTGGATTCATGATCAACGAATACTAACACAGCAGCGTAGCTGCCCTGAAGAACAATTATTTGCCGTTGGATAACAATTATTTTCAGGAGAGGTGAACAAAATGAACATTGGAATTCCGAAAGAGATTAAAAACAATGAAAATCGTGTCTCCTTGACACCTGCCGGTGCAGCTCAGATGATCCAGCACGGACATCACGTGTTTGTAGAAAGCCGTGCTGGGGTTGAAAGTGGCTTTACGGATGGAGATTATGCCACGGCGGGTGCAACGATTGTGCAGCACGCAGCGGATGTGTGGTCTCAGGCGGATCTGATTATCAAGGTGAAGGAGCCGTTATCCGCAGAATACGGATATTTTCGGCAAGGATTGATTTTGTTCACCTATCTCCATCTGGCTGCCGAGCCGGCACTGGCACGGGCTCTGACGGACAACGGCGTAACTGCCATCTCCTATGAAACCATAGATGTCGGGGGAAGCCTTCCGCTGCTTACCCCGATGAGCGAGGTCGCAGGTCGAATGGCTGTGCAAATCGGTGCGCAATTGCTGGAAAAACCGAAAGGCGGCAAAGGCATTCTGCTGGCAGGCGTGCCGGGAGTCAAGCGCGGCAAAGTGACCATTATTGGCGGCGGGGTCGTCGGCACGAATGCTGCCAAGGTCGCCATCGGTCTCGGCGCGGATGTGACGCTGATCGACCTGAGCCTGCATCGGCTGCGCCAACTGGACGATATTTTCGGCAATCAGCTCCATACGCTGGTGTCCACACCGTCCAACATTGCCGAAGCCGTAGCGCAGAGTGATTTGCTGATCGGTGCTGTCCTGATCACCGGGGCCAAAGCCCCACGTCTCGTAACCGAGGCCATGGTGCAGACGATGCAGCCCGGCTCTGTGATTGTGGATGTTGCCATCGATCAGGGAGGCATTGTCGAGACGATTGACCACATCACGACACACGATCAGCCGACCTATGTAAAGCATGGCGTCATTCACTATGCCGTAGCGAACATGCCGGGCGCAGTGCCGCAAACCTCGACGCTTGCTCTGACGAATGCGACGCTACCCTTCGCCCTCCAGCTTGCGGATCAGGGCGTGCAGGAGGCCCTTCGCAGAAGCAACCCCCTGCTCAGCGGTACAAATGTCTTGAACGGTCATATCACCTACGAGGCGGTAGCCCGTGATCTGGGATATCCTTACGTTCCGGTAGATCAAGCGTGGCAGGCAAAAGCCTTAAAATAGAGTCTGCGGTAGCTCAAAGAACCACACGTTCTTCCCCTTAGGGCATGAACTGTGTGGTTCTTTTTCTTCTAGCTGAATCCATTGTTCTCGCTGCATATCAGACGATTTCTGCCGTCAGAAACGTCTGGAGACGGCGATAAATATCTGTGATCTCTTCCAGCGACATGCGAACCAGTCCGCTGGACGAAGGGGCTACAAATTCATGCATCTCGGGGATTAGCGGTTCGGGCTGAAATCCCCAATTTGCTTTGGATTTTTTACTGTATTCGGTATATACACCTTTGCCGACAAAGCAGGCTACCTTGGGACGGTATTCCTTTAGCTTGGCATGTAGCTTCAGACGTCCTTCGGCGTATTCCTCACGCGCAATGTCCTCCACTCCCCGCGTGGGCCGAGAAACAATGTTCGTAAAACCGTAGCCAAGCTTGAGCAACTCCCCATCCTCCGATGGATCGTACAAGCGAGGGGTCAACCCCGCTCCCTCCAGTATGCGCCAAAAACGGTTACGCGGGTTCGCATAATGATGCCCCACTTCGCCTGATTTCAAGCTGGGATTGAAGCCGATGAATACGACGGATAATCCGTAATCCAGATGATCATCTACACTCACGGCCAGCAGCCCATGAGATTGCACTTTTCCTCGGTTGGCTCATATGTTCTCCCCCCTTACTTTATACTCAGGACTTATCTGCTCAGGAACCTGATGCCGCAGGCTTGTCAAAGACATGGCTCTGCGTCCAATGCTGTCCACCATCCGAGGTGGTATACATAACCGGGGCCTTCTCTGAATCCGAAAAAATAGCCCAGCCCTCCTTGGCATTTGCCATCCCGATTTGCTGGCTGCCATAACCGTCAAAGCTTTGCTTGCCGTTGTTCCACGTCTTGCCTCCGTCATTCGTCCAGCCGATGGTATTAGGCTTGTCGCACGGTGCGCAGTAGCCGCCCATCAACGCGGTACTGCTGTTTACGGCATAGAGCACACCTGGTGCCGTGCCTTCGTTCTTGGGAACCTGATTGTCTTGCTGGCTAATGCCGGGAGCTGGACCGGCGCCAGCGGTGGCATTGGC
This sequence comes from Paenibacillus sp. PvR008, assembly GCA_040544055.1. Taxonomy (GTDB): domain Bacteria; phylum Bacillota; class Bacilli; order Paenibacillales; family Paenibacillaceae; genus Paenibacillus. Next base: position 193,598 of record JBEUOG010000003.1, read on the forward strand.
CAGCACCGCACGCCAGCTTCGGCCGCTATCGGCGGTATGCCAGAGCGAATATGAGGTCTGATTCATACCTGTATCCCCGACCAGCTCAATCCATGCGTTTCCGCGTTCTACCGAACGAATGGTTACACCGTTCAGAGGGGCTTCGGTTTTCCGTGACAGAACGGTAGTCCACTTCTGACCGCCATTCGTTGTGTGTAAGATACGGAACGAGCCCTCTTTGCTTTGCGTTACCGCCCAACCGGTTTGCTGATCATGATAGTATGGTTCCCCAACGGTGTGATCAGGTACGGGAAGCGCGGACCAGGTTTGACCGCCATCCTTCGTATATTGGTTTCCGCTGAATCCTACCTTGGACGATACAAAGTGTAAAAAGCCCGCTTGTCCTTGCTTCGGCACCGTCCCGGTACTTTCCCAGCGCTTGCCTCCATCCTGAGTCGCCAGCAGCGTACCGCTGTCTGCCATTACGGCCCATGCCTCCTGCCCATTCAAGGCGAAAATTTGCTGTACTGTCCCTTGACCCTGATATTGTACAACCCATGCCGCTCCGGCTGAACCGGATGTGCCTGCATCTGTCCGGGCAATCCAGCCCTTCCCGCCGATCCAGCCAGATTTGCCGTCGATCAGACGCAGTGCGGTAACATCGTCCATGCGAACCTTCGCCGCATTCGCATTCGTGAATGCTTGTCCACCTGCCCCCGATGCCGTGCCTGTACCGCCAGTTGTGGCATTTTTTCCGTCAGAAGCGGTCTGCTGTCCTGGTGTATTCACCGTTGATCCCGAAGCACCCGATTGAGCGGAAGCAGAACCCTTTTGCCCATCCTGAACGGTTGGCCCGTTCTGCTCTTTCTGTCCGGTCTGTCCTGGTTGTGTTGCACCTCCTCCACAACCCGCTGTCATGATGGATACGGCGAGCAAAAGCGCCCATACCGATAATTTTTTCTTCATTTTCGTTCATCCCCTTACTGTGTTAGTACAATGCTGCTTGGGTATGTAACCGCAGCAAGGTATATCCTATGTATTACCCTGCTGTCTTCGTTTCACTCTTGACGGATGGAAACCCAAAATCGACTGTATGGAAAACCTCGTCTACGGATTTACAGGAACAAAGCCTCCTTCTTCAATGATCCGTTTGCCATCTTCGCTTTGCAGCCACTGGAGCAGTCGTTGAACCGAAGGGTTGGACTTCTCTCCTTCCCGTGTGACCACGAACAATTGAGCGGTGAACGGATACTGTTGCGAACGGATATGCTCCTTGTTTGGCACTACTCCGTCAATGGACAAAAATTTAACTTCTTGCCGCTTATGCATCACATTGGCAAAATAATAAAACGAATACCCAAGCGCATTGTGATCCTTGTTATAATCGGCGACTGCATTAATCATACCACCCATGATGCCAATCGTGCGCTCCCGGGGCGGCTCGGCCATCTTATGGTCTGCCATCACTTTCTTTTGCATATACGTCTGACTTCCCGAATTTACTTCCCGCTGATAGGCTACAATCGGCTGATCCTTGCCTCCCACTTCACTCCAATTATGAATGGAACCTTCATAAATACGACGAATCTGCTTTGAAGACAGAGTATGAACCGGATTATCACTGTGAACAAGGAAAATAAACGCATCCCGCCCAATGGGAGTCAGCTTCAGTTTCACTCCCCGATCTTTCGCAAGTTGCAGTTCCCCGTCGGATGGTCCGGCCACCAGAATGAGATCCGCCTTTTTGTCGATCAGATTTACATACGCCTGATGCGTTGTGTTGAATCTCAATTCGTACGCCGCGCGCGTCTTGCTCATTCCAGTCAGCTCATGCAGCATATCCTGTGCGAACGGAATCGCCGCTGTAGCCCCATCGACCACTGGAAAATCCCGTTCTGCGATCAACGGACGATGAGGCAGCATTAGTGTAATGGTCAGCACAATGACGAGCGCGGCAGACATAGCGGCCACGACCCATTGCCATCTACGATCCACCATTCCGTTCTTTCCTGTCACCGCCGGATAACGATCCATCCCAACTCCCACTACCATTCCGGCGACTGGCAGCAGTGCAGTCAGCAGAAACCAGATTTCACCATGCTGTGTATACGGCTCTAATACCTCCAGCACAGGCTCCGCCCACGCATGATAGATTGAAAACAGCTGCCACGAGCTGCCCCACACTTCGGCTGGTTGGCCGCCAGAGCCTTGTAACCCCACAATCCATAAACCCAGACCGCATAATAATGATAACAGCCCGGTTAGCATAAGCGGAAGCTTGCGCAGACTGGAAATACGCGCACTCCAGACACCGTAAGCCGCAAAAATCAGACCGACGATCCAGGCGTATAATACCATCATCACAATGACCGCAGTATCCGTCACACCTTCGTGCCTCAGCAGAAGCTGTGCATTAGATGCCACAGCCATACTCCAAAATACATTAAACATGACTGAAAACAATCCAAACATAAATGTACCGCCCAGCCACGACCAAAACCATGCTAGCCGCATGGAGGCGCCTTTTTCCGGCTTGGTTATAACTTCCTTTGGATCAGACATGTACATCCCCCTATATCATTTAAATGAAATGAGCCTTTAAGCCACTGCTTTTCCATTGTACAATTATGGTAAACATTAGTATACGAGGAGATGGTAAAAATGTCCTTATCCAATCACCGGGATAACACATCCGATATGGCCTTGCTCCGAACAACGCATGATGACCTCTGGCAATCCTTACAACATATTCCGGCCGAGGACGCTCTCAAGTTGCTTCACAGTTTTTCAACACAAATAGAGATTTATCATGAAAAAAAGCATAAGGCCGCGGACTGGAAAAGCTACCTGAAAACTCCCTTGCCCTATATTGCCATCGCCGTTGGTATTTCACTGCCAACCGCCGCATGGCTTTTGATTTTGTTTTTACCATAAAGAAGTATGCTCAAAAAGGCCTTCCCTAGAGGAAGACCTTCTTGGTATTGAATTCAACAATTCTATATCGCTCTTGCCTGGATTAAAAAAAGGTGCTGCTTCACTTCCCAATACCCATCACGTTACGTCCCGCCCGTATGCAAAATACGCCGCACTTCCGCTGGTGAAAATGCCTCATGCTTGTTCAGCACGAGGCCGAACCCGTTATCTTCAAATGGAAGTGAGTCGTCATCATCTAGAGCCATAACGCACACGCCCAGCGGCTTCAATCGTTCCTTGGCAACAGTAATATTCGGTGCATACGCTTATGTTCTGCGTTCTATCTCTCTATGCCTCTACGTCTGCCCAAATCAGGGGGAGTCCTTGCCTGCCTGTGCCGTTTTAAGGAGCTGCTGGTAGAGCCTTCGCAAGCTCAGGTGTTATGTCTTTTGGATCTAATAAGTAGTAGAGCGTGTGAAATCCGGAACCACTGATCGACTTGATTTTGACCTGGAACAGATACGTGCCTCTCTCCACTTCTGGAGTATAGTTATAAAAATTTCGCTTTTCCAGCACAGTATTCCAGAGTTTCGGATCTTCAATTGCAGCGACTTTATACTTCTGCTGCAATATCTTAAACAAATTTACTGCTTCAATATTCTTACCAGGCTGATAGGGCTTCTTCTCTTGAGAAACCATTGGAACAGCCCGCACAGACATAATATCTTTTGCCGTAATGATTACCCTGTCAGCATATCCTTTGTGCTCCAGCCACCCATTCAACTTGTGAAAGGATAAGCGCCAATTATAGGAAACTCTGCGAGTCCACTCTGGTTCTTCTGCTAAAATAGAGGAAGCTTTGTTAAGAATATCAATATTCCCCAACCCATAAGAGCCTGACTGCATTTCGCTATATCTCATGCCCAAAACTTCTTCTTTCAATATAGCCTCAATTTCACGAATATCTTTCGGATCAGTCAGAACTATTCGCCGTTCATTATCATCTGCCGATTGAATGCTGATCGTCTCCGCTTTACCATACAGCTTATCCAGCGAGTAACTTACTGTTTTGTACGGCTCCGATACCATGACTTTCGCCAGCGTTGCCCGGAAAGGCTGCTCAGGAAATGTATAGCTACGAGTCATAATGGAACCATCATCCAAACAATACACAATGGATATCATTTGTTGTGGTTCTTTATTGGACCCGGACGTCTCTCCAGCTGAATGGGCTCTCACAAGCTCACGCTGTAAATTCAGCACAGCGGCGATAAAAGCTTTATCTTGCGAAAAATAGAGATTTTTCCGTGTTGATTCCCCATCCAGATACAAATTGGGCCCGGCATAAACTTGCTCCACTGAATGCGCGGCTGGAATCCGTTCCTCGTAGCCTATCCAACTAGACGTGGGGATGTACATTGCCAGACCCAATACTGCACCGTATGCGACCAACTCCAGCAAAGCACGAACACGTACGATTTGCCACGTCTTGCGGATTACCATCTCCACAACGATATAACCTAAAATAGCTCCGAGCACATAACCGAAGATCGACCAGTCTTTACCCTGCCTCCCTGCGCTATAAAAATATTCTCCTATCATCAGCATGGCACATAACATGACTCCTGCCTTAAATAAGGGTTGGAAGAAAGTAAAGGCCATTGCCTGCGTTGCCTTCTCTACCAGCCGTTTGCGATATAACACATAGCTTAAAATCACGAACAGCAAGGAAACACCAATATAAATAAGCAGCTCCACATATGAAAACGCGCTACTCGTCAAATCCATAATGCGGACGAACGGCGATAAACTATGCCAAATATTATTGCTACTACGCAACTCCACGCCATTACTATATTGAACAATGGTTCCACTAATTTGATAGTAGCCATATAGATTGTGCCCCAGAAAAAGACTAATCATGGAAGACAGAAAAAAGGGCAATAAAAGCAAAGCATACACTACAACGGATTGCAGCAGCGATTGTCCGACACAAATACCTACAAACACGGTAAAGGTGAACTGAAAAATTGTAAGAACCGAGATGACCAGTGCCCATGAGCCAATATCATTCATATGAAAAATATAAGGCAGATCATTCGCGGCGTTAACCCAAGCCGTCACTCCCGCCGTGAGCCACACGGGTACGAGCAAGAGGATAAGACCACTGATCAAATGTGCCGTTAGCAGATGTTCCCTGCGTAATGGCAGACTGTGATACAAATCAGATGGCCCCTGCCGCTGAATAAAACGAATCAACATCACACCCGCCAGCACCGGCACGCTCAATAGAACCAGAGAGTGTAATCCGGTGTTTGCGCTTGTATAATCGAACAAGTTTCTCAAAACCTTGGGCACCCGTTCGTCTCCGATGCTCATAAATAACGGCAGCGGCACCGTAAACAATAATCCCGCCAAGTACAACAGACCGATCCAGCCATGCTGTCTCAGGCTTTGGCGAATCACGCCGCCGCTACAGAAGAATCGGTTGGATGTCATAACCTGCGTCCTCCATTTCATAAATGAAAATTTCCTCCAGCGTCAACGGCAGCAGATCGAACACATGCGGCTCATACGCCTGAATCGTCTCTGTAATCCGCTCTCGTTCCCCCCGGATAATAAGCAGCAGAACACTGCCTCTGCGCTCCTTATGTACAACCGAAAGTTGTCCGCAGACGACTTCCTCATGCGTGCTATCACGAAAGGCAACCTGCACCTTATGCGTATCGGACTTGAGGTCGTCGACCTCTTTTTCCAACAGCATACGTCCCTGATGCATAATACCGACATGATCACACATGTCTTCAATTTCACGCAAATTATGGGATGAAATCACGACAGTCATCTCGCGCGCGGCGGTTTCCTGGAACAGCAGATTTTTGATCATTCGTCGCATTACCGGGTCCAGTCCGTCAATCGGTTCATCCAAAATCAGCAGCTCAGGCATGCAGCTCAAGGCAAGCAAAAAAGCGGCCTGACGCTTCATCCCCTTGGAAAAACGGTGAAGTTTACGCTTCGGGTCAAGCTTGAAAATGTCGGTAAGCTGTATGTAGCGTTCCTCACTCCAGCTCGGATAAATGGAGCGGTAAAACCAGGCCATCTGGCGAATCGTCGCTTGCGGAAAAAAATAGGGGATATCCGTCATAAACAAAATGTGCTGCTTAACTTCCGGCTGCTCATACACCGGCTGCCCACCGATTAGCACCTTGCCAGTATCCGGTCGGTAAATCCCGGCGATAATTTTGAGCAGTGTCGTTTTACCTGCTCCGTTGGAGCCCAAAAGTCCAAATATTGAGCCTTTCTTCACCGTAAGGGCGAGCTGATCGACAGCCTTTTCTTCTGTAAATGTTTTTGTGACTTCCCTTAATTCAATCAAGGGACATCCCCCTTTCCTTCAATTGCGTAGCTTCCATGTATAAGGCGTTCACTTCCTGCTGCGTAAAACCGAAATGGACAGCTTCGATCATCTGCTTCAACAGCGTCGCCCGAATCTCATCCCGCTTCATTTGCTGCGGCTGATGCTCGGCAGGGGTAATAAAGCTGCCCTTGCCTTGGACGGAATAGATGTATCCTTCGCGTTCCAGCTCTCGATACGCCTTCTGAATCGTATTGGGGTTTACCGTAAGCTGAGCGGATAAAACCCGAACAGAAGGCAATTGCTCATCCGGCTGAAGTGATCCGTATACGATCATTTCCTTTACCTTGTCTATTAGCTGTTCGTAGATCGGCTTGCGGCTGCGGATATCCAGCTCGAACATGGACTTCCTCCTTTCAAGACTTGATCAGATTCATCTGCATCCTTTTAACTGTTCTAACTGTACTATTAATAATAATACAGTTAGAACAATTTGTAAATCATTTCTTTGGTTATTTATTACAGAATAAAGAAGCGCCTTGCATACCATTCCACTTGAACATAAAAATAGCCGTGATGCGTTAAGCACCACGGCTGGCTATTTCTTTTAGCATTCCGTTGGTTCGTTAGGCTCGTCACGGCTTATATTCGCAAGCGCTTCCCCTTCCGGTAGCATAAGATCTAGCTGAAACCGGAACGTGGCTCCTCTGGCCTCGTCACTATCCACACCAATCAGCTCAATGTCTTTTTCCATAGCCTGCTTGAGAAATAGGTCCGCCACATTGCCCATCATATCCTCAAGTTCAGAAGGTTCGTGCAGTAACGCCATTTTTCCAGCCTCAATTTTGCTCAAATCCAGTATTTCATTCAATATCTGCATTAAAGCACTGCTGCTATTGGTAATAATATCGATATAACTCCGCTGTTCCTCATCCAATTCAGTGTCTGCGAGCAACCCGGCCATCCCGATAATTCCGTTCATCGGTGTACGAAGCTCATGACTCATCACAGAAAGAAATTCTGACTTGGCCCGGTCGGCCCGCTCGGCGGATTCCTTGGCCCGGATGATTTCCTTCTCATTCGTCATATCGACAAAAACCATTACGGCCCCTTTACGCTCTCCATTATCCATCAGGGGACTGATCCGGTAAGAGACGAGGAAGCTGGACCCGTCTTTTTTCCAAAATACGGATTCATCAGGAAGCCATCGCAAGAACTTCAGCCCCAAGCAGTTGCTTCCTTGTACAACCGGTAAGTTCCTCCAGACTGGGATTTACACTCAGGGCTTTCAGCCAGCCCGTATTAGGCGTCCCTCAACGCTTGTCGATCTTTATCTCCTTTATACAACCAATGATAATATCGGGTTTTCAGCAATTCCTCCTGCTTGTATCCGACCATGTGACAAAGGGCGGGATTGACGTACAGACATTTTCCGTCCCTCGAAAAAAATGGCTATCCCTGTCGGGGCATGATTGTACATGTGTTCCAGCAAAGACATTCGTTGAGCAGCAGAAAACACAATGAATCTCCTCCTTTGTGGTTTATGAGGGCGCAGTCTAATATGCATGCACAAAAGATTGCCGATGCAGATCCATCGGCAATCTTTTGAATTATTTTTTTATACAACTCGGCTCAGAAAATGACGCAAAAACCGCTCCGCATCCACCTCAAGTGCCACGTCAATACTTGTCTGCGAATGAGCATGATCCTTGCCCGGTACTTCACGGGTGCGACCAACCTCGGCGGAATCACCCACCTCGACGGCAATATGCATCGGACGCGTCTCCACAAAGCTGGAATCAATCGCCAGCCCTACGGCCAACGGATCATGCAAAGCACAGCCTGCGATACCGGGTCTGAAATTTCGATAGGCTTCCATATAAAAGTCCGTCATATCTGCCATAAACGTGCCCAGCTCGGTCCCTTGCTCACGCCATTTGTCCACTTCATGCTGAGGAAGCAACGTCTGCATAGTCACGTCCAGCCCAACCAACGTGAGCGGGAAACCCGCTCCCAACACATAAGCTGCGGCTTCAGGATCGGCATATATATTCGCTTCAGCGGTCGGGGTTACGTTGCCTTTTACCGTGACTGCGCCGCCCATAATGATCAGACGGTCAAGCAATTGCGGCAGTTCGGGACAACGATCCTGTGCAATCGCAAGGTTCGTCAGTGGTCCCACCGCGACAAGGGTAAGCTTGCCTTCATAACGACGAGCCTGTCCGATGATAAAATCAGCCGCATCACCAGATGCAGCCTGTCGGGAAGGCGAGCCCTTCAACTGGTTGCCAATCCCGTCCTCGCCGTGGATATGCCGGGAATACGGCTTGAACAGTTCACGGGCATACGGTTTTTGTGCGCCGGATACGACCGGAGCGTCTGCACCGAGCTTTTCCAACAAGATCAGCGAGTTGCGTGTCGCTTCTTCAACCGAGATGTTGCCAAAGGTAGTTGTGATGCCAAGTAGCTCCAATTCCGGCGAATGGACCGCGTACGCAATAGCAAGCGCGTCGTCAATGCCAGTATCTACATCTAAAATTAACTTTTTGCTCATGATGACCCTCCACAGTAGAACTGCATTCTTTTTTTCCATTATACTCAATTTAAATAAATATTCCCTCCCTTTTCTCAGTAGAGGGAAACATGGAGAATCCGTAATCTTCCATAAAATGAAGAAAGCTACGGCAGATTTTGCCGTAGCTTATCATTCAACGCTCTCCCATAGCTCAAGCGCACATATCGGGTTTAAGTCTTAAGGCTCGATTCCCCACACCAGCTTATCGTTATGGAACAATGTTACTTTATTCCATTCTGTATAAGAAGTTTTGGTTGGATCACAGGAGTAATCATTGGATTCATCCTTTCTATTTTTTCGTGCGCTCACATTTTCCCCTTTTTGTCACCTCCTATAATAGACTATAGAGAGCTGGAAATCCGCCGTAAATTGAATAAATCAAGAATTAAATTATTAGTTAGGCTATAAATTGCCGCTTTGTCGCTCTTTTTTACTGCTATATTTCCCAGGAACCGGTTCCTTTGTTAAAAGGGGTTTCCCCCTGTGGCAAGCCCTCCGGGCGAATTGGGGCATCGACATGGGGAGAAGGGATTCGTAATAACAAGGCTGTATTCTTTAATTTCCGTCGACCCGAATCGACAACCATAAACCTGAAGCTATGAAATGTGAGGGTCGGCTATGCCTAGCGCTCATATCAAAAAAGGGCATTTCCAGGCCATCACGGCACTGAAAATACCCTTCTACCACTACGACTATTGAAAAATGCTCTGGACGTTTAGGCTTCGCTAGTTTGCACCTTTCCACGGTCCTTGCCTTTGTCCAACTCACCAGCATTTTTTGTTCGCGGCATCCCGGTCCAGTTGCATTTCCTCGACCGTCTTGACCTTGATCCGCGCCGCTCCCTCGTAATCACGAGTCGGGATCAGGTTGCCAGCAGCCAGGCGTTCGCGGGCCTCGACAATCGCTGCTCCATATTGCAGCAACCATGCCTCCTGCGCTACCAGCATTTCATCGACCATTTGCCAGATTTCCTTCGGATTGCATACCGCACCCACCAGCGGGTCCATCATAAACGCCTGCCGCAACAGCTTGTCGTCCCCATACACGGCAGCTTCAACTGCCAATCGCTGCACGGAAATGCTAACATTGCAGACAGCCGCAGGGCCGAGCGGCACCCACAAGAGGCATGGAAATGCCGTTACGATCCACATATCCGGGCGCCTCATCCGGCAGATTGAAAATCACTCCGTTGTTGACGACATAAAAATGCCCCCGGTATACACGTCCTGTTTCCAGTCCTTCGATAATGTAGGAGCCATGCTCCTCACCGCGTTTTTCCGCCTTATACTCCAGCGGATCTTCCTTCATCCAGTTTGGAAAATCTGTTTCAAACCAGTTATGTCCTTCCGTACATACACGCAGATAGCCTCCCGTTTCTCCGTTGATCCAGCTTCCCAGATCAATCCAGTCGAGAATTTCATCCGGACGCTTCCGATACCAGGGAACATACTCGCTTAGATGGCCGTTCGATTCAGTGCTGTAATAGCCAAAACGACGAAGCATGTCGATGCGTACCTTTTCAGTGCGGATATATTCGGGATGTTTTTCAAAAGCCTCCAGCAGTCCGGCTGTCAACGCCCGACTGGGCAGGGCGAAGGGGCGGCGGAACTATCTTTACTATTTGCTCTCAGTAAAGTCTTCTTATTGCCGCCCATCTTTCCCTCTCCATCCAAGAATTCAAAATCTCCCCCGAAGACGACATTTAACTGTACCGACAGCGAGAATCGCCTGTCTCATAGTTTAAATTCACCTTCGAGAGCCGCAATTATTGTCCTTGAGTTGGGTCTTCTTCGTCTTCGGTATTCAAATACTTGTCCCAATCACATTCGTCTCCGTCTTCAAACCCTATACTTTTTAGATATAGGTCTGCATAGTGCCAGAAATCCGAATAAATTGGCAACGATACCTTCGTCCCTTTCTCCTCCCACAGCTTCATACGGATATCTACTAGCAGTTCCGACACTATGTCAAGCACCAAATCAGGATACGACACGTCAGTTGTATTAGTAGAACGGTATGTTTCTCTCAGTCTCTTCGCATATAAAGCATACCTTTCGCTATGGATAACCTCCGCGATGACCGATTGAACCAAGGATTTTTTAACATACTTCGGTTGATAATATCGCAAGAAGTAATGAGCCGCTTCGGAGTATGCGATATAGGGATTACTTTCCAAGTCGTAAATCCTATATCGATTGACATGCCCCCTCCTTCTCACCGTTTTTATGAATCCTTTGTTCTCTAACGTAGTCACAGCCGACTTGACTGTAGACTCGCTAATACCCAAGTTACTTGCAATCGTTTCTTGGGAGGGAAACGCTTCTTCGTTCTCGCCTAAATAACTTAAGATATCCAATAGTACCCCCCGTTCATTCATGCTCAGTGCGTAGCATTTTCGTATCATATGTGGATACGGAATGTAATAACGATTCGGTTGGAATGGGCAACGAAAGTCGTAGTCCTCATGCACAGACCACTCTATTAATCGTTTTTGAATATTCTCCGGCATACATTACGCCCCTTTTTTGAATTGTTTGTTAGCACTAGGAAGGCGGCTAGCCCAAAACGTATCCTTACCTGTTCTATGTCAACTGGTCGTCACCAGATTGTTCGTTCACTGTAAACATCGCGGCAAATAGCTCATTTGTTACGGACAATTTGCAGTTAAGTCCTGACACCATTAATGGTCGGGCTATCTATCTCAAAAGATGCTTTGCCTTTTCACCCTCCCTATCGGGGCGGCGTACTCTACAGTTGCGATTGATTTCAAAAAAATGCGAGAAAGCAAAGATAACAAAAAACAGGGCAATCATGGTAGCATCTGACCATAATCAACCTGTTTGATGTAACAGAATAGCGCTATTTAGGTTATAAAATTAAAGCATTTGATGTGCGTACAACCGAAATGGTGAAATCTTTATACGGGTATTACAGGGGTTATATGTGTTATTGGATGAATGTTAGGTTCATTCGGCACTGGGTAGCACCCCAAGTAAATACACAATATAATAAATTTACACAAACTATTTTACAGTCCCCGAACTCCACGTCAAGACTTCAGATAACTACTAACTAAATCTTCTATTTGATTAACACTTTTAATGTCAGGCTCGACTATCATTAGTTTTATAATTATCTCAGCTACTTTTGAGAATGACAATTTGCTTGAGCCCACCTCTCCGTGAGCACCAATATAAAATTCTAAATCGCCACTAGAGAATTGAGATATCTCTTCAATGACTTTTTTTGCAGTACTTAAAACGGCCTCAGCATACTCAGTTGGTATTCCAACGAAAACATTATCCGATTTCATTGCAATATGGTCATTTAATAATTCATCTTCATCCAAACTAACATCAACACTAATATTTACTCTTTTTTCTTTATTAGGGATAAATTTAACACCTAAGAACGCATAGTTACTCATGTCACGTCGAGAAAGTAAAAGTTCTAGGGCTAAACTAGAAGGTTTAATATGAATACTTTGTTTTAATTCAACCGAAGTCGTTAATTTATCAATTACCTTGTATTTATTATCGGGCAAATCGTTTATCCATATTCTCCCTCGACGATACTGTCCTAAATTATCTAATACAATCATTCATTTAACCCCCAAAACTTTCTCCAGTTTTTATTAAATATATCTGGCATTGATTTGATAATATCAGCATGATACACACTAAACCGAGAGACATCATATTTTTGAAGTGCCATCTCATGAGCAGTATCATAATCAATTCCTTTTTTCATCATTGTTGATTCTGAAACCTCATGCATATAAAAACTTGAATCTGCACCTGATATTTTCTTCTTGTTAGCTAAAGCATCTTCAAGTCTTTTAATCATAGCTAAATTCTCAGGAAAATCCCCAAAATTTTGTGAAAGATGCTCTTTGACAATGTTTAAACCTTTTTCTGACACATTCAATTCTTTTCCTTCTAATTTACCTAGACCTTGACCAGACTGACCGTTATAGATGAGTTGTATGCGCCAGTTTTTCGCACAACTTCACCCGTCCCCTTAGTCCCAAGTTTAACTTCTTGTTCGAGTATATTCTTCGATTGCTGTTTCACTGGGACACTATTCGAAATTATTTCCTCAGTTATTTGTTTTTTGCTCGACTGTGAGAAAAACTGTTTAAATTCTTCTGCACTTGGGCCTCGTCCGTCTCCTCGTCCATCAAATACAAAAGCACCTTCCGTCATGTTAGATAATGACATCCACCTTTGCTCTTCTTGAGATATACCTTCTTTATTCGATAAAATCAAAAAGTCGCCAGGATAACTTTTTTTCCAATCCTCATAATATTTAAAATCAGGATCGCCATTTGCTTGGCGCACCACTCGATCTGCTGCCCAATAACTTCCTTCAGGTATATCAGGTCTGTAGTCCTCATTAACTGTTATATAAACATACGATCCACGAATCCCCCATTTCTTTTTATCTTCCTCAGTAGGCTCTTTCCTTTCCTGCACACTCATCTTTCCCCAAGGTTGCCTTGGAGGCTGTTCTGTATTCTTGGGCTTCCAGCCCGCTCTTACTTCAAGCGGAATTTTATGATACTCCGTATTCAGCTTATCCATATTATGGGCTAGACTTTTCAATAACTCCCCTAATGATCTGGAACTGGCAACGTTGCGGGCTGCCGTCCATACTTTGCCTCTGTAAGCAGTGGCGTAGCGTTGTCCGACGCCGTTCTTTTTATAAGCGGCTACCCGGCGGTTAAAGGCTGCGGCTTCCCGCGCCAGATTCCTTCCGCCCAGCACAGCCCAGCCTCCTGATGGCACGCCTGCCAGCATGGATAACCCTGCTGCCGCGTACTTCAAGGCACGGGTTGGCCCTCCCTTGGCGACGTTACGGCGAATCGAAGTGAGCTTGCTGTTCGCCATCCGGGCGGGCGTTCCCAACACGGGAATCGTGCCGATGATGCTCAGCGCCTTCTGAGCTACGTTCAGCATACCGCCCAGCAGGTTTGCCTTGGGCGATGCAGACGCAGCGGGGGAAACACCTGCCTTCCCAGGCCTGCTGCTGCCCGAACCCTGTTCGCTCGGAGAACCTCCCCCTGCTCCGCCAGTACTCTTCGGCGCATGGGCGGCCTGATACGCCTTGATCGACATCAGCGGCGGTTCTGGCACGGGCTCCAGATCAGCGACGAAAACCGGACGCTTGATTATCCCATCCAGCTTCACTCGTGACGAACGAATATCCGTCTCTCCGTCTATCACCATACTGCTGCTGCCTGCTTGCAAATAAATGGCCTCGTTTGCCGTAATGTCCAGTGTGTCCTCCGCGTGGATCGTTAGCCCCCGTTTGGCTGCAATTGACAGCGAATGGTCACTGTGAACCTGTATTCCCTTCGCATCAAGTGAAATATATACGCTATTCGTTTTAGCCGATACTAGCAACTCTTGCGCGCTTAGCTTAACCAGCTTGTCATGAGGAGTGCCCCAATATTTAATATCCGGATTGCCCAACTCAGGTACAGGCTTGCCACTGCGCCTCAAAGACCTGGCTGCAAAACCATCCGACTCCTGCAAGGTCGGGAACTGTACCTGCACCATGTCTCCTTTTTCGGGCATCACATACCAGCCGCTATGGCCCTCTGCACTATAGCCTGTTGCATAGGGGAACCAGCATGCCTTTTCCCGTTCCTGTACAGCATCTATGGTGAGATGTACACGAACCTGATCCCGCTCAACTTCCAGTACCCGACCCTCTAGAGAGGCTCCCCTCACTGAACCGTTCCAGATAGGCTTTTGCCGAATTTCATCTTCAGAAACCAGTGTATAGGTATGTAAAAACAACCCCCGGTCCATCCGGGACACGATATCCGCAACGAGCAGGTCCTTGCCTTGAAAAGAGAGTACATCTCCGGGGCGAAAATATCGTGCACTCTCCACAGTATAGGACGTACCATAGGGGGTGTTGGCTTCGTTATGGCGCATACCGATTTGAATCCCCGGCTGTCTATGCCACAGGTCTGCTCCCCCAGGCAATGCTCTACCCATGAAGCCATCCACGCTGGCAGCAGATAGCCCCTCACTGCTGCTTGAATCACTCCAAAAATATTTTATTCCATCGTCCACATGCCCCGATCCTGGAAGCGAGCCACCATAAATTGCTCCGGCTTCATATACCGACGATGCTCCATATGCCAAACCGTCTCCGTCAGGAAAAGCTCCATCTGCACCAACAAAGCTTTTTCTTGAGTAATACGGAACTTCATCCAGTGCTCCGGGCCGTCCCTCGGGAATACCAAACCAGAACTTTGGGGCATCTGCGGCAGCCTCAGGCACAAGTACAGCTCCAAATCTGGAAGCCATCCTTTTCAAAAATGCCCAGTCTGTCTCTCTGTATTGCAACGTCAAAGCGTCCAGTCGAGTATCCCCGCTTGCCGTATCGATCACATCTGCACCTGTATAACCAGCAAGTACCTGCTTCAGCAACTGCCCATACGTCATTGTATGATCTTGAAAAGACCTGGTCACGGGCCTCACATCGAGTTGAATCGTATGCGATACGGCCTCCAACTGTACGTAATGAATGCCGTGTACCCGATTCAGCGTGATACGCGTCATTTGTCCATGGAACAAAGTACGCAGCCGCTGGCCATCCTTGTCCTTTTCGATAACTTCAATCGGTTCGGCTTCACTCTCCAACTCCATAAACCGTTCCTGCTTTTCCTCCGGCACGATGCCACTCACTACCAAACGCACGTGGTCGCCCAATCTGCGTTCGATACGAATGTCTGTCATGGTTTTCAGCGGAACTTTACTTAGCAATTCCACATGACGGTAACCGGATGTTTCCTGCACCTTGTTCATTTGATGAGAAACCCCCACTATCAGTCCAGATTCTGCCCGTCATTTTCAATCGTTATGGCTCCGCAATACAGGCAGGCATTGGTACAATGCTCCAGCAAGGCAGGCTGTCCCTCGACGAGCACATCCTGCTTGCCCCCAATCCAAGGTCGAAGAATGACCGGAACACAAGGCGCCTTCTTCACACCGAAAATGTCCACCATCTGGCTATTTTGAACCGCCGGATTGGCCGAGCTAAAACAGTTCCCGAACCCAGAAATATGAACTCCCGGTTCGTGATCCCCCACATTCATCTGAGCCTTGTCCTTGATGTAAACACCGTGGCTAAGCGGACGCTTGAGCCGAGTGGGCTGTGTACCGCAATTGCATTTCAAAATAGCCCCTGCAACCACATAGCCTTTTTTTGCACCTGATCCGGCCTGGATAGTCATGGATGCTTTTTCTTTTGTCATGGTCTGCTTCCTCCGTCAATTCGTTTTGACCTCGCTGCCAACGACCGATGTATCACCACCAAGTGTAATATGACTGCTACGGCTGGACAGGTTGATTTCCTGACCAGCGGAAATGGTTACCTTTTGACCCGCCTCCATGTGGATGTTACCGCCTGCCGAAAAATGAATATGTTTGTTGCTCACCATATGAATACCGTCACCTTGGTTCAGCTTGATAAAAACAGCACCGTCCTTGCCGGTAATTACCACCTCGTCCGGTGTCAAACGGATTTCCTTACCATGAGGCGTTCGGAATATTTTTACGTCCGGATGCTTCAAGTCATTGTGTCCGCCATCTTCCCGATTCTGCCGGGCCGAGCTACTGGCGATGCCCTCATCATCATGATGGTTCGGAAAATAAATACGCACTGTATCCCCCAGTTCCGGCATCACGTACCAGCCACTATGTCCCTCGGCGCTGTACCCCGTTGCATATGGAAACCAATGAGCTGTATTTTTGTCCTGCACCGGGTCGATATCCAGATGCACCTTAACCCGGTCGCGTTCGACGGCAATCACTTTACCCTCCAGAGACAGACCCGTCAGTTGCTCGTTATGAACCGTTCTTTGCCGTAGCCCCTTATGTGTGGTTAAGGTATATATATGCAGGAGCACCCCTTGGGTCATTCGGGTTTGTGCCTCGTATACATACAGCGTTTTGCCATGGAATTGAATTTCGTTGCCCAGTTCCAGCACCTGCTCTGTTTCCACGGTGTAATCGAGAAAATCCTGCTCATCCACCGAAGCCGTATCATTGCCAGCAAAGTAGCGATATGCGGATATCCTTTTGCTTACCGTATAATGATAATTGTCCACTTGAACCGCCGTTCCGCTTTCCTCAATGCCAAAATAGAACTTCGGTGTATCAAATATGGACGCAGGCATGAGCGAAGTGTGGTAATAGGAGGCCAGGCGCTTGAGAAAAGCCCAATCGGTCTCGCGGTACTGTACCCGCATCCGTCCAATCGACGCTCCCCCGGTTGCCGAGTCCATTACGTCCAGACCCGGATAGAGGGCAGCAATACGATGCAGCAACTCCACCACCTTTATATTTTTGTCCTGAAAAGAACGGCTTTGGGGGCGCACATCCAGTCTATAGGTATGCGACACGGCCTCCACCTCCAGGTAGTACACATCCCGTACAGCCTTTACTTCAATCGCCAGTACCGTTCCGCTAAACAGAGGGATCTCCGTGCCATCCTCTGTCAGCTGCGAAATTCCGACCGGGGAATCGGATGTTGTCATATCCACATAGGTATCTTTTAGTTCCTCCGGCACGACAGCGGTAAAACGCAAACGGGTATGGTCATTGAGACGCTTGACCAGATATAGCTCTTGTACGTTTATAAGCTGATACGGCGTGATCTTCAGATTGGAATAGGTAGTGCTTATCTGCTCCATATGCCTTCTCCTTCGGCCCCGCCGGGCAAGATTTTCAGCGTGGTCATCATACGCTGAGCGACCGGACGCCATGTGTCCATATGTTCCTCCGTGCAGTTAAATGAGCATATAAGCGCATGCCCTTCCAGAGCTGCAAAAAAGGTCAAATTATACAGACGCGCATTCAAAACCGGAGTCATAAATTCACAGTATCCCACCCGTCGTCCGTTCACCTTGCACACACCGTCTGCATACCATTCCGTCAACTTTTGCGTATGGTGCAGAATGTAGATCATCTCGCTGGTGAACGTCTCCAGTTCCTCGTCCGTCAGTTCGCTTGCTGTCAGGTTAAAGGACAAATTGATTTCTCCTGTCGAATTGGTCAAAATGAGCGGTGGGCGATAATTCGAAGGATATTTAAGTTCGATCTCCCGCTCGCCCATTTCGGTGAATGTTCGGGGCAACCACATCGTGATCCGGTCGTTCAGCAACCCGCGCTCTGTAAAAGCGATCCGTTCCCCATCCAAATTCATAAGCGGGTGTAGTTCCAATTCAAAAGGAAGAGATGCATCGGCATCCACTTTTCTTTTGTCCAGTCCCAAGCTGTCCTCAGCCCCATTGTAATTGTGCAGATCTTTTTTTGGGGGAACCGCTGCATCCTGTTGTTCCGTCCGCGCCGCATTGATCATGGCTATAATTTTCTCATCCATATGTCCCATCGTTGCTGCCACTCCCTGTATTTCTAATCTTGATATTTAATGTAGAATTCTATAACTTAAATGAAATCATACACCTACTCCAGCCTCTTTTTACTAGGATTAACATTCCGCAATTACGAAAACACGGCTTCATTTTCACATGAAAAAGACAAATCTACGAATCGATGCTTCCATCTATGATGAAGTCATATAAGTTTTTTCTTATAAAAATGGTTCTTTAGAACCTGAAACAATTTGCCCATTTTTTATAATTGTCGAAAGATTTATGAACAACTACCTATGACCTGACGATCATTTCTAAGCGCAAAAAAAGACCTGCCCATTTAATCAGGCAAGCCCTTCGTTGATCCCATCATTTGATTAATATCTACAACTATTCATTCCCCGCCTCATCCTCCGAGTAGTTCCACACATGGCGTTCCACGGCAGAGCGGTATTCGACAGGGGTCTTGCCTGTGTGCTTTTTGAACAGCATATGAAAATACTGTCTGCTGCCTACGCCCACGTAATCAGCAATTTTATGAATCGGAATGTCCGTTTGTTGGAGCAGCATCCGGGCCTTGTTCATCCGTAGCATCGTCAAATATCCGGTAAGGGTTTGTCCGGTATGCTTTTTGAAAATGCGGTGCAGATATCCCGGATGCAGATTAACTGCCGCTGCCATATCCTTGACCACAATATCCCGGTCATAGTTCAGATGGAGAAATTCAATGCATCGTTTGATGTACATATCCGTTTGCTGCGTGTTGCTACGTTCTGCTTCCCCACGCAGTCTGGCGATCCGCACGAGCAATTGCATAAACAGAAGCTCAGCCATCGCGCCCGGCTGTTCTTTTCGTTGGTCCAACTCCAGCACGAGACTTTTCAGCGCATAATATACCTCTTCAGGGTCCGATAGTACCAGATATGGGAATGGACGCGACATGAGGGCCGTGACCTCCTGCTCCTCTCTGGCCAATTGCCGGATAGACGGGCCTACCCTCACCCCCTCCGTAAAACCGAACTCTACATTCAGCATCCGGCACGGTTGATCTCCCTCCACCACCAGCCGGTGGGACACCCCTGCGTCGAGCATAATAAACTCGCCCTTGCGCAGGGTGATGCTCTCTTCCAGACTTTCCCCCGTCTGTACATCCACCCGGCACAAGCCGGAGATCATGTACATAATTTCGGTAGAATGATGATCATGGTAAGGCATGGTATAGTCATGCCATTGCTTGTAATAGTAAGCAAAAAAACGGGGAATATATTCCCCGTCACGCAGCCGTGGCTCAAACAGACTTCCGTTCATCCCCCCACCTCCGCAAAATAGATAAGGTTAACATGGCAACTTATCTGCAATCGCTCTATTTTCATAGTTTAACAGATCGAACCATGTTATTCTAATTTGTTCCATCGGATTATCTGAAATCTGGCGGGATACGCCGGGCCGTCCCGGTCAAAATAGCGGCCTCAATCACAGCATATCTCACCTTGGTAACAACCTGCTCATTGAATATGCTTGGGATAATGTATTGCTCGTTTAATTCCCGTTCGCTCACAACGGCTGCAATGGCGCGGGCGGCGGCTAATTTCATCGGCTCGTTAATACGGCGTGCGCGGCAATCGAGCGCTCCTCTGAAAATTCCCGGAAATACAAGCACGTTGTTGATTTGATTGGGATAGTCACTGCGTCCTGTCGCAAACACGCGAACATGCGGTATCGCTTCTTCGGGCGCTATCTCCGGATGCGGGTTGGCCATAGCAAAAATGATACTATCCGCGGCCATGCGCTGAACATCTTGGGCATTTCGATGAGAAAAGCCTCTGCTATTTCAGCGATGTGGACGGTGATGTCCCGAATGGACGAATCCTGTCCGGGACGAATAACATCAATGGAAGTAATGTCTCCCCCTGCGCGGCAGATGGTTGATGCGACCTCACCGAAGTTTACTTTGGAGTGAACGAGCATTATGTAGCTCCCCCTGCTTTTACATGTTACCGCTTTCACAAAAACGTTGGGAAGCTTTTGTCCATATTGTTACTTATGGTCATTTTGGTCACGCAGCAGCTCATACCGATTAACGGGACGACCGACCCCGCCATAATGCACAACAAGGCGCACGATCCCTCTTTTCTCCAGATAATCCAGGTATCTTCTTGCCGTTACACGGGCAATCCCTACTCCCTCAGCGGTTTCTTCAGCAGACAGCTTGCCGCCATGTTGCTCCATGACCGCAAGCACCTGCTTCAAGGTAGCAGCATTCAAGCCCTTTGGTAGCTCATCGTAAGACATCGCCCATTCCTCGTACACCGGAGCAGAGACTACCGCTTCCCTAGCAGCTTCTCTATTTTGCATAATGAGGTCCAGCTCTTCCTGGGTTCCTACTTCTTCCGCCCATAATCCAGCCTGCTGTACCCGGTAACGCTCCAGCGTATGGTGGATACGCTCTACCTTGAACGGCTTCATGATATAATCGAACGCTCCGTTTCGCATCATTTCGCGGATCGTCTCCGTATCCTTCGCGGCGGTCACGACAACTACATCTACAGGCAATGCCATGGAACGGATGCGCTGCAAGGTCGTTATCCCGCCCAGCGACGGCATAAACACGTCAAGAAAAACCAGATCAGGCTTTAGCTCCTCGATCAGCTCCAACCCCCGAAGCCCATTGGAAGCCAGACCTACGACCTGAAACCCGCCAACCTGTTCGATAAAAAGCCGATTCACCTCTTGTACCATCGGATCATCCTCGACCAACAGCACACGAAAAAGTGATTTAATAGGTTTACTCATCGTCGCTCCCTCTCTCCTTCAACGGAAATAGAATCTCTATCGAGGTTCCCAAGCCAAGTGAAGACTCGCATGTCAGGCGGCCATTCCCCTTGGTGACAATCCCGCTCAGTAAATGCAGCCCCATGCCGCGGCTTTCCCCGTCCTTGGTCGTAAATCCGCGTTCAAGCATTCGTTTCTTCGTTGTCTCCGACATTCCACAGCCATTATCCTCGACCAATATGGACATATATTCGTCATCCTGCTGGATGCTGACATAAATCTCCTTGGAGCCGACTTCTGTATCCGCCAGTGCATCAAAGGCATTCTCAATTAAATTTCCGAGTAGCAGAACAAAATCATGTCGGTCAATTAGCCGGGGAAACTGATTCATTTTGCTGTCAGGATCAATCCTGATATCAATCCCGAGCTCTTTACCACGGCTAATTTTACCCAATAGCAGTCCTGCAACTCCGTCATCATCGAAATGCCGTTGAAGGAAGCGCGTGATCTCCTCCTGTTGCTCGGTCACCTCAAACAGATAGCTCAACGCCTCGTTCTGCTGCCCAAGCTGGAGCAAGCCGGCGACGGTATGCATTTTGTTCATATGCTCGTGATTTTGTGCACGAAGCGCATGAACAAACTCTTTGACACCTGTGAGTTCCTCGGCCATTCTCGTCACCTCGGTCTTGTCCTGAAATATGGCGATTGCCCCTAGAGTAACTCCCTGTTCGCGAATGGGAATTCGGTTACTCCAAATAATGGTTCCGCCAATTTTTAGCTCATGGCTCAGAATTGCGACTCTTGAATCCAGTACTTCCGGCAAACGGGTATCCGGGATGACCTCACGGATCGGCAATCCCGCTACATCACGGTGCACATCGAAAATTTGTTTGGCCCGTTCGTTGAAAATCGTAATGATGCAGTTGCGGTCAATGGCAATGACGCCCTCGTGCATCGCTTGAAAGGCCGCGCTTCGCTCACGAAACATTCTCGCAATCTCCTGCGGCTCCAGATCGAACATCTGGAGCTTAATATGACGGGCCAGCAATGCGGAGCCAATCACACCAAACATCAGCGACAGCAACGAAGTCATGACGATGGATTGTTTCTCCTGACGGATAATCTCCGTCACACTTGGCAGCAGGCCGCCCGCCACGACGACGCCCACCTGCTCCGAGGAAGCATTCATAATCGGCACAAAGGAACGCAAGCCGATGCCCGCTTCGCTGCGCACTTTGGAGACATACGTATGTTCAGCAAATGCGGCATCATCATCCTGAGCCTGAAACGTTCCGCCGATTCGCTCCGAAAGCGGATGAGACAACCGTTTGCGGTTCATATCGAGCACGACGATATAAGCCGCATCGTTTAATATCCGAATTTTGTCCGCCATAGGTGCAATCACTGCAGAAGCATTCGGGTCGTCAATTCTTTCCACTACATCCGGCAGGTTCGCAACCGTCTGAGCTGTAATCGTAAGCCGCTGTTTGAGTTCCTCTTCCTTGAGCCGGGTAGCGCTACCGAACAGAAAAAGACCACCGATCAAAAGAGAAAAAAGAACGACTCCAAATGAAAGTATCATTATTTTCCAATATATACGAAGTCTGTTCATCCTCTTCTCCTTTCTTTAAAGCGTTTACCTTTGAATATCATTGTGGAATAATGGGTCTAAAATAGCAACAGATGGGAGGTTACTTTGTGAAAAGAGCTGCTGGATTTGGTGTTCTGCTCGTACTGGGTATCCTAACGGCTTCTGTGATCGGTTTTCAAAAGAATTTTGGTGAAGATCTCCCTTATGATAATGAATTTACCGGTCTTAAAGATCGGATCGTGATCAAATTTAGCCATGTGGTGGCGGAAAACTCGCCCAAAGGACTGGCTGCCGCTCATTTTGCACAACGGGTTAAAGAGAAATCCAACGATCGGATTGAGATTCAAGTGTTCCCCAATGGAATGCGCTATTCAGAAACCACGGAAGTTGCAGCACTTCAACGGGGAGAAATCCAGATGATAGCTCCTTCGTTTTCCAATTTGAATGCGATTGATCCAGCCTGGCTAGTGATGGATCTTCCGTTTGCCTTCGAGAATCAGGCTGAAGTCGATCAGGCACTGAACGGAAAATTGGGCAAGCGGTTATCGCAAACACTTGACCCCTTTGGAATGAAAGGCGTCGCTTTCTGGTCGAATGGCTTTCGGCAAATGACTAACAACGCCCATCCAATTAGCACACCCGCAGACTTTACGGGCTTAAAATTTCGTATTCAGCCAAGCCGGGTGTTGGAACGTCAGTTTGAAGCGCTGGGAGCATCGACCATCAGCACTCCTTTTAATGAAATATACCACAACCTGGAGACGGGCACGGCAGATGGACAGGAGAACACGATATCCAATATCCTTACCAAACGGTTTTACCAAGTGCAACGATATATGACCATCAGCAACCACAGCTATCTGGGTTATGCCGTCGTATTTAACAAATCCTACTGGGATCGTCTCCCAAGTGACGCTAAGCTGGTGCTGCAAGAGGCACTTGAGGAAACGACGCGTTGGAACAAACGGGAAACAGATGAAAATGCGAATCGCCTTCGTCAGTTGCAGCAGACCGGAGACATTAAAATTACCCACCTGTCCGAGGGTGAGCGTAAGCTTTGGAGGGAACAACTGCGCGTGCTCTATCCGGAGTTCACTCCCATCATCGGGTCGGACCTGATGGATATGATTCAAGGACCATAAAGACCAAAAAGAACGTTATGACCGTATTCTTGTTTGCCAAGAACGCAGCTTTTACACTGGGGATACACAAATAAAGCGTTTTCAAAAACCAAAAGAAAGCGAGAGCGTATCCCTATGAAACTGAGAATTAATTTTAAAAACTTGACGGTTCAGGTCGTTATCGCTATAGTTCTGGGCATTCTTCTTGGTCACTTTTTTCCTGCAACAGGCGAAAAGCTCAAAGTGCTCGGAGACGCCTTTATCAAGCTTATTAAGATGGTCATCGCACCCATTGTATTTTTTACGGTTGTACACGGGATTGCCAGCATGGGAGACATGAAGAAGGTCGGTCGCATCGGCGGAAAGGCCCTTCTCTATTTTGAAATCGTTACCACGATTGCGCTGGCTATTGGTCTAATCGTTGTTAACCTGGTAAGACCGGGAGCTGGCATTGATGTGAGCAAAGCAACTGGAGACGTATCTCAATATGCTCAAAAAGCAGCGGAAACAAGTCATGGGCTCGTTGATTTCATCGTCGGCATTATTCCTGAAAATGTAGTGAGCGCTATGGCAGGCGGAGATTTACTGCCTATCCTGTTCTTTGCCATCCTCTTCGGGCTGTCACTGACGGCCATGGGGGAGCAAGCCAAACCCGTCATTGTCCTGTTCGACAAGCTGTCGCACGCCTTCTTTGGCATCGTGAATATGATCATGAAATTGTCCCCAATCGCCGCATTCGGTGCCATGTCTTATACGATTGGTAAATTCGGCATTGGGTCGTTAACCTCTCTGGGCAAGCTGATGGGTTCCGTTTACCTGACCATGGCCTTATTCATTATCATTGTGCTCGGTATGATTGCTCGCATGTACGGTTTCAGCATCTTCAAGTTTATCGCTTATATCAAAGAAGAAATTTTACTCGTACTCGGTACTTCATCCTCGGAGTCTGCCCTGCCACGCATGATGGACAAAATGGAGAAATACGGCTGTTCCAAATCGGTGGTCGGCCTGGTCATTCCTACGGGCTATTCGTTTAACCTGGATGGTACGGCGATCTATCTGTCCATGGCCGCCATATTTGTGGCTCAGGCCTCCGGCGTCGATATGACCGTGTGGCAGCAGTTGACACTGCTCGGTATCCTTATGCTGACCTCAAAAGGAGCAGCGGGCGTCACGGGCTCTGGATTTATTACGCTGGCAGCCACACTCGCGGCGTTCCCTTCCATCCCGCTGGCGGGAATGGCGCTGCTGCTCGGTGTGGACCGCTTCATGTCAGAAGCACGCGCCATCACCAATCTGATTGGTAACGGAGTCGCTACCGTCATCGTGGCCAAATCGGAAAATGAGTTTCATCCCGACAGACAGGCGGAGATTGCTCCAGTACCAACTGAGCTTGAGACCCTCCCCTTAAACAGTCCGATTACTAAATCTGTATAATAAAGCATGCTTTATGGTAGAGCCGGTTTACGGCTCTTTTTTGCGTTTCAACGGGACAAAGGTTTTAACAGAGGAAGGGATGAAATGCTTGCCAGGATTGAAGTTCATGGCAAGCAGGAGCGTTTTTGGGGGCTTTTTTAAATTTTGAATTAGCCTTATCAAAATACATCTTAAAAGCGATATGAACAATTTCGGTCGAGTCGGTGTTAGAAATGCGGTTTCATTTACGCACTTTCTTTATTAAATACACAGCCAGATATCCTAGTGCTAATAATCCTGTGCTTATAAAGCAAACTATTAAACCACTTACCTCTACTTTTCCAGTAAGTAAATATATAGCGAAGAGGCCAGTAAAAAATGTAAGGATTAAGTTGATAATAAAATTTTCTGAAATTAACAACTACTTCTAAACAATTAAATGTGTATCGAGTAGGAGGGGGCGGTAAACCACCGTCCTCTCACACCACCGTACATGCGGGTCCGCATACGGCGGTTCCAAAAGGTTAACCAAGCTCCAGATAACGTGAAAGCAAACTTTTCAGCCCTTTCTCTTTCCAATAGGAAGTAGGAAGGGCATTATTGGTATTCCGGGACATTTCCCATGCGCCTCGCCTCGAGTTAGCCATCTTGAAACATGCCCACTCTGGAACCCCAAGTGCCCGGAGTTCACGGATTCGTGTACGTACTCGTTTCCATTGCTTCCACAGGCACATTCGTAGTCTTCTCCGAATCCACTGGTCCAGTTTTTGAAGGTGCGTCTTCACCGAGGCTAGATGGAAATAACCGAGCCAACCCAACAGATAGCGGTTCAATCGGCGAATCCGTTCTTCCATGGAAATGGACCATGTTCGATTTGTCAGCTCTCGAATCCTCTCTTTACATGCGTTGAGACTCTTCGGTGCTATTCGAATCGTCGCCTGCTTCTGGCTCAGGAAACTGAACCCTAAGAACTTCCGGTGCCAGGGCCTGGCTACCGCGCTCTTTTCCCCATTCACTTTCAGCTTTAGCTTTCCTTCTACAAACCGACTTACCGTTTCCATCACACGTTCGCCTGCTCGCTTACTCGCCACAAAGATATTGCAGTCGTCCGCATAGCGCACAAACCGCAGGCCACGTTCCGTCAATTCTTTATCCAAATCGTCCAGTAGAATGTTGGCCAAAAGCGGACTGAGCGGACCGCCTTGTGGTGTTCCTCCCCGGCTGCGCTCCAGCTTTCCGTCCACCATGACTCCGGCGTTCAGATAGGCACGAATCAGCATCAGCACTCTTTTATCCGTCACTTTCCGCGCCACCCTTGCCATCAACATGTCATGATTCATCTGGTCAAAGAACTTTTCCAGATCTAGATCCACGACCCAGCGAAGTCCACTTTGGATATATCTTTGCGCTTGTTTCACCGCGTCATGTGCCCTTTTCCCCGGGCGAAAGCCGTAGCTATACCAGGAAAATTGCGCGTCAAAGATCGGGTTCATCCCTTGTAAAAGCGCCTGCTGGAGAAATCGGTCCATTACGGTCGGGATGCCTAAAAGCCGTACACCGCCTCCGGGTTTGGCAATTTCCACCCGTTTGACTGGCGCAGGTCTGTACGTTCCCCTCAGAAGTTCAGTTTTCACCCTTGCCCAGTTCGTATTCAGGTAAACTTGTAGATTTGCTACCGTTACACCGTCCACACCAGGCGCTCCTCCGTTTTGCACCACTCGTTTGTATGCGAGCCTGAGGTTATCTCCTTCGAGCATTCGTTCCAGCAAGTTGTTCTGGTCTTCGCGAGAGGAAGGGGCGACTTGTGCCGACGAAGAACTCGGCGCTCCAGCATACCCTGACGGCTTCACCGCTTCTCTTTGCTGGTAGCTCTCTTGCGAGATATTCGGCTGTCTTTGCTCTTCATGCGAACGCATCGGTTTCCTCTCTCCTTTCGGTTCAGCCCTTCCGTAAGTTGTTGCAACACCTTACGTACTATGGCTTCTGCTGACTCCTGTCCGTTCAGCGTAGCCTCTCGGCTACGGTTACAAGTTTTTTTCCTTGCTTATCTGACAGGTCTCCCCAGATAAGAACGCCATCTTTCCGCCCGCGACCACTGGAGTATACCGCGTCAGTCCTTGGCGGCTTTGGATTTCGTCATGTTTAGGTGACTCATCCGACTGACACAGCCTCAAATCCAGTTCGTGTACCTTGGCCCGTGCTTTTGCCTCCGGCTTCCTTCAGATTCCACCTCACGGTGGACACCCTTGCCCTTGGCTAACGGTAGGCGCTCGCCAGCCCCCGTTCAGGACTTTCACCCTAGAGATGACGCCCATGCTGGGCGTACTAAAAAAAGAAGGAGCACTTACCGCTCCTTCTTTAGATATTTCTGTTACCAAATACCAACAATATTGAACGTTTAAGCCAAGTTACCCCAATTCCGCTATTGAGAAGATTTACACATTGGGCTCCCGTTTTGCAAACTCTTGTAACATACCTCTTATTTGTTCTACCAATAAAGTAGGCGCTTTCTTTGGTGAACCCGTGTCAAACGGAGGCTGAGGATCGTATTCCAAAATCAGCTGGACTCCTTTACTCATATCTTCTCCCAATTCCCATGCTATGAGTTGAAGTGCCATATCAATACCAGAGGAGACACCGGCTGCTGTAACGATTTTGCCCTGACGAACCACTCTCTCATCTGTTGGAATGGTTCCAAGAGATTGGAGCAGGTCTAAGGATCCCCAATGACTGGTGGCTACGATTCCATTTAACAAGCCTGCGGCACTCAAAATCAGAGAGCCGTTACAAACCGACGTGGTCCATTTCGTAGTTTCATGTATTTGGCGAATCCAATTTAACGTTTCTTCGTCATTCATTGGAGTTTTATAATTTGGCGGACTGCAACCTGGAACAACCAGAATATCAGCTGAAGTAACTTCAGAAAAACTGTAATCGGCATGCAAATAACCCATATTTGAGTCCAGTTTGATTAACCCTTTTTTCTTAGCGACAAACTTCACTTCACATTTCAGTGTAGCAGCAAATACATCGTATGGACCAATTGCATCTAATGCTGTGATTCCATCGAAAAGCATGATTGCGATTTTCATGATGATCTCTCCTTTGAAGTGGGATTTTATTCTTACACACCAATACTAACATACTTATACGGGGTATGGGTATATTAAATGTTGTGAAAGCACTGCTCGACTTTCTGGTCATCAATAACCGTCCACGAAAATGTTTAGCATGGAAAACCTCACGAATCATTTACAGAAGCTCTGTCGCATTTGGCTTGACAATCCGTCTCTTAAAAAAACTATAAAATAATTTTTTTTAATATATACGACATAAAAATACAAATAAAGTTATTTCTCGCTATATACTTTTCCTAATTAGAGGAATAAGATAATATTGTAATTTCCGGAAAATTACATAAAAAATAATGAATTATTATTTTTGAGGAGGAAGTAAGAATGGGAAAAAAACGTATTATAAGTACCATGTTTGCCGTTGCTATGCTGGTTGCTTCTGCAGGGCAGGCTATGGCACAAAGTAATGGCGAGGTAACAAGTGGCTCTGTTGACCTTACGAATGCTCCTGCAACAAATGTAACTCTTTCTAATGCAAGCGTAACACCTTTTTCAGTAGATGCTGGTGGCGGTACATGGGATTATGGCACTAGAATGGTAGGTCCTTGGACCAAGAAAGTATGGTCCAATTATAACCATCCTAAGAAAATTCATAGTTCTTCGTGCTCTATAGGCACAAATAGTAATGATAGTGGTGATACAAAAAAAGGGACTACCTCCTATTCCAGCGCAACAGGAAGTCCGCGTGATGCAACAAAAGCGCATTGGCATGCTTACACACCACCAAAAAAAACCTAAGCTAGTCTGATCTACCAATGGGGCCATCATGCTCTTAATGATGACCCCATCCGTATTCTTAAATCTCAATATCGCAGAAAGCTAATTAAAGGAGTACAACGAATTTGAGAAAAATAGTTGCAAGCTTCCTAGTTTTGTTGTCCATTCTCTCATTCATCAGAGGATATATCCAGACAGATATTGATGAATTCAATAAGATAGATCAAATGGAAAAAACGATCGCCTCCCCTTTCTCCATACCGGATAACTTGCTATTAGCAGATCCGGAGCAAGTATATCCTATACTACTGGAATCAGCGATCCAAGCAAAAGTTAACATTTTTAGACCTGGAATCAACAATAAGCCTAATAATGAAGTTGAAATTGTAAAGTATGTACTGCTTACAAGTAGTACTCAATTATACAATTATATTCATATTGTTGATGGTAAAGTAGTATCCTTCGAAGATACGCAGCAAAGCTCACACTTTTTATCATCCGTACATACGGATGATCCAAATCAGATCGGCAGTATACAGGATTTTGGAAAAAACGATCTGATCACACTTTCCCCCCTGCGCCTATCGTTTCAGCATTTGCCAGTAGCTGGTACCTATTTTGCAGAGACCCAAGATCATCAGGGATTCCAGAAATTTCTGACCATTTTTACAGAGAAGTTGAATGTGAAATATCAAAAATATCTCAAAACGCCTTTCACCATCGATAGCTTTGCATACAATACCACAGTTGCAGGTTCCATGAAAACCTTCGAATCGTTGGATTATTTAACATACATTCAATACGCTTTATTTTTTATGATTCTGCTACTTTTCATTTTTTCTGTTTTTCAAGAATCCAAGGCCATAGGTATTTATAAAATGCATGGAATCACAAGCCGAAGAGTATGGTTTATCGTAATGGGAAAAATGATTGTGGTAACAGGCTGTTTGTCTGTAGTTATTTCTGCTCTCCTGGCGATCTTGATCCCGAATACAGACACTGGTTTTGTTATAGGCGTCATGTTATACCAGCTTGGAGCCTACGGAATCGTTCTAATCCCTTCATTGATTTCCTATGCCTACATATCTAGGGTGGGAATGCATCAGATCATCAAAAACAGAAAAAACACGAACAGTATTTTCATGTTGAATACATTGGCAAAAGTCATATGTTCTATTTTTATTGTTACACTAGGCACTTTCTATGTTCATCAATATACGAATCTCATTCAGCAACAAGAAGATATAAAAGGGTGGAAGAATATTAAAGACTACGGTGTTTTTTATCCTCTATTTATTGGATATGATGCACAGGATATGCAACAAAATTCACCTGAGTTTCACAAGATCACAGCCAACCAATTTTACCCTTTTGTCAATAGAATGAGTTCTCTGCTAATCAACACCCGTCAATACGAAGAAATTGCCCTTATTCTAAATAAAGATTATAACGGAATACGTTCGATTTTGGTCAATAGCAACTATTTAAAAGAATATCCATTATATGACATCAAGCAAAAACCAATTCAAATAGCAGAAAATAACGGAAAATCGATTTTACTCGTGCCTGATAAATATCGGAATAGAGAAAAAGAAATATTACTTTTTTTCAAGGAAGATAGACAATCCTTTAAGGAATATCAAACAGAATATTACAAAATACCAGTTCCAGAGCATCTACAAAAAACAGAGATTCAAATCATATGGCTTAAGAATAATCAAAAAGTATTCAGCTTTAATCCCGAAGTATTCAAAGCTGAGCATAATGTAATTATAGATCCTATAATTCAAGTTGTTACTGAAAATAATAGTTTTACATCGGATCGAGTTGCCATCCTCGGTAATGGTGGGTCTGACCCTTTAAAGATAAAGCTGATTAACAGAGATACTGCCCAAACTTACAAAGCCTTAGAACCCCAGCTAAAAAAGCTGCACTTGGATGACAATCTCAAATACCTCATTACCGTAGATCAATATATGTTAACCAAGGTAAATGATTTGCAAAATGGAATGAATATGCTATTGCTGCTCATTGGTGGTCTGCTAGTCGGGTTATTGTTCTTTGTAGTTCAAAACCTGATTGTATTTTTTAAAAAGTACCAACAAGTCTTCGTGGTACGCAGGCTGTTCGGCTTTGGTTTTTTTAAAACGTATAGGGAATTCATTAGCTTATTCACAGTTCTCTGGATCATACAAGCAGGTATTGCTTTGATGATAAACCAAAATACGGATATTGGATTTTTCTTAGTTCTGGCTTTTTTCATTGTCGTTGAGCTCATAGCCAGTATCATTGCTCTCATAATTATAGAACGTAAAAATCGAGTTCTGGTATTGAAAGGTGGGGCACTGTAGGTGATGAATAATATATGCGAGCTTGTTAACGTAAGCAAAAAATATGGAGCACACGTTGTGCTCCAAGATGTCAATTTATCCGTAGCCGAAGGCGAGATGATCGCAATTACAGGAGCAAGCGGTTCTGGAAAAACAACAATTCTAAATACGATTGGAATGCTGGAGCAGCCCGATCAGGGTAGCATCAAGTTGTTTGGCGAGGAAATTCCTCGCCCTCGTTCAACCCAAGCCAACAGGCTACTAAGAAAGCGAATAGCCTACTTATTTCAAAACTTCGCGTTGATTGACAACGCTACGATAGACGCAAATTTAGATATCCCTCTGGCTTACTCCAATAAATCCAAAACAGAAAAACGCCATTTAAAGCTCGAAGCACTCTCACGGGTTGGACTGGATATTTCACTCCACCAGAAAATACATGAACTTTCTGGTGGAGAACAACAACGAGTAGCAATTGCACGAATAATGCTAAAGCCTTGTGATCTTATTCTGGCAGACGAGCCTACCGGATCACTAGATGCGAGTAACAGAGACGAAATTTTAAAACTGCTGCAACAGTTAAATACGGAAGGAAAAACTTTAATTATCGTGACTCATGACCCTGCTGTAGCACAGGTATGTAGTCGAACGATCCATCTGAAATCATGATAAATCATTAAGAGCTTTGCTTTTTCAACTGACCATAATATAAATCGCTGTAAAAACCTTTATGAGCCAGCAGTTCATCATGCGAGCCTTGCTCATCCAAACGTCCATCCTTTAAAACGAGAATCCGGTCAGCCTGACGAATGGTATTCAATCGATGCGCGATGACAAAACTTGTTCGACCCTGCATGAGCCGCTCCAGCCCTTCTTGTATTTTCATCTCGGTAATCGTGTCGATGCTGCTGGTTGCCTCGTCGAGTATGAGAATCGAAGGGTTGGCCAAAATAGCGCGGGCGATAGCCAGCAACTGCTTTTGCCCTTGACTGATGCCGCTGCCGTTAGCCTCCAGCATTTTGTCGTATCCGTCCTTCATCCGCATGATAAAGGAATGGGCATTCGCCAGCTTCGATGCTTCCTCTACCTCTTCATCGGTGGCATCCAGTCTGCCGAAGCGGATATTTTCACGGATTGTCCCTTGGAACAGAAAGGAATCCTGTAGCACAAACGCCATGCGGGAGCGCAAGCTTTCACGCTGGATGGTGGTAATGTCTCGTCCATCTAGCATGATCATTCCCTTGTCGGGACTGTAAAAACGGGATATCAACTGGATCAGCGTTGTTTTTCCGGCCCCGGTCGGACCGACCAGTGCGATCATCTCACCGGGCTTGACTTCAAAAGAGATGCCTTTCAGCGTAGCACTCTCCTCATCATAGCCGAAGGAAACATCAGTAAACCGAATCGCCCCCTCGACATGCTTCAGCTCTACCGCGCCATGCTCGTCCTTGGACTCTTCATCCTCATCCAATATTTCGAATACGCGCTCCGCTCCGGCAATAGCGGACAACAGGGTATTCCACTGGTTAGCCAGATCGTTCAGCGGTCTGGTGAACTGGCGAGCATACTCCACAAAGATGATGATCGTCCCAATGGTAATAGAGCCGTGAATGGCCAAAATCCCGCCGATCCCTGCCACAATGGCAAAGCTGAGATTGTTCAGCCCGTTCATCAGCTTGGGGATAAAACCGGAAATCGTTTGTGCCCAGAAACCCGACAGACGGATACGGTCATTACGTTCACCAAAGCCGCGAATCACTCTCTTTTCCTGTGAAAATGCTTTGATAATCTGCTGCCCGGATAACGTTTCTTCGATATATCCGTTCAGCTCACCGAGATTCTTCTGCCGTTCCTTATATAATGGACCCGTGCGGCGCGTAATCCAGCGCATCCCGACTGCCATCAGCGGCACCACGATAAAGGTCAGCAGTGTCATCAGCGGGCTTAACCACAGCATGACTGCGAGCGTACCCACCAGCGTCAATATGCTCGAAAAAATCTGAATGGCCGAGCTATTCAGCGTAGAGCTGACATTTTCGATATCATTGGTCAATCGACTCATGATCTCTCCCTGCTGACGTTTACCATAAAAAGGAATTGGCAAGCGATGCAAATGTGAAAACAGGTCGAAACGCATCCGGTACACCGTCTCTTGGGCGATTTCGATCATCCAGATATTTTGCAGCCAGGAGGTCAGCGAATTAAGCAAATACACAGCCCCCAGCCCAATGAGAAAATAAATCCACGTGCGTCCGCCCGGACCTTCCAGAAAATCGTCCACTGCGACGCCGACCAAATACGGACCCAGCAGAGCCAGCCCGGAGCTGAGCAGCACCATGAACAGTACCAGCATCAGCTTGGCCTTGCGGCGGGCCAGATACTCCCATATCCTGCCCAGCGTGCCGGACCAGTTCTTGGCCTTGGCCTTGCGGCGTCCCTCTGCTCCTGCCGGGTTCCTCAGCACACCGGACGGCGGTGTAGGCTGACGGAACGGATCAACGAGTTCCTTGAACATGCGACTCCTCCTTTCCGTATTGTGATTCATAGATGCGTCGATACAGCTCCGAACTGTCCATTAAATGCTCATGACTTCCACTCGCGATCAGACGGCCTTCATCCAGCAGTAAAATCTGATCCGCCGATGCGGTCGAGCTGATCTTCTGCGTAATGAGAAATGTCGTGCAGGACAAGCCTTCCAGCGCCTCCAGCAAAGCTGCCTCTGTTCGCACATCCAGCGCACTGGTGCTGTCGTCCAAAATAAGCACCGCCGGATGGCGTACCAGCGCGCGGGCAATAGATAGCCGTTGCTTCTGTCCACCGGACAGATTGACGCCGCGCTGACCCAGCATGGTGTCATAGCCTTGCGGCAAGCGCTCAATCATATCGTGAATTTGCGCCATACGAGCCGCTTCCTGAATCTGCGCCAGACTGGCATTCTCTAGCCCCCAAGCGATATTTTCCTGAATCGAGCCTGTGAATAGCAGCACCTCCTGCGGCACGTACCCAATGGCCTCACGTAATATGGAAGCATCCAATTCCCTCGCGTCCTTGCCGTCAAAACGCACATGGCCCTCATCTTCTTCATATAAGCGCGTAATCAGCTGCACAAGTGAGGATTTACCCGAGCCGGTGGCCCCCATAATAGCGATACGCTCACCCGGTCGTGCCATAAAGGAAATATCCTGTAGCACAGCGAGATCGCTGCCAGGATAATGAAAGCTCACCCGATCCAGTTCAACCTTTCCCTCCATTCGCGTGTTATGGTTCGGAATAGACTCCCGTTCTCCGTGGTCTTCATGATGTGTTTCCAATACCTCACGAATCCGCGCCGTTGAAGCGGTTGCTCGGGAAAACACAACGACAATCCCCGACAAGGCAGACAAGGCTCCAATCGTCCGCAATGAATAATTGACGACAGCGACCACCTGTCCCACACTGGCATCCCCTGTCGCAATCTGACCCCTTCCGAACCAAAGTACCGCGATAATTCCTACATTCATCGTAAACAAAATGAACGGCATCGTCGTTTCTGTCCAGCGTAGAGCGGATACCGTCCCTTTCATCAATTCCCCCCCGTAGTGGGCAAAACGCTCGATTTCATGCCGCATCCGCACAAAAACCCGAATGAGCCGGATACCTGTCAGGTTCTCCTGAATCACCCCGTTAACATCATCCAGACGACGCTGGACGCCCTTAAACAAGGTGACGGTCCGTCGCATCATCACCAGCACAAACACGAACAGCACCGGGGCCATGACCGCCAGCAACAGTCCAAGTCTGAAATGCACAACCAGCGCCATCACGATGCTGCCAATTACCACCAGCGGCACCCGTGTCATAAACCGCAAGCTCATAAACACCGTATCCTGCACCTGTGTAACGTCCCCCGTCAGACGGGTAATCAGCGATGAGGTAGCAAAACGTTTAAACACCGGATAGGAAAAGGATTGCACCTTATGGTACAGCTTTTCCCGCAAATCATACCCAAAGCCCTGACTGGCATGGGAAGCAAGGAAAGAACTGGAAATCCCAGCTATAAAAGCAATAACGGCGCTTCCTACCAGCACACCGCCCCATAACCAGACGACGGACAAATCCTGCTGCCGAATGCCCTCATCAATAATTTTGGAGATCAGATACGGTTGCGACAATTCCACCGTCAGCTCCAGCAGCATCATCACGAGCGCCGCGATGGCTGGAACCCGGTATTTTTTCAGAAAAGACAACATCATCCCCACTAACATTCCTCCGATTCGCTCGACAGTCGTCCTTCCAGATCAGCGTGTGATCGTCATATCTATTCGACCTGCCATATTACAATATATACACACTTTATACAGCACTATATTTTATTATACCCTTCTGAACGCCCTCCTTCTAACTAATACATTAAAGATTCCTGCTGCCACAATTAAAAATATGCAAAAAAAGAGAGCCCGTAAATACGGCTCTCCTATCTGAAAAAAGAAATTCAAATCCCCTTGACCCTTACATGTTGGTAAAAAGCCTGCCCCCCAAATACATTCACACCAAAATGCCCCTCGGTAAACGTACTATCCTTCAGGTCGATCACCTGTTCATCGTCTATTTCTATACGAAGGCGTGGTCCCTCCGCCAGAATTTTAATATGATAAATCACTCCCGGCAGAACGAATCTTGGAACCTTGGCAAGCACCTGTTGCTCCTCGAATCGGCCGTCTTTTTTATAGAATAGACGAATGGATTTCATATTCGGGTCCAAATTCAGGTAATAGCCGCTTGATCCGTCAGCATTGGCGCGGAAGAGCATGGAGCCTGCACTCCCATGTTCAGACAGCTTCACATCTGCCTCATACGTGAAATCTTTAGCTTGCTCACTAGCCATGTAATTCGCGTCCATGATATAGCTTCCACGTACCCCATCCGTTGTCACGATCCACCGCGATCCGGAAACATCCGGTTTCCAACCTGTAAGATTGGTATGAAATACCCCGCCGTGCACCTTAACCAAGGTACTGCCGCGCACCTTATCCTCCGAGTCGGAAGCCGTAATCACAGCTTCTCCCGGGGCAACCGCTTCCATTAGCGCATTCCCGTCTCCAGACGCGGTGATCTTTACAATCTCAGGATTATTGGAGGCCCAAATCAGCAAGTTTTCTTTTACCCCAGGCTCATTCTCCACACTCGCGTACAGAAGCTTCGACTGCCCCCTCGCAAGCTCCACATAAGTATGATCCATGATCACTCTGGCAAACGAAGCATCTGGAAGCCTCCAGCTATTCCGTAGTACATAAACATGGAGGGAAACGACTTTGACCTCACCACATTGGGTGTAAAAGCTCATCCCTCTTCGCGCCGAATCGGGCAAAATAATCTCCGAAAATACGACTTCTCCGTCATTCCCAAACACCTCAAGCGAGGATTCGTCCACGAACATCCTCATTCGGATTCGGTTGCCTCTGAGTGCAAGTGGCGCTTCATGAAGCGTTGAAAACAGACTGGAGAAATCAGTAAGCCCTGAATCAGCGCGGTTCACGAATATCTGCTGCAATTCTGTACTATAGCCGACCACTGTTCTTTGATCCCCGCCACTCCGCAGGTGGAACCCCAATTCCATAGCGCCTCCAACGGAAGGCAGTTCGAACTCCGCTTCAATTTCATAGTCTCCTGCCTTCAAGCCTTCCAGTATATTCGGAGATGATTCTGTAACACTGTGATTCTCCAGCGAAAATAAAGTAGAACGCAGCAAAGTTAGCTCAGACACGGGATGCTGCACGAGACGGATACCCTCACGGGTATTTTTTAGCGACAGTTCTCTTGGAATGGTTAACTGCCCCTTCCAGGGAGAAGTCGGAAAGCTGAACGGGTAGTCCCAATTCGTCATCCATGCCAGCATGATGCGCCGCCCATCGGGTACATTCGAGAAGGACATGGAGGCATAGAATTCTTTGCCCCAATCGGTTCTTAACACATTCCCCGGTGAAAGATCATTTTGAAATTTGCCATCCGGCGTCAGTTGACCGATAAAATATTCAGCATCTGATCCTTGAGTGTTGGTGTTGGCTCCCGTGCTAATCATTAGCACCCATTTATAGGTACCTTCATCATCTACCGGAAGTCGGAATAGATCCGGGCATTCCCATACCCCACCACGTATATAATCACCGTAGCCGAAATTATCCGTCCATCCCCAATTGATCAGATTTGTGGAGGTAAAAAAACGGATATGATCGCCTCCTGACACGACCATGATCCAGCGCTGATAGGTTTCGTCCCATACCACTTTTGGATCACGAAAATCCCAGTTGCCAGGATCGTCTTCACTTTTGCCCGGATTCTCTATCACAATGGGACGGTCTTTCGGGTATTGCCATGTGCGCCCCCGGTCCGTGCTGTAGGCAAGGCCGATCCTCTGGTTTCCCCTGGGCTGATCAGGATTGAAGGAAGTATAATAAGCGATCAGCCCTTCTCCGCCATAATCGCCGAATAAATCGGAGGCATTGGTTAGATCTGCTACAGCCGAGCCTGACCAGATATGGCCAAGATCATTCCACTCCAATGCAAACGGAAGCCTTTTCCAATCCAATACATTGGGGCTGACCGCATGTGCCCATTGTCCTCCATCCTGATGGAACAGGTGATACTCTCCTTCGAAATAAACCAATCCGTTCGGATCGCTTGCCGAACCTCTGAGCGGGGAATAATGATACTGGGGACGGTATTTCTCTGTATAGTAATCCGGTTCCGGCGTGAGGTAGAGATCCTGAAAATAAGCCGTCCCCCCAGTTACCTTCATGCCTGTAAAACCACTGGAATAGCTGTTATCCACGATGTCAATCGCCGCAGGAGTATAGCCATCTATCAACACGCGAATCCGCACTCCATGTGCGTTGATTTCCAAACTGTGTTTGCCGCCCGTTGTACCCGGATACGTCTGCGTCGAACTTGTAACCAACGTTCCGTCTGCCTTCTTCAGTTGTACGCGAACCCGATTCCCTTCACCTTGCACAGAAGCAATATATCCCTCCGTTCCCTCCTGATTCCCTCTGAAAAATAATCCTGCTTCCATTCCCGGTTCAGAAAGATTCAGCGTCACACTCCCTTCCAGCACCAGGTCTGTAGCTGCGGAGCCATATATTTTCAACGCACCTTCTGCACTTGTTCCCTCAGCCCTCTGCCCCCTCAGGTCAGGCTCCCATTTTCCACAGATCAGAAGCGGTTCACTTACATTGGTATCCATATCACTGACCTGAATGTTCTGAAATAACGCCGACCCATTCCAAACACTCAGTCCCAAATATCCTGATGTATACGTCGTATCGACCACATCCATGATCGGACTACTGTCCTCATCCCAGTACACTTTAAGATGAGATCCTTCCACGCTCACCTTGAGGTGATAAATGTTTCCCTTTGTTAAATCTACCCGACGTTCCTCTTTCAGTCTTTCAGTGTCCCCGTCAGCATCCAGCAACCGCAACAATCCGGCATCCGGTACGATCTGGAGCATATAGGAGGACCATCCATCCTCACTGGCACGGAATACCAGCGTAGCATCTGCATGTGTGTCTATGACCATAACATCCGCTTCAAAACTAAAATCCTCCGACATTGTCCCAGACAAAGCCATCACATATTCCTGCGGCTCCGACCTCAGCAAAAGTCCCTGGACGTTATCCTCCATGTGCCCCTGTCCCTTAATCTGCCAATCGGTCAGGTTCGTTCGCGTGTTTGTCAACTCCACCTTCATCCCCAACCTCCCACCTTCCAGTACAGATTAACACCGCGCTTCCACTACAAAATAACCAGGAAATTCGATGTATAGATCATCATGGAGAAAATCTCATTCCAGTGCATAAAGCTCCAGCGAAAACAACGTGATCTGCTCATCCGCTGTGAATATTGCAAGACCCTCAGATGTAGCATCAGGGAATATTAAATCGGTAATCACCACCTGCCCGTGGTTAAAAAACACTTCAATAGACGACCGATCCACATAGATATGAATGTGCAATCGGTTTTCTACCGTTTCCAGTGGAACTGCGTGTCTTCCCGCAAAGTCCTCATGAAAATCCGAACAGCCTGACCGTGTCCGGTCTACATATACTTCCTGTGTTTCAGAAGCATAACCGACGAGCGTCTCCTGTTCGTCGGATACCCGCACCTTGAAGCCAAAGTCTCCAGCGGTCGCAACTTTAGCTACGAGTTCGTAGCAGTCCAGCCGCAAGGCCGAAAATGCAGCCTGTACTTCCGCCAAAGATGGCTTTTTCAGGGATAGGATGGGAATTCTCAGTCCTTTCAGCTCCCGGACAGGGCGCTGAATAAGTGCAACTTTGCCCTTTCTCGTTTCCAGCGTGAGTTCTCTCGGAATGGTCATAGCACCTCTCCAGTGTTCAGTCGGTGTCAGATTGGCATATCTCCAGTTACTCATCCATCCAATAAACAGGCGCCGCCCATCCTCCACCGGGATATCCGACCAACACACACCTGCGTAGTTATCTCTGCCATGGTCGAGCCAGCGGACCTTTTCACTATCCGCATCCGCCACAAATGTCGTCCCATCAAATTCACCCGTAAAGTACTGTGTTCTGGACCCTTCCCGAATCTTCGGAGTATCACCGATACTTACGAGCATGACCCACTTCACTTGTGCCCGCTTCCCATCGATATGCAGCGGAAATAAATCCGGGCATTCCCACACCGCATCATGGCTACCAATGCCGTGTCCAAATTCACTGGCAAAGGTCCATTCCTTCAGGTTTGGAGAATGATAGATTCGAACCGTCTGACCACAAGCCAGCACCATCACCCACTGCTCTATAGGCTTATGCCAAAACACTTTGGGGTCCCGAAAATCAATGCAATGCTCATCCTCCAACACCGGGTTGCCCGTGTATTTAATCCAGCTTTTACCCGAATCCACACTATATGCAAGGCTCTGGCACTGCCGCACCTGTTCCGTGTCCGGAAGCGAACCATGATGAGTGAAAATAGCTACCAAACCCGGTTTGCCTCCAAAAAATCCGGATGTATCTTGCTCATCCACCACGGCACTCCCGGAAAAAATCATCCCCAGCTCATCCGGCTCCAAAGCAATCGGCTGCTCCTCCCAGGTCACCAAATCAGTGCTGACAGCGTGCCCCCAATGCATAGGCCCCCATGTTGTGCCAAATGGGTGATGTTGATAAAACAAATGATAACGTCCTTCAAAATAAACCATTCCGTTCGGATCATTCATCCATCCGCTTTTCGGTGAAAAGTGATAGGTTGGGCGGTATTCATCTTGTCTATTCACGTTCATATACTCCAGCTCCCTCGAAAAAGAATTATTTGCTTGCGTTTCTGTCATAACCCGCCTGTTTGATTTGCAACCATTCCTGAAGTCCCAGGCTGTTCAGTTCCTGCAAATATTCCGGCCACTCCTCCTCCACCTTGCCGTTCTGATACCATTCCGTACGTTTTCGGAGAACATAGGCAAATAGATCGGTTTCAATGGTCGATAAGCGGTCCAGCTCATCTATGGAGAAAAATACTTTGGGATAATTATGATCAGCCTGCATATGGGGAACCATCACCTTTTTGAGTAAACCCAGTCTCCATGTGGCATCTTCTGGCTGCGTTGTGTATTTTCCGTAGTATTCATCCAATACAGCTAACGGTCCGCCAATGTTCGTCTTTTGTCTGATTTCCACCGGAGCTGAGCCTTCTAGCGGCAGATGCTTCAGCATTCCCTTTGTGGCATCATACTCAAAAATATTCTTCTGTTTGGTATCCCCGTAAGTCCCCCAATTGTTCTGTATGGACTGGATCGGATCATAGAGCTGGTCAATCCACTTAGCGGTAGCTTCCAGCTTCTTATTGGCACTGGTGATCACCATGCGCCCCCGATCGAAGCCTATGGCATTCGTCCGTGTGACGTTCACATGACCATCCGGGCCAGCCAGTGGCGGCATTAGCTCATATTTTTTATTCATGCCCGTAACATTCGCTTTATCCCATGTAAAGTACAGGCTATAGCGGTGATCCTTCCCTTTGGCCAGATACGTGTTCCAATCCTGCTGGGAAGACTCAATGTCCACCAGCCCTTCCTTGTATAAATCATGAATATATTTGACTGCTTCCTTATATCCGTTATCCGCTGCTGTAAATACAACTTTTCCATCGTTTGTCACCACAGTATGATCCCAGTTCTCCCCAAGCCCAAAGGCCCCGTATAAAAAGGCCAAATCCTCGCCGCCGGGTTTATCTATAAACGATAACGGGATTTCGTCCGCCTGCCCGTTGCCATTGGGATCTTTTGTTTTAAAGGCAATCAAGACCTGCTTCAGCTCTTCGGTCGTTGTCGGCATGGACAAACCCAGCTTGTTCAGCCATTCCACATTAATCCACGGCAGATCATCCACGGACTGGATCGCTTCTTTTCCCGTCCCCAATTCTTCAATCCATGGAAAGGAGTAAATATGTCCATCCGGCGCAGTCAGCATCGCTTTATATTCCGGCGCTTGCTCCAGCACCTTTTTTAAGTTCGGCATGTGCTGTTCAATTAAATCCTCCACCGGAATAATGACGCCGTCTTTGGCGAGCTTGAGCAGATCATAATCCGAGTAGCCCGCATCGAATACCGCATCTGGCAAATCACCGCTGGCAATGGCCAGATTTCTTTTTTCAACAAACTGGTCACTGGTAAAGTTCTTCCAACGAATATGAATGCCCGTTTTTTCTTCCAGTCGTTTGTTAATCAGCTTGTCGTTCGGGTCTGCCGGAGCGAGTGGTGAGCTTTGGGTTAAAAAGTTAAGCGTCACTTTTCCATTCACATCTGTTGAATCGTTCTCATTAGAGGAACTGCTGCTGCCGCAGCCGGAAAGAACCAAGATTGCCGCCAGTGCGGCAAATGAGGTAGTTTTGAGCATCTTCATCTGGATGACCTCCATGGAATAAAGTAAAGAAGCATGTAGCGTATGATATGCGCAGCGCCTGTTATTTTATGGAGCCGACCATAACGCCCTTCTCAAAATATTTTTGAAAAAAAGGATACATAACCAGCAACGGAAGACTTGAAATGACAATAGATGAATATTTGATCATTTCGGAGAGACGTTTTAGCTCAGCCATCGCTAATTGATCACTAATCATGCCAGGCATCGTCTGGTTTTGGATCAGGATGGATCTGAGTACCAATTGAAGCGGATGCAGCTGTGGATTATCCAAATAAATCATCGCGTCAAAATACGAGTTCCACTGACCGACAAAGGCATATAGCGCAATCACAAAAATAATCGGCTTAGACAGCGGAAGCACGATTCTGAAAAATATCGTCCAGTCCGAAGCTCCGTCCACGTTGGCAGCTTCTTTTAATTCATTTGGAACACCTTTAAAGAAGGTTCGTGCCAAAATCAGATCCCACACGTTGATCGCACCGGGAAGAAGAATGGCCCATACGGTGTCCAGCATCCCTAAATTTTTGACCAGCAGGTAGGTTGGAATCAGCCCTCCACTAAAGAACATGGTAATAATAAACAACGTCATAAAGAAATTCCGTCCCACCAGGCTGTTCACCGACAAAGCATAGCCGGCGCAAATCGAAACCGTCACGGAGATCAGGGCAAAGCATGTAGAATAGAACACCGAATTGGCAAATCCACGGAGCATCGCCGGGTTGGACAAAATTTTCCGATATCCCTCCACGCTCCAATCGGAAATGCGGAAGGATAGCCCTTTACTTAACAAAACGGTCGGGTCCATAAACGACGCAATGACGATATAACCCAAGGGAACTACGATCACTAAAACAGCCAGAGTGAGCAGAATATAATTAACGCTCATGATGAAGTGGTCCAGATTGGAATGTTTGACATGCATAAGGAGGCTCCTTTCCTAGTAAAGCCCTTCTCCCTCGTTGAGCTTCTTGACGACAAAATTAACGGTTAGCAGCAAAACCACATTAATCACAGAATTGAACAGCCCAACAGCCGCAGAGTAGGCGTAATTACCGGATTGCAACCCGACTTTATACACATAGGTAGGAATAATTTCAGAGGTGGGCAAATTCATGGATGTCTGCATGAGATACGCTTTCTCAAAGCCGATCGACATGATCCCCCCTGCTGCGAGAATAAAAACAATCGCCATAATCGGTTTAATTGTCGGTAAATCAATATGCCAAATGCGCTG
Organism: Paenibacillus sp. PvR008; assembly: GCA_040544055.1. GTDB lineage: Bacteria > Bacillota > Bacilli > Paenibacillales > Paenibacillaceae > Paenibacillus. Next base: position 237,045 of record JBEUOG010000003.1, read on the forward strand.
GAGCAGATTGGCCCCGTCCAGACTTGCTGCATTATGCAGCTCAGGATCAACATTTGCGAGCGCAGCTACATAAATGATTGAAGACCACCCCGCACCCTGCCAAATGCCGGACAGGATATAAATCCAGCGGAAATATTCAGGCTCTGTCATAAAGATCACAGGGTTACCGGTCACCGACGTAATGAGTTGATTCATCGGCCCCGTCGGAGACAAGAAAATAAACAGCATCCCTACAATAACAACGACAGAGATAAAATTAGGGGCGTACAATACAAGCTGGATATTCTTTTTCAATCCCGCCTTGCGGATTTGATTTAGCATGACCGCCAACAAGATCGGTACAGGAAAGCCGAGCAACAGACCATAGAAGCTCAGCTTCAGCGTATTGAAGAAAACATCCGTAAAATTGGGCGAGTTCAAAAATTTAGTGAAGTATTTTAGCCCGACCCAGTCACTTCCCCAGATTCCTTTGAGCGGGCTAAAATCCTTGAACGCAATAATGGCCCCATACATCGGGACATATTTGAAAAGAATCGTAAGAATCAATGCAGGTGCCAGCAGTACGTAAAGAAAGTAGTTCTTGTGAATATAGTTTAATTTGCTGCGAATGGACCTTTGCTCCCCCAGTCCGGCAGTCCTTTGAGCTACCTTAGCCAAGTTTGCCATTTGCATTCCCCCCGTCTGTAATAAACCGTCTGTCTGTACAGCAAATTTGAAAAGGCTTACATTTGACATCTTCAATTTACCAATCAAAACGTCATTCGTCAATGATTTTTGTAAAATAATATTTTTACATTTAACCAAAAAATTCGTGTTAATAAGTTGTGTTTTTGTAACAAAAAGATGATAACAGTCATATAATATCCGAATTTGAAAGTTGCCTATGATCAGTGACTTATCAGCAACCGCTTCGCTTATTTACAGCATCAGTCTGTCCATTCTTCAAGGCGATTGAGATAAACAAAAGTTGTCGAATATACTTTCCAAATGTAAAAATAATTCGATCATTTGCAATGTAAACATTGCTATTTTATGCGAACTATTATACATTTAGGATACATTTTTAGGTCTATACGGAGAAATCGGAAAGGGCAACCGCACCTCACCGACAATCATATATAAGCGAAGGTGGAACCTGTCCATGAGGAAAGAAAAAGTCACCATTCAAGATATCGCCGATGCTTTGGGAATCTCCAGAAACACCGCCTCCAAAGCAATTAATGGGAGTGACAGCATCCCGGTTGATACTCGGAACAAGGTCATAAAAAAAGCGATAGAACTCAAATATAAGCAATTTGCCTATGTGGAAACAGAGAGCATCTTCCCGAAGAATCAAGGTAACATTGCCCTGTTCACATGCAATTTGCCGAACAGCTCGCATTTTGGCTCCTTGCTCATCAGTGGTCTGGAGAAAAGAATAAGCGCGGAAGGGTATAATCTGTCGATTCATATTGTGCGGGACAATGAAACACATGCTGGAACACTGCCTAATAATTTTGAAGCCTCCAAGGTCGATGGAATTATTTGTATTGAAATGTTTGATCCACAATATAGTGAGCTTATTACGGATTTGGGACTGCCCACGATCTTTATAGATTGCTCTGTGGACATTTTTTACCCCGATTTGAAAGCGGATTTATTGTTGATGGAAAATGAACATAGCGTCTATTCTGTCACCAAAAGCCTGATTCAGGGCGGATTTACGCGAATCGGTTTTGTTGGGGATTATAAGCATTGCAAAAGCTTCAACGAGCGGTGGGTTGGATATAACAGAGCTTTAATCGAAGCGGGTCTCCATGTGGATTTATCTTGCTGTATCGTCGATCAGGACCGAAATTTTTTCTCCGAATCGGATTGGATGGATAAACAATTGGAGGGCATGAACGTGCTACCATCTGCGTTCGTGTGCGCTAATGATTTTATTGCCGTCAGTGTCATGAAAGCGCTCAAAAATAAAAACCTGAAAATTCCTGCGGATATTGCCGTGTTTGGGTTTGATAATGCTCCTGAATCCCGTATTGTGGAGCCTCATTTATCTACAGTCCATATCTACAATAACGAGATGGGCATTACGGCGGCTGAGATGCTATTGGCGCGGGTCAAAGATCCTTCCAGACCTTATCAGATCACACATATCAGAACAGAGCCGATATTTAGAGAGTCTACTCCGGTGTTGCAATAGATGGGTAAGAGTAAAAGAGGTGTTCTGACGACGCTCCGCGAACGGAACGTTGCTCCAATCGCTGTAAAAATCCGGATACAAAGGCGACCGCTGACGCTTTTTCGCAATCGTGGCGGTAAATCGAAGCATAGAGGAATTAGCCGAGAGCAAGTATGTGTGCTGGTTGCAAGAGACCGCACGAAAGTGACAGTATCCAAAGTGGCTTGTATGGGGCGTGTTGTGAAAACCCAGGTTGATAAGATGATAGGCTCTAAATTATCCTCAGACAATATACTCAATACAGATGCGTGGAGAGCCTATAAAACGTATCTATCAAAATTCAGTATCATCACAGATTGTATAGAGGAGGTTTTCTATTGGAAGAATTAGTTATTTTATTTTTATTTGCTATTACACTCCATAATCTAGAAGAAGCATTATGGTTGCCAGCGTGGTCGAATCAAGCTTCAAAATTCAAGAAGCCTGTGGGGAAGAACGAATTTTATTTTGCAGTAATTTTTATTACTTCGTTGGCTTATCTTTCTACTTTTTTTTATTTATTCTTCCCAAATTCAACTATGGCTAAATACATTCTTATTGGTTTCCTTGGTTCAATGATTATTAATACTATTTTCCCGCATTTACTTGCAACCATCGTGTTAAAAAGATACGCACCAGGACTTTTAACTGGTATTTTATTAAATATTCCTATTAATAGTTTTATTATTTATCAATTTTTTCAAAACAATGAATTAACATTTAGAGCGTTATTTTTATCAACACTTATTGTAGGAGGAGTGTTGTTAAGTTTAATTCCTGTTTTATTTAAAATAGGAAAATATATCACCAAACAGATTTATTAGAGAATCAACATTTAAATTTAACAGAGCAAAAATTTAATAACTATTAATGCAGGGAAAGTCTTAGGCTATTCTTTTATAAATCCTTTGTTGATTCCGCCGACTCTGCCTCTATTTCCTTCGCATTTGTCTCCGAGGTCTCTACCTCATCTGCTGAATCACTGCGATGTGCAATCTATTTTTATCCCCACATCTCCAACCCACTTTTACACAAGGAACTCAATTATCATCCTAATTATTGGGCTAAAAGTATGCTCAAGGTATATGGTATGACCCCAATGAAATATTTGCTGAACTACCGAATTGAGCAGTCCAAAAAGCTTTTGCTGCAAACTGCATGGTCCATTGCCCGCATTTCAGAAGAAATCGGTTTTCATCATGCATCGCATTTCCCCTTCCCTGTTCCGCAAAAAGTTTGCCTATTCACGTTCGTAGTTTACGAATATGACGTATGTGCTCGCTGTGAATGTATCGTATTTTACAGATAAATCTATTGAAAAAAGCTCACCGATGGATAGAAGGAATCTCTCATCGAGTAAGCTTTTTTTAGGTCAGCATTTTGCATAATTCGATTCCCAATGCTTCATGCAAAATGCTCAGGTTTGAAAAAATCATTCCTCCAGCTCTGTACCAGAGGCAAGACTCAAGGATACCTTCTCATTTAACTGAAAGGACAAGGGCGATATGACCTCCCAATGTCGCGTACCGCTACGAATATTATAATGGAACTCTTTACCCTGAAACTGTACATTGGCAATTTCCGCCGGGATTCCCTGTTCACCCTCTCTTGCAAGAGGGAACTGATCAGGCCGCACAGGGTACAGTCCATGTGTTTTAAAATACGTGCTAATCGGCAATCCCGACCATGCTGTATTCACGCTGCCTTCCGGTATAAAACGGTTATTGATCCACTGGCCTTCGACAAGGTTGGCTTTGGACACAAACTTGGCGACAAATTCGGTCTGCGGGCGCAAATAAATATCCTGTGGAGTACCTACTTGTTCAATACGTCCATCCTTCATCACAACAATGCGGTCCGCCATAGCCAATGCCTCTCCCTGATCATGTGTTACATAAACAATTGCAGAGCCAGTTCTGCGGTGAACATCCTGTATTTCACGGCGCATATCCATACGAAGCATAGCATCCAGGCTGCTCAACGGCTCATCCATCAGCAACAGCGATGGCTCAGAGGCAATCGCACGTGCAATCGCCACCCGCTGTTTCTGACCCCCCGACAGCTCATGCGGCATGCGGGAGGCCAAATGCGAAAGACCCGCAAGCTCCAGCACCTGCTCTACCCGCTCCTGCTCATGTTGCTTAATATGCGCAGGCGTTTCTTTGTGCGTACGGATTGGAAAACGAACATGCTCTGCCACATTCATATGCGGCCACAAGGCGAAGGACTGGAAAACCATACCGATTCGCCTTTTTTCCGGCGGTAACTGAATACCATTTCCGGCTACGATATTGCCATTCATGCTGATGTGCCCGGAGCTGGGCTGCTCGAATCCGGCAAGGATACGCAGAAGTGTTGTTTTCCCGCACCCGGAGGGTCCTAAAATTGCCACAAATTCTCCATCCGCAATGGTTAAATCAATCACATGAAGCGCCTGAGCGCTGGCAAAGGATTTGCTGATTTGTTTTATTTCAATACTCATGATCGCACTCCCTTACGTGTCGCCCATTTCTGAACAAGCAACACAATGGCTCCCCCTGCCGCGATGAGAACGACGATCAGACTGGACAACGCAGTAGAATAAAGGGTCTCCCCGGCCTGCTCAAAACTGAATATGGTGACTCCTATCGTCTGTGAACCCGATGAATAAAGTAATGCTGACACGGTCAGCTCCGTCAACGCCGTCAGAAATACCAGTAGCCCTCCGGTCAAAATCCCCGGCAGCACCAGCGGCAGCAGAACCGCCGTCCACTTGCTCCAAAAGCCAGCTCCCGATATGCGCGCTGCCTCCTCCATAGAAGCATCCACCTGCATAAAAGCTGTAATGCCGGAGCGAATCTGTAAAATCATAAAGCGGCATATATAGGCTATGAACAGAATGCCCATGGTTCCATAAATCCCTGGATTCCAACCAGGAACTGGCTCCATCCAGACCAGAATCATGGACGCAGGAAAAAATTGCAGAGAAGATCGGCGTATCCAGGCCCATGATTTCCAAGATGCTGCATCGGGCACGCGAAGAGGGAATTATTGAAATCGTCATTCATGATGACGATCATGAAATCTCCACACTGGAGAAGGAAATCGAACAGCTATTTAAGCTAAAGCAAGTGTTGGTCGTACCTACTAAAGATTTGAATAAAGAGATGCTTTCAAGTGCGGTCGGGAAGGCAGCGGCCCAATTTGTACTCAAGCTGATCAAGAGCGGTGATCGCATCGGGGTTTCTTGGGGAAATACGTTATATCATATGGTGAGAGAGTTTCCGCTAGAGAAAAAAGAGAACGTCAAAATCATTCCTCTGGTGGGCGGAACAGGCAATCATCGAAATGAGATGCATTCCAATCAGATCGCTTATGAGCTATCTAAAAAGCTCGGGGTCACATGCGACACGCTATATGCACCCGCCGTTGTAGAAACGGAAGAATTAAAGAACCAAATCATTCAACTTCCCAATATTGCTGAGGTTTTGAAGGAAGGCGAACAAATTGATCTGGCGCTGGTTGGCATCGGGAATCCGTTCTCCATGTCCACCATGGAAAGATCCGGTTATTTAGATGAACAGGTACTCGCTGAATTGAAAGCGATGCACATTGTCGCCGATATCAATTCCCGGTTCATTAACCAGGACGGGAAAGTTAATGAACATCCGATTAATAATAAAGTCATCGGACTGGGATTGGACCAATTGAAAAAGACAAAAACCGTCGTGGGCATGGCCTTTGGCCTGCACAAAATTGATTGCATCCTGGCTGCTTTAAGAGGTCGATTCATCAATATGCTCATTACAGATGAAGCAACCGCGAAAATCATCGTGCAAGCTCAAAAAAGGATATAAAAAACGGACAGTGGAATGATTTCCATTGTCCGTTTTTCGCAAAGAACCATTGCAACTGTATTTCCCCAGTTCTAATGTGGAACAAAGGAGCTGAAATCATCCCGGCTCGACTTATCCGCATGATAAAACACGACATCCCCATCCTGTAAATGAAAGGGTTGCCCGTACGGGTCTTTCACTTCTCTCCGGTAGCCTTCCAGTTGCCACTGGTTCAGCAGCGGGCCGTTAATATATTGCAAATGTGGATGCTCGGTATCCCCCTGACGGAGCGACTCCAAATTGAAGTTAACAATGATATAGCCCGTTTTCTTAAATATGCTCGCATGCTCGTTTAGCTCCTGGCGGCGGCTTTCTTCACGTAAATCCGTTCCTTTAGGGACCACGTACACATCAGCAGGCAGGCTGTATTCGCCATACCAGCGCTGAATCGACGCATTGGCACGGTCGACATCGACTCCATCCGGCAGGTCCGTCTTGGGACCGATCAAGGTGCGCACCGCCGCAGGCAGTACCAGCCAATCGTAGCGGCCGATCCACGTCTTGCTACGCGTGATACGCTGGGCATAGAGGGAAACATAGCGTTCCAGCGTCGACTGGCTCCGCTGTGTTTGACTCAGCTCATGCTTGTATTGGTAGGCTGCTGTATCCTGCATTTCCCCCGTCGGTACATTGCGCAGCCGTTCATTTAAAATGACATATCGCTTCTCCCGATCCTCCGCTGATCCCAAACGGATGAACTTGCGGCTTCCCGCATGTGTATACAGATCCACTTTTTCTCGCTGGCGACCATCCTTGCTCACCCAAAAGAATGATGGCGTGATGCGGATACCGTCTTTGGCGCTGAACATATTCCCTTTGGTTTTGAGGTCAAACTTGAAATGGTAGCCTGTCTTGACCGCTACATTGGAGTAGCCTTCATGCGGATGACTGCCGGGCCGGACAGGCAAGATAAATGGCTCCTGATTCCCCCTTGGCAGTCCGTCGATGTTCCCTAGTCCCGTCCAATAGGAAAGTCCGCTATGCACCGGACTTCCTTTGCGCTGTCGGAATACCCGCTCCCAATGGTAGTCGGCAATATCCGTGATATGAAAATCATACATCCGTCCGATGACCTCGATCTCTACCACATCATTGGCGACATGATGCGCGATATCCGTATTGGCATGACGCTGCTCAGTGAACCCGTCCGGTGCGTTTTCCGCAATAGTCCGAAACTCGACGGTATAATTCCCTTCATCCACCCATACGGGCAAATAGAAGTCTGTGTCCAGTTGCCTTACCGGAATGTCGATCCAGGTTCCACGCGGATAGAACTGAGTTTCCCCCTTGTCGTACACATCGAACGGAAATCGCACCTGCTTGGTTCGCACATATTTGGCATACTCCCGATCACCATAGCCGGGAATATTCAGATGCGGGCCCGCCGTCGAAATCGTCACGCGGAAAGGTCGTTCCAGAATGAGCGCCGATCGGCCTTTCGTCGGTTGGGTTTTCTGGTTGTGGGCCGCATCGTCTGATACGCTTGAAAGATTCACCACGGGCGTGTGGACGGTCACGGTATTGATCCCTTGGATCGGCAAAGTCTTATCTGCACCGCCATTGATATTTCCTTTTAGAATCGCATAGGTGATATCACCGCTACTAGGCGTATTGGGCTTATTTGTCTTGTACTTTTCAATCATGTGGCCCGGGCTGTAAAGCACATTCTCTCCAATCTTCACAGGTTCAGGTATTTTGCCAGGAGTCGGGCCTTTTTCCTTGACACGCTGGTGGTCCATGATCGTCTGACCGTTGAATTTCACAGTATCGTTTTCCACTTCCACGTCTGGTGTAGCCTTCTGGGCCACAGGCTCCAGTGACCTTTGTTCATTGGGCACCTTTGGCATACTCTTACCGCCATAAATATAAAGTGAACCCCCGTCGATGATGCCCGGATCTGGCCCCGGATAATAATTGCCGTTGTTCGCTGATTCTAAAGCAGGAGGGGCATAATCCTTCGGCGGAATCGTAATACTTCCTCCCGGCAGTGCATAATTGCGTAGCTGCGCGTTCTTTATACCGTACACTTCGAGGTTGTCGATCGTCCAGTAAGAGTACGGTTTTACAATTTCGTATTTGTAATACTCTACGATTCTCATACGCAAGGTATCCGTAGGTCCTTCCCATTCCAGATCATAGGCACGCTTCAGCTTGACGTTGTAGGTGCACTCGCCTTTGAGCTGTTGGAAAGTGTTTTGAAACAGGTAATTTCGGGCCAGCACGTTTCCGTACAGGTTTTCGGAGGTCGGGATGCCCTTGGCTACATCAAAGCGTGACGCGCCTCGCTGGTCGGCTTTGATCACAGCAGACACCATCGGGTCGAGGTATTTGTCCGACTGGCTACCTGCCGGAGTAGGCCGTGTGCATTTCGTTTCAGGAGGCGGCCCCTTCTCTTTGTAGTAAAGATTGACCGTGTACTGCTCAAACTTGCCGTCATACGTCAATGCCGGGAGCTGACCGGGCGTAATGTTGCCACTTGGAGGCGCCCCGGTGGAGCTTTTCTTGTAGCCCACGTATTCGTAATTCTCATCACTTCCTGGAGTAAAGTCATACGTTTGACCAACTTTCAGGTCTTCATTACGTGTTGGAAACACGTTGTCAAGCGATTTTTCTGTCTCGGTATAATGCTTTACGGTCAAGCCGCCATCCAGTTCGATCTTGAACAGGATGGGCTGAAAGATACGCCAGGCTTCTACTTCCTTCGCACAGTTAGAGCAGCTCTCCAGCTTTATATCTCTAGGTCTATCAGCGTTTAGCCGTATATTTACTGTGATTGGGATTATCGTTGTATCAGTTCCTATTCCCCTTTTTCCAAAAGGTCGAACATCCGAATCCTTAGTACCCCCTTTGGGGCCGCCACTTATCGAAGTCAGATAGTCTCCATAGGTATCTGACCGAGATTTTGTAAAATACTTTATATAATCAGGATTGTCTTGGTTAGCTTTTGCTGCTGGATCATACAATTTTGCTTCGACATTCTTAATCTTACGACCTGGAAAATTAAACTTGTAGGTAAATGTGGCTTCACCCTGCATATCCTTATTGGGTTGCTTACCACCATCTGTGACCCAAGTCCCTGCGGTATTCTTCCACATATCGAAGTACATCATGCCGACAAAGTAGCGATCATTCTTGTCTGGATAGTAGGACAGTGGCGTAATTTCCGTATCGGCTGCTGCCTTGTTGGTAGGAAAAGAAAAAGGTGGGAGCTGCAAGAATAGCAGTACCCCCACCAGCAATACGGCCAGAATGCGTTGTGCGGTCTTCATGTGCTTTAGTTACCTTTCCAAGGGCTGATCATTAGCGGTATATAATCTGTCGATGCGCCATAAAAACCAATGTATTGAATGTCTTGGAGTTTAAATGATTTGTAATCTTTGATGCCATAGTACATTTCGTCAGCCGAAGAATAAATTTTATAGAAAATCATTTTTGTCCCATCCCCGTTATCTTGGGTAAGTTCATCCATAGGATAACGGTATCTCGTATCGTTACTCTTAGTGACATAGAACAATGGGCTTGCTGAAGATATAGTTTTAATTCTGACTTTCAAGTAAGGAACCCCTTTTAAGGTGTATGGTTCAACTGAATACACATCACGCAATAATTTGATTGGAAGATTCGAATACTTAAAAATTATAGTTTTTGTGTATTCTTGACCATTTAGATTTTTAAGCAAAAACGGGTCTTTAGCAAATAGTTTCTTGTACGGTTCAATGCTCGCAGGTTGAAGTCCCTTATTCTCCAGCGCAGCAATTTCCTTCTTTCCAATCCAAACCCAGCGGCTGACCTTATCCCATTCTACCGTTTGGCCCAAGCCTTCACTTACTAGTCGCAGCGGTACGAAAGTACGGTTCTGCTTCAAAATAATCTTTGTCTCATACGTTTTGGTCTGTCCATCCACAGTGGCCGTGTTCTGTCCCACCGTCATGTTGACCGCATGAGCGTCATTCTTAATAGAAACAGCCAACTGACCGCCTGTTTTCTCCCAGCCTACCTTAGCCCCCAGCGCTTCGGATACAAAACGAATGGGAACCATCACATAATCGTTACCATCCTGAAATGGTTTAGCGTCGGGAAACTGTATTTTTTTCGCATTCAATAATACTTCAATCGGTTTGGAGCTGCTTGCTGCTTTCGTCGTTGGAATTGTACTTGTTGCTCCCCATAGCAATGTGACTGCGGTCAAACTCAACATCCATTTTTTCATACTCATCTCTCTATCCCCTTTGTCTGCTTAAACTATAAACTATGTACTATCAGCCCTAATCCCACGAACTTATCGCATCCCCACTTTCGGAAAATACTGGGTACAACTTATATATTATATGGTTTCCCTATCACAAAATCTATAAGAAAAACTTCTAATATCAAGCATTCTAAAAAAGCCGCACTACATTTCCCAAAAATCTCAACAAAAAAGGGCTGCCTCTCCCCTGTAAGGAAGAAACAGCCCGTGTGCTTCACGCGCAATAAACTATAAATATATCAGTTCAAACCATAATGATTGTTCCAGCATCATCCAATATTTCTTCCATCATAAATCATAACTGACTAAAAATCAAACGTTACTTTTTTCTCACGAAACATCTTAAATATCATTCATACAAACCTGAACTGCCAGTTTGATATAGCTACTCATACACGTCCTGGTTAACCATTCTCAGTCCAAAATCGGCAATGTAAGTGTTACAACTCCAATGTACAAATCCTTGTCCATTGGTAAAATCAACATTTTCAACCGATTTATATATAATTTTAACCTATAGTGGGATGAGTTACGGCGGTGGGCAGCGAGCGCTACGCGTGCAGATTGTTCTTCCGATCGCTGTTATCCCCGGGTTTATCTATTGAATAGAATCTATAAAGGTAAAATCCGGCGATAGCCTATGCTTACGATGCGAGCTTTCCTCTAGAAAGCTTTTAGCCGAGCGGAAAGAAGGCTTGTAGCTTCTTGATTTGTAAAGAAAAAGGAGCCCCTCCTGCTCCTTTTTCTTTATAAAAGTTATACTAAAGAATAAAACAAGTCGAACACATCAACTCAATATGAATGGAGTATATCATGATCATTAACAAGCAAGAATTTTATGTGAATGGGCTAAAATATACCGTTAGATCGGCAATCGACAAGGATGCGGCAGATTTATCTAAATTAAGATTACAGATTGATGGAGAGACAGAAAACTTGGATAGAGAGCAAGGGGAGGCATTTATAGATACATCGGGGTTTGAACAGATTATACAAACGGACACTGTAAAACCAAGAAATTTATTTTTAGTTGCTGTAGTTGGTGATCGAATCGTTGGGTTTTCAAGATGCGAAGGAGTTTATTTAAATAGATTCGCTCATAAAGTAGAATTTGGAGTCTGTGTATGTAAAGAATTTTGGGGATATGGTATGGGGAAAAATCTGCTGAAAGTATCTATCGAATGGGCTGATTCCAATGGCATTCAAAAAATGTCGTTGAATGTTTTAGAAACAAACGATAAGGCCATTGCACTGTATAAACAACTGGGGTTTGAGATCGAAGGTATATTAAAAAAAGACAAAATTCTGTCCGACGGTAAGTACCACAACACAGTTATGATGGGACGATTTAATGAATAATTCCAGAAATAAAGCTCCTGTGAATCATCACGGGAGCTTTATTTTGCATGTTATGCCTTTTTACCTGTAACGTTTAGGATTATCTGTCTGATCAAGAATAAAGTCGATACTCACCTTGTGGAAATCTGCCAATTTGATTAAGACAACACTTGGAACGTCCAAGTTCCCATTTTCATATCGAGAATAGGTAAGAAATCAGCCACGGTCTATTTCTTTATCTATTTAAAATGAACTAAAGAATAAACCAAGTTGAACAAGAACGAAGTGGGCGGAATGGTGCTGTACAAGCGATAGCGTTCGCCTTTGTGCCCGGATTTCAACCTTCTTAGCTTGATTAAGAAATCCGGGCGCAACAGCGATGGGAAGCACCATCCGACCCCGTAGTGGCGCCTCATGTACATCTTTAGCTAGCTTATATACTAAAAAAATTCATGCGAAAAGCGCATAATTATCAACATGTAGCTTCCGCATGCCTTATACTTTGCCTTGGGTGATGGATTTACGTGAGAACAAAGACTTAACACAATAGCATTCATAGGGAGGCATATTGAAAATGATTTTGGAGGATATGTATTATGGGAGTTGGCGTCCCAGTGAACAAATAAAGTCAACCGATCCTGAGTCTCAAAAAGTGAATCAAAAAATTAATGAACATATGGAGATGCTGAAAAATAAATTATCAGAAATCGATTTTGAGCAAATGGAAGTCATGTTTGATTTATTAAACGAGTCAACCTCCCTGCACTCCGCAGCAGCATTCATCCACGGGTATCGAACGGGAGCCTTAACGATGATTGAAGTATTTAGCCGAGAGAAGGAATTGGGGGATGGTAATAAACCATGAAGATTGACTATGTCCTCAGCTAAAATCGGACGATTTAATGGATGGTTTCATTAAAAACACATAAAGAGGAAAACGTACAATTACCTTGAAATCTTGAGTCGTCCCTTCATATGCAAAAACTCTCATGAGGACAGACCGATTCTACTAAATTCGTTTAGTTAAAGTAAATACTTTCCGAGGAAGCGTATAACAGAATAGTTGCACTTGCTGCCACATAAAAATACACCCTTGTAAACATAAAGTGCGTGAGTGTATTTTTATGATTAAGCAGATCTTAGTTCTATTGTAATTCCGTTTATGAGTATTTATTTAAAATAGGTGTCTCTCCAAACAGATTCTTTAAAAATTAAATGTTTTTTCTGGCGTAAAACTCCCCCGCGAGCAGCGCAGTTTTGCGCCAGCGTATGGTGCTGGATTTCAGTGTGCGACGACCCTTCCGCTTCGAGCCAATAGCGGTCGCGCCTTTTCGAAGCCCGCCCGGCGCTGCGCTGACCGCGGTGGCCGAGTTAGTCGGTGTGTGCAACGGCGCGGATTTCAATCAGTTGGTGAGGGAACGCCAGACCCGACACGCCGATGAGGGTGACGGCCGGCCGATGGTCGCCCACATACTCCTTGTACAGCACGACGCACTGCTCGAAATGCTCTTGCGGGTTTGTCAGAAAGATCTCCATCTCAGCGATGTTCGACCTCGTGACACCAAATCCCGCCAGCACGCGATCGAGATTCTCCAACGTCTGCCGGGTCTGTGCCTCGAAATCGCCCTCGCCAACGAATGCGCCCTGCATATCGTGGGAAAATTGTCCCGAAATGTAGATGGTGCCGTTGACGCTGTAGCCTTGGGTGACGCCGAAAGCTTCTTCCCATGCAACACCGTGATTGTAGGTTATGGCATTAGTCATTTTTTTCTCTCCTTTATTTCAAAGTAAGGTTAGTATAAAATGAATGCAAATAAAAAAGTAGTACGCACTATTTTGATAGGTACTACCCGAAAGGATAGTGTAAATATGAGTATGGCTGAATATAAAGGTAAGGTTAAAAATATTCAAGATACCCCTTTTGGTTATACATTGTCAGTTATTGGTGGAAAATGGAAGATGGTTATTATTTACCTCCTAGCAGAAAACCAACCGGTTCGCTTTAATGATCTGAAAAGACAGATAGGAGCTATTACTTATAAAACATTGAGTTCACAACTTAAAGAATTGGAAGCGGATGGTATGGTGAATCGGAAAGAGTATCCCCAAGTTCCCCCTAAAGTCGAGTACAGTCTCACAGATAAAGCGGAAACACTATTACCTGTTTTGGAAGAGTTATGTGAGTGGGGAGTAAAAAACCAAAATAATTAAATCCAGTTTTCTAATTGCTCCCGGTATTAGAGAGAACATGTTGATGGCTGGAGAGATGTGGGCTATTTGACGCTTACTGAACGGGGATATTAACGATGATTGAAGTATTTAGCAGGGAACACGAGTTTATACCAAAACGAGTGTGAGGCGAACCGATTATGGATGGGAAGATTTAACGAATGAGTTCAGAAAAAAGCACCTCAAACGCAAAAGTCATCTTTTGCCTTGAAGTGCTTTGCTTTGTACGAATCCTTCTATTTCGCTGCTGCCGCTCGGTATTGGGGCAGTTGTTCCTTGACCACGGCGGGGTCGGCTTAACGACCTGATACGTGCCCCATACTTCCTGCATAAAAATAGGTTACTTGCACAGGTGGTCGGTGAGCGGAGCGGGTAGAATTGTTCTGAAGAAGCGAAGCGTTCGGAAGAACAATCTGCACGCGCAGCGCCTGCCTCCCTGACACACACCACACCAGTAACTACTTTTAATCCCCCACCCGATTCAAAAACACCTTCGTCCGCTCCAACTGCGGATTGCCGAAAATTTGCTCCGGCGTACCGGACTCTGCAATCTCTCCATTGTCCATAAAAATGACACGATCCGCCACATCTTTCGCAAAGTTCATTTCGTGGGTCACGATGACCATCGTCATATGCTCCTCAGCCAGCTTTTTGATAACCCGCAGCACCTCGCCCGTCAGCTCAGGATCAAGGGCCGAGGTCGGCTCGTCGAATAGCAAAATGTCGGGGTTCATCATCATTGCCCGGGCAATCGCCACACGCTGCTTCTGTCCACCCGACAGTCGGGATGGATACGCATCCGCTTTATCCGCCAATCCGACTTTAGCCAGCAGCTCAGCGCTTTGGCGGCGCAGCTCGGCCTTGCTCGTTTTTTTCACCAGCTTTGGAGCCAGCTCCAGATTATCCTGCACCGTCAAGTGAGGGAACAGATTAAAATGCTGGAATACCATGCCCATCCCCGTGGTAATGCCTTTAATATCGCCTGCCGGGGCGTACTGACCATTTTCAACCAATGCTTTATCATGAATGCGGATCGTCCCGCCCGTCACATCTTCCAGATGAACCAGACTGCGAAGCATCGTGCTTTTACCCGAGCCTGAAGGACCGATGACCGCAACGACCTCACCCGCCTTGACGTTAAAGCTCACTCTTTTCAGAACGTCGAGCTTACCGAACGATTTTTTCAAATCGGTTACTTCTATTGCGTTAGTGTTCATATCCCGACATTCCTTTTACTCGAATTTAAAACGTTTTTCCAGCGCTCTAAAGAATAGCGTCAGCACCAAAGCCAACAACAAATAGATCATAGCCGCTACAAAATAAGGCACAATCGAAAAATCACGGTTCACAGCCGTATTCGCAAAATGCAGCAGTTCCGGTACAGCTACCGCGTATAGCAGCGCCGTATCCTTGACCAGTGTTGTCGCCTCATTCGTGACCGCAGGCAAAGCAATCCGTACCATTTGCGGCACAATGACTCTAATCAGCGTCTGCGACTTGCTCAAGCCCAGCACTTGCGAAGCCTCGTATTGCCCTTTATCAATCGACAACATCCCGCCTCTGAAAATTTCTGCAAAATAAGCCGCATAATTCAGTACAAATGCCAGCACCGCAGCCGTTGTCCGATCCATTACCAGATACTCCCCAATGACAGGCAACATCGGCAGACCAAAACAAAAGAACAATAATTGCAGCAAAAGCGGCGTGCCGCGTATGACATAAATGTACGTATGCATCAGCCAGGCGATAGGCTTAATCCGGCTTTTTACCAGCAACGTAACGATAAACCCCAGCGGAATGGACAAGATGAGCGTGATAAAAAATAAAATAACCGTCATCTGCGCCCCTTCAAGCATAGGTTTCATAATTCGTAAAATATATTCCATACTCATGACCTTCGACTCCTAAACCTTTAGTTCAATACACTACGTATTAATTCAAAACTTTATCTTCTCCAAACCACTTTTTCGAAATCTCGGCAGCTTTGCCGTTCTTGTGCAGCTCATCCAATGCGGATTGCAATTGCGTCAACAGCTCTTCATTTCCTTTTTTCACGCCGATGCCGTACTCCTCAGGGGCCAGCGATTCACCAAGCAGTTTATACGTTCCTGGCTCTTTGGACATATAGTATTTGGCTACCACTTCGTCAATGACAACCGCATCCAGACGTCCGGTTTTCAGATCAGTCAACGCAAGAACATTATCGGGATACTCAGACACTGACTTCAGCTTGCTCTTGATCGGATTCGCATCCAGTGCATCGGCTGCCGAGGACAACGTTTGGATACCCACGTTCTTGCCCGCCAGATCGTCCAGCTTCGTGAGATTGGATTTGGCCGGAAGCGCGATCACCTGACTATTTTTAAGATAGGGCTTCGTAAACAGCACTTTTTCCTTACGCTCATCCGTAATGGTGTATCCATTCCAAATGAGATCAATACGTCCGCTGTTCAGCTCGGATTCTTTGGCAGACCAGTCAATCGGCTGAAACTCCACTTGCTTGCCCATTTGTTCCGCAGTCGCCTTGGCATAATCAATATCAAAGCCGGTCAGCTCGTTATTTTCATCTCTAAAGCCCATCGGCGCGAATTTATCATCAATTCCAATAATCAACTTACTGTTATCCTTACTGCCGGAACATCCGGCCAACACGATCATAACCAATCCAATCATCATTGTAAACATGGCTGTTTTTCTCATCTTATTCCCTCCAACAATGGTAACCTTCCTATCCAAAGGACAGGCGGCAAACGCTTTAGTTCGTTAACACGTTATCAGAGTATCATCATAACATACCGCAAGATAATCGTCGAGAGGAAGGAGCCGAAGCGATTCAGGAAATGCTGAAAACCAGCCTTGGGCGTTGAAGTAACGCTGGAAAATCAGGAATGGCAATCAGAAATTTATTTGGCCAGCTCAATTGGGTCTGAATAATAAAGAGAAAACTTGTGTGTTTCTCCCCCACAACAAGAAACATAAACCTCTACATATTTCCCAGTATCAACGGAATCTAGGCTTTCAATATTAGAAAGTTCAATTGAATGTCGCTTGTCTGATTCATCGTGTACAGTTAAGTCAATTTTTCTTTCTTTTTCCCAAACATGAAAATACGCTAACCGACAAAGCTGCTCCTGATCAGAAGAAGTCGTCCCGCTTAGGGATAATTTTATCTGGGGCGTGGCTGTAGACATGGTTCGAAGAAAGTATCTATTTAGTACTGCAAAGCTGCTACCAGGAGTTAGTTCCTTTTGTGCAATTAACTCAAGCCGATCGTAAGCACCCTTTATGATAGGGGTACCGCCAACCAAATGACATAAAACCCACGCTAAGGACTTGGATGCAATAAAAACCTCGATTTCCTGTACGCTAATGGAAATCGAGGTTTACGTTTCTCAAGGCTTGTTATTTTGATTCCTTTGTAACTGAAGCAACAAAGTCTGTGCAAGAAGCAAACCATTTGTCTGGCCAGCTGTATAGGCGTAGTCTGGATCTTTAGAATCTACCTTGATTTTTTGAAGGTACATTTGGAAATCCTGAATCTTTCCCTCCAAAATCTCGATAACATCGTCAATCGTTGTGATTTCCTTGGAATCATTCTTCTATATACAAGGAATATCAGCCTTATTATTTCCTACTTGAAAATTTTTCTTTGAAATTATTAGAGATGAAAATAATATCCAAAGGTTTTTAGTATTTTATGAAGAAATGTAAAACAACAAATGATATATGGATTAAATGTCATTTGTAGTTTATGTATGTAAAAAGGAGGATTGAGTATTCATGTAGAAAACGTAGAACTTAGATTTTTCCATAGGAGTCGAAGTAAGACATTACAAAAAATTTACATCTTTGTAGTGTACATTTGCTCCAAAACGACGTAAGGTACTTATGTAAAAAAAAAGAGAGGGTGGAAGATGAATGAAATTTTTTATTTTTAATGGTAAAATAAAAAAGACAATGTTATTGGTCCCTTTGCTTGCAATGACAGTCTTTCCGTGTCTTACGGGTGCGGAAGGCGTTTCGAATCAGGAATTAGCTAAGCCGGCTTCTGTCTCAGATGATACTTATAAGGCCACTGAAATTGGAAAGTATGGTGTTGAGTCCGAAGTGCTAGACTCTAAAACTTTTATTGATCCCCATATCACCGGTACTGATAGAGCTATCATTTTAGATGTAATGAAAGACATACCTGCTGAAGAAAGAACCAATGTAGTATACATTCGAGATGATGGAGAGATTTTTGCAAACAAGCCTGAATTATTGAAGCAATGGTCAAATGCAGAGCAAATAGGAGAAAATTTATTTAAAACTAAAGAAGGACAAACTATCGCTGCTCCAAAGCAAACATGCGATCTTACACAATCTTTCTCAACTCAAAATGTTTCATGTGCTCCTTCTGATGGACCATATAGAAAGGTTCAATCAAATACCGGATACTCATGGTTTTCTGGATATGTATATCTACCTTCTCAAAATAAAGGGCAAATGCATGATGAGAATAAACCTGGAGGAAATGGTGATACAGCCCACATTTATGCAGGTGGAATTGCAGCAAATGAGGTTGATGCGGGTTTTTTCCATCAGCCTACAAACGATAACTGGGCAATGTTCATAAGACAGAATGGCTATTCATATGGTCCACTCTTTGAATCGGGCCAAAATATATTTTTGAAATTTTATGTTCCAACGTCTGATAAAGTCGCTTTATATGCAGCGGGTTCCATTGTAGGTAGTTCTCAAAAAGATACCACTGTGGTAAGAGATGTTAGGGGTTGGAATACTAGTGGCTATAATCAATCTATTAAACGATCGACAACTATAGCGTCTAAAGTAGGTTCTCCACATTCTGGATCGTTTATTAACGGAGTTCACTGGTACAATTCTTATATTGGCACAAGCTCAACAAATAATTCTCCGTGGACTAGATCGTCACAAACTGCAGGATACTGCAATGTACCGAGTTCGCAAGTTACAGCTTCATTTATTAATTCTGGTGAAGAAACTGTAAATATTAGAGTTCCGTAAATGTTTGCAACAAAAAAAGACCTTGCTTCGTTATATGAACGGGGGGTAAAAAAATGAAACGAAAATATTTTTATAGAACGGCTGTATTATCTCTTGCAGTTCTTGTGAGTGCTATATTTGGAACCTCTTCTGATAACGCTAATGCAGCACCGATTAATCACTCTATTCATGTCAAAGGAACCTCTTTGCTCAAAGTGAATGATTATGATGTTTTGTACTGCGCACCGATTGGTCCCTACGTTAATGAAGAAAAACGTCTCATGGTTCCGCTTCGTTCCGTTGCCGAGCTTCTTGGCGCAAAAGTTGATTATAACGGTAAACTTCAGGAAGCAAAAATCAGGTGGAGTTCAAATGAAATTGTGTTTCAAAAGGGAGCAAAAACATATAAACTGAACAATACTCCAGCACAGATGGACACTCAGCCCGAAGTGATTCAGGATGCCTTTGTCATTCCGCTTGGAGTATTACTGAGAAGTATGAATATCCCGTTTGAGTACAGGAACAACAAAGTGATTTTAAAAAATCCGGCTTTTGACCAAAGCAAAACTTTTCAAAGAGTAATAGAACTGGACCAAGGAAGATTCATTCTTGACAATCCTTCTGCACTGGATATTCAAAATTTCAAGCTTGTGGAAGAGAAAAACTCAGCAGGCGAAACCAGAGGGAGTATTACGGTGAGTGGATTAAATCGGACAGGCTCTACGATTAGAGAAGGGAAAGAAGATTTGCACATCATTGGCTATTTTAATCAAACGGTGGATATGGATGCAGACTTCGCGTCTATAGATCTCCCGGATCGAAAACGTCCAAAAGTTAATCCGGAAGGCAGCGTGTCTCAAAGTCTGTCGTATCTCAAAATAAATGACCCTTTGCAGTATATATTAACTGCCGGAAGAACAATACAAACGAAGAATGAACGAAAATAGTAATTTAAATATAAATGGCATGGAGCTGAACCTCATCGATCGTTTAATATGGCCATCCAGTGGCCAATAAACAGATCGACGAGCAGCAGTTATCACGCTGGCTTGAAAGTAACTCCTATAAAATCTGAAGGCTCCTTAAAATAGGGAGCCTTTTTTCTTCGATCGTAAGATCGGTTTCATGATTTGACAATCCGTCATTTAATAGAGTTTTTTACTCAATTTTCACTATTATGGGTAGCCCATAATATAGCCTTTTCAATATAATTATTCCAAAAATCAAACGTATGGTCCCCTTTTGTTTCTCTATAAATGACATTCACTTTTTTTGAAACTAAAAAATCATGAAATTTTTGGTTTACATCTAACAAGAAGTCCTCAGTTCCACATGCCATATATATTTCGGGTATTTCCACTTTAGTCTTTATCAATTCAAGGACGAGTGCCTCCGGATCTCTATCACTACCCATAAGCAGATTTAAGTCACCAAAAACTCTTCTATAATATTTATAATCTGCCACTTCATCTTTATAGTCGGTAGATATTCCCGCTATTCTGTAAGTTATGATTGCGGAGGACAAGGCAATTATACGACTGAAATTACCAGCGTACTTTAATCCGTTGCGAATGGCTCCATATCCGCCCATTGATAATCCACCAATAAAGGTATCCTCTCTCTTAGTGGATAAAGGAAACATTTTTCGCGTAAACATCACCAATTCATTTCCAATATATTCACCAAATAATTCACCTTTATCGTTGTCATCCAAATAAAAACCGTTTTCACCTGACGGCATAAACACAGCTATATTATATTTATCAGATAGTTCCCGAATTCTTGAAAAACTAAGCCAATCCAGATAATTACCAGAATATCCATGTAAAAGATAAAGAGATTTAAATGGGCGCTCCTCAGTATTTCCATGCCCAAACATGTCAGTGCGGTCTAGCGGTAAGAGTGCATTAAATGTAACTTCCCTTTTTAAAGCCTTTGAGTAAAAATTAACTTGTGATATGGCCAATTGATTCACTCCTAATGTCTAATTTTTTTAATGAAGTCGAGATTTATAAATAAAGGAACGGTTCTTTCGCATCAATAAAAGTGACAGGAATGTTTTTGACCAAAGGCTTCAACCATTCTGCCATATATTTCATGCCAGATTCCTCACTACGCTCATGGCCAATCACAATCATTCCCTTATTCATTCCGAGCATTGTTGCATCATTGACATAAGCACACAATGTCCATTCTGTAATTTCACCACAAACCATAACATCCAAGTTGTGATTTCTCATTAACTCCATTGGCATTTGTTCTCTGCCTAAACCTAAGCTTCCTCCACCCACTAGTACCCCGACCTTTGAACATTTCATTTCAGGGTTGCCAACAATTTGAATAACATCCATTGATAGTTTCTGTTTAAAAAATACGGCAAGTTCGGCCAAAGTAACTTCATTAATTTTGTATATGAAAGGTTGGTTCTCCTCCTGCAAATTATGTTCCCAGCCAATTTCTTTCAGAAGGCCATCATAAATTCTATCCGTTTTCGCCAAATGCATATAATCATGGAACCGCCAAATTGCAATATTGTTTTCTTCGATTAACTTTTTCTTTGCAAGATATAACAGGTCATCCTCGAGCCAATCCGTCTCGTCCCTTCCCGTATAAAAAGTGGGTTCATGTGTAATGATCATATTTGCCCCGTCTTCAATAGCACGCTTAATAACGTCGATCGTTGCCATAAACGTTGTGGCAATTCCTTGGACCTCAGTATTAGGATTCCCGAATATTAACTGATCACCTGTTTTTTCAAGTCTCATATCGCCACATGAATCTGAGAGAATAGCCTCAATAACTTCTTGTACATTCATTATTATTCCTACTTTCATTAACATGACTGTCTTTTTAATAAATATAAGGGTGATACATTCCTTATTAAAGCTGGAATGTATCACTAACACTATTCATTTGATATATTATTTCTTGGATTTTTTAATAGAAAGTCAAGCTGATTTATGGTTATTTTCACCTTGTGCTTCTAAACCAAGATTCTTAGGAAGAATGAACGATGCTAACATCCCTACGAACAATATTAATGCCATAACATACATAGCTCCTGCTTGCGAACCTGAGATTGAAATAAAAATTCCAGCAAGATAAGGACCAGCAAATCCACCAAATGCTGAAGTAAATCCTGTTAGCCCCCTAGCTGCACCTTCAACTTCTTTGGAGAAAATAAGAGTAGGTATTGTATGAAAACTAGGCATAAAAGCCTGTATAAAAAAGGCAGCTACACACATTAAAACGATGTACAAAGCGGCATTTGTACTATTAGAAAAAAGGCCCAAAATAGATAGAGCAATAGCAAACAACAGTAGCGGTATCCCCGTGCTAAGGCGGCGCTGCTTTATTTTCGCTGTTAATTTAGACCATACTGCCAATCCTATAATAGCAGCAACCGATGGAAGTGCGCTTAATAAGCCTACATTACCAATACCTGCATGCGTAACAGACTGAATAGCTGTTGGCATCCAAGTAAAAAATCCTATCTGACCGAATACCGCACAAAAGCCAACGATACTCAAAGCCCAGCTATACTTATTTCTTAATAGATAACCTAAAATAGGCAGAAGCTTATCCCCACTTACATTATTGCCCCCATCTTTCATTAAAGCACTCTGTTCCTTTTGAATGGTTGTAGTAATATATTCTTTTTCTTCTTTGCTTAACCATCTAGCTTGTTCTGGTCTGTCATACATTACAGCAAACCATATTCCACCAATTATTAAACTAATAACACCTAAAATCATAAACATCATTTGCCAATTAAACATTGCTATCAGAAATCCACCGATTGGTCCAGTAAGTGTTGCTGCAATGCCGGAGGCAGTAAACACAACGGCTATAGCTCGACTTCTTTCACCATCCTTTTCTGGAAACCAATAGGGTAAAAGAGTCATGATGCCTGGTACAATAGCTCCCTCCGCAACACCAAGTAAAAATCTGAGTACTATAAGTTCCCAACCGTTTGTAACAAACCCTTGTAGAATAGTTATTACGCTCCAGCATATCGTTAAAAAGCCAAGAAATTTTTTGAGTTTTCCTTTTTGAGCAATGTGTCCACCGGAGATCTGTAAAATCATACCTCCAATACCCGCGACTCCACCCGCAAGCCCAGCAACGCTTGCAGCAAAACCTAAATCCTTCATCATTCCCCCAGGTAGGGCAATGCTTAGGAGTGAGCTACTTATAAATGAAAAAAAGACCATTAGAAATAATACAGGTAATAAGTAAAGCCATCTTAACTTTGGTATTTTTTTTGTTTCAGACATTATAAACCCCCCTGTAATTCATACATCCTTAAATTCTTAATGATTTAATTTTATCTTCATCGAAAATAAATAATATTTTTAGTGCCCTTCCAAATTATTAATTGAAAGCGGTTTATAAAACTTTTATAATATTATGGCTGTCTCATAATTTGACAGCCGGTTACCTAAATACTTACAGTTGTATCTTGTATATTTGATACAATTTCCTCTTAGACTGCATGATTATTAGGTGTGAATATTTATTAATCATTATCTATTTAACTTGTTATACATAATATTGAGTATCTTTACCATCTCGATCAATATAATCGATAACAGGCCTGTTCGTTTTAAAATCGATATAAAGTGTACAACGCTTCTTGTCCTTTTGCCAGGAAAGATGAATTTCATCTTTGTTGGATTCTAATACCTTGAACTCCCCATTAAAGGCATCATAATCGTTTCTAAATCGAATAAGCTTTAATAATCTTTTGACTACTTCTTTTTCTAGAGATTTTTCAATCTCCATAAGACTATAGTTGTGACGGTTGATTTCTCTACCTTCTCCTGTTTCTCTAACTCTTTCATAGTCGTTTTCCCCTGCTAATAGTCCTACATAATACACCTGAGGTATCCCTGGAGTAAAGAATTGAATCGCTCTCGCTGAAATATAGGCATCATCATCATTATTTAGTACGGAGTAGTATGAGCATCTGATTTGATGGACATCAAATCCATCCTCCGACTTATGCTCGTCTGACAAAATTAGACTTAGGTTTGAACCTCTTTGGAGGCAAACATCTACCAATTTTCTAGCTTCTGTTGTATCAATAAGATCATCTAAGTCTGGTTTTACTGGTATACCGTCATGGCAGTCCAGCATTGTAAACTGATTATGTGGTCGATTCTTAAGATAATCAATAAGAGCTATACTAGATTTATTGATTAAAGTATCCAAAATTCGATAAGGTAAAATAAAATCGTAGATCCAACATCCATGCTCTGACAGCTTATTTTGGATAGTGTAATGTGAATGAACTTCTGGTAATATTTCAATATCTAATGACTTAGCCAGTTCTAAGACCCAATCAAGGAACTCATAGATTTCGGGTTCTACAAAAAAACAACTTGTCCCCAATTTTTTAATAACATAGCCAACCGCATCCAGACGGACAATCTTCACATTATTTTCCTTAAAGTTTAAAAAGAAGTCCGTAATTAGCTGTTTTACCCTTTTTGACTTAACATCTAAATCAATTTGTTCTGAAGGATCCGTCTTTCCAAATGTCGTCCATACCTTTTCTTCCTCACCAGTTTCCGCAATTGTAAAAGTAGAATATGGTAGGGCACGTCGTAGGAACATTTTATTAATGTCATCCTGAACAGGATTTCCATCTTCCCAAACCTTATCTAATGTAATAAACAAATCTGCATATTCAGATTCTCTTCCTTTTTTTAGAAAATCCTGAAAATATTCAGATTGTCTAGATATATGATTAACCATCAAATCTACTAAAACATCAAAGTTTTCGCCAATAGCTTTAATATCCTTCCAAGTCCCAAAGGCCGGTTCAATTTCTAAATAGGATAATGGAGCAAATCCGCGGTCTCCTGAAGAGGGAAACGGTGGAAGGATATGCACTCCTCCTTTAAAAATATCCGTAAAATAATTTAGAAGTACTTGATTAAGAGTCTTTAAATCACCTCCCAAAGAATCGGGGTAGGTAATTAACTGTACCTGATTTTTCACTGCCATTCGCGACACCTCCTATAATCCATACATATTTTTTATTACTTCAAGCTTTGGTAATGCTACGATTGCACCGGTATATTTTAACTTATAAGCACTTACAGCAAACCCTAACGTAAACGCTTCCCTAAGCGTATAGCCTTTCACAACAGCTGCATAAAATCCGGACCAGAAAGCATCCCCTGCTCCTGTCGTATCAATTACGTCTGTAGCTAATGTATTTAACTTAATGATTTCTTTTCCATTTGAGACAATTGCCCCGTCTTTACCTAAGGTCATAATAACAAGCTTTGCCCCAAATTTTAAAAACTTCTCAACCTGATTTTCATGAGTGTCTTTTCCGAACAATCTTTCTGCGTCATCCTCTGAAGGTTTGACGATGTCGACCTTTTTGAACATCGATTTTACGTACTCAACACCATCTTCTCCTTTATGCCAGATTTTCGGATGATAGTTTGGGTCAAAACATACTAAAACGTTTTTCACTCTCGCACGCTCTATAACTTTTTCAATCGTATGACGAACTGGCTTCATAGAGATTGGCCAGCAGGAAAAATGAACAATCTTAGAATTATCTACAGCTTCTTCAAGCTCAGGAGTGTAAGCTAAATAATAGTCCGCTCCGCGATAAAAAATTGGAGTTGGCGTAGATTTGCTTTTCGAAACAACAACCATACTGGTAGAATAGTCTACTTGTTGAACACATTTAGTATCAATACCAGCTAATTGTAACTGGTTAGTTAAAAATACTCCCATCCCATCTTTACCTAAAGCTGATGCTACGAGAGAATGAATCCCTAATCTACTAACATTAACAGCAATATTAGAAGGAGATCCACCGAAAAATTTCTGATAGGTGTTACATTTAAAATGATCATCATAATCAGTTGATATCATATCGATAAGAATTTCCCCGACTGTTAAGATGTCATTCCTTTTATTTTGAAAATTGATTTTATCATCCAGCTTATACATGTAGTTCCTCCAGATTTATTTAACTTTTATTACTTTTAATCTAGAGCCCACTTATCCAGCGTCCCGCCATTTTAATCCAATTGGAAACTTCAGGTTGAATGGTCCTTTCATTATCTAAAGCCATAGTTTCCTCAGTTCCAAGGGACAACCCATGCACCCCATTCGGGTAAATATGCATTTCCAAACTCACTTTATTCTTCAAAAGTGCATTAGCAAATAAAAAACTATTTTCGACAGGAACAGGCTCGTCTGTATACGTGTGCCACAAGAATGTTGGTGGAGTATCGGAAGAAACATATTTTTCTAATGACACTTGATGTAATTGCTCATTATAGTTATCACCTAACAAAGCTTTAAATGAACCCTCGTGTGCAAACGTACCAGATGTAATAACCGGGTAACTTAGTAAAATCCCGTTAGGTTTTATCATTTCATTTGGGATTCCCAGGGATTTCGATAAAAAACCACTTTTCCAAAAAACTCCTAAACTGGCTGCCAAGTGGCCACCAGCTGAAAAACCAACCACAATGATTTTATTTATGTCAACATGCCATTCCTCTGCTTTTTTCCTAGTAAGAGCAACTGCCATAGATAGTTCTAATAATGCTGTTGGAAAAGTAGCAGGGCGAACACTGTACCTTAATACACATGAATGAAATCCCATCGCATTCATTTTGATTGCTATAGGTTCCGCCTCCCGATCAGAAGTAAACTCATATCCACCACCTGGACATATAATGACCAGAGGGCGTTTTCGAGTATTATCTATTTCTGGAGAGTTATCTAAAATATACGTATATAACTTAGACTTTGAATGTTGTGTACGTATATCAATAATTTCATGTATCAAATTCGGCTCCTCCTCTAATTAACCATTTAATGCTCTGCTAAGTGCTTCAATGTACCCGTTTTTGGCATGCTGGCTGATTTCCGCATCCGGGACGATATGCTCAAAAGCATGAAAACATCCAGGATATAATTGAAATTCTACATCCACTCCTGCTTGAGCTAAACGTGCAACATAATCAATTGTTTCATCGCGGAAAGGATCTAGTTGACCTACACATGTATAGGTCGGTGGTAGTCCTTCCAAATTCTTTGCGCGGGTTGGTGCTGCGTATGGGGAGATTTCACCATGAGCAGAATCCCCTAGATACATTTCCCAAGCCGATATGTTATTTGACCTGAACCAAATCGCATGACTATCGGTAATTTCGTAGCTGGATGGTGTAATATTTCGATCATCAATCATTGGATATAATGGCATTTGAAAACATATAACTGGGCCCTTTCTATCGCGTGTCATTAATGCCAATGCAGCAGTTAATCCTCCACCTGCACTTCCTCCACCGATTGCAACCCTCATTGGATCAACATTCAATTCATTTGTTGCACTCGTCATCCATACCAATGTAGCATAGCAGTCTTCAATAGCTGCGGGATACGAATGCTCAGGGGCTAATCGGTAATCTGGTGAAACCACAATACAATTGGCTGCTTGAACAATACTTTCACAAAGGCTGTCTTCACCATTAGGATGACCTAACACATATCCTCCTCCATGGCTCCAAAGAACAGCAGGTAATTCTTCTTTACTCCTCTGAACTGGTTCATAAATTTTAATCAACATTTCTTGTCCATCGCCACCAGGGATAAAACGTTCAGTAATTCTAACGTGTTCCGAATTCGCATTAGACGGAATGGGAACTTGTCTTGTTTTAGCCAAATCTTGTGGAAGTTGAATGATTGGTACCGTTTTCAAATTTTCTCTTAATTCCGCTTTCACTCTATTTAAAAATTCCATAATATAAACATCCTTTCACTGAAATACCAACAACTATAAAGCGTTTTCATATTCATAATATAAATGTAAACCGTTTTGTATGTCAAGCGGTTATCATACAGTTTTTTTAAAAATAAAAGAAAATTAATATTGCTCTTTTAGGTAGGGAATAACAAAAAAAGCCACTGTTAATTTTTAACCTGTAGCTTTTAAAAAAATTTAGTGTTTTTACTTAAAAGACTGATTCCGTAATCACGGGGGGAATTTTAGGTTAAAAAAACATTTGTCGTTGAAGCACCCTCGACAAGTATGATATCTAGAGGCTTACATAAATGAGAAGAAATTTCCTCATTTTTAATTTTTTTATCCAGTATTATAACTGCCCTTTCTGCCATTTTTGGTATAGACTGTTTTATAGTAGTTAATTGTGGAAGCAAGTTTCTAACTGCTTCTGTTCCATCAAAACCAACTATTTTTAACTCTTCCGGGACATTTTTCCCTATTCTTACAGCTTTATTATATATGTCAGCAGCAATAATATCGTCACTTGCAAAAATACCATCCATATCAGGATTTTCATGAAAAACTTGCGAAATGACTTTATGATTTTCTTTAGCATTAAAAGTTTTATTGGTTTCATAGGTAATTGGCTTAAGACCGTAAGCTGCCATTATATCCTTGTATGCAGAGGTTCGTAAATGTGTAGGAGTATCTAATCTGCTCGGCCCACTAATATGAATAATCTTTTTACAACCTCTTTTAATCAAATGTTCCGTTGCCAATTTACCACCTAAATAATTGTCAGATGAAACAATTGGCGCTGAATTTGAAATATATTGATCTACAGCAACAATAGGTAAGCTTGTTAAAACTTGTTCAAAAATCCCTCTATTATGACTTCCAACAATAATTCCATCTACTTGATTTCGTTGGAGCATGTCTAAATACTTTTTTTCTTTATCCACATTATTTAAGCTATTACATAGAAATACTTTATAGCCTAATTCTTCACATTTAATTTCAATATTATAAATTAACTCAGCAAAAAAAGGATTACTTACTGTAGGAAAAATTAATCCAATAATATTACTTTGTTTTGTAAATAATGACCTAGCCATTTCATTAGGGAAATAATTAATTTTTTCCATTGCATTATGAACACGTTTTCGAGTTTCTTCACTAATATAACCACGGTTATTCAACACTCTAGAAACAGTGGTTGGTGAAACACCGGCATGTTTAGCAACATCTTCTAACTTGGGTTTCGCTTTCATTTTCATACTATTACCTCCTTATTTAGTAAACAAGACACATACATTGACTAATCTTCTATATTGTTCTCAGGTTTATGTTAACCGATTGACATAAATAAAGTCAAACCTTGTAGAGAATAATTTCATGGGTGTTATTTATGAGCGTTACAATTATTTTTAGGGAATCTTAATTTTGAATTTCAAGAATGTACTGTGAGGGATACTCGGCGAATGGACAATAATTGATTCAAAGAATAGAATAAATGATACTAAAAAATTGCAATTAGGAGTGCTTCTCGAAAAATAGTTAGAATACAAGAAATTTATGATTTTATGGAGAAAAAATAAAAAAGGATAGAAATTGTTGTTGTAAAGCAGATGTCTGGAGAAATTAATAACGTTTGGAACCTTCCCCGGACAATTGTCAGCTTGTAGAGCAAAAGTTTTTTTCTCTACAAGCTTTTTATTTGTAATTTGCTTTGTTTTAATGCTTTAAAAAAACTAAGTTGTACTTCTTTCAACTAAAGAAACTGGAAAGGTATTTATTAATGCAGGCCTGCTGATTAACTAAAAATAGGATAAAAAGAGCCGCCTTAGAGCAGTGGAAAGGCTACCGCTCCGGCGTGGATCAGGCGTCGTTAAGCGGTTTGCCGACCGTTCATTACTCTACCTTCTCCGGGAAAGCCGCTGAGGTTCCTTTTGCTGTGTTCAAAACGTTGTTTCACCAACTTCTTCAAAGCTGAGGACGAGCCGAACGGCGAACCTTACAGATTCCTCAGGAACTGCTGCTCATCGACTCGACCACCGTAACGGTAGGAAAGACTCGTCTGCCCTGAGCTCCTTATCATGGCGAACGAGCCGGCGTAAAGCTTCATGTCGCTTGGGATGCAACCTCTGGACAGCCTCGGCGCGTCGAAGAAACCACTGCCGTATGTCATGACGGCCTCCTGGGTGAAGTCCTCGCCGATCCGTCCTACACGCTGGTTCAAGATCGAGCCTATGGTAAAATCGAGCGTTTCGATCGATACCTGAAGCAAAAGCAAGGGTTTGTGATTCGCTTAAAAGAGAATGTGCACCTCGTTACTCCTCGGGCGTTACGACAGTGGAATCCAGAAAACTCTCCGTGAAACGGGATATCACTTGTCCGTTAGGCACGCCTGCGAACCGTTCTCAAAAACGGCATCGTGTGGTGGTTTTTGAGGATGGGCACGGTCATGACATTCGCGTGGTGACGAATCTCATGCACATCACGGCTGAAGGAATAGCCTTGATGTATAAAGCTCGTTGGCAGATTAAACTGTTTTTTCGCTGGATCAAGCAACATTTGAATATTCCAACACGGTTTGGAACCACCGAAAATGCGGTGTATGGACAGTTGTTCTCAGCGCTTATCGTATACGTACTGTTAAAAACGATGTATGATCGCGTAGGCCTTCGTGTTCCCAAGCATGAAGCACTGGAGTTTGTTCGTTTTGCGCGCCTGCTCTTGCTAAATAAGCTTTCTGCTCATTGGAGATACCTTCTATGAACCTTGAATATGAAGGATATCTTTCATTCTTAAATTCACAATAATTGGTTAATCAACAGGCCTGCTTCAAAGGTTTATTTTTTTTCATGAAAAGCTAAGTTTACAGCTAAGGCACCTAAAACAGATGCCATGAACCAGCGTTGAATTTTAACCAAAAAAGGTCTTCTTCCAACCCAAACCGCGATCTGCCCAGCAAATAAAACAATTAGTAAATTTACAGAAAAGCTAACAAAAATTTGCACCGTTCCTAATTGAGCAGTTTGAACAAGCAGTGAACCACTATTAGGATCCATAAATTGAGGTAAAAGTGAAACATACAAGACCGCAATTTTTGGATTTAACAAATTTGTCATAAGGCCCATAACATATAGTTTTTTTGGTGAATCTACAGCTAAATGCTGTGGCTCCAGGATTGAACTTGCTCCTGGTTTTATTGCATTCCATGCTAACCACAACAAGTAGATAACACCTAACCATCTAATGATGTCATACATTACTGGAACTAATTCGAACAAGAAGGATAAGCCCAACATTGTAGCTATGATATAAATCACAAAACCAGTAATTACACCTAAAAGAGAAATTATCCCGTCCCTTTTACCTTGCGAAATTGTCCTAGATATTAAATAAATCATATTAGGACCAGGTGAACAGACCATCCCTAAAGATACTAGAGCAAAAGCGCCTAGTGTTCGTAATTCAATCATTAAATCGCCCCCTTTTCAATCATCACTATACACGTTAAATAACGTAAGTTTCTACTAATGTACGGTCTCCTCTAAGGCACTTGATGAGGGAATTTCATCTTTATATTCCATAAAAGTCTTAATTATTAAATCCTGAATTAATGGTGCATCTGAAACTTCTGCAAAATATAATATCCTTCTCTCTTTATATATAAAAATGTCTCGCCCTGATGCGCAATCCATCACTGGATATGCGTGGCGAGATCTGTTAAGTTGATTAAACTCCCTTATGATAAATTTGTCAATGCATTCTAGCTAATACACAAAGATAACTCAGCTTCTCGTTGCAAGGAACTAATTTTTTGTACTTTGCTAAAATAAGCAGTAAAAATTTCAAAGAATTTCTAGTTAAAAATTAACTTATCTAATAGCAATGACATCAAAAAGGAGGAAAATAAATAAACTTGTAACTCCACTTTTTTGTAGTAACTCTTCAACTCAAGCTTTGTAGGATTCTCACATTACAAGTCCTACTAGCCTTAATAAATATGCTTGTCTTTCGCTTCTTGCAGCCATAAAGGAAACTCGTTAAGCAATAGTTCGTACAATGCATTGTCTTCCATGGATTCGACATCTTGGATTTGAAAGAAGTTAGCGTTATCTACCACACGGCCTTCTATATTATCGAGCTTTTTTAATACGCCAAAATCGGACTCATGTCAAAAGAAAATAAAGTATTAGACTGACGAATGCCTTTCCGGATGCGATTGGCCCAGTGATCCGCAGGCCCGGAGGCCATCAACTGCAGGGCGATCACCAGTCAATACTCAGTCTACTACTTTATTTTCTCCGAACAGTGTCGGTTTGCGGTACGGACCCCTTCTCCTGGATATTCAGTCTAAAACTTATTTCTCAAAGGCTGACGATTCCTCAGCTCCAAAACCTTGTAGAATCAACAATTCCAGTCTAGAACTATATTTTCTTCATACATTTATAAAGCAAAAAAGGCCCCGCCGACCAATTAAGGTTAGCGGGGCCTTTGCCGATGCTTTCAGACTGCACGCTCGGTACTTCCGATCTGTGTAAAATTGTAAGCATTACGAATAAACTCAATATAGTCAAAGAGCGTTAACCTGTCAACACGAAAAACGGACGCTGTCCTTGAAGAGACGGCATCCGTGTGAATATAAGAAGCGCTTTAGATCGAAAAGCTCGTTTTCTTCAGTTCTTCCGTGCTGAACAGAATATCGTAATCCTTGATGCCTTCCCGCCGAACAAATTGCTCCGCAACTTTCCGAACAGACGCTTCATCGGGTCCATGAATCATGGCGTATAAATTATACGGCCAATCGGGATGCGCCCGGCGCTTGTAGCAGTGGCTGACTTCCGAATAACCGGCCAGCCTTTTTCCTGCCTCAGGTATATGCTCCTCAGGAAGTACGCAGATGAACAGGCCATTTGCTGAAAATCCCGCTTCCCTATGCTTTAGAACGGCTCCGATTCGTTTGAGTGCTCCTCCTGCCTGCAGCGCCTGCAAGCGCAGAAACACCTCTTCCAAGCTGCAACCTGTCTTATTGGCAATCTCGGTATACGGTTCGGGTGACAACGGAAGATCTCCCTGCAGTTCGCGGATCAGCTGCAAATCCGTTATTTCTATTTTGCATGGTTCCTGTTTGGAAGTTGCGCCTCCATTCAAGTTCGGGCTGGGTGTAATGGCTGATGCATCAGCCTTTTCCTCCATATTCAGGAAGACCTTTAGTTTGAATAATTGCTCGGAGGGGAACTCATATAGCAGCGGCCCGCCCGCCGCTTCACGGATCGTTTCAAGAATAGCCCCCCGTTCTTCCTCGGTCCGGGAAGTCAGCGTGAACCACATATTGAGCCTGCTGCGCCGGCGGTAGTTATGGGTTACGCCTCTATACCTGTTGACGACAGCAGCGGTCTGGTAAAAAAGCTCCTCCCTGACTGCCATCGCATACAGACAGCCTCTAAATCCCAGTCCCGCCGGATTAAACACCCCGCCGATCCGCCGGATGAATCCCTCTTTCTTCAGCCTTTCAAGCCTTTGAAGCACATCTTCCTGGCGTAATTCCAGTTCCTCCGCAATGGCATTCCAAGGGCGTCTGACCAGAGGAAGCCCGATTTGCAGCCGATTCAGCAGCTTCCGGTCGTTCGAATCCAGGTCCACTGTTCCCACCTCCCCAGCTTACAGCGCCGCCAATCTTTTGTAACACCACGGCTCTTCGGCCATGAAATTGCCGCCGCTGTAATAGTATGATCTCGCCCGGCAGCCGCCACAAATGCCCACATCGGGACAGGAGCCGCATTCTCCTTCATATTTCTCGAAGTCCCTTAAATCCCGGAACACCGGATTATCCCGCCATATTTCATCAAAAGGCTGCTCGCGAACATTCCCCACCTTGACCGGCAGGTACGGACAAATATGCACCTCGCCACTCGGCAGCACCGAACAATAGGAGACCCCGGCCAGACAACCGCGCGTGTACCGCATTTCCAGCCCCATGCTCTTGGCAAGCGGCATGAACTGGGGAGCGCATGTCGGTTTGATTTCAAGGGATGTTGATTTCTGTTTGGACAGAACACTGCGCAGAACCGAGTAATACCGTTCCCGCTTCAGCCCGTCTTCTTCGATATGGACGGCCCGTCCGGTCGGGACGAGAAAGAACGGGTGCAGAGAGGATACATGAAGCTCCTCGGCAAGCTGGGCAACCTGCACGAAATCATCCATATTGCCCTCGGTCAACGTCATGTTAATCTGCACTCTCAGCCCGGCTTCCCGGGCATAACGGATGCCCTCCAATGCTTGCTGCCAACCTTCCGGCGCATTCCTGAACCGGTTGTGATACTCAGGCGTGGCGCTGTCTATGCTGATCGCAATGCCCCCCAGCCCCGCTTTTTTCAGCTCCGCAGCTTTGGCGGCGGTCAGAAGCGTGCCGTTGCTGCCAAGTGCGGGACGAAGGCCGATAGACGAGGCATACGCGATCAATTCGCAGAGATCTTCACGGATCAAGGGCTCGCCGCCGCTGAATATGAGAAGCTTGAATCCGGCCTGCTTGATCTGATCAATGAGCCGGATGCCTTCCTCCGTGGTTAGCTGGTCTTCTACAGACGATGCCGGCCCGGAGTCGCGATAGCAGTGTTCGCAGTATAAATTGCATTTCTTGGTCACATTCCAGGAAACGAGCATGCGTATTCAGCCTTCCTTTCCAGTGTTATACGATTCCAATTTCGCGGTCACTTAAATAACAGGATGGGTCCTCCGCCCAGAAATCACCGCTTACCGAAGCCCGGGCCCGGAAATTCCCGTTACAGATATCCAGCCAATTGCATTCTCTGCAGCGTCCCTTTAGCAGCGGTTTACGGTCGCGCAGGCCGGCCATTAGCGGATGAGCGGCATCACGCCAAATCTCGCTGAATTTCTGCTTGCGGATATTGCCGATTTCGATATCTCTCGTGAACTGATCGGGATAGACGTTGCCGTGCCAATCCACGCAGCCGATGGCTATTCCGGAACGGTTGCCGCCGTTTCTCTGAAGCAAGCCAAGCAGTTCAGCCGCGCGCTCCGGGTCGTGCTCCATCATCCGCTGGTATAAGTAAACGCCATCCGCATGATTATCAACGGTGAGCAATTCCACCGGTTTGCCTTTGCCATGCAGGTCCATCGTTTTAGCCATAATCCGGTCAAGAGCATGCCGGGATTGTTCATGGGTAACATCCTCTTGCTGCAGGGCGCTCCCGCGGCCGGAATAGACGAGATGGTAGAAGCAGGCCCGAGGAATATTTTCCCGCTCGATCAAATCAAGGACTCCATCCAAGTCTTCATATGTATGTCTGCTGATCGTGAACCGGACCCCTACCTTCTGGCCGATGGCCAAGCAGTTTCGGATACCCTGAAGCGCCTGTTCAAAGGCTCCTTTTCGCCCGCGAAATTCATCATGGCGCTCTTCCAGCCCATCCAGGCTTACACCGACATATTTAACCCCTGCTTCTTTTAGCATCTTCGCTCTGTCCATGGTAATCAATGTGCCATTGGTCGATACTACCGGCCGAAGCCCTTTGCTTGACGCATAAGAAATCAGCTCATAAATATCTTTGCGGATCAGAGGCTCTCCACCGGAAAAAAGCAGTACCGGCACCTGGAAGGCGGCCAGATTATCAATAAACACCTTAGCTTCCTCCGTCGACATTTCATCGGGATCATGGGCAGGACAGGCATTCGCATAACAATGTTTACAGGTTAAGTTGCAAGCCCGTGTCGAATTCCATACGACGACAGGCCCTCTGCCCGCGGAAACGCCATGCGGTTTGTGTCCCGGCTTAATGGTATAACGAAGGTCATCGCCTTCTCCCTTCATACCGGTAAGTAGTTTCGTTACATTAATCATTTCCGCTCCCTCATCTCCCTATAATTAGATACCAGTTCTCTTTATCTTAAAATAACTTGTGAGAATAAGGATATGCGCTATTATCTT
This sequence comes from Paenibacillus sp. PvR008, assembly GCA_040544055.1. Taxonomy (GTDB): domain Bacteria; phylum Bacillota; class Bacilli; order Paenibacillales; family Paenibacillaceae; genus Paenibacillus. The sequence goes on from JBEUOG010000003.1 coordinate 272,664, forward strand.
GCTCTTGCGCCGCATTAATGCTTGGGTCTGCAATAAGAAGAAACGCCTGACGGCGTCTTATTAGAGCTTAAGCTTCCGAAGTAGCGATACGAGTATCGCTTTTAGGTACGTTTCTCGTAAAAATATAAGACCAAACGATAGGCGCGAAGCCTAAAAAGTCTTATATTTCAAGAAAAAACCCGCAATGCTGCGGGTATCAAAAAGGTCGTAAGGCTCTGCCTTAGTGTATTTGGCGATGACATCGCGCATCACAGGCGGCTCATCATTACGACCGAACTTGGGCAAATAATCATTGGACAAAATATGTCTCTCAACATAGTTGTCAACGTCATTTTCGGTAACGGACGGCAAACGTGAAAAACGGTGATCATACACCCATACGTCCAGCACACCATCATCATCCAAAGAACTGGCTACCGCAACGATTCGCTCTAATACCTTTTGAACGGTTCCATTTTTATACAAACTTCTCATAGAGCCCGATATATCGAGTACCAATCCAACTCTCGCAGTCACATTCGTTAGATTCTTTTTAGTCAGTACAATTTGTGCATTCTTTTTAAGTAAAGAAATACCGCTCATATTCCCCACGCTCCTCTATGATGTTTGCCTTAGTCCGTCTAATCTACCATCTGCGGCGTTCGTCGCCTCTTAGGGGAAAGTCGGTCAAATCTCCGAGTTGGTCATGCGCATCTTTGTAAATTCGGATCATAGCTTGTACCTTGTTAAAATCGCTGTCTTCCGGGCCGAATCCTTCCATATACATTTTTTGAATGATATTCTGGAAAAATTCGATACGCTTGTGGATGAAATCCTGCTCCATATGCAGCACATCTTCAAAGCTGTGTGCCTCGGCAAATTCAGACAGCTCATCTGGCTCCTGCTCTCGATATCGCTCTCCCCGAGTTTCGGGATTGAGATCAATAGAGGTGCGTAAGGCTGACAACAAAATATTTTCCCGTACCAGCATGACATGAAAATCCTTGTTCTTAAACAGGTCCGCCACGATCAGACGGCACATTTCCTTGTTCTGCAACAGAATCCCGTCAAAAGGATGCAGCGTCCATACACCGTAATTAAAAAACAAATTGAAATTAAAGCTACTGCTTCCATACTGATACACAATGTTGATTTTCGATTCGTCGATGATTTCAAATGAAAATTCCAGCATGCATTCTCCTTTGGGATTCCAATATTTAACTCAATCCTATCAGAAAATGCATGATTTTCAATAAAAAAATTTATTTCACAGAATCATTTAATTCCACGATAGAATCGGCTTTTTCGCTACTGGCAGCCAAGAGCAGAAACACAATCACACACCCCAAAATAAAGGACATCATACGCTCGTTCTCTCCTTTGTTATTTCACTTTTTAAGAGTTTATGCACGAGATTGCTATGTATGATCATCATGTCCTTTATTTGCTGCCCCCAAACCAAAAAAGACGCCTTTCGGCGTCTTTCGATATAAGCTGTACTCATAAATTAGTTCAGAAACGAGCTTAGTCCATTGGAAGAATCGTTATCCTTCAAACTTTTGGGCTGTTCCTTCCCTTCGATCCCCAAACGTTGGCTGAGGTTGGCGTTGATTGACGTCATTTTGCTCGTATAATCATGGCAGCTTTCAATAATTTGACGGTTGGATTTTTCGGACAAATCCAAAGCAGATACCAAATCCCCAATCGCCTGATTCACAGCTTCCAGTGACATCGAGGGCTTGCTTAGTAGGTCCGTCGTTCTCTCGGTCGTCGTTTTGAGAAGCTTGGCATTTTCCTTGAATTGATTCTCAATCGTACGATTCGTGGCATCCACAGCTGAAATGATTTTGTCCTGATCCGCCAGCGCCATCGCAATCATAGCCGATACAGTGATCAGATTCGACGTTTTATCAATGGCATTATTTACAGAATCAATCAGTTTATCATTATTATCATTAATAATATCCGTGGCCGCAATCGCCTGATTGTAGAGCAAAATCATTTCGGTCATCGACTGCGTGCGAGTAACCACCTTGCGCAGTCCCCGTTCCAGATGAGGCTTCCGCGTTTCATTCTCCGGCTTGGCAATCTCAGCCTCGAACAGCTCCTTCAACCGATTGCCAAAGGCGATTTTCGTCTGCAAATTGTAGATTTCCTCAATGGAAGCCTTTTTCAACTGTCTCATACCGACGATATTTTCTTCCAGATTGTCCTTACCATCTCTCAACGCTGTAATGATTTGCTCGATGTTCGTTTTGACCGACTGATATTTATAAATGTAGTTCTTCAACGGGCTTTTCCGTAGAAGCTTGCCGAAAAAGCTCACATTTTTGCTCTGCTGGAGCGTTTCGCATTCATCCCGCAGCTTTAAGATCATGTTCGATACTTCGGCCCGGTCGCCGGACATGAGATCGTTCACCGGACGATCCATCATTTTAAGCGTCTGTCCCGCACGCTCCTGCGTTTTTACTCCTAGCTTCCCGATGTCGTCCATTAAGGTATCCAGGCTCATGACATCGCTCTGTGACACCTTCTGAATCAGCTGTGAAGCCTCCTCGGTCACCTTTTGTTCGTCTTCTTTTTTCAATTCAGCCCATGGGGTCGCCATAAGCACACCTCCTATCCTAAACAATAACTGTTATCCAAAGGCTAATGGTTATTGTTCAGAGCAGCTATGCTGCTGATTTTTTCACTCTTTAAAAATAGCCTATAATTCGGAACTGCTGTACCGCTGGTGAATCAGCTCGGCTTTGCTTTGTAATTCAATCAGATCCTTGTGCTCCACCGTGGATACAATCACCGATATTTTGCTATCCACATCCCGCAAGCCGTTTAATAACGTTCTCCGGTTGGTTCGCTTGGCATCACCGCTGAGCCGGAGAAACGGATTAATCAATCCGTTCAGGTCCTTCAAAATCAATCTCCGAACGGTGTGGTTTACTTCGCTGTTATTTAATTCATGCAAAAGCGGAATCACCCGCTGTAAACGTGCGAACAGAGCCAATGCCTTCTCGACGATCTCGTTATCGAGCGCATCCTTTTGCCCCTCGGAGATTACCATATCCTCCAATACCTCCAGATACTCCATAACCTGAGCAAACTCGCTGCTCACCTGGGCTGGTAAGCGTGGTTTTCCAGTCACAGGCTTCGATGGTTCCGAGGCTTCCTTTTCAATTTGCTGTGTCTCAACAGCTTGCTCCTGTACTACCGGAATAACGGAACCCGTCAGATTGGGACGGGGATGGCGGATAGCCATTACGACATTGTACCCCCCTAAGCAAATGACCGGAATCGCCAAACACACAAACAACGGTAACCAAAAACTCAACAAAAGCGCAATCAGATAGCTGGCCACGGCAATCGTGGTTCCCCACATTTTTGACGTCATAGCTTGTACCTCCTGACGTAAACCCTTACCATATTGTAGAAAACATACTCTACATGTGTCAATGTAAGGATTTACGTATGGTGATTGGCTGCTCGATATGACTGGCTAAAATGTTGTATTGCGGATGAAGCGGACCGATCTCGTTACCCAAAGCCGATTTCACCGCCAGATAAGGAAAATTGATGCCGGACAAGCATGATACATGCAGTCCCCCGGACATCCGCGGATTGATCTCCAGCAGTTTGGGACGCTCGCCGTTATATTTTACCTGAATGTTATAATTGTACGGAATGTGATACGCCTCAGCCACCTTATGCGCCACATCCAGCAGCTCGGTATGCTGCTCCAGCAACCGTAATCGTCCTCCCGCCTTCCTGCGCGGGACTGCTGCCAGCAGCTTTCCATTTCGGTCAGCCAGGCAATCAATACTGTATTCATAGCCCTCCAGCAGCTCCATCACCATCAGGTTGGGGAACGACTCTGTGGATGACAATACCCGATATGCCTCCTCGAACGAGATATGGTTCAGCGCATGGCCGAACAGCTCCTCCAGTGGATTGCGCTCGTTGTCGATAATACGAAAGCCCATCCCGCCTTCTGCATTACATGGCTTGAAGCATACCTTATGCCCTCGTGCCGTTAACGTCTCATAAGCCTGTTTAAACTGCTCCGCATGGCTGGCAATGGCATAATCGGGAATCGCTACAATGTCCTTTTGGCGAATGGATTCGTAAAACAGGTCCTTTTCCATTAACTGCTCCAGCAGTTCGGTATCCCGGCATACGATGACCTTCGTCCCGATCTCGTCGAACAGATGAAGATGCCTACTGATATCAAGCATATTCCACCGTGGAATAAATACATCAATTCCGTGACGTTGGCAAAAATCCGCACAAAAACGTGCATACTCCACGCCACTTGTGCGCGGCTCCACCTCAGCCACATCACTGGCCTGTAATGCCATATGCTGCGGGTCCGAGTGCGTCGCATAGATCTCGAACGGAATACCGCCCTCATTATTACGAATAGCATTCATATAATGATACGCAACCGAAAACCAGCGGTTAAAATACACTTTGACCTTCTTCACAGAGCCTTGCCCCCTATCTGTCTTGAAATGAGCTGTACTTCATGGACATAGGCCATAATCTCGTCCGCAGCATATACACCCGACATATCCGTAAAACGGTAATTGACCTCCAGCTTATCCCGCAGCTGTTCCCGGTACAGCTCGCCATGACGCGGAGCAATCGCATAGTCGGCATAGTCTAGCAGACAACGGTCCAGCAAAGAGTCGCCGGACGCAACGATAGGCCCCTCATCCGTGAGGTTACGGATATGCTCCACGGCTGCCTGTTTATTCACGGCCGCAGGCACCAGATACACCTTACGCCCTTGAATGGATACCTCCCAGCCCATTTCACGCATGATTCGCGCCTTCTCCAGCACTTGCTCCAGCGGCATACGGTCCCGTTCAATAACGAATGCGTAAAATAACTCGTCACAGAAACGCTCACTCCTAACCCAATCCTCATGCAGCACCTGTCCGAATACATGACGTGCTTCTTCTGCATTAGCACCATCTCGACGCACCTGCTCGTGAATGCGGCGATTCCACTCCCGATCCACCTCGCCTCCGACGATGATGTTACCGCCATTACTGGTTACGGCGTACGCCGGAACCAGCTCCGTTTGAAACAACGTGATTCGTCCATACTGTGCCATCGTGCGGGTCGTCACAGGCATAAACATCACGTCTTCCGGCAGCGTCTTCAGCAGTTGGAGGGCCTGTACTGAAATAAACGCCGCCGTTGCCCCTTCCATGTGTTCCGCAGGCAGCAGCCCAGGGGACTCCAGCGGCACGCCAAGCGAACGCTTGGAGTAAATCAGCGTCTGATCCAGGTCACTTGCGTAGATCATTCTTCTCCCCCCTTGAGCGGTTTGATAATCCCACAACAGGAATAAGTCAATCCTTCAAACACCTCTACAGGCACTCCCCGGTCCTTTGCCAGCAGTACAATATGTCGAAGATTCGGATTATCCTCACGGTCAATCAGGATTTTCCACGGCACCCTGCGCAGCAGCACACGGGTCGTTTCCCCCACACCGGGCTTGACCAGATTGATATCCCGAATACCAAAAGCCTTTTGAATCGTCTCGATATCCCGTAAGCCCTGCCACGTCACCGCAGGTGGATTCAATGTCATCTGTTCTGCATACGCAACGGCAGTTTCAGCCACGTCTTGAAAGTAACTGAAAACCGTATCCACAAACGTAATGGACTGATCGACCGACCGCCAGGATTCATAAAATTTGGCCCCATGAAAATCGTCCGGGCCGATCAGATCGTCGCGTAATACCGTCCGGCTCATCAGACCCGATACGGTCGAATTCAGACAAGCGCTCGGGATCAAATAATCTTCCCGTGTACCGAAGGTATCTGAGCAGCTACCCGGATCGGCCAGTACCGCCAGATCATCATTCAGGCGCAATCCGTAATCCGCGTTCATCTCACGACAAGCCTCAATCAGCACCTGCCGTATCGCCCCTTTTCCCGTCCAGCCATCGACAAACTGGAGTTCCATATCCAGCCCATGCTGCTGTAAAATATACAAAATAGCATTCCGATCAATGCCTTTGCCGCGAATAATGGAAATGCTGTAATGCGGCAGGGAAACGCCGTACTTCCAGTCAATATACCGCTTGATTAAGATACCGATGGGCGTTCCTGCTCTGGCAAGTGAAACAATCGCCGTGTTCAGGCCCCTTTTTCTCACAATCATTTCAGCCACAGAAGCTGCGGCTAACGCGACTTTTTCGGCCGATTGGTCAAGCGTTTCGTGAAACAATGCAATATACTCCGCTGTAGGCTCATATTCCACCGGAAGCATTTCTGAATAATGGACTCCCGACTGAATCGCTTCTTCACGATCCTCCGTCCCTTTTTCCAACGTAACACGGCTCAAATCCTTCAATAAAAATGTCACATCCGATGCAGGGTAGCTCCCCAACGGTTCGGGCGTATGAATGTTCTTCTGCTGTATTTGCTCCATGAGTGCTTGCTTCATATCCGCGCTCCTTTACTCTCCTGCCCAGTTAACCGATTAAAATAAACGACATGCACTTGGTCGCAGCCAAGACGGGTCAAAGCATCCAGCATGGGCTTCATTCGCTGCGCTTCTGACTCCCTTTCGATCAAAACAAATATCTCGTCATACTGACCAGGGTCTACATTATAAATAAAATTGCGTACCGTCCCATCATCAGGCGAGGGGTAAGGCACACCACAAACTACGCCATACCCTTCCTCACGATGGGGATAAACCGGACTGCGCGTCGTCGACTGATAATACACATTCGAGCCTAATTCCGCTGCGATTCGCAGCGGAATGTACATAAATTCCCCCGTACCCATTACCAGCGTGCGCTGCCCTGAACGAAGCTTCTTCAATCGTTCCGCAGTACGCGTAATTTCCGCATCCAACGCAGTATTATCAGCGGATTGCAGGCCAAAACGACCTGTATATTTCAAATAAGGAGCCTTATTGGCGTATCCGTCCGTTGAAATCGAGCTGTGTACTACCCGTTCAAAACCAGACGCATCCTCTTCAAAACAGTGGTCAATTACTCCAGAAGCGTCTGTCGTATCCTCTGCTATGCTAGTAGCAGCATGTTCTGCGTGCCCGACCTGTCCAGCGTATTCTGCGTGATCCAGCATCGGCACTCCCTGTACCTCAATCTTTCCTTTGAGCAAGCTTAAAGGCGTAATCGTAATGCCCAACTCTGCCTCCAGATCAGTGAAAGCCTGCTCATCGCTGTCTGTCCGCCAATCCAATAACGAAGCAATCACATATTGCTTTCTCGGAAAATGTACCTGAATATCCCGAATGATATTAAGGGTCGTTTTGCCCGTCGTAATTTCATCATCTACCAATACGATGGGGCCATCTCCCGCAAATGCATTCTCATCCAGCGCATAGCAGCGATGATCAACAGCGTGCGAATGCTCTTCTTCAAACCGAATGATCGGCTGAAGGTCCGGAATATTCTCGCGCGTCGTATGAATATACGAAGCACCGTCCGCAAACACCTGATACATACTGTGTCCCAGCGCCGTAGCCGTCTCGGCAAAACCAACAAACTTGATCGGCTCCGCAAAAGCTAAATGTTCATCCATCAGCTTTCGATAAGCTTCTTCGGCATAATTCGAGTCCAGTAGCCCCTTTACAGCCTCTCCGATCAGCTCATCCATCTGCTGTCCCGTCTGTGGGGTAAGCTCCTTGTACAGCAATACTGCCAGCGCTGCACCACTCAGCAGAGAGGTGTAAGGGTTCACCGGAATATGCTTGCCCAGCACCTTGCTGACAAACAAAAACGAACGCTTCTTGTTCACCCGCGCCGCCATTGCAAACAGCTTGTCCACAGGAAGGCGGAATGGATTATGTGTTTCCGTAATTTTAACGCTGAACTGCTCCAGGATAGGCAGTAGATGTATTTTCGTGGTTGGGTAAGAGACTGACAAAATGTTGTTGTTCATGTAACACCCCGTATACTTTTGATCTGTTTATAATACGATGAGCCCAATTTAAATGCGGCTTAATTTCATTCATTTTGTTGGCATAGGTGCTTTTGAATACACCCAGACTACCGTCATTACGCTCCACAATCGCGAGGGCATCCATATACTCTTCATGTGTCACTGCGTACATGGCCTGTACCGGCTTAATATGGGAAGGGTGGATGATCGTTTTGCCGATGATGCCATTTTCCTTGTCCATCATGACCTCTCGGATCAGTCCGTCCACCGCATCTGAAATGAAGTCCATCCTCAGGTTGCGCCCCTGCTTACCAAATGCATCCTCAAAGGGTGACACTCTTAATTGAGGCTTAAATACACGTTCCCGATGGGAGAAATATTCCCACACCGGGCCGGAAATGACATAATCCGAGTCTACGCGTCCAAACAGGTTAATAATATCAGCGATGCAATCCCGAATGACGGCAATTTCATAGATTGTAATATCCGGGCTACGTCTCAAGCCAAACAGGCTGGAAAAATCAGTTGCCCCAATTCGTACATTCAGTACATACTCCTGATACTGGTCCAAAATCTCTTTGATCAACAGCAGCTCATTCCAGCGGGTTTCCCGGTAAATGATGTTGGAGCTTTCCAGAATCGGTAATCCGTACAACACAGGGATATTCCGTTCAGCCTTACCCCGGTTATATCCGGCAATGAGTTCAAAATATGCTCGTCCATTGTCAGAAGAAAACTTGGGCAAAACAAAGCCCGTCAGTAGCGACAGAGATTCTCCCAACCCGTTCAGTAGCCGTTCGAGCTGTTCCACAGATCGCACACGTACAAACAGCAGCGGTAAACTCTGTTCACTCATCACGCCTGTTCGTACATACGACAATAGTTGAAGCAACTGCTGTGTCAGCAACTGTTCCGCCTGCCCGACCTGCTGATCCCCAATGGCATCCTCCAAATCCAGCATGACCGTCGTCAATCCTTCATGTTTTCCATTTTTGATCTCTTCCGCTACTTCCGAACGGGTGGCAGGCATGTACAAAGCCGCCCCTATCGCGTAAGCCAATATACTTTTGGGGGATCGGTTATGAAATTCTGACGGCGGCGTACAAAAGATCGCTTCTACTTCCTCAGAGGTCAAATCATTAAAATATTTCAGGGCCTTCTCCTCCTCTTGTTCTTTCTTGCCTAACTGAAGCCCTGTGCCTCGGGTATACAAGAAATCCCCCCTTAGGTTCAGGAGGGATTTCGCTATACTTTGTACATTAAGCCTCTTCGTCGGCCTTTTTCTTTCTTTTCGCCGAGCTAATCACCATTGTGCCTACAAAGACGGCAATCAAAATGCCGAAGAACAAGATTTGCGACATATGAAAGCCAAAAGCAGCAGCCAGCATTTTACCCCCGATAATGGCGATCATAATAAAGGCTGTCTGTTCCAGTTCCGGAAATTTATCAATGAGCTTGAGGAACAATTGAGCAACACCGCGCATCATCAGAACGCCGAGAATACCACCTAAGAACAGAACCCATACTTTCTCGCTCACACCGAAAGCGGCAATGACGCTGTCAATACTGAAGGCAATATCCATCAGTTCGACCATTAATACGGTTTTCCAGAAAGAAGTAGGTTTGTTTTTCACTTCTCCTTCACCTTCGGACTTGAATAAGCCCTTATAAGCAATATAGAGAAGATAGGCCGCACCCAACACCTTAATTAAGGTGAACTTAATCAGGAATGTACCCAATCCGATGGCCAGAAACCTAAATAGATACGCACCCAAAATCCCGTAAAATAAGGCTCTTTTCTGTTGCTCCTTCGGTAAATGCTTAACCATAACCGCAAGAACCAGGGCATTATCCGCCGACAAAAGGCCTTCCAATAAAATGAGAGTTCCAATAATCCCCCAACTCACCGGGTCAGAAAACGTAGCTACAACATCACTCCATGAAAAGAAATGGCCGTAGTTCTCGCTGATATTTTTAAATAAATCATTCAACATGAAAAGAGTGCCTCCGATAATTCAGTTTATTTGCTACCCTGCGACCAGCGCATGCCCCAGTTATGTGCACGATCCAACTCACGATGACCGCCATAGAACTGTACGAGTCTTTCAATGCTGAACGTTTCATCGTTCACGTTTTGGAGCATGGCAATCGCACACATCCCCTTGCGGTTGTCATGTTCATTCAGGTGAACAACAATATCCGGTCCGTCCTTCTGGTACAGCGTGACCACCCCGTCCGCCTGCGACCAGTTCGTGACTCCTTCATAAATGAAGGTAAACACCAAAATTCGCTTGATTTCAGAAATTTTAGCACCGTTGATGCGGAGATTTTCCCCTGTTTTCACAGAGCCTGTACGGTCATCGCCATCCAGAGCAATGTACGGGAAGCGATTTAGCGAGCCAAAAACTTCACCGAGCGCCTGAATAACACCTTTATCCCCGTCCTTCATCTCATATAAGCAGCCCAGATCCAGATCGACACCCTTGGAGCCACGACTGAAAAAGCCCTTGCTCTGCTGCACCTGATTCCAGTTCAGATTGATCAGGATTTCACCCAATCCGCCTGAGCCCTTTTTCAGATTAATGGTGTCGCCCTTTTTCTTCAGCTCAATTTTCCGCAGATTCAGATTCACCGGTGTTGCAGACGGCTCTGACTTCGGAGCAGGAGGTGCTGGCGGCGGTGTTGGTGCTGGCTGAGGCGTTGGAGACGGTGGTGTAGGCACTTGCGCCGGAGGAGCCGGATTATTTTCCACTTCAATCCCAAAATTAACGCACAACGCATCCAATCCACCGGAAAAACCTGCGCCAATCGCGTTGAATTTCCATTCCCCGTTATGACGATACAGTTCACCAATGACAATGGCCGTTTCCACTGTAAATCCGCTGTCCATATTAAACCGCAAAACCTCTCCACTAACCGGATGAGCAAAACGAATGAACCCGCCTTGAACCTGTCCAAAATTTTGCCGTTTCTGATCCGCATCATAAATCGTCAGCGTAAACGCAATCTTCTCGATGTTTGCAGAAATTCGCGTCAGATCAAGGGCAAATTGCTTTTTGTCACCGGACTGTTGTCCGTCTGAATATGTGATAAAGGGCGTGGTCGGATTGTTATAAAAAATTAAATCCTCATCGCCCGATACTTTTCCTCCAGGACCCAGCAAAAATGCCGAAGTATCCAGTTCCAGAGACGCTGGGGACTCCCAGCCAATCCCTACGTTGACATGGGTCAGACCCGGATTCGTTTTCGTCAAATCCGCCTTCTGTCCCTTTACTACGATAACAGCCATGATTGTGTCACCTTTCTGTCCGTTTGTCATGTGTCAGCGTACGCCAATTCAATGGCTTAAAAAGAAAGGGTAGCGCCCTATGGACACCACCCCAAGTGGATATTATTGAGCGTCCAAGCCATAGTTTTTAGCAAGCGCACCCAATCCACCAGCAAAGCCGCTGCCGATCGCCTGGAATTTCCAGTCCGCATTCTGACGGTAAAATTCACAGAATACCACGGCCGTTTCGGTGGAGAAATCCTCTCCCAAATCGTAGCGCAGCACTTCACGATCCGTCGCTGCGTCTACCACACGTACAAAAGCATTGGACACTTGACCAAAGTTTTGCGCGCGTGCCTCGTAATCATAAATGGTAACCGTGATCCCGATACGGTGGATGTTCGCAGGAATCTTCGAAAAATCAACGATGATTTGCTCGTCATCCCCATCGCCCTCACCTGTGCGGTTATCGCCTGTATGGGTCACAGATCCTGCTCCGCCTGTTGGATTGTTGTAAAATACAAAATCGTCCGCAGCTTTGGCTTTGCCATCTTCATAAAGCAGGAAAGCCGAAGCATCCAGGTCAAAGTCCGCGCCACCGCTGTATTTATTCGTATCCCATCCAAGACCTACGACAACACGGGTCAAGCCGGGATTGGTTTTAGTCAGATCAATACGTTGTCCTTTGGAAAGACTAATGGTCATACTGTATACCTGCTTTCTTTGTACAGATTTTAGTTACGCCAAACCGTAATCGCGAGTCAGCCCTGCAAGACCATCCTGGTAGCCACTGCCAATGGCATTGAACTTCCACTCTCCGCTATGACGATACAATTCGCCTACAACAACGCCCGTTTCGATCGAGAAATCTTCTCCCAGATCAAAGCGGATCAATTCTTCATTGTTCGCTTCATTTACGATACGAGCATAAGCACGGGACACTTGTCCAAAGTTTTGGCTGCGTTCTTGTGCTTCATAGATGGTAATCGTAAAAGCGATCTTTTCTACGTTAGCTGGCACGCTACCCAAATCAATTTTAATTTGCTCGTCATCTCCGTCACCATCACCCGTACGGTTATCACCGGTATGAACAACAGAGCCGTTCTCATTTTGCGGGTTATTGAAAAAGACGAAGTTCTTATCCGATTCTACTTTACCTTCTGCATTAGCCAAAAATACGGATACGTCCAAGTCAAAATCCTTACCGCCATCGTATTTGTTCGTGTCCCAACCGAGACCAACCGTGATTTTGGACAAGCCTGGATTTGTTTTCGTCAAATCGATCTTTTGACCTTTGGATAAGTTAATTGCCATGATAAGAACCCCTTTTCCATAATTAAGTTTGGTATTTGTAAAATAAATTACATATAGCGCTGAGCCAGCACATTAATATGTGCGGCATTCGTACCTTCACCGATGGCAGCAAACTTCCATTCGTCGTTATGACGATAGAGTTCTCCACAAACCAATGCAGTCAGCCCTTCATAATTATCAGATAAATTAAACGTCACCAGTTCCTTGGAATTAGCACCGTCCAGAATGCGGATATACGCTTTCTCGATCATGCCAAAATCCTGTTTCCGGTTTACGCAATCATATATATTTACAACAACAAGCACTTTGTGGACACTGGCAGGAATACGTGCCAAGTCAATCACAATTTGTTCATCATCACCGTCACCTTGTCCAGTCAAATTATCACCGGAATGTACGATAGAGCCGCATGGGCTTTTTTTATTGTGGAAGCATACTACGCTATCCGATTGAGTCAGTTTTCCGTTTGCGTCCAGTAAAATGGCAGAAGCGTCACAATCAATATTCGGTTGCTTCTTGATGCCAAAAAATCCTTTGGACTGCACCGGGTCCCATCCCAATCCAGCAATAACTTTGGTTAGACCTGCGTTTCCTTTGGTCAAATCAATTTTCTGGCCCTTAACCAGATTAATTACAGCCACTGATTAACACACCTCCCTTCCGTAAAATTTACAGACTAAATTCAGACGGATTCAAACCCAGCGCACCGCAAATTTCAGCGACAATTCGTTGTTCATCTGCATCAAAGTCACCGTCAGCAGCACCAATGGCACTACATACGCCAACGACGAGTCGGCCCACTTCAGGCTTGCCTTTCAATTTGCCAATCGCTTTGAGTGCTTCCTGTTTGCCGATTTCAGGCGAAAATTCAAAGTTCGCTACATAGTGATTGAAGCGATTGATGACCTCTCCCATATCAAACACTTTCAGTTCCTCACTGAGATTAATGTATCCGGCCATTTTTGATTTCTCGTCCGGACTAATAGTACCGTCAGCAAAGGCTACAAGTGCACAACCCGCAACAACAGCTTCCATGAAATCTTTATTTTTAAACTTCTTAACTTGGTCTCCAAGACCCTTTTTAGTTGTGTTCAGCCAATTTTTAAATGTACTCATGTTACCCTCCACAAAATCGTATTTGGGTGAAACGCATCCTAGTTAATTTCTTCCTTTACTATAACCTGAATTACGATCTTTTTCTATAATAATATACAAAAATACGGTAAATACGATCTATTTTTTGTCGATATCCTCTCTATCTTTAGCCCTATTTTCTGCTGAAAGGCCCTCTTCCATCATCTATCATTTGGTACCCCAATTGCAAGTCCATAGATACCTCGCGGGTATGATCATATGGATATGTAGCTAAATACAGCCCTATTCTACCTTCACAGTATTTGAGCAGAGACGAAAACTAGCAGCCCCGGTCGTCCAACAAGTAAGCATCTCCGGTTCAAGCAATATTACTGATTCGGACAACCAGCTCACCTATCTAAAGGACCGTTTTAACATTCAACTATCCTCCACCCCGACAAAAGGGGAATATATCGCCGTCCTTGCCACCGTACTGAACCTGAACAGCTCAAGTACAGCTTCTGCGGATAAAAACACCGCCTTTACAGGCTTAAACTCAAATGACCCGTTGTATGCCCAAGCGGCAGCACTGTATGCAGAAGGTATTCTGGATAACACTGACGTAAAACCGTCCTTTCCCCTGACACAAAACAACGCGATCCGTATAGCTGTAAAAGCCGCCGGATTGACTGAGTTGGCTGCTACATACCCTGCGGATAAGGCGCAGGCCGTGCTGACTAAATCGGGTATTCGTACATTGGCTGGAACTGCTGAGACCCATCTGGCGGCCTCGCAGGATCTGGCAGTCGCTGTAGATACAGGACTGCTGCCGCAAAGCGAGCTGCCCTCCTTCCAGCCTGACGGGCAAGCCGATGCGTCATTCACCGCCGAGGTGCTAAGCCGTGTGCTGGCATTCCACGGCGAATACAAAAATACCGTCGGTCAAGTACAGGATGACGACATTTTTGCTAAAATCCATCAGGCCTACCATACACAGATACTCGTCCAATCCCCGGAGCTGCAAGCCCTGTTCGACGCAGGATTTCAGCAAAATCTGTTCACAGGCTACAATATCAAGGACAGCCGCTATGATGCCCATTTTGATCCGAAGCTGTCCCTTACTTACGGACACAGCGATCTCAAGCACGCGATCCAGCTGGTTGGGCTGCTTCGCAGCGAGGGTATTCAAGCCAAAGTACAGCTAGCTCAGCCTACACAGAGATTGCGAACAACCGGGTCAGCTCAGGACGCTATTACGCCCAGTCCTTTTCGCTCACGGATAAAGCTTTCTCCATTACCGATGGCTTACGTAAAATCAAGCCAGGTGTAGAGGTGGAAAGCTATCACTTCTGGGTGGATGCTCCCTTTTATCGTTATTTGAACGGGGAAGCCCAGTGACCACCTTTGGTCTATAATCTCTCTTGCAATCACGTTGTCTTAGGACATAATAAGATTTTTCTATACCCTCATTCTTCTTAAAGTTCTAATAAACGGAGTTGCTTGCAGGTCTTAACAATCTGTGAGCAACTCCGTTTTAGCTTTTTCAATCGCTTCGTCACGACTCTGCACTTGCATTTTTGCATAAATGGTTGAAATATAGTTTCGAACGGTCCATTCAGACAAATGAACCTTAGCTGCAATGGCCTTATAACGAAGCCCTTCTGTTAAACAGTGAAGAATTTCGAGCTCACGATCTGTCAGTCCATAGGGATGCTTAACCGTTCCAGTCATTTGCTGAAACAGTGTACTTGCTACTTCCTGTGTTATCATCGTTCCTCCATGGTGCACTAGCCGTATCGTAGCTGCCAGCTCTCTCGGATCAATTGACTTTAGTACATAACCATCGGCACCCAAAGCAAGTGATTTCGTAGCATACGAAATGTCATCAAAGGTTGTAATCATAACAACACGGATATTCGGCCAACTTTCTTTAATTAACTTAGTCGCGGCAATGCCGTCCATCTCAGGCATATGCACATCCATTAGTACAACGTCTGGTGGATCGCTGGCACACCGATCTATAGCAACTTTCCCATCTTCCGCAGTTTGAACTCGGAAATCCGGTTCATTTTTGAGCAACAGACATAAACTGTCCCGGATCAGTAATTGATCATCCACCAATAATACCTTGATTTCTGGATTACAGGCATCTGTATCCTGAAGCTGTGGTATGGAGCAGGTCACGATCGTACCCTCATCCTCCCTTGAATGAAAGTACAGCTTGCCCTGAAGAGAAGAAAGTCGCTCTTTCATTCCCGAAAGCCCAAACCCGAATTTAATATCCTCGCTTCCTTTCCCATTATCCTGTACCTGTATAATGATCTGACTACGGTCATAGTGAAGAAGCACCTGAATAGAGTTGGCCTGTCCATGTCGGCTGGCATTAGTCAATAATTCCTGTAAACAGCGGTACAAGGTCAGTTTCGACTGCTTTATGACAGGGAACGGCTCCCCCATTGTTCTGAACACAACATGGATCGCAGTGTTTTTTTGAATTCATTAATTATATTAAGCAAGGATATATCCAAAGAAGGCTCTTCCTCCATCGGGTCCATCTGGTGAACTTGCTTCCGGATATCTTCAAGCCCTGTTCGACCAAGTTGAAGCACAGATTGTAATCTTTTAGTTCCCTCTTCAGAAGAGACATGGGGGCGTAACATTTCCATACCTAAAATAATAGAAGTGAACGTATGACCAATCGAGTCATGAAGCTCGCGGGCCATCCGATATCTTTCTTCCAATAATGTCATGTGTTCAACTTGAGTCGAATATTGCTCAAGTGTTTTATACTGCTTTTTAATTAATTCAAGTTTTTGTTTGATTTTATCTATAGAATGAAATGCCTTTTGTAGTCCAAAACCAATACCGTATACAAAAGAAGCATCCATCAGGTTTTGGAATACGTCCTCCAATGTCCAGTGAAATGCCCCTCTTCCTCCCAGGCAGAACATGAGCAACACAAGGGGGAATGTTATCGCATGTGATCGGCCACGGCTATAAAATGCAATGGTAAAAACAGCAGGCAGAAACAGCCGGATAAGCTCGTACTGATAAACAAGCAGCAGAGAAAGCCCACCCACTATAAATACTTCAGTCAACATATACCACCGGTAATACCTTCGTGCAATAAACAAAGGTAATGAGTAGCAAATCAGAACAGAGATAAAGACAACAGAGAAAGGGAAAGACGGGTGGTCCTGATACGATAAAATAACAAAGCATATCAACCACAAGGTTCGAAATACTGCAACAATCCATTCTTGCCACGTCCAACGTATATTACATTCAAGCATGCAAAGTACCCCATTCTTCTATAATTAAGGTAATTTTTTCAATCTTTTCATCATCATAACAAGGTCATGACATTTTGTCACTAGGGAGTATGACTGCGCTTCTGATACGTTATAAATAATCAAAACTTAAGCGGGGGAGGAGAACGCGATTGTCACTGTTACAGATTCGTAATTTAAGCAAAAAGATTGGGAAGAGGATCATTGTAGAGGGATTGTCTTTTGATGTGAAAGTGGGAGAAATTATGGGGCTCGTTGGTCCGAATGGAGCAGGGAAGACGACCACTATTCGAATGATTGTTGGATTAAGTTCAAAATCAGGAGGACAGGTATTTATCCAAGGAAAAGATGTTGATCGATCCTTTGAGAAAGCAATGAGGCATGTAGGGGTAATTGTGGAGAATCCGGACTTATACAAATATTTGTCCGGTTATGACAATCTGATTCATTTTTCCAGAATGTCTCCAGACATTTCTTCGGAACGAATTCAGGAAGTGATTTCACTGGTTGGACTTGAGGACAGCATAGATAAGAAAGTAGGAACATATTCTCTCGGAATGAAACAACGACTTGGGCTGGCGGTGGTACTTATCCATAAACCTTCCTTACTTGTACTTGACGAGCCAACAAATGGACTAGACCCAGCAGGAATCAGAGAACTTCGAGAGCATCTAATTCATTTGTCTCAAAAGGAAGGGGTTGGTGTCCTTATTTCTAGCCATTTGATGGCTGAAATGGAGCTGATGTGTGACCAAGTAGCTATTTTAAATAAAGGAAAACTGATTGGTATTCATTCTGTCGCTGAAATGATGGGGAGTAAGCTCGCACCAGTTCGATTCGAAGTTGACAGACCTGAGTTGGCTCTTCCAGTACTCCAATCTCTGTTGGCAGGTAAAGAAATTATTGCCGATCAACAAACTTTACAGGTCACCGTTACAAAAGATCAAATCCCAGAAATAACAAAAAAGCTCATGGACACGGGGGTGAACATATACAGTGTTGAGATCACGAAACAGACACTAGAAGAGAAATTCATTGAAATCACAGGGGGGATCGAAAAGTGATTCAGTTAATTCGCAATGAGAACATGAAGATTTATAAGCGTAAAAGTACCTGGATTATCATCATACTGCTTATTTTGTATGTCATCATTCAAATGGCTAATTTAAAAAGCTCCGGAGTCACCGATTATAATGAAGGTTGGAAAACACTTTTACAGCACGAAAATTCCAAGCTGACAAGAGATGCAGCAAAGTCAGATGCATTACCTATAGAGAAAAAAATGGCAGCAGAAAAAGTTCTTATGAACCAGTATTACTTGGATCACAATCTTCCCCCTCAATTAAGTCCCTGGAACTTTACGGTTAATCAAGCCAGAAACTTAATTGTAGGTATTTCTCTGTTAGCCCTTATTGTGGCGGGAGACATTGTAGCCTCGGAATTTTCTGCGGGTACGATTAAATTTCTATTGACCCGTTCAGCAACACGCACAAAAATTTATTTTGCCAAATACATTTCCATTTTATTATTCGGGCTATTTTTGGTTCTCCTCACATTTCTGGCTGCCGTATTTTTCGGTGGGTTAATGTTTGGTTTTAATGGTATTGGTGATTCCTACTTGTTCGTTAAGGATCAAACCATTCAGAAAGCAAATATGATTCAAGCACTATTGGGTGGATTTCTGCTAAATATCCCCTTTATGGTACTCGTGTTGACATTTGCATTCATGATTTCCGCTGCATTCCGCAGTGTAACATTTTCTATTGTTTTCTCCATGCTGACAGCTATTGCAGGATTCGTCTTAAGTATTACCTGAATCCGTGAAACAAAATATTGAAAAGGTTAGAAAAGTAGACTCCAGTGAAGTAAACTGAAGAAAACGGTAGAATTGCCTTGCTTCTCATC